>NC_005363.1:2521966-3782950 GCF_000196175.1 Bdellovibrio bacteriovorus HD100
GGCATATTGAAATTTTAAACCGACAGGCGTTGATGGAGGTGGAAAGTGAACGACCTTCTAAAAAAGCTTCGCGAGGAGCATCAGACCATCTTGAAAATGTTTGAGCAAAAAGCACCGATCCTGGAGATCCTGCATTTTGTGGAGGCGGTTCATCACCCCCTGGAGGAACAGGAGCTGTTTCCGAAAATCGCAGCGCACCCCCTGCTCAGCCAGGGCGGACCGCTGTGCACCTACTTCCGGGGCATGGAGCTGGATCTGGCCCCGCAAAGCGAACCTCGTCGACGCCTGAAGCTGCTGCATGAACAGGGCCTGCCCCAGGCCTCAGCCTATCCGTCGTTTGAATGGCTGAACGCGCAGAACCCGCTCAGCCTGCCCATGGATGAACATGAACTGGGTCATCACCTGGCCGAGGCCATTAAAATTTTATTAAAACCCGAAATGCGGGAAAAATATCCCGGGGCTTTGGACGCTTTAAAGTCCGACTATGAACAGCTGTTGCGCCGGCATATTGCGAAAGAGGATGGATGTCTGTTCGTGTTATGTGAGAAACTGCTGGCGTAAGCCCTGTCGCAGATTTTCCGCAACAGGGGCTTGCAATTGGGGCTACTCGCAGAATCCGCAGCAGCCTTCTTTTTTCTTTTTGGTCAGGCGCAGTTTCCAAACGTTCGGACCTTTTTCCAGATACTCGTCGACAAACTGGTTGGGGCGGGATTCCCCGAACTGGCGAAGCAGTGGCAGTGGATCGTGGTTGTTCACGATCACCAGGCTGTCACCGCCCTCCAGATTATCAAAGCTTTCAAAAATATAGGAATGTCTGTGCATAGGCTCGATCTTTTGTGCCTCGATTACGAACTCTTTCATACTAGTTCCTCCTTGTTGGTAAGACCACTTTAAGCCGTCTCACCCCCATTGGCCTTGATTCAAATCAAGGGATGAACTTTATCAGGTCTTTTGGGTTTCCTGCCGCGCCGACTTGGCGGCCGCGTGGTACACCTTCAGCATCCAGCACAGTAATAATAAAGGAGTGGTCATAGTCACCGCCTTCGACTTTGCTGTATTTGATGCCCAGAACGCTGGCGATTTCGCGGGGTTCTTTGTCAGACTTGGATGTCAGCAGATTCCACTGTGTGCTCAGTTTCTTTTTCTTCGCATAGTCCTTCAGAACCTTCGGAGTGTCCTTGGCCGGATCAAAGCTGACCAGCACAAAGCGCACATCTTTCTTACCCTGTTCGGCCAGGGCTTTTTCCAGTTGCTGCATTTGCGCCAGGATCAGTGGGCAAGTATAAACACAGCTGGTGTAAGCCATGGAGATGACCACAGGCTTGCCACGGTACTTTTCCAGTTGAAAGACTTTTCCGTCTTCGTCCAGCAAAGAGGAATTCAGATTGTAAATGGATTCATCATGCAGCGGTTTTGATTTTTCCGCTGCGGGTGCGGCTTGATGATGGTGATGATCATGATCCCCTGCCTGAACCGGGCCCGCCATCAAAAAAGCTATCGCCACAAAGTGAACTTTTGAAAGTTTCATAACGTCTCCTCGTTATTTAGCGCAGCGAAAGCCCAGGTTTTGCACTGTGTACCGGGCTTGCAAACTGCTGCGAAAAGCAAATCTCATAAATGCGGCATAATCGCCGGGATCCGCAGCGCCGGAAGCCCCCGCGCCACAAAACAGGTTTTTATCCAGTCCACCATCGGCCCGGGATTCCCCGGTGACCAGCGCGGTGTTAAAGTCCTCGACCCACTCCCAGATCAGGCCGTGCATATCATGCACGCCAAACCGGTTGGCACTGCCCTTTTCGACGGAAGCCAACGGCCATTCTGCGCCGCGACCATACCATTCCAATATCAATTCACGGATTTCGGTGCGATTTTTATAGGGGGATTGTGCAACGTATTCCCATTCGTTGGTGAAAGGAAGTCTGCGCCCTTTCCAGGCGCAGTATTCCCGGGCGGCAAACCAGCTCACCCGCACCACCGGGGAATTCGCCATTGATTTATCACCGAACTCCAGATCCGCCGGCCAATAGCTCAGATAGCTGCTGTCGGCAAAGATCTTTTTCACCCCGGCTTTGCGCCACTGGGGATTCTGGCGCACAAATTCCAGGTACTCGGCATTGGTGACCGGACGCATGTCGATCTTAAATTCCGCCACCTTGATGCTTTTCTGATTCAGCTTGGCTGGCATTTTGTATTCACCAGCCGGGATCAGCACCTCGGGGGCGGCTTGTCCAGCACAGGAAAGAAGGACGGCTGTCAGCATTATCCAATTTTTAAGACCGTCCATTCTGAACCTCCGTAGTTACTTTTTACCCGCAGCCCGAACTGCTTTGACATCAGCCGGAGTCACAACTTTTTTGGAGTTGCCCCACATGCTGTAGATGTAAGTCAGTACGTTCGCAGCATCTTCATCCGACAGAATCTGCGCCGGCATCACTGAGTTGTACTCTTTGCCGTTGACCTTGATCGGGCCCTCAAGACCGTGAATCACCGCAGAAATCGCCTTATCCTTGTTTTTCAGGAAGTCCGACTTCGCCAGTGGAGGGAACGCACCCGGCAGCCCCTGACCATTGCTCTGGTGACAGGCAAAGCAAGAGGATTCATAGATACGTTTACCGCCAGACAGTCGTTCTTCCAGAGTTTTGGCTGGGATCTGTTTCGGAGCTTCCGCACCAATTTCCTGGATCACACCACCCTCAGGCAGATAGATACCGTCTTTGGTTTTTCCGGAATAGACTTCATGGTCTTCTTTGCCTTCCACTTTCAGCATCCCGATGGCGCCTTTATTGAAGGCACGGAAGATCGAGTGATCCACCAGAATGAAAGTGCCTGTAGTATCCAGTTTGAATTCCACAATGGCAGATCCACCCGCCGGAATCAAAGTAGTCTGGACGTTTTCATTCACCAGCTTGCCACCTTCAACATAGACCTTGTCAAAGATCTCACCAATCACGTGGAAAGAGGACACCAGATTCGGCCCCCCGTTACCCACAAACAAGCGGACCTTTTCACCAGTTTTGGCTTTCATGGCGTTATCGCCCACCAAAGACCCGACGCTACCGTTAAAGACCACATAGTCGGCTTTTTCCTCGACCGCTTTAGTCATGCTGAACGGCTGCAAACCCGGAGCTCCATATTTACCCTTAGTATAGAACTCACTCTGCAACACATAGAATTCACGGTCCACTTTAGGCAGACCTTCTTTGGGTTCAACCAGAATCAGACCATACATCCCGTTGGCGATATGCATGCCCACCGGCGCAGTTGCACAGTGATACACATACAGCCCCGGATTCAGTGCCTTGAAACTGAAAGTGGAGCTGTGACCGGGAGCAGTGAAGGATCCCTCCGCACCACCACCCTGTCCAGTCACAGCGTGCAAGTCGATATTATGAGGCAGCTTGCTGGAAGGGTGATTGTGCAGATGGAACTCCACCTGATCCCCTTCACGGATACGGATGAATTTACCGGGAACCTTGCCCCCGAAAGTCCAGAAAGTATAGTCCACCCCATCGGCCAGGCGGAGCTTCACTTCCTTGGTTTCAAGGTTTACGATGACCTTGGTTGCATGTTTGCGAGTGATTGGCGGTGGCACTTCAGGTGCATCAGTCAGCACCGCCACCTCTTCACCCTTGATATTGTCAGCCAGGACCGGCATGGGAGCCAGGCAGGCGATCGCTCCAGTTAGCAGTAGTCTTTTGTAGTTCCAGTCTTTCATCTTTTTTCTCCTTGATGAATACAGTCATTCTCGGAGAAATTCCGGGTGAAGTACATGACGGCCGTCAACCATTGCCCAATCTTGACCGATTTTTTTCAGAAAGTTCACCCGCCGCTGGACCACCGCAGAATAAAACAACCAAAAATTGACAAGGATCAAGGTGACCCGGACCAATTTCTAATATAGTGAGAAGTTTCAGGTTTCATTAGGAATCGAAAAATCAAGACAATGCAACGATTTACAGCACCTGTTCCGCTTGCGGAAAACAGATTCCCCGACTATTTTCTGGAACATGATCCCGATCATATCGGGGTGGGCATGCTGATGGCACACTTGAGACATCCTGGAGACACCATGAACACAGCAAATCTACACGAATGCGCCTACTGCAGAGCCGGAACCACCGAGCCCGTGTACTGCTGTTCGGCGTGCGAGACTCTGGATCTGCATGTGCGACAAATTCCGGTGCTTTCCGAACAACAGAATCCTTATGCTTATCTGGATCAGCCCGAGTTCCGTCGCCTTTACAGCCACGACAAACAGGATTTCAACTTCCTGTTCTTTGCCGAAGGACTGCACTGCTCCTCGTGCGTGCATCTGCTGGAGAAACTACCCGAATTTTATGATCGCATTGCCATGGCCCGAGTGAACTTCGGTCAAAGCACTGTTGCGGTGAAACTGGCCGAAGGCGGTTCTTTGGCGCAAGTGGCCCATGTCATTGCGGAACTGGGATACAAACCTTCACCGCTGGCCGCCCAGGACAATCTGGCCGCCCGCTATCAATCCGAAAACCGCAGCTTTTTAAAAAGAATCGCGGTGGCGGGCTTCTGTGCCGGGAACACCATGCTGTTTGTGATTCCGGTGTACTCAGGGCTTGCTGGCACCTGGGCGACAGTATTTAACTGGCTCAGCTTTGCCCTGTTCCTGCCGATCCTGCTTTACTCTGCCCAGCCCTTTTACAAAGGCGCCTGGAATTCCCTGAAATACAAAGTCATCAATGTCGATCTGCCGATCGCAATTGCGATGCTGTCCGGCTTTGCCCTTTCCACCGCCAACCTGGTTCGTGGTGACGGCGACATCTATTTCGACAGCACCGCCAGCTTCATGTTCTTTATCCTTTCAGCGCGTTATCTGCTCAAACGCGTGCAGCAGAACTATCTTTCCCCGTCCCGCATGAAGTCCTTTTTCCAGATGGAAAAATACGAGCGCATCAGCGGTGATACCTCCGCTGTGATCCCGTGGTCCTCTGTGAACGCCGGCGACGTCCTGAAACTAAAACAGGGCCAGAGCCTGCCCTCGGATGCCACGTTGCTGTCTTCCCACGCCACGCTGGACATGTCCTTATTTAACGGCGAGTCCCTGCCCAAGGTGTTTTCTTCCGGGATGACATTGTTCGCCGGAACCAAAATTCTGGATGACGGAGTTCTGGTGCGCATGAACCTGCAGTTTTCTGAATCCAAACTGGGTCAGCTGCTGCAGCAGCTGGATCACGGGGCCTTGAAAAAAAGCCGCTTTATCGCCCTCACCGACCGTCTGGCCCAGTGGTTGATAATCACGGTGTTTTCTATCGCGGTGCTGTTCTTTATTGCTTACGCCAGCATCGATATATCCGAGGCCTTCAACCGCTCTTTGGCTCTGATCGTCCTGGCCTGCCCTTGTGCACTGGCTTTTGGTTCGCCACTGACTTTCGGACTGGCCCTGAAAAAATCCCAGCGTCTGGGGATTTTATTGAAAGATGCCACCAGTCTGGAACGCATGCTCGAAGTAAAAAACATCTTCTTTGACAAAACCGGCACTTTGACTGAAGGCCACCTGTCTTTGTCTCACTCCGAGCCGGCGATAATCTCTCCGCGCCTGCAGGCCAATATTCTGGCGCTGGAAGCCACCTCTTACCACCCACTGGCCTTTGCCCTGCGCCAGGCATGGCCGCATCCTGAATTTATGCCCGCGGTGCAAAATGCCCAGGAGATCCTGGGTAAAGGGGTCAAGGGACTGATCGACGGAAAACTTTACGAGATCCGCCATCTTTCAGAAAGCACTCACGAGGACGAAACCGCCATCGAGGTTCTGTGTGACGGCCAAAGCCTGTGCCGCCTTTATTTCCTGGATGAGCTTCGCCAGGACTCTGCCCAGGCGGTGCAAGAGCTGAATAAACGCGGCATGAACTGCTTCCTTCTTTCCGGCGACAAAAAAAGTCGCGTGTACCAGGCCGCAAACCAGTGTGGTATTGCCCGTGAGAACGCCCACGGCGAACTATTCCCGGAAGATAAAAAAGACATTCTCATTCGCCACAAAAACACCTGCATGATCGGCGATGGCGCCAACGATTCACTCAGCCTGCAGGCGGCGGACGTCGGTATCGCCGTGAAAGGCAGCGTGGACTTGAGCCTGAACAGTGCGGATGTGTACTTCACTCGCGGGGGACTTTCCCCGTTCTTTGATCTTTTGAAAATCTCGGAACAAACCCAGAACGTTTTGAAACGCAATCTGGGAATTTCACTGACTTACAACACCATCGGTGGAATCCTGGCCCTGGCCGGATTCATCGATCCGCTGATGGCGGCGATTCTGATGCCCATCAGTTCCGTGGTCATCATTCTTTCATCCTTGTGGGGGTTCCGATGAACATCATCATGATCATGATCCCCATGGCGTTAATTCTGGGAATTGGCTTTGTCTCCGCCTTTCTCTGGGCCACCTCCAAAGGTCAGTTTGATGACCTCGAGACACCAGCACACCGTATTTTAGATGACGAAAACGAAAGGAAAAAATCGTGAACACATCGGGAAATCTCATCGAGAAAATTTATTACGATGACGATATTGTCAAAAAGTTCGTCCTGGCGACCATGATCTGGGCCGGGGCTGCGTTTCTTTTTGGCTTGATCGCAGCATTGCAGCTGGCCTACTGGCCAATGAACGCCAATCTGGAATGGATCACATTCGGGCGCCTGAGACCGCTGCACACCAATGCGGCGATCTTCGCTTTTGCCGGGAATGCGATCTTTGCCGGGATCTATCATTCCAGCCAAAGACTGCTGAAAACCCGCATGTTCTCAAATCTGCTTTCCAAGATGCACTTCTGGGGCTGGCAGCTGATCATTCTTTCTGCCGCCATCACTTTGCCTCTGGGGTACTCCCAGTCCAAGGAATATGCAGAGCTTGAATGGCCGATCGACATCGCCATCACTGTGGTGTGGGTGATCTTCGCCATCAACTTCTTCATGACCATCCGTCAACGCCGTGAAAAACACATGTATGTGGCGATCTGGTTCTATATTTCCACAATCATCACTGTGGCAGTCCTGCATATCGTGAACTCCATCGAGATTCCGGTGACATTCCTGCAGTCCTATCCGGTCTATGCCGGGATTCAGGACGCCCTGGTGCAATGGTGGTACGGACACAACGCGGTGGCCTTCTTCCTGACCACGCCGTTCCTGGGTCTGATGTACTACTACGTGCCGAAAGCGGCGAACCGTCCGGTGTACTCTTACCGCCTCAGTATCATTCACTTCTGGGCTTTGGTATTCATCTATATCTGGGCCGGTCCACATCACCTGCTTTACACATCCCTTCCTGAATGGGCACAGACTTTGGGAATGATCTTCTCCATCATGCTGTGGGCGCCTTCTTGGGGTGGCATGATCAATGGTCTTTTGACTTTGAAAGGCTCCTGGCACCTGCTGAAAACCGAACCACTGATCAAGTTCTTTGTTGCGGCTTTGACTTTCTATGGGATGTCGACTTTCGAAGGACCGCTGCTGTCCATCAAATCCATCTCTGCAGTCGGTCACTACACTGACTGGATCGTGGGTCACGTTCACTCCGGTGCCCTGGGCTGGAACGGGTTCCTGACTTTCGGTATGATTTATTATCTGGTTCCACGCTTGTGGAGAACTGAACTGTATTCCAAAAAACTTCTGGAAAACCATTTCTGGATCGGCCTGACCGGCGTGCTTCTGTACTACACTTCCATGGTTGTGGCCGGCATCACTCAAGGTTTGATGTGGCTGGCTGTCGGTGAAGACGGTACCTTGGTGTATCCGGACTTTATCGAAACTGTCGTTCGTATCGTGCCTCTGTACTGGGTTCGTGCCCTGGGTGGATTCCTGTTCATCGTGGGCTTTGCGATGATGTGTTACAACATCTTCAAAACCATCCAGAAAGCTCCAAAAGAGCAGTACGACGCTTCTGTCGAAGTTCAGAAATCCGGTTATGACGAACTGACCAAGGGTCACCGCAAACTGGAAGGCATGGGCTTTGTGTTCTCGGTTCTTGCCTTCCTGGCAATCGCTGTGGGCTCTGTAATTGAGATCTACCCGACTCTGTCCCTGCATCGATATGTGAATCCGAACAATATCGTGGATCCGTATTCTCCACTGGAGCTTGCAGGCCGTGATATTTACATCAAAGAAGGCTGCTACGTCTGCCACTCCCAGCAGATCCGTCCGATTGCTTCTGAAGTACTACGCTATGGTCCGGCATCTACCGTGGAAGAATCCATGTACGACCGTCCATTCCAGTGGGGCTCCAAACGCACCGGTCCGGACATTTCCCGTCTGGGCAAGAAATATCCGAATCTGTGGCACTACAGTCACATGATCGATCCACGCGCGGTGACTCCGAAGAGCATCATGCCGGCCTATCCATGGCTGGCTGAAAAGAAAACCGACTTCCTGGTTCTGCGCAAGAAGCTGTCCGTGATGAAACAACTGGACGTGCCTTACGAAGAGGATGTGATTGCCAATGCCGACATCCACGCCCAGAAGCAAGCCAAGGAAATCGCGGCGGATCTGGAAGCCAACGGCGCGCCTAAAGGTCTTGAAGACAAGGAAATTGTGGCCCTGATTGCTTACCTGCAGTCCCTGGGGCAGAAAGGAAAAGCCCAATGAAATCCGAAGGACTGAAGTATTTCACTGACACGCACCTGACTGCGATGGGCCTTTTGATCTTTTTCCTCTTTTTTGTGGGTGTGCTGATCTGGGTTTACCGCAAACACAGCACAGAGATTTACAGCCATATGGAACAGATTCCATTGAAAGACGGAGAGTAACATGAGCGACAACAAGGAAAATTTCCACGAATACGACGGGATTATCGAACACGACAATCCCCTGCCAACCTGGTGGCTGTGGACCTTCTTCCTCACCATCATTTTCGCCTTCATCTACTTCATCCACTATCAACTGGGTGGCGGTCCGACTTTGCAGGACGAACTGAAGGTGGCGATGCAGGAGATTGAGAAAACCCAGGCCGCTGCGGCCACAGCCTCACCGATGGAAACCGAGGAGTCTTTGCAGGCCGCCTTTGACAAAGACGGCGTGCTGGCCCTGGGTGCCGCACAGTACACTGCAAAGTGTGCCTCCTGCCACGGCCAGGAGCTTCAGGGTTTGATCGGACCGAATCTGACTGATAAGTTCTGGTTGCATGGCAAAGCCACCCGCATGGACATCGTGAAAGTTGTCCGTGACGGTGTTCCTGAAAAAGGGATGCCGCCGTGGGGCCCGGTCATGAAAAAAGATGAAATCTATGCTGTGTCGGCGTTTATTCTGTCCAAAAAAGACAGCAACCCAGCTGGCGCGAAAGAGCCTCAAGGCGAGGCCGTGGAGTAAATCATGTCGGGACTGGATGCCGGAAAACTGACAAGTGTGGACGAACATGGTGATCGGTTGAATATCATCCCCGCAGAAGTGCGGGGCCGGTTCCGCCGTCACCGTGACTGGACTCAAATCGTTCTGTTGATTATTTTCCTGATCCTGCCCTGGACGACCTTCAACGGGCATCAGACCATTTTGATGGACATCCCCAAACGGGAATTCGCCCTGTTTGGGATTTTGTTCAAAGCCCACGATGCCCCGCTGTTGTTTTATATTGTCGGCACTTTGACATTGGGTCTGGCCTTTGTGACCTCGATCTGGGGTCGAGTGTGGTGTGGCTGGGCATGCCCTCAGACGGTATTTATTGATGCCGTTTACCGCCGCATCGAAAAATGGGTCGAAGGCACCTACATCCAGCGCCGTCAACTGCGCGACGGTCCGATGAACTTCACCAAAGTTCGAAAACTTTCTTTAAAATGGTTCCTGTTTTTTGCCGTGTCTTCTGTGATTGCCCACAGCTTTATCGCCTACTTCGTCGGCGCACAAGAGCTGCTGGCAATGACCCAAGGCTCACCGGCCCAGAATATGACCTATTTCGTTCTGGTTTTGTTCTTCACCTCTGTGATCCTTTTTGACTTCGGCTGGTTCCGCGAACAGTTCTGCGTGATCATGTGCCCTTACGGACGCATCCAGTCCGTACTGCTGGATCAAAAATCGCTGGCTGTCGTTTACGATGTCAACCGCGGCGAACCCCGCAAAGGCACCACTGAGCCCAACCAAAAAGCCGGCGACTGCGTGTCTTGCAACCGCTGCGTGCAGGTCTGCCCTACAGGCATCGACATCCGCAATGGGCTGCAGATGGAATGCATCACCTGCACCGCGTGCATTGATGCCTGCGATGAGATCATGGAAAAAGTGAAAAAGCCCAAAGGCTTGATCCGCTATGACACCCTTGATGGCAGCAAAATTTCTTTGGCTAAACCGCGTTCGATCATTTACATCCTGGCGATTGTCGCCTTGATTGGCGGCCTGGCCTACGCCGTCAGCACCCGTGAACCTGTGCACATCGCCGTCTTGCGGGGCGCGGGACTGCCGTACTCGTACGTAAAAAACAGCGACGGACAAGAGGTGCTGCTGAATCAGTTCCGTCTGCACATTCAAAACCAGGGGGCCTTGCGCGCCCGCTATATGCTGACACTGCCCCAGGAACTTCTCGATCAAGGGGTGCAGGTGCAGGTTGCGGAAAATCCCATCCATCTGGCGCCGGGTGAATCTCGTGAATGGTATTTCTTTGTCCGAATTCCAACCGTACAGATCCCCGCGTCCGGCCAGTTGAAAACCGAAGTCCGTGTCCAGGATGAACTGGCTCCGGAAGGCTTCAGCACCCGCCGCGAACTGATCCTGGTCGGACCGAGGTCCCAATGATGTCTGCTGCACTTCTGGCATTGGGAATTGTCTCTTCCAGCTTCTTCGGCAGCTGGCATTGTGCCGGAATGTGCGGTCCTGTCGCCACCTTGATGAGCGCCCGCAACAGTTTACTCAGCTATCACCTGGGCCGTCTTGTTTCCTATGTCACTCTGGGGGTTCTTGCCGGGGCTCTGGGGCAGATTTTCCTGAACAGTCAGTTTGTGACCCTGCGCTGGATCTCGGCGATACTCCTGGCTCTGGTGTTGGTGGGTTCGGGGGCACGACTGATTCTACCGCCCTCCTGGCAGCAACGTCTTTCAGGAAATAAAATCTCTCACTCCATTCTTGGTGTGATCAAACGTCTGCAAGCCTTCCATGTTGGCAAATCCGGTTTTGTCGTGGGCCTGCTGACAGCTCTGCTTCCCTGCGGCTGGTTGTACACTTACGTCACAGCCGCCATCGCCACCCAAAGTCCCTGGGCTGGAGGTTTAACTCTGGGCCTGTTTTGGCTGGGCGGCTTGCCGGCACTCAGTGCTGTTCCAATGATGGTTCGCCAGGGAATTCAACACGCCGGTCTTCTCCAGCAGCGCATCGCTGGTGTTGTGCTGATTGTGGCCGGATTGTATTCTCTGGGCAGCTTCATGCTGATGCATTGATCCTTTCAAATTTCCGTTTAGCAACAAACACGACCTTTCTTTGGGCGAGACCGCTTGTTAGTACGCAGCGATTCGGCCGTTCCCGGTTGTTTTCCTTGAAAGCCTTCCTTCCGCGGGATTAGCGTTAAATCAAGAATTAAAACCCATTCGTTTACATCTCTGAAGGAGGCGTTCTATGGTTTCCCGGACTCATAAGATACTAGCATCTGTGGCTGTTGCCGGATTCATTGCGGGCTGTGCCAGCAAACCACCCAACGTGCAGTCGATCTCTTCCAGTGCCAATCCCACGGCCGAGATTGAAAAAACCGAAGCCATGATCAACGAGGCCCGATCCAAACAGATCGATGTGCTGTCGCCAGAGAATTTCACCGACGCCACCAAAGCACTGGACAAAGCAAAACAGAAAAAAGACAAAGACAAGCCGAATGCTGAAATTCTGGAACAGGTGGCCTACTCACGCGCGTGGTTGAACGAAGCCAACACCCGTGCCGAGATCGCCCGTACATCGATGCACCAAATCACTGATGCCCGCGAAGGTGCCATGAAAGCCGGCGCCCCTAAACTGTATCCTAAAGAATGGGAAAAGGCCGGCAAGGATCTGGAAAAAATCACAGTGGCAATTGAAAAAGGCAACCTGAGTCCCGCTGACAAACGCGGTGAAGAAATCGTCAGTCGCTATCGTGACCTTGAACTCAAATCTGTGACCAAAGCCTATCTGGGAACAGCCAAAGACAATCTGGACACGGCGAAAAAGGCCGGTGCCGACAAAAGTGCACCGAAGTCCTTTGGCATGGCTGCGATGAAGTATGAAAATGCGGAAAAGCTGATCAAAGCAGATCCCCGCAATGCACCCGTGATCGCACGGGCTTCACAGGATGCCACCCGGGAATCCCAACATCTGATGGAGGTCACCCGCAAAGTCAACGCCGGGAACTCTGAAGAACTGGTGCTGATGGCTGAACGTCAGCAGCGCACGATCTCCAACTTGCGCAGCGAATACTCCAGCACTGAACAAGAATTGCAAACGGTGCAATCCGAAGCGGAACGGCAGCGCATGGAGCTGGAAAAGCAGCAGACACTGCTGAACCGCGCCCAGGCCCTGCGCAGTCAGTTGAAACCCAATGAAGCGGAAGTCTTCACGGAAAACGGCAAGCTGATGGTGCGCCTGAAAGGCCTGCAATTCCCTACCGCCCAATCCAATCTGGGACCTAAAAACCAGGCTTTGCTGAAAAAGGTGGAAGGCGCTTTAGCCGGAGTGACTCCGAAGAAAGTGATCATCGAGGGCCACACTGATAATGTCGGCAGCGCAGAAGCCAACCGCATATTGTCTGAAAAACGTGCGCAATCCGTTGAAAACTTCCTGGTTTCCCAGGGAACTCTGCCAGCAGAAAAAGTGGAGTCCGTGGGAATGGGTTATGACAATCCTGTTGGCAACAACAACACGGCCGCAGGACGAGCACAAAATCGTCGTATTGATCTTGTGATCGAAACCGAGTAGGAGGTGCATATGGCATCACAAATTCCTGGTCAAGGCTGGCAGGAACTGAAACGGGAGCTCATGCAAAAATGGCGTGAGCTTTCGGAGAATGACCTTGAAAACACCAAGGGCAATGCCCAGTCTATCGTCGATCTTCTGGAACGCAAAGTGGGAATGGCCATCGACGAAGCCAGCGAAAAGTTCGCTGAAATCGCATCGCACTATCACCTGTACGATGAACCCGAGGAAAAGCCCGTGAAGGCTGACGCAGAAAAGAAAGAGCGTGTGATGGAGCTTAAACCAAAAGCTCCGGCGAACCGTGACCGCAAACCAAAAGATGATTTCCTGGGATGAGACCCTGCTCACCCACCGGAGGCTTGATTCAAAGACTTTGTTCTTTCGAATCAGGCCCCGCTTTTTCCCGCACCACATTGACAAAAGAGCATGGCACCGAAGTCACCACATGAGGCTCGGACTGCACCTTGTGAATCAGCTCCAGCATATCCGGTGAACCGCGGTTTTTTCGCACAAACACCATCCATCCAGATTCTTTTAACTGTTCAAAAACCTTCTGCGGAAACTCGGAAGACCCAGCGGTGAAAATGACCCGGTCGTAGGGGGCATTGGCCGCATCCCCCTCAAAGCCGTCTCCGGCCTTGACAAGCACCTGAGGCAAATTGCGTTCACGCAGAATCTTTTGGGCCCGCTCTGCCAGTTCAGCAATCACTTCAACGGAAACCACCTTGCCTGCGGCCCCGACAATTTCAGCCATCATAGCCGTGTTCCATCCACTGCCGGTTCCCAGCTCGAACACCTTTTGACCAGGACCCAGCTTCAAAAGATCCAGAATGCGCAGAACAAAACTGGGTTGTGAGATGGTGGACACATAAGGAGGATTGTTGAAAAGCACCAGCGGATGATCTTCGTAGGCTTCTTC
Source organism: Bdellovibrio bacteriovorus HD100 (assembly GCF_000196175.1). Classification (NCBI taxonomy): domain Bacteria; kingdom Pseudomonadati; phylum Bdellovibrionota; class Bdellovibrionia; order Bdellovibrionales; family Pseudobdellovibrionaceae; genus Bdellovibrio; species Bdellovibrio bacteriovorus. Next base: position 2,535,758 of record NC_005363.1, read on the forward strand.
CACTGTGTATTCCGGCACGAATAAATGGCGGGGTTGACTGTAAAAAGCCTCCACCACTTTTTCAGACAGTGGCAGTGCGCGCTTCAAGACACTTTGTTGATAGTGTTCCAATGACAAGCCCATGATTAAGCTTGCAAGCTTTTTTCCTGAACGGCAAGCTTGTATCATGACACTGACTCAACTCGAATACATTCTTGCCGTCGCCGACACAGGCAGCTTCAGCCACGCTGCCCGCCAATGCCATGTCACTCAACCCACGCTGAGCATGCAAATTCAAAAGCTGGAAGAGGAACTGGGTGTGATTCTTTTTGATCGCACCAAACAACCCATCCGCCCCACCTCGGTCGGCGAAGAGGTCCTGCAGCAGGCCCGCCTGGTGGTCAAAGGTTCGCAGCACTTGAAAGAGATTGTGGATGATGCCAAGGGATCTCTGCGCGGCGAACTGCGCATTGGAATCATCCCAACACTGGCACCATATTTGTTGCCGCTGTTTTTAAAAAAAATCAAGGACGCCCACAGCCGCCTGCATCTGACTTTCGAAGAGCTGCAGACCGAGGTGATGATTGAGAAGATCCGCAATCACAGTCTGGATCTTGGCATCGTCGTCACCCCGATTGATGATCTGAACATTGCCAATCACGTTTTGTTCTATGAGCCGTTCAATGTCTATCTGTCCAAGGGCCATCCGCTGCTGACACAGAAAACTCTCGACGAAAAAGACCTGTCTTCGGAAGACGTGCTGTTGCTGAATGAAGGCCACTGCTTCCGCGAGCAAAGCCTGTCCCTGTGCCGCAACAAAAAAGTCCCGGCGGCGATGGAGCGCAGTTTTTCTTTTGAAAGCGGCAGTCTTGAGACACTGAAAAAACTTGTCGATCAGGGCGAAAGCTTCACCCTGCTGCCTTATCTTGCCGCGATGGATGTCCAGGACAAAAAACGCCTTAGACCCTTCTCCGACCCTGTCCCAACCCGGGAAGTGAGCCTGGTGCATGGGCCTCACTTCCAACGAAAGGCTCTTTTAAAAGCCCTCATTGAAACCATAAAGAGAAACCTGCCCGAAGGACTGTCCTCCACGCGAAGTAAAAACCAGTTGAAAATCGACAACCCTTTAGGTTATCTCAAATAGTTTTCATCTATGCCTCTAGACAGCATATAGACATTATCTATAGGTCCTATAGAAAAAGAGAACTGTTCACCTCCCCCCTGCAGGCTTATCCTGAAGTCAGGCAAGAGCGGGGTTCCCCCCAGGGACCCCTCTGACAGTGACAAGGAGGAATATTATGAGATCACAAAACGCCCATTCCCTGAACGAAAGCAAATCCACAACCAATCTGAAATCCGTTGAAACCAGTTCGGACGCAGTGATTGAGACTTTGAAAAAATCTTTGGCCGATGAATATCTGCTGCAACTTAAGACCCAGAACTTCCACTGGAACGTGGAAGGACCTTTGTTCTTTTCTTTGCACAAATTGTTTGAAGAACAATACGGTCAGCTGGCCGAGTACGTCGATCGCACGGCGGAAGTCCTCCGCGCTTTGAAAACCAAAGCTCCGGGCAGCTTCAAAGAATTCCGCGAGTTGTCCTCCATCCAGGAGGCTTCTGACAAAATGAGCGCGAACCAGATGATCGAAATGCTCAGCCAGGATCACACAAACCTGGCCATCGCTCTGAAATCCCGACTGGAAACAGCCGAGGACGCGGAAGAAACCAGTGCCGTGACTTTGTACGAGGATCTGATCGGCTTCCACGAAAAAGCCGCTTGGATGATCCGCAGTCATAAATCCTGATCCCGATTGATATTATCGAGAAAGGATGCAGAACATGGGCAGCGCACTGATGGGACTACTGGCAGGAGGAATCACCGGGCTTTCAACGATGCTCGGTGCTCTTCCCATTTTGAAAAACAAAACCACCGGCTGGAATCCTTGGCGCAGTCTGAATCTGGATTTCGCCATCGGGATGATGCTGGCGGCGGCCGCCTTTAATCTGATCGGGCCTGCTTACTCAAGCACACACAGCTCCTTCGGGGTGTCTCTTGCCCTGGCGCTCGGTGTGGCTTCCATCTATGGACTGAGCCATCTGATTCATAGAGTGTCGCCCTCCGAATGGTCTGTTCATCGAAGAGCCTGGCTATTCGTGACAGCCATGATGCTGCACAATCTCCCCGAAGGTTTGGCTTCGGGAGCTGCGCTGAGCGCTGATACCATTTCCGCCGCCAACGGCTGGACCGTGGTGGGTGCCATCGTCTTTCAAAACTTCCCTGAAGGTCTGGCCACCGCTGCGGCTTTCCTTTCTATCGGCATGTCCCGCAAAGTGGCCTTTTTTGGCGCGGCCCTGACCGGCGTGATGGAGATTCTGGGTGGTGCCTTGGGAGGCATCTTCACCGGCATCACTTCCGCATCCCTGCCTTTCATTCTGGCCTTTGCCGGTGGTGCGATGATCAGCGTGACCCTGGAAGAGATCTTCGCCAAGATGAAAGAAACCCGCATGACTTATTTGTGGCAAAAACAGTTCGTCGCCGGCGCCCTGTCCGTCATTGTAATGAACTGGATCATCAGTCAGTCTTAAGATGTTTCAAGTTGAAACATCTCATATGAATAATAATTTATTTTATGATCTGCATCATCATTCCTGCCCGCCCCCCCTGCTTACACTGAAGGGGCACAGGAGGTGTGTGCTTGAAGCTGATAACAAAAATTATTGCGATCGTTTCTCTTGCGGCAGTTGTCTCAGTCATCGCAGCCACCCAGGTTTCCCGAACGGAAGTCCACGACCAGGGTGAAAGGGATCTTGTCGACAAGAGCCGTGCCATTCTGGATCAGCTCGAGGGCACACGCGACTATGTGGCGTCGCAAGGCGGACTGGCTGATTACATCAATGATATCGGCCGCCGTCACCCCGATGGAAATGTGCCCAAAGAACTCAAAATGAACATTCTGCGCCGGGTGCCCATCTTTGCCTCTATCAAAGTGGGCCAGGAACAGTCCGAACGAAGTGGTTACAACTTCCGGGTCTTTTCACCAGAACCCCGCCGCGAGGAAAACCAGGCCAAGACGGATGAAATGCTGATCTACAACCGCTTTCTTAACGAACCCGGCCTGAAAGAGATCGTGTCCAGCACCGATGACTCGGTGATCGTCTATCGCCCCGTGCGCCTCTCGGAAAAACAAGGATGCCTGATCTGCCACGGCCACCCTTCACAAAGCCCCTTTGGCAATGGCAAAGATGTGCTCGGCTACGACATGGAAAACTGGGGGGATGGAAAACTTCATGGGGTCTTTGCCATTACCAGCAGCATGGCTTCGGCCAATGCCGCCAGCAGTGATTCTGTGAACAAAATTCTGCTGTATTCTTTCGCCGGCCTGATTCTGAGTGTTCTCCTGGCCTGGACCGTACTGCGAAAACCACTGGAAAATCTGCGCACCGCAGTTTCCAACATTAAAACATCCAGCTCTCACCTTTCAGCCACCAGCTCTGAAATCTCCAACGCCTCTCAAGGACTGAGTTCTTCCGCCACCGAAGCGGCGGCAGCCCTGGAGGAAACATCAGCCTCAATTGAAGAGCTGACAAGCATGGTAAAGATGAATTCTGACAACGCCCAAAATGCCCGCCTGCTGTCCACGTCTGCCATGGAGGCTGCGGCCCGGGGTGAACAAAACATGCAGGAACTGATCTCCTCAATGCAGACCGTCTCGGTCACCGCCAAAAAAGTGCAGGAGATCACCGGCCTGATTGACGACATTGCCTTCCAGACAAACTTACTGGCCTTGAACGCCGCCGTGGAGGCCGCCCGCGCTGGAGAAAACGGACGGGGCTTCTCGGTGGTGGCCGAAGCCGTGCGCCAGCTGGCCCTGAAGTCAGCGCAATCAGCCAAAGAAATCTCGACTCTGATTTCTGATAGCGTCAGCCAGATCGAAGTCAGCTATAAAACAGCTCTGCAGGGCGGAAAAACTTTGCAGGTGATTTTACAGGAGTCACAGAAAGTTTCGGCACTGAACAATGAAATTGCCCAAGCCAGCGCCGAACAATCCACTGGCATCGACCAGATTTCCCGGGCGCTGCACGATCTGGACAAAGTCACTCAGAACAATGCCGCCTCCTCCGAAGAGACGGCCGCGGCCTCGGTGGAGTTGTCAAATCAGTCCCAGCAGCTCGACAGCATGGTGGAGTCCGTTGAAGTCGTGCTGAACGGACACCCCAAAGCCAGCTAAAGGATGGACAGGGGCGACGGGTCACGCTAGGCTTTTGGCATGACACTAACAGCATTTCAAACCGTCGCCCTGGCAGCTCTGGTCGTTTATTTCGGCCGGTACATTAAAAGCAAGATCCATGTTCTGGATAAATACAATCTTCCGTCTCCGGTGATTGGCGGCTTTCTTGTCGCTGTGGTGATTTCAGTCCTGAAGGCCCAAGGCCTTTTTGTGCTGCAGTTCAACAAAGCATTTGAAGAAGCCCTGATGATCACCTTCTTCACTTCAGTTGGTTATTCGGCGTCTGTTCGGCTGCTGAAGGAAGGCGGTCGCGCCGTTGTGTTCTTCCTGCTTCTGACCATCGGCGGACTGCTGGTGCAGATCGTGGCCGGAATCGGTCTGGCAAAAATGATGGGCGAACATCCTTTGATGGGGGTTCTGACCGGAGCCGTCTCTTTAACCGGAGGCCCGGGCACGGCCTTGGCATTCGGTCCGGTCTTTGAGGCCGCTGGAGTCGAAGGGGCTTCTGTGATTGGTGTGACCACCGCCATGGGTGGCATTGTGCTGGGAGGACTGATCGGGACACCACTGGCGACCTATCTTATCAACAAAAAGAAACTCAAACACCCGGTCGACCACGACCGCGGAGCACAACACGAGTCCATGATGCTGAAGTCCTTCGCGGGTCGCGATCTGCTGATGCATCTTTTGGCACTGACCCTGATTATGGGAATCGGCACCACGATCAGTTCATGGATCAGCTCCCTGCAGATCACACTGCCCATCTATATTGGTTCGATGGTGGTGGCGGCCCTCTTCCGCAATATCGAGGACATCAAACCGGTCTTTAAAATCTCTCCGGAATGGATTGAAGAAATCGGCTCTGTCGCCCTGACCCTTTTCATTGCCATGGCCATCATGAGTCTGCGCCTGGAGGAACTGAAAAACGCCGCCCTGCCTATTCTGGTATTCCTGACCGTGCAGGCGATCCTGGTGGCGGTCACGGCCCTGGGGCCTGTGTTCTGGGTTGGAGGCAAGGACTATGAAGCGTCCGTGATGAGTGCCGGATACGTCGGTTTTATGATGGGAACCACTGCCAATGCCATGGCCAACATGCATTCACTCAGTCAGCGCTACGGCCACGCTTACAAAGCCTTCCTGGTCGTGCCACTGGTGGGATCCTGCTTTATTGACTTCATAAATGCAGCCCTGGTCACTTTCTGCATCAATATGTTTGGAAATTAAGTCAGCTATTGTCCCGTTTAAAAACAAAAAAAGCCCGCTGTTTGCAGCGGGCTTTTTTTTGATCTTCTTAAAACCTACTGGGGAAATCCGCAGCGGGACTTCAAGGACTCATAGATGCGACCGTCCAAAGCTAAACCAAAGGTGTCATGTCCGGACTGAGCCACAATAACCCCTTCACCAGTGGAATCACGGATCCAGCTGCGCTGATGATCCGCATAGTAGTTGCCGATGCAAACCTGGGAAGGTTCTCCGCTTTGATAGAAGGTGACGTAGCCACCAGGACGAGTCGAGCGCAAACTGTAATCAACATGATTCAATTCAAGCTGCAGGGTTTTAATCTGACTTAGCAGGCCCTGTTCATTATAAATCAATTCAGACGCCGTCGCCTGACCAATGGCTTCCTTCGAACGTAAAACAAATCCAGCGGAAGTGCAGCTCATCAAAATGTGCTTCACCTTCCCACTAGGCCAGAAAGTGATGACTCCGCCCCCACGCTCGGGAGCGTTTTCCTGGGCGGTTCCACAATGAACTGGCATGGGCCTCCCGCCCGGCCCATATAGATAGAAGGATCGCGCCAGAGTCGCCAACGTGACAATACCCATGTCATTGAATGCAACTCTGTAGGACTGACCACGGCCCGCCTCCTGCCCGGAGTGCAGCAGAATGTGGTAACCATTTGCATCTGCCAACTGCAGACCGGATCTTTGCAACAGATCAATGTACTGAGGCAAAGTCACATCACGCATCATGGTCGAATGCAGGAATCCGTTCATCAGACGAACCCCATTGGACGTCTGGAAGTTGTTTTCAGGCTGCAGACCTTCACGATAGATGAACTCATGCAACACCAGCGCCGAGCGCTGTGTGTTGGTCATGCGATCCCAAACATCCTTATTGAAATAATAGCGATGTCCCTTGATGCTGGGGCGTTTGTACTGAACGGCGCCCTGAACCAGAGTGCAACCCTTCGGCAAAGCCCCCCAACCGCGATCCGGGATGTCGGTAAACTCTGTGCCTTTCAGGAACAAAGCTTCACGATCAAAAGTCTCCAGGAACGAGTAGTACAAACTTGCACGGGTGGGATTGATATCCGCCAGACGGGCAATCATCTCGCGCAGGATTTTTTTGTACTCAATACCTTCAATGACATCCATTTCGAAAGTCTGAATCTCGCGGGCTTCAAACAGATCCAGCACTTCATACCGCTGACTTTCGAAGCGGTTTTCGCAATAGATCACACTGCCGCCGTTGCCCTTTTCATCGCCGCCGATAAATCCGGCATGGGCCAGCGACCCCGCGAAAGAAAAAAGAATCAGAGGTAACAGGGACTTTTTGATCATAGCGGCTTCTCACTTTCAGTAACAGTCAGAGGGAAAAACTGAATATTCAGGTTGTAAACTTCCGTCATATCACCTTCCTCCACCAGCATGGAAAATTTGCGGCGGAATTTTTTAATCAAATTCTTCGCTTCTTCCATCTTGTGCGGATTGATAGCCATGGTGATGGCGGAATAATCACGACGATCGATCGGGGTTCTTTTCAGAACCTCGATGGCTTTATGCATATCAGAAACGTGAGCCTGGACCAGGGCTTCACTTGGAATATCAGTGGTCGTGGCCAGACTGGCCACGGAACGTGCGATGGAGTTTCCTTTGCGTTTGATAAAACCCAGATCCAAAAGCAGTTCCAGACTTTGCTGAACTTTTTCCAGAGGCAGCGCCAGACGCTCGGCAATCCATTCCGGCTCGGGCTTGAAGGTTTTCATGCGGATCAGGTTCAGGATGGCGAAATGCTCCCAGCTGGCGATCAGTTCCAGCTCTTTTTCCGCCAAAGTTTTTTGTGCAGCAAATTTGCGGGAACGCGTGGAGATCAAAGAATAAACTTCGTTGCGCTCCTCAGCACCCAGCTCCAGACCCAGAACAATTTTGTTGGCGTAAAATTCACTCAAAGGGCGCTTGCCGTGCATCAGCTCGTTCAAACATCCTGGCGAGATGCCAACTTTCTTGGCCAAAGAGCGAAAAGAAAACCGAGGGTTCTTTTTTTGAATTTCCTCGAGCTTATTTTTTAACAGGGCACCGAATTGATTAGACACAAAATCCCCCACCGACCTGAGGGATTTTTTACATTTAATACCAAAGTTGCAAGGTTAAAATAGACGAAGAGTTCCGTACCCTAAACAAAGGGAACGCTGCAATAAAACTAGATGACAAGTTCGATGATCGCGCGAAATCCGTGATTGCCGGCCATGGCACCAATAATGTTACGAAGCGACGTGATATTCTTTCCTTGGGAACCGATCAATTTACCACGAAACTCCTGCGGCAATGTCACCTTGTACACCGTGGTTTTGTCGCCTGCGGCAAAGGTTACTTCCACCTGTTCATAGCAGGAGGTCATCTCTTGAATCACACTTTCAAGAACCTTCGCCAAACGATCTCTGATATCCGCATCCTGAGTCATAGTCTCCGCCAACATGTTACGATCTCCGTCCTCTCATTCTGTTGATCCCCCGGCCCAAGAGCAACCCTGTCGCATCAACCCTAGGCCGGAAAGTGTTCCACCAAGAATATAGGAATGCTCAAGTTTCCCTCTGGTAAGACCTAAAAAAGTGGCAATCGGGTTAACCTTTTTTTGTTTCTGCAGCGTCATTCAATACCGGGACAAGGTCGTCCCCCAATCCCATCAAAGGAAGATAACGGATGCAAAAAACAGTTTTATGTTTCTCTTTATTCGTGCTCTTAAGTGCCTGCGAAAACAGCACTCCGGACAAAAGCGCGGCGGGAACGCCCCAAGAAACCCCGCAGCTGCAGGAAAAAGTCATCTATGGCAGCGATGATCGCAAAGACCTCTACGAAGTAAGGTCCGCCCTGCAACGGCGCCTGGCCGACTCCACAGTGGCCCTGATCAAGGAAGAAAACCTGCAGGAAGGCGCAGACTTCACGCGCATTATTGCTCAAACATTCCGCAAATCTTACAACCTGTGCCCGTCAGAACGCTTCGGAGAACAGGAAAACGCCGCCTTTTGCTCAGGCTCCTTGGTTGCGCCCGATGTCATAGCCACCGCCGGCCACTGCGTGCGCTCTGTGCGTGATTGCAGCGAAACTCGGTTCGTCTTTGGATATGCCGTGAAATCCGCAGGCGTTCAGCCCCGCGAAGTCCCTTCCAGCGAAGTCTATCGCTGTGCTGAAATCATTCATACAGAAGTTCTGGCCACCGGATCTGACTTTGCGCTGATTAAACTGGATCGCGCAGTCGCGAATCACGCTGTTCTAAAAACCCGCAAACGCGGAAGCATCAAAGTCGGAACATCCCTGGTGGTGATTGGACATCCTGTGGGCCTTCCGACCAAAGTCGCCGCCGGCGCAAAAGTGCGCAGCGCCACAGAATCTGAGCATTTCGTCGCAAACCTGGATACCTATGGTGGAAACTCAGGCTCCGCAGTATTTAATTCTTCCGGCGTGATCGAAGGCATTTTGGTCCGCGGTGACACTGACTTTGTGTATCAGGGTTCTTGCACAGTTTCCAACCGCTGTGACAGCGCTGAGTGTCGCGGTGAAGATGTCACTCGCATCACCCGCATTCTGCCCTATCTTTGACCTTCATCAGGTTTGCATGACATTCCTTTCCTGAACCGTTCTTTTTGGTTCCAATGAAGAGATGTCACAACCTCAATGGCACAAACTGGGTCCGGTGGAGCTGCTGAAGGAAAAACCCTTGCAGCAACTGGAAATTCACCGGACCAAGCTGGCTCTTATTTTCAAAGACAATGAATTCACCGCCATTTCGGGCGTGTGCAATCACGTGGGTGGACCTTTGGGGAATGGCACTCTCGAGGGCGACTATGTGGTCTGCCCCTGGCACTATTACAAGTTTCACTATCGCACCGGCTTAGGAGAGCCCGGCTATGAAGCCGACCGCGTTCCGGTGTACAGCTTAAAAATTGAAAACGACGACCTGTGGGTGGACCTAGCCAGTGCCACGCCCCGAGGACGTCTTCATCACGACCCCCATCCTCTGACCCGTCCCGTGGTGCGCGAGCCGGGCCCTTTGCGGATCGTGGGGATCTCAACAACGGTGATGGACAACGCCCATCCCCGACTTTCGACTTCGGAACTGTTACTGCAAGAAGCTTTGAGTCACGCCCAAAGAAAAGGATATGAAACGCGTTTACAAAAAATCCGCGAACTGAAATTCCGCCACTGCGAGGGGTTTTACTCCAAAAGTGCCCACGCCTGCACCTGGCCCTGTTCGATCACCCAAATGGATCCCGACGACCAGCTGGATCGTGTCTATGAGGACCTGATTCACTGGGCCGATGTGATGATTGTGGCAACACCGATTCGCTGGGGATCGGCCAGCTCTTTGTATTACAAAATGGCCGAACGTTTTAACTGCATTCAAAATCAAATCACCACTCACAACAATCAACTGGTGCGCAACAAGGTCGCCGGATTCATCATCACCGGAGGCCAGGACAATGTGCAGGCCGTGGCCGGGCACCTGATGGGCTTTTTCTCAGAACTGGGGTATCACTTGCCCCCGTTCCCGTTCATCGCCCATTCCCTGGGATGGAGCTCCGAAAACATGGAGCACAACATGCGCTATGTGCAACACAGCCGGGCCCTGAGTGAAGCGGCCCAGGAACTGGTGGACCGCTGTGCCGAGCTTTCCTGCGCGCTCCTGGAAACTTCAGCTCATGTGCTGCAGCACCGGGCTGGACGTAAAGCCTTCAATGCCAGCAAACACCGTGACCGCTAAGTCCCTGCACGGCACCGTCGATCTTATTGACAGCCCAAATCCACCTGATTCTCTATCGCCCCGGAACCGCTCTTGCACCCACTGATGGCATGCGGACCACGTTTTTAACTTTTGCAGCCTTAATGTTCTTTCAAATCATGGCACCTGACTTTGCCAGGGCCTGCAGTTGCATTGCAGATCCCTATTCAAAAACCTATCAGCTCTATAAAAAGACCTGGTACGGCACCCAGCGCAAGTGGAGCTGTGTCTATACTTGCCAGGACTCCCAGCAAAAGCGCACCGAAGTGACCGGCTATCATTCAGACTGGTATGTCACTGACAAGGGCCTGGAAGGCATCTGCGATGGCCTGCACTACGTGAACATCTACAATGCCCACCGCGGGGATTTTGTCTGGAAGTTTGAAGAGGCGCGCTGGTTCAACCCGGCACAATCGACGTCGGCCGATCTGAAAAAATGGTCGCAAAGCTGTCGCTAGAACTTCCCTGCGCAAAAAACAAAAACCCCCGGGGTTCCCCAGGGGTTCTTTTGAATTCAACTTTGAAATCGAATTACTGAGCCGTGTTGTTGATCCACTCGATCGCGTTGCTGACTTTGGCATAAACACCAAAGTACTTCGCACGAGCACAACCCTGACCCCAGCTCACAACGCCCACCAGATACGTCTGGTTGTTTTCGTCCTGAGCCACCAACGGACCGCCAGAGTCACCCTGGCAAGAGTCTTTACCACCACCCTCGTAACCAGCACAGATCATGCTGTCCGTGATGCCGTTGTTGTAGGCTTTGTTACAAGCTTCAGAAGAAACCAATGGAACGTCCACTTTTTGCAATTTCGTCGGCAAAGAGTAAGAACCTTCACGAGTCGCACCCCAGCCAGCCACAGTTGTCATGATTTCAGAACCGTCTGTTGGCAAAGCGATCTCTGCAGGATTCAACGCCACTGGAGCGTAAGAAGAATCCTGAGAAAGCTCGATCAATGCAAAGTCATTTTCCATTGTGCGGGCATTGTAGTTCGGGTGAGCGATAATTCTTTTTGGAGCGATGGATTCTGCATTCACCGCGTTGGTACGGTCATGCAGGCCGATCACAACTTTCTTCACAGTGCCACCACGAACACAGTGAGCTGCTGTCAATACCCAGTTCTTCTTGATCAAGGAACCGCCGCAGAAATGGCTGCCGCTCTGCAAAGACACGATGTATGGGAACTCACCGATGGAAGCCTCAACGCCACCAACGATTTTAGCCCCTACAGAGCCAGATTTCGCGAATACTGGAGCAGACATCATCATGAGGCCTGCGATAACAAGATGGTTCATTTTCATTTTATTCCCCTCTGGTCTTGAATCCTTCAAAACCTGTATCAATCGTTGTCTGTTTTTTCCCAATGCTCAAAGACTCTCGGCGACCCACTTTGGAACTGGCCTTTTTTCGGACCTTTGCAGAGGGGAAATTATTGCCCCCGAACATTTCTTCCTCGACGGTAATTACCGATTTTTTTAAAAGAACTTGCCAAGCCTGCATGATTTTTATGAAATTCGATTTCTTTATTCTTGGAAGATCCTCCGAAGCTCGCTAAGACTGAAATTGACGGAGGCCCCATGCGATCACTTGCTTACTCTGCTCTTTTGCTGGTCTTGTTTACCTGCTGGACTTTGAACTCCCACGCAGCGGCCCCTTTCGCGCGATTGGCTGATGGTAAAATCCAAGGCCTTCGTACTGCTCACAACACCGAAGCCTTTCTTGGAATCCCTTATGCAGAACCGCCGGTGGGTTATCTTCGCTGGAAAGCGCCCAGATCCCCGGCCCCTTGGATTGGCACTCTCAACGCCACAAAACTTCCTGTCGCCTGCCCTCAAAAAGGAAATTTCTTTGCCAATGTGCCGCCAGAAAAATTCGGAACTCCGGTTGGCAACGAAGACTGTCTGTATCTGAATGTATGGAAACCCTTCGCGGCGAAAAAACGCCCGGTGGTTTTGTGGATTCACGGCGGATCGAATTTCAAAGGCACGTCCGCGGATCCTCTTTATGACGGCGCATGGCTGGCATCATCTTCGGATGTTGTTTTTGTCAGTGCCAACTATCGACTGGGCATGCTGGGCGCACTAGCGCACGAGGCTTTGAACAAAGGCAGCAAGTGGGACAGTTCCGGCAACTATGTGACTCTTGATTTGGTCGCCGTTCTGAAATGGATTCACGCCAATATTGAAAGCTTCGGCGGAGATCCTGACAACATCACCATCATGGGTCAATCCGCTGGCTGCATGAATGTGTGGGGGCTTTTGCAAACGCCCCTTACCAAAGATCTTTTCCACCGTGCGGTTTGTTCTGCGGGTGTGCCGAATGCCTATCCTCGCTGGGTGGCGGAAACCCGTTCTGAAGACTTCATCGAAAATCTGGTGGTGAATGCCGGCTTGGTGAAAGAAAAATCCCAAGCGGAAGCGTATCTGCTAGCTAAGGGCACCAAGTGGATCCGTCAGTTCCTGTATTCCCGCACCACCGAAGAACTGGTGCAGGCCCAAGAATACATCGTGCCGTTTCAGCACTTCAAAGATGACGCCGTTTTCCCGCATGGGGTGGAGGGCATCTTATTCGGGAACTTCCACCGCGTTCCGCTGATCTTGGGTTTAACCACCGATGAAGCGACTTATCTTTTGGGTGGCGCCCTGATCAAACCCACCGACAAAGAGCTGTGGTCCCTGATTCAAAATCCTCCAGCAGATCTGAAAGAGGAAGACCTTATCAAAGACAACAAGGTGACTCTGTACCACTCCAGCACTGCCGCCGGGTCCCTGGCGATGCAGATGACGATGGAAGAAATCTTCTGGGCGGTGAAAGCTTACAACCCACAGACCTATCGTTATTCCTTTGAATGGAAAGAAACCCCCTCCCCGTGGAAAGAAGTTTTTGGCGCTGTGCACGGCATGGATGCGATGTTCTACCTGGGGAACTTTGAAACCGAAAAGCCCAGCTTTGCCCGATTTGCATGGACGGAACAGAATCGTCAGTCCCGGGAGGCCTTAAGGGACTCGATGGCACCCTACTTCAAATCCTTCTTCTGGGACGGAAATCCCAACACCCAGCTCCCCGCCCAAGCGCCTGTCTGGGACGGCCGAATGGTCTTTAAATAGACTTGAGGCGGCTTAATGGCTCACATTTGAATTTTTGAGGACATTGAGGCCCCCAAAAGGGGCTAAACTCATAAGGGAAATTCTATTGTCATGGGACCCCTTTTATGAGAACCAATTTAGATGTCTGAAAACAAAATTCGCAACGAAATTCATGTCTTTATCAACGGCGCTGAACACCGCATCTCAGGTGAAAAAGCCTTCCTTCCGCTAGCCCAGTACTTACGCTATCACAGCTCCCTTCCAGGAACCAAAGTGGTGTGCGCAGAAGGCGACTGCGGTGCCTGCACGGTGCTTTCGGCAAAACTTGAAAACAACACCTGGTCTGAATTCCAAGCCATCAATTCCTGCATCGCCCCGATGTACCTTTTCGACATGGGCTCACTGGTCACAGTGGAAGGTCTTTCTGAGCAGGAAAACTTGAGCGAAGTGCAAAACAAGATGCGCGAATTCCACGGCGGTCAATGCGGTTACTGCACGCCGGGAATGGTGTGTTCGTTGTCTTCACTGGCAGAAAAAAGCGCGTGTTCAGGAAAAGCCATCACCGAGAAAAAAGCCCGCAACTTCCTGACCGGGAATTTGTGCCGTTGCACCGGATATGAACCGATTCTGGCGGCTGCGACCAATCTGGATCTGTCAAAATGGAAGTCTCTGTCTGACAAGTACTTGACGGACAGTCAGAAAAACCAATTCCGACCCCTGGCCTCTGATTCTTTGATGATTGAAGCCGGCGCCAAAAAATTCACCGCCCCGGCGAACTTCCAGGTAGCGACCGAGCAAAAATCCAAATCCCCACAAACTCGTCTGGTGGCCGGTGCCACTGATTTGGGCGTTTTGCACAACAAAGGCAAAGCCTTCATGGATGACGTGATGAGCTTGCACAAAATCACCGACACCAATGAAATCAAAATGACCGCTGACGGGGTGTGGGTCGGAGCCCGCGTCACCCTGACAGCCCTGGAAAACTTCCTGGAAGACAAACTGCCAGAGCTTTCGCGCCTGCTGCGCATCTTCGCTTCACCGCAAATCAAAAACCAAGCCACTCTGGTCGGTAACGTCATGAACGGCTCCCCGATTGGTGACAGCATCCCTGCCCTTTTGGCGCTGGATGCAGAAGTGCACTTGCAGTCCACCAAAGGTCTTCGCAAAGTGGCTTTGCCAAAGTTTTATAAGGCCTACAAAGTCTTTGACGTGACTGCGGATGAGATTGCCACGGGGATTCTGATCCCGGTGCCGGGACCTGAATGGAAGTCCAAGTTCTTTAAAGTGTCCCTGCGTAAAGACCTGGATATTTCTGCGGTGACCTTTGCCGCTTTGCTAAAAGTCGATGGCAATACCATCAGTGACGCCCGCATCGCCATGGGCGGTGTCGGCCCCACAGTGGTTCGTTTAAGCGAGATTGAATCCGCGATGAAGGGACAAGCCTTCAGCGAAGACACCTTTGCCCGTATGGGTGAAAAGGTGCGCACTTTGATCAAGCCTATTTCAGATCTTCGCGCCACGGATGAATACCGCCTGAAGGTCGCCGAGAATTTATTCAAGAAATGCCATATTGAACTTCAACAGGAAATGACAGCATGTCCGTAGGTCAAAACATCCCTCATGATTCTTCCCGGGGCCACGTCACTGGTGGCAGTGTGTTTATCGACGACCGCCCGATGATGGCGGGCGAAGTCTTGGTGTTGCCAGTGGGTGTTCCCGCGGCCGCCGGTCGCCTGAAGTCTATTGATTATTCCCAAGCCCTGAAGTGCCGCGGAGTATTAGCGGCCTTCACGGCCAAAGACCTTTCCCACAACTCCTGGGGCACCATTGTGCCGGAACAGCCTATTCTGGTTGCCGACAAGATCGGCCACTATGATGAACCGGCTGTGCTTTTGGTCGGCACCGACATGGAAGACCTGTTGCGCGCGAAAAAACACGTGCAATTTGAAATTGAAAAAGAAAATGGCGTCTTCACCATTGATGAAGCCATCAAACTGGATCGTTTCATCTATAAAGCCAACGCCTTCAAAGTCGGCGATGCCGACGCCGCGATGGCCCAAGCCCCGCACCGCCTTAAAGGCGCCTTTGAGTGCGGCGGTCAGGAGCATTTCTATTTAGAATCCAACGCCTGCATTGCCTATCCGATGGAAGACGGACAGATCGAAGTTCACGCCAGTTCCCAGCACCCGACTGAAACCCAACATGTGGTGGCCGAAGCCTTGGGCCTGAGCTTGCATGAAGTCGTCTGCGTCGTTAAACGCATGGGTGGCGGCTTTGGCGGCAAAGAAAGTCAGGCCGCCCCATTTGCGGCGATGGCAGCATTGGTGGCAAGTAAAATGAAACGCCCGGCTCGTTTGTGTTTGTCGAAAGACGACGACATGATGATGACCGGAAAACGCCACCCTTTCAAAAACTACTATGAAGTGGGCTTTGACAACGACGGCCGCATTCTTTCTTTGAAGGCGCACCTTTACGCCGATGGGGGCGCTTACGCCGATCTATCAAGCTCGATCCTGGATCGGGCGATGTTCCACGTTGATGGCGCGTACTATCTGCCCGCCGCACACATCGAAGGTGCCGTGGTTCGCACCAATCTATATTCCAACACCGCCTTCCGTGGTTTCGGGGGCCCGCAAGGGACGATGACCATTGAAAGCATTATCGAGGACATGGCCCTGCACCTGAAAAAGGATGCCCTCGCCATCCGCGAACTGAATTGTTATCAAAAAGATCACAACAACGTGACCCACTATGGTCAGGCGTTGGGACACAATCCTCTGCCAGAACTTTTTGCGGATCTTAAAAAGTCTTCGGACTATGAAAAGCGCCGTCAAGAAATCGACGCCTTCAATGCCAGCAGCAAAACCGCGGTGCGTGGCCTGTCCATGACTGCGACCAAGTTCGGTATTGCGTTTACTGCACGCTTCCTGAATCAAGGAAATGCTTCGGTGAACGTTCACAAAGACGGCACCGTGCAGGTTTCCACCGGCGCCACCGAAATGGGTCAGGGTGTGAACACCAAGATCCAGCAGGTCGTGGCTCACGCCTTTGGTATTCCAGCCCACGACGTCAAAGTCATGGCAACCTCGACCGAGAAAAACCACAACACGTCACCTACGGCGGCCTCGAGTGGATCTGACATCAACTGTGCGGCAGCTTTGAAGGCCGCCGTCGGGATTCAGAAACGTCTGGCATGGTTGTTCCAAAACATTCTGGCTGGCACACCGATGAACGACATCGCCGAATGCCCGCCTTTGGATGAAGCCAAATTGAAATTTGAAGAATTCCATTTTGAAAACGGACTTCTGACTCACAAACCCTCCAGCAAATCCATGACTTGGCTTGACGCTGTTAAACAAGCTTACTTCAACCGTCTATCTTTGGGCGAGTACGCTCACTTTAAAACCGAGGGCCTTGGTTTTGACAAAAAGACCAGCCAAGGGACGCCGTTTAAGTATTTCACCAACGGTGTTGCCGTCAGTGAAGTGCAGGTGGATCTGTTCACAGGTGAGTATAAAGTTCTTCGTACCGACATCCTGATGGACCTGGGCCGCCGAATCAATCCGGGTATCGACAAGGGCCAAGTCACGGGTGCGTTCGTGCAAGGCATGGGCTGGGTGACTTCTGAAAAACTTTTCCACAACAAAGAGGGAAAACTTTTAAGCCACTCCCCAACCACTTATAAGATCCCGAACGTGCAAGACACGCCAAGGGTGTTTAATGTGGAATTCATTGAAAACCACGAGAACCGCGAAAACGTCCACCGCTCCAAAGCCGTGGGGGAACCGCCGTTCTTATTGGGAATCAGCGTATGGACTGCTTTGAAAGACGCCGCTAATGCCAAAAGCAAAGGCCTGATTTCGACCCTGAAGTCCCCGGCCACCCCGGAAGAAATGCTGATGGAGATCGCCCGTCATGAGTAAAATGAACTTTGAAGACTATCTGTCCGCGATGAAGTCCCTGCAGGACGCTGGAAAGTCCTTTGTCAGCGTGACACTGGTAAAACAACAAGGATCCTCGCCCCAAGACGTGGGCGCTCGGGCGCTCGTGTCGGCCGACGGATTGGAATACGGCACCGTGGGCGGTGGCAAAGTTGAAAAACGCGCTATTGAAGAAGCCCAGAAAATGATCCGCGAAAAGATCCATCATCACTACGCCGACTGGAATCTGCAAAAAGATATCGGCATGACCTGCGGTGGTGTGGTCAGCTTCTTCTTTGAATTCTTTGAATACAACCACCCGTTCAACATCTGGGTGTTCGGTGCCGGCCACATTGCCCAGGAACTGGTGCGCCTGTTGATGCGTCTGGATTGCAAGATCACGTGCGTGGATCCGCGCCAGGAATGGATCGACAAACTTCCGACCTCCAGTCGTCTGACCACAATTTGCACCGAGGACATGAAGGGCCTGGTTTCCCGCATTCCGGAAAAGTCCTTTGTGACTTTGATGACCATGGGCCATGGCACTGACCTGCCTATTTTGGTGGAAGTCATGAAACAGCGCGATCGCTTCGCTTATGTGGGTAACATCGGCAGCGACCAAAAAGCCCGCCGTTTGCGTCAGGACTTGATCGATGCCGGCATTGCTCAAGAGTCACTCGACAAGTTCCACTGCCCTATGGGAGAAAGCTTTGGCACCAACGCGCCAGTGGAAATCGCCTTCAGTATTGTGGCGCAGATTCTTAAAACAAGGGATTTGGTTCTATGAGTTTAAGCAACAAGAAAACCCAAAAGATCGCCTCCGACCTTCTGCCGGCCCGCCTGTCCCAAGCACGGGGCGATGGCACCTTGGATCTGCTCATCACGAATGTGCAGATGCTGGATGTGATCACGGGTGACATCTATCCCACGTGCATTGCCATCGGTGGTGAACATATCGTCGGAGTAGGGATGGAGTATCAAACCCAGTCCGCCCGTCGCACTTGGAACGCCCTGGGGGCTTTTGTCACCCCGGGCTTTATCGACGGTCATTTGCACATTGAATCCTCGATGATGTCGCCTTTTGAATTTGAAAAAGCGACGCTGCCGCTGGGAACCACCACCGCCATCTGTGATCCGCACGAAATCACCAACGTTCTGGGTGGCCGGGGTTTTAGCTGGTTCTTGCGTTCTTCTGAACTGATGCACCAGAATCTTTTTGTGCAGATGTCTTCCTGTGTTCCAGCTCTTCCGGGTTTTGAAACCACCGGCAGTGACTTCCCATTGGAAGAAATGAAGTCCTTCAAGGATCACCCTTCCGTTTTGGGTCTGGCCGAGATGATGAACTTCCCCGGCGTGATTCACGCCGATGAAGAAGTCCTGGCAAAAATTGAGGCCTTTGATGATCTGAACATGGACGGCCATGCGCCCCTTTTGCGCGGTAAAGCCTTGAATGCGTACCTGCTGGCGGGAATTCAAAACTGCCACGAAACCGTGACGCTGGAAGAAGGCCGCGAAAAGCTGCAAAAAGGCATGGGCCTGATCATTCGCGAAGGCAGTGTTGCCAAGAACCTGCGCACCCTGGCTCCACTGGTGAATGAATTCTCGTCCCCGCAGTGTTTGCTGTGTACGGATGATCGCAATCCATTTGAAATTGCACACGAAGGACATATCAACTATCTGATCAAAGAACTGATCAACAAACACGGCGTGGCTGTGCATGTGGCGTACCGTCTGGCGACTTATTCCGCCGCCCGCCACTTTGGTTTGAAACGTCTGGGGCTGGTGGCACCGGGCAAGAAAGCCGATCTGGTCTTCTTGAAGGACCTGAAAGCTGTCGATATTCAGGAAGTGATGATCGGTGGGAAGTTTGTTTCTGAATTAAAACTTCAGGATTCATTGCAGGAAAAACTGCAGACGTCCCAACCACCTCTTGAAAACACCATGAAGCGGTCCCCTCTGACAGAAAAAGAACTGACCGTGAATCTGCTTCCGGGTGTTTACAACGTGATTGAAATCGTGCCTCACGAAATCATCACACAACATCTGACCGTGGCTTTTGACGGCCAAAAGTTTGCTGAAAGCGATGTGCTTTACATGGCCAACATCGAACGCTATGGCAAAGGTTTGCCTCCGGCGTTGGGACTTGTAAAAGGCATGGGGCTAAAAAGCGGCGCTCTAGCCAGCTCTGTGGCGCATGATTCTCACAACATCATGGTCATCGGGACCAACCCGGCGGACATGGTTTTGGCCGTGAACACATTAATCAAATCTGGCGGCGGCTTTGCCGTGGCTGATCAGGGTGAAATCAAAGCCCTGGTGGAACTGCCAATCGCGGGTCTTCTCAGCCTCAAGAGCGCCGAAGAAATCAAAGACGGCATCGCCGACCTTAAAACCGCCTTCCGATCCTTGGGAGTCCATTTAGATGAACCGTTCATCCAAATGGCTTTCCTGGCTTTGCCGGTGATCCCGACCTTGAAGCTCACTGATCGTGGGTTGGTGAATGTCACCAACTTCAGCTTCATACCCTTACAAGTAGAGGCTTAGGTCCTTGAAGCAATTACTCTAAAGCCCCTTTCTGACAGAACGGGGCTTTTTCTTCTCGACAGTCCAGCAAATTCCGTGATTCATTCGGGGTGATTTCTTCATCAGGAGGTCACCATGTTTGAAACATTATGCGCAATGCTAGTGCCCTTTTGCATTCAGGCTTCGGATCCTGCCACCGAGAACTTAAAAGCTTACAACATTGATCCCCACAGCATCACCATCTCCGGAGTTTCCTCCGGTGGCTTTATGGCGGTGCAAATGGATGTGGCCTTTTCCTCTGTCTTTTCCGGGGCCGGGGCGGTCGCTGGCGGCGTTTACTGGTGTTCGGAAGGTGACTCCAAGAAAGCCCAAAGCCAATGCATGGGAAGCCCTGAAAAAATCGACAGCCGTTTGATGATTGAAAAAGCCCGCGAGCTGGCGGCTCTGGGTGAAATTGACTTGCTGGAAAACCTACGCACTCATCGCATTTATATTTTTGCCAGTCCCAAAGACTCTGTGGTGAAACTGGGGAACAGCGACAAGCTGATGGAATTTTACGAAAGTTTTGTTCCCGCAAGTCAAATTCACCGCGTGACCACACCAGAAACCGCCCATGGCTTCCCGACTCTGTCCAATGGCGGCCCGTGCTCAATGGCCGCGTTGCCCTGGCTTTTGAAATGCAACTTTGATACAGCCGGCGACATTCTTTCACACTTGTATTCAGACTTGGTCCCGCGTGGGTCCGCCGTCACAGAAAACCTGCACAAGTTCACACAAACTGATTTCGGAGACAGCAAAACTCCGCTTTATCGCGATGGCTGGATCTATGTTCCCGAAGCTTGTGAAAAAGGTGCCCGCTGCAAACTGCACGTGGCCTTGCATGGCTGCCAGATGAATCCGGATTTTATTCAAGATAAGTTTGCCACCCAGGCCGGATACAACGACTGGGCGGAAAGCAACAAAATCGTTGTGCTTTATCCGCAGTCGGCCCGCGACAGCCGTGGAAATCCTTATGCCTGCTGGGATTGGTTTGGTTTCACCGGACCTGATTACGTCAGCAAATCCGGCGCACAGATGTCAGCTCTGATGAAAATGATCGAGCGCGTGCGCGGACTTTAATCCGCGTTCTCGGAAGACTCCGGTTCTTCGACGTTTCTCATATGATCCGCCAGACGCAGCAGCGAATGCAAAAGCTCGCTGCGCAGGGGCTCGGCGATATTCAGCTCATCAAAAGCCTGCACCATGCACATCATCCACTGATCGCGCTCGGACTTTCCGATCTTAAACGGGAAATGGCGCATGCGCAGTCTGGGGTGTCCGTACTTTTCCACGAACAACCCAGGCCCGCCCAACCAGCCGGACAGAAACATAAACAGCTTTTCCTCGGAGCCGCGCAGATTCCCCGGGTGCATGTCGCGAATGCCCTTGGCTTCAGGAATGGTGTCCATGATTTCATAGAATCTCTTGCACAACTGGCGCAGGACTTCTTCGCCACCCAGCAATTCGTACGGTTTTTTCTCTTCAGACATTACAAGAACTTACTACTCCCGGACCAAAGTGGCAACTCGCATCACTTTGAGACATCTTGAGACTTAATTGAGGCCGAGATTTCTTCAGATTCCCTGTGAAAAAGCCGATAAAATCCTACACGCCGTGGAGTCTAAGTTCATGAAAAAATTAAATATTCAGCACGTCACTTCGATCCTTTCAATGGCCTTCTTACTGAGTGCCTGTGATCGAATGGCGGTGGATGACAGTAAAGTTTCTCTCCGACTTCCCAAAACAGTTTCCGGGAAAGCCGGGGCGCAATCTGTTTCACAACTGAAGCACATTGCTGTGCAGGTCACGGCAGCAGACATGACGACCCCCGTGGTGCTGATTCTGGATTCCCACGACAGCCAGACAGTGCCTTCGGAAATCACCCTAGAGATTCCTTCCGGTGACAACCGCCTGATTCAAGTGCTGGCGGCTTACGGCAGCGGCAGCAACGACGACAATGCAATGATCTACTACGGCGATGTGACTAAAAACCTGCTTGGCGGCACGGACACCGCCGATGTTCCCCTGGACAACCTCAGTGGTGCGCTGCCTGAAGAAGAAGGTCGCGTGTACGGCCGCTATCTGACCGGTGTCAATCAAGGCCCCAGCGGCGAGCTGAAGATGGTCTATCGCCCGGCAGGAAAACCTGGCATCGTGGTGGATCGTCAACAGATTCTGGGCGGCTGGTTTGAGGCCACCGTTTTCAAAAATGTGCCTGTTGATTATGTCCTGCCCGATGGCAGCCTGCTTGGTCAGCAGTGGACACTGGAGTCTTTGCCTTTGTCAAAACACCTGATGCGTATCCGACTTCCCGCCCACTCGGAAAAAAGATGGGAAGGCAATTCGAACTACTGGCAGGATCGTGGTGCAGACAACAAGTTCCTGGGATTCTTTGCATCCCAAGCCACGCTTCTGGATGATAAAAAAGTCTGTGCTCCCGCCAAAACTGCGAAGAACAGCGGGGATCTCTACTTCGGCAACAAGTATCTGGGACATTCCACATTGAATGTCATTCCAATCAAGGCCTTCTTCACGGGCACCACCCCACAGGTGTCAGCAAACTTTGCCTCCATCATGGGCGGCCTGGATATCAGCGCCTGCTCTACCCTGCCTTTGGCAGAGGAATTCAAACGCTATCTGGTTCTTGATAACTCGAACCTTGGCAACGAATTGTGGGAATCAATTGAAGGACTTTCAGGCCTGCGCGGAGGCATTGCAGCCCCTCGCATAAAATCCATCGATGGCATCACATCGTACCGCAATAGCTATAAGTATGGCGGCAATGCCAATGGCAGCTTCCTGGAAGTGCCTCTGCTTCCCGGCATCAAGGATTCCGTGACAAGCTATCAGATCTACAAAGCCACTACGGGCTCCATGGCCCCGATGGGTTACGACAATCGCTGCGAACCCGAAGATTTGCAGCGCCATGGGTGGATTCTGCTAAGAACCAACATTCTTCCGGAAGGCCCCGGCGACTCTGTGCAGTTCACTCTGGGCAACATTGGTTTTACTCCCGATCAAAACAGCAGCTACATGCTGTGCCTGAGCAAGAACAACATTCCCTTCGGATCACAGATCTCGTTTAGCAGTTGGACCTTCGCCGGACAGCCAGCCGCCGCCCTGAATCTGACAATGTCATCAAGCCCCTATGGCTACGCCTCTTATCCTTTGGTCAATGAGTGCCGCCGTATAGAGGTAAACTTGTCCAACACCTCAGGACCTGTGATGAACTTGAACGGCGTGTCCGTATCACTTAGTGCCGGCGGGGAAGCCGTTCTTTATGCCGATGCCACTTGCAGCACCACGGCCTCCACAAACCTGAATGTCACACTGCCTGCGGGCACCACATCCCTGCCCGTTTATGTGAAGTCCGCCAGTCCAAGCTCCTATCAAATCACGATCGACAGCAACTCCGGCGGACTCACACCCCCGGCGGCTTTGCCAATGACCGTGATCGATGCCCCAACGACGGTCCTCCAGGTGGAGCTTTCTACGAACAATTCTGACATGTACGCGGGGTACCCGGCCGAACTGAAGATTTATAGAAACGGCTGCTTCCCGATGAAACTTCGCCTGACGAACTCGGGGATTTCCGTAGTGTCTTCCGGTTCAGCCAGTCTTTCCTGGTACAAACTTGACGGAACAACATCCGCCACTCCACCAACGGGAACACGCTTGATCAACAACTGCATCAGCCGCAGTGCGATTGGCTCTCTGAACTTCAGTGCCACGTCCATCGCGGAATTTGCGATCGAAGTGGGGGCTGATCTTCCGACCAATCTGATTTTGAAAGCTGATGGCTTCAGTGCTTCCGCACAAATCGTGTTCAACAATGCGCCGCTGGTGCATCACTTGTCCTTGCGCTGGCCCAGCGGGTCTTCCGAAACTCCGGCCGTTGGCTCCTGCCAGGCACTGGAAGTCGTGGCCAAAGACGCCGCCGACCAGGATCTTCCGATCCCTGCGGGGCAGAGGCTGAGCTTTATGCCTTCAACTGTTTATCAGGGAATCACCCCAGGACCGCTGGCCGAGTTCTTTGATGGCAGCGACTGCAGCTACAATTCCAACAACTATACTATTTCATCTGGCGAAGTCAGTCGCACGATCTATGTCAAAGCGATCAATGCTTATGCTGGCTATATCAGCTACAACTCTGAACACACCGAGCGGACTCAAGGGTACTCTACGGACTTGATCAGCAAGCTGGCACTCAGCCCGTATGTCCTTCCTTTGTCCGTGACGGTGCCGGATCCGACGATCCTGGTGGGGGGCTTTGCGACCTTCTCGATCGTGGGTGGTGTGCCCCCGTACACCGCGCAGGTCCTCACCGGCCCCGGATCGGTTTCAGTGGTCGGCTATCCTCCCCACGCAATTCAGGTGACAGCCAGCGGAGTGGGCACCATCCAGGTGTCCGTCACCGACAGCAAAGGGACCGTGCATTTAGTTAATTTAACCGGGCAATAAGGCAGCAGAAGTACACACAGCATGAAAACAGAAAAGATCAGCATCCTGATAGGCATCACCGTTTCGGCCCTCTTTATGTGGTTCGGCTTCCACTATTTCAAATACGTGGACACCCCTGCGATCCAGCGCCCCTACAGTCCATTCTTAGAGGGCATTGAGGTTCTGGACCTGCGCTTTAACGACATCAAATACAAGCTCCGCCCGCCTTCCCAAAGCCAGGCTCCGGTGGCCCTGATCGCCATTGATGATGCCTCTGTGCGCGAGATCGGCCGCTTCCCGTGGAGCCGTGAAATGGTCGCGGAGATGACCGACAACTTATTAAAACTGGGCGCCAAGTCCGTCAGCTTCGATGTGATCTTTGCCGAACCTGAAACGTCCAACCCCCAAGCCGACACGGCCTTTGCCAAAGTCATCGCCGACAACCCGGACCGTATCGTTCTGGGGACTTTCAGCGAAAACCTGATCGATTTCCAGCCGCACCAGGATCTGTGTGTGGCCGAGGCGTTCCTGGCCACCGGCGGAGACCAACTGGTTAAAATCAACCCCAGCTTCGCCATCGATGAAGAAACCCATGCGATTGATGACCTGAACTGGGCCCCACTGTTCACCACCCTGTTTCAAACCATTCAGGAACGCGAGCAAAATGACCTGCTAAAAAGCCTGGGAAAAAAATCCCCCGAAGAACTTTCCACCTTCCAGAAAAACAATCTGAAGGCCCGTCAGTCTTTGGCTTTGTTCGAATACTGCAAAACGTGGCTGACCAAACACGATATTTTCCTGTCCCCTGAAAACATCGCTCAGGTTGAAACCCTGTATCACGATGTGGTGGCGGAAGCGCCTGATCTGAAAAATCTGAAATTCGAGGACCTGCGTTCGCGCATTCGCAAAGCTTATAAAACCCATCCCATTCCCCAATATGGTGAATGGACCCCGAACACGCTGGAGCTGCAAACACCTGCGAACTACACCTCAAGCTTTATCGCCCAGCTGGATGCCGACGGTTATGTCCGCCGTTATCCCCTGTTCTTCCGCTCAGGTCACAAACTGGGCACAAGCTTTATTCCGTCCATGGCTCTGCAAAGCTTCCTTCTGTCCGGCCCCTATCGCGCCGAACTGAAAATGGCCACCGCCAAAGACGGCGAAAAAAGTCTGGAGCAGTTTAACATCTATGACACCTCCAAAGAACCAGAGATCAAAATCGCAAGTTACCCGGTGGACGGTTCCGGCCAGTTGCTGATCAACTATTATGGCCGTCAGATGTCACTGCCCTATGTCTCCGCCAAAGAGCTGTTCAACGACGAAACGACCGTGAAGGTCACCACCAGCGTGATGAATCAGGAATCCAAACAGCTGGTGATTGAAACCAAAGAATACGACAAAAAAGAATTCTTCAAGGACCGCAGCTTGATCGTGGGTGCCACGGCGGTGGGCCTGTATGATCTGCGCAACACGCCGCTGGAGGCCAACTATCCAGGGCCTGAGCTTCATCTGACCATGCTGGCGAATCTTTTTGACAAACACTTCCTGAAACAGTGGAACCAGGAAGCCCAGTGGCTTCCTGTGGTGTTGTTTGTCGGCGGAACTGCGCTGGCAGTTGCTTGGGCGCTGCTGGGATCACTGTCATCCCTTCTGGGTTTTGTCATCTTCATCCTTGCCCTGGGGGCATTGGATCTTTGGCTCTTTATCAAGAACAACCTGCTGGTTCACTCCTTCCTGATCTATGCCTGTGCTTTTGCGGGCTTTGGTGCGATCCAGGTCTTTAAGTACTTCACCGAGGAAAAGAAGAAGAAGGAACTTAAATCCACTTTCTCAAAGTACGTGTCCCCGGCTGTCGTGGATGAGCTTTTAAAAGATGCCGCCAACCTGAAACTGGGAGGCCGCCGAGAGCGCATGACCGCGTTCTTCTCAGACGTGCGGGGCTTTACGACCATTTCGGAAAAATTGCCGCCCGAAGAGCTGTCCCGTGTTCTGAATCTTTATCTGACACCGATGACAGACATCGTCTTTAAAAACAGCGGCACTCTGGACAAATACATGGGTGATGCGATCATGGCCTTCTTCGGAGCCCCGGTGAAAGACCCGCATCACGCGGCCCATGCCTGCCGTTGCGCCCTGGAAAGTCTGGTAAAACTCAAAGAGCTGCAAAAAGAATTCTCGGACAAGGGTCTGCCCCATATCGATATCGGGATTGGCATCAACACCGGGGAAATGAGCGTGGGGAACATGGGTTCCAACATCGTTCAGAACTACACTGTCATGGGGGATTCCGTGAACCTGGCTTCGCGCCTTGAGGGGATCAACAAAGAATACGGCACGCGCATTGTGATCAGTGAATTCACTTACAATGACGTCAAAGAGGCCTTCACCGCCCGTGAAATCGACCGCGTGCGCGTCAAAGGAAAGCTTGAGCCCGTGCGCATCTTTGAACTGGTGTGTGAAGGTGCCGCCAAAGACAAAACCGCAGAGCTGATGGCGTCCTTCCAGATGGGATACGACCTGTACCATCAAAAACGCTTTGCCGAAGCCAAAGAAGTTTTTGAAAAAGCCCAAACCAACTGGGGTGCGGAAGAACCCGTCAGTCAGCTTTATATCGAACGCTGCCAGGAGTATCTGGACTCTCCCCCACCGCCGGACTGGGATGGGGTTTACGTCATGAAAACGAAATAAAAAAAGCCACCCGTAAGGTGGCTTTTTCAATTCTACTTACCCAGGATGCTGTGGGTGAAGGTGAACAAGCTTGTCACTACAAACTTGTTATAGTCGTAAGAGTCCTCATCCGAGTCCCCCGCGTTGTATTGCAGGCTTAAGAGCATATTCACATTGCGCTTGAGATCCTTGTTGAAGGCCGCCGTCACAATGGGATTGGTATCAATCCTCGGGCTGGTGGCTTCGTCATAGTTCTGGCTGGAATATTCGCCACGCAGACTGCCATTGAACTTCCACCACGCCGGGAAGGCATAAGTCAGGCCCAGGGCCGACCGTTTATAACGATAGTTGCGCCCTTCCGCCTGATTGATCAGATAGGAAGCATCCAAGGTCAGGGACTTTTCACCCTTCAGATCCAGAATCCACGTCGGCAACAGCGTGAACCCGTAGCGTAGCGCTGTCTGGTCATCATCCCCTACGGACGTTGCCAGCAGCGAACGTTCGTGGGACACATCCAACCGGCCCGCCATCAAAAAATCACTTTGAATCGGCGCTGACAAAGTCGTGTTCACACCCAAAGAACTGATGGCTTCTTTGCGCGTTCCTCCGGTGGGGCTCATAAAGATGCTCTTATAGGTGGGCACCAGCTCCCAGTTCAACGAGCGTTTGGCGTATTCAAACTCTTTATGGAAGGGAAGACTCAGGTCAAACTGCAAAGGATCGGCCGTCTGCAAAGTGGCGTTGTCTTTAAAGCTTGTGTCGGTGCTGTAGTAATCAGACACCCCGATCTGAGTTCCAAAGTCCGAAGTCGGTGTCCGGTTCCAAATCGCCAACGCACTGGCGCCAAAGTTCAGACGATAGGCTTTTACGTCCGTACTGACGTTATTTTCCGCGACGTTTAAAACGTTGCCATCATAGATAGCGCCGATGAATCCGGTGAAACGATACTTCTCTTTTTTGCTTTCATAGAAGGACTGCAGCTTGTCGATCTGGGCCAGCAGGTCTTCGGCGGCACGGTCCATCTGGGGGTCCTGGGAATTGTCCAGGACATACTCCATGCTGGTGCGGGCTTCCGGGAACTTTTGCTGCTGCATTTCGATATTGCCGGCAAAGAAGGACGCTGTCGGACTCAAAACCGGATCATTTTCAGAGCGGATATCAATCAGCTTTTTACGGGCCTTGTCGTAGTCCTTCAGTTTCAAAAGATTCAGGGCCACATAATAGTCTTTTTCCAAAGAAAGCTCCATCGGCACATCGGCCATGGACAGCGTCGCCAGGGATTTGTTGTGATTTCCAACTTTATAAAGACTCACCCCATAGCGGTAATAGTAGGAATCTGATTCAGGATCCAGATCCACCGCGGCGGCGTACTTCTTTTCTGCCTCGACAAAGTTTTTCTGGGTATAGAGCTTGTCAGCTTCGTTGACCAGGGCCGTGGCTTCTTCTTTTTTACGTTTTTTCTCAGCAGCACTCAGGACAGCCTGCTGCTCCAGCAGCGCCGCTCTTTGTTTCGCCTGCTCTTCTTCCAGCATCAGCTGGGTTTTTTCCTGAACACGCTTTTGCTCGCGATCCTGCTTTTCAAGTCTGCGGATGGTTTGCGGCGACATCACTTTTGCTGTGGCCGTGGGCGCTGGTTTTGCCCCCAGATTCTTAGCCGTCGTCTTTTCATTTTCTGCCACGAACTTTGCCAGCTCATCGGCGGATTTAAACAGCACGATGCGCTGAACGGCTCCCCCCGGAACGGCATACGCATAATACGGAGCTTTCCCCGGTGCTGCGAACTCCAGGACCCGAGGACGATTGTCCCCGATAAAGAACTGAATGATAAAGAAGCCCGTCAGGGGCCCACCGGCCCCACCGCGGCGATTCAGCATCACCTGCGCCATCTTGCCGGATTCCGCATCCCGCACGCGCAGAGGCCGGGCGTCTGCCCCGCCCTCGCCGTCCTGCAGTTCAATTTCCAAAGATTGTGTCTGAGAGATTCGTGCATCCAAAGCATAAGCTGAATTCACGATCAAAGTGCCTGCTAATCCCAAAGCTGCCAGTTTCATACGCTGCATTCTCGATGGTTGAGGTGAATATTAACGCGGACGTGGTGTGATGATGACTTTGGTTTTTCCGTTAAGAGTCCGAGTGACATCCTTCAACGTGTCCTGAGTCGGCGCTTTCACCACTGTTGGAGGCGCCAGCACCGGGGCCGCGATCGGCTTGATTTCCTGAGCCATGCCCAGATCCATGTCCTGGCTGTCAATCATCGAAGTGGGTGCCGCAGGCTTGTCAGTGCCCGCCAGCGGAGCTTCCGACGCCACATCACGGGTGTTTGTTCCCGCCTCAACGGTTGCGGTTTCCACAGGGGCCGTCACCGCTGACGCCACTGAATCGCCATCAATTTGTTTTATTTCCTCTTTCGGCAAAGCCTTCGGAGTTTCTGGTGCTGCATTTGGTGCCGCCGTGGTCATCTCGCCCTTTTTAACCATCACGGGATTTCCGACCATTTTACCTTGCGCATTCACTGCCGCCAAAGACACGGCTCCTTTAAAGGTCACAATCGAAGTCATCTGGGTCTTTACATCAAACCCGGCCTGGAACTGAGTTCCCCGCACACCCGCAACCGCGGTTGGCGTCTTGATCTGGAATTTGCTTTTTTCGCCGTCATAGGTTTGTTCAACGTTGCTGCGAATCTTACCGCCAGAAAGTTTGATCTCGACGTTCTTTTTGCCGGTGGCAGCGTCATTCTGATATTGAGTGATTTCAATCGTCGTGTCCGGGCTGAGATTCAGAACGTTGCGGTCCGACATCACGATCTTGGCGCGGGAATCAGCGGCCGTCACGACCTTGTCGCCCTCATATACTTTGGCACCGACTTTGGCTGGAGCGGTTTTTCCTTCTGTGTGAATCTGCACTCCGCCTTTCACAACCATAAAGACACCATACATTTTGTCAGCGGCATGAACCTGAACACACAATAAAAAACAAACAAAGCCAACGACTTTTGCCATTTACGCCATCCTCTAATTATTAAGTACCTCTATAGTTTAGATGAGAAATTCTTGGATTAGAAAAACACTTTGTCACCCGTCTCGGTTTTAGACTGAGGTCTCAGGAATATCACTGGACAATAGGCGTGTTCTGCAAGGTTCCTTTCTGCAATGAAATTTCCCAGACCCAAACAGAGACTGTGTGCGACGCCTTGAAACGGGACGTGATTTTCAGTATTTAGAGGACCTGACAAAAAGCCGACAAGGTCAGTATGAAAAAGAATCATGTTATTGTGATCATGGCCCTTTGGGGACTTACGGGATGCGATCGTCTTTCATTGGATGAATCTTCCAAGGTGAAAATCACCTTCCCTTCCACTCAGACTCTTTCTTCCAAAGTCGAAGCCATGACCACCAGTGGTGACAGCCGCCCGGTACCCACGGGATTTTCCGGAGACCGCCCGATCAACTGCTACATCATTGGCGCCAGTGGTCCTGAAGAAAGCATGCGCAGAAATGTCTGCACCCGCGATGACGGCACCATGACACCCAAACACATCGGTGAATGGGTGGGCGGCGTTCCAGCCGGTGGTTCCATCACCATGGACGTGACCTCAGGGAAAGACCGCGTGATCACCGTTGTGGGCTTTTATGCGCCCGAAGGCACCTGCAAAGACTTTAAAAGCACTTCCGGCCCCAGCGATCTGATGTCGAAGCCCTATATTCTGGGCGAAGTCGGCAAACTGCAACTGTATGCCGGCGAAGAAAAGAAAGTCGACATCGACATCACTTACGACCCGGAAAAATGGTTTGATTCCTGTGACGGTCCGGACTTCCCGGATGATGGCCCGCATGACGGCCCCGGGGGCAATGTCATTCCCACAAAACTTGCCATACACAAGGACTACTTCCCGGCGAACACTCTGACCGCCAATACCTGCAGCAGCTTCGGTGTTTCTTTGCGTGACAATGAAAACCGCGAAGGCTCTTTGGCGTCAGAAACCGTGTTCTCAGTGGCGGCCAACGGCACTCCCCTTGAAATTTACAACTCTTACGATGAATGCTCTCAGAACATCGGCGGCTATTCCACGGCGGTCATCCCGATGGGGGCTCGGTACCAAGATGTGATCGTCAAAGGTCCGTCATCGCCGGGCGCTTTGACAATCTCCACCACGATTTTATCATCCTCTGCCGTGCTGGCAAACCCGACGGCAAACTTCCAGAATATCAGCTCAGGAGACAAAGGCTTTGAACTTGAGGGGGCCCGCTCCATTCTGCCGGATTTGTGTTATCCGTATAACATCAGCCGTCGCTACGTGACCGGCTCCTATGACTACGGCACATCTTCGGCACCAATCACACTGGCACCCTCCAGTGGCTTCACTGTTTACAGTGACTCCACCTGCTCGACTCCGACAAACAGCGCCACGATTGCTCCTTACGCCAAGTCCGTCAATGTCTGGGTCAAAATGACCGGCGCCCAGGGGCAGAACACTCTGACTCTGTCTGGTTCGGGCTATCTCAGTCTGACTCAATCCGTGTATCGCGGCAGCGGCACCAACGCCCCTTGGGGGTTTGAAGTCCGCGGTCATCGTGATGGCCCGACTCGGGGGCAGTGTTATAACTCCGCTTATGAAGCGATCCTGGTGAATCAGTATCACACCGCCGTGCTGGCACCTGCTGCCATGGAAGTGAATCTGGGGCCGGTGAACACAGAGTTCTTTGCAGATAGTGGATGTATGACTCCGACCAGCTCCACTGTTTCTCTGCCTGCGGGTCAATACTCGCTGCCGTTCTATATCAAAACCCATGTCTCTATGATGGTTCCATTATCCGCCACGTCCCCGGGACTGAGCCTGGGCCTCTATGATGTCAATGTGCGAGGTCCTCTGGGCATGGGGGCGAACAACATCCATGTTTCCAACTACAACGGTGTTTGCGCCAAAAGCCCTTACGGCACCTACTGCTGGGGGAATGACAATGGCTCGCGCATTTTGAATGGCGCCTCTTCCATGCCCCAATACGTCAGCCCTGCTGGCGTCGACTGGGACTACATCAAGATGGGCTCTAATTTCGCCTGCGGCATGACTTTGTCCGGCGAGATCAAATGCTGGGGCCAGGGCACCCAAGGGCAATTGGGGAATGGCTCTACTGCGGCGGTCACCACTCCGACGGCGATTTCCGGCGGCGACTATTACATGCAACTTTCTGTCGGCCCCAGCCATGCCTGCGGCATCACCATGTCCAATGTGTTGAAATGCTGGGGCGCCAACAGCGCCAGCCAACTGGGGGATGGAACCACGACCACCCGCCTCAGCCCTGTGATCATTGATTCGGGCACTTCCTACAAATTCGTCTCGACCGGAGGCACCCACACTTGCGGTATCACGATGGCCGATGACTTAAAATGCTGGGGCAACAATCTGGGTGGCAAACTTGGCAATGGCACAACCACCAACTCGATGACGCCGATCCTGATTGATTCTTCGATCAAGTACATGACGATTTCAGCAGGAACTGTCAGCACCTGCGGTATCACCCTGCCGGGATCTCTGAAGTGCTGGGGAGAAAACAGTTTTGGCAACGTCGGCAACGGCACCAGTGGCGGCAATGTCCTGAATCCTGTGGAAATCGATACCGGCGTCAATTACACGTCCGTTTCCGTGGGTGAACAAATGGCCTGCGGCATCGGTGATGGCCAGGTGAAGTGCTGGGGTTTGAACTCTTATGGCCGTTTGGGCCTGGGCGGAGCTGCGGGTGATCAGAATACGCCCGTGCCTGTTTCGATGCTGAGTGCCTGGGGCGCCCCGATGCAAGTTTCCACGGGCTCGGGCACCACGTGCGCCACGACCTCCAACCGTGTGGTGTGCTGGGGCGAGGGTATGGAAGGCGAATTGGGTATAAACACCCCGACGAACGCAACATCCCCGATGGAGCTGATCTATTAGGATTGGCGGCGGCGCGGTCCCCTGTCCATCAACTGGACAGTCAGGCATTTACTTCATCCCCTGCTTCCGGCAGTTGAAATCCTTCCTGTAAATAAGGAAACTGCCCCGATCACAGGGGATGATTTATGCAAAGACCTCACATCATCGGTGTTGCTGGTGGCAGTGGCTCCGGCAAAACACACTTCGCCAAAGAGCTGCAACAACTGCTGGGCGAAGACAACTGCTCCATCATCTACCAGGACAACTACTACATCGACCAATCCGCAAAATTTGACGGCGATGGCGGTTCGGTGAACTTTGATCATCCCTCCAGTCTTGATTTCACTTTGCTCGCACAGGGCTTGCGTGCCCTGAAGTCCGGCCAAAGCCTGAACATCCCGATTTATGATTTTGTCACTCATTCCCGCAAAAAAGAGACCCTTCCAGGCGAACCCAAAAAAGTCATTATCATCGACGGAATCCTGATCCTACACTCTGAAGAAGTCCGCCAGGAACTGGATGAGGCCATCTTCTTTGACACCCCCGAATCCCTGCGCTTTGAGCGCCGTCTGAAACGTGATGTTCACGAACGCGGCAGAACGCCAGAGGGAGTGCGCAAGCAGTTTGAACTGCAAGTGCGCCCCATGCACAATCAGTTTGTCGAGCCCTCCAAAGACCACGCTCACACCATCATCAAGGATCTGGGCGACTACAGCCAGGCCCTGAAACAGTATCAGCAGAAACTTTCAAAAGCCTTCCTGCAGTAAAGGCCACCTGAGAACTGACAGACACAGGACTTTGTCCGGTGACTGTTGGCAGGGTCTTGCACTCACCGATTCCCAAACCCTGAAGTCCACCCCTAATCTGAAGACAGGGGGCAGTTCGGGTGAAATCTTATTTCTCACGTCGATCCTTTCTAAAATCCTCGATGGCTGCGGGAGCACTGGGGCTTCTTAAATCCGAAGACGCTTCGGCCGCCCCTGAAATTCACCGGGTGAATCTGACCATGGACTACACCCGCCTGGCGGATTCCTTTTCCGAACTTGAAAGCTTTTATGAGGTGGTCGTCATCGGCTCCGGCTATGGCGGAGCCATCATGGGCGCACGCTTAAGCCCCCACCATCAAGTCGCCATCTTAGAGCGCGGCCGGGAGTGGCGCCCCGGCGAATACCCCGAGACCTTTCACGAACTCAAAAAACAAATCTATTGCGACAGCCAACCGCTGGGGCTGTTCTCGTATCACACCCATCGTGACATCGATGTTGTCTGCGGCAGCGGCCTGGGAGGAACATCCCTGATCAATGCCGGGGTGGTGATTCGTCCGGATCGGGATTTGTATTCAAAAAAAGGCTGGCCCCAGGAAATTCGCACGGAGGCAGACCAGGGAACTTTTGAAAAATACTATCAGCGCGTTGAAAAGATGCTCCACATCCAGTCACACGATCCACGCAAAACAAAGATCCGCAAAGCCGAAAATCTGCACCACAGCAGCGAGGCTTTGGGGGACCCATTCACCTGGGCGCGAATTGCTGTGAACCTTCACGGCCCCCATCGCAATGAATCCGGCGACACTCAGCCGAAATGCCATATGTGCGGCAATTGCAGCACGGGCTGCAACACGGGAGCTAAAAACACTCTGAATATGAACTATCTGCCCATGGCGAAAAAACACGGCGCCCGAATTTTCACCCAGATGCAGGTCAGCCACATTGAGCGAAACAAACAAGGGAACTATGTTGTCAGAGGCACCCACGTCTCTGCAGGCACGAAAAGGCCTTTTCGCATCGAGGCCCGCAATGTTGTGGTTTCTGCCGGCACCATGGGGTCGAACCAAATCCTGTTGCGCTCTCAGAAGTTGGGCAATCTGAAGTTTTCGCAAGAACTGGGGCAGCACTTTTCCGGCAACGGGGATTTGCTCGGACTGGGTTTTAACGGCGACACCGCGACGGACATGCTGGGAAACTCGAGCGCGAAAATATTCCGGCCGGGTATGATTTCCGGGGCCACCATCTATGGAATCGCCGACTATCGCCAGCGAAAAAACATCTTTGAAAGATTTTTGATCGAAGAAGGCAACATCCCCGGAGCCCTGGTGCAGCTGGCAAGACGCCTTACCACCTTCGTCAAAGCCCCAACCTCGCCGTCAAAGATCTATCGGGCATGGCTTGATTTTATTGACAGCAAGGACTTTGAAAAAGGTTCGATGAATCATTCGATGGTCTATTTTGGCATGGGCCACGACCGGGGCCTGGGACGCCTGGTCCTGAACAGTCAAAACCGCGTCGTGGTTCAGTGGCCCGGCGTGCAGCAGGATCCGATATTCAAGCGCATGATCGCCAAGATAAAACAACACGTCAGCGTCAATAACTCCACCTACGTCAAAAATCCGCGCAGCACTTTTATGGGCGGGAACAACCTGATCACCGTGCACCCGTTGGGCGGATGCTCCATGGGCGATTCTGTCACTGCAGGCGTCGTCAATCATCTGGGCCAGGTCTATCACCCCGAGGGCGGTTTGTACGAAGGTCTTTTTGTGATGGACGGATCGATCATCCCCACCGCCGTCGGGGTCAATCCCCTGCTGACGATTTCTGCCTTGGCGGAACGAGCCGCCGAGCACATCGAACTTCGCTAACGCAAAAACGACGCTTCGACAGCCGAGGGGCTTAGTTTATTTAACAACTCCACAAGCCGGGATACAAACTGGGTCTTTGATTCCTTGTTCAAGAAGAACGGATTCATGATGGTCATACGAAACAAAACCAAACCGGAATCATCCATCTCGATGTTCCACCGCTGGCAGTGGCTTTCAATCAGCTTCTGGTATTCAGGTCTTTTTAAGACTGTCTGAGATACCATAAATTCCCGCGTCACATTGACCGCCTGAACCAGTCTCCCCGTTTGGCGATTCACTTCCGACAGTTTTTGGGCTGAACCCAGATGAACCAGCGAAAGCAGATTCAGCTCCTGAGACTGCAAAATCCTAAGATCTTCACACTGTTCCTGGATTTCTTCCTTCAGCCTGTTCCGAGCCAGGATGGTCCGGCCTAAGATTCGCCCGTATCCGCCGGAATCCATACCAATGGTTTTGGCCGTCATCCACGTGGCCGTAGCCCCCGCCGCAGAGCGGGACCCTTCCAGGGTCTTCATCCACCGATCAATGCCCTTGGTTGGGGATTGGATGTATTTCGCATCAAACGCCGAGACCCGATAGTGAATTTGATCCGGAACCACGAAAGCACCACAGGCATACGGTACATACCCAAGCTTGTGGGGATCCAGAGTCACAGAGTCCGCCTTTGCCATCGCCGCCAGAGCCTGAGCAATAGCCGGATCAAGATTTTCACTTTTACCGTCCTTCAAAAGACTGCAGAAGTATCCACCATAGGCCGCATCCACGTGATGCCACAGATGCTGGTTGTGCTGAGCTTTCAGTTGCCCAAGATAGTCTTGAACGGCATCCACCGGATCACACTGCCCAAGTTCTGTTGTTCCGGCCACCGAGACCACCATCAGAATGGGACGATCCTCGGCCAGCGCCTTTTCAACTTCCGTGCGCAAAGACTCCACATCCAAAATCCCCTGCGCATCCAAAGCAATCGGTCGGAAGGCCGTTTCTCCAAAACCCAATAGAGAAACACCTTTCAGCCACGAGTAATGCTTGGAGTCCGGAACCAGAACAACCGGCCCTTCATAGGGATGACCAAAGGCCTCTTCATAAACTCTTGCGACCTTCCAGGGACCCTGGGCCACCGCACTGTATTGTTTTAGTTCCATTTCAGGAACCTGATATTCGCGCAGGTATTTTTCATAGGCCTGCCATCCCATATGAGCCGCTTCCGAAAACTTCAGCTTCGTGAACCCTTTCAGATTCAGAAAACAGCCCAATGACAGAAAATGATCCATGCGATACCGGGCCCGCCACAGAGCCTCGATATTGGCCACCGTGCCGCCGGAAGTAAAATGCCCGGTGGCTTCACTCGCATCAAATCCGATCATCTTTGCCAGCTCCAGAATGGCTTCGTTTTCAATCACCGCCCCCACGCGGGCGGCTTCAGTCGAAATGTTATTGGGATTGTGCAAAAGAGCGACAAAGTGTCCGAACAGGGCCGGCAAAGAGATCTCTGAATACATGTGCCCGACGTACCGGGGCGAAAACTGCGGAATCTCGGCCTCAAAGCGATGACACAGGTCCTGAAGGACCTGTTGTGTCTTCTCACGGCGACTTTGAAACTCTCCACTTTTTTGATCTGATCGGGAGATGGCCTTGCCATCGTCAGGAAAAAGATCCTGCCTCCACTGAAACCAATGATCCAGAACAGCCAGCATCTCATGCCGAACCCAATCCGCATTTTCAGACTGCGGTCCCAGAAAAAAACTTTTTAGCGCCGCTTCTTCAGGTGAACACTTTTCTGCCATAGTACCTTCTTCCCGCGAATGGCGACAAAAAGAAATGACCAAGATCATGTTTCTTCGTTTTTAGAGTTTGAAATCCACTCCGGGGGCGGAGACTGCGGACGGAAGCCCTTTCAATTGGTTGTTATTTGTCCAGATTCCCGAAAGGAAATTTGTGATTCACCAGACTAAAAAGTAATTTCCGCAAATACCTTTCAGGAGACAAAGCATGAAAATCTTTTCGATCTTATACATAGCCGCTGTGACCTCCACAGCCTTCGCACAAGAGGCCCCAGCCACCAGCCCCGATGTCGTAAATCTTCCGACAATTCAGGTGCTCAGCGAGAGACAGGAGGAAGTGCTAAAAACCCCTGGTGCCGTCACCGTGGTCACCCAGGATGAACTTAAAAAAAACAAACCAACCAGTGCGCAGGATGCCGTCAAAAGAACCGCTGGCGCCAACGTGATCGAAGCCGAAGGTGTGGCCTATATCGGGATGCGCGGCCTAAGCCCGGACGGAAGCCGCAAGGTTCTTCTGCTTGAAGACGGCGCTCCTCTGGCACTGGGGCCCTATATCGACTCTTCAGCATACTATGCGCCGATCGTTGAACGGATGGAACGCATTGACATCCGCAAAGGCAGCAGCTCGCTGGCCTTTGGCCCTTCCACCATTGGCGGAGTCATCAACTATCTGACCAAAAATCCCACAAAGGATCATGGCAATGCGGTGACATTGACAGGTGGTTCCCGGGATTATAAAGCCCTCTTGATCGAAGGCAGTTCCGTGAAAGACGGCACCGGATTGTTGTTAAATATTTTTGCCAAGGACGGAAACGGTTCCCGCGACAACAGTCATTTCAAAACTCAGGATGTGCTGGTGAAGTATGGTGGGGCGCTGTCGGACAAAAGTTATATCGGCATCAAATTGAGCCACTATAAAAGCGAAGCACAACTGACTTATCTGGGCCTGACCCAGAAACTGTATGAAGAGGACCCTTATCAGAATCCGGCGAAAGATGACATTCTTTATATCAATCGCTATGAAATGAATCTGACCCATGACTATCAGATCAACGGCGACTCCCGATTGGCGACGCTGTTTTACGTCAATCAGACCGCGCGAGACTGGTGGAGACAGAATTTCTCAAAGGACGGCGCGGGCAACATCAGTATGACCGCCGGGAACAAAGGGCGCAATCGCACCTTTGATGTCGCCGGCATCGACAGCCGCTACTTCCTGAACTGGAATGCGGGTGAAGTCACCAACGACCTGCAAGTGGGCTTGCGCCTGCACACCGAAGACATGCGCAACGTCGAGGTCAAAGGCGCCACCTCCACGTCCCGATCCGGAGTCATTGATACTGACGACAAACGTTTTGCGGATGCACAGACATTGTATGCTGAAAACGCCTTTAATCTGGAACGCTGGACCATCACACCAGGAGTGCGCATTGAATCCTATCGACAAAGCCGGATGATCTATCGAAAATCATCTGCCGATTTCAATCAGGGATCTGCCACCAGAAACACCGAGTATCTGGGCGGCATGGGTGCCGCTTATGAGCTGACAAAGCAAGAGTTTCTGTTTGCCGGAGTTCACCAGGGGTTCGCTCCTCCAAGAGTGCAGGATTCCATCGACAACAATGGCCAAGCCGTGGATTTAAGCGCGGAAAGAAGCGTGAATGTCGAGCTTGGGTATCGCAGCCAGCGGGACAACTTCCAGATGGAAGCAGCCCTGTTCCAGCTGGATTTTTCAAACCAGCTGATTCAGGCTACAGAATCCGGCGGGGCTTCAAGCACACTGACAAACGGCGGAAAAACTTTGCACCAGGGACTTGAACTTTCAACCCGCTACAGTCCCGAGTTTGATCGCTCTTTGATCATCGACGTCAATGCCACTTACCTGCCCGTGGCAAAGTTTAACAGCACCCGAATTATTTCCTCTGAAGACCGCAATGGCAATCGCCTGCCCTATGCCCCCGAATACATGTTCAACGCGGCCCTGGGATACAAACGTCAAGCCTGGTTCACTCAGCTGCAATATGCCTTCGTCAGTGAACAGT
Source organism: Bdellovibrio bacteriovorus HD100 (assembly GCF_000196175.1). Taxonomy (NCBI): domain Bacteria; kingdom Pseudomonadati; phylum Bdellovibrionota; class Bdellovibrionia; order Bdellovibrionales; family Pseudobdellovibrionaceae; genus Bdellovibrio; species Bdellovibrio bacteriovorus. The sequence continues at coordinate 2,575,005 of NC_005363.1, forward strand.
ACGCCGATGCTGAAAACACGGTGGAAGGTTCCGTGGATGGAATGCGTGGTGTGCTGCCGGCCTATGGGCTGTTTCACCTGACCGGCGAATACCAGGCAACACGGGATCTGACTTTGGAGCTGTCAGTGCGAAATCTGGCGGACACCACCTACATCGCCTCAAGGGCCCCTCAGGGAATCTTTCCTGGGATGCGCCGGACCGCCTTTCTGGGACTGAAAACAGAATTCTAAACATGCTTTAAAAGCTCTGATGCAATTGCGCGGAATTTACAGTATCCTTGTAACAGGTACTCAAACTTCAACGGAAGGATGAGAAATGGCAGAACCAAAGTCCTATGCCACAGGCATCGCCAATTCACTGTTGGATCTGGTCAGTCAGATCCCCGACTCTCCACACAAGGCATCCAACACTCCGGTTAAAGATTCCGCGCAAGTGATCAAGTCCGCCTCTTTGCGAGCGGCCAGTGTGTCGGCGGCGTTGGCCATTCCACCGGGGCCCTTTGGCATGATGACAATTCTTCCTGATTTGATTTTGATCTGGCGAATTCAAGCTCAGATGGTTTCAGATATTGCGGCCATTCATGGCAAAACAGGATTTTTGACCAGAGAAGCTTTGCTGTTTTGCCTGTTCAAACACGGCGCCAGCCAACTTTTCCGCGACATCGTCGTGCGCGTCGGTGAACGCTATGTTCTGCGCAAGACCAGCCTGCGCATGGTGCAAAGATTGTGTGAAAGACTGGGCCTGCGGGTCAGCCAACGAATGCTGGGGGCGACGATCTCGCGCTGGATTCCAGTGGCCGGAGCCGTTGCCGTCGGCTGGTATACACGCTATGATACTCAACAGGTCGGTCAGTCGGCCCTGGATTTATTTTCTAAAGACATCGACACCGATGAAATGAAAGATGTCACCGAGTCAGAAAGGAATCTGCCTTGAAAAAAGCAACCCTGTTACCCCTGATCTGCCTGTGTTTGTGGGGCTGCGCCCACAGCGAAACGACCCCTGAGGAGACCCGCATGCAAAACACCTCGGCCCCTGCTGCCAACTTCAAAGACATCCGCTGGGAACTGGTCGAGCTGATGGGGCAACCCGTGAAATACTCCAACACGGATTCGCAAAAGGTCTACATTCAGTTCAACAGCGGCGACAACCGCGTCAACGGCAATGATGGCTGCAACAATTTCACCGGAGCTTATGAAGAAACTCCGGGCCAGCGTCTGTTCATCTCAAAGCTGGCTTCCACCAAAAAATTCTGTGTGAAAATGCCGACGGAAGATAACTTCGGCGAAGTTTTGCAAGGAGTCGACAACTACACCGTGGATGGAGACCACTTAAGCCTGAATAAAGCGCGCATCGCGCCTCTGGCCCGTTTTAAAGCCGTCAGCAAATGAAGCTTTCATTGATTCTGCTGGGGGCCGCTCTGTGGGCGACACCGCCCGTGCAGGTGCCCTCGAAATTCTCAGGCCACAAAGGCAAGGACATCGTCTATCAGGGGCTGACTGAGGACTTTGTCCCCTTCAACTATCAGGAAGATGGCGACGTGAAAGGTTCGGCCACGGAGGTCGCAAAAGAGGCCTTTAAACGCGCAAAGCTCAAAGTGTCCTTTGCTGTGTGGCCCTGGGCCCGGGCCTATAAGGCGGCCCTGGAAAAACCCAAACACTTTGTCTACTCCACCTCTCGCACGCAAGAGCGCGAAAAACTTTTCAAATGGGTGGGCCCCATCGTGAAAGATGAAGTCCATCTGGCCTGCCTGGAAGGGGCTGACTTCGTCCCCCACCCGGACTTTACCACCTTCAAATCCCACACCGTCGCGGGCCAGTATGGTGACGCCCCGATTGAGTTTTTGCAAAAGCACGGCTTTAAAATCACCATCTATCGCGAAGAAGACGAACGCATGCAGGCCTTTAAAAAGGGCCGCATCCCGCTGGACATCGTGACGACGGGAAGCCAGAAATCCTATGAAACCAAATGGAATGTCAAATACAAGAAGCTGGCCTACTTGTACTCTACAGATTACTGGCTGGCATTTCATCCCAGCACGCCTGATGCCGTCATCGAAGCCCTGAACAGCGCCTTGGAATCCATGCGCAAAGACGGCACCCTTAAAAATATCACCGCTAAGTACTAGCTTCCGCGGCCTTGATATGTTTTAACTGACCTATGAGTACTGAATCCAAATGCCCTAAATGCAATTCCGAACATGTTTATCAAGACGGCAACCTTTGGGTTTGCCCAGAGTGCGCCCACGAATGGAGCGCCCACGCCTCTGCCGCTCCGGTGGAAGAAGAAACCGCTGACAATGTAATCAAAGATGCCAACGGCAACATTCTTCAGGATGGTGATACAGTCGTGGTGATCAAAGATCTGAAGATCAAAGGATCTTCGTCGGTGGTCAAAGTTGGAACCAAAGTAAAAAACATCCGCCTGCAATCCGGTGGTGACGGTCACGACATTGCCTGCAAGATCGATGGCTTTGGGGCGATGAACCTCAAGTCAGAGTTCGTAAAGAAGGCGTAATGACCCGAATTCTGATTCTGACCGCCATGAAAGAAGAACTGAAAGACGTCGCGGGCCTGCCTGCGACGCCCACAACTTCTTTGGCGCCTTTTGCAGTCCCGGTGTGGAAGCTGCAAAGGAATGAAGCAGAAATTCTTATCGCTCAAACCGGCATCGGCCCCATCAATGCCAGCTCGGTTCTGACGTCATTTCTTAGCAACCACAAATTCGATGTCGTCCTGCTGCTGGGTTTGGGGGGTGCTGTTGATCCGGCATTAAAGCTTGGTGATGTTTGCATCGCCACAGACGTCATTCAGCACGATGCCGTCTGCTCGTCTGATCACGGTCTGGAATACATGGCCAGTGGTGAACTGCACCTGTCCCTGCCTAAAGAAAAGCGCAAACCGCTCAAGATCAAAGCTTCAACGCATTGGAATCAAAAGATCGACAGCCTTTTGAAAAACCAGCCCGGCACCGTACACCATGGAATTGTTTTATCCGGGTCCGAGTTTGTCGGCGGCACCGTTCGCAAGAACTTGCTCAAGCGCACGTTTGCTGATGCCCTGTTGGTTGATATGGAGGCGTGTTCTGTCGCTTATCTTTGCGAAAAAGCCCAGGTGCCTTTTGTGATCGCAAAAACAGTGGCTGACACCACCCACAGCAAACCCACTGAGGAATACGTCAATTTCCTGACTTCCAGTCAGAAAAAAACCGCCGACATCATCGACGGCCTGCTGGCTTAATCCGAATTTTTTTTAGTCTATTCCAAGACCGGATGTTTGCCGTGCACTTGATCTTTGGGAAGTGCATTAAAGTGCCACCACTCGTGCTCCAGCACTTTGAATCCCTGATCTTCCATCAGACTTCGCAACAGCAGGCGGTTTTGCAGTTGGGCTTGCGTCAACTCGCCGGACTGCAAAAACTGCTTTTCCAGTTTCGGCTGAGCCAGGTCGCGGAAGTCATCAAAACCTGTGCCCATGTCCAAAGCGACGCCCTCTTTGGTTTGCAGGCTCAAATCCATCGCCATGCCAAAGTTATGAAGCGAGCCTGGATAGGGGGCCGCCACATAGTTCTGAAAAGGTGTTCCCGCCAGATGATCATAGAACTGCGCCTGAATGCTGCGTGGACGAAGGGCATCCCAAACCAGAAACTGCAAATCCGGATGCTTTTCACGCAAGACCGCACAGGCCTTCATGAACATCTCATAGGCCACGGGGGAAACAAAACAACGGTCAAAACCTTTATAAATATCCACATTCATAAAGTTGTCGTCAGTGGCGTATTTCATATCCAGAAAAACTTCCGCAGAAGGTTTGATCTCTTTGAAGTTTTCTTCGATCCAGGCAATTTGATTTACAAAAGAAGTCATGACTTAACCGTACCCGACGAACGGGCCTTCCTCAAGAGCTTGTCGGCAGAATAAACCGTTGCGATAGACACAAAGGCCGCCGCCCCCAAACCACCGCCAAAGCCTCGCGCAAAGGGAATCAGAAAGAAATAGATCAGACCATAAATCTGACTGGCCAGGAACACTCGCTTCCAGCCCATGCGCGATCTATCGGTCATCCCGACGAAGGTGGCTCCAAAAAAGGCGGCTTGTAAAACCCCGACAAAGGGAAGATTGAACAGGGCCAGGATTCCCGCAAACACCAACGTCAGTCCACTGGACGCTCGCACAGTCGGGACATGATAGCGATGAATTAAGAAAAAAGTCAGTTCTGCGCCCAAGAACGATAGCAGCATCACCAGAAAGATCATCATAGCCAGTGCCTCATCGCCCACCCCAAGAGGGATGAAATAAACGCAATCAACCCCAGACGACCGCCCATCCCTTTAAAATAGGGACTGATTAAAAAGTAAAGGGTTGAGCCCAACACCGAGACCCACAGAATCTGCCAGGGGCCGGCTTCCACCACCCGTGAACCCATGGCAATAAAAGCACCCATGTAAATGGTGGCGTGAACATGGGTCCTTTCAATGCGTTTGGTGTCCGGGATGAAGGTCCCCAAAAAACCCGTCAATGCGGCAGCCACCACCGCGCGCATCTGAAACTGAGACTGCAGAAAAAAACAGAAGAAACTTCCCGACAAAAAGGCACTGAACTTTAATGCCCAAAGCTCAAAATATTTTAATGACCCGACCAATGAAAACCTCGATCCGAAAAAGGTACCAGACCGCTGTTTGCTTGCATACTGCGAAATGTCGGGCGTGGGCTTAGAATAAGGCTACAAAACAGGAGGAGTTATGAGAACCCTTGGCGCCTTCTTAATGGCAACCTTTATGGCCTTCCCCACTTTCGCCGCTGAAACCACCACCCCGGCTCCCCAGGACATCAGCTATTTAAGTATTGAGTTTGGCGAAGCCCCTTTGGATGAAACAATCTGGGTGGAAATCGGTATCAATGCCCCCAGCGACAAAGCTCTGAAGATCGATGAACTGTCGATCTTTGGGGAAATGTACACCGCGACCACCAACTGCGGCGACACCGTCGATCCGGATAAGTACTGCGTGATCGATCTGTACTTCACCCCCAAAACACTGGGTGAGCACTATGGCGAGATGTACATCGGAACCAGCGAAGGCAACATCCTGCTAAAACTTTATGGCTCCGGAGTCGAAGCCGCCCCGGAATGATTTAGCGAACACAAAGATAATTCAACCGCTCTGTGGGGTTAAGATTCGTGGCGCTGATGGATTGACTCCACGGCGCCACATACACGCGGGCTGATTCCACCGACCAATAATCCGAACTCACGCCGTTATGGCCGACAGAAACACCTCCGCCATAGTCTCCGAGCGTGGCCACGGCCACCAGTTCTTTTTCCGTGCTCACACGGCCTCCACGCACTTCACAGGCGATCAGGCTTTGTTTGTAAAGTTCAGACATCTTTGCGGCTGTCGGTCGGTAAATCGCGCCCTGATAAAGCAGCGTCAAATTTTTGCCATAGATCCTGGCTTGGGTTGGAAAGCGGGTTTTTTGAAATTCATGAAAAACGTCCTGCGCCAATGTTTCGGTGATTTCAAAAGCGTCACCTGCGGCCTCAAAACTCTGGGTTTCACCGGTGGCCAGATTTTCCACCGTCACGGTGGCATGCATCCCCCGATGGCCAAAAGCCCGAAGCGTGTAGGTTCCACTGATCAGGATGTCACAGGATTCCTGGGGCACTCTTTCCACAAACCGCAAATGGCGAACTGAAGGGTTGTGAAGACGATAGAGCTGATCCAGCTGCGACTTAAAACTGACCTCCAGCGTGTCCCCCAGGGCTTTATCCCGCACCGGGTGCTGCGTTGTCAGTTCGACAAACTGAATGCGCGAATAAACTTTGTAGCCCCTTTGAGGCAGAGGCAAAGGGCCCTGCGAAGCCGTTGCCGCCATCGACGATAAAACAATTAAAACGCCTGTCACCAAGCAAGAGATAAATTGATTCATAGAGGCTCCTACAAGGCCTGATTATGCCTCGTAGAATCAATGAAACTCAAACTGTTATAGGACACCCAGGGCAGTGAAAATCACACCGCGACATCTCAAAATTAGATTCTTATTCTTTGCTGTGCTTTCGCAGAACAGCTTCAAGCGTGGCCATGGTCAAAGGCTTTGCCAGGAAGTCCGTCATCCCGACCTGCACGCAGCGGTCCTTTTCTTCGGCGATCTCGCTTGCGGTCATGGCGATGATGGGCAAAGTTTTAAACTTGGGATTTGCGCGGATAGTCTGGGTGGCAAGAAATCCATCCATCTCCGGCATGTGGCAGTCCATCAGTATCAAGTCAAAGGCCGTGGCCTGAAGCTCTTCAACGGCTCGCTTGCCATTTTCCACCATGGTGATGTTATGCCCAAGTTTTACCAACATGCCGCGAACAATCAACTGATTGACGGTGTTGTCTTCGGCCACAAGAACATGCAAGGGCTTCATGGCAGGTCCTGAATTTCTTCAAAGGATTTCATCAAAAGCTTCAGTTCAAAGGCAAATTCCTGGATCTGAATTTGAAGAATGGCGAACTGCTCTTTGAGCTGTTCGTGACTCCAGTCTTCGGTGTGGATCTCTAAAATCCGCGCGGTTTCAGCCACATCCGGTCGGTGGAAATTTATCAGGGAGCCTTTTAGTTTGTGAGTCGCGGCAAAGGCTTTCTGACGATCCAGGTTTTCGATGAACGCCTGAAGCTCTTCAAGTTCTTCGGCGTACTCATACAAAAAGGCGTCTGCCGCGGCGGAAAAGATCGAAAAATTCCCCAAAAAACGCGTGTCCAGCATCTGACTGAGAAGCCTCGGATCCAAACCCGAGGCCACCACCTCAGGGCAAAGTCTTCTGATTTTTTCTTCAGTGTGGGTCATGCGGCATCCTTTATTAAAAGCATACCGCAAACAACGCTGGCGACAACAAGTATCCTGAAGTGATCCGGATGAAAAACTAGAACTGCGCTTTCTTAAGAGTCTCTTTGACTTCGATGGACGTTTTCAGCTCGCCATCACAGAAGTCACCACCGCAGGCTTTGCGCATTTTGTCTTCGTCGATGAACATTTGGTTCGTGTCGATCGTGTAAGTGATATCCTGGATTCCGGCTTCGTCACGATACACTTGAGCTTTGATTTCATAGATGCCGGCAGATTTGCGAACCGCCGATGCAAAAGACAGAACATGATCGATGGGGAAGCTTGTCGAAACATTACCCATTTCAGCAAAGGCCGTAAACGTCAGATAGATGGAAGCTGTCGGGCTGACATCCGTGGATTTACCATGATCAGTCACAACCACACTCACTGTTTTTGTGACAGAGTCCCGCTCCACCTTCGCCAGTTGCACAACCTGGGACACAGACGACACTGGGATTTGTTTGTCGTCAGAGGCAATCGATTTCGCCTGGGCAGAAACAGAGGTCAGCAAAGCTGCGATCGGAAGCAATAGAGCCTTTTTCACGGGGATCTCCTTGGGTTTGTTTGATGGACAGCAAGGTAACTGTTCCGTTGCCAAACCGAAAGAGGGCTTATGATGGATTGCGAATTTGTACAAAAAGGACTGCCCAAATCCGTCGTTTTGGCAGTCCTTTTAACGAAATTACCCAGAGCCTATGTCAGAACTGCAAGGTCCGCGGGGTTAAAGCCTTTAAGCTCGTTTGTGCGCGCCTCTTTGACTTTTTTCACCCACTGCGGATCCGTCAAAAGCGCCCGGCCCACAGCGACCAGGTCAAAGTCCCCGCGATCCAATCGGCGGGTCAGCTCTTCAAGACCACCGACTTCAGCCCCCTGCCCGCGGAAGCTGTTTAAGAAGTCCCCGCCGCTCAGACCGATGGACCCCACGGTGATGGTGGGTTTACCGGTGATTTTCTTAGCCCAGCCGGCGAAATTCAAATCCGAATCCGCGAACTCAGGTTCCCAGAATCTTCTTTGAGAGCAGTGGAAGATATCCACGCCCGCTTCAGAAAGTGGCAGCAGCCACTCTTCCATTTCTTTCGGAGTCGTTGCGACCTTGGCGTTATAGTCTTGTTGTTTCCACTGCGACAGGCGCAAGATCACCGGGAAGTCCGCACCCACTTTCGCACGAACGGCTTTCACCACTTCCACGGCAAAGGTATTTCTAGCCGCGATCGTGTTTCCACCAAAACGATCCGTGCGGGTGTTCATCCCCGGCCAGAAGAACTGATCAATCAGATACCCGTGGGCCCCGTGCAGTTCGACGGTGTCAAAGCCCAGGTTCTTGGCATCCAAGGCGGCTTGGGCATAGGCGTTGATGGTGTTTTGAATGTCTTCCAAAGTCATCTCGGCCGGACCTTCAAACGCGGCCTTAGGCAGCCAGCCTGAGGAGCTGGGTTTCATTTTTCCCATGTGCCAGATTTGGGGTGCCATCTTGCCGCCAGCGCTGTGAACGGCTTGGATCACGGCTTGCCATTGATGCAGGGACTTTTCTCCGTGAAAGTGCGGGACGTCTTTTTCATTTGAAGATGCGGGACGATTGATCACGGTGCCTTCAGACAGAATCAATCCCACCTCGCCTTCGGCGCGGCGTTGATAGTACTTGGCGACGTCTTCGGTCGGTACACCATCGGGGGATTTTTGGCGTGTCATGGGCGCCATGACGATGCGATTTTTTAAGGTGAGGCCTTTGAATTGAAAGGGCTGGAAAAGGGCATGGTTGTTCATCGAAGCTCCTTAAGGGAAAGTCCTTGAAGGCTTAATGTTACTATTATTGTTGCATTATGAAAAGGCTTATTTCCTTTGGGAGCAAATGGAAGTCGTTCTCAGATTATTTCTCCAACTGGAACTTTTCAAAACGATGCAGTTCTTGTTCGATCAATGTTTTATTGGCTTTGGATTTGTTTTTCCCCAGCCAGCTCCATTGCTGAATCAAGAGCTCTTGATTTTGCCGGTCTGCTTTAAGATCAATCACTGTGACCGCCTGATCCCCGATGATCACCGGCAAGGCGAAATAGCCGTACTTGCGTTTTTCTTTCGGGACATAGGCTTCAAAACGGTGGTCGTAATCAAAGAACATGTGAAAGCGCTTGCGCTGAATGACCAGCGGATCAAACGGCGACAGGATGTGGGTCATGTCGTTGGCTTCGGGCATTTCGCTATCAAGTGTCTCGGCTTCGATCCAGAAGGCTTCTTTTTCAAGGCCTTTGATTTGGACTGGGACCAGGCTCCCCTTTTTGACCCGGGCTTCGATGCGCTTCAGGATTTCCTTTTTGAACGGCGCTTTGGCCATATAGGCGGCGGAATCAAGACTGATCACACCTTGGGATCTTAAGGCCCGGTCAATATAGTATTCGCACACTTCAGCCGGTGTTGCGGCCTTGGGGCGTTTGTCCCACGCAAAGTGACGGTCGGTCAGGTCGTACTTTTTCAGCATGCCCTGACGTTCAGCGATGACCAGGTCCCCCCCGTTAAATCCGCATTGCAGGAATTTCTTTGAAGGCTTCTTGCTGGCCCAAGCATGCGTCTTTTCAACCAGCACGTCATCTGTCACGTCGCGAATACTGATCGGGCCTTGTTTTTTGATAGTGGCTAGGATCCCCTTCACGTCTTTTTCAGTGACGGAGGAATACCATTCAGACGGATTGGCCTTGCGACGGTTCATGTCGTTGATGAAGTATTTAAAATCATCAGTGGCGATGTACGCCAGGGCATGGGTCCAATATTCAAAGATCGTCTTATCTTTGCTTTGTGCCTGATGCAGGTGCAAGCGTCTGTAGTCCGGGATGCGTGAAAACAGGATGTGGTGATGTGAGCGCTCGATCACGTTGATGGTGTCGATCTGAACATAGCCCAGGTGTTTGATGGCTTTGACGGTGGCTTTGGGCCCTTGGCCGAAGGGTTTAGGTTCGCAGAGGCCTTGGGATTTCAGCCAGAGGGTGCGTGTTTGGGCTTTGGTGAGGCTTTTCGACATGGATATCTTCTATCATCCCAAAGCCGGGCAGATACACTGTTGGCTCAACGCAAAACTATCACCTCAGGCAACACCGGACGCTTTTTTGCCCCTTCGTTGAGGCTTTGACGGCCGCCACGGGATCAAATCCAATTAATTCGTTCTGTGGCCGGCATATTCATCGCAAATCCCTTGTTCTGAAGAAAGAAAAAAGGGAGTAATTTATGAAAAAGCTAATTCTAGCAGTTCTATTGATGTCTAGCGCTTCTGCATTCGGAGTCTCTAGTGAAAGCCGTCTCCTTGGTTCTTGGTACGGTCTCGGCTTGGAAATGGAATACTCCATCGATGGCACCCTGACGACCAAGTCTGAAATCGACACAGAAAGTATGTCGTGCAAAGAACGCCCCGTGGAGCTCGCAGACCTCAAGAGTCCCGCCGCCAAAGGCACCGAAGTCGTTCTTGACTGCAAAAATACCAATGGAAACAAAGAATCCTATCTCATTAGCTACTACACCTCCGCGAATAATGAGTCTTGTATGACGTTCACCGACGCGAGACCAGCCAACTTCGTCTTCCGACACCTGTTCTGTAGAAAATAGATTCGACTTTCAAACGCTTAAGTCGCGCTCCCTCTGGGGCGCGGCATTTTTAACCACCAGGTCGCGCATCAGAAGTTCGATTTCGGGTTCACTTAATGTTTCCTTTTCAAGAAGTTGGGCGGCCCCTTTTTTGAGAATACTTAAGTTCGCCGCTAATGATTCCCGTGTTCGTAAGGCACACGCCGCCACAATCTGACGAATCTCCTGATCAATCTCTGTGGCGCTTTTTTCGCTGTAGGTGCGGCTTCGATAGCCTGCCCCCGGAACCTCAAGAAAATTTCCCGTGGGCTGTTCAAAAACGATATTCCCCAAAACCTCACTCATCCCATAGCGAGTGACCAACGCTTCAGCGATGTTCGTCACACGCACCAAGTCATCCGAGGCCCCTGTCGAAACTTCTCCAAAAATCAGTTCTTCAGCGACTCGTCCGCCCAAAAGAACACAGATCTTGTCCAACAGTTCCGGCCTAGTCATCAGATACCGATCTTCTGTCGGGCGCTGCATGGTGTACCCTAAAGCCCCCAAACCTCGGGGGATGATTGAAATCTTCTGCACCTTATCCACGCCCGGAAAAAGGCAGGCCATAATGGCATGGCCCATTTCATGGTGAGCCACAATGGCTTTCTCTTTTTCATTCAGCAGACGACTTTTCTTTTCAAGACCTGCCACGATCCTTTCGATCGCCGCAACAAAGTCCTTTTCATTCACAGTTTCGGCCTTGCGACGAGTCGCCACCATCGCCGCCTCGTTGATCAAGTTGGCAATGTCCGCTCCTGTAAACCCTGAAGTCAGATGTGCGAGGTGTTCGACATTCAAAGCCTCATCCGCCTTGATCTTCTTTAAGTGCACCCGCAGAATCTGCTCCCGCCCGGTTCGATCCGGACGATCGACCAAAACCTGGCGGTCAAAACGACCGGCCCGCAAAAGCGCTGGATCCAACACCTCAGGCCGATTCGTGGCGGCCAGAATCACCACGCCCGAGCGAGAATCAAATCCATCCAGCTCGGCCAGCAGCTGATTTAAAGTCTGCTCTTTTTCATCGTGTCCGCCAAAAGAGCCCGCCACGCCGCGAACTTTGCCCAAGGCATCCAACTCATCAATAAATATTATGCAGGGAGCATTCTTTCTTGCCTGTTCAAAAAGATCCCGCACCCTGGCGGCCCCGACCCCGACAAACATTTCTACGAACTCAGAACCGGTGATTGAATAAAACGGAACTTGCGCTTCACCCGCCACCGCTTTGGCCAAAAGAGTCTTCCCTGTCCCCGGAGGCCCCACCAGAAGAATTCCTTTCGGCATTCGCGCCCCCAGGCGACCGAATTCTTGGGGGCTCTTCAAAAACTGGACGACTTCGTACAGTTCCGCCTTGGCCTCTTCCACGCCCGCCACATCCCCGAAAGACACCTTCACGCCGGTTTCGGCATACAACCGGGCGCCACTTTTACCCACGGACATCAATCCGCTCATCCCGCCTTTTTCTGCAAACTTGCGACTGAAATACAAAAAAACCGCCACAAATATCAAAGCAGGAACGACCCAAGACAAAAGATCACGAAAGAAGGTGTTTTCAATTTCTCTGCGATAGGTCACGCCGGCCCCGGACAGCTCCTTGGCAAGTTCGGGCTCGACCCGGTTGGTGACAAAGCTCTTAAACCCATTTTGGGGCTGCTTGAATTCGCCGCGAATGTGGTTTTCTGTCACTATAAGATTTTGCACATCACCTTGCTTCACAAGACTTTCATACTGACTATAAGGAATCTGCTGCACAGTGCGTGAGCCAAACCAAACGCTCTGGAGCCAGAAAATCCCCAGAATCAAAAAGAAGATCCAAAAGAAATTGCGATTGGGTTCATTCAAAACAAAACCCCCACTTGATTTCCATTTTGCGATTTCAACGGCACGAAAACCAGATTTGCATTCGATTTTTGTCAGAGTACTTTGGGGTGTGCAAACGCTCTAGACCTCGGTCCACTACTTTGGCATCACAACCGTCATATCCATGTAAGGACCTCGTGGAACTTCTCCCGGCAGTAAGCCGGCTGGAACCTTATTGGTGCTCGGTCCCAAAGACTTAACGAATCGATACATCGCCCTCAAGTCTTCTTTCGTCATGGCGTTCAAGGCATACCAGGGCATCGGAGGACGGGTCTTAAGCTTCTTGGCGTACTGAACAAACTCAGCCTCACTCATCCCTTGGACTCGTTCTCGCAAATTTGTGGGATAAGTGGTTCCCCAGGGCCCTTTCCAGCCGACTTGATCTCCGATCAACCAATCTTTTTCAGGAACATCTCCATTCTTCATTCCAAAAAATGGAGTATGGCAGTCATTACATCCAATGGTCTTAACAAGATATCGGCCGCGCTGAATTTCATCTTCGCGGGACTTTGCCTGGGACAACCCAGGCAGAGCCAAAAGAGCAAAAACCACCGATGCACATAAGAGTTCTTTTTTCATAAGGTCTCCTTTTTCCAATCCAAAACAGTTTCTTTCACAAATCTTTCAAATGATTTAGGCGGATGATTCAATATCTTCTCTTGTTGAATATAATCAGCCACAGTCGCTTTCAGCCCCTGTCTTTGGAAAAACATATACATCTGCTTCCAGTCGTTCAGGAGCCACTCTGGCAAATAAGATTTGTTGTTTTCATACCATCGTTCCAGATCATCTCCGCCATACTGAATCGGACGCCCCAAGTAATGCCCATACAATTCACAGGTCTGATTTACGGTTAAAGACTCAGGTCCGATCAGGGGAAATATCTGTCCAGAAAGCTCCTCTTTAAAAAGGGCCTGCACCAAAGCGTCGGCAATATCGTTGGCATCGACGCGGCTGAGACCGATATTTCCAAACGGCTGCGGATAAACTCCGTGATCTAAAAGCGATGACTTAAAGAAGTAGTCATTTTGATAGAAATTATTGGGTGAAATCGTCGTCCACTTTAAGCCTGACTTTTCCAACTCCTTTTGAATTGCGATCTTTGAGGCAAAATGAGGTATGGCTGGAGCATCTTCCACCCGATGGATAGACATGAAAACAAGATGCTTCAGACCGGCTGCTTTGGCACTCTGGACGAAACGAACACCGGTTTCAAGTTCCTGGGGACTGGCTGGCGTGATAAGAACTGCCTTTTCGACATTCTTCAATGCGGACAAAACAACATTGGCATTGTCAAAGTTAAATTGAATCTGCCCTGCTTTCTGGGGCTGCCGACAGCCCTCAAGGACTTCAACTTGAGACCGATTTCTCAATTTGGTAACAACTCTAGAACCTATGGTCCCTGTGCTGGCCGTGACTAGAATTTTCATACGAACCTCCGTAAACCACTTTACGGCTGTTGCAAAACTGCGTTTCCTAAATATTTACTAAGATCTTACGAAATAAATCCTAACCTGCTATCTTGGGTCCTATGTTGAATCAAGAATGGTCCGAATTTCTGGAAAATGGTGTCGCAATGACTTTAAGCTGTTGCGACTCGGAACTTAAAAGCAAAGGCGCCAGATGCATCGGGGCCGTCGTTGGTCTGGACCGTAAGACTGTCACATTTTACATTCAGAAGGACTCGGCATTACGAGTTCTGCCCATACTCAAAGAGCAGAGTCATGTGGCAGTTGTTGCCTCCCTTCCTTCCACTTATAAAACGCTCCAGGTGAAAGGAAGATATGTCTCCCATCGCGAAGCCGATGCCAGAGATCGCATCATCCTCGAACGATATCGAGAATTGTTTTTCTCCGAAACCGATAAAGCTGGCGTTCCTTCTTCTTTGATGAGACTGATGGTCAGCTTCCCTAGCATCGCCGTCGACGTCGAGGTCACTCACTTGTTCTTAAGCACTCCGGGCCAACATGCGGGGACTCCGTTATGATCAGCCCATCCAGTTTCAAAAATGCGTTCTTGGGCGTTATCCCATCGACAATTTTGACAGCGTCACCTGAGGGCATTCCGAACGTCGCCTATTTAAGTCAGGTGTATCTGCTCAATGAAACCCAGCTGGGCCTGACCACCCAGTTTTTCAACAAAACCAAAAGCAATATCAGCACAAACCCCCACTGCACCGTGCGAGTTTATGACCCTGACAACTTCTGCGCCTATGAAATCGAAGCGAAATTCAGCCATACCGAATCAGACGGCCCCTTGTTTTCACAACTGGCCAAGAAATTTGATGCGATTGCGGATTACTCTGGCGCTTCTCACTTTTTCAAACTGCAATCGATTGAAGTCCTGAACATTGTAAATATCGAAAAGATTGGCAATGAAGCTTACTCTAGCGAAGAGGCCTCTGTTCCCCTGCCGACACGCCGGACCGCTATTGACCTGGATTCCCTTCAAAGAGTCTGCGAAAGGGTCAGCGAAGCTAAAACCTTGGAAGATCTCTTTGATTCAATTCTAAAGGCCATTGACTGGGAATTTGGACTGAGACACTCCATGATTCTGATGAAGCAGGGCGATACGGACAGGCTCTACACTATTTCAACACGGGGCTATGATCAGTTCGGAGTTGGCTCTGAAGTTAAAATCGGAGAAGGTGTCATTGGCCGAGCCGCCGAGATGAAGGTGCCCTTTGCTCATGCCTCGCTGCCCCGGGAAATCCTGTATGCCCGGGCCACAGCCCCTTCCCCACACCAAAACAGTTCTGATTCAGTCGTACAGTATGCGATCCCTTTGCCGGGGCTGAAGACGTCTTGCAGCCAGATGGCGATCCCGATTGTCTTGCGCGGCGAACTTTTGGGTGTCCTGTTTGCGGAAAGTGAAAACATCTACGAGTTTCGCGACAGCGATGAAAGCATTCTTAAAACACTGAGTCATGTCTTGGCCCTTGCCATTCAGAATCTTCAACTGAGTCACGACTTTGAAATTGTCGATGCTGCTTCACCGGCAGTGGCGGGTCCGAAAGTGCGCCCGTCCAAGGAAAAGTTGATCTTTAGCTATTTCCAAAAAGAGGACTGCATCTTGCTCAATGGGGAATATTTGATACGCAATGTCCCGGCCCGCATTTTATGGAGGATGCTTAAAGAATACCAGATGCAGGGAAAAACCGAGTTCACCAACCGTGAACTCCGAATGGATGCCTGGCTGCAGCTTCCCGAGGTCAAAGACAACCTCGAAACCCGTTTAATTCTGCTGCGCAAGCGGCTGGAGAAAAAGTGCCCGCTGGTTTCTATCATCTCCAGCGGGCGCGGTCGCATTGCTTTGGTTGTTTCGGGGGACATCACTTTGTCAGAAAACTAAGGTCGGCCAAAATAGCCCTAAGGTAGGAAGCACCGAGCTTCCCCTAAGCCCGCCTTGGTGCAGTCACTGCGGTCTTTCTTTTCACAATGCCAGATCTACAAAGCTGTCGGGGTCACGGTTTCAAAGTAGTTGTAGTGAATCAAGTTATCATTGGAGAAGTCGCGAATTTTGATCGCATGCCCGGAAAGATTCCGAGGGCCTGGGCGCTCAGCAAATATTCCTACATACTTCCCACGTAGACGGATAAAAATGCAGCCACAAGGATGAAGATGACAATTATCGCTGTCAGAATATACCTTCCACTGCCTGGCAAAGCGTACAAATCCATCGCAAAGGCTAAGGGATAAATATCTAATGGACCAACGCTCCCCGCCCCCGGAATTTTATGAGAAAGGAATTTCCCAAAACTGTTCAGTTCTTCCCACATCCCAAGCTCATTTTCCCTTTGCAGGAGCGAACGTCCGAGCGAAATATGATCACTAGAAATACTAATCAAACCAGTCTGAACTCTGTGGTAGAAAGACAATTCCTTGTTTTTAACCAGCCCATCTTGTCTCATCGCCACACGAAGAAAATTCAAAAGACGCTGGTGATCTTCTTTTTCTACGTCAGCTAATATCTCCCAGAGGCTATCAGTGGAATGCCCATGTAAGAATTTATTAAGCATCAACCTTTGGCGGAATGTCGCGCCGTAATTTCCAGCAATCACAGAAAACCAAATTCGCTCTTTGCGATGAATGGAATCATCTTCGGCAAGCATCAAGGCCACGACTTTTAGAACTGCGAAATGGTTTTGATTCATACAACCAGCATACAAAAGTCATATCTACTTCACAAACTTTCCCACAAAATAGCGAGGACCAAATCGTAAAAAAATCTTTACAAATGTAATAAATCTGAGCCCAAGTGTCCCATTAATGGAACTCTCTAAATATATTTATAAACATACCGAAGTATACCATCAAGTACGTTTCAAGGAGCAAATGGCTATGACCATAGAAAAGCTAGCAGCCTATTTCACAGTAGTGTCCATTGGCATCACCTTTATATATGGTGCTCCCACACTGCTAGCTATTACCAAAAGTGAAAAATCCACTACCATCGAAAAATCAAAAGTAGTCACTCTCAGCACTCCAAAGACATCCAAAAGAAGTCTGAAGCACAATCCTCAATTGAAGTATCAAAGAACCTTAGCAAATCAAGAAATAGAAACTGCGTCGCCGCCCACTTCTCGCAGCGAGCACGATCAAGCCATCATCGATCGAGTCAGAATGGGATTGAAAAATGGCGAGTACACAAAATAGCTGTTTCCACAGCTGTTAAAGATCTATCAAAACAATGTCTGCTTTATATTTAAGCACGCCTAAACTTTTGGCTAAACAATCCGAAATGTAGCCCACACCAAGGAGCCACGATGTCTAGAGAAACAAAACAAGATAGAATCATTCGCAACCTACTTGATCAAGCAACAGAACATCTGCATGAGCTAAAGAGTTTGGATGCAAATCCAAATACCAAAGAGCTTGATGTCGAACGTTGGGCGCAAAGCTTTCTAAGAAACTGTCTTGGCTACTCTGCTTCAGCGGGTTACGCCATCCGCGCGCAGGAAACAAAGGGCAAAATGCGCCCTGACCTTGTGGTGCTTTATCAAGATAAGCCTATCTTTGTTGTGGAAGTGAAGAAAATGGGGTTTGACCTGAATAAGTCCGACTTCCGTTGCGGTAAAGTTCAACTTAAAGAGTATCTAAGTCTTATAGGTGACGTTCGCTGGGGTATTTTGACCAATGGTTGTGAGTGGAAGCTTTATGATTTCTCCCTGCCTGAATATGGCGGCATTGAGATCGCTAGCTTCGACCTGAAGTCAGACGATGTTATCGAAGTCTCCAAGAAAGCTGTAGAAGAACAGGCTTATGAGTTCTTTGACTTCCATGAGAGCTCCTACACAACCTCCACATGGCCTGAGCTTTCTAAGGAAGCTATGGCCTTTTCTCCTGAGTCTTTGGCGAAAGCCATTTTATCAGTAGATGTAGTTCGGTATGTCGCAAAATATGTTCGCGGAGAACATGAGTTTAAAGCAAATCACGAAATTCTGACCGACCGCCTATACTGGCTACTTGAGCAAGGCCTCAATGACGCCATCAAAGGTTGGAACGACACTAAGGCCGCCGAGATTCACAAGTTTGTGAAGTCTCAAAAACGCGCTTCTCGCAAAACCAAAAGAACACGTAAGTCTGCTGCCGCAGTTGATGACCATGGTCCAACAACGCCGCATATGGATATGCAACCACCAACAACGGCAGAAGCCAGTACGGAAGACAAAACAGCTTCCTAATTCTTTCTGAAGGATCAGCGATGGAAACATGGATCATGTGGTTTGTCTTAGCTGGTTTAGTGCTGGGACTAGAGCTTCTCACTGGCACTTTCTACTTGGTGGTCATCTCAATTGGGATGGCTGCGGCGGGCATCTCCGCCCTACTGGGGGCTAACGTTAGCTTGCAAGCTATCATTGCCGCAGTCATATGGGTGGTTTGCACCCTAATTCTGCGGAAGTCTCGCTTTGGAAAACCTCGTCATGTGCAAAGTGAATCTGATCCCAACGTCAATATCGACATCGGGCAAACAATCAAAGTGGATGCCTGGAGTTCAGAAAACACAGCTCGAGCAACGTATCGTGGCGCCATGTGGGACGTTGAGCTGATCAGCGGAGAAGCTTCCGCTGGCACCTTCGTCATTCGTGAAGTTCGTGGTAATCGACTTTTTGTAGCAAAACCTTAATGGGAGACATCTTAGATGGACCTGCAGTTCTTTACTCTAATTTCAGTTGTGATTCTTGTGGTAGCCGTAATCTTTGTACTTAAGACCGTTTACGTCGTCCCTCAGCAACATGCTTGGATCGTCGAACGCCTCGGCAAATACCATACGACGATGGGGCCAGGGTTGCATATCGTTGTCCCCTTCATTGACCGAGTTGGATATAAGCATGAGCTGAAGGAGATTCCTTTAGATGTACCTCCTCAAGTTTGCATTACCAAAGACAACACCCAATTGCAGGTTGATGGTATTCTATACTTCCAGGTGACCGATCCAATGCGCGCTTCATATGGTTCTTCAAACTATATTGCCGCGATCACGCAGCTTGCACAGACCACTTTGCGTTCTGTGATTGGTAAAATGGAGCTGGATAAGACCTTCGAAGAACGTGATCACATCAATACGACAATCGTGAACGCAATTGACGAATCCGCCGCCAACTGGGGCGTCAAGGTTCTGCGCTATGAAATCAAAGATTTAACGCCACCAAAAGAAATTCTTCATGCGATGCAGGCCCAAATCACGGCCGAGCGTGAAAAGCGCGCCCTGATTGCGGCGTCTGAAGGTCGCAAGCAAGAACAGATCAATCTTGCTTCGGGTGAAAGAGAAGCCGCCATTGCTAAGTCTGAAGGTGAAAAACAGGCCTCAATCAATAGAGCCGAAGGTCAGGCGGCTGCGATCCTAGCAATTGCGGAAGCCAGCGCTGAGGCCCTAAGAAAGACGGCCGCGGCAATCCGAGAGCCTGGTGGTGCGGATGCGGTTAGTTTGAAGGTGGCTGAGCAGTATGTGAATGCATTTGGTGAGTTGGCTGCTACCAACAACTCAATTATCGTTCCGGCGAATTTGAGTGATATGAGTGGGTTGATTGCTAGCGCGATGCAGATTGTGAAAACGCAAAAATAAACACATGGGGCTTTGCGGCCCCTCTTCTTTGCCGGAGCACCATGAAGCGCGCCTATTACTCCAATGATATTTCTCGATTCCTTGTCGATGCCCCATCCAGCATCCTTGGATTACTGAGCAAAGCACATGATTTTACCTTAGAAGAACAGCAAAAGAATGCCTGGGTAAAGCAGATCGAGATTCTCCAGACTTCTCTTCAGGGAATACCTGGGCACGTCTATTTTGAATATTCTATCCCTCGTGTCGGCAAACGTGTTGACCTGATAGTCATCTCTGGAAATGCTCTATTTTCAATTGAATTTAAGGTTGGTTCTAGTCAATTTGATTCATATGCTGCCGATCAAGCAATGGACTATGCACTTGACCTAAAGAACTTCCACGAAGGAAGTCATCAAATAGACATCTTTCCCGTACTGGTCGCGACAGAAGCAACCCATACTGAAGCCTTGCCCTCTCGCTTTGATGATGGCGTTTGGTCTTTAACTAGGACAAATTCTCAAAATCTATCCACTCATCTGCAGGCTCTCAAAACGAATGCAAAAGGACCTGAGATTGATCTTTTGAAATGGGACGCCTCAGGGTACAAGCCAACTCCGACAATCGTTGAAGCGGCAAAAGCCCTTTACTCAGGTCACCAGGTTGAAGAAATTAGTCGTTCCGATGCCGGCGCTACCAACTTGTCCATTACCTCTGCGGCATTAAAAAAGATTATTGACGAATCGATCTCGCAGAAAAAGAAAACTATTTGCCTTGTTACTGGCGTCCCTGGTGCGGGGAAGACACTAGTCGGCCTTGACCTAGCAACTTCATGGAATAATCCAGTTGCAAACCAACATGCGGTTCTTTTGTCTGGCAATGGTCCTTTAGTAGAAATTCTCCAAGAAGCATTAGCAAAAGACGAGGCAAATAGGTCCAAAGCTTCAAGCCCCGTTAAACTTAGTGCTGCCCGTGCAAAGGCAAAGTCATTTATACAAAACATTCACCACTTCCGAGATGAAGGTCTTCGAACCGATGCTCCTCCACCCGAAAAAGTAGTTATTTTTGATGAAGCGCAGAGAGCTTGGAACAAAACACAAACCACCAAGTTCATGAAGACGAAGAAAGGTGTAGCAGACTTTGATCACTCAGAACCTGAATATCTCATTAAACTTATGGATCGCCACGCGGACTGGGCTGTAATCATCTGCCTTGTCGGCGGTGGCCAAGAAATCAATACAGGTGAAGCTGGTATCTCTGAGTGGTTGGATGCAATTCACAACAAATTTCCCCACTGGCAAGTGTGCCTCCCGTCAACTACCTCATCGGCCGACATTCCAAATATCGAGAAATTTGTTCAAGCCTTCAGTAGTCGCCATCACGTCGACAAAAACCTTCACCTTACGGCATCAGTTAGATCGTTTAGATCCGAACGAGTTTCTGACTTCATGTCAGCCCTTCTTGATAAGGACATCGACAAGGCCAAGGCTCTCTATTCCGAAATCAAAGAAAAGTACCCGATCAAGCTGACACGAAGCCTTGAGGAAGCAAAGCTTTGGCTGAAAGAGAAGTCTCGTGGCAATGAGCGGTATGGCATTTTGGCCTCTTCGGGTGCTGGGAGACTCAAAGC
Source organism: Bdellovibrio bacteriovorus HD100 (assembly GCF_000196175.1). NCBI lineage: Bacteria > Pseudomonadati > Bdellovibrionota > Bdellovibrionia > Bdellovibrionales > Pseudobdellovibrionaceae > Bdellovibrio > Bdellovibrio bacteriovorus. Next base: position 2,596,001 of record NC_005363.1, read on the forward strand.
CCACGGCTTGGACGTAAAATCTCGTATAGAGCCAGTTAATTGGTTTCTGAACGATAAGAAGGATGTCAGATCTTCATTCTTCATGGAAGACGTTGCAACCGAGTTTCATGTGCAAGGCCTGGAGCTAGATTGGACGTGCGTTGCATGGGATATCGACTTTATTCTGTCCTTAAAAAAAGAGACTAAGTTCCGCAGTTTTGCGGGTACAAAATGGAACAACATCAAAAGCAGTACTGATCAGTCCTACTTAAAAAACAAGTACCGCGTGCTATTGACTAGGGCGAGACAAGGATTGGTTCTCTTTGTGCCGAAGGGGGATCCCCATGATGGCACTCGCCCCCCTGGAGACTATGAAGAGCTCTTCTCCTATTTACAGTATATCCTTAATGACTAGCTGCTTACATGGGACATTGAGAGCTTTCGGAAACTATCAGAACAAACAACTGGGGTGAACTTCGACATCCCCCTAATTTCAGCTAGTTAGACTTGAATTAACCATCTAGTTGCACCCAGATTCATAGCCTAAGGATTCATCCCCTGCTTTTTCTGATATTCTCCCAGCTCAGGCTCCTTTAAATTGGTCTGAAATTTCATAATCAAATTTCTCAGCCTTTTCTCGAGGGCATTCTGATAGGTGCCCGCTATCTCGTCCTTCAGTTTGAACTCTGGGTCTTCTTCCCGGCTAAAACGCTCAGCACCCACAAGAGAATCCATATAAATACTAGTAACTTCTGACGCCTTAACCGCAATGCTGATTTTACTAGAATCCCCGACTTTACTTAGCTCCCTTGGCCCCATATGAAAAGAGCTTTGAATTAGGGTTATGAGATGCTCAGCTTTGACCATATCGTCGGAAAACTCTCTATGAGCTAATTTATTCCTGATTCCATTGAGCTCCCTCAACAATCTAAATAAAGGAAGCTTGTCGTGATCCGGAGTCACACTCTCCAACAACAACAGTTTTTCACTAAAGCCCATTTTCGTTTTTGATTCGATATAATGCTTAACTTGCGGGCATAAGCTTAGAATTAGCCTCTCCATGTTGATTTCAATTCTATTCTGGTAAAATAGAAACTGCCCAAGTGCTCTGCTTAGCTCATCAGATGGTCCGGGCCTTTCAACAGCTCCCTTGATTCGATCCAAAGCTTTTTGCACCAACTTATTTTGATCTTCCATGCTCGTGCCTTTCAAAATAGTTCCGTAATTGCGAACTCCATTTTATATTACATTCCTAAATTGTTTCGAGCTTTTTAATGGCGATCACTTTAAATTCTATCTCACAGGGTAGTAAATCGAGCACATCTGTAGGCCCCTGTATATCTACACCTGCCAGGCGAAAATAGTGCTGAAAGCTTTTAGTATTCTCCCAACCACCAAGCTTCATTGTTGTTACAATGTCCAAGCCACCGACGAGGCACTGCACCGCAAAACAAGCTCGCGTTGCATGAAAAGTAATCTCAGGAAGTCCCAACGCCTGACAAAAGCTCCGAGACACTTTAGATGCGTCTCCACGCCTCCACGACGTTATCCTAGGGAGAACATAGCCCGTCGATGCGGTCTTCAATTTTAACTCTTTTAAGAGCATTTCGAGCGCGGCATTAATAGGGATCTGCCTGGAATGTTTGGTTTTGGTCGATTTGTCGCATCCGAGCCTACTTGAGAATGAAATATCAGTCCATCGAAGCGCCCACAACTCCCCTGATCTACACCCCGTACTAACTGCCACCGCCCACAAATAATAATATTCGTGACCGATTTCTCGTGCTTTTCCTAAAAAGAGTTTTATTTCGTCACGATTAAGTATGGGCTGCATCTTAGTTTCAACCTTGGGAATTGCCACCCCTCGTCCTGGGCTTTCAACATGGGCAGGAATAATGCGTTCTAACTGGGTCCAGTCGAACAGTGTATTCACGGCGCTGCGAACAGACTTCATCCGTCCTTTCGACAACCCTTTCTTCTCCATTTCGTTAAAGATCAACCTCATCGACATTGGACGTAATTGTTCGACAGGAAATTGCATCCAAGTTTTGGTTTGCATCTGAAGGGCATTATAAATGTCCCGCTTGCTCAAGCTTTGTTCATAGGGGCCATTCATTAAAACATCCTTGCTCCAACGCGACAAAATATCGCGCCAAACAAGTCCGTTTCGTTCTTTTTCAAGACGTTGAGCTTCCGCTTCTTTTTTAAGCTTTTCGTATTCGCGCTTAGCTTCTACATTTGTTACAGCTCCAAGATCTCGCTGCAATCGAACATTAGCTCTAGCGATGCGACTTCGAGAGGTAAATTGAATCTTGAAACATACCTGCCCATCTCTTTGATATACTCTAATTGCCATGTGGTCTCCTTTGTCTAGACAGACCGGAGTTCATCCAACCATTCGAATATCAAAGAACGGACCTTTTTTTCCCACAATTACCCCAAAGTGGTAACCATTTCATTTGCTAGCCTCTTTTAAAACCGATACTTTTCATATGCCACAGGAGGACCTCGTGATCGAAGAAATGTTTTTACCCCTATATCTCCATTACGACCATGGCTTTACCGCAATGGCTGGCTCATTTGAGCGCATAGCCAAAGAATCAATCAAAGAAAAAAGTGGTGATTTCAATCGCCACCTCCCCATTGCTTTTAAAAGGCGCGATTGTTATTTTAAATAAAAGGTTAAACTTAACAGACGGCAAAGAAGACTCGATTTGCTCTATTTCAAAGGGGGCCGATCGAATTTCATTTAAAAAGGTTCACTCTCTAAGCCAGCTCTTCGAACATTTCCGAGATTTAGTAATCACACACCAAAGTCAGCTAAGAGATATCGCAAAAACCGATTGGACGAAAATCCCTGAGCATATCGAGATAGATATTAAACTCGTTGAACAGGTTGACCGAACATCCACTTTCTTTCGCTATCCAGATCCTATGTCGCCAACAGGCGACAAGGTAAAATCTGGTATGCAAGAAAGAAATCCAGAAATACGTCCACCAAAGCCCACAATTTCTTTATTTGTCGATAGTCCTCATGGAAATAAAATGTATTCTTTGGATCATCAACCCATGAATGATGTAGTCCAAGCTCTCTTCAGACTAGCAGAAACACTAGCTGGCGCCGCCCTTGGTCTTCGCCACGAAATAGGTGAAAATCGTCTGCGTTAAGTGCGCCAACGATTAAAACATCGAGGCAATTGCTAACCAAAGAGCTTCAATTATCTTCTCCCAAAACTTCGCTATAAGACCAAGGCAAATGAAAGATAGGAGATAAAGAAGCAACACCTTCTTCCAATCGAGCTTGGAGTCCCCGAACCTTTTCCTTGGGTAAAAGATCAATCCCGAAGGATAACAACTAATAACATGCTTATCATGAGCGGTTGTAACAAAACCGTGCTTCTCTAAAAGATCATGGGTATCGACCTTCCATGAGTGCAACCTTGAGAAACTATCCTTCAAATACGTCCCAGTCTCCGGTCTAAGATAGTCAACTATCTTGTCAAAAAATAAAACGCCGAATATCTCGATACCATCCGACCTCACCACATCATACTTAAGATGAATATTTTCAAAATTCGTTGAAATTTGTTTTTGTCGCTCAGCCTCATCTTCAGCAAAGGTTGGCTCTACATCAATAACTTTTCTAATCTTTTGAAGCTTCAACTTTCGAAGCCTCAAAGCCCCCAACTCATCGAAAATATCATTAAATCGACGCTCCAAAAGATCTTCATACACTTTGAAGTTAGAAAGATCGGGTGAAAGATAGTTCACTCTCAATAGTTTCTCAAGATCGTCAAAAAAAGAATTAATTTCTTTTTCCAAAGATTGCTTACTACCGCTCGCAATATCATAAGTAGAGCCCAGTTCCTCCATTGAGTTGCGAATTTGTACGAGGCCAACAAGGGCTAAAGTGACTACTGCGGCCCTGTCAGACATTGAATACTTATCAATAGATTTGTATAAAAAAAGCAGACTATATCCTGTAACCAGATCGATACTTGGAAGATTTTTAGTTTTAAATTCTTTGTGAAGCTCAATATCTTCGCGAACGAAACGATATAAATTTTGATTTATACCTTCTCTTTTATCAGGAACAATACCTAAGATGTGTTTCGCATTCTGAAGAATTTCGTAATTCACAAACATCACAGATGAAGTGCCCTGTCTTAAGCGGACTTTACGATGACGCTTATACAGATCTCTAAAAATAGAATAACAGTAGAAGTTTACAAGATCCGCACTCTTATTCGCCTCTCCTTTCATAATCCAAGATCCGTAGCGCTTAATACTACTAATTTTAGAGGCAACATCTGATGGCTTTTTGTTAAAAAAGCTAGCTTTGCTACTATCCTGCAACGTATTTAAGAATTCCCACCCGCCTAGTCCATATGAAAATGATTTTGCATCATTAACGCCACAAGCAGCATTGAACTCCATTATGCGGCGACCAGGTAAGATAGATTTTTTTCGGTTTACAACCTTAACAACAGACTCATTCTTAAAGGTATATGTTCCATTGATAGTATCCTTCAACACTTGACTTACATCTAATGGAATTATCTTGGTGGTGTTTCTATCTCGAGCCAGCCCTAGGTTCTTGGCAGACAATATAAGATCGACCAGACGATCTTGATCTTGAAACAGAAATAGCTCTGCACCCAGAATATCATCGAAACTGTTGGATGAATCGAGGTATGAAGACAGATCATCTATATCAATTTTAGGAAATTTGTAAACAAGTGCAATTTCCTTAGTCTTCTCATCTATATGAAGCATTACCTCACCAAGCTTACTAAGTGAGTTAAGTTTTTTTGCAGCAAAAATCATTTTCTTATTTGAAATACCAGGAAAATTTACGAGATTCGGAAAAGAGATAGTATAATAGTTTTCGCCATCACCAATGATTTTCATTGAGTTGACCTTATTCACAATCTCGATGCGATCAGGCTCTCGTTTCGTCATTTCAAATATCATTTTTTTGAGAAGTGCTGTATGCCCCTGGATGAAGTCATCTTCTTGCCTGCTAACTAGTTTTTGATCTAAAAAAGAATCAAAATCTGCCCAGAAAACTTCTTTCACCGGATGAATGCTATAATCGTAGGCTACTTTAAAAAATGCATAACGTTCAGGCATACTCAACCCGTCATGCATTTTAATAATCTGATCAACAAAGTATTTTACTTGAAAGTTAAATATTGTTCCTGACTCAACACAAATCTTTCTGAAACCATCAGGAGAAATTTCCATTTGCTGCAAATCTCGTACTATTCCTGCAAGATTTTTATGACCGACATCTGCACCGACTCCCCATATCTTTTCATCAAACACTCGATTATCGTCAACCAAGTACTCGATCTCTTTTAGAAGCATATCAAAGAGAAGAGATTTATGCGATGAGCCGCTCAAATCAACCTTCAAAATCTCGGTCCCGATAGCTTTGACGCGTGCGGACCCATCCAAACAAAGTTCTCTCACCAATAAACTTAGAATATTCTCCTGACAATCTTTACGTCCGTTCATATAAAGTTTGAGAAATAGCTCTTTCAGCTCTCCTATTTCCTCGTGCAAAGAAATTACAAACCCCAATAGTAGCCCGCTAAGACTAGTCCGCAATTTATGAGATAAAATAGGACTTTCTAAGAATTTACAAATCACACTGCCAAGACTGAGAATCTCTTCTTTAAAATTTACTCCATCCATGACGAGCTCAGGTATGCGCCACTGCATAGCTGATATGTCTCTCTCTAAATCCTTTATATTTACCCCGGAATCACCAGATAAATACTTTTTTAACCGCGAATCAAACAGACGCGTAATAACTCTTAAGAGTTCTCGCTTTTCATCGGGATCAACCTTGCTTAACTCGGACTCAAATCGAACTTGATACTTATAAAGGTCATTATCTAATTGATTCTGTCTATACTCTTCTATCTCGAATAACGATACTTTTTCAGATCCATCTTCTTTATGAAAAGAAACTTCAAATTTCTCCTCCAGCTCATTCAAAAGACCTTGAATGCGAGAGAGAACACTATGATCTTTAATAAAAAAATGAAAGTCGTCGCAGTATCTCACCATCTGAAAGTCATTCGGCGAAACTGAGTTTGAAATTTGAGCATCTATCTTAAGGAGAAGTCTCGAAGCAATCACATGCGCTATCAAAGGTCCTTGAGGCAAACCTGTATCGCGAGCTACCGCGGCTCCATCTCTGTAGTTCTTTAAGGAAGCTTTGGACGTCGACGACACAACGTCAATAATTCTAGCGTCTTTAAATATTTCGCCTATTAGTCGTTTTGCGTGCTCACTCGTAATTTTAGGATAAAAACTCTTCAGATCCGTTGACAGCACAAGCGCGTGCGGCGTTGTTTCTGCTATAGATTTCAAGGTATTTCTAAAATCTGAATATTCAGCTCTCCACGATCCAATTAGAGCTTTCCCCGAAGTATCACTCTGCTGATATCCGAATGAATGGACACTCGGATTTTTAATATTCTCTACTTTAAATTTTTTATTATTTCTCAACCCTTTTTCACAAAACAGACTACTTAGTAATTCAGTTTCAAACCCAACACGAACCAGATCTCTTTGGGCATTCTCTTGTTTTAACACTTTAATCAAAAGACCGGTGGATTCTGGAATTGCCAGACGTCGGAGATAATCTGACACACCGATCGCAAAGAGATCGACCTGATCAAGAAATTGCTTAGCATTAGTCCAGTCGAAAAAATCAGTAGTTGTAGTATGATAATTCAAAAGCTTAACTGCTACATTTTTGATATTTTCGGAAGATGCGAGATGATCCCACGAATCCACATCTGACGATCTTTTTGATAAGTATCCTGGGTATTGAATCTCAGATTTTGTTTTACCTTTATATCTATCGCAAAGCTCTTTACAGATTCCCTTTTCGTGCAACATTTCGCATGTTCCAACGAAATTTAGCCCATCAATCTTTTCTTGAGTTATTGTCCTTTTGTACTTTTCGGTTTTTGACAAAATCTCATGCACCAATTTGTCTCGCAAATCGGAATCTTTCAGAGCTGACGCCAAAGCCAACCTCTCATTATGATCAGCATCGTGCGTTGATATAATTTTCGAGCCTAACTGACGTAAAGCGCGACATGAGTAGTATGATACGTACGCATTCGTATCATTGCTTTTCGATATGCGAGATTTTTTTATCGTTCTCTTCTTTCGCTCTCTTTCAACTCCAACATCTTCGTTCTCTACGGAAAGATTACCTAGTAGCTGACTTAGAAACTCATTTTTTCCGTCCGATATTTCAAATCTTGAGTAAAATTCCGTCGTGACAGGCTGAGACCGCTTTGCCAGAGTAAGAATATTTGACAGCCCCGCACCCAAGTCATTGAGAGTTAAGGGTGTCTTATAAAGACCCGACTTATTATTGATAGAATATTCTGCACGCATCATTCGATGAGTTCCAAATATGGAATCATCCAGGTATTCAGACATGCTAGGAACAAGTTCGGAAAATATCTTCTTTACTAGATCTTTTTGTTGCTTAGGTGGGAACAAATCGGAATCTGGAATAAATCCAAAAATTGCCTTCGTATTAAGTAGAATATGAAAGCCTTTGCTTCCGCTAAAAGCTACAGAAAAATCTTTATCGAAGGTTAGACCTTTCTCAATAAATTCTTTTACGATCGCTATCGTAACGGTCAAAGATGCCTCTAGGTCCTTTGAGTCAATATCGATAAAAAGAAACGGGTAAAGCGTCTTATTGCCATCATAAAGCTGTATCGAATAATAAAATGCCTTTTTTCTCTGTCTAGCTTGCTCAGATAAGTTCAATAGATAGCTAACTTCACTCTGGTTCAATTTTGACCAAACTTCATTGCCTTCCGCTCTTACGTGCGATGTCTGAAAAATAAATCTCATCTGCTGCCCTTCAAAGTGAGTTATAACTTTTCGGACAAAATAAACAAAAGTTTACTATTCCTTAGTCTAGACCCTGCCAACAGGGGCACGCTGCGTCGTATCGCCAATAATATGGGCAACTATGCTAGCTTGATTGCATCTCAGAAGGGACACTCATGACAAAATTGAGTCAAAATTTACTAATCATCGGAGCCGGTGCACATAAGCCATATCGTTTTCCAACCAGCAATGACATCAATAAAAAATTAAAAGACCTTCTTACTGCCGGAAAAATTATTTTTGTAAATGAGACGTCGTCCTCACATAAGTCGCAAGCTTTTTTAGAAAAACAAAGACTTTGCAGAAAAATTATGGATATGAATTTGCTGCCTGGAGCCGAAAAATACGGCTCCAATTCAAAAGACATATTCATAGGGCAGCAACTCGATGAATTCATCAAATCATTTGCAGCTTCAAGCGCTACCTCGATTGACTCTTATCTTTCCCGCATACACCTATCGAAGAATGACTACAAAAGAACTGTTTACCCCACGCTTGGTAAGTTTCTTCTGTCTTATTTAATCTCGAACATCGAGAATCAAGAACCAATCGGCTGCCAAGATGCAGACTGGATACAGTTTCTAATTAAAGAATATATAGAGCCATCACCAGATGAATTCTTTAAATCACCCCCCAAAATAGTAACATTCAACTATGATCGACTTCTCGAAAGATACATCTACGAACATTTGATCGAGTTTCATCACATGCCCGAAGAGGAAGCGAAGACTCTCGTTGATTCACTAGATATTCTTCATGTTTATGGTGATCTGGGAGCCTACACCGAATGGTCTCCTCAGAGCGATTCTTTTTATACCGAGGCATGTAGTCGTATCAAAGTAATCGGCGAAGACCGAGATGAAAACTCCATCACCGATGTAAGAAAAAAAATAAAAAATATCATCGAGGAAGCAACTAAAATATACTTCCTTGGCTATGGATTCGATCCTATTAATAATGATTTAATATTCAAATCTCTCAAAGAGGACTGGCGCAAAGGAAAATATATATTCTCCACAAATATCGGCATTGGGCAGAGAGATCGGACTCGAATTTACAATCAGATTGGTTTTTTACCAGCCTTCCTAAAAAAGAAGTCTATTCATGGAGACGTAATGTGTCTGGATTTACTCAAAAATTTAGTTCCATTGGAAAAAAGCATAAAGCCCAAAAGAAAGATGATCGTCAAATCCAAACCGTTTGTTTCCGAGTGGTAAGTGAACTTGAAAATACTACTTTCTATAGTGGTTAACTAACTGTGGAACCAAAAATCCTTCCTCGGGGGTCGCATGAATCAAGCGTTTAACAAACGGATACAAATATCGCTCGGTCCCATCGACGGTCAGCTCGAAACTTTGCAAAGGAAAATCGGGTTGCATTTCCGAAAACATAAATCTTGGATCACTATAACTTACGCAAAATGAAACAATACAACTATCCCTTTCAGGAAGAATTTGATTTACTTCGACCACAACTCCAGGAACATCAGAATTAAAATTCGCGACAGTCACGACCGGCACCCTTTGCATCGGATGCCGATACCTAATATGAACCTCATAAAAACTTCTTGTGTAATCTCGAGATGCTTTTAAAACCGTGTATCTTGAACTGTCGCGATAGAGAACCATAGACTTTTCAAAGTAATGCATTCGCCGACCACGAACTTGCCTAAGTAATTGTAAAAACAAAGTTCCTAAGAAAACACAGAATGACACCATCATGGGTTTATCCAGCCAAATATCTTTTAGTTGCTCGGAAAACACTGATCCCAAAAGTGTTAATAAAGCAAAAATAACAGCTTTAACTTCCGCGAAACGAAAGATATGTAAAGCAAGCTCTGGCAACGACCGCAAAGTTCCACAAAAATATGTATTTGACATAAACTACTAATAAATACTCGAATTTCGGAAAGCAATGTCTCAATTAAATTAACTTTACATAAGAGTCACAAATAGTCGTCAATAGGCATTGTCGGTAGAATTGCGAATGTATAGGTGACACCTTTCATATCGACACCAGGCAATTTTGAATGCTGAACGCGGCTAAGGCGATCCTAACCTCCGACGGGCCAAGCCCAGCCTTCCGGGTTAAATTAGTTGAGATAAAAAGAGAAGAAAATTGGGGTGATCGTCGGGATTTGAACCCGCTTTGGAAATAAAAAAAGGCAGCTCAAAGGCTGCCTTTTTAAAAAATTGGTAGTGAGAGGCGGACTTGAACCGCCGACCTACGGATTATGATTCCGTTGCTCTAACCAGCTGAGCTACCCCACCACACAGTAACGCCAACTTATAAGGAACGAAGTCCCCACTTGTCTGCGTGAAGCAAGATTTTTAGTTGTGAACACGCAGGAAGTCAATAATGGGCTTTGCGTTATATTTCGAAACTTAAATTTTCGTACTTAGCCCGCCTTAAGTCTTGACCCTGTGGCTTTTCCGCAATGCAATTACAGACTGTGACAGATTTTGGGTCCCAAAGACAGGGACCGCAACATGGTCCTTATATAAGGACCACCACGGAGGGATACTTATGAAAAAGCTTATGATGGCACTTGCCGTCCCAGCGTTGTTGGCAGGCTGTTCTGACAAGAAAACGCCAAAAACCGGTGATTCTGAAGGCCTTGCAGGCCTGTTCTGGCAACAAAGTGCTAACGTCATTTCCGTTCGCACCTTTGATGACCAGCCTATTAAAAATGCTCAAATTTTGATCGGTGATGCCCTGAACTCCCCGTTCAGCGGGAACTTCCTGACCACAGACGCTAACGGCCAGGTTGAAATCCCGGCCGGCTGGAACACTGGCATGGCTGTGACTGTTCAAGCCCCGGGCTTTATTCGCTCTACTTATATGAACCAGGAACCAGGCGCTTTGACCTTCAAACTGCGCCCGTCCGTGACGACCACTCAATATGAAGTCAAAGGTGTGACTTCCGGTCTGCCGGTTCAGGACAAAGACGGTTATGTGGATTTCGGTTTGGTGATGCCCGCGTTCTCTAAAATGGCGCTGCTTTCCTTCGACATCAACAACGTGATCAGTCCTCAATCTGATCGCATCGAAGCCATGGGTCAGGACATCGATGTTCCAGCCAACATCTCCCTGCCTCGCCAAAGCGAGAAATACGCTCTGTTCACGATCACTCTGGATAAACCGAACTATCGCATTTACTACGGAAACACCGGTGTGAACCGCGTTTTTGCGGCTCGCGGCAGATTCCCATTCAAATCCACCGTGGACGCCCTTCGCGGCGGAGCTGAATTCTATGAGCTGATCAACAGCTTCACCATCAACGGTGGAGCTGTTCGCGACATCGACGTGAAATCCGGCAGCACCCGTCTGGACATGCCAACGCGCGAGCTGAACTTCAACGCCAAACAAGACGTGATGGCCCCGGCATTCCGCAGTGATGAGATGTTCATCGCAGTCGGCGTAGCCAATCAGTCCGGCTATCTGATCCCAACAGACGTGAAAAAGATCGAAAACGGCAAAAAACTGGGTCTAAACACCCTGCCAGGGTCCGAGCCGATGGTTCTGGGCGTATTGAAGAAAACCTCTGAGATGAAGTCCGGTGGCGACCGCATGAGTGCGACACTTCTTCCGTTCGCGGCAGGCGTAGCACCTAAGATGCTGCCTTTGATCCCGGATCCGTCCCTGCAATCTGGCGAGATCCTGATGCCTAAGTTTAATACGATTGATGGTGTCAGCCCGATTGCGACTTACTCTGTCCTTTCCAAGGAAGAGGAAGTGGTTCAAGGCTCTGCAAAAGTGAAAGTCCTGAACCCACAATGGGAAGTTTATGCTCAGAACTGGCTTGAGCGCATGAAGCTGCCACAATGGCCGAATGACTCAGTTCCAGCCGGCAAAAAACGCTGGGAAGTGAATTTCGTCGGAAGCCAGACGGCAACGACGGCTCCGGTGGGACCTCAGATGATCGAATCTGCGACTCACGTGACCCACAGCTCTGTTTCCTTCTAAGACACCTTAAGCCGCTTCATCCCGAAGCGGCTTTTTTTTCGCGCCAAAAAGCTTTCCAAAAGCGCCAAGTTGCTGTTAGATTTTTCTTAGATGTCTAATCCAGCGCGCATTCTATCCAAAAAAGTTCTGATGGGACTTGTGATTATCACAGGATGCACATTCGTGGGTTGCAGTCTTTTTGACAAAAAACCCTCTGCCCACCAGCGCATGGGACAGATCAACAAACAAAAAGTCTTCTTTGCTTCTTACGACAACGTCTGGCGTGCCGCGCACGCGGTTTTGAAATACCCGATTGCCCAGGAAAACCAGGACACCGGCGTTATCGAAACCGAATACATCAAAGGCGTCGACGGCTGGATTCCACCGAACGAACAGCGCCCGCCTTCCAGTGGGATTCGCTACAAACTGACCTTGATCTTTGCCAAAGGTAAAACCGAAGGCCGAGAATCCACCCGAGTCACCATTGAAAAGCGCATGGAGATCCTGCGCGACTTCTTCAGCGAACCTGAAACGATGGAAACCGACGGTCTGGAAGAAAAGATCATCTTCTATCGCATTGAACGAGAACTTATCGTCAACGAAGCCTTGAAAAAAGCGGGCTTCTAGGATTTTTGACCATGAACAAACTTAAAAAATTAGCGATCCTTGCCAGTGTTTTGTTGCTTCAACCGATCATGACCCCAGACTCTGCCGCTTGGGCGAAAAGAAGAACTCCGCCGAAAGCTTTCAGCTTTATCGCGGAAGGGGGCAAGGCTTCCCAAGGCGAATGTGACGGCGAACGCAAGATTCCTCGCTTAAAACGTCTGAAAGAATTCTCTGGGGCAAGCTCTTACATGGGGTCTGAGCTGCAAGATCCAGAAATCAAAGGCAAACCAGGTGAAGAAATGTGGAAGCACTTCTTCAGAGCCAAACCTGCCTGCAACTCGGTTCTGGCTAAAACCCCTTCTTCGGTGAACGACAACCTGGCCAAAGCCAAACCGGACGTTTCCAGCGAAGAGGACTCGGAAGAGGCCGCAGAAAATGCGGATGAAAAGCAGGAAATCGAAAACGCAGAGGCAGAACCTGCCACTGAATAAAGAAAAAGCCGGGGTGACCCGGCTTTTTTATTAGTTGTTCTTCTTAATATAGTCTTTCCACATGTCGACCAGGGCTGTCTGCTTGATCGGTTTGTCGCTTAAGCGAACCCCGGTCAGGCGCTCAAGCCCCCGCACCGCTGGCAGATGAACCCTAGTATCCGAATCTGAGAGCAGATCCGCAAAAGTCTTCAGCTCGCGATCCATCGGTTTTTTTGCCAGGACATCCACGATCTGATGGCGGATCCACAGACTGTGGGCGTTTTTGAAGTTGTATTTCTGGTTCAGCTCTTCCCACAAAAGGTCACGAACTTCCGGAGAAGAGCTCTTTTCCAGAACCTCCACCGCCGCGGAACGAACCACCAGGGCTTTATCTTTGATCAGCTTTTGCGCGAGCTTCTGGGCTTCGTCGGTGTTCACTTCACTCAGCGCAATCAGCGCCGCGTTTCGCATGAACCACTGACTGGAATCCCCTGCACGCACCAGATCCGGCGTGGATTTAGGGCCGCGGGCTTCCGCCGCCGCCATCAAAGCCTTCCAGCGAAGACTCATGGGTTGAGCCTCGTTGAACGCCAAAGACACAAATTGAGTGTAGTATTTTTCACCTTGAACCTGGACCACCATACGGCGGTTTTCACCAGGAAGCTTCAGCAGTTCCAGGGCCGAAGTTAAAGTGCTGGATGAACCCTTGGGCCCTGCTGCCAAAGCACTTGAAGAAAGTCCCGCAATCAAAACAGAGGCCACAAGAATCTTATTCATAGCTTTTAACTCTTTTTGGTGACGAAGTTTTCAAACTCACTCATCAGCTGGTTGGTTTCATCGCCGTTCTTGGCGGCTTCTTCGCTGCCATCACCGGCTTTTTCAGCGGCCTTGTCCAAAGCGCGCTGACCTTCCACCGCTGCTGCAAATTCTTTCATCAGATCATCATCGATCAAATCAGAACCGCCACCACTGTCCGCCGGAGCTTCCGGAGCAGGTTCTGCCGCCACTTCTGCTGCCGGGGCTGCCGGTTCCGGAGTTGGTTCTGGAACTGGTTCCTTAACCGCCGCCCCTTGTGCCGCCGAAGCCGCAGGCGAAGGAGCAGCCTTCAACGCTTCCAGTTGTTTTTTCAGATCTTCATTTTCATCGCGATAGCGGGAAAGATCGGCGATGTCTTCGCTGATGATTTCATATTCCGCCAGGCGCGCTTCCAGATCACGAAGCTTGCCGTTGAGTTCTTCTTTTTCCGCCGAAGACATTCCGCCTTCACCGCCGCCAGCTCCACCGCCTGCGGAGGCGGCTTGCGCTGCAGCAAGAGCTTCTTGCAATTGCGCCTGAAGGGTTTCAACTTTCTGATGATTTTCAGACAACGAAAGACGCAATTGCGCCACTTCCGCTGCGGACTCTGCCGCGGCTTCACCGGCTGCTGCGCTTGCCGAAGCTGCTGCCGCCGCCGCGGTGGCTTTCTTGGTCGTCAGCGGGGATTCGTCCATTTCAACATCCACACCCAGGTCTTCCGCCGCCGCACGGGATTTCGCCGCCGGTGCCTGAGCCTGACTGTCGAGGATCTTTTGCAGCGTTTTCTCAAGCTGAGCCGCATCAATACCCTGACCGTTTTCTGCAGATATGGATGAAGAACCTTTCTTCGCGAAAAAGGCCCGGAAGGCCAAGAACAACGCAAGAAGGATGATGAGCCCTAGAAGGCCCTCAATGATCGAGGTATTGTGGTGATCCCAAAAGGACAGAAATTTATCAATTGTCACAATTCAAATTCTCACCCATCCCAAGGGCCCCGTCAATGCTGGACCTTTGAAGGTATTCGGGTTAGCGTGATTCCATCTCGAGGTGATACTTATGTCTCAAAAGCCCTATGACCTGATTATCCAAGGCGGGATCTGCCTACTCCCCCACCCCTCTGAAAGTGGCCTTATCGAGCACCAGGCCGACATCGCCATTACAGATGGACGCATCGAAAAAATCCGCGACTCCATCAACGAGCCCGCCCTCAGAATCATCAAAGCCCACGGGCTGCACGTCCTTCCCGGGGTTATCGACAGCCAGGTGCACTTTCGCGAACCCGGCCTGACTCACAAAGAAGACCTTGAAACTGGCACCCGCGCGGCGGTTTTAGGGGGAGTCACCAGCATCTTTGAGATGCCAAACACCAACCCTTCCACCACCACCAAAGAGGCTTTCGAAGACAAACTGCAAAGAGCCAAAAACCGCGCTCACTGCAACTATGCTTTCTTTATCGGTGGAGCCCATGACAACGTCGCCCATATCGCGGAACTGGAGCTGATGCCTCACTGCTCGGGCGTGAAAATCTTTATGGGAAGCTCGACCGGGAACTTATTGGTCGAGGACGACGAAACCCTGGAACAAATCCTGAAGCGCGGCCACCGCCGCATCATCTTCCACAGCGAAGATGAAATGCGCCTGCGTGAACGCAAGCACATTGCCACTGACATGGCCGACCCCCACTATCACCCGGTATGGCGTGATGTGGAAACGGCCGTGAACTCGACCACCCGTCTTTTGAGACTGGCCCGAAAAACCGGACGTAAGATTCACGTTTTGCACGTTTCCACCGGCGAAGAAATGGATCTGCTAAAAGACGCCAAAGACATCGCCACGGTTGAAGTGCTGCCTCAGCATCTGACTTTGTATGCGCCGGATTGTTATGACAAGCTGGGCACCTATGCCCAGCAAAATCCGCCGATCCGTGAAAAACGCCACATGGACCGCATCTGGAAAGCGCTTTTGGATGGCACCGTGGATGTGATTGGTTCAGATCACGCGCCCCACACCCGTGAAGAAAAAGACCGTCCCTACCCGGCAAGTCCGTCCGGGGTTCCGGGTGTGCAAACTTTGGTGCCGATCATGCTGAATCACGTGCACGACGGCCGACTGTCTTTGAAAAAGTTCACCGAACTTGTCACCGAAAATCCTTGCCGCGTCTTTGGTGTCAAAAACAAAGGTCGCCTGCGCCAAGGTTTCGACGCTGACATCACGATTGTGGATCTGAAAAAAGAGATGACGATTGATAATTCCTGGATCGCCAGCCGCTGCGGATGGACTCCGTTCCATGGCATGCGTGTGACCGGATGGCCAACGCACACGATTGTGGGCGGAAAACTTGTGATGGAAAATGATCAAGTCGTTTTGCCAAGCCAAGGTCAGGCCGTGGACTTCTTGGAAACCCGTTCATGACTCCAGCTCCGAAAAAAACTGCGGCGGGCCTGTTCTTTGGCGGCCTGCTGCCGGTTATCGCCTTCACCCTGATTGAAGAATACTATGGAATCATTCCCGGTCTGATTGCCGGGATGATTTTTGGTTTGGGTGAAATCATCTGGGAACTTTACCGCCACAAGAAAGTTCAAAAGATCACCTGGATCGGCAACGGGATGTTGCTGGGCTTGGGGGCGATTTCTTTGATTTCTTCCGAAGGCATTTGGTTTAAACTTCAGCCCGCTTTGATGGAAGGGGCCTTTGCGATTGTGCTTTGGGGCTCGCTGATCGTCAAAAAGCCGTTGTTGGTTTATCTTGCAGAACAGCAGGGGCAGCAGTTTCCGGAGATCATCAAATCACGCATGGCCGGAATCACCTTCCGCACGGGTGTTTTCTTTGCCATTCATGCCGTCTTGGCAACGTGGGCGGCCCTCGAGTGGAGCACCACCAACTGGGCGCTGTTAAAAGGCCTCGGCCTGACCGTCAGTTTTATTCTGTATCTTGTCATTGAGGCTGTTCTGCTTCGAAGGATCGTTCTAAAACAAAGATCAGAATGAAAAACCTGATCTTGGGAATTATCTTATTACTGTGCACCGGGTGCGGCCAGCTGGACATGATGGTCCGCTGGGCTGACATCACCGCCACGTCCCGCGCGGATCGCTATTTTGATCTGACCAGCGAACAAAAATCCGAACTGAAAGAAAACATCCAAAACGACATCACCAAGATGCGCAAAGAGATGTTCCCCGAAGTCGCAAAAACCTTCCGCAGTCTGGAACCAGAAATCAAAAAAGAACAGATCAACAAGGACCTGGTCGCCAAAAACTTTCTGGAGATTCAAAGTTATTTCAAAAAAGGCACGAACTACTTCAAAGACTCGGCACTTAAAACTGCCGGCACCCTGACAAAAGCGCAGTTTGAACACTTCGCCAGGAAAGTCCGCGAAGACATCACTGAAACCCAGGAAGACAACGAAACCCCGGAAGAAGCGCTGAAGACAGCCTACAAACGCTATCGCCGCAGTTTGGAATTCTGGATCGGCGGGATTTCCGTGAAACAACAAGATGAAATCGAAAAATTCTTAAAAGCCCACCCCTATCCGTGGGAGCTTCAAAACAAAAGCCGCGAACACACGCTAAAACTTTTCCTGGCGGCCAGTCATAATCCCCCGGCCTTGCAAAAGTTTGTGGCGGACTATTTTGTCGACTATGAAGCCAGCCGCCTGCCGGAATTCACCGAAGCGCTGAATAAACACAAAGCCGCCTTCCAGGCTTTTCTGACCGAGCAGTTCTGGCAGAGCTTAAGTTCCTCGCAAAAGAATGTGCTAAGGGATAATCTGATATCCAGAGCCGAGGATCTGGACAAGATCGCTCAGCGCCCCTGAAACTCGGGCGCTTTCTTTTCTTTCATCGCTTCCAGGGCCGTGAAGTGATCCTCCGTGCGCTGAGTGATCCCCTGATAAGCCGCCGCCAGATCCAAGATCGTGGCAAGATCGTTCATATACGCCATCTTCATGGTCTTTTTCGTCATCTGCACCGCCACCGGCGCATTGCCAGCGACTTTGTCCGCCAACTTCTCAGTTTCAGCCATCAAAGATTCCACCGGCACCAGATAGTTCAAAAGCCCCCAGTTCAACGCTTCAGCCCCTGAAACCAGATCCCCGGTCAAAGACATCTGCATGGCCTTACTAAAGCCAATCACCCGCTGCAGGAAGAAACTGCCCCCGTCCCCTGGAACCAGCCCCAGTTTTACGAAGGTCTCGCCAAACTTGGACTTTTCAGTGCCGATGCGCAGATCACACATCATCGCCAAATCACACCCAGCCCCAATCGCCGGCCCATTGACCATGGCAATCACCGGTTTAGAAAGCTCTTCAATACACTTAGGAATCTGCTGAATACCATGCATGTAACGCATACGAAGCTCATTCGATTCCCCAGCAAACATGCCCGTCTTGTTCTGCATAGCCTTCACATCACCACCAGCACAGAACGAGGTTCCTTCACCAGTAATAACAATCACCCGCACCAAAGAATCAAAATCCGCAAACCTCAAAACCCGAGTCAACGATTCCACCATCTCAAGCGAAATAGCATTACTCTGCTCCGGATTAGCAAGCGTAACCCAAAGCGTATGATTTTTCTTCTGAACCGAAAGATGCGTAAAAGCTTGAGAATAAAAAGACAAGATTCCCCCTACCCTCGACGCTACCGAAGCGACCTAGGAGATGTCAAATGCAAGGCGGAAGAAGGAGGCGTACCCCTGGTACGTCGACGCCGACCAACGCAGCAGTTGGCATCTCATAGGCCGCTCCCTCTTAGAACGAAAAAAGGCTCCCCTGAGGGAGCCTTTTTTTGTTCGTCACTACTGACAGAATGGTAGGTCTGGTTTGATTTGGCAGATGATTTGGCAGATCGCTGGATCACCAAGTGGACATTCGCCAGGTTGACCTGGGTCAGGCAAACCACCACCGTTGTCTGGCGGAGGATTGTTGCCGCCACCGGAAGAAGCACCCACGTGGATGTTCAGAGTGGAAGCCGTTTTACCGTCAGCATCAGTTACTGTCACAACAGTGGAACCGTTGGAAGCTGCAGTCAAAGTACCGTTGTCAGATACAGAAGCTACAGAAGAGTTGCTGGAAGCAAATTTGAATGGCGCTTTACCGTGAAGAACAGACAAAGCCAGAGTCTCAGAAGGTTTGATAGTTGCCGCAGCCGGAACTACAACCATTTTCTTGGACATAACAGCTTCAACCGCTTCGTAAGCGTCAACGCGGCAGTTACATGCAGTTTCGATGGAAACTTTAGCACCTGTCGTCTGAAGGATCGCGCGGATTTGCGCACCAGTCAGAGAAGGATCTTGAGCTTTCATCAAAGCCACCAGACCGGAAACAAGCGGAGTTGCCATGGAAGTACCAGACAAGTTGCCGTATTTGTTTTTTGGAAGAGTGGACATGATGTTCTCACCCGGTGCAGAAACGTGAACAGTCGCTGTACCGTAGTTAGACCAAGATGGTTTCGCATCTGCAGGGCCGGAAGCCGCTACTGTGATGGAATTTGGGTAACCGTTGTTCGCTGGGAACATTTCAGTTTTATCGTTGTTTTTACCGTCATTCGCAGCCGCTGCGATGAAGATAACACCTTTGTCGTCAGCACGTTTTACGGCCTCAAGAAGCGGAGCTGCTTGAGAACGAGGAACGGCCGCACCCCAAGATGCAGAAATGATCTGAGCGCCTTTTTCAACAGCGTAGTCGATAGACTTGATCGCGTTGTTCAGGTCACCAGAACCGTCAGCACCCAGGAAGCGCAAAGGCATCATGGAAACTTCAGGAGAAAGACCTACGATACCACCGTCGATCAGACCCGTCGCGCCAACCGCACCCGCACAGTGCGTACCGTGACCTGGGTTTTGGAAGCCCGTCAGATCCATTGGATCAGCGTCGTTGTCGCGGAAGTCATAACCAGTGATCATGTTCGGAGCCAATGCCGGGTGAGTGTAATCAACACCAGTATCGATAACCGCAACGATCACGTTTTTGGAACCTTTGTTACCAGCGCGCTGCCAAGCTTTTTCAGCTTGAACTTTTGCGATAGCCCATTGCTCTTTCAAAGCAGCAGCGTCAACTGGCGCTGTGAAAGCTCTGATTTTGAAGTTAGGAACGATGTACTCAACGCCTGGTTGAGACAACAAAGAAGCCAAAGCCTGAGCTTCGTGTTTCTTGTTCACATCAACCAACACCAAGCTAGCAGTGTCGTTGTGATCCATCATTTGGATCGTGGACACCTTAGATGTCGTCATTGTATTCAGCATGTTGAAAGCGCGAGTGTTCGAATATTTCACCAGGTATTCGCCAGCGAACGCCTGAGAACCAAACAGAACCGCACCAACTAGTAATGCACGTTTCATAATTAAACCCCCTCCGTGGTGAAAAAATAATATTCACCTTTCTTAAGCATTGAATACAAAAATCTTAAACAAATCTTAAATTTTTTGACACAACCCATCGAATATTGAACCCACCGGCGTTCTTTTCAATGATGTTCGCGACTGTTTTTTTGCAGCGAAAGAGGGTTCATCTATGAGTTATCTGCACGCGATCATCCTTGGCATTGTCGAGGGGATCACCGAGTTCCTGCCCATTTCTTCCACGGGTCATATGATTATTGCCAGCTCTATGATGGGCATCGAAGACAGTTCTTTCACAAAGGCTTTCGAAGTCATCATCCAGTTTGGCGCGATCATGTCGGTGCTGGTTTTGTATTGGAAACGCTTCCTTCCTCACTGGGGATTCTATCGCAAGCTGTTCGTGGCATTCCTGCCGACGGCAATCATCGGTTTCGTCGTAAAGGATGTGGTGGAACACCTGATGGGCAGCGTGCAAGTGGTTGCCTGGTCGCTGATTATCGGTGGAGTGATCCTGATTTGGGCCGACAAAGCGTTTGCTCATCTGACAATGATGGGCCGAAAAACCGATGATCTGACATACAAAGATTCGGTGAAACTCGGACTGTTCCAGGCCATCGCGATGATTCCGGGTGTTTCGCGTTCTGGTGCGACCATCATGGGCGGATTGACACTTGGCATGAATAAAAAAGAGGCAGCGGAGTTTTCATTTTTCCTGGCGGTTCCGACAATGGCCGCAGCCACGCTGTACAAACTGTTAAAGATCTACAAGACGATTGAGCCTGCACAGATCAACTTGCTGCTGGTGGGCTGCGCTGTGGCCTTTGTTGTGGCGATGATTGCGATCAAGTTCTTTATCGGTATAGTGTCGCGCTATGGGTTCCGGGGCTTTGGTTACTACCGAATTGTTCTGGGTTTGGTGATTTTGATTCTGCTCTATACAGGGCATGATTTGCAGATGGTGTAAGTATGAAAGAGCTGTCTTCCATGGAAAAGTTTTTGTTCGAAGAATCCCACTGGTTCAATCCAGAGGTGGTTGAGGTTCTAAAATCCACCACCTTTGTGATGCCCAACTGGAAGTGGGCCTTCCTGGCCCTGGCCATCGCAGTCGGGCTTTTGATTCGCCCGGTGCTTCACCTGATCCTGAAAAGCCTTAAGAAACACAACCCCATCACAAAAAAGTACCCGAACACTTTCTGGGCTTACTTCCTAAGAACCGAAACCGACCGTCCGATGGCCTGGATCCTGGTAATCCTGCTGTGGTTTGCGGCCGGTGATGCCGCCGAGCTCACGGGCAAGTTTGCCACTTACTATGAACACTTCATGCGCGGCCTGATTGCCATCTTCATCATTCGTTTGGTGTATTACCTGGTCGATGCCGCGTGTTCCGTCATGGCAGACTATACTTCCAAAACCTCGAGCACCTTTGATGACCAGTTGGTGCCGTTTGCCTCAAAGGCTCTAAAGATCTTGGTCGTGGTGATGGGCTTCCTGATCGTGCTGCAAAGCTTTGGACTGAATGTGATGTCCTTGCTGGCCGGTCTGGGTTTGGGGGGCTTGGCCTTGGCCTTGGCGGCGCAAGACACCGCTGCCAATCTGTTTGGCTCGATCACCATCTTGTTTGATCGTCCGTTTCAGGTTGGCGACTGGGTGAAGATCAAGGACATGGAAGGCACCGTTGAAGAGATCGGCTTCCGCTCCACCCGTGTCCGCACGTTCTACAACTCTTTGATCACGATTCCGAACGCCATGATGGCCAAAGAAACGGTCGACAACATGGGTGTTCGTCCTGCTCGCCGCGTGCGCCAGGTGCTGGGTTTGGTCTATGAAACCGCGCCCGAGACGATCGAGGCCTTCTGCGACCGCGTTCGTTACTATATTAGATCGGACGAAAAGGTTATTGCGGACACCGTGACAGTTCACTTTAATAATTACAACGCCTCTTCTTTGGATGTTCTCGTCAACTTCCACTTGAAGGTATACACTGGACCCGAAGAGCTGGAGCATCAGCAAAGAATCTTTATTGAGATTTTGAAAATCGCAGCCGATATGAAAGTCAGTTTTGCTTACCCGACTCAAACAGTTTATAGTCAGGTGACCACGGTCAAATAAGGAGACCACGAAGCCATGTCAGTCAAAGTCGACCACGTTATTTTAAAAGACCAAAACCTGGCTCGAGTCAGCCTGGGTGGAGTGCTTGAAAATGATGAAAAGGCTTTGGCGGAACTGTCTATTCCGGCGACTTTGGATCTGCACCTTCACCTGGAGCAGCTGCGCGGGATCAACTCTTTGGGGGTCCGTGCCTTCGTCAACTGGTCCTCTAAGTTAAAAAATCCCAAGATCATGATTCACGATGCCCCGAAGGCCTTTGTGGATCAGATCAACATGGTGGATGGCTTCCTGCCAGCGCAAGCGCGCATGCGAAGCTTCTATGTGCCCTATTATTCCGAAGCCACCGGCGAAGAAACCCAGGTCCAATTCACCATCGGTATCAATTTCTATCTTTACGAAGGCCAGTGGAAGTTTTTCTTCCCTGAAGTCCACGACAGCCGGGGCAACCTGATGTCAGTGGACGTCCAGCCAGAGCGCTACTTCCGCTTCTTGAATAAGATGAAATAAAAAAACCCACAAACTGAGTTTGTGGGTTTTTCGTTCTTGGTCTTAGCGTAAAGACTATTTCTTTTTCTTCGGCTTCAAGCCGGCATCCAGGCGGATTTTAACCGCTTCCAGACGGGACTCTTCGGCCTCAAAGTTGGCTTTGGCCGTGGCCACCTTGATACGGATTTCTTCAGCTTCGTTCTTGGCAGAGTCCAGACGGCTTTCCAGCTTTTCACGCTCTTTTTTGGCCTTCTCAGTTTCTTCCGTCAACCGTTTCAGTTCACTTTCGGATCTAGCCACTTCAGATTCGTATTCGGCAATGGCTTTTTTGGATCTGGCAATTTCCAGATTCGCTGTCGCCTGCTCTTTACGAAGATTGTTGCGGTTGCCTTCCAGTTCCTGACGGGCCTTGGCCGCCTGCTGTTTCAGCTTTTCTTCCTGCGACTTGGTTTCTGCCACCTTTTTGCGCTCGGACTCAGCTTCTTCTTTGGCTTTCTTGGAAGCATCAACGGCCGCCTTCAGCTCGTCTTCAACTTTTTCAATCATCGCCTTGGCTTGTTCATCCTGCGCCTTCAGGCGGGACATCTCGGCTTCCGCGCGGGCACGATCGGCTTCGGCTCGGGCGATCTCTTGTTTGGCTTTGGCTTCACGAGCCTTGGCTTCGGCCACCGCTTTTTGTGTCAGCAGTTTCGCTTTGGACAGATTCTGTTCGGCCTTCAGGGTTTCATTCTTCGCGGCTTCAGCTTCTTTCGTCGCCGCTAGGCCCGCTTCAGTTGCCGAGTTGGCCTGCTTTTCCTGATCTTTGGCTTGGTCACGCAGTTCATCGGCTTTGCTTTCCGCCTGCTTGCGCTTGGCTTGAGCTTCGTCGCGAATCTGGATGGCTTTTTGAGTTTTCTCCTGAGCGGCCTTGATGCGCGCCTGGGCAGACGCCTGCTCTTTTTCAGCGGCTGTCTTAGCTCTGTCATGTTCGTTGGTTTCAGCCTTCAGCTTTGCAGACTCACGCTCGGAATCCGCCTGTTCCTTTTTGGCGTCATTTTCCAAAGAGCGGGCCTTGTTGATGGCGGACTGGGACTCGGCACGGATTTTATCCCGGCGCTTGCGATCTTCTTCCGCGCGTTTTTTCGCTTCGTTGGCTTCGGCTTTGGCGGCCTCCGCGTCGGCGGTGGCCTCTTCGGCTTCAATTTGCGAGCTGTCGACTTGTGCGTACGCTGCCAGAGGCATGGTGCCGGTCATAAGAGCTGCCAAGAGAAGTGTTCCCAGTGGTTTTACCTGCATTGAAAATCTCCTTCGATGATTCATCGATGTTCAATAGCAACTAGGATATAGGGATTTTAGGCAAAAAAAAAGCGACCAGGATTGGGGGGGGAGGGTCCTGGCCGCCATGGGGGGTTGCCTTGTACTAAAGCAACGCAGATGCCATGCCTACTTGTTTGCCAGATCCGATTAAACTCGCAGCCAGCCCAGATCCTATGTCGAGGTTTTTGACAGAAAACGACAATTGGCGGAAGGTTCCGTCATATAAACGCATCTTTGTGGGAGATTTCCCTCTGACCAAAGCCTGCAAACGGACTTAGATTTTTTTAGTTTACCTGTCCCAAAACAAGACTGAGCTCCGTCGACTCTGGTCCGGATTTGTCTTTAAACCACGCTGGATCGCTTATTCGAGCGATGCCCAAATCCAGTTCGTTGCCCCACTGTAAACAAAGAAAACCAAGAACGGTTTGAAAGGACAAGAGTGAAACACCTAAAAATGAGTTTGAACATCGTGATCGCAGCTTCTCTTCTGACAGCAGTGGCGTGCTCTAACAGCAGTTCCAATCCCGGCTCCACCACCGAGCCTGAACTGACGGGATATTGGAAAGGTGAATGCATCATCGACAATGGCCGCAGTGGTTATAGCGATTACGCCATCCTGCATTTCGCTGACGACGGCACTCTGACAAAAACCACTTACAAGTTCGATGGCACCACCTGCTCTGGTGAACCTATTTCAGCCAATGGCCCAACCAACGGCACTTTCACTCTTGGCACTGTAGTTACAGAAAGCCCGCTGACTCAGGAATTCATGTCCTTCCTAAGTTGCACGGAATTCTATTCCACCTTTAAAATTCAGAACAACACCCTGTACGTTGCCAACGCGGGCGGTGACGGTTCTACGGCGGAGACTCGTGCCACTGATTTTACCGATGCTGACGAGCTCACTCCAATTACCGAAGCAGACATCCCGGCCCTGCCTGAACCAGTCAGCGTTGAACCACAACTGTGCCTGAAGTGATCTTTCAAGGAGCCTGCCTCTGCGCAGGCTCCCACCCTGACCCACGGCTAGGTTCCCGCTCTGAACCCGTCTGGACTCGACACACCCAAGACTTCTTTCTTATTCTGACAGCATGAACTTTCCGTTTCTAAAACGAAGCCTCGGTGCTTTGCTTATTCTTTGTTCCCCTTCTGCGTTTGCTCTGCACATCATGCTGGATCCCGGCCATGGTGGGGTCGACACCGGAGCTGTCTATGGTGGAGCCAAAGAAGCGGATCTGGTTTTGAAGGTCGCACAAAAGCTGCAGACTCTTTTGGCCAAAGATGAAAAGTTCAAAGTCACCATGACTCGCACCAACGACCGCAATCTGTCGTTGCCTGAACGCGTGAAGATGGCCGAAGGCACCAAAGCGGATTTGTTCGTCAGCCTGCACGCCAATGCCGCGTCCGATCAGCGCGCCAAGGGTGTGGAGTTCTTCTTCCAGAACAATCTTCCACCGGATGAAGATGCGTTGTTTTTAGCCAGCCAGGAAAACCAAATGGTCCTTAACAGCCGCGAGTTGCACGACATCTCTGGTGGTGACGAACTTTCCAAAAAAGGCGACGTGGCGGCGATTGTGGAAGACCTGCACCGCCAAAACCGTCTGAGCAGCAGCCTGCGCCTGACTCAGGCCCTGACGCAAGTGTGGGGTACGGACAATAACGCAGCTCAAGCCACCATCAAGCAAGCCCCGTTTTATGTGATCTCAAAAACGACAATGCCTTCGGTTTTGATTGAAATCGGCTTTTTGACCAACCCGCGTGAAGCCAAAAAACTGGTCAGCGCCGAATATCAAAACGATCTTGCTCAAAAAATCTACACAGCCCTGCAGTCCTACAAAGAAAAGATGGACAACCACACTGCAAAATCCTTAAATTAGCTTGTTTTAATCACCCCAAAACTAAGACTAAAAAAAGGCCCCTCTCTGAACGGCCTTACTGGAGTTTTCTTATGCGTGCTGACGGCCGCCTGTTTGATCAACTTAGAAATATTAAAATCACCCCGAATGTATCCGAGTACGCTGAAGGCTCTGCCATCGTGGAATTTGGTCGCACCAAAGTTCTTTGCACGGCGACTTATGAATCCAAAGCGCCTAGCTGGTTGCTGGGCACCGGTGCCGGCTGGATCACCGCGGAATACGGCATGCTGCCAAGATCCACGCACACCCGCATCCGTCGTGATAAATCCATGACCGGGGGTCGCACTCAGGAAATTTCTCGCCTGATCGGACGCTCTTTGCGTGCGGCAGTGGACTTAAAACAACTGGGTGAAAAACAAATCATCATCGACTGTGACGTATTGAATGCCGACGGCGGCACACGTACGGCTTCGGTGACCGGCGGCTTTGTGGCGCTAGCATTGGCTCTTAAAAAACTGCATGCGGTGAGTGAAATCAAAACGTTGCCTTTGATCAACTATGTTTCCGCGATCAGCGTCGGCCTGCATGAAGGTCAAATCCTGCTGGATCTGAACTATGATGAAGATTCTGCCATTGGAACGGACATGAACTTTGTAATGACCGACAAAGGTCAGTTCGTCGAAGTTCAGGGCACCGCCGAACACGTGCCGTTCACTCGCGATCAGCTGTTCAAAATGATGGATGTCGCTGAAAAAGGCTGCCGTGAACTCTTCATTCACCAAGCGTCCGTGATGGGCGAAATCTACAAGATCGCAGGAGCCTAAATGGAACTTTGGATTGCCACCGGAAACAAAGGGAAACTGGCTGAATACAAACAACTGCTGCGTGAACTGCCGGACTTGAAAGTCTTTTCACAAGGCGACATTGCGTCCTTCACTCCCCGTCCAGAGGACGGAAAGACCTTTGAAGACAACGCGCGCATCAAAGCCAAAACTTTGCGTGCGGTGAAAAACAATGTCTGGGTGCTGGGTGAAGATGCCGGTTTGGTTGTTGAAGGTCTGAACGGCTTGCCAGGAATTCATTCGGCTCGTTATGCGGGACCGAAGGCTTCGGACAGCGAAAACGTTTCCAAACTTTTGAAAATGATCACACTCAGACCCATGCCGAACAAGAATGCGAAGTTCGTTTGCACGACGGTGGTTTACACTCCGACGGGTGAAGAGTGGGTGTTCAATGGCGAGATGAAGGGCACGATTGCTTCCAAACCTGCAGGCTTGCATGGTTTTGGCTACGATCCGGTGTTCATTCCGGAAGGCCAGACTCAGACTTTGGCGGAACTGGGCACAGGTTATAAGAGCCTGCTTTCCCACAGAGCGATGGCTTTAAAAGCCTTCCTGGAAAAGCTTCAGACCGTAAACCCATAAAAAAAGTTCCCACGACTTCTCGTGGGAACTTCTTCAAGGCATTCAATAGCTTTCCAGAAACTATTCGCCACCCATTGTAAGAGTGCAAGAAAGCGGACTCTTATTCAAAATAACTCGCCCACCTTTGATGATCGTGATGGTCTCGTTTTTCAGGTCCAACTGGAAGGTGCGTTCTGCGATGTCGCTGTACGCTTCAACGAAAATCCAGTTTTGCATACGTTTGTCATTGCCGGAAACGCTGAATTGTATTTCATCGGTTCCAAATTTCAATTTAGAATCACCTGATTTATCTTCTTTGTGACGCATAAATGGATACAGTTTACCATCGCGACCCACTCTGTGGTCGATTTTCAGATACTGACCGACGTTTTTATACTCATAGCTGCAGGCAAGCTCAGTCACCGCGTGAGCCGCTGTGGAAAAAGTAGAAATAGCAAGAACTGCCGTGGCAATTGCAGACATCATTTTCATAATATACTCCTTTATTCATTTGGCCTTCGCCGAATGCTTGTTTATTTAAAATGGCTTTGTTTACAAAGTGAGATCTTGCAGCATTCGGGCCTCTGCATACCAGCCCCGCCCAAGTAGCGATAAATTGGACTACAGGGCTTTAGAGATGTCTTTCGGCTCGCTCCGAGCTGTGGCTTAAGTAACTGCCACAGCTCAACTTTTTCACAGTTTTTCGGGCCAGTGACGTTTTGGGTTACTCTTAAACTTGTCTTTGCCATTGCATCAGGCTTAAAATCGGTCCATACTTTCTCAAGCACACCCAACAAGGAGGGCCTATGATTGTAAAATCTCTTATCGCTAAAGCCGCTCTCCTTGCGTCTTTCTAGTTTTTTCATTTTTAAAACTTATTCTGCGCATGAGAGCTCCTGAATTTTAATTTTATTCAATGGAGTTATCCGTGACTATTTCATCAATCTTTCCCCTGTGGGGATGGAACGCGCTTTTACAGGCGCAAATCGAACTTCGACCGCTTAAATCGCACGAGGTCGTTGGACGTATTATTAATCAAGAACGCGAAATGTACCGTGTGGTGTTTTTTAAAAACGACCATGAAGGCAAGGCCCTGGCGCAGCTTTCAGGAAAATTTCGCTATGAACATTCTGACCTAAACTTGGAATATCCCGGCGTGGGCGACTGGGTGATCTGCGAGCTGCATTCCAATGATGAGCATGCGGTCATTCACGAGGTCCTGTCCCGCCAAAGCTGCTTTTACCGCAAGGAACCCGGCAGCGGGGCCCGGGCGCAGATCGTGGCCGCGAATGTGGATGTGATCTTTGTGGCGGTGTCGGCCAATCAGGATTTCAACCTGAAACGCCTGGATCGCTACATGAGCCTGGCGTGGGAATCCAACGCCTCGCCGGTGATTGTGCTGACCAAAGCCGACCTGGCCGAAGACCTTAAAGGCCTCATCGCCGAAGTGGAGGACCGCCATCCCGCAGTCCCCGTGCACGCAGTGAGTGCTTTGGATCCTGAAAGTCTGGAGCCGCTAAAGACTCACCTGCTGCCCGGAAAGACCGTGGTGCTTTTGGGGTCGTCCGGGGTTGGTAAATCCACCCTGGGGAATTTGCTTTTGGAAAAGGAGCAGATCAAAACCCAAGGCATCCGCGAAGACGACGACAAAGGCAAACACACGACCACTTCAAGGTCCTTGTATCAACTGCCATCCGGCGCCCTTTTGATGGACACGCCGGGCATGCGAGAGCTGGGGCTTTTGGATCATCGGGAAGGTTTTGAAAACCTCTTTGACGACATCCTGGAACTGGCGACCCATTGCCGGTTTAAGGACTGCCAACATCAGACCGAACCGGGTTGCGCCGTGCAGGCGGCTTTGGCCTCGGAAGAGCTGGAAGTGGGACGTTGGGAAAGTTTTCAAAATCTGGAACGGGAACTGCGGTATTTTGAACGCAAAACCAACCCCGAAATCGCCCGGGAGGAGCGTCAAAAATGGAAGAAAATCACCAAGAGCCTGCGGGTGCGCGTAAAACAGAAATCCAGAGGGGAAATCTAGGTATTTCCCACGGCAAAGGGGGTCAAAAAAGACCCCCTTTTCGTTGGACAAAATCTGGACCCCTTGCTAGCTTCCTTTAAACGCACTTTTGACTCAGGAGACTACGAGTGATGAAGGGCCTAAAGATCTTTTCCGCCAATGCCAATCCCACATTAGCCAAGAAAGTAGCCGAAGCCGCAGGAGTTGAGCTCGGATACTGTGAAGTCAGCAGTTTTGCTGATGGCGAAATCCAAGTTGAAATACACGAGAGCGTCCGCGGGCAACATGTGTTTGTTGTCCAAAGCACCTGCCCTCCTGTAAATCAAAACTACATGGAGCTGTTTGTGATGCTCGATGCCCTTCGCCGGGCCTCCGCCGCCTCCATCACCGCCGTGATCCCGTATTACGGTTACGCCCGCCAGGATCGAAAAGTGGCCCCGCGCGCCCCTATTTCGGCCAAATTGATGGCGGACCTTTTGACAACCGCGGGAGCCGACCGTGTGGTGTCCGTGGACCTGCACGCCGCCCAAATCCAAGGTTTCTTCAATGTTCCGGTAGACCACTTGTTCGCAATTCCGACTTTGGCTCGCGCTTGGCGGGATGCCTACGGCCAGGGCTCCGAGTTTGTTGCAGTGAGTCCAGACGCCGGCGGGGTCGAAAGAACCCGGGCCTTTGCCAAGAGAATTGAGTCCTCCATGGCGATCATCGATAAACGCCGTTCCGGCCCTAATGAGGCCAAAGCCCTGCACCTGATCGGGGATGTGACTGGCAAAACGGCCGTCATCGTGGACGATATGATCGATACGGCGGGAACTCTTACACAAGCAGTTGACAGCCTGTATAAGAATGGGGCAAAACGTGTGTTCGCCGTTGCAACCCACCCTGTTTTGTCAGGTCCTGCGATCAATCGCCTGAAGGAAAGCCCTATTGAAAAAGTATGGGTCACCGACACGATCCCGCTGTCTGAAGCGGCGAAAAACTGCGGAAAAATTGAAGTGGTTTCAGTAGCTCCGGTCCTGGCCGAAGCCATGAAGCGAATCCACGGAAATGACTCCGTAAGTTCATTGTTTGACTAACTAACCCACCTTCGGGTGGATATTATTAACTTCCTCTATTGGACTAGAAGGATAAATACATGAAAACAAGAATCGACCTAACAGTTGAACCT
The DNA here is from genome assembly GCF_000196175.1 of Bdellovibrio bacteriovorus HD100. Taxonomy (NCBI): domain Bacteria; kingdom Pseudomonadati; phylum Bdellovibrionota; class Bdellovibrionia; order Bdellovibrionales; family Pseudobdellovibrionaceae; genus Bdellovibrio; species Bdellovibrio bacteriovorus. The sequence goes on from NC_005363.1 coordinate 2,626,405, forward strand.
CGTGAAACTGGTAAACACAACAGCCGTGGCCTGCGCACTAGCCGTAACGTTCCTGCTGTTATCTACGGAGCTGTAACTCCAACTAACGTTTCCGTTGGTGAAAAAGAAATCGTTAAGTACAACACTCGCGCTTACGAGAATGCTCTTTTCAACTTGAAATCTTCTGACAAGACAGCAAACGGCATCGTTGTTCTGATCAAGTCTGTAGACGTACACCCATTGACTCGTCGTCCACAACACGTAGACTTCTTCGCTTTGGATCTGAAAAAAGCGGTTCGCGTTAACGTTGAAGTACGTCTTGAAGGTAAAGCTATCGGTCTTTCTGAAGGCGGTCTGTTGAACGTAGTTCTTCGTTCCGTTGAGGTTGAGTGCTTGCCAACTGAAATCCCTGAGTTCTTCACTGCTGACATCTCTAACTTGGCAGTTGGTGACGCTCTTCACGTTTCCGACATCAAAGTTTCTGGTTCCGTGAAAATGATCACTGGCGCTGAACAAACTATCGCGGTTGTTAACGCTCAAGAAGAAGAAGTTGCTGCTGCACCTGCTGCTGCCGCGGCTCCTGCTGCTGCTGCTCCGGCTGCAAAAGCTCCTGCTGCGAAAAAGTAATTTCCAGCAAAGATTTGAATTCCAAAGAGGCAGCTCACCAGAGCTGCCTCTTTTTTTGCCCTACCCCCACTTCAAAGGCTGATCAAAAAGGTTCAGCCGCAAGGCGGAGTAGGCCCTCGCAGCGCAGGCGTGCTCCAAGCACGTCGGAGCGAGAAGGCCGCCCGACAACGCAGTCGGATGGGCCTTTTTCATCGGCCGTTATGGAGGAAAAATGTGGTTGATTGTTGGTCTTGGCAATCCGGGTGGCGAGTACAAGCTGACCCGTCATAACATCGGCTTTATGGCCGTGGACTTTCTGATGGAAGGCCTGGGAAATCCCCCGATCAAAAATCAGTTCAAAGCCGAAATCGCTCAGGCGAAAATCAAGGACCACCCGGTTATCTTTTGCAAACCCCAGACGTACATGAATCTGTCCGGCGAATCCGTACAACCCCTGATGGGATTTTATAAAATCCCTCTGGAACGCCTGATCGTCATCCACGACGAAATTGACCAGCCGTTTGCGCAGATGAAAATCCAGAAAAACCGTGGGCACGGCGGCCATAACGGCATTAAAAGCATTTCAGGGCTGATGGGCTCGATGGACTACACCCGACTGCGTTTGGGGGTGGGTCGCCCGGCCAACCCGAATATCCCCGTGCCTGATTACGTCCTGGGTAAGTTCACCAAGGAAGAGTTCGCGCAGATGCCGGATTTCCTGAACAAAGCCGGCGATGCTGTGGAAAGCATCATCCTGGATGGAATTCAAAAAGCTTCGACAAAATTCAACACTTAGGCTAGATTGAGCCGTCATTTCGCAAGGAGTTTTCAATGGCACTTCAAGTCGGTATCGTAGGTCTTCCGAACGTGGGTAAGAGCACGCTTTTCAATGCTCTGACATCTGCCAAGGCTGAGGCGGCCAACTATCCATTCTGTACTATCGACCCGAACGTGGGCGTGGTGACAGTTCCAGATCCTCGCATGGATAAAATCACTGAATTCATCAAACCTCAAAAAGTTGTTCCGACAACTATGGAGTTCGTGGATATCGCGGGTATCGTAAAAGGTGCGTCCCAGGGTGAAGGTTTGGGAAATCAGTTCCTGTCCCACATCCGTCAGACAGACGCGATCGTTCATGTGGTTCGTTGTTTTGACGACCCAAATATCATTCACGTGGCGGGTTCTGTGGAGCCTATCCGTGACATCGAAATCATCAACACTGAATTGTTGCTGGCAGATTTGGACTCTGTTGAAAAGCGCCTTCAGCGCACGGAAAAACAGGCGAAAAACTCCACTGACAAAAAGCTGAAACTGGATGTCGAAGTTGCCAAGAAAATCAAAGAAGCTCTGGGCAAGGGTCTTCCTGCCCGCGCTGTGGTTTTGGACGAGATGGAGCAAGTTGCTTTGAAAGAGATGCACCTTCTGACCGCCAAGCCGGTTCTTTACGCGATGAACGTCAACGACGCTGACTTCGCAGCCGGTGGCAATGACTGGACAAAGGCTGTTGAAGCCCGCGCCGCTGAAGAAAACAACAAAACCATCCTGATCTGTTCTGCGATGGAAGCTGAAATCGCTTTGTTGCCGCCAGAAGAACGCAAGGACTTCCTGGATGCACTGGGCGCGGAAGAGCCAGGCTTGAACCGCCTGATCCGCGAAGCTTACACACTTTTGGGGCTTCAGACTTACTTCACCGCAGGTGTGACGGAAGTGCGTGCATGGACGATCCGTGCAAACACCAAAGCTCCTCAAGCGGCGGGTGTGATCCACTCTGACTTTGAGCGTGGATTCATCAAAGCTGAAACTTACCACTGTGAAGACTTGTTCAAGTACAAATCTGAGCAAGCAATCAAAGACGCTGGTAAATACCGCATCGAAGGCAAAGAGTACGTTGTGAAAGACGGCGACGTTTTGTTCTTCAAATTTAACGTTTAATTTCTTCTTAAGAAGGGAAAAAGGGGCCGCAAAGCCCCTTTTTTATTTTGTATGAATGAACTACTGAAATTATCCGCATTAGATCTGCATAAAAAAGTTCAAACCAAAGAAGTCTCCCCGTCTGAAGTTCTTGAGGCGCACATCACGCGCATCGAACAGGTGAACCCGGCCTTGAATGCGATGGTCGAAGATGACTTCGTCCGTGCCAGAAAATTGGCGCACGAACAGACTGAAACTTTGGCGAAGAACAATTCGGATCTTCCGCCACTGTTCGGTGTTCCTTTCACCGTCAAAGAAATGTTCTCTTACCAGGGCATGAAACGCACCGGGGGCAGCATCCATCACAAAAATGACGTGATGGACTGGGACGCCACAGTTGTCGCGCGAATGAAAAAAGCCGGTGGCATTCCCATGGGCACCACCAATGTGCCGGAACTGGGATTCTGGTTTGAGTGCTTCAATCCTGTTTACGGTCGCACCAGCAATCCGTATGACCTGGGCCGCACCTGTGGTGGCAGCAGCGGTGGTGAAGGTGCCTTGATCGGCGCGGGGGCTTCTCCGCTGGGTCTTGGCAGTGATATCGGCGGCAGCATCCGCATGCCGGCGTCCTTCTGCGGGGTCTTTGGTCACAAGCCGTCTCGCTATTTGTTGCCACTGACCGGCCACTTCCCGTTTGAACAAAATGACTTCCGCACGCTGTTGCTGGATCAAAAGTATCCGTACACGTCTATGGGGCCGATGACCCGCAAAGCCGTGGATCTGGCGCCGATGATGAAGATCCTGATGGGTTCTGATGATATCGATCAGCACACGCTGAAAAATCCGACCATGGAAGAACTGTCCCAGGAATGGAAAGGCCGCAAGGTTTTGATTTGTCCTAACCCCGTCTTCCACCGCGCGCGCGGAACGGATGATGAAATGGTGCAAGTGGTGAAAAACTGCGGAAAGCTCTTTGAGGAACTGGGCGCCCACGTTGAAGAACTGGATCCAAGATTCTTCGTCCGTTCTGCCGAACTGTGGTTTGCGGCGGTGAAAAACTCGAAGAACAGAAACTTGTATGAAACCCTGATGGGTCCCACCCAGCATCTGTCGATTGGGAAAGAAATCCTGCAGCTGACTTTCGGTAAAGGTAACTACACCCTGCCAAATCTGCTGGTGTCTTTGGCTGAAATTTTTGACACCCGCAAAAAAGACTTCACTGAAGAAATGCAGGCCTTGGCCAAGATGAAATCCGACCTGGATGAAAAACTGGGAGCGGACGGAATTTTGATTCTGCCTCCGCACCCGCGTGTGGCGCCGAAACACAGAGCTCCGCTATGGTCCCCGTTTGATTTCATTTACACGGCGATCTTTACGACTCTAGGACATCCAGCGACGTCCGTGCCCATGGGCCTGAACGAAGACGGTATTCCATTGGGAGTTCAAGTGGTCGGTCCTTACATGAAAGACCATCTGACGCTGGCGTGTGCGGAATTCCTGGAAACGACTTTCGGCGGCTGGCAGCCGCCCAAAAACCTATAGCTTAAATACGGTATTTGGTGCGTAGATGATCCAAGATGATGTGGAAGCTCCAGACGGTCAGGAACAACATCAGGCTTGGATACAAGATCAGATGCGGGAAGCTTGAAAGAGTCTTCCACCCTTCGCGCACCAAAATTCCCCAGCTTGTATAGGGGGGATGAATTCCCAGGCCGATAAAGCTCATGAAGCTTTCATACAAAATATTGGTCGGAATCTGCATCGCCACCAGAATCAGCAGTGTTCCCAGCATATTCGGAAGCACATGGCGAAGCATCACGTGCACACGGCTGCCACCTAGTGAAATTGCCGCTTCCACGTAGGGCTTGCGTTTGATTTCCAAAACCATGCCGCGGGTGACGCGCGCAAGACTCATCCAGTGGGTCACCGCAATACTGATGCACAAGCCGATCAATGCCCGAGTGAGCGGATCTTCAAATGGAAGCAGCAACTGCAGACTTAAACACATTACCGACACCAGAATGAAACTTGGCACCGCCATCAGGATGTCACAAAAACGCATCAAGATGCGATCGACAATCCCTTCGCTCCAACCGGCAATGGCCCCGTAAACAAAGCCCATCATAAAAGCCAGGAACGAACCCACCAGGCCCACCAGCAAAGAAATGCGCCCGCCCATCAACACCCGGGCAAACAGATCCCGACCCAGGGTGTCCGTGCCGAACCAGTGTTCTGATCCGGGCGGTAAAAGAATGCTTTCGACGTTTTGTTCAAGCCCCGAGCTGTTCAACACCCACGGATAGAAAACCGTGGCCAGCACCAGAGTGGAAAGGAACAAAATGGCAAAAACCAAAAGCACCTTTTTCATGCGCGCTCCTGCAGGCGTGGATCCGCCAGCTTCAGCAGCACATCAATAAAGGAATTCACCACAATCAACAAAGTTCCATAGAACAACGTCAGGCCCACAATCAAAGTGTAATCCCGGTCGTTCAAGGCGGCGATAAATTCACTGCCCAAACCAGGCACGGCGAACAAAACTTCGACCAGGAAAGAACCTGACAGCAGCGACACAGTCAAAGGACCGACATAACTTAAAAACGGAATCAGCGAGTTTTTAAGTACATGATGAATCAAAACTCCCCACACGCCGACGCCTTTGGCTTTGGCGGTGCGGGCATAATCCTGCTGCAGATTTTCATTCAGGGAGTTTTTCAACAAACGAATCAAGGAGGCCAGCGGTCGCACACTTAAAGTCACCACGGGCAAAATGTAGTGCGCTGGAGAAGACAAGAACGCCACGGGCAAAAGATTCCAATAAAAACCAAAGGCGTAAATCAACAGAGGCCCCCAGAACAGGCTGGGTAAGGACAAGAACGCGATCACGGTCTGATCGACCAGATTTTCAAACCAAGTTTCACGGAATCTTACGGCGGCCACGGCGATCACAAAGGCGCCCACCAAAATCACACAAAGCGCGATGGCATTTAACGTCAGTGTGTTACCCAAACCCTGGCCGATGATTTCCACCACCGTGCGATCGGGTTTCGACATCGAGACACCCAAGTCCCCTTGCACGACGGACAGAAGATAGTTCCCTATTTGGGAAGGAAGGCTTTGTTCCAGTCCCCAGTGTTGCGCCAGCTTTTCGCGCACCACGGGATTCAGGGCCGTCTCTTCATCGAAAGGACCGCCCGGAAGAGCTTTCAACAGCACAAACGTCAACGCCGCTAGGACCCCTAGCGACGCTGTCATTTCCACTGTTTTTTTAAAGACGAACCGAAACGCGTTGTCGATCAAATGTCATCCCAGTTTTCTTTCCCCGCCAGTTCGGCCTGGAATTTCACCGGAACCGCGCCTGCCATGTATGGGAAAAGATCTTTCTTGTTGCCGTACAATTGAGAATAAATATAAGCGTTTGAAACCACACGTTTCACATAGTTGCGTGTTTCCAGAAACGGGATGTGTTCAATGAACTCATCGGTTTCCAAGTTACCGAAAGACGACAACCAGTTTTTCACGCGGTGCGGACCGGCGTTGTAACCTGCTGCCACCAATGGAATCGTGTTTTCAAATCGATCCATCAGACGTTTCAAATAGCGGCTGCCGATCTTCACCGAAGTTTCTGGTTGCAGCAACAAAGGCGCTTTGAATTCTTTTTCACCCAAAAGCGTCGCCACTTTGTGCCCCGTGAATGGCATGACCTGCATCAGACCCAACGCCCCCACCGGAGAAATCGCATCGCGACGGTAATGGGTTTCTGCACGCATGATCCCCCATACCAGCTCTTCTGGCACGGCGAATTTCTTGGTGTATTTTTCAACATGCTCAGAATATGCACGCGGGTATGCAAACTCCCAAAGGTAACGAATGCCTTCCACACCGTGCGCCGCTCTTTGACCGCCGAAATTAATCTGGGCGATGTAAGAAGAACGGTTGTAGTGACCGGCAGTATTGTATTCGCTCATCAACGTGCGCAGATATTCGCGGTTGGAGGTCTTTCTTTCAATGTCATAAAGATCCCAGCGCGCCCATTCGTTTTCACCCAGGATCATCATGTCGCGGGCTCTTTCAAAACGTTTCATCAGGGCCGGGTTCGAGAATGTGGTCACCTTCTCGCCGCTGGAGTCCGGAACTTCATCTTCAGAAGTTGCCACTTCCACGGATTTCAAATCCGGGTTGTCAGCAGCTTCCGCTTCTTCTTCCTCACCTTTTTCGTCATCCGCAGAATACTGGGTCAGAACCAGTGTTTCTTCCGATTCAGAATCATCCCCACGATAGCTGTCAGATGAGTAAGGCATCAGGAACTCGCCAGCGGAGAATCTGGAAATCACACGCGGCTGCGTTGGCAGACTGGATTCAGCCAAACGGGGCACTTTCACTTCTTCCATTTTCTTCAGACGGCTTTGCGCGGCGATAGAGTAATAACCCAGCAAAGGATCTTTCGCCAAAGAAGACATCATGGCCTTGGCTTGCTCGACCTTCCCCTGACGGAAAAGGCTCATCGCCATCCAGTAAGTCACGCGGTCTTCCGGGAAGGACTTCCAGGCTTTGCGGTTTTTCTTTTTCGCCGCATTCAAGTTCCCCAGAGCTTTGTAAGCGCCCTGATAGTCCCCTTTAAGATATTTCAACCACGCCAGGTGCCACTGGGCATCGCGGTTCAGACCGGAGCTTGGATACGCCTTCATGAACTCCTGGAAACGGCGGGCCGCCCCGTCGTAATCCTGGAACTGATAAGACAGGAACGCGGACTGATACAAAGCCTGACGACCTGTTTTGGATTTCGGGCTGAGCTTGTAAGCGGAATAATAAGAACCCACCGCCAATTGCACTTCACCCGCTCTTGCTGCAGAGGACGCAAACAGAATCAGGAAGTCGAAGTTTCTTTTGTTCGCCTCATAGTAAGGCTTCAGCAATTCGACCGCTTTAGTGACTTCACCCTCTTGCAGATAGAACTGTGCCTGAAGTTTGTCAGCCAGGTACTTGTCAGACTTGGCCACTTTGGATTTCATGATATTGATTTCGCCCTGGGCTTTTTGATCCAGACCAGCCCATAGCAGGTAACGAACGCGCGTGCGGAAATCTTCCGGCGTGACTTTGCAGTCTGTCGGTTTGCCTTCAAATTCATTGATGGCCAGGTCCACGCTCCAGTCCGCCACTTTCGGGTAAGCCGGATAGCGTTCGTACAATTTCACCAGCCATTTGCACATTTGGCCGTGACGGTTCAGACCTTTTTCCGCGATCGCCAGATTGTAAATCACATCCGGATAATCTTCGGTGTTGCGGGTTCTTTTTTCAAGTTTCACAAACTGCGTGCTGGCCAGTTTGTAGTTCTTCTTTTCAAGCGCGATCTGCCCCATCAGGTTTGACGCCTCGATGGACATTTTCACGTTCGGGGAAAGATCCAGAACTTTTTTAAGCTCCCCTTCCGCATCATCCCATTTGGAAGTTTTCATATAGGATTGCGCCAGATAAAAGCGCACGTATTCTTCCAGAGTGGTTTTCTCTTTCAGAATATCCTGAAGTGCGGGAATGGCCTGATCGTATTTCGCTGCGCGGAACTGATCCAGGGCCTTTTTAAAGGGCTCAAGGTCATTTTTAGTAACTTGGGCGCCGGCCACCGGACCGAGCAAGAGAGAAAACACAATACATTTCAGGGAGACCTTCATGTCCACCACTCCAATACGAAAAGTTGTACAGTCCTTGTAACCGTCATTTAATAATGATACCGAATATCTATGGCAAAATCGAAAACTAAAACGATCTATACCTGTCAAAATTGTGGGGCCCAAAGACCAAGGTGGGAAGGCAAATGCTCTGACTGCGGCGCGTGGAACTCTTACGTTGAAGAACTGCAGATGCCGGAAGTGAAAACTCGAGGATGGTCTACAGGGTCTGGCGAACGCGAAAGCACAGGGTCTAAGCCAGTCGCGCTGGACCAAAGGCTTGAAGAAGTGAAGTTGGATCGTTTTGATACAAGTTTTGAAGAGCTCAATCGCGTGTTGGGCGGCGGTTTGGCCAAGGGAAGTTTCGTGCTTTTGGGGGGATCCCCGGGCATTGGAAAGTCCACTCTTTTGCTGCAAATGGCCGGTGGTTTAGCCAACAACAAGCACAAGGTTCTTTACATTTCCGGAGAAGAAAGTGTCTCTCAAACCGGGTCCCGGGCTCACCGCCTGGGCATCCGTTCGCCCCTGATTGAAGTCGGCTGTGAAAGCAATCTGACGGCCGTGATGGAAATGGCGCGATTCAAAAAACCGGATGTTCTGGTTGTCGACTCTATTCAAACGATGTTCCTGCCTGATTTGCAGGCAGCGCCGGGCTCTGTTTCCCAGGTGCGTGAATGTGCCGGGCACTTGATGGGCCTAGCCAAGCACGATGGCATCACCGTGATCCTGATTGGTCACGTCACCAAAGATGGCAACATCGCCGGTCCTAAAGTTTTGGAGCACATGGTGGACTGCGTGCTGTCCTTTGATGGCGATATTTCCTACAACTTCCGCCTGCTGCGCTCTTTGAAAAACCGTTTCGGGGCAGCTCACGAGCTGGGTGTGTTCCAAATGAACTCCAAGGGGTTGGAAGAGGTTTCCAATCCGTCAGAACTGTTCTTGGAAGAGCGCGGGGATCAACTGATTGGTTCTGCCGTGTTTGCTTCGATGGAAGGCACAAGACCTTTACTGTGCGAAGTTCAGGCGCTGACTTTATCAAGCCCCATGGCGATGCCCCGTCGCACGGCTTTGGGTATTGATATCAACCGTCTGCATCTTTTGACCGCCGTATTGGATCGTCACCTGGATGTGCGCCTGGCCCATAACGATATCTTTATCAATGTCGTTGGTGGTTTGAAGCTGGTGGAACCGGCTTCGGATCTGGCGGTGGCCGCAGCCATCTTGTCGACAGAACACCGTCGTGATCTTGACGCCAAGACTTGTTACTTTGGCGAAATCGGCCTGACTGGCGAAGTTCGTGGTGTATCCTTTGTTGAACAACGAATCAAAGAGGCCGACAAGCTGGGCTTTAAACATTTTGTTATTCCGTTTTCAAACAAACGTCACCTGGAAGACGTCAAGCTTTCCAAGGACAAGAAGATTTCGTTTGTCAAAAACGTGCATGATCTGAATAAAATCATCTAAGGACCCAACAAAAAGGATTTCTGGCATGGACGCACAGAGCGCGATCGTAAAAGAGACATACAAACCCGGTGACTTCATCTTCTTTGAAGGTGACATCGAAAATCACTTTTACATTGTCGAAAGCGGTGTGGTGAGTATTTTCACCAAAGATCAAATGGGCAAACGAATTCCCATTTGCGACATCGTGGATGGTGAATCCTTTGGCGAGTTCGCTTTGATTTCCAAAAGCCCGCGATCCGCTTCGGCCCAAGCCGTTACCGACGTTGTGCTGGTGAAGGTATCTGAAGAGGGGTTCCAGCAACTTCTGTCAGAATTACCCACCTGGGCGGAGTGCATGCTGAAGTCCTTTACGGACCGCTTGCAGAACATGACGGAAAAGATCCGCGAAGCCGAACAGTTCCGCAGACGAGAGTCCTAAAAAACCAAAAAATTGTAATTTCATTGAGTTGGTTATTTTCTTTTCCTGCTTGTATGCTGGAGAAAATGCTTAGCTCATTTAAACATCTTTTTTTAACAGCTTTGCTTTGGCTTTTGCCACTGTCCTTTGGGCAGGCTTCCGCCCTGGAGGTGCCTGTCTGGAGCGGGCCTGCCTCGGGCCCAAAAGCGCAAGAAGGGCGCAGAATCATTTTTATCGCCTCGGATCTTAAGAACGGCGGCGCGGCCGCCGTCAGCGAAGGCTTTCTTTCCGCCGGGCGAATGCTGAAATGGAATATCACGATTCGAGATGGCCAGGGAAGCCGCGCCAAGATCCAAAAAGCCCTGAACGAAGCCATTCAAGCCGGGTCCGATGGAATTGTTCTCGGGGGTTTTGACGCCGCCGACTTCCGCGCCGAGATCAAAAAAGCCCAATCCGCCCATATCAAAATCGTGGGCTGGCATTCAGCCCCCCGCCCCGGCAGCTCCTCCCTGATGTTTTCAAATGTGACGACAGACCCTTTGACCGTGGCCGAAAAAGCCGCCCGGTTGGTGTGTGAAGGTTCTGAAAAATCAGGCGTCGTGATCTTCACTGACAACGATTTTTCAATTGCCCGGGCAAAAACCCTGCACATGAAAAAGTATATTGATGATCACAAGAACTGCAATGTCCTGGAAATCATGGATGTGCAAATCTCCAAAGCCGAACATCTGATGCCGGGGGCGGTCGCCCGACTGAACGAACGCTTCGGCAAAAAGTGGACTCACAGTCTGGCGATCAACGACATCTATTTTGATCACATCAACTTTCCCTTAAAAAACATCGGTCGCAAGGATTTGATCAATGTCTCGGCGGGGGATGGTTCCGCCACGGCTCTGCACAGAATCAAATCCGGACTGTCCCAACAAGTGGCCACCATTGCAGAACCCTTAAAAGCCCAGGGCTGGCAGGTCGCAGACGAATTAAACCGCGCCTTTGCCGGAAGCGGTGAAAGCGGATATACAACGGAACCTTTGGTGATTACACAGGAAGTTTTGAAGAACTTAAAAGATGGAAATCTGGATTCAAAGATGAACTATAAAGAAGCTTACTCGAAAATCTGGTATCCCTGAGGCCCGAAAGACCCCAGGGATTTTTTTTGACTAATAACGAATTGGATAGATGGAAGGTGCACCGTAGCTGGACGTCACCGTCACATTCAGATCCGCATTCCCACCCATGGATTCAGCACGCAGATCAATTGCCACAATACGCTCCCCTGCCGTCAGATACTCTGAAGTCAGGCTGTAATAGAAAGTACCCGTGTAGCTCAACTGACGAAGCTGGATACGACGGCCACTTTGAGTGATCGCATAGGTTTCATGCAATTGAACACCGTTGAAATACGGATTCACACGAACATAGTCCACATAGGAAGCATAGTTGAACGCCACACGCAGCCACTCGCCACCACTGCGACGGGAAACTCCATAGAAACGCACTGTGGATTCACCGTAGTTGTTCGGTGGATGAGGCGGGTTTGGATACGGCGGATATGGATCCGGGCGGTGTGGAGGATATGGCTGTGGATAGGGATCCGGACGAGGACCCGGTCTGACTGGAGGACGATCCGGACGAATACCACCGTGGCGGCGGTCGTCTCTGCGATCATCACGTCGATCGTCGTCATAACGGCGGTCATCACGGTCATGGAATTGGTCAGGTCCGCGGCGATCATCGTGACGATCGTTGCGATCGTTGTCGCGGCGGTCATCACGACGCTCGTCGTTGCCACCACGATCACCCGGGCGGATTTGCGCTCCGGCTACGGGACTTTGCAGCAAAACGGCTGCGGTCAAAAGGGCACTCAGCAATGGTAGTTTCATAAAGACTCCTTTTTTTGAAGACGAAGGAGTTATTCCAAGATCCGTGCCTGGCCAAAGTGACACCAAAGGGCCTTCTATGAATTTATTTCTTGGGGTACTTTAAAGAACAGTTCGCGCTGCAGATCCATCATCAGACTCAATAGGCGCGTCTCCAGGATATTTGTGACGTTCAGGAACTGCAAACCAGCAGTCTGAATGATCTGCCCATCGACTTCCCGCTTCTGGGCAAAACGCACCTCCACATCAAACTCCATGGCGCGACGAACACCGAGGCGCAAGGCCCCTTTGATCTGATCCCCGATTTTCAGCTCAGGCACAGTACCCTTGAATTCAATCTTCAAGCCACCGGCGCTGACGTCGCGCACCCGAGTTTCGACAAAATGCACCTTCCCACCGTGGTGAAGAATGCTGAAAATGGCTTCGTATTTGCCCGGGATATCAATGCGGGCGTTGGCCCTTCTTTGCAGCTGGAACAAATCCACATCGGTCCTAAGAACCGCCCACCCGACACTGAAACTCAGTTCGGTTTGCAGGAAGTAGCGTTCGCTCTTAAAAGGAAAGTTCACCACAACCTTCTGCGGTTGGGTGACATTTTTCGAGTCCGCCGTGTGATGACACAGCAGCGTTTCGTCCTTGTCAGTCTGAACCGCAATCAGGTGAAAGACCTCTTCATTCACTGAGCCCTTCATTGACAGCTGCAGCTTATCGTCGGCGATCTCCCGAAAAAGCATTTTCTTTTCCGACACTGCGACTTTTTTAAAAATGGTCTGACCCGACAGCGGTGTGGCCATGATTTACACTCGCTCCAGCGCCTGTGCCCAGCGCTGCAAACGTTCTTTGCGGGCTTTCGGGGTCATCTTTACTTTGAATTCTTTGTTCACTTTCCAGACGCGTTTGATCTCTTTCAGGTCTTTCCACACACCAGCCCCAAGACCCGCCATAAATGCGGCCCCCAAAGCTGTCGTTTCAAGATTTTGGGGACGAACCACGTTGGCTCCGCAGTAATCCGCCTGCATCTGCATTAACAAATCATTGGCCGCCGCACCTCCGTCGACACGGACTCCGCGCAGCTTTTTTCCCAGATCTCTTTGCATGGTGTTCAGGATATCCACGTTTTGCAAGGCCATGGCTTCCAACGTCGCGCGCGCAATGTGGGCTTTGGTGCTGCCACGGGTAAGACCGCAAATCAGGCCACGTGCTTCCGGCTGCCAGTGCGGAGCCCCCAGTCCCGTCAGGGCGGGAACAAATTCCACCCCATCAGTGCCGTCGACTGTTTTTGCCAGAGCTTCAACATCCGAAGACTGCTGGATCAACCCCAGGCCGTCGCGCAGCCACTGAACCGCAGCTCCACAGACAAAGGCGCCACCCTCCAGTGCGTAAGTCATCTCCTGATTTTTTAGTTTCCAGGCAATCGTGGTCAGCAATTTGTTTTTCGATTTCACGGCTTTTTTGCCGGTGTTTAAAAGCAGGAAACTTCCGGTGCCGAAGGTGCACTTGGAATCTCCGGTTTCAAAACATGTCTGCCCAAACAAGGCCGCCTGCTGGTCCCCCACAATACCTGTGATTGGAATTCCGTCGGGCATAAAACCCAGACCTTGGGTCACACCAAAATCAGAATTGGACGGACAGATCTCTGGCAGGATGGCTTCAGGCACACCAAAGATTTTCAAAAGGTCCTCATCCCACCACCCGGTGTGGATGTTCATCAACATCGTACGGGAGGCATTACTGACATCTGTCTTATGTGAATGCCCTGCAGTCAGTTTCCACAACAAGAAGCTGTCGACGGTGCCGGCCAGAGCCTGCCCGTCTTTGGCCTTCTTTGCCGCGTTCGGGACATTCTTAAGCAACCACTGAATTTTGGTGGCTGAGAAATAAGGATCCAGCACCAAACCCGTCTTGGCGGTGATGATCTTTTCTTTTTTGTTTTTCTTGAGCTTTTCACACAGATCCTGCGTGCGGCGACACTGCCAGACAATGGCGTTATGCAGGGCTTTTCCGGACTTCGCGTCCCAAAGCATCACAGTTTCACGCTGATTGGTGATGCCAATCGTGCGAATCTGCGATCCTTTGATTTTTGCTTTTTCCAGCGCCAGACGCATGGACCTTTGCGTGGAATACCAGATATCTTCAGGATCATGTTCAACCCAGCCTGGTTTCGGGAAGATTTGTTTGAATGCCTCACGAGCCTCGGCGACAAGACCTCCGGCTTGATTGATAATGCATGTTCTTGAGCTGGTTGTCCCTTGGTCAATGGCCATGATAAAAGAAGACATAAACACTCTCCAATCGATGTATTAATAATGAAGAATTTCCTGAAGAAACCCAACGAAAAAATCTTTGGCTTACGATCTCTGGATCGTGACACTTTGATTTTCCGTGTGCTGCCGCGTTTTCTGCTGGAGATCCTGCGCAAGTACTTCCGGCTGGAGATTGAGGGTGTTGAAAACATCCCGCGCCGCGGGGCCGTGATCCTGGCCCCCAATCACTCGGGTTACACCGGTTTTGATGCCTTCTTGCTGGGCCACGTGGTGCAACAAGAAGCCAAACGCATTCCCCGCGTGCTGACACATCACTTTTGGTTTCTGACCGAAACGACCGCCATCCCTGCGAACAAAATGGGTTTCACCGAAGCCACTTATGAAAACGGCATCAATGCGCTGAAAAAAGGAAATGCGATTGTTTTGTTCCCGGAAGGCGAACAGGGCAACTTCAAACCCACGACCGAACGCTATCAGCTGCAGGAATTCAAGCGGGGCTTTGTGCGTATGGCCCTGGAAGCCCAGTGCCCGATTGTTCCGGTGGTGATCTTAGGTGCCGAAGAAACTCATATTAATTTGAAAAAGCTCAAATTCACCAAGTTCTTGAAGGGCTCGGTGATTCCTTTGCCTTTGAACGTAATTCCCCTGCCCGCCAAGTGGCGCATTCGCTTCCTCGAACCAATCACTCTGCCCTACAAGCCATCGGCCGTAGACGACGCGGATCTGGTTCACGAAATCGCGCAAGACATCCAGGAACGGATGCAAACTGCGGTTGAGGAAGAAATCCAAAAACGCGGCAACGCTTTCCTTTGATTTGAAAATTTTCGGGTTTACTTCTTATCAGGCAAGTCATCAGCGATGACTTGTAAGATATTCTGCCATTTCGCCACGAGGATGCCTTCATTGCCTTCTTCCCGACTGACAAGTCGGCTTACCAGCAAAGCAGCAAGACTGACGGCTAGGACGAGGAGGAGCACGTACTCCACCACGATTTGACCTCGTTTATTCATGTTTAAGATTGTATCACACTTCCGCAGGAGCGGAAGCCTTCAACATCGCGGCTGGACGCCAGTTTTCCATTGTGAGACGCAGAGACTCGACCAGCAGGTCCAAGTTCTCATCTGCGATCGGCCCGCGCAGGCCAATCACCACATCATCATGCCACTTCTCTACTTCCAGAGGGCTGATGTGTTTGGCGGCATCTTCAAAAGATAACAAGAAGCTGTCTTCTGTCGGGTAAACCATCACTAGGATGTTTGCCCCGGCCGCCTTGGAAACCTCTTTGGCTTTCGCCATTTCCGCACTCAGTTTTTGCTGAATCAGGAAATAGATTTTCAAAGCCAAAGCTTCGTGGAACTGGGCAAAGTAGATACGAACAGGGCCATCAAAGATGGCACTATTAAAAGCAGGATTAAAATATTTCGACTGCATTAACGTGGTGTATGACGACCTCATGTTGTAGCTCCCCCCTCCACAGACACACCCCAAGACTAGGAAGAAAACCCTTCCTAATTCAAAGGAAATTTTAAGAATCTTAAATTTTCTGACGCATCAGATTATTTAAGAGTGCCAAAAACCTTCTTTCCTCTCGAGAAAACCACCTTCTCAGAGGCTTCACCCACACTGTAAAACAGCGTCTGCCAGTCTTGATCTATGCATAAAATATCAGCAGACTTACCCACTTCCAGCGAACCCACTTCATTTTGCAGATTCAAAGCATGCGCCCCACCCACTGTGTAGGCCGCAATGACTTCCGGCAGACTCATCTTCATCTCCAGTCGCGCAAGCAAGCCCACCAGATTCAAATTTTGTGTCGGCGACGTGCCCGGATTAAAATCCGTGGCAAGCGCCACACGCACACCCGCATCGATCATCGCGCGAGCTGGTGGGTATTTGGTCTTGGTGTAAAGATCGGCGGTTGGCAAAAGCACACCGGTCACTTCGCTTTGCGCAAGCTTCCTGATTTCTTTATCTTCGATCTGCAGAAGGTGATCCCCGGACAGCGCCCCCAGGCGCACGGCGATCTCGCTGCCACCACTTAAGGACATCTGATCGGCGTGAATCAGAATCTCGAAGCCCAGCTCTTGCGCGCGACGCAGATACTTTTCAGAAGCTTCCGGCGGGAAGAATCCTTTTTCAATAAAGACATCCACCCGACGAGCCAGCTTCTTTTTCGCGACCACCGGCAGAACTTCGTCAGCCAGAAAGGTCAGATAGTCTTCATAGGACTTAAATTCCGGCGGCAAAGCATGTGCGCCCAGGAATGTGTTCACCGTACGAATGCCTGACAACTTTTGTGCCGCCTGCAGCATCTTCAGTTCATCTTTCAGGTTCAATGCATAACCTGACTTGATTTCGACCGTCGTCACCCCTTGGGAGACGAAGTGATCCAGACGCCTCTGCCCGGCTTTCACCAGATCATTCAGGCTGGAGGCACGGGTCTTTTTCATGGTCGAAAGGATCCCGCCCCCTTTGGCGGCGATTTCCTGATAACTCACACCCTGATTGCGCATTTCAAATTCTGCCGCACGATCACCGGCAAAGATCAGATGGGTATGACATTCCACGAAGCCCGGCAGCACCGTGCGTCCCCTCATGTCGTAATCACGCAGAGCTTTCTTTCTGGCGAATTCTTTGGGAAGTTTCTTCTGCGGGCCTACCCAGACGATTTTGTTCTTTTCTATGACAACGGCCGCTTGTTGCAAAAGGCTGAGATCTTCTTCTTTGATACGGCGGCCCTGTTTTGCAGCGGCGCCCTGAAGAGTCAGAAGTGTCGATATATTTTTAAGCAAAATACCCATGTGCCTATTCAAGCACATGGGTCCCAAGGATCAAGTTAAAACAGAGATCCTACATAATCTTGATACTATGACTGCGCGCACCTTCTGCTTTGGGCACTGTGATCTGCAAAACACCATCCTCAAAATGCGCCTCAATTTTTTCGGAGTTCACTTGCACTGGCAAGGTGAAAGAGCGCTGGAAGCGGCCATAGGATCGCTCGGAATACCCACCTTCGGATTTTGACTCGCGGGTGCGTTCTCCAGAGATTGTCAGGATATTGTCATTAAGCTCAACTTTGATTTCATCCTTCTTCATACCCGGCAGGTCCGCACTGACCAGATAGGCATTGTCCTTTTCTTCCACATCCACAGAGGGCGAGAAATCAAATCCCGCTCGAGTCAGGGCACTGGATTCACCCCGGTCGAACTCATTGATAAAATCCTGAAACTGACTGAAGAGATCCGAAGACGGCAGACGACGACCGCCCCAGGGACTTAAACTTCGCATTGGCATGGCATCCTCCTTAGTGAGATGCCTTAAACGTAAGAAGACTGTGGGAAAGCGTCAAGAATGCGCAAGGGCCAGTGTCAAAAGTAAAAAGCCGGAGTGCTGTCAGACACTCCGGCTTTTCTGTTTTGATTATCAATAAGACTTATTTCATTTTTGGCGAGAACCAAAGGTCGATCACACGACCTTCTTTCTTTTTGCCTTTTTCAACAAAGACGAAAGTGCTCTTTTCACGAATCTGGGCACGGTCCGCGATGCCACTCACTGCCGAGTCATCATATTTCAGGGACACGGATTCAATGCGGGATTTCAGCGGTACAAGCTCGCCTTTTTGCACTTTACCATCGCCGTTTTTATCAAACCACAGCGAAAGTTTTGCAAAGTCCTTGTCGTTTTTATCGATCACATTGTCTTTGTTCGAATCAAACTCACGCAAGGCTTCAAAACCGTTTTTAAACTTGTCTCCCTGATTCCCAAACAGTTCATCTTCCGTTGTGATCTGACCATCACCATTGCGGTCCACCGCAATGAAGGCCCCCGGTGCACCGGCTTCAGGCCACATGGTCTTGCCCGTTGGATTCAGTGGGAAGTCCGTCACCGCCGTGAAGTTTGGCATCTTTTCATCGAAGAACACCATCAGAGGTGAGAAGTATCCGCCGCAATAGCCATTCTCACCCGGGAAGAAGGCGGACACACTGTATTGTTTGCCGTCTTTGGAGTTGCTGGTGTAAACGGACGCTGACAGCGGACCATTGTAACCCATGTATGCACCGCCCTGCTTTTGGCCCGGCGCAAATACCTGGTCAAAGCTGACGGCTTCAAGCTTGGCTTCAAAGTCATTGGAGATATTACCTTCTTCATCCACGGTCGTGGTGAAGTTCACCGGAAGGATCACACGCACGCTGTTACCAGCATACTGAGCTTTGACCCCGGCCGTGACGTCCGAAACCTGCGTCACCTGTGCGTCGTTACCCGCTTGGGTCACGACATTGGCCGGATACTTCACGGTGTATGTTTTAAGTGCGCCCTTTTCCCGCAAGGTCAGCTTTACTAACACGCTTGAAACCGGCGAAAGTGGGTTGGAAACGTGTCGCAGATTTGTACCGAAACACGTGTTGGAAATATTCACAGTAATTCCATCGACCGAAGCCCTGGCGGCTTGGCCGGAAAGAACAACCCCTTGAAAACCTGCTGAGCCCCCGGCTCCCGAATTCACGGCTGCAGGCTGTTGTTCAGTCTGTGCATTCGCAGTGGATGACACCACCATGGCTGTTGCACAAGCCCATCTTAACCAAAACATACAAGCCCCCTTTTGGTTTCCCTTTTATTTCTTATCCTTGCGCACGATTTTGAAATAAATCAAAGCATCGTGTGCACTTTTTCTGGAAAACTCCACTTTCGCAACATCCGATGCGAAGAGCTGTCCAGGGCCAAACGTGCGACCGGTGTACATTGACCGATACACATTGACCGTATCCCCCTTGGAATCCTTCTGTAGATAATACTTGATAATACTGACAACTTTCAAGCGCACCAAAGGGGCGGCGCCTCCCATTGGCGGTATATCCCTTAAGAACTTATCTTCATCACCGATTGTCTCAGATGGATACATCGGATTGGTGGTGTTGATGAAGCCCGGGATATTCAAAGGTAACAAACGTGTGGCCCCCGGCGCCTGCACACTGCCCAGGAAAATCGGTGATCTGGCCGGTTTACTATAGTCCGGACCCGATGCCGTCATCTGACGAACCATGGTTGGTGTGTCCAGCATAAGGACATTGCCCACCTGCCAGAAGCGGCCCAACCCTTGAGGATCGGAAAACTGCACGATGCTGTCCTTATTCAATGAAACAAACGTCAACGAAGCCGCCACAAACGGATCACCGGGTGGTGTCCCGACTTGATAGGCGTTCGATGGAGCATACATCATCGAACCGCCCATTTTCTCATTGGTCGCGATAAAGATAAATTCGTTGCGGCGACCCGCTTCAAGCGTCAATTTTCTGGGCGCATTGTCCACTGCGGACTGGGTCACATCGGGAACATAGTCAAAGAACTGACGGCCATTGTCGTCAGTGATAATAACGTTATTAAATGATGGCTCGGAATACTTCAGATCCCGCAGAATCATTCGCTCTGCCAGGATATTGTCGACCTTGTCTTCGATCTCGTTTGTAATTTCTTTTTTAGTCTTTGCAGTAAAGACAAAGAAAGACGCCGCGACCATCCCCATGATCCCCATGAGGGCCACACCGACAATCATCTCTGCTAAAGTTAAACCGCGATTGTTCTTGATCATCATTGTGAGTTCACCACGAATTGATAGTCCACATAACCATAAGACTTGGCATCTCCCGCCACAGCCGCTTTTTCACCTTGCGCCCAGTCCCGGTGGGTCAGACGCACGGTCACCAAATACAACCCTTTCATACCCGGATAGGCCTGAATCACAAATCCGTAGCGCCCAGGGCAACCCGGGCAGTCTTTCGCCGTCGACATCATGCCATTTCCCCAAGCCATTGGCAGATCACCAGGATTCAAGGCGTTTTCACGCTCTTTGTCGGAGGTGAAATAGTTGATCTGGTACATACGCACATTCGGACGGATATTTTCGATCACGTCATTGATTTGTTTGTACAGCGAGTTTTTGGTGCCACTGTCCATGGCGACCTTCTTCATACTCAGAATCCCTGAGATAAAGAACGACCCCACCAGCGTGATCATCGCCAGACCCAGCAGAACTTCCAGAATGGACATACCCTTTTGGTTTGATGCTATTTTCATCATATGCCGGACTCCCTGGAGACTTCGAGAACATAGAATCTCATCAGACGATTTTTACACATCGTCGAGTTGCTGTTATTGATCAGACCGCAATCCGGGTCCACCGCAGTCCAGCGGAATGGATCGGCCTTGGCACGCAATGACAGCGAATTACATTTATACAGATTCGAAACATCACGCATGCTTGGATACGGATGCCATACCGGATAACGGTTGATGGTCGTACAATCCTGCGCGTTCAGGCCTTTCAAAATCCCCGATTGACGAAGCTCAAACGTCGCCATTGGATGATAGATTGTGCTCCACACGATACCGTGCTTATAGGCTTGCTCGTCAATTTCTATCCCCTGAGAAACAATAATACTGCCAATGATTCTCAACTTAGACGAGCGGCTGCGAATCACGAGTTTTTCACAGTTCAAGAACCCAGAAACCAGATTCGCTGAAGACTCAATGATACAGGTCTTCGCCATCGAAACAACATGGAACACCGCGGTCCCCATTCCGCCCGGAGGTGCATAGGCATTGCCCCCATCAAGGATCAAATCCTTGCGATCTTCATACTTGTTGGTAAAGGACCAAGAGTGTTTGGAGTTTGGCGCAAAGGACTTGGACCAGTCCGTTCCTGCGAAGGCTGACGTGTTGGTACCCAAAGTTTTACAAGCCAGATCCAGATTCACGTAAGGATCTTCCCCTTCCGGCAAGCCTCCTTTGGACTGTCCACGGGAATCCAGAAGAGTTTGCGACACATCAAAGCCACCACCATCCGGATTAAACACCAAAGCTCCGCGGTTGTTATTGGACCACGGACGCATGGAGTAACCTTTATAGTAGGCCACATCAAAGGCTTCAAATTCGAAGGACACCGGAATGCGGTCCCCGTTGGAGTTCACCAGCACATGGCCGTTTTCAAATTTGATTTCCAAATCTTTGAACGACGCATTGGTGTTTTCCGGATTGTCGCCCGCTTTCACCGGATTCTTCATGGTGATATTGATTTTAGGCTGAATGCCCATATTTGAGCGCACTTCACTCAAGTTGCCGCGCAATTCAGACACGCGCTTTTCTGAGTTTTCCACCTGTTGTTCTTGGCGGTTCTTTTCTGCTTCCGCATTTCTCAAGTCATTCTGGGCATTATTCAAATTATAACGAGCTTGCGACACGCGGGCCGGATCGGCTGGCACACGGTTGCGCGCCCGTTCCAGATCATCTTCAGCTTCGTTAACATCACGACGGGCTCTTTCGACTGCGCGGGCGGCCTGATTCAGGTCGCGACGGGCGTCATCCAAGCCGGCTTCCGCAGCACTCAACTGGCGTTCGATGCTTCTTTCCAAAGGACGAAGGTCAATTTTTGGCTCCAGGGTCACGGTTCCGTCCAAAGGGACCTCCCCTTCGACTTCCAGATTTCCAAAACGCATTTTAAATTTACTGACCGGCGTTGCACGGCTGGTCAATCCCCAGTCCTTCAAAAGGTCACTGGAGAAGAAGTTCCGTACCGTCGGTTTATCAACCTCTTTGGTTTGCGGATTGAACAAGTTTCCGTCCGTCAATGCCAGGCGATAATTGTACTTGCTGCCGCTTTTGCTTAACAGCGCACCCGTCAACTGACTGTTCGCGGTGGTGTTCAGATTGTATTTGCGATCCTCGTGACGTTTACACAGCGCCATCAGGTTCGCGTTGGGGTTTCCAGCCCCTGTCGCATAGCCGGACAAATAATCCAGCCCCAAGTCACGCTCTCCGTCGACTTCAACCCCTTTTTGGAATCCACCAAACTGACGGATATTAGACCAGAACTGATCGACCTGATTTCCCGCGGAACGCGGTCGAAATTCAACATTTTCACGTTTGATAGGACCATAACCCAGAATGACTTTGTCTTTGAAAGTGACTGGCGTATAGACCGTATCACCTTCAGCAATATCCACCGCCAGATCCGGAGCTTTTGGCAAATGAATAGCACCATTTACAAACACCGGAGACTCAAAAGTGAGCCCTGGATATTTGATAGTTTGTTCACGGGAACCATGTTGTTTGAAGTAAGCCCCGCCAACCCCAAGATCGGATGCGGATTCTTTGTCCAGACGCAAGTCTCCGGCCACGAGCAAAGCAAAACTTCCCACTTCACGCGGGTACACACCAACAAAGGATGTTGTTTCAAGCTTGCTGGATCCAACTTCAATGACCTTCTTCTGACTATTCAAAAGTCTCACGACAACTTTAAGATAGACCTCACGGCCATACTCGGGAATCGCCGCGCGCACATCACGTGTGATTTGAATTTGAATGAACTCAACTGTATAACCCTTCAAATCAGCCACGATCTTGTAAACCGGGTGCATGGTTGAAAAGTTCGCCAGGTTAATTTCCTGACTGATCCCATCTTCCAACGGCACTTTTTCAGGATTCGCAATCCCGATCGCACGCAGGAAATCCACGGACTCCTGCTTCATCAACAGGCGCTCGACCGAGCGCGGGTGACTCAAAATTTCAACAGCCTTCGGTGGTGTGCTGGCACCGCAGCTTTCCTGCATCCAGGATTCAGAAAAACACCAGCGCTGACGGATACCGAAAAGTGTGTAGTCCACCATCGAATGCAGCGCCAAACGTGCGGTGATGATCGACGCGGTCTTGGTCACCTGACTGCGATGTTTGATAACGGTAGGAGAAAGGAAGTAAATCATCACGCCGACAACGCCCACAGCCACAAGGGCTTGGACGAAGGCACTTCCTCGATTGTTTAAGACGGAACGTCCCATTGATCTGCAAGATTTCACGGTGGTTTCTCCCTGTATCTTGTATCGACATTTATCGTATCAAACTTAAGATTTCAGAGTATGGAGCGCCCCGTTTTTGACCAGGTGATGTCTCAGATCAAAACAGTTTTTGTATCAATTTTGGCTTGTTTACATAAAAAAAGCCCACGACCTGACGGTGGTGGGCTTTGGGAAGAAATTTGCACTGGAAGGAACTACTTCGCCTTCCCCTGGTTGGCCACGGCCTCAATCGCCGCCTTGACCTCGTCCGGATCGCCAATGAACTCCTTTTTCAGGACCTTCAAGTTTGCGTCCAATTCATACATCATCGGGATCCCGGTCGGCATATTGACGCCCATGATCTCGTCCGGGGTCATGCCCTCCAAATGCTGCATCAAGGCACGCAAACTGTTCCCGTGGGCCACGATGAGCACATTTTTGCCTGATTTTACAGCAGGTGCGATCGTGCCGTCCCACAACGGAAGGAATCTGGCCACGGTGTCTTTCAAAGACTCGTTGCTAGGCAAAAGTTGAGCGTCAACATTCTTGTAACGAGGGTCATGGGAAGGATGACGAGGGTCGCTCACTTCCATCGGAGGTGGCGGAGTGTCGTAACTGCGACGCCAGATCTTCACTTGCTCTTCACCATGACGAGCTGCGGTCTCAGCTTTGTTCAGTCCCTGAAGGGCTCCGTAGTGTCTTTCGTTCAAACGCCAGTCTTTGTGGACTGGAAGCCACACCTGATCCACTTCATCCAATACGAAATTCAGAGTTTTAATCGCTCTTTTCAGCACGCTTGTGTATGCAACGTCGAAACTGAAGCCTTTTTCGCGAAGAGCTTTGCCGCCCTTTAGAGCTTCCGCTCGACCTTTTTCAGAAAGATCTACGTCCTGCCAGCCAGTGAAGCGATTTTCCTGGTTCCACACACTTTCGCCGTGTCGAATTAGCACCAACTTATACACGCTTAAACTCCTTCATTTTGGATAGAAAAAGAGCTATCATGACAGGGCTTTAAATAACATCAAAAGCTTGGCGTTTTGCTACGCATTAAGGCGTGTCAAACCCCGAAGATTTTGAAAAATTAGCGAGCGCTAATCAACTACCAAATGCGACGTTTGAGGTTAATCGTGAGCAACAGTGGCATCAACAGTGCGAATCTAGAATATATCGAACAACTCTATGCTGATTTCAAAGCGAATCCGGATTCTCTCGCAGTTGAATGGAAAAGTTTTTTTGAAGGTGTTGAGTTTGCCCAAGGTGGCAAATTCGGAATGTCCGACAAGGAGCTGGCCGTCTTCCAACTGATCCAGGCGTATCGCGCTGACGGACACACTGAAGCCAATCTGAATCCACTCTATGCTCCACAAGCGGGTGAGCTTCTTTCTTTGAAACGCTTCGGTCTGACAGAAAAAGATCTGACAGCAAAATTCCAAATCGGTTCTGTGATTGGCAAAGCCAATGCCACGTTGGGCGAAATCATCAATCACCTGAAAGCCACTTACTGCGGAACTCTTTCTTTGCAGGCAGCCGACGCTTCGCCGAAAGAAGTGCAATGGCTGACCCAGCAGTTTGAAAACAATCCGGCGAAACTGGCTTTGGCTGACAAGAAAGACGCCCTGTCTTCTTTGACCAAAGCTGAGACTCTGGAAAAATTCGTACACACCCGCTATGTGGGAACCAAGCGTTTCTCTGTCGAGGGTGCTGATTCCATCTTGCCGATGATGGACACTTTGGTGAACAAAGGCACTGCCCAGCAGGTTCAGGAAGTTTTCGTGGGCATGGCTCACCGTGGACGTGTGAACATTCTGGTGAACTTCTTCGGCAAGCCTGAAGAATATGTTTTCGGTGACTTCAATGGCCCACTGGAACTGGCAGAGCCTATCGAAGACTTCGACAACGACGTGAAGTACCACTTGGGTTATGTCACTGAAAAGAAAACCCCGACTGGCACTTGCAAAGTCACTTTGGCTTACAACCCCTCTCACCTGGAAACCGTGAATGCGGTGGCTTTGGGTATGGCTCGTGCGGCTCAGGATCAAATCGGCGCTTCTGGTAAAAAGAATGTCGTTCCGGTTCTGATCCACGGGGACGCGGCGTTTGCCGGTCAGGGCATCGTGCAGGAAACTCTGCAGATGGCCGGAGTCCACTCTCACTCCACTGGCGGCACGATTCACATCATCATCGACAATCAGGTGGGTTTCACCACCAGCGGCAAAGACACCCGTTCCACCCGTTATGCATCCGATGCGGCGAAGATGACCTTCACGCCGGTTCTGCATGTGAACGGTGACGACGTTGAAAGTGCTGTTCGTGCCATGGACATCGCCCTTCGCTATCGTCAGGAGTTCGGCAAAGACGTAGTCATCAACCTTCTGTGCTACCGCAAGTACGGCCACAACGAAGGGGACGAACCAGCCTTCACTCAGCCACAGATGTATGAGCTGATCAAAACTCACGCGACTGTGCGTGAGTTGTTCGCCAAGAAACTGGCAGCCGAAGGATCTGTGGACGCGAAGACTTCCGAAGACCTGTACAACCAGGCCATGGATCGTCTGCAGAAAATCTATGAAGACACCAAGAAGAACCCGCCTAAGCTTAAGAACTTCAAGTTCGAAGGCAACTGGAAGGGACTTCGCAAAGCCAAGGACGCTGATTTTGAAAAAGCAGCGGACACAAGCTTCGACCTGGCAAAACTAAAACAGATCGGTGAAAAAATCGGCAGCTACCCTGCTGACTTCACTCCGCATCCGAAACTGATCAAACTTCTGGAAGCCCGTAAAGCCATGGGTGCCGGCAAAGAAAACATCGACTGGGGCATGGGCGAGCTTTTGGCTTACGGCTCTTTGCTTTCCGAAGGCACCTCCGTTCGTCTGACCGGTGAAGACTGCGTGCGCGGCACGTTCACTCACCGTCATGCGGGTATGTATGATTTCAAAACTGGCAAAGCTTACTTCCCACTGGCGGATCTGAATCCAAAAGCCAAACTGCTGGTGGCTGAAAGTATCCTGTCTGAGTACGGCGTGATGGGTTACGAGTACGGTTACACCGTTCACGATCCAAAATCCCTGGTTATGTGGGAAGCGCAGTTTGGTGACTTCGTCAACGGCGCGCAAATCGTGATCGATCAATACCTGGCTGCGGGCGAATCCAAATGGCAGCAAATGAGCGGCTTGGTTCTGCTTCTGCCACACGGCTATGAAGGTCAGGGCCCAGAGCACTCCTCGGCCCGTCTTGAACGCTTCTTGCAGCTTTGTGCCCAGAACAACATGCAGGTTGTGAACCTGACAACACCAGCCCAGATCTATCATGCTCTTCGCCGTCAGGTGTGCCGTGACTTCCGCAAACCATTGGTTGTGATGTCTCCGAAATCCCTGTTGCGTCACCCACGCGCGGTATCCTCTATTGAGGATCTGGCAAAAGGCCGCTTCCAGGAAGTGATTGCTGACACCATCGACAAATCCAAAGTGGACACCGTGGTGTTTGTTTCCGGCAAGCTTTACTATGAGCTTCTGGAAGAAAGAGAAAAATCCAAAAAAGAAAACGTGGCTTTGGTTCGTCTGGAGCAGATCTATCCATTCCCTGCAACTCAGGTGACGGAAGTTCTGAAGTCCTACCCTAAAGCGAAGACTTTGGTTTGGGCACAGGAAGAACCTAAAAACATGGGTGCCTTCCAGAATGTGTACTTCAAGTTTGTTGAGGTTGTATCCAAAGCCGGCTTGAAACTGGGCTTTGAATACGTGGGCCGTCCGGAGAGATCTTCTCCAGCGACGGGTTCCGTCTACAGACACAGAACTGAACAAGCTGAGATTATTAAAGCAGTTTTTAATAGATAATTTTTATAAAAGGACGTTGCCATGAAACAAGAGATTAAAGTTCCCGCGGTTGGGGAATCCATCACAGAAGCAACCATCGGCAGTTGGACTAAAAAATCCGGCGACTTTGTAAAACGCAATGAAGTTCTTATGCTTCTTGAGACTGACAAAGCCAGCGTGGAAGTTGTCGCGGAAAACGACGGTGTTTTGACTATCAACCCAGGCTGCGAAGCCGGTGCGGTTGTTCAGATCGGCGCGACAGTGGCGACTCTTGATACAGACGCAAAACCAGCTGCGGGCGCAGCAGCTCCTGCGGCTGAGACTGCAAAGGCAGCTGCTCCAGCTTCCGCACCTGCCGGTGCTGCAGCTCTGCCGGCTGCCGCCGGGAAAGACGCTTCTGCGCACTTGTCCCCTGCTGTTAACAGAATCGTAAATGAAAAGGGTCTGGACCCTTCTGCGATCCAAGGCACGGGTAAAGACGGCCGCCTGACTAAAGGGGACGTTCTTGAGGCGCAGCCGGGCGCAAAACCTGCCGCTCCGAAAGCTGCTCCAGCTTCCGCGCCGACCGGCGCTCCAGCACTGCCCGCTGCCGCGTCCAAGCAGGGCGACAAAAAGCTTGTTCCGATGACGACCATCCGCAAGCGTATTTCCGAAAAACTGAAAGAAGCGCAAAACACGGCAGCTCTACTAACCACTTTCAACGAAGTGGACATGGGCAAGGTGATGGAGCTTCGTTCTAAATACAAAGACAAGTTCAAAGAAAAATACGGCGTGAACCTGGGCTTCAACGGCTTCTTCGTAAAAGCCGTTGTTGAGGCACTGAAAGACTTCCCTGCAGTCAACGCATGGATCAACGGCACAGACATCGAGTACCACAACTACTACAACATCGGTATTGCGGTTTCCACAGAGAAGGGCTTGATGGTTCCGAACGTGAAAGACGCGGATACACTGTCCCTTGCTGGCATTGAACTGGCGATCCGTGATCTGGCGGCAAAAGGCCGTGATGGTAAAATCACTCCGAATGATCTGGGTGGCGGCACCTTCTCTATCACCAATGGTGGTGTGTTCGGTTCTTTGCTTTCCACGCCGATTTTGAACTTCCCGCAGTCAGCTATCTTGGGCCTTCACAAAATCCAGGATCGTCCAATGGCGATCAACGGAAAAGTGGAAATCCGCCCGATGATGTATCTGGCTTTGACTTACGATCACCGTATCATCGATGGCAAAGAGGCTGTGAGCTTCCTTGTTAAAATCAAAGAACTTGTCGAAGATCCTGAAAGATTGCTTCTAGAGGTATAATCATGGCAGACACTCAATTTGACCTAATTATTATTGGTTCCGGTCCCGGCGGTTACGTAGGGGCCATTCGTGCAGCTCAACTGGGTCTTAAAACGGCCGTGATTGAAAAAGATAAAACTTACGGAGGCACGTGCCTGAATGTGGGTTGCATCCCTTCCAAGGCCCTGCTTGAAAGTTCTGAGCACTATCAAGCGGCTCAGCACGACTTGGCTGCTCACGGTGTGAAGGTTTCCAAAGTGGATTTGGATCTTCCAACCATGCAGGCTCGCAAGGACAAGGTTGTAAAAACAAATACCGAAGGCATCGCCTTCTTGTTCAAAAAGAACAAGATCACTCCATTCAACGGCATGGGTAAAATCGTCGCCGCTGGCAAAGTGGAAGTGAAAGGTGCTGACGGCAACACTCAAATCCTGACGGCCAAGAACATCGTAATCGCAACCGGCTCTGTTCCTGTGGAACTGCCGTTCTTGAAGTACGATGAAAAACGTATCGTTTCCAACACCGGCGCACTGGCATTGGATCAGGTTCCAAAGTCCATGATCGTTGTGGGTGGTGGCGTGATCGGTCTTGAGCTGGGTTCTGTATGGCAGCGTCTGGGTGCCAAAGTCACTGTGATCGAATATGCCAACCGTCTGGGCGGCACGATGGATCAGGACTGCATGAACGTGCTTAAAAAATCCATGGAAAAAGAAGGCATGAGCTTCCTTCTTTCCACGAAAGTGACTGGTTCTAAAGTTGGCAACGACGGCGTTGAAGTGACTTATGAATCTTTGACTGACGGCAAAGCGTCCTCCATGAAAGCGGATGTTGTGCTTGTTTCCACGGGTCGCAAAGCATTCTCTGCGGGCGTTGGCTGCGAAGAAATGGGCATCCAAAAAGACCCTCAAGGTCGCATCATCGTGGATAAACACTATCAAACCAACGTGCCGGGCATCTATGCCATCGGTGACGTTATTGCCGGCCCGATGCTTGCGCACAAAGCGGAAGAAGAAGGCGTGGCATTGGCAGAAATCCTGGCTGGTGGTGCGGGTCACGTGAACTACGACACGGTTCCAGGTGTGATCTATACTCACCCGGAAATTGCTTCTGTTGGTATCACGGAAGAATTCGCCAAAGAAAAAGGCCTGGAAATCAACGTGGGTAAATTCCCGTTCATGGCCAACGGCCGTGCCCGCGCGAAAGGGTACACCGAAGGTTTCGTAAAGATCATCGCGGACAAGAAAACAGACAAAATCCTGGGCGCTCACATGGTGGGTCCAAGCGTGTCTGAGCTGATCCACGAAGTGATCGTGTGCATGGAGTTCGGCGGCAGCAGCGAAGATCTGGCAAGATCCTTCCACGCCCACCCTACTTTGTCTGAAGTTGTGCGTGAAGCCGCTTTGGCCGTTGAAAAACGTCAACGCCAGATGTAGCCGCGACAGCGGGCAGAGCTTCGGGCCCAGCCCGGCAGCCACGTAAGCTGAAGCAGCAAAACAAAACCCACAGTCACCGACTGTGGGTTTTTCTTTTCCACGTATTCAACCAGCTACAGCTTCTTCAAATAGATTTGCATCTTATCCTGCCCAGGCACCGTAATATCGGCACGGCAGTTTTTCGTGGCCGTCAGCGTCTGCGCCTGAACATAAAAGGTCAAATTCGTCTGGTCCGTGGCATAAGAAAACAACCCGGTCATTTGATAGATTTCACTTTCATAGGCCCCTGCCATGCCCGAGAAGTTTGTGCCGTCCCAAAGACGATAACGACAGTAAACCCCGGCATCCACCGGATACATCGAAAAAATTAATACAGTCAGCTCATAATCTCCCGCTGGAAGATTTGCGAAACGAATGCCCGGAATCTTGCCTTCCGTTGGAGCCGAAGCCAGTCCCGTCACCGTGGCCGTGTTACATGCCACCACGTTTGAAAAAGAGGCAAACGAAGTATTGGCATGCTCCCACTGGCACCCCGCTTTTCCCAGCATCGTCAAAGACCCCATCAGGGTGCTTGTCCCCGGGATGTTCACGTTACAGATAATGCCAGTTCCGGTACCATCCGAAGTACACATCTTGTTCGCTGTCATACCACCCACACCCAAGACCGGGACATTGCCTGAGGCACTCCCCGTTGTCGCCACAGCCGCAGTTCCCAAGCCCAAAGCTGTGCGGGCATTGGCCGCTGTCGCAGCCCCCGTACCGCCGTTTGCAATTGGTAAAACTGAAGTTCCCACAACATCCGCAGAAGCCAAATCAATAGCACCGAAGGTCGGCGCACCGCCACCTGCTGGCACACGTAAAACCTGATTGGCCGTCCCCGCTGACGTCGTCACTGGCGAAGCCCCCGCACCACCGCCCAAAACAACACCGTTTTGAACGAGAGCTGCCGAAGATGCCATCGTCGTTCCCGAGTTATAATATGGAATCCCGCCAGAAGTTCCCGCTGTCAAACCTGTACCGCCCTTCGTGACTGGTATGGTCGGCAGCACAGAAGTCCCCACGGTCCCTGTCGCGATATTGCTGGCATTGATATTCGTCAAAGCAGAACCATCCACAGCGGGCAATTTCGAGTCCGCCCCCAGCTTCACAATCTGATTTGCGCCGGTCCCCGTATTCACACTGGCTAATCCGGATGCCACCGTCATCCCCGAGACGTCCGCACTGGTATCAAAGCGCACAAGACCTTTTGCGGCGTAAGAGGCATCTCCCGGCGTAGTCCCGCTGGAGTCGACCGAGCAATCCCAGGTTTTCGCCGTGTTATTCCATTTTAAAATCTGCCCGTCAGCGCAGGCAGAGGTGCTGGCCGCCACCGTCAGTTTTGCAGCTCCATCATAGTAACGAAGCGCTTTCAAGTCCGAATTGTACCAGGAAAGACCTTTGTGACCGGCATTCAGCACCAGCGCATCTTCCTGCGCTTGCGTGAAATTACCCAGCAACAAAGTCTTCGTCGCACCCATGGTGATGTGGCCGACAGAAAGAACATCCTCGCCACCCATATTCAGATCGCCCGTCATCGTACCGCCGTTCAAAGGCAATTTGGGATTGGCGGTGTCCGCCGCACTGACCCGAGCATCCACCGCGGTGTTAAAGTCAGACATCTGACTGGCCGTGATGCTGATGTTAGAGCAGGCAAAAGTGTCCGAAACTGAATTCCATATTGAAACCTGACTGCTGGTACACTGCTGCAGCAGACTCATTTGCAGGCGATCATCCAGCGCCGTCTGCAGGCCGGCAATCTGGGAAATCGGCAAACTGCCGACACTTAAAACGCCAGCGCCATTGACCGACAGACCTGAACCCACTTGGACAACACCGGTGCTGGCCGCTGTCGCCACCGGCACAGCACCCCCTGTATCAGTCACACACGAGAAACTGGTTCCATTGGATTTTAAAACCTCACCCGCAGCACAAGTCGGCAGCGCCGATTTTGCAAAGGCCTGAACGGTCGGATCATTTTCGTTGTTAGGAACTTCCGTCGCAAGATCTGCGATCTTTGCGTAACTTGCGGCTGAGACTCCCCCCAACTTGTCGGCATCCCGGGCCTTGGCGGCCTCTTGTGCGACCATGGCATAAGGAACTGTACCGATCTGATGGTAAGGCAAGATAGCGCGAGGACCACCAGTACCGGTATCAAAGACGATTTTCACTTTGCGGATGTCACCGGCGGCGGGAGTGTAAGAGCCCGAGCAGACAGTGGACTCAGCCCCCTGATGCTGAGAGGTCAACCCATTAGCAACAGCCGAATCATTGGAAAAGACCTTCAGAATATTTTCCCGTGTCTGTTCCTGCCCGGCGGTGGCATAAACGTTCATCGCGGCAGTTCCCGCACCAATCGTCAGCGCAAAGCTGCCATCAGATGCAGAAAGATCTTTGTTCAGATGTTGCTCTTCATACAAAAGACAGTTGTCGGGGCTTAACACTTTGACGGTAAAATCCACACTGCCCGCATTCAACGGAAGCTCGGAAGCCACATCCAGAATGCGCCCGGAAATTTGAATGCCCTTAGGTCCACTGGCCCAAGCACCTGTGACAGAGATACTGAATGTCAAAATCGCCAGAAGCTGCTTCCCCATAACGTTCCTCACATGACTTGAAAGCGTATGTTTATTTCCGCCTGATAGACTCCGTCTTCGGTATAGGATTTGTCTGTCGTGGTGACTTCACCCACCACGCCTTCCACCCGGTATTGACCGGATTCATCCTTGGCGCTGATTTGTCGAGAAGGAGTAATAGCCATCTTGCCGGGAACAGAACGCAGAGGAACTGGCGCATCCTCTAGCGAAACAATGGACGCCTCCATCGAGCAAGCCGACAGAAGACTCCACAGTATCAAGGTGAGACAAGTTTTTACAATAACGCGCATTTGGAAAATCTATCGGATTTTCCAAAGAAAGCCTCAACTGTATTACGTTTAATTAATCCCGGATCGATCAGGCGCGGGCCAAGGGCCTACTGACACAAAGATTCTAACACCTTCCAACCCGGCAAGACTGCAGGCTCGGTCGGAGACTCTTCCGCGGTGGGTTCGTACTGATTGATCAGTTCGTATTCGTACTTCGCACAGTCTTTCTTTTTGAACTTTTTTTCAGCAGGGAGGGATTCCAGAACGGACACCAGCAAATCCATGTGTGCCTCGTCCTGCGCCCCTTGCGGCACGCTATTGTCCCTCAAAGATCGAATCTGAAGGACAATGCGGTTCATGGCCCGGTAGCGCTCTTTGTTGTTCTTGGCTTTGGAGACTTCTTTTTCCAGCATCTCGGTATAGGATTCCACCTGCTGGCGCACACTGCGATTGCTGCGAATGGCGACCTCGCCGGCCCCCAGCCCTTCCGGTGGGATAATGGCATGAGCGTCCAGACTGCAGACCATAACTGCTGACAAGACCCAGATCGTTTTCATGCGCACCTCCAGCCCCTTTTATCTTATGATTCGAGATGTTTTTCAATCTCTAGCAGGGCTGAAGGCACCATATTAAGTGATTTTTTAATCTGCTTACTTACAGATCAGATCAACGACATTGAAAGCCTTGTCGACAAAGGGCTCTTTTTGATCCTTTGCATAGGATTTCATCATGTCATTCACTTCCTTTTTATAGTCCTTGCATTTGGACGCCTGGAATTCTTTCTTCTCTGGCAGGAACGCCAATGAATCCATGAACAGACTCATATTGATTTCTTTCTCTTCGGCCTGGCGAGGATTTTTTGATCGCAACTCGCCCATTTCCCGGAAGCTTTTCAGGAAGACATCGTAACGCTTGGTCACGTCCTTTTCCTTCTTCAACTCCCCTTCAAGTTTCGTGATCTTTTTGTTGAACTCAGCAAAAACGTCCACTTTGGCCGCTTGTGCCACATTCACAGAAAGACCGGTCATCAGTACCGCAATTACAGTTCTAAGAATTTGTTTTCTGTGCATGTGCCAGCTCCTAGTGCTTTGTCCAATACGCGTGCCTGTGCTTTGACTGCCGGGATATAAAGAGAATCTTTATATGCAAACAGATATTCCGCCAGCGTCAAAGGGGTCTTTTTGCCAATGGCTTTCACACGGGCTTCCCCGGTTTTAGCCTTCATCTGCGGTCCTGTCGGCCAGTAATTCATGTCAAAGTCAGCCTTTGTGATCGGATACTTTTTCAGTGTCGCGATACGATATTTCAGCCACTCTCGATAGAAGACCGGAGGACGACCCGGACCCGAGTTGTAAGCCATTACAAAGATCATTTCTTTGATAGACTCTTTGTCGAAGCTGTCGATACCAGCGTCTTTCATCAGCTGTTCGACACCCTTGAAATCCGGATTCTTGGCATCCGTGGAACGATTCCACGCACCGTTGGAATTTCTTTTGGTCGCATGATAGAAAATACCGTAATAAACCATACTTCGCAGCGGATTCGGCGGTGTTGAAATCGCATGGCAGCGCTGAGAGTCCTCGGACAGAATTTCTGCGGCTTTGGCGGGAACTGCTCCCGGAATGCTGCGCAGTCTTTGGCAGGATTCTTTGGTGCTGTTGTTGATACGGCCTTTGAAGTTTTCAAAGTTCTGAGCCACATCCGCCAACGCCTGATCCGTGAACTGACCGATACCACCGTCATTCACCAGACCAAACGCATTCACATGCAGACCGCTTTCATTGGAAAGTTTTGGCGCAATGAATTTTGCCGGCACTTCCAGACAGTCCGCCACATCAATCAAAGAGTTATAAACCAGATTCACATAGTTTTCAGTCACGCAGGCCTTGTGACCATAACGCTCTGGAGTCCCTGTGTCCTTGTCACACTTGGCGAACAACCAAGGGTCTTTTTTATAGTCTTTCACGTCTTTGACTTCACGCTGATTTGTCGGAGGGGCCGTGCGGTTGAACTCAATGTCCGCCTCACGCTTTTCTTCCGGCGTCAGGGCGCGGTCTTTCCAGAAGCGCTTCATGATATAAAGAGCACATTTGCGAGGCAGAATTTCAGCCGTCTTGGAATAGTCACGTCCCCCAGCGAACAACCCTTTCGGGTCCGCTTTTTTGAAGGCTTCAAACTGCTTTTGCAGGTAGTTGCGATCCGGGCCGCAGTTTTCCGGTTTTTCGAACGTGATCATGTTTTCCACATCACCAAAATTACAGGTGCAGGTCATGTCGTCTTTGGCCGCCGTCGTGCCAATTCCTGTCAGGGATTTGTTCACGGTCTGCAGTTTTTTAATCACCTGCTCTTCAGCGCTGGAGGCATAATCGCCAGAGCCCGCAGTTGGACGAGTGACTTCATACCAGCCAAACGCAGTGAATGAAACCAGGCAACAGAATGTGTAAAACCAAAAGGATGTCCTTGAACGTTGCACGATCATCTCCTCTTTCCATATTTATCAATGTCTTATCTGTTTAAATGCCCGAAAACTGAATGCACTAAAGTCCAGTTCCGTTCATCCGATAAGTATTAAGAATGCTTAAACTGTCTTTTAGTCTTTTGAGTGCGTTGCTGGTCTTAGGGGGATGTTCTGACGTCACCCCGCAGGTCAGCTTTTTAAAAGGGCAAACACCCTCTCCGAGCACCGGCAGCCCCACAGGGGGCTCATTTATAAAGACAGATCTGGCAAGTCATGGGGTCTCCACATCCCCGGACGGATTCAAACTGGAAGCCACTGTTTCGAAAGAAGACAGAAGCACCCAACTTGTCTCATCTCAGGGCTACCTTCTAATTCTTAATGAAGATACCGACTAAATTACGGTCAAAATCCTAAGGATTTATCTAAATAACTCCGAATATATAGTGGAATGAAACCAAAGCACGTTCGTTATCCTTTGTTGATAATCTCGCTTTTGTTTGCCGTCGCCGCAAAGGCGGAAGGCTATCATGTTTCAGGGAAGATCCTTCGCCCTGACGGCACTCCTGTGGAGTCCAACGCAGTCAGTTTTAATCTGGAAGTCCTATCCCCCGACACCACCTGCGTGGTGTACCAGGAAACCATCAACAATCAGGATTTGAGCAGCTCCAAAGGCCGCTTCAACCTGGTATTGGGTTCCGGCACACGGGTTTATTCCAGTGGTGACGTGCCGCTGGAAAAGGTCTTTGCCAACAGTGCGGCTTTGTCTTGTAAAGGCGGTGCCAACTACAATCCGGCATCCAATGACGAAAGATCTTTGCGCATTTCTTTCTATGATGGATCCAGCTGGCAAAGTTTCTCCCCGCAAAAACTGAAAGCCGTTCCATTTGCAACAGAATCCAAAAACGCCCAGTCCGCCGCCAAACTGGGCGAATACAGCGCCACCAGTTTGTTGCGTGTCGATGGCGGCACAGCTCCGGCGATGTCACCGGCGCAGATGACGGCCTTGCTCTCAGTGGTGGCAAACTACGACCAGTTCCTGACGGCGGAAAATGATCCGACTGTACAGGGTTTTGCAAAGTCCACTCTGCCCACGTGTGCCGCTGGGTACACCTTGACCTCCAACGGTACGAATCTGGCCTGCGTGCAGGATCAGACCGGTGCGACCTTTACTTTACCAACGGGCGCTAACGGTCAGGTTCTGAAACACGATGGGACTCAATGGAAAGCCAGTGCAATGGCTATCACGGACATCAGCAATCTGAATGCAGAACTAAGCAGTAAAGTAAATAAAGCCGCGTTTCCAAGTTGTTCTGCTGGAGAAACGCTCCACTACAATTCCGTCACGGACACCTGGAACTGTCAGGCCCTTTCACTGGCCTTGGCCGGCGATGTGACCGGGACAGCTTCCGCGAATCAAGTGACTCGACTGCGCGGGGTCAACATCTCGTCTACGGCTCCTACCGTCAATCAGGTGCTTCGCTATAATGGGACTGACTGGACTCCAGCGACCATTCCAACGGGCACCGGCACAGTGACGTCCATCGCCGCAGGCACTGGCCTGAGCGGAGGAACCATCACTTCAACCGGCACGATTTCGTTGGCGAACACCAGCGTAACTCCGGGAACCTATGGCAGCGCCACTCAAATTCCGTCCTTCAGTGTTGATGCCCAGGGACGCCTGACTGCCGCCGGTGGCACCACCGTCAATATCATCAGCGGCGTCACCAGCGCCAATGCCTATATCACTGTCGCTAACAGCAGCACCGCTCCGGTGATCACGGCCAACGTGGGCACCGCCGCCAACACTTTGGCGGCCGGAAACGATGTGCGCTTCACAGATGCTCGTACACCAGCCGGGGCTGCCGGTGGGGATCTGAGCGGAACTTATCCAAATCCAACAATTTCCAAAATCCAGGGTAAAACCGTGAACGTAGCCGCTGGATATTTTGACGGTGGATCTTTGATTTATGACTCTGCAACTTCAGCGTGGAAAACAGCCGCGCCTTGTGACTCGGGATGGACCTTGATCAACAAGGGGGATCCGTTCTGCGCAAAACAGCAATCTGTCACAGGGACCAACTTCGCGACTTCCATGACCCAGTGTCTGAACAATGGCGGCAAGCTGTGTGACCTGCAAGAGGCCGTTGGTATGTGCCAAACAGGATTCATCCCCAGCAACACAACTCTTTGGATCAGCCAGCTGGCGGACAATTCCAGTGCCCATGTCATCAATTGCACCAGTGGATCCTGGTCTGCGGGTTTCTATGGCTTTGGTGTCACCGTGGATGGATCCAATCCGATTCTTCCTTACTGCTGTAAGGGCCGCCGCTAATTAATAATTTAAAAACTGTAGGTCACCGCCAACAGAGTGTTGGCCCCGCCCAGGAAGTAGAACACAGAACGCACGTCGCTGTTTTCTTCCTGCGTGGCACTGTAAATGTTCGCCACCGCCAGCAAGGCATGCGTGGCCACGCGGATCCATTTGCGCTTTTCTTTTTCTTCGCGCTCTTTCAGCAAAAACCGCTGCAATACTTCATTCTTTTCCGCCAAGGACAATGAAGATCCATCAATCGCATAAAAGAACGAATCCATTTCGTTGCCGGTGTAGTAATAGGTCGCACCCAACCCTATCGCCGCCAGCCCCACATTGGACGTAATGGCAAAAATCGTGCGACTGAAGATTTCCTCTGACTGCTGATAGCCGATCGTGCCACCGATGGCCGCGACCGCACCGGAAATCATATAGGCTAAGCCCGCCTGCTCGTCTTCTTTTTGTTGATTGTGAACAAAGGCGCGGAATTCATTCCAGTTGGATGGACCGGAATAGTCCACGTCGCGGCGATCGCCAGCGAAGGACTCCCCGCTTAAAAAAACCAAAAAGATCACGAAGACAAGAAATCTCACAGGCTCACCCCGAACTGCACAAACACGGCTTTGTTCGTGCGCTCACTCCAATAAGAAAGGCCCGTGGAAAAACTTTTGTACGTCGCCAAAAATGCCGCGGCCTGATCGTACTGGGAGGCGCTGAGAACGCCTTGCAAGACTCCCAACTGATAGGTCACAGCCCCACGAACGGCATCCTGAAAGTTTTCAGTGTCGTTGTGAACCTGGAGCTGCATGCCGACTTCTAACAGCCCCAGCGGGACAGCGGGTTTTACGGAAGCCCCCAACAAGCCCTGAGGGCGGATGGGATACTGCTCGGACTTTTTGTCGCTGACTCCCCATTGGGAAAGCATCGCTGAAATCTGCGGCTCCCACGAAGTGTCCTCCCAGGCATACAAAAGACCCGGTTCGACATACAGGATATCCTGATTGTGAATTTCAAAAAGTTTGTCCCGGTCCCCGGCCACCGCCTCAACCACAGAAAAATAGTTACCGACATACTTCACATGCGTGTAGCGCAGCTGCAGACCCGCATAGAAATTTCCGGAGGTGAAACTGGCAAGCTGCGCTTTAATGCTTTGTTCTTCCGAAGCAATCATGTCCACCATGGGTAACGACGCGTTTTCAAACTGATATACATACACCAGACGATAGGGCTCTACCGAAACACCCCAGGTCGGACGCTGAAAGGAGGCTTCGATGGAAATTTCTCCGTCGACCGCTTCGCGGCGGGAAAACATTTTCGCAACGGACGCCTCGTCGCTGTTACCGTTTAACAACGCCTCCGCCTCGCGCAGATACTCCATGTTACTGCCTAAAAGCAGATCGGTATCAAAACGCGGGGATTTTTCTTTCGCGACATAAGCCGGATTGCACGGAAGTCCCCGGCGCAGACTGTCCATGGAATAGCAGGCACTTCCCAGGGATCTTGCCAGAAAGCGGCTGCCGCCATCACGAATGGCCGGCGAATAGGTCGCGGCCTTCGCGATCGTCGAAAGGAGTATCAGAAAGATCGACAAAAGAAGTCTTAGAAGCATATTTTTTCCTGGGGCCATGGGACGCCTTCGGCTTCTTTCTTAAAACGTTGCAGATCTTCGGTGTAGCGGCTGAATTCCGCTTTTTTCCCGGGAAACGCGGAAGTCAGATCCTGACTGATCAGAATCAGGTGCTCCAGCAACTGCAAAGCCCAATCATAGTAAGGCTGGACCACGTCTGAGCAGATCTTCTGAGTGCGCACCACCTGCCAGTTCAATAGCCCTTCATTGACGACGGACTTTAAAAGCACCACCCGCAAAGTCGCGGCATAAAGGCGCGCCCCGGCTTCTGGTTGCTCGGCCAGCACCTGCAAGGCGCGGGTTAAGTCTTCACGGCCCGAGGCCCTTACTTCCGGGATTTTCTCCCACTGGGCAGCATAGCGGCCCAGTGACTGCATCAACTCTTGAGTCTTCTGATCCATGCGAGCTGCGTTCAACGACACGGTCTGAGGCTTCAGATTACGGACCGCCACAAAGGAATAGATCTTTTCAATCCGCACCCCCGCCCGGCCCGCATACGCGGAAGCCAGCGCCAGTCTCACGTGCAGATGCGGGTCTTGCTGCTCGAGCTTCGTCAGGTACTCAATCGCCTCATCCCAATGACTCTGATCAATTAGCTGATGCCCCTTGGAAAGGCGGCTTTCCCGAGTGACAGGCTCCTCTTTTGACTGACAAGCCAAAAGAGACAAAATGACCGCAATAAGGGTGAGTTGGATGAGTGTTCGCATAGATAACGCAGCATACTAGCGAGCCGCGGTATAAAATTCGAGATGACACACGACGCACTATAATAATTCCATTGATCCTTACCTGCCAGCAATATACCCCTGCCCCGGTGTAACACTCGAGGGGGTAAAATGCTTCGTACACTCTTAATGTCTGTAATGTTGATGATGGGAACGACGGCCAATGCGGCTGTTTGGACGGAAGTCAATGAATGGTCCCCAGCCTATGAAGACCGCTTTGCGGAGTGGGTTCGCACGGAATGGCGCACGGACTTCTTCTCCCGCAAGTCTTTGCGTAACGGCCAAAGCAATCCTTATTATGGCCTTCGTGTGGACTGTGCCGACACAGTTTATTCCATGCGTATTATTTTTGCCTATGAAAACCGCCTGCCGTTCGTGGCTCAAGACCCGACTGCAGCTGGCAAAACCATCTCCAACAAAATGAGCCGTTGGGACGGCCAAAGCGAAAATCAGCGCGTGCGCAACTTCCTTTGGTACATCTATGGTGTGATGTCCACGCGTTCTCTTCCGAACGACACCTATCCGGTGGCGATCAGCCGCAACACCATCCGCCCAGGCAGCCTGCTGGCGACATCGAAAAAGAACCACCACTCCTGGACAATCAAAGAGATCCTGCCGATCGGCGTTCCGTACCTGGTTTACAACTCTGTTGTCGGTGCGAACTCTGGCTTCGGCCTGCAAGAACGCCAGTCCTGGCCAAATCCTGACTGGGTGTTTGAGGGTGATTACTCTGTGAACAGTGGTGCGGGCTTCCGTTACTGGAGACCAGCATCTGCGTTGAATAAACCCGTGTGGCAGACGCCGGGTTACAGCGATGAACAGTTCAAAATTCCT
Organism: Bdellovibrio bacteriovorus HD100; assembly: GCF_000196175.1. Taxonomy (NCBI): domain Bacteria; kingdom Pseudomonadati; phylum Bdellovibrionota; class Bdellovibrionia; order Bdellovibrionales; family Pseudobdellovibrionaceae; genus Bdellovibrio; species Bdellovibrio bacteriovorus. The sequence goes on from NC_005363.1 coordinate 2,666,777, forward strand.
TTGAACAAATGGGTTCGTCACATGCAAAACCGCCTGGCTCTGCGCCAGGAAACAGACGACCAGTTGGTCGCTCGTCTGATCAAGACCACGTGCTCTGGTTTTGCGGATCGCGTGACTTCCATCAATGAAGGTGTGGATTACCTTAAGCGCAACAACAAGTGCATGGACTATGCAACTTATGACACTTACTCCACGCCAAACCGTGACCGTCGTATCTTTGACGACTTCATGTCTTTGCGTCGCGCGTACAAAGAAATTCTGCAAATCAACGGGGGCAACCAGCTGAGCGCTTCCACAAAAGCTCAATTGGACAAAATCTTCCCGGCGATCTCTTTGTCTGCAGCCCAGGAAACTTCCCGCATGGCCGCTCAGACCGTGACTGCTGCTTCCGTCTGCGTGGTGGATTACCTGCCAGGCCGCAAGATGGATCTGGCAGAGTTCAAACGACGTCTGTTCCAGGGCCTGATTTCCAACAATCCGCATGACAGTGGTGAGTACCGCTGGGGTGAGGCTCGTGGACCTTCGCAGCGTGCAAGAAGCTGCCAATCATGGGACCATTGGGCTCCAGATTTAACTCAGGAATAAAAAGGAACTATGAGATCGACTAAACTTAGCACATGGATCACTTGGGCCTTGGTGCTTTTCGCACTGGGTGTGGCAACGGACTATTACTTCCTGCATATTCTTTTCCATCAGAAGCAGCAGGAAGCTTTGCAGATAGCGGAAGGAGAGCAAGCCGCAGCGACGGCAGCAACTCCAGCGACCACTGCGGGCGATGACAGCTTCCTGGGTGAAAAAGGCAATGCGCAAGTTCAGACCGATTCCGGCAAAGACACCTTCCTGGCGTCTTTGCAGGCCTGTGCCCCGGAAGTGGCGGCTCAAGCCATCGCCACGCCGGAAGCCCTGATGGAATACCTGCAAAAAAGTGTCGGCATTGCCAAAGAGGAAATCTCTCTTGAAAACTACCACCTGACTTTGCCGGATGGATCTTTGCGCCGCGTGCACTTGATCACGGCGGACAACACCAATGCCAAAGACAAAGTGGAAATCCGCTTCTTCAAATTGGATGCTGAAGGATACCCGGAGCGTCTGCCTCTGAAAGGCGATGAAACTCTGGAGTCCCTGCTGGCTTTGGGTAAAGTCAGCCGCCACGAAGTGAAGTCCGTCTTGGAACTGAAAGACAAAACCACGGTCAACCTGGAAAAGCATGACAATGTCGTGTTCGAGTTCCAGTACAACAACCACGGTAAAATTCTGTCTTGCCGCTATAAGGAATGCCTTTGCCAATAAGACTTAGGACCTGCTCTTAGGTCCTGACAGGCATTAATAATCCGTCACGATATTTCAATCCACAGACCCTCTGTTAAGATTAAACCTAGAGGGTCTATTGCATGACAAAAAGCGGTTCTTTTTTGCACAGCCGGAGCTTGTGGGTCTATTACACCCTCTTTTTTTCGGGTTCCCTGGTCTTGGTATACCAAGCATTGAGTTGGGAGATCATTGGGGATTCCGTTAACTTCCTGTGCCTGCTGTTCGTCATGAATGGCCTGCTGGCGCGCAGATTCATCCACATTCTGGAAAACTCGGTGCTGATGACTGTGGGGTACATCCTGCCCCTCTTGATTCGGAACTGCCTGAAGCTGTCCTACACCGAAGCACCCTCAATCAAAGAGTTCCTGAATCTGGCTTTTGTTTCCACCACGACGACACTGGTTTTGGGAATTGGTTTTTCTTTCCTGGGAATGCTGCTGCATCACTTCGGACACAAGCTGCATCAAATGAGCCGAAGCCGGGTGACCACAAACAACAGCGTGACCACCGGCTCCCCTGCTGACGAATAAAAATCAGTCTCCGGTAGAGCCCGTCATCTGGGCCATCTCAAAGCGGTTTTGTTCCGCCATCACCATCTGCGAAAGTTCACGCTTCAGATTGTTGAAATCAACATCTGCGGGATTGCGCGGACGCGGGATTTGCACCATCACGTCCTTTTTTACGGTGCCCGGGCGATAGCTCATCACAATAATTCGGTCCGCCAGATAAATGGCTTCTTCAATACTGTGGGTCACAAAGACCACGGTTTTTTTCAGCTCGCTCCAGATCTTCAGAAGTTCATCCTGAAGGCTTCGGCGGGTCAATGCATCCAAGGCCCCGAACGGCTCATCCATCAGCATGATCGGCGGATCCAGCGCCAGCACGCGGGCAATAGCCACACGCTGTCTCATCCCCCCGGAAAGATCTTTCGGGAAGCGCTTGCGGAAGTCCGTCAGCTTAAGCGTTTTCAAAAGCTGCTGCAGCTTTTGTTCGATTTGATCTGGCGGGGCGTTTTTGATCTTCAGACCAAAGGTGATGTTGTCCTCGACCGTCATCCATGGGAACAAAGCGTATTCCTGAAACACCATGCCGCGGTCCGGGCCGGGCTCCACGATTTTGTGTCCACCGACGAACACATCGCCGTCTGACGGCGCAGAAAATCCGGCGATGGCATTCAAAAGCGTGCTCTTGCCACAACCTGACGGCCCCAGCAGACACACGAACTGACCTTCCGCGATATTGAAATCAATATCCTTCAGGGCAATCACATCCTGCTCGGAACCTTTAAAGACTTTGGAAACATGTTTGATTTCAATTTGTGTTGGATTCGACATTATTCAAGACCTCGATGCCAGCGCAGCAGATAGTTATTCAAACGGCTGACGACAGTGTCAATCGCAAGCCCCAACAGACCGATAGAGAACATCCCGGCGATAATCTTGTCGGACCAGAAGTACTCGCGTGCTTCCAGAATGCGATATCCCAGACCGTTGTTCACCGCGATCATCTCAGCCACGATCATACAGATGAAACCTGTCCCGATACCGATGCGCACACCGCTAAGGATGTACGGCATCGCCGCAGGCACGATGATTTTTCTGAACATCAAAAAGGATCCCGCACCCAGATTTTTGCCGGCCCGGATATAGATACTGTCCACTGCACGCACGCCCACGATGGTATTCATCAGGACCGGGAAGAACGCCCCCAAAGCAATCAGGAACACCGCCGGAGGATTCCCCAAACCGAACCACAAGATCGCCAAAGGAATGTAGGCAATCGGCGGGATCGGACGCAGAACCTGAATCAGCGGATTCATGTAATCATAAATACGCTGGCTGGCCCCCATCAAAAGACCCAGCGGCAAAGCCAGGCCCCCACCGATCACAAAGCCCAGGAATACACGATAGAAGCTTTCCCAAAGATCGCGAATCAGTTCGCCCGAGAAATACCAGGCCAACTTTGAGCCTTGTGCTGGATCGTAAGCTTCTAGCGGCATCAGGTACTGATACCACTTTACAAGGACCGCCGAAGGTGCCGGAAGCACCTGAGGATTCACCCAACCGGCTCGCACCACGACTTCCCACAAAATCACCACAATCGCCGGTACCCAGACACCTTTGAGTTTAGACAGCAATCCCTGATCCTTCTTCATACTCACCTACTTCACGCCCAATGCCTTCTTGGCATCCGTCAACAGATCCAGCTTCACCCAGTCAGCAGCTTTTGGCGGCTTCTGCATGCGGCCCACGCCGTACTTCACCATAAAGTCTGTCGTGATCTGCATATGCTCTACTGTCAGATCGTATGTGTACGGAGAGTTTCCGATGGCATCCTTGAAGTCCTGGGATGTGATCTGGTTTTTAAACATTTTTTCGATGACATATTTTTCAGCCAGCTCCGGCTTTTCGATGAAGGCTTTGGTTGCCTCCACGAAGCACTTCATGAATCTTTCCGCGACCGGTTTTTTGGTGTTGTACATCTTTTCAGTCATCACCAGGGTACGGACAGGTTCGCCCATTGGAGTGTCATAAGGCTTCAACAGCTCTACGCCAAAGCCCTTGTTGATGGCCTGGGAAGCCTGCGGCTCACTCTGTGCCATGGCGTCGATGTTCTTCGCCTGAAGCGCCTGATTCAAATCAGCAAAGGCCATGTACACGATGCGAACATCTTTCCCCGGCTGATCGGACCAGGTCAGGTTGTGCTTGGCCAGCTCTGCCAGAAGTAAAAGTTCCTGCGCGCCCCCACGAGCTACGCCGACTTTTTTACCCTTGAAGTCTTTTACGGACTTGATGCCCAGATCCGGACGGATCACAATGCGCGCACCACCTTGCGCAAACCCGGCAACGGCAAAGATAGGCACCCCGCCTGAACGGCCGGCTATCGCCGCATCCGCAGCACTGGCCGCCACATCGATTTCACCCGCGATGATCGCAGGCATGATATCAATGCCCTTGGCAAACACACGCTCGGTCACCTTCAAATTGTACTTGGAGCAATACTCGCTCATGTAACTGATGGCGCCATAGTGAGCGAACTTCAGATTTCCAACTCGCACGACATCCGGAGTTTGGGCTTTTGCTTCAAAGTTGAATACAAACAGAAGCAACAAAACAAAAAGACTTAGCAGCAGCTTCACTGCTTTCATATTTACAGCGCGAGAGATCGCAACTGCTTTCGCTGTGGATTTCATAGGAGTCCTCCTAACAAATTAAAGAGCGTCATATAATAATGGTCTGATGATTAGCAGAGGTTGGCAAGACTTTCGGGTCTCATTTGAGTACGATGTGAATATGAGAAGAAAATCAGAGAGGACTCACAAAATTTATTTTTTGTGAAACTACATAAAGCTTCAGAGTCCGAAATAAAAAAAGGCGTTGAAGAATTCCAACGCCTTTGAGCAATTCATTTATGTGATCGCATACAGTGCGAAAGCTACTTCAGCTTTCGCACCTGCCGGTGCTGCAGCACTGTGGCCGCAGGCCCTACAACCAAAGACTGCGAACACCGCGCTCTTTGGCAATGTCGTGAGCCAATTCATAACCTGCGTCCAAATGTCTAAATACACCCATTGCAGGATCGGCAGTTAACACTCTTTCCAAGCGACGTGCGGCTTTCTCCGTACCGTCCGCAACGATCACCTGACCCGCGTGCTGGCTGTAGCCCATGCCCACACCACCACCGTGATGCAAGCTGACCCACGTGGCACCGCAAGCGGTGTTCACAAGCGCATTCAGCAACGCCCAGTCACTGACAGCGTCAGAGCCGTCTTTCATCGCTTCGGTTTCACGATTTGGTGATGCCACAGATCCGCAGTCCAAGTGATCACGACCGATAACGATCGGCGCTTTCACTTTACCTTCGGCCACCAGCTGATTGAACATCAAGCCCGCTTTCGCACGCTCTCCGTATTCCAACCAGCAAATACGTGCTGGCAAGCCCTGGAAGGCAATGCGCTCTTCAGCCATGTCCAACCAGCGCAGCAGGTCTTTCTTGTGCGGGAATAGTTTTCTCATCGCATCGTCAGTGACTTTGATATCATTTGGATCACCCGACAAAGCCACCCAGCGGAACGGACCTGAACCTTTGCAGAACAAAGGACGGATGAACGCCGGAACGAAGCCTGGATAGTCGAAGGCATTTTCAACGCCCGCTTCCTGAGCGCGCGCGCGCAGGTTGTTACCATAGTCAAACGTCACAGCACCGCGATCTTTCATCGCCAGCATGCCGCGAACGTGTTTTGCCATGGAATCATAAGCCGCTTTCAAATAAGCTTTTTGGTCTTGTTCGCGGAAGGTCTTCGCGGTCTCTACCGTGTAACCTTCTGGGATGTAACCCACCAACGGATCATGCGCAGATGTCTGATCGGTCAAAAGATCCGGAGTGAAGTTCTTTTCGATCAACTGGTGGATCACCGTCGCCATATTGCCTTGCAAAGCGATGGATTTGGCTTCGCCCGCCGCCGTGTACTTCTTGATGCGCGCCAAAGCGTCGTCAAGGTCTGTCGCCACTTCATCCACGTACTTGGTTTCAAGACGTTTTTGGATACGAGTTGGATCAATTTCAACGGCCAGAACGCAAGCACCGGCAAAGACACCCGCCAACGGTTGTGCGCCACCCATGCCACCCAGGCCCGCTGTCAAGATCACGCGGCCGGTAAGATTGCCGCCAAAGTGCTGACGACCGGCTTCCACGAAGGACTCATAAGTCCCCTGGATGATCCCTTGAGTTCCGATATAGATCCAGGAACCCGCCGTCATCTGACCGTACATCATCAGACCTTTTTTATCGAGTTCGTTGAAGTGCTCCCACGTGGCCCACTTAGGCACAAGGTTGGAGTTCGCCAGAAGCACGCGAGGAGCGTCTTCGTGTGTTTTCAGAATACCGATAGGCTTACCGGACTGAACCAAAAGAGTTTCATCGTTTTCAAGCTCTTTCAAAGCTTCCAGAATCTTGTCGAAAGATTCCCAGTTACGAGCCGCTTTACCGATACCACCATAGACAACCAAATTTTCCGGGTGCTCAGCAATCACCGGATCCAGATTGTTCTGAATCATACGGTAAGCCGCTTCTTGCAACCACCCCTTACACACCATCTTGTTGCCCGTAGGGGCCTTAACTACTCGAGACATATTCCCTCCCAAAAGGTACCTGCTTACTTTTGCTTAAGCAGTGCGACAGATATTAACTTAATAAAACTACCATTCCAGTTTGCCGACCGCGTTTTCCACGACGGCCATCAGTTCTCCAGACACCATCATGGCTTTGATCGCCTCGACGTCTTTAGAGAAAATGCGGTCTTCTTTTGCAAACGGCACAGTCTTGCGAATGTGCTCGTGTGCAGCCTTCACCGCAGCAGACGGTTTCAGCGGAGCCAACAAATCCAAAGCCTGAGTTGCCGACAACAATTCCATCGCTACGACATTTTCTGCGTTACGCAGAATCTGTGCGAACTTACGGGCAGCAATCGTACCCATGGAAACGTGGTCTTCTTTTTCTGCCGACGTCGGGATGGAATCCACGCTCGCCGGGTGCGCCAATACTTTGTTTTCGCTCACCAAAGAAGCGGCTGCCACCTGCACGATCATGTGACCGGAATTCAAGCCCCCGTTGGGGGTCAGGAACGGAGGAAGCTCACTCATCTGGGTGGAAATCATTTTGGAAATACGGCATTCGCTGATGCTCGCCTGGGAAGACAACGCAATCCCCGCAAAGTCCATTGCGTGCGCCACTGGCATCCCGTGGAAGTTACCGCAGGAAAGAACTTTGTTCGCATCCGCAAACACCAACGGGTTGTCCGTGGAAGAATTCGCTTCAGTTTCCAAAACCTTCACCGCATATCTCAAAGCGTCTTTAGCGGCGCCGTGAACAGCAGGCATACAACGCAAAGAATACGCATCCTGAACACGCGGATCATTGACGGCGTGGCTTTCAGCGATCGGGCTGGTTTCGCCCATAAGTCTAATCAAATTGCGGCCGGTCTTGCCTTCACCGGCGTGAGGGCGGCTGGCTTGAATCAATGGATCAAATGGTTTTCTGGAACCACGCAGGCCTTCCAAAGACATCGCACCGGCAAGATCCGCCAACCACAACAGGCGGCGATTTTCCCACAAAGACAAAAGACCGATGGAAGTCATCACCTGACAACCGTTGATCATGGAAAGACCTTCTTTGGCTTTCAGCTCCAGCGGAGTGATGCCTTTTTGTTTCAACAACTCAGTCACATGCACCGGCTTGCCGTCAGCACCCCACGCTTCGCCTTCACCAATGATGGTCAACGCCAGATGAGAAAGCGGAGCCAAGTCCCCAGACGCACCCACAGAGCCCTGAGAAGGAACCACCGGGATGATGTCGTTGTTCAGGAACTCAAGAATTTTTTCTACAACCAGTGGACGAATGCCGCTGTGGCCTTTAGCCAAAGCATTCGCACGCAGAACCATCATCGCGCGAGTTTCCGTTTTCGTGAACGGAGCCCCGATACCCATGGAGTGGGAGCGAATCAGATTTCTTTGCAGCTGTTCAATTTCAGCATCCGAGATGCGCACGGAAGAAAATGCACCAAAGCCGGTATTCACACCGTACATTACTTCACCACTGGCAATACGACCCTCGATATAGTCGCGGGACTTTTGCATATTGGCTCTTCCAGAAGCAGAAAGCTCCGCTTTGATGGAAGGGTTGTGAGCGATTTCATATAGGTTTTCGAGCGTGATATTCTCACCAGTAATTTGCATATTCAGAGCCTCTCTTAAGAAGCCCGCATCCTAACGCAAACACTCTAAAACTGGCAAAGAATCGAAAAGGTGCCTGGTGACTTTTTACGTCTACAGCGCAGCATTTTCAGCCCTTTTTGACGCGGCGTAGGTGTAAAAAATCACCAGGCACCTTTTAAACGAAAAAAGCCACTCCAACGGAGTGGCTTTTGGATTGGAATTTGATTGGTTTTTAGAACTCCAGAGGCAGGGATACGGAAACAACAACGGATTCGTTTTTAGCGTCGATGTCGATACCGTCAACTTCGTCGAATGTTTCTTTCAGGTATTCCACGTTCAAAGACAGGAATGGCAGACCCGTGAAGCCTACGCCCAGCTTTGTGCTTTTACCTTTCATTTTACCGCTGTCCTCAAGATCGATGTCGTTCATGAAACCGTAACCCAACCATGCGCGAACCAGGATCGGGAAATCAAGACCGACAACACCGTATACGGTAGTTCTTTTCGCAGACTCATCAGGTCCGGAATCCAACTCAGATGTTCCACTGATACCCAAAGTCCCATCAAGACCCGCCCAGAACATCACTGGGGATCTGTAAGCCAGGCGCAAACCCAACTGAGTTCCATTAATTTTCCCATCTGGATCTGTGGTTTTACCCATTTCGTAACCAAGATACGGCTCTAGCAGAATGTCTGCGTGAGATACGCTCCCGAAACCCATAACAATCGCCAACGTGACCAAGAGCTTTTTCATAAAGTCTTCTCCTTTTGTAACCCAAAAAATTTAGGCATCCTTTAGAATTTTGAAGAGACTCTTTCGCAGGGTCAACGACTCAAGTCCCACCCTACCGAAAGCCCAGTCCAGATACACACGACCTTGGAGCGCTTATGTTACGAAGTTACAAAGATGACCGCGAATACTACGCCTCTTTGCCAAAAAAACGCATCGGGGTGGGCGTACTTCTTTTCTATAAAGGTGAGCTTTTGATCGTACAACCCACCTATAATCCGGCCTGGATTTTACCTGGTGGCACTGTCGAAGCCGAAGAGTCCCCCAGCGAAGCTCTGCAACGGGAGCTCAAAGAAGAACTGGGATTGAATATCCAGGCAGGCTCGCTGCTGGCGGTGGACTATGTCAGCAACCGCGACGTCAAAGGTGAATACATGCAGTTGCTTTTTTCCGCCAAAAATCTGACCGAATATCAGGCGCAAAACATCCGCCTGCCCATGTATGAAATAAAAGATTTCAAATTTGTCGCCGTTGAAAAGGCACTGGAAATGCTCACCCCGATTGTCAGTCGCCGCGTGCACAGCGTGATGCTGGCGCAAGAACAGGGGCTGGGGGCTATTTATCTGGAAGAGGGTCGTCCGTTTTACGACCCTTTAAGACTGGCAATCGCCGATCCGTACTCTTTGCCAAAGACATAACTGCCGGCAACGAACACATCCGCCTCGTGGCAAATCTTCGCGGTTTCCGCATTGATTCCGCCATCGACTTCAATCAGGCAGGACAAATTCTCCGAGGAAATTTCCTGACGCAGACGAGTGATTTTCGCCACCTGATCATTCATGAAGGACTGCCCACCGAAGCCCGGCTCCACCGTCATCACCAGCACCAAGTCACACAAAGGCAACAGAGGCAGAACCTCTTCCACCGCCGTGCGTGGGCGCAATGTGATTCCGGGTTTGGCGCCCAATTCACGAATGCGTTTCAAAGTGCCTGCGGCGTCTTTGGTGGACTCCACGTGAATGGTCAGATAGTCACTGCCCGCTTTCACGAATTCTTCCACATAGCGCTCTGGTTCTTCGATCATCAGATGCACATCCAACGGAAGCGGCGACACTTTTTTCAGCGCCTTCACCACCGGGATGCCAATAGTGATATTCGGCACAAAGCGCCCGTCCATCACATCGACGTGAATCCAGTCAGCGCCCGCCTGTGCGACCGCCTTGATCTCTTTTTCAAGATTGGCAAAGTCCGCCGACAAAATGGAAGGAGCCACCATCTTAGACGCCAAGTTGATCCCCCACTTTCAAAGCATGACCTTTCAGGAAATCAGCAATCGCCATGCGGTTGCGGCTTTCAGGCTGAACTTCAAACAGTTGCAAAACACCGTCACCGGTCGCAACAGAAATATGATCTTCATGAACAGCGGTGATCGTGCCGGGCTTGGCACTGCCGATAGAGCCGCCGTCACGAGTGACCGTGGCTCTGTGCAGTTTCAGCTTTTTCCCCTGCAAGAACGTGTAAGTGCCCGGGCCATAGACAAAGCCGCGGATCTTTCCGTCGATCGCTTTGGCAGACGTGCTCCAGTCGATCTGGGATTCCATCTTTTCGATTTTTTTCGCCAGCGTCACCTTGGATTCATCCTGAGGTGTCGGCGCCAGATTGCCACGAACATAGTCCATCAGTTCCACTTGCAGAAGTTCTGCACCCAACTGGGCCAGCACATCGTGCAACTGCAATGCGTTCATGTCCGGGGTGATTTTCACACGACGAATGCCGATGATGTCACCGGCATCCAATTTTTTGACCATCTTCTGCAGGGTCACGCCGCTTTCGACGTCACCGGCTTCGATGGCTCTTTGGATCGGAGCCGCCCCACGCCAGCGTGGCAAAACAGATCCGTGCACATTCACGCAACCAAAGCGGAAGGAATCCAAAAATTCCTGGGTCAGAATCTGACCGAAGGCCACAACCACCGCCACCTCAGCACCCCAGGTTTTGATTTCCTGAAGCATCAGTGGATTGGCTTTCAAGGACTCCGGCGCCAGAACCTTCAGGTTGTGGGCTTGAGCCAAAGCTTTTACAGGACTTGGAGTCAGTTGGAGTTTACGACCGGCAGGACGGTCAGGCTGGGTGACAACACCCACGACCTCAAAGTGCTCATCAGACAACAGAGCTTTCAAAGAGGTCACGGCAAATTCAGGGGTTCCTAGAAAACAGACGCGGACCTTGCTCACACTTCACACTTTTCTTCGTCAGCTGTTGTAGCATCCCCTTCTTTTTCTTTTTTCACAGGGTAGCCGTACTTCTTGATTTGATTTTTGATTTTGTTGCCCTTGACGAAGCTCAGGTGATCGATGAACAAAGTGCCTTCAAGGTGATCCATTTCGTGCTGCATGCAGATCGCAAGCAGACCGTCGGTTTTCACGATGTACTCTTTGCCATTCACATCGAATGCTTTCATTTCGATGTAGTTGTAGCGCTCCACTGTTTCGTAATAGCCCGGGATGGACAGACAGCCTTCATCGAAAGTGGTCTTGCCTTCGCCTTTGACGATTTCCGGGTTGATCAGGATCAGCGGCTGTTTTACTGCGGCTTCCAGTTCAGTCATTTCTTCGTATTTATAGCGGCGGCCTTTTTCGTCTTTGGGACGAGTGTCGATCACGACCATGCGAACCAGCTCGCCTACTTGAGGGGCTGCCAGACCGATCCCGTTGGCGTGGTACATGGTTTCAACCATGTCTTCGGCCAATTTGGCGATTTCAGGTCCAAAAGTCTTCACCGGCTGCGAAACTTCACGCAACTTCGGGTCTGGGAATGTGAGGATTTTCATGATCATAAGGGCCTCCGGGAGGCCCCCATTATATCAGCGTTTCAGCTTTTTGAGAAGAACGAAGGCCACACCCAACATAACTATGTTGGGGGCCCACGCCGCCGCCACTGGAGGCAGGGTCCCGTGCTGCCCTAAAGTAATCCCTGACGAATAGAACACGTAATAGGCGAAAACCAGGGCCAGACAGATCCCGACATTCAGCATGGTGCCCCCGGACCGGGCCCGGCCCACACTGAAAGGAATACCCAGTAAACACATGACCAGGCCGGCAAAGGCGAAGCTGATTTTGGAATGATAATCCACCTCATAGGCCACGGTATCCAGGCCCGCCGCCTTGTTCTTGTCGATGAAGTGTTCCAGCTCTTTTTGTGACATCATATCGGCGGTCTGACCGGCACTTTGCAGGTCCTTGGAATCCTCGGCCATCACGATGCTTTTCGTTTTAAATGGGCTGGTCAGCGGGAAGCTTGAGTCCTTGTTAAAGATCGTCACTGTCCCCTGCTCCAGCAGCCACTGCGCCCCCTGGATTTTGACCTGAGCGGCGGTGATCATCTGCACCAGATCCCATTCGTCGCTGAAGAAGTACATCGTCAGCCCCTGGGCCCCGTCCCCTTTGGCATTGAGGGTTTTGATATTGAAGATCGAGTTTTTAGAGCGGTACCAGATACGGTCCGTGCGGATCGTGGAAAAACGATGCGGTTCTTTTTTCAGGTCGTAGTACAGGATGTAGTTTTTCTGTTTGGTCGCCCGAGGCAGAACCCGGTCGGCCGCCATGTACCCCAAAGCTGAAATCACCGCCACCAACAAAAGCATCGGCACCGCGATACGAATCAGGCTCATCCCGCTGGCAAATAACGCAACGAGTTCATTGGCTTTATTCAGACTGGTCAGGGTCAGGATCACCCCCAGCAAACAGGCCACCGGCAACAGTTGCGAGATAATTCCGGGGAACGAATAGAGGTAATAATTCACCAATGCCGAGGGAGCGACATCCTTGTAGTTGACCATTGTGGACATCGCGTCAACCGCGGTGAAAAGAGTCAGAAACACCAGAAGGCCACCCACGAAGTAACCTACGAAGAGCCAAGCTGTATAACGATCGATCCTATTCACGGCAAATCCCTTAAACTCATTGACTGGCGGCGGAAATCCAATTTAACTTTGATTATGGCTTTACGCGTCTTGCTTGCAGATGAGAGTTCCACAATCAAAAAAGTAATGCAACTGGCATTGTCTGACTTCGGGGTTGAAGTTAAATCGGTCCCCGTGGGCCTTGATGTATTGCAAGTAACTAAGACCTTCAAGCCGGATATCGTGTTCGCCGATGTGTTGTTGACCAAACGTTCAGGCTACGAAGTTTGTGCGGATCTGAAAAACGACGCTGAAACTGTCAATATTCCGGTTGTGCTGATGTGGAGCGGTTTCATGGAAATCGACGAAGCCAAGGCCACCGAATGCCGTGCGGACCGTCGCTTGGAAAAACCTTTCGATGCCGACCACCTGCGCTCTCTTGTTTCAGATCTGGTGCAAAAAACGAAATCCAATCCAGTTTCCAATTTCCTGACTTTCCCGGAAATGCCAGAGTTTGAAGAAACTCCAACTGAAAACACCCCTGCAGCAGAGCAGGAAGTTTACGCTATTCCAGAGGAAAAAAGCGATTTCCTGAACATCCCGGAAATCGACGCTGAAGAGGCCAACCTGCTGGAAGTTTCCGGCGAGGAATTCGCGGCCGTGCCGTTGACCAATCCCAAAGCGGAAGACGAACACGACGAAGGCGGCTGGGCTCATCAGGATCTGACCAAATTCAAAATCCAGATCCCTGAGGCGGACGGCAATGACTTTGCCTCCAAATTTGTGATCCCTCAGGATGACGAGCTTTCCGGCCACATCGAGATGGATGGCGACTTTGAAGAGATTAGCTTTGTGAAATCCGCTCCGGAAGTGACCAAAACCAAAGCACCTTCGGCTGCTGCGGACTCCTTCATTTCCAACGTGGAAAAATCCGTCAAAGATCAAATGATGGAAACCCTCAAAAAGGGTGCAACAAAAAGCACCTCTACGGGTGCGGCTCCGCAGCCCGCTTCTAATGCTAAGCCCAATACTCAATCCAAGATGGACTTAGACCCCAATATGATGGAAAAGATTATCCGTGAGGAAGCTCGCGAAGTGATCGAATCCATCTGCTGGAAGGTCCTTCCGGAGATTGCTGAGCGCATCGTGCGCGAAGAAATCAAAAAGATCCTCCGCGAAACTGAAAAGTCCATTTAAGAGGCCGTCCGTACAGCGTCGACCTCTTTTGCAAGTAAGAGGTCTTAATTATGACGTTGCTGGAGCTGATCCGCGCTGCCATCAAAGAAGACATGCCTCATGGCGATGTCACCACTGAATCCCTGGCCCTAAAACCCCGTATGGGACGCGCCCGCCTGAAAGCAAAGGAAGACATCGTTCTTTCCGGTGCCATGGCATTTGAACAATCCATGCAGGCTTTGGAACCCACCTGCCGTATCAAGTGGCACTTTGAAGAAGGCGATGAAATTCTTAAAAATCAAATCATCTGCACGATCGAAGGCGATCTGGTGCAAATCCTGAAAGCCGAGCGCGTGGCCTTGAACTTCCTGGGTCATCTGTCCGGGATTGCCACCCATACCCGCCGCTTTGTTAAAAAAATCGCGGGCACCAAAACCAAAATTCTCGACACCCGCAAAACCACTCCGGCCTTCCGCGATCTGGAAAAGCGCGCCGTGGTTCACGGGGGCGGCGTCAATCACCGCATGAATCTGAGCGATGCAATCCTGATCAAGGACAACCACATTTCTGTCATGGGTGGCATCACCAATGCGATCAATCGCGTGCGTGAACACAGCAATCTTCCGATTGAGGTGGAAGCGGGCACCGTGGAGGACGTCAAAGAAGCCGTGGCCATGAAGGCGCACCGAATCCTTCTGGACAACATGGATAACGACACTTTGAAAAAAGCTCTGGAGATCATCCCTGCTGAAGTGGAAACCGAAGCCAGCGGCAACATGAATCTGGACCGTGTGGCTTCTGTGGCGGCCTTGGGCGTGAATTATATCTCTGTCGGCGCGCTGACACATTCAGCTCCGTGCGCAGACGTCAGCCTTGTCTTCCAGTGGGAGGACTAATGGCGAAGGACAATCCGGTTTCTGACATTCGCATTGGACAAGTCACTTCCCAGTGGGCCGAAGGCAATCACTTGTACGTGGCTTATCAAAAAGAAATGACCAGCACCAACGCCATCGCCAAGGAAGAGGCCTTTGCCGAAAACCTGATGGAAGAATCCTTGTGCCTGTATGTGACGGACCACCAGACCGCGGGTCGTGGCCGTGGCAAGAACACCTGGATTGATGCACGCCCGGGCAGTTCTCTTCTGAGCTCGTGGTCTTATCTTTTGGGTGTAAAACCCCAGCCGACCACATCCTGTCTTATTGGGCTTGCGGTGTATCGTGCGTGCTCGACAACCTGGCCGTTTTTGGCCTGGAATCTGAAAGCTCCCAATGACATTTACATCGGCGACAAAAAAATTGCCGGCATCCTGCTTGAAAACGTCGCCCAAGGTGATGAGGTTCGTTTGATCGTGGGATTGGGTCTGAATGTCACGGATTCCCCGGAAGACGTCGACACTGCCACCAGCCTGATTGAGTCCCTGCCCGTTGGCGCCCCGCTGTTGGGTCAGGACTATATGGCGTTCCTGGATCGTTTGATGTTTGAACTGACGGATGCTGTTTCACACGCTGAAGAATCCTTAAGCCCGACAGACCAGCTTTCTTTGCTGACGGCCCTGAACAAACATCCTTTGCTGAAAGAAAAGTACACAGGGATGGAAGCCGACGGCAGTCTGTTGGTTGGTGATAAAAAAATCAACTGGTCCACTTTGTAAGGAATCACGCAATGGCACTGACTTTCACACCTTTTCCGGATCTTGGAAACAAATGCCCCGACTTCACCCTGCCTGCGGTGGATGGCAAAACCTATTCACTGAAAGACTTCAGCAATGGTCAGCCGTTGGTGGTGATGTTCATCTGCAATCACTGCCCCTATGTGCAGGCGATTGAAGACCGTTTGATCCAGCTGGGTCATGATCTGAAAAAACAAAACGTGAATGTGATTGCCATCTGTGCCAACGACGAAGAAAGCCACAACCGCGAAGATTCTTTCGAGAATCTGCAAAAACGCGCGCAAGAAAAAGGCTATCCGTTCGTTTACCTGCATGACAAATCCCAGGCGGCGGCTCACGCCTTCGGAGCCGTGTGCACGCCGGACTATTTTGTGTACGACAAAGACCTGAAGCTTGCTTACCGCGGACGCCTGGATGATTCGTGGAAAGAGGCTGCAAAAGTGACCAAACGCGAGCTGTTTGACGCCGTTCAAACACTTTTGAAAAACGAAAAAGTATCTGAAGAACAAACAGCCTCTATGGGCTGCTCTATCAAGTGGGTTTAAGACGATGAAGTATATTTTGGTATTTGTTGCAGTAACGATGATCTCTTTCGGCCTTTTCCTGGCGAACTATCTGGGTGCCTTTAAAGGTGTTGATATTTCTGAATCCGTTCAGGGTCCCTTCAAGATCGTCTATGTTGAACACGTGGGCCCTTACCACAAAGTGAACAAACAGCTTGAGCGCATTGAAAAGTACATGACTTCCCAGAACATGACCTGCGGCCGCACCTTCGGTGAATACCTGGATGATCCACAAGTCGTGGAAGAAGCCCGTTTGCGCTCCAAAGTGGGCTGCATCATCACGGGCGAGCCACCACAGCTGGTGGAAGGCCTGCAAGTGGGTGAAATCCCACAACGCAAGTACGTGATGGCGGTGTTCACTGGGTCCCCTGGTATTGGGCCGTTGAAAGTGTATCCTCGCGTGAATGACTTCATGCTAAAACAAAACTTGAAACAGACCGGCGCCGTTATTGAGATCTACGAGATCCACTCCATCACCGAGAAAAACGCCATGACCACCACTTACCTGTTCCCGGTTCAATAATGAAGGCCGTGATTTTATCCGCACTGCTGCTGACATCAGGGCTGGTTTTTGCCGACGCCCCTTGTCCGACCAGCTGCCAGGGGCCGTCTTCGACCCCGGATAAAATCACCCTGTCCAAAATTGATTCCGCTCCGGCCTGCCTGACGCGCAAGAATGACGAAAGCAACGAAGAGATCGTTCAGCGCGAAAAGCTGACGGACTTTGAAGTGCTGGCGCGCTTGGTGTTTGCGGAGGGCATTTCGACCAATCTGGACAAATGTTCCAAATACGAAGATTCGCTGTTTGCAAGCCTTGCGTGGGGTGTACAAAACCGTGTGGCACTAGCGGAAGCCCAGCCCCGTTACGCCAAACAATTTGGCAAGGGTCTGCACGGGGTGATCTTCAAGAAAGCCCAGTTCAATCCGGCGGTCTCGAAAAAATCATCTTATTCAAAACTTTTCCTGTGCCCAAGTGAACACCCGCAATGGCAAAAGTTCTGGGAGCTTTCCAAAAAAGCGGCCGATCAGGCCCTGCTGCACCCGCAGAAAAATCCACTGCCAAAATCTGTAACTCATTTTTATTATCCGCAAAGCACTCAGGCAACGAATCCGCCCGTGGCGTGGGCTGACCTGAACAAGGATGCCGCCAAAAAGGCGTTCATGAAGGACGTCAAAATTGAAGGCACCCGCTATAGCAACGAGTGCATTCAATTCTTTTCTTATTAATTAATCTCGTATTCTGCTGTGACTTCAACACGAACTTTGATCTGACCTGCAGCCACATCAGTGGAAGCGGCTTCCGCCATCATTTTGGCGCCGCCAAAGTTTCTGAACACCGGTTGTGGTGGCAAGCCGCCAGACACGCCGTGGCTGATCTTGGAAACACCTTTGATCTTCACACCAGCCGCCTTGGCGATTTCATCAGCCTTGGTGCGGGTCGCACGAACAGCTTCACCCAACGTGGCCGTTTCCGTCTGATCACGCTTGTCAGAATCCCAGGACAGTGACGAAACGTTGACACCCGCATCCATGGTCTTTTTGTCGGCAACCAGGGCATCCAGGAAGTTCCCGGCGTCTTCGACTTTACGCAAAGTCACCGTCAAAGACTGGGACACGCGGAAGCCGACCATTTTATTCTGACGAAGTTTTTGGTCGTATTCATATTCCGGATTCAAAGAATAGTTGTCGGTCTGAATATCCTCTTTTTTAACTTTGAAATCTTCCAGAGTTTTTCTGACCTGCTTAAACTGGTTCGCCGCCAGTCCTTGAGCTTGCTTAGCGGTGGAGGCCTTGCTCCAAACTTCGATATTGAGGTTGACCATATTTGGGTCCAGTCCTCTTTCTGCAAAACCACTCACGATAATGTAGCGACTGTCGGCCAAAGCCTGGGCCCCGGATACCATAGAGACAGCCATAAGGCCTGCCAAAACGTACTTCTTCATTCTTCTCCCCTTTCCTTGGGTCAAAGCACTAGCATAAGGGACAGTTTGTCCATGGACAAGCTGCTTCAGCTTCTGCGGCTGGCGCCGCGCCAGCTCTGCCGGCTGGGCCGAATGCATTAACAATTGCGAACTAACAAAGTTCGGTCATAATTGGAGGCTCAACTTTCAAGGAGTTTCCCAAATGAAAAAGATGCTTTTGATCGGCACAGCAGTAGCAATGATGCTTTCTGGCTGCGCAACTACACAAGAAAACCCAAACACAGCTAAAGGTGCTGGTATCGGTGCGGCGATTGGTGCTGTTGCAGGTGCGGTGATTGGTCACCAAACTGGTAAACGCAACGAAGGCGCTTTGATTGGTGCGGCATTGGGCGCTGGTATCGGCGGGACTGTGGGTCACCGTCTGGACAAACAACAAAAAGAACTGGCGAAAATCGCTGAAACCAAAAGAACTGAGCAGGGTCTGATCACGAAGCTGAAAAGCGACATCCTGTTTGACACTGGCAAAGCGGATTTGAAACCAGCAGCACAAACTAACATCAATCAGTTGGCTGCGATCATGAAGAAATATCCAGAAAACATTCTGACCGTAAAAGGTTACACTGATGACACTGGCTCTCAGATGGTGAACAACCCATTGTCTGAACAACGTGCAAAAGCCGTCAGCGCTCAATTGGTTGCTGCAGGCGTTCCTGCACAAACAGTGACTTCCATCGGCATGGGTGCATTGAACCCAGTGGACCCAGCAAAAACGAAAGAAGCGCGTGCGAAAAATCGCCGTGTGGAAATCGAAATCACTGTGGACGAATCCAAAGTTCCTAAGTCTTAATTTCCCAATAAAAAGGCCCGATCTCTTCGGGCCTTTTTGCTGACTCTCAGCACAGACTTCACGTGTATGTTACCACTTCATTTGATCCCATTATCTAGATAGCAAAACTGTGCCCTACACTTCTCTTTAAATCTTTCAGAGGAGTTTTCCATGGCATTTGGAATTGTTCATTTTTTCCCGAACGGCACCCAACAACAATACGACGCCACACTGGCCGCCGTGCATCCGGACCGCAGCACGTTGCCAAAGGGGCAGCTCTATCACGCCGCAGGTAAGTCCGAAGGCGGATGGACCGTGATCGCGATCCACGATTCAGCGGAAAGCTGGGAAGAGTTCCGCAACGACATTTTGATGCCTCGTCTTTCCAAAGGCATCCAGGGTGGCTTCACGACGCCTCCCCAAGAGCAGAGCTTTGAAGTCTACTATGAAAAACAAATCCGCAAAGGGCCGGAACGCGAAGCGCATATTTAATATCCAAGCGGGGCCCTGTTTGAGTTTGAAGATTTTTTCAATCAAGTCTTTCTGACAAACCGAGCCTCGTCTTTAATCTGCAAGACCGCGCGAAATCCCGCGCTGCCACACATTGCGGCCACCAGGCATCTCATGGATTCAATGGTGCGCCCCTTCGAGCCTACAATTCTGCCAAAGTCGGCGGACACGGTGTCGATTTCATACAGAGTCGTTTTGCTTCCGACACTGACTCGGACCGTGGTTTGACTTGGTTCTGCGACAAGGCAGGACAGCATCTCTTGAAGCACGAAACGGACCCTTTCTCGCACGTCAACGGGGTCTTTATCCGAGTCCCCACTTTGCACCTGAGAACCAAGACCGTTTCTTCTGATCACCACGACATCATTACCGTCACCTTTTCCCACCACGTCCCCCCTGTCCCATTAGATTTGAGAATTGGAACAAAGAAAAGTCCGGCAAAAAAACTATCGTTGCTCAGAAGTACTGGGCAACGGTGAGGCCTTCGTAGCCCCACCGTTCCAGTTTTTAAATTTTAGTTGTCGCCACGATCATGGCCTCCGCCATGCCCACCGTGTCCACCGTGACCACCATGGCCGTGACCTCCGCGACCGCCTTTACCACCGCGATCCCCACCGCGCCCTTCATGGTCACGATAGGGTTTGCAGACGCTACCACAACGATAGAAGCCACGGCCCCAGCCGCCCCAGCAGTACTTCGCTGTTTCTTCATAGTGCGCTGGGCATTCAGAGCTGTTCGAAGGTTCACAGGCGCCAAGAACCTGCAGGTCTTCGGCCGTGGGTTGCGGTGGGCAATAACCACTCAGCGGCTGCAGAACAATCGTTCCATCCGAACCAATCGCCACGGTGCCTTCCTGCGTTTGCGCCTGCGCGAAGGAACCCATCAGCATGAAACTCAGTACCAGAGATGAAATAACTTTTTTCACGATTTCTCCTTAATGTTTTTTTCAGGGCGACATTGCCCTTGGATCGGCAGCCTATTTTTGCAAATCAGGAATTTCCAGAAAAGTTCGACGGATCTGCGGTTAAACAGCGAGCATTCAAAATTTTGAGCAACACCCAAGATATTCAAAAAAGTCGTGTTGCTGACGAAAAAAGCGCAACGGAATAGAAGGCCCTCGCACTCTCCCCGTTTGACACCAAAACTTCAAAAAAGAGATTGTACCCGTACATGGATCTCTCACTACTTCTGCAAGACGAATTCGAAAAAAGAAGACGCAAAAATCCACGCTACAGTCTGCGGGCCTTCGCCAACAGTCTGAACATAGATGCGGGAAGCCTGGCCCGGGTCATGAGCGGGCAACGTGTCGTCAAGGATGCCACCGCCCGACAACTGATGACGGGTCTGCAGATACCGAATGAACACCAGATCCTGGTGCTCAGCCACCTGGAAGCCAGCCGACGCAAAAAGAAAGAACAGGATGAAATGAGTTTCCTGGCCACGAGCTCTATTGAAGAGGCCGTCGACAAACTGAATATCTATATCCTGATCAGCCTTGAAAGCGGGCCGTTC
The DNA here is from genome assembly GCF_000196175.1 of Bdellovibrio bacteriovorus HD100. Classification (NCBI taxonomy): domain Bacteria; kingdom Pseudomonadati; phylum Bdellovibrionota; class Bdellovibrionia; order Bdellovibrionales; family Pseudobdellovibrionaceae; genus Bdellovibrio; species Bdellovibrio bacteriovorus. Next base: position 2,687,610 of record NC_005363.1, read on the forward strand.
TGCCAAAAAGAAAACTTTCCCCAGCTGGCCCAGCTTCTTAACATCAGTATTGAAGAACTCCAAAAACGCCTCTTGGAGCTGGAGCGATTGGGGCTCTTGTCAGCAACCGACACTCACATGGTCTGCGCCAGCAGCAGTATCAGCAATATGACTTTGCCACTGAATCCGGAAGACCTGCCCCGCGTGCGTGACATTCTCAAGAATGCCCGAAAACGGATCAACGTTCTGACCTCCCGAAGCAAAGGAGACAAAGTCCTCTTCAATATCTGCACGGCCGCCTTCCCCGTCTGAGCACACACCTTCTTCTGAAGAATTTACAGGCCGTTGCTCAGTTTTTTTCAAGCAACGGTATTAAAATCCCCTTTCTGCCTCTTACAAATAACGTAATTGACAATTAATTTACGCTCCATAGAAGATGCGCCCCATGGAACTAGCGGCACTTTTAAGAACTGAACTCGCAAAAAGGCAGAACAAGAATCCTCGGTACAGCCTTCGGGCGTTTGCCAAGAGTCTTGATCAGGACGCCGGAACACTGACACGGGTGATGAGCGGCCAAAGAGTCGTAAAACAGCCTACGGCCCTGGCCGTGATGCAGGCGCTGAATATTGATTCAGGAATGCAGGACCAGATTCTGGCCAGCCTTTCCAGCAGCCGCAAACAAAGAACACCAAAGACCGCCAAGATGCAGCCCGTTTCCGTGGCTGACTTTGAGAACATCTTTGAAACAACCAACATTCATCTTCTGGCCAGCCTGCGCCTGAAAAAGTTCAGACCCAAACGCAATTGGGACAACCTGGCCCGCCACCTGCGTCTCGCACCGGAAGAACTCGAGTCCCGCCTGATCAGTCTTGAAAAAATCGGTGCCATTGCCATCAAAAACTCGACTGTGGAAGTCATCAGCAAAAATCTCAGCACCCTGCCCATTCCGTTCACTACAGAAAGACGCAAAGCCGTGCAGAAAGACTTCCTGGATCAGGCCAAACGCGCCATTGACGAGGTTCCCTTTGAACTTCGGGACAACTGCACCCTGACCATCCCCATCAGCGGGAAGGACCTTGCCAAGATCAAACAGATCCTGCAAAAGGCCCGGACTCGTATCAATGATCTGTCTGAAAAAAAATCGACCCATGACCATATCTATAACGTCAGCATGGCTGTTTATCCGGTGATTCTATGACAAAAAAATTCCTGTGCCTTGTGCTTGCTCTGACTTTCGTGTCGACCGTGGCTTCAGCCCAAGTTCAGCGCCCCGGCGGCATTGAAACCAATGGCGGTAACGCTTATGCCGCAGAGTTTTTCAGCATCCTGGACGATCTGCTGTCTCAGTTTGGCCAGAAAATTCTGTCAGAGGGCGATTCAACTGTTGTCGCCAAAGTGCGAGCCACCAGATACAGGATCTCGGTAAAGTCCGAGACACGTGTGCTGCTTGGCGATGTCGAGGTGAGCGCCATCAACCAGCCTGGCTTGAACCTGATCATCTTGTCTGAGGACGTCTGGAGCCGTCTTAACGCTGATCAAAAGCGCCTTTTGGTGTTGCATGAAATCCTGCCTGTGGCGGGATTTGATGATAAGAACTACCACCTGTCGTCGTCTCTTTTGGCGGTGCTCACCACGACTGACGCCACTGCCGAACAGATAAAAGACCTGATCGGCATGTGCCAGAAGTACCGCATCGCCACTTTTGATCTGGAGCTTCTGAAAAGCCGAAAAGATCTTAGCTATATGATTCACGTCGCCGCTTTGCGCGGATGTCATCCGTTTATTGAAAAAGCGGCTCAGGCAGAGTGGGATGTGGATTCCTGCTGGAACGAAAAAACCGCCTACCAAAGACTTGTAAAGTCGGTCGACGTTCTGCTGCCCGCAGAGATGCAAGATCGCCTGGACACCGCAGAGCTGCTGTTAAGACTGGGCGCAAACGAAGAATTCAACTGTAAGTAAGGGGCGCTACGGAAGCCCAGAACAGGGCTTCCGAATGGATGCGAGCTTATTTTTTCAAAAGGCTTTTTGCCAGATCCAGGAAGCGGGCCTCGGTGACTTCCGACGGCCAAGGGATGATCGGGAAATCAAACGGCTCATCTTCTGAAATATTCCAGGACTTCAGATCTTTGGTGATCAGGTCACGGACTTCCGTCGCCAGCAGGCGGCGGTCGATCTGCTTCACCACTTTTGGCAGTGGGTATTCCAGGTTGAAGCGTTTGGAAATCGCCCAGTGAATGCGGGATTCGATGATTTCAAAATCCGGCAGCAAAGCCTTCACCGGAGACACCAGATCACCCACATAGGCTTCGGTCGCATCATGGAAAAGCATGTGCAAGGCGATCTCTTTGGTTGGGGAAACTTCCGCCCCCAGGCAAGAGTGCTGACCCACGCTGTAGAAGAAGCGTGTGTGCCCATTAAATCTTGCCTGACGAGCCAGCGCGCAGGCGATGTCTTCAATCATAATCGCATCCGGATCCGGCTTCAGAATGCTGAAGCGGCTTCCCGACAGGGTCACAACCCAGGATTTTTCCACGATTTCAGGACGATTCAAATTTTCCGGCAGAATGGGCATTTCGATGTTCATGGGTTGGTTGCTTACCTTATGGTTTCAGCAGTTGCATGAAGAATCCGCGCGAGGCGCCGCGTCAGGGTAGGAATTTCTCGGAACAGTCAAAAGACAAAACACCCCCCATTTACCGGACGGTAACTTGAGAAAACTGTGTGCCCTGCCAGAAGCTGCCTCCATCTCTTTGCGCAAAGAGGACAAATAAAATCGAACACAAAATGGAGACCCTTGAATATGAAACGCATTATGACCCTTTTGATCACTTTGATGTCCGCTGTGCCTGCTTTTGCCGCTGTGAACGCCAACTCTTCCTGGGAAGAGATCATGCGTGACCGCTATGCGATCGTGAAGGCCCCAACGATTTACATGGGCCGCGCGATTGACTACACCTTCGCCTGCCAGGACGGTGACCGTCTGCGCACACAAAAGCCCGTGGACACCACGGTCAGCCGCACTCGTGGTGACCGCGAAGAGATCATCGTGATCGACCGCGATTATCTTTCCACACCGATCAACTACACTCACGAAGTGGAAAACTGCTTCTGGAACAACAACCAGCGCCGCTGCAAAATGGAAACGGTCACGGGCTCTTACCCACTGACAGTGAACATCCCGGTTTACAAGCGCATCTCCAACCGCAACGTGGAAAGATATGAGCTTATGTTTAGAAAATCTTACACGGTTCCTCAGTGTGACACTCCGACTGTGGACTAAGAAAATTTCAATACCCTTTCAACAAGAGGAGTTCTAGGAACTCCTCTTGTCTGTTGAGGGCCCCGGAATTAATCAATCGCCATGCAAAGACGTGATTTTCTAAAAACCAGCTTGTCCGTGGCAGCTCTTTCTTCTCTTCCTGCATCCTCTCTGGCCAAAGGCTCGGAGTGGGTCAATGACCAGCTGACGGACGACTGGCCGATTGCGCGCCTGAAGGAATCTGAAAACAACAGCATTGATTTCAATGGTGATGACATCAACCGCCCGCACGATGCCTTCTGGAACATCGACGGCTATATCGAGAAAAAAGGCGGCGAACCCAAGTCCTTCTCTGAGGACCTGGATGTCGTGATCGTGGGGGGCGGTATTGCCGGCCTTTCCACAGCTTACTATTTGCGCGACAAAAAAATCGCCTTGCTTGAAATGGATTTCCGTCTGGGCGGAAACTCCAAAGGGGAACAGTACAAAAATTCTGTCTATTCCACAGGCGCGGCTTATTTGGTTGAACCAGATCAGACAGCCCCACTGGGAAGTCTTTTGACGGAACTGGGCATCTGGGACAAAGCCCGTCGTGAAAGCTCTGATCACACCACGGTTCTTTACAACAACAAGTTCACGTCCCCGTTCTGGAAAGGGGCCACAGACAAAGCGGCCGCTGACAACTTCAACAAGGTCTTTAAGCGCCTGGCTGAAATCGGTGCGGAAGCGGACTTCGACTATAACGGAGAGTTGGCTCGTTCGGTGGATCACCTGAACTTCGAACAATGGCTGGCAAAAGAATTCGGCGACGTGCACAAGCACTTGCTTGAATACTTCCAGCTGTACGGATGGAGCTCGTTCTGCGGATCTACCGACGAACTGTCGGCGTACCAGTACCTGGGCTTTATCTGTGCAGAGACCGGCACGTTGATGGCCTACCCGGGTGGTAACGCTTATGTTGCACACAAGATGGCGCAAAAGATCCGCAAAGATGCCGGTGACAAATCCCTGCGTGCAGGAAGCATCGTTTTGCGTGTGACCACTGAAGGTGATTCCGCTGTGATCCTTTATGAAGACGCCATGGGTGTTCTGAAAAAGATCCGCGCCAAACAAGTGGTCATGGCCTGCCAAAAGTTTGTCGCCAAACGTCTGTTGCCACAGATGCCAAAAGACCAAGCTGACGCAATCACCATGCTTCCGTACCGCGCGTACCTGGTTGGCAACATCCTGACGAAAAAGAACTTCCAAAGTCCAAGTTATGAACTGTACTGCCTGAAAGGCCAAGTGCCCCCGTCACCAACACCGATGAGACGTGGTGACCGCAGCTTCACGGATGTTTGTTTCGGCACTTGGGCCCAGGAAGACAAAGTCGATCACAGCGTGCTGACTCTTTATCACGGCATCCCTTACGATGGGGCCCGTCAGTTCCTGTTCAATCCGGCTTCCCACGACAAATACAAAGCCAAGTATCTGCAGGATGTGGAACCGATTCTGCAAACCATGAACCTCGGCATGAATGACGTGCACGGCATCCGCCTGACTCGCTGGGGCCACGCTTTGCCGCTGTCTCGCGCGGGTCTGATTCAAGACGGTTTGCCACAAAAAGCATCTGAGTCCATCAACGGCATCATCCACTTTGCCAATCAGGACAACTGGATGAACCCCTGCTTTGAAACGGCTCACCACTGCGCGATCGAAGTGGCGACAAAAATCAAAGGCCAGTAAGGCTAAACCCACCCATGTTCAAGCTTGGCAACTGCCGTTGCCAGGCTGATACTGTCTTTAATGAAGGCGGTGTCGTGTCTCCGGAAGTCAAAGGTCATTTTCAGAACGAATTAAACAAAGCATTCGAGTTTATTAAGTCCAAGGATTTTCATTCCGCATGGACGGCATTGGCCAGAGCCCACATCCTGGGGCAATTCGATGCCATTCCCCATTTAAAAGTTCACTGGCACATGTTCCGCCTGGGGCTTGCCTCAATGAACACGCAAGAGATCCTGGGACAAATTCCTCGAATGATTCTGGCGATTCCTGGCTCTCTGACAGGCAAAGCCCCGAAGGGAAACACCGGGCTTTCCAACGTCGGAATATTTAAGCCCATGGACATCCCAGAGGACCTTCAAAAAATCCTGAATCCGAGACTGTAAAATCCGTCATATTCCTGACCTACAGCCTGTATTAATTTGAGAATGCAGGCGCTTTTTTCTAAAGATCACGGGCGATAGAACGATATAGATTTATGCGTTTTATTGCCCTTTTGCTTTTTATGACGACATCGGTGAATGCCTGGGCTGATGGCAAAGCCTATCTTGACCTGGAAGAAGACCAGATCCTTTCTGTCTTCAACAAACCCGGAATGAACTGGAAGAACTGTTCGGGCGATCCCAACTGCCGCCCCGTCGGCTGGCCGGATCGTGATGCGGCCGTTGAAGTGATTTCCAAGCCCCGCAAATTGAAAGTCGAAGACCCCTACACGGGACAGATGCAGGACGAAGAATACGTTCAGATCAAGTATTCCTACACCCGCGAACGTGACGGCATCACCTACACCCAACAAGGCACCGGCTGGGTCGATGCCGCCTATGTCAGCCGCAGTAAAACCAAAGCCGTCTATGGTGCCGCCGACGACAAATCAGAGTACTGCCCGCCCGTTCAGAAATCCACCACCGGTGGCGGAGCCAAGGAAGTTCAAAAGAGCATATCCGGCATCCAATCCGCCATTGCCAACAAAGGTGTGAAAGAAACCGCCGCGGCATTGAAAGGCTTTGTCGGGGCTTGTGTGATCAATCCGAAAAATCCCCCGGCCGCCTACAAGGGGGAAAACCCGTTTGATTCCTACGTGCTGCCCCACCTGAAAAAACAAGCCGTTCCCAAAGTGGCTCGTGAAGATGGCAAGATGATGACCCAGCAGGATCTGATCACCATCGATGCTCTTTCCCGCACCATGTATGCCGAGATGGCCCGTTGTTATAAACACGGTCTGCACTATCCTATGGCCGTGGCAAAGATTGCAGTGAATCGCGCCAACACCGAAAGCCGTCACAAGGAGTTCATCAAAGGATCACACAACAGCGGCAAGAGTGATCTGGCAAAAGTGGTAACAACACCTTCCCAATTCAATCTTTGGATGAAAACCCACAACGGCAAAAAGAACGGCCCGCTGGCCCACGCCCTGTGCCCGCCCGCCGACAAAAACAAACTCTTCTGGAGTGGCGCAAAGCCCAGCAAGGAAGAACAGGACATCTGGAACAACACCCTTCGTATTGCCACAGAGGCCGTGCTGTTTCCCAAAAAGTTCAAGGCCCGAACGTCACAGCTAAAACAATTCCACTATACGTCTGGCATGGACAGCTTTTTTGGAATGAAACAGGTCTTTCCGTGGATCGCGGATCGTAAAGTTTCCAAAAATGCCTGTGTACAGGTCTGGGATGCCGGCGTAAAGTTGTAATATGAGCCAACAAAATTCCAACTATGTGTTCCTGATGGATTGTGCTGACTTTGCTGAAGCCCAGGTGGTGAAGTCTTATCTGACCTCCCAGGGCTTCCATCCCCGTGTGCGCGACGAACAAACCCGCGGTGTGGCGCCTCACTTTGGCCAGTTGTTGGGTAAACTCACATTGGAAATCCCCGAGCACGAATACATTGATGCTTCTTTGCTGATGGAAAGCCAGGAAAAGCCCCGCGTGCAGATCGTGACTGAAAGCGCCTACGACACGCAAGGCATGGCCAAAAAGGCTTTGTGGAACGCGATCCTCGGTTGCACTCTGGTGCCACTCATCTGTAACTTTTATTCCATGATGTTGGGCTATCGTGTGCTTCGCCATGAGGTTCCGCTAAGCAAAACCAGTCGCAACCGACTGCTCTTGGCCATCGTTTTTAACTCGATCGGTTTCTTCCTTTGGCTGACCTTTGGTCCGCAAATACTGAATCTAAAAATCTGAGTTCACAAAATCTGCTTTACTGGCTCTGGACCTCGCCGCTGTCAAATTCCGATTAAGAATACGTTACACTGATGGCATGAAGCGATGGACCGCCCTGACTGCCTTGATTTTTATTGCCTTATCATCTGTAAATGCCCGCGCCCTGGTGGTGGTGGGCCAAAACTATGAGCCTTACTATTTTCACGACGGCACTTCCGGCATCAACGGTGCCTGTTATGAAATCGTGCAAAGACTCTGCAGTTTTGAAAAAGCTCACTGCAAATTCAAATTTGCACCTGTGCGCCGATTCATGGCCATGTTGAAAACGGGCGAAGCGGATGTTGGTTGTCCACTGGGTCGTTCAGCTCCGCGTGAAACCGCATTTCATATGCACACGCTGTTTCGCGCTCGCTATGCTTTTTTTGGACTGCCTGAAGCCACACACAAAATCAAAAGCTATACTGACTTAAATGGACTTAAAGTTGGCGTGCTTTCCCCGGCGATGACAGAGATCAGCCTGCAGCGGATTCATGAATTCACAGACAAGGCGTTCACGATTGAACCTGAAAAAACCATTTTCAACTCCCTGTTGAAGGCCGAAAAGAAAGCCTATGCCCTAGCCTATGGCAATCGCGACGTGGCTTTGCGCTGGATTGAAAAAACCCGCAGCAAACTGCGTGAGGTCCCGGAACTGGGAGAACCGGTGGCATACTCCATCGCCTTTTCAAAAAAGAACATTGATGAAAAACGCTTTCAAAAGATCCAGCAGTACCTGTCTGTTTTACACAAAGACGGAACCCTAGAGCAAATCGCCCGCAAGTACCGCCTGACTCCGGCAGAACATTTCAGCTATCCGCAGGTCACAGACCCCAACCCCTGACCAGAAATAAAAAAACCCTGATGTCAGACACCAGGGGTTTTGTTTTTTTGAAATTGTCAGCGACTGATTACAGACCGCGGATCAGATTCAACGCACTTCCCGCGCGGAACCATTTCAACTGTTCAGCGTTGTAAGTGTGTTTCAGCTCGATAGTCTCGGAAGAGCCATCAGCGTGTTTGATGTTCATTTTCACGTTTTTACCTGGAGCCAGATCTTTCAGATCAACCAGGGAAACACGGTCTGCTTCCTGAACTTTGTCGTAATCTTTTGGATTAACGAAAGTCAAAGCCAGCACACCTTGTTTTTTCAGGTTCGTCTCGTGGATACGAGCGAAGGATTTCGTGATAACCGCAGAAGCACCCAAGTGTCTTGGGCACATTGCCGCGTGTTCACGGGAAGAACCTTCACCGTAGTTTTCATCACCGATGATAACCCAGCCTTTACCCGCTTTTTGGTAAGCACGTGCCACCTGAGCGAATTCTGCTGTTTCACCAGTCAGTTGGTTTTTACCTTTACCGATTTCACCTGTGAACGCGTTATCCGCACCCAACAACATGTTGTTGGAGATGTTGTCCAAGTGACCACGGTAGTTCAACCATTTACCACCCGGAGAGATATGATCCGTCGTGCACTTGCCTTTTGCTTTCGCAAGAACCAATTGATCAACGAAGTCTTTGCCATCCCATTTGGTGAACGGAGAAAGAAGCTGCAAACGATCAGAAGAAGGATTCACTGCCACTTGAGCGGTAGCACCTGCTGGTTTCTGATAACCTTCAGTGTCGGCGATGAAGCCTTTAGCCGGCAACTCTGGAGCCACTGGCGCCTGAAGTTTGATTTTGCCTTTTGGACCTTCCAGCTCGTCAGTCGCCGGGTTGAAGTCCAAACGACCTGCCAGACCCAATGCCATAACGATTTCCGGCGAAGCGATGAACGCCAGAGTCTCTGGATTCGCATCGTTACGTGCGCGGAAGTTACGGTTGAAGGAAGTTACGATCGTGTTTTTCTCGCCCGCCTTGATGTCGTCACGTTTCCACTGACCGATGCAAGGACCGCAAGCGTTCGCCAACACTGTCGCGCCCACTTCGTTGAACGTCGCCATCTGGCCATCACGCTCAATCGTGTTCTGGATCTGAGTGGAACCCGGGGAAACCAGGAACGGAGACGTCATTTTCACGCCCACTTCCATAGCTTGTTTCGCCACGAACGCCGCGCGACCGATATCTTCGTAAGAAGAATTCGTGCAGGAACCGATCAAAGCAGAGGAAATCTTAACTGTGTAACCTTTCTCAGCCACTTCTTTTTTAAGTGCAGAGATCGGACGAGCCAAGTCTGGAGTGTGAGGACCCACCAGGTGTGGTTCCAAAGCAGACAAGTCGATTTCGTAAACTTCGTCGAAGTATTTACCTGGGTTTGCCACAACGTCCGCGTCTGCAGACAGGATGTCTTTGTGACCGTCAGCGATAGCCGCCAGTTGATCACGACCTGTGGATTTCAGGTAAGCGCCCATGCGCTCGTCGTATGGGAATACAGAGCAGGTTGCACCCAGCTCAGCACCCATGTTGGTGATAGTTGCTTTACCAGTACAAGAGATGGAGGACGTGCCTTCACCGAAGTACTCGACAACCTTATCCGTACCACCTTTTACAGTCAGCATTCCGCACAGTTTCAGGATCACGTCTTTTGCAGACGCCCAACCGCCCAGTTTGCCTTTCAGGTGAACACCGATCAGCTTAGGATTTTTAACTTCCCAAGGCAGACCCACCATCACGTCAGAAGCATCAGAACCACCAACGCCCACAGCACACATACCCAAACCACCCGCATTCGGAGTGTGAGAGTCCGTACCGATCATCAAGCCGCCTGGGAACGCGTAGTTTTCAAGGATGACTTGGTGAATGATACCAGCGCCTGGTTTCCAGAAGCCGATGTTGTAACGGGAAGAAGCTGTCGCCAGGAAGTCATAAACTTCTTTGTTGGTTGCATTGGCAACCGTCATGTCTGCGCCCGCACCTTTGTAAGCCTGGATCAAGTGATCGCAGTGTACTGTGGAAGGAACAGCTGCTTCGTCTTTACCAGCCAGCATGAATTGCAACAAAGCCATCTGCGCTGTCGCATCTTGCATCGCCACGCGGTCTGGTCTCAACAACAAGAAACTTTCGCCACGAACCAATTCCTGGTTTTGTGGATCGTCCAAGTGACCGAACAAAATTTTCTCCGCCAATGTCAAAGGGCGGTTCAAGCGATTGCGAACAACAGCCAGTCTTTCAGCTGTCTTCTTGTAAACGTTCTGCACCATATCCGGTGTAGTTTCGATTTTCGAAGCCATTGTAATTGCCTTTCGTTTAAGAACGCCCCATCCTAATGAAAATCAGTTGAAATCTCAACGAATCCAGCGCGTTGCGCGAGGCATAATGGACTTAAGGCTTTTTAAGAACATCGTCATCCTGACGGGCGCGGGAATCTCGGCCGAGAGCGGGATTCGCACGTTCCGCGACCAGGACGGCCTGTGGGAAGACCACCGCATCGAGGATGTGGCAACCCCTGAAGCTTTTGCTCGAAACCCGGCTTTGGTTCAGCGCTTTTACAACCTGAGAAGGGCTCAACTGAGGGACCCGAATCTGGCTCCCAACCCGGCCCATCAAGCCCTGGTCGACCTGGAAAACCTTTGGGAGGGAAACTTCCTGCTGGTCACCCAAAACGTCGACAACCTTCACCGACGCGCAGGCTCTAAAAACCTGCTGCACATGCATGGGCGCCTGGACCGCGTCTTTTGCCTGCATTGCGACGAGCATTTCGAGTGGCTGCTGGATCTGGCGGTGGATCAACCCTGCCCCCATTGTGGGCGCAAAGGCGGTGTTCGCCCTGATATCGTCTGGTTTGGTGAAATGCCCCACCACATGGAGGAAATCTATGAGGCCCTGGACAAGGCTGATTATTTTATCTCGATTGGAACCAGCGGCAATGTCTATCCGGCGGCGGGCTTTGTGCGTCTGGCCTGGAAAGCGAAGAAAATAGAAATCAATCTCAAAGACACCGAGATCTCCCCCGCGTTTGACGAGCACTTTGTCGGCCCGGCCTCCACGGAGGTTCCTCGGTTTATCACCCAATTTCTGGAGTGATCCGTGCTTCGGCTCCCTTAAATTCCCAATGAGATACCAGACAGCTCAATTGCAGGCTCTGACCATGCAATAACTACCTTGCAACTTGTACTTTACGTCAAATTGACGTAAAAAGGAGTCAAGGGTGACCAGAATTACATTCACCAGTAAGTTTGAAAAACAACTCGAAAGAGTGCCCGAAAATATCCGCATTAAAGCACATGCGTGGATTTGGTCTGTAAAGGAAGCTGGTTTAAGAGTCACGCAAAAGAGCCCCGGCCTGCATGACGAACCCCTTAAAGGCAGCCGAACTGGTCAACGATCCGTTAGATTAAACCGCTCTTACAGACTGATTTATCGGATGATAGAAAAACAGATCCATATTGAACTTTTGGAGGTTCACAAACATGAGTACTAAAAAAGGATCCGATGCACTTGAAATGATGGAGGCTAAATATGGGCGCCTGTCTGTGGCAGGCCTGCTGATCTCATGCAGAACTTCTGACGAACTTTCCCAAACCCAATTCGCAAAGAAACTGGGGATGTCAGTACAAAGCCTCTGTGACCTGGAAAAAGGCCGCAGAATCCCCTCTCCAGGAAGAGCCGCAAAGATCGCAAAAAAAATCGGCTATCCCGAAATCGCGCTTGTAACGCTGGCTGTTCGGGATGCCCTTTATGCGGAAGGCTTCAAGTACAACGTTAAGCTTGAAAGCGCCTAGATAGGCCTGCAAAAAAGAGGCTGGTCAAAAAGGTCCGACAACGCAGTCAGATGGGCCTTTTTCACCAGCCGGCTAGAACTTACCAGCCAGAGTAGCAGCGCTGGGAAGTGATCACTTTGTCAGAGTCACGAACCATGTACAGGCAGCTTTCATAAGCCATGTGAAGCTGGATGCGCACGTGAGGGATCACGTCGCCTTTTGGTGTGATCACGCGAGACGGTTGAGCTTCAATGTCCAGGACTCTCGCGAAAGTGCAAAGCTCGTCGTAAGAGAAGTCCTCTTGAGCCGCCACAACCTTGATCGCCGCTGTATAACGGTCGCTGTGCTCCCATTTCGTGCAAAGGTTACTGGCAAAAGCCGCAGAAGACGCCAACAAAGTCAAAGTCGCCAATAGAATACGCATTTTGATTCCTCCTTAGGAAAACGGCCCCATGCTTAAAGGACATCATCCTAAAGTGCAAGAACACCCCAAGCCCCACCTCTGAATGAAAGCTCAATGAGACGCCCGCTCACCTTATGCACTGTCTCCTCGAAGCGACGTCGCAATCAGTCAGAAGTTCCAGCAAATCCACCGTGTCAGTAGCCCGGAGCCCCAGCTTCTTTGGCGCCACCAGCCTCGCGCTCGGCTTCTTCTTCGTCGGTTTCAAAAAGCTCGACGTAATCCTGATAGCCATTTTGGGAAAGATCGCGAACCGGGATGAATTTCAGGGCGAAGGGATTCACCCAATAGTCGTTATCTGCCCGAAGCAAGATCGGCTCGCCGGTTTTGGCGTCGACAAAGATGCCTTCGGGCTCCAGCCCCTCGATATCATTCATGTGGCGAAATGGCGAAAAATCGGGAGTTGCCATAACAACCTCCTTCTTTGCCTCTGATTATCCCCCCGCCTGCAAGGGAGCCCAAGGTCTTTTGCTCTGCCATTCTGCACCAGTCGCCCTTATTTTTGTTGGCAACGAATCTCTGTTCGATAGTCTAGGGTCATGATGCATCTATTTTTACTGCTGACACAATTGGTATGGGCCGCTCCGCAAACGGCTCTTTATGAACGTCCTTGTTACATTGACGAAGGCGACGCGCTGACGACCCATCTGCAAGTTGCAGACAGCCAGTGGATCATGACTCATGTGGCTTATGAAGAAGATGCGTGCAAACAGCCGTATCTGACGTTTGAGATCCAGTACAACACCGTCACGGTCGGCACTGCCGTTGACATGACTGTAACAGAGTCCTCTTACACTCCGCTGACGGAGGAAGTGGCTGAGGCTTTGAATATGGTGAGATACTGCGACTACACCGACTGGAAACGCGGTGAAAAGAAAGTGGTTTCCGGTTACTTGTGTGACGAGTACAAGGCACCGAACGTGGGAGACAAAACTTATTCAATCTTCAAGGCGGAACAAAAAGACGGAGCCGAATTACTTTATATCGGAACCGCCTCGGCGGACGGAAGTGGCAAGACACCCTCCCAACGTCATAAAAAGTACGAACCGCTTCCGTTCTTTAAGAGATAAAAAACAAAAAACCGGATGAAAATCCGGTTTTTTATTAACGCAATCCGCCTCCGTAGCGATGGCGGTTTGCGCCAAGCCGATCTGACTTCCCCATCAAGGGTTACTTCTTTTTGGTTTTCTGAACTTCAAAGATGTACGGATAGAAAAGACTCACGACTTTCCCCGCTCTTTGACTTTGCAGTTTTTCGAACTTCGCCTGACGAATGGAATTTTCAATACAAGAGTTCAAAGCTTCAGAGGCTGGACGAATACGGTTTTCCTTGAACTGGAAGTTCGTCACTGTGCCTTCAGAATCAAAACTGAAATCCACAACCACTTTACCCACCGGAATCGGCTGATTTGCAGCTTTGGCTTCAGCCATGGTCTGATCGTGACACTTTTTTAGCTCGCCGATCACAACATCTTTATTCGTGTGATGAGCGGATTTCAGATCCACCGTTGCTTCCCCCTGAGGGGCCGTCAAAGTGATGTTTTCAGAAGGCATCTGCTCTTGGATTTCAGAACCTGGAACGGGTTCAACCGCTGGAGCCTGAGCCCCCGCCTGCAAGGCCATCAAAGTCACTGAAGTCACAATCAAAGATTTCATTTCTATTTCTCCTCGACCGCGGACACCACCGCGGTCAGAACTTTTTTAGCATGATCCACTTGGGATTTCATGGTTTCTTTTTCTTTCATTTTGCCCAGCATCTCTTCCGGCGCAAAACTCAGGGTCTGGAAGAATTCAAAACTTTTTGCAATGGCGTCACCGTGATCACGGCGAATGCTTGGCGGAATGATCTCAAGCAATCGTTCAATCTCCATGGCCGCACCACCTGTGCCGGACACTTCACCCAGAACTGTGTAGAAGGTGTTGGTCATTTCCACACCCACTTTGCGGTAATCCGTTTTTCCCAGAGCGGAGTCGACAACTTTAAAGCGTTTTTGCACGAGCTCTTTCAAAGTACGGCGACGTCGGCCCCAGCCGAACTCACGCTGAGCTTTCACCAACAACACCAACGACGCTACAGAATACAATACTGCCCACAACCACGGACGATACAGGACGCTGGCCTCTGCGGCCGGCTGCCACTGCATCAAAGGATCCGGCAGACGGTTTTCAACCACTTTCGGAGCGTCGGCTTTTTTCCCGGCGTCGGCCATGCGTGAAGAAGAACCCACGGGCGCATTCGGATTGTTGGACACTGTCAGATTGATAGCTTGAGTGGTGCGGGTGTAGTACTTCTTCGTCTGAGGATCAAACATGCTGACACTCAATCCCGGCAAAACCATCTGGCCTTCCTGACGAGGAATCACCAGCACTTCAAATTCCTTATAGCTGCGCCCGTTTTTAAAGAACTTGGATTCCGACTTGCTGTCGTACTGCTCAAGGCCCGTTGGCAGGTTCAAAGCCGGAAGATCAATCATCTTCGCATTGCCAGCACCCTCAAAGCGGATTTTCAGACTGAACGGCTGATTCACCAACACCTGCGGATTTTCGACAGACGCATGCAGTTCAAACTGCCCCACAGCTCCGGTAAAGTCCGCAGGACGCCCTTCCACTGGCAAAGGTTTTACTTTCACCGGCACCGCGGCCGAGCTTTTGGTGTATTCGTAGGGCTTGCCATAGAAGCCAAACCCTTGAGTCGGCAGACGCACGCGGGATTTGATCTTGTATTCATCAATTGTCGCCGTCCCCGGTTTGATCGGGAACAGGGCGTGGGACGCCAGCAGGGCCTTTTTCCAAGGCGTGCCGTTGACGATTTCTTCTGTGAACTGGATGGAGGGAACTTCCTCGATGATCTCTTTCCAGTAGCCTTTCAGGCTTGGGAACTTCAGGCGATCCAGGGTCTCCATCTGACCACGGGTGTAGATGTACCAATTCACCGTAACCTGCTCACCTTCAAAGACTTCCGTTTTATCGACTTCAACAGAAATGAAAAAGGCCTCGTTCGGGTTGGTCGGCAGGCTGCGGAAAGCGGCCTCTGGCAAACCTGTGGAATTCGGATAACCACCATAGTCTTCCTGCTGCTGGCCTTGCATTTGCTGCTGCAAAAGTCTTTGGCGCTGACGCAACAACTGATCAAAGATCTCTTGTTCGGCCTGATCCATGGATTCAAACGGATCATCAAAGCCCGGAGGCGCCATTGACGGACGCTTCGGCGGTTTGCCGGCCCCCATGCTTTCCTGACCGACTTTGATCACGATGGGTTGGGTGCGGTGAACTTTGCCACCGATCACCACTTCAAAGGACCCCACACTCAGAGTGCCGGTCTTTTTAGGGCTGAGCTGATAGTGAAATTCTTTGCGACGCTGGGTCTGAAACTGCATCCCGGACGGCGTGTTCACCAGCTTCTGAGCTACGGCATTGCTTTGCCAGTTGTTCAAAAGATCAAACCCGTCCAGATCCGGCAAACGCGGGTCCTGGATGTCGACATCTTCACTGGAAGTCACCGCCACACTCAACGTGAACGTGTCGCCCAGGCCCATCTCGGTGCGATCCACAGTGGATTGCACGGTGGTGCCCGCGGCTTGGGCAAAAAGCCCGAAGAAAATAAAACTTAGAAAGAACAGGAAATTACCAGTCTTTGTCACGAGGCTGCTCCTTCACATCTTTGCGATTGTATTCAGCACGGATTTTTTCTTCCTGCTGTTTCAATTCGCCCAGGATCTTTTTCACGTCCCCTTCAGTCAGCTCTTTCCCGTTGAACGGACGAGGCTTGTACTTTTGGGACTGCTGAGGGGTTTTCCCCTCTTTTTGTTCCTGATCCTTGTCGCCTTCTTTAGGATCTTTACCATCCTGATTTTGATTCTGCTGATTCTTATCACCGTCTTGCGGCTGATCTTGTTTGCCTTCACCGCCGCCCTGACCCTGCTGTTGCTGGGTCAAAAGCTCGATGTTGGTTTTCACTTCCTTGGAAGAAGGAATGATCTCCAGGGCCTTTTGATAGACGGCCAAGGCTTCGTCCACTTGTTTAGCTTTGCCTAAAAGCTGCGCCTGATTAAAGCGCGCCATAAACACCAGCTCAAAATTCTTGTCGACCAAGGCCAGCTTCTCAGCTTCACGATAAGACTGCAGTGCCTTTTCCGCCTGCTGCATACCTTCAAAGCTCAAACCCAAATTCAAATGCAGCTGACTGACAAAGGGATCATAACGAAGCCCCTCAAGATACTTTTCCATAGCTCCCGGATAAGTCTGCGCCGTCAGGGCTTTATTCCCCTCACGATTCAACTCCAGAGTTTTAAGATGAGGCCTGCCCGGCCCACACCCTGTCAAAGCAACTGCGATTATGGATGCACCAACCAAGTGTTTCATGCGGGGGGCACCTCGTAACGACCTTTCCAGAACAGGAAAGAGTTTCTGCGTTCACCCAGGAACAGTTCTAGAAGCGCGATGATAATTCCCAACATCAACACTGTCTGGAAGCGTTCTTCGTACTGGGTGGCCATAGTCGTGTCGAACTGGGCTTTTTCAAGTTTGCTGATGTCTTCGACAAGCAACTTAGTCTGCTCGCCCCCAAATGTGGCGAAATAGAAGCTGCCCTGACCGGCTTCAGCCAGCGCGCGCAAGGCATCGCCTTTGACGGTCGTCAGGATGGTCTGACCTTGACGGTCTTTTTTATAACCTTTTAAAAAGCCCATGCCGTCACGAACGGGAATCGCCCCGCCTTTTTCCGTGCCGTAAGCCAGCGAGAAGATTCTGACACCTTCACCAGCCATTTTCTTGGCTTCATCCAATGCACCCTGCTCGTGATCTTCCCCGTCGGAGGCAATCAGGATCACGCGCGTGACTTTCACGGTTTCATCGGTGGAAACCCCACCGCGCTCGAAGGCTTCTTTGGAGATCTTCAAAGCTTCTGTGAAGTTTGTCCCTTGCGAGGACACAGAGCTGGGCTCCAGGGATTCCAGATACATTTTGATTGCGCCCGGATCGTTTGTCAGGGGCGACAACAACGCCGCCGATCCGGCAAAGGCCACGATGCCCACTTTATTTCCCGGCATCAGATCCACCAGACGGCTCAGTTCGGCTTTGGCTTGTGCCAAGCGGGACGGTTTCACGTCTTCGGCCATCATACTTTCAGAAACGTCGACGGCGAAGATGATCTCAACCCCTTCACTTTTGACTTCCTGTTGGGATTCACCCATTTGTGGGCGTGCCAAAGCCAGCACAAAACACAGCACGGCCAAAACCTGCAAAGTGGTTTTGATCGAACGCTTCTTGCGCGATACAGAACTTGAAAGGAACGGATACAGTCTTGAACCGATGGCGGCTTCCATCTTTTTTCGCGACATGCGATCAAAGATAAAGCCCACAATGATAATCACCGGGATCAGCCACAAATAATTAAATGCCGCAAGGTTTTCAAAGCGGAACATTATGGCACCCTCCTTAACCAGGAACGGCCCAAAAGCAGTCCGGCCAAATAAAGAACCAAAGCCCAAATCAAGAAGGGCGGGAATTTTTCAGTGTAGTTGGTGAACTTGTTCACATCGATCTTGGTTTTTTCCAAAGTGTCGATGTCACTAAAGACCTTTTGCAAAGCCCCTTCCGTGGTGGCGCGATAGTATTTACCGCCCGTATCAGAAGCCATACGACCCAGCAGGTCCTCGTTCACCGTGCTTTCAAATGGCTGATAGGTTTTTACCTTCTGACCAAAGATATCACGGGAATAAACCGGGATGCGCGTCGGACCGTCTTTACCGATACCGATGGAATAAACCTTGATGCCGTAACCCTTGGCGATCTCAAGACCCGTTTCAGGATCGATGGTGCCCGAGTTGTTCTCCCCGTCCGTCATAAAGATCATGACCCGGCTGCGGGCCTGGGAGTCTTTCAAGCGGCCGGCGGCATTGGCCATCGCCACACCCAAAGCGGTTCCGTCTTTGATTTTTGCACTCGACGCACTGGAGATTTCATTCACCCGCTGCAAGATCATCTGATAATCCAGCGTGGGTGGAACCATGGTGAAGGATTCACCGGCAAAGACCACCAGACCGATACGATCTGAAGTCCGCGCGCTGATGAATTTCGCGATGGTTTCTTTTGCGGCTTCCAGACGGTTTAAAGGTTTCATGTCTTCAATCAGCATTGAATCAGAAACATCCAGACAGATGACGATGTCGATCCCTTCCACATTCTTGCGGATCTTGGTGTTCATTTCCTGCGGACGCGCCAATGCGACAATCGCAAATACCAAAGCCAGGGATTTTAAGATCACCGGCAGGTGCATTAAACGCGTGCGCACAGTCGGCGTCACAGACTTTAACAGCTCAACCGAGCCGAACTGCAATGTCGGCGTCTTCTTTTTTCTTTTCCAGAAGTTCCAGATCAGAATCAAAACCAGCGGAAGCAGGAACCACAGGGCCCACAAGGAATGATAGATCATGAGGACACCCTTTCCATTTTCTCTACCAGAGTGCGGCAGTGGGTGGCCAGATTCAAAACGTCGCTGCTGGAAAGGTTCTGCTTATCCGCGAACGCGTGCTGATATTCATGGAACAGCTTCAGCAGGCCCTCGCCCGCTTCCACATAGACGTTGCGATGATATTTTTTAATATCCTTGATGACCAGACGTTCGCTCCACTCCAAAGCCGGCACGCGGAACTGGCGGGTCAGGAAAAGCTTAAACATCTTGTTGGTTTCAACCAGCACCTGTTCGATTTCTTCTTTTTTGGCGTCTTTGCCAAAGAAGACCGGATTGGTGCGCTGAAGACGGCGATAGTTTTGATGGAATTCAGACAGCGGTGTTAAGGCCGAGTCATGTTCACGCAGGCGTTCCAGCATATTGCGTCTTTGAATCACGCGATAAATCTTGGTGATGGCAATCAAAGCAATCACACCCAGGAATGCCGCTAAAATTCCCCAATAAAGCATCGGCACCCCAATGCTGGCAGGCCCGATCGGACCATAAGGTTCTTGTTTCACGGGCTGTTCACCCGGATTTTGCGGTGGCGGCGGAAGCACCGAGGTCACCGCGTATTGTATCGGCCCCAGATCCAGAGTCTGCACGCCGTCACTCAGTTGCAGGTTTTCAAAGGGAATGTTGCCAGCCGTGTAAGCGGTGGCCTTGATGTCGGCCACGGTCGGCGAGCGAAACTCAAAACCCAGAAGTTTAATCTGGTATTTTTGTTCCGGCTTCAGGACAAAATGAAGTTTTTCCTGTTGAAGATCGCGCGGGAATTCCCCGTCACACACCAAAAGAAACTCGCGCCCGACGGTGAGCTCGTTGTCTTTCAGTCCCTCGACTGCGGGAATTTCTGCCTTACACTGAATTAAAGCCATTATCTTCTCTTCTTAAAGAAGGCCACCAAAGGATTCACATAATCCTCACTGGACTTCACATCCACACGCTCCACCTGAGCCAGGCGAAGCAGACGATCCCGAGCCTCTTTGCGTTTGGCCACGGCCTCTTCATACTGGGCACGGAACGATTGCGAAGACGTGTCCACGGTGACGATCTCCCCGGTCTCGGCATCTTGCACTTCGATCACACCCATGGAAGGCAAAGAATACTCGGCCGCATCGTTCACCACACAGGCCACGACGTCATGCTTTCTTCCCAGCAAACGCAAGGACTGTTCAAAGCCTTGATCCATAAAGTCACTGAATACAAACACCGTCGCGCGTTTCTTCAAAATCCCCTGCAAATAAGAGAATCCGGAAGAAAGCTTCGTGCGATGGCTTTTGGGTTTATAATAGAACAAATCACGCAGCAGACGGTGCACGTGGCCCCGCCCCTTTTTCGGTGGAACGAAGTGTTCCACCTGATCACTGAAAAGCAACAAACCAATCTGGTCGTTGTTCTTCACCGCAGAAAACGCCAGGAGCGCTGCCATGTGGGTCATGACTTCGCCCTTAAAGTAAGGCCCGGTTCCAAAATCACTGGAACCACTGACGTCCACGGCCAGAATCAGGGTCAGCTCACGCTCTTCCTCGAAGGTTTTGATGTACGGCTTTCCCGTGCGCGCGGTCAGCGGCCAGGAGATCGAACGAACATCATCGCCCGGAACGTACTCCCTGAAATCTGCAAAAGTCATCCCCTGCCCTTTGAAGGCCGTGTGGTATTCACCGGCAAAGAGATTGTTCACAAGCTTTCTTGTGTTGATCTCGAGCAGTTTGACTTTCTTTAAGACCTCAGGAGGCAAGCTCACTATGGCACCTCGACCTGACTTAGGATTTCTTTGATGATGTCATCGGTTCTGATGTTTTCAGCCTCGGCTTCGTACGTCAGAATCAGACGGTGGCGCAGAACGTGGTACGCAATGGCTTTCACGTCTTCGGCGGTCACATAACCGCGACCCCGCAAGAACGCGTGAGCTTTCGCCGCACGATACAAGCTGATCGTCGCACGCGGAGAACCACCCACGTTGATCAGGTTCGCAATACGGCTCAAACCGTATTCACCCGGCTTACGGGAGGCCATGATCAATTCCACGATATAGTTTTTGATTTTGTTATCAACATAGATCTGATCCGCACGGTGAGCCGCACGTAAAAGGTCTTCTTTTGAAATCACCGGCTGCACTTCCGGTTTTTCGTTGGTGCCCATGCGGTTGAGGATTTCAAGCTCTTCGCCTTTACCTGGGTAAACGACGTTGATCTTGAACATGAAACGGTCCATCTGGGCTTCCGGCAGCGGATAAGTACCTTCTTGTTCCAACGGATTCTGAGTCGCCAGAACTAAGAACGGGCTTGAAAGTTTGTAGGACTCATCCCCGATGGTGACTTGTTTTTCAGCCATGGCTTCAAGCAGGGCGGATTGCACTTTCGCCGGCGCACGGTTGATCTCATCCGCCAGAACGATGTTCGTGAAGATCGGTCCTTTGCGCGGAGCAAATTCACCGGATTTGGGATTGAAGATCATGGTACCAATCAAGTCCGTTGGCAGAAGATCCGGCGTAAACTGGATGCGTTGGAAATCCAATGAAATGGATTTTGAAACGGTCGCGATGGTCAGCGTCTTCGCCAAGCCAGGCACACCTTCCAGCAGGATGTGGCCGCCGGTCAGAAGGCCCATCATGATGCCCTCCACCATTTCCTTTTGCCCAACGACAACCTTGTTGATTTCAGCCATCATTTTATCAATGAATTGGCTCTCTTGCTTGATTGCGGCATTCAGGGCCATGATATCGACTTCACTCACGTTCTTGCCTCCAGAGTAGATGAACCTCTCTATTTCACAATTTGCTCTGAATCTTCGCAAGCTTAGAGTGAAATCCCGACGAAAAACTATGCGCCGTTCCTGTGCTTGCCAAGGGTCGGGTTTAGTGGGACTAATTTTATATGATCAACAACAATACAAAAGTCTGGATATTCATTCTATCAAGCTCTCTGGCCCTGCTGGTTCTTGGCTACCAGTTCGGGGAACGTCTGGGGTTGTTGATTGGTTTCTTCTTTGCGGTTCTTTTGAACTTCTTTGTGTTCTTTTATGGCGAAAGCCGCGTGCTGGCAAAACTGAACGCACAACGAATCAAGGGCCAGGATTCTTGGGGCCTGATCGACAAGGTTCAAAAGATGTCAGCCCAACTGTCCATGCCGCCACCCGCGGTCTACATCACCCCACATGCGTCCGTGAATGCCTTCTGCGTGGGGCATTCCTGGAAGCGCGGATCTTTGGGTTTCACTGCGGGCCTTTTGCAAAAGCTGAGCGATGAAGAGCTTGAAGCCGTCGTCGCCCATCAAATCTGCCACATCCGCCGTCTGGATACGTTCGCATTCAGTGTCAGCAGCACAATGGCCAATTCCGTGGTAGGTCTGGGACAGTTCCTGGACAATCTGA
Source organism: Bdellovibrio bacteriovorus HD100 (assembly GCF_000196175.1). Lineage (NCBI taxonomy): Bacteria > Pseudomonadati > Bdellovibrionota > Bdellovibrionia > Bdellovibrionales > Pseudobdellovibrionaceae > Bdellovibrio > Bdellovibrio bacteriovorus. The sequence continues at coordinate 2,709,730 of NC_005363.1, forward strand.
TACCTTATAAGCTTCAGTTCTTTATGCCCCTGCTGTCCCCGATTGGCTGGCTGATCATCAAGCTTGTGGTGGTGGAAAAGTCCTTCTTTGAAAATGATTTGATGGCTTCCGAACTTTTGGAAAGCCGCAACCGTCTGGGTGAAGTTTTGTGGCGCATGGAGGGTCTGGCTCAGACCCAGCCGCTGGACATCCCGGCCTGCACCAGCCACCTGTTTATGGTGAACCCGGAAGGTTTTAGACAAAAGAATCTGTTCCTGAAATCCCACCCGGCCATTGAGGTCCGTTTGCAAAAGCTGATGGGTTATTACCCCATCTAACTTGACAGGATTATCAGGGAACTCACATTCACAAAGAGGGTATTTATGAACGAAAAAATTGAAGCCTCCTTTTCAGTCCTAATTATGTCCGTCGCCTCTTCGGCGATTATGGCTATGGGTCTGGCTCCAAATCCTCAAAACGGCGAAGTGAGCAAAGATAAAAATATGGCTCGCTTTAACATCGACCTTTTGGTGGTCCTGCAACAAAAGACCAAAGGAAATCTGACTGGCGATGAAGCCAAATTTTTGGAAAACTTAATCAGTGATCTGCAAATGAAATTTGTGTCTATGTAAGGAGAAAACTGTCTATGAAGACGCTGTTGGTTCTTATTCTGTCTGTCGCAATGACCGCTCAAGCCCAAACGGGCGCGAAGGAACTCCCGAAAGATCCACCGAAGATGAATCTGAGCGCCGCCCTGCCGGGGAATCTGTTTGTTGAACTGGCCAAGGCCATCAACCCGGCGGTCGTAAATATCTCCACCACGGCAATTCCCAAGAACTCTCCGCGCATGCGCGACCCGATGCTGGATATGCTGGAACAACTTTATGGCTTCCGCATGCAGCAGCCTCAACAGCAGCAACAGCGCCCGCAGCAAATGGGCCTGGGCACCGGTTTCATCATCCGTGAAGACGGCCTGATCGTCACAAACAACCACGTGATCGCCGGAGCCGACATCATCAACGTTCAATTGAGCGAAAAATCCACAGACGTGTTTGAGGCAACCCTTGTCGGCAGCGACGAGCGCACGGACATTGCTTTGATCAAGATCAACCCTAAATCCAAACTGCCGGTGGCGGTTCTGGGTTCTTCCAAGGACGTGGAAGTTGGTGAATGGGTGGCGGCCTTCGGGAATCCATTCGGTCACGGTCACTCGATGACCAAGGGGATTATTTCCTCCAAAGGCCGCGACATCACAGAGATCAATAAAATCCCTCTGCTTCAGACTGATGCCAGCATCAATCCGGGGAACTCGGGCGGTCCGCTGGTGAACACCAAAGGTCAGGTGATCGGTGTGAACTCGGCGATCGATGCGCGCGCGCAAGGGATCGGTTTTGCGATTCCGATTGATGAAGTCAAAGCCATCTTGCCTATCCTGGAATCCAAGGGCCGCATTGCCCGTGGTTTCCTGGGCACAGCATTGGGTGACTTGGATCCGGAAGCGGCCGAGTACCTGGGACTGGGCGAACTGCGTGGAGCGGTGATCACAGCGGTGTCCCCTGGCAGCCCGGCTTTGAAGGCGGGTTTGAAGATGTATGACATCGTGACGGAGTTTAACGGCAAGAAAATCAGAACCTCTTTGGATCTGATGGATGCGGTGGCCGACGCCCCTATCGGTCAGCCGATTAAAACCAAGATCATCCGCAACAACAAGGAAATGACCCTGAACGTGGTGACGGCGGAACGTATCGAAGAAAAGCGTGCAGTTCGTGCAGCGACAAAAACCTATGCAGGTCAGAAAGCTCCGTTTGATCTGGGCTTCACGGTGATTGATCCAACCACAGAGCTTCGCAAGGAATGGGGCCTGCCGGATGATATGAAGCAGCCGGTGGTGATCGAGACGGAAAGAAACTCCAACGCTTCAAAGGGCGGTTTGCGCGTGGGTGATGTGATCTTGGATGTTAATAAACAGCCCGTCGACACCGCCAAGGACGTTTTAAAGGCTCTTAAAAAGGGCAAGAACACCCTTAGAATTGCCCGCAACACCCGTATTCAGATCATCAACATCGAGTAATTCTAAGCTCAGAAACTTTAATAAAGAGCAGCGCTTCAAAGCCCATCTTCGGATGGGCTTTTTTATTTTGCCGCTATATAAGTAAACACCTGCCTCAAATTGAGGCAGATCGCGGAACTTCCGTAAAAATATAAATAAATCCTCGACCTAGGTCTTTAGTTTTTCGCGGGTCCACCGAGAAGAAATACGGACCATAGTTTGGCTCCAAGATTGCGACAAAAAGGCCGGTCAAGCGGCTTTTAGAATGAGCAACTGTTATGGCAACAAGAACGGCAACAAGAAAGGGACTGTATGAAAGTCACCGAGGTGAAAGTTTTCCCCGTCAATGAGGACCGGCTGAAGGCCTACGTCTCGATCACTCTGGACAATTGCTTTGTCGTGAGGGATCTGAAGGTCATCCAAGGAACCAGCGGTTTGTTCGTGGCTATGCCCAGCAAAAAACGCAAAGACGGTCAGTTCCGCGATATCGCCCACCCCCTGAATCAGGAGACCCGGGCGATGATTGAAGACCTCATATTTGAGGCCTACGAAAAAGAACTAAAATCCATGGGCGAAACCCTGGTCAGTCTAAAACGCCAAAAAGCTCCTGGGAGCGACTACGGCAACGACGACTACTAGGTTTGACTTGATTCACCCTAGGGCCATGGGGCCGGGGTCGAGTTCCCTGCTCACGCACACCTGGCTGCCTAATGTGGAGGCAACCAGCAACGGCGGCTTCAAGTAAACCCCCTGGAATTCTTAGCCCGTCAGATCCCTGACGGGCTTTTTTATTAAAAGGTTCCCGGTTCTTTTCTAGGCCCATGGCGCGTTATCTTTCAACGCATAAAGTCTTTTCTTGATTTTGGGCCGCAATATCCGTAATTTGGGCCTTCGAACGCATCATCTTGCTGGGGTATCGTCAAGTTGGTAAGACAACAGATTTTGATTCTGTCATTCGCAGGTTCGAGTCCTGCTACCCCATCCATTTTTCCTTTAAAAAATAAGACAACATAGACACCAGGAAACTCGCTTCGGGCATTGCTACGTCTTCAGGGTAGCAGGACTCGAAGAGAGCAATCGTACCCGTTTGCGATCCGACCAACGGGAGGATTGTAAATGGGGCGGCAGGCCCGGATGGCCTGACGAGATTGCGGCCCCGGCTCTGGAAGGTTGGGCAGGAGCCCAACCTGGGAAGACCGAGTCCTGCTACCTCATCCATTTTTCCTTGAAAAATCAGACAACATAAACCTCAAGAATTCCACTTCGACAAAACTACAAGTTCGGAGTGCAACGATTCAAAGACAGCAGTCAGCTTTTAAGTCGCTCCTTAGTGTAACTCGCGTAAAGATTTCCCAACAAAGTCCTTAAAATTGCCAAGCCTAGCGGTCCTATATATATACTAATGTTTACAGGAAGCTGAAAAAGTAATGGACGTAACGTACGACGAGCTTATCCAAAACATTGAACACTGGCATGCAGCGACTCCACATGAAGCACTTGCTGAGGCCGAAGAGCGCAAACAGAACAAGAAGTTTGTGGGAACAACAGGATCTCATTTTGATGTCTCCGCCGAGCTAACACCAGTTGACATCTATTGCATTCTCAAAAGTAAATTTGGGGAGCCTAATGGCATTCAAATGCTCTTTAAGAAGAAAAATGATGTAGACAATCTTATTCATTGGGCTTGGGAGCTTAAATACAAAAATACCTACATACACATCACTGGTTTCTTCTTCCATTTTAGTGTGTTGATAAAAGGATCTAAAGATCCAAAAAATGATGATCAACAAAAGTTCCTAAAAGCTTTTTTAACTCTAAAAAAGAAGGTGAAACCTGAGATTGAGACAGTAAAATCCACCCTAGAAAAGTGGCTCATTTTCTCCAATCCTTACGTTCAATTCTCAGACATGGTAGAGGAAATTATTGACGAACTTGAAGCGGAGCCAAAACTCAAAAGAATCGAAAACAGACCCGCAAGATTCACGTCTTCTTTTCAAGAAGACGTGACGGCAAATTCAAAGCACTTTGCTGACACATTTAGAAGAAGAATTACATTAAAACTAATAATTCCAATTTGGATTGAGTCTTTTATTAATCTAATAATATTCCTCTGCGCAAAACCAAGTATCCGCGAAACTGAAGAGCTCACCAATTTCAAAATTTCCCCATGGAGAAATCGACTTAAAAATATCCATTCAATGTGCATGCACGTGTCTAAAGTCGATATGAGTTCAGAGAAAATTAAGCAAATTGAGCCTCTGTTCAAAAATAGGAACAGACTCTTACATGGAGGTATTGCACCTACTATAACTGGTAAACAAATGTATTTTGCTCAGGGGCACATCCCTCTGCTTGATGAAAATCTTTATATGACAGACTTTTTCCATGATATTTCGCTTCACGGCTTAGATGTAGATGAACTTTATAATGAAGTCGAATTGGCGCGGAACTTCATCGCTTTCATGCTGGAATTGATTGAACCAAAATTTGTTCGCATGATGTTACCAATTCTAAATGACTCGACACCTGGTTGGGATGAAAAAAGAAAGATCGCCGGCCAAGTTATTCCGAAGCATATAGTTGATATGTTTCCAGTGTTTGACCCCATCTCCACCGAAAAAGAAAAAAGCTAATGTCGAAAACCTTTAAGCTAACAAAATGAGAAATCAAGATAAAGGCTACTCAACCTCTCTTTAAAGCAACTCGAGCCCTATAAAAACCTAACTGCATTAGTTAGCAAAACACCCTTTGAGTGAAACCTTTCGATCACAACTTGCCCCCTCCCAAATTTACAAAACCCACCCCCTTCACCCCCACTTTCAAACACTTAATTTGCGTTTTTCCGGGATAAACAATAAATCATCTAGCAACCAAAACCCTGGAGAAACCTTTGAAAACCTTCAAACGTGCCCTGACTGCGATCGTTCTGTCCCTGGCTCCGTTCGTAAACGCTCACGCTGCTGTTTGCACTATCACCACGAGCGAAACCCCGTTTAAAGCCTCTAAAGAACAGCCGGACCGCGAATACGCGACCCTTGAAAAAGGCTCTGCCAATGGAGTTGATTTTTACCTGCGTGCCGCCCATGGCGTGGTTCGCCTGGAAGCTTGGAAGTCCGGGAAACTCGTAGTCAGCACCTTTGCTCAGGAAGGCGCTCAGTCCCCTTATGGCGATGCCCTGAACCTGGCGATCCAAACCCCTGCGGGCCCGGTTGAGGCTCAATGTGAAGGCTTCAACGCCCTGCTTGGCTATTAGAACCAGTTAAAACTACAAAAGGACCAAAAGCCCTTGCCCATCCCCCCGTTTTTATGGGAGTTTCGCCCGTCATCCCCTAAAAACAGGAAATACGTTATGCAAGACTTCATCCCCCCACAGCCCCCAAAATCCTTCCGCATCGTTCTGGAGCTGTTTAAGTCTGCTAAACGCCTTGATGGCGTCCTGCTTACGGCGATTAAAAACCAAAACGAAGACCTGAACCTGCGCGAGATTTCCCGCACAGAATTCAAAGAGCTTTTCAATACCGGTAAAATTCAGATCAAAGGCCAAAGAGCGACGCCATCTTCTTCAGTAGCTAAAGGCATCACTTACGTAGACATCCTGGGATTCAAAAACAAATAGCCCGCCTGAAGCCCGATTGCGGCGGTTTTAGGGTCTGCACCCATGAAGTCGCCCGACGGCATTTTTAAATTCATTTTCAGACTTATAAATCGCCAAGGCATTTTCAACCATCTCGTTGGCGGACATCGCCTGCTGATTGATATCTATCAAGCTGCGCAGCTTCTGCGCTTCCCGGGACGCTCGCTGCTCCCCTGCCGTCATCGCAATCCCGGCATAAACCTGCTTCACATCGGCCATTTCAACGGCGCTAAATTCTGGAAGCCGAGGATCCGTCCCGATATACACAAACGCAGTCTGCAAGGATTCCTCTCCACAAACCACATCCAGGTCCGAACGCCATACATATTCGGCCATCATGATGTTTTCACTTTTCAGGGCTTTTTGCAGAAGCAAGCGGAAGCGTGCGTTTTCGGGCTGAAGAATCATCGCCAAAGTCATCTCTGAAATCCGCATCGTGTCTGGAATGCCGTTGTCCGGGTCCGCCACCAGATGACCTTCCTGATAAATAGCCTTCACCGTGTCTGCGCTAAGATAAAGACCACGAGCCAAGCTGATATAATAAGAATCAGGCTTTACCGTGAATTCGATCATCATCTTGCCATAGCTTTCAGAAATATGGGGATCGATGGCCAGATAAAGGCCCTCCCCGGCAAACAGCCCTTTGCTGCCAGAGGTTTTGGACCAAAACTTGGAGGTCGCATAAGAAATGCGAGTCTGCAAAACCTGCTTTCGTCCTTGAGGCGTCGCCATCAAAGCCTGCGTGGCCGGGGCGTCTTCCTGATAGATGTCGAAGTAATGATATAGCCGCTGTTCGTGGCCAAAGGTGATCTTGGCATTTCGCAGGTCACGAGCCAATAAAGACTCGGCAGAGGACAAAGCCCCAGCCTGGGCTGACCAAGAAATAGACAACAGACAAATTGCGACGAAAAACGTCTTCACAGAATCTTCCTATTGAAAGAGTTGGCTTTTACAGCAAAGCACTCCGCACGCCTTCGAAGGAATGCAAAGCCCAGTCCAGCGACAAGTGAACATTACTAGCATCCAACCCTGCCTAACGCCGTGAAAACCGCATCTAGGGCCAGTCTTAGGCTCGATCTTCAACAAATTTATTATAAATCAGCAAAGTTCTTTACACTGTACTCTGACAAGGAGAACTGATGCGTCTATCCTTCAAAACGACCACGAGTGCCGCCCTGCTACTGACTCTGACAGCCTGCTCAAGCATGCCTGCGAAAAAAAACACCGAACCAAAAATGCAAAGCCTAGTGACGCCGTCATCCGCATTGGATCCCGTCAACGTCCGTGCAGAGGCTGACTATAACTTCATCATGGGCGATGTGCTAAGCCGCGAAGGAAAGTCCGAACAAGCCGTGGCCCTTTTTGAAAAGGTCGCAGCGCTGGATCCAAATTCGGCAGCCGTACAAATGCGCCTGTCAGCCGAATATCTCAAAGTGGGCAAGGTGAAAGAAGCCATCCTGAAGGCCGAACAAGCCGTTGCCAAAGATTCCAAAAATATCGAGTCCCTTTTGGTCTTGGGTGGGCTGTATTCCGCCGACAAATCCTATGACAAGGCGATTGCCCAATATAAAGCCGTCTTGCACCTGGAGCCCAAAAACAGCGAGGCGCCGATTTACATCGGGTCTTTGTATGCGGATAAAAAAGAATTCAAAAAAGCAGAGCAGTACTTCCACTCGCTGCTGAAAGACCCCGGCTATGAGACGCCGCACGAGGTTTACTATTACATTGGCCTGACCCATCTGGATCAGGAAGGTGTGAATCATCAACAGTCCGCAGAAAAAGCCCTGAAGAAGGCCCTGGAGATCAAACCCGGCTTTGAAGACGCGTTGATCTCGCTTGCGAATCTGTACCTGCTGCAAAACAACCGCGGAAAAGCGCTGGCTTTGTGTCTGGAATACCAAAAACAAGAAAACTTCAGCCCCAAGGTCGCTGACCTTATTGCGCAAATTTACATCGAAGACGGCGATTCGGAAAAAGCCTATTCCCAACTGGAGATGATCTCCGGAAATTCCGAGTCCTCGTTGGATGTGCAAATGAAGATGGCCCTGCTGTTGATTGAACAAAAACGTTTTAATCAGGCCGGAGCCAAACTGAAAGACATCGTCGCTCAATACCCGACGGCGGATTCGGCGCGCTATTACCTTGCGGCCGTTCAGGAAGAAACCGGTGACATGGAAAATGCCATCCGCAATTACATGCAGGTGCCGCATTCAAGCAAACACTTCAGTGAAGCGATCGTGCATGCAGCCCACCTTCTGAAGGGACAGGGCAAATTGAACCAGGCCCTGGTCATCACCCAGAAAGGCCTGCAAACCAAGGCGGACAAACCGCAGGTTTATACCATGTATGCCTCTTTGCTGGATGCAAAAGCAGACTATCTGGGGGCGGCCCAGGTGCTGGAACAGGGACTTTCAAAATACTCCAAGAATGTCGAGCTGCTGTTTCAGCATGCGCTGATTTTGGACCGACTGGGCAGAAAAGACACCATGATCGCACAGATGAAAAAGGTTCTGGAGATCGAACCCAATCACGTGCAGAGCTTAAGCTATCTGGCCTTTTCATTGGCCGAACTGAATCAGCATCTGCCAGAAGCTGAACGACTGGCAAGACGAGCTTTGGAACTGGATCCTAAAGACGGCTATGTGCTGGATACGCTGGGCTGGGTGTTGTTCAAACAAAAACGCTTCTCTGAATCCATTCAAGTCTTGGAGAAGGCCCACGAATACCAGGCTTCGGCCAGCATCATTGCCGAGCATTTGGCAGACGCTTATTCCATGCATTCCCAGGCAGACAAAGCCCGACAGATGTATGAAAAGGCGGCAAGCCTGACCACGGACCAAAAACGAGTCAGCAAGATTCGCAGCAAACTGCGCGAACTGTCGCTGTCGGTTTCTTACTTAAAATAAGCCTTACGAATCGCGCGTCCACACAGGACCGAGTCCCAGTACGCCAGTTCCCCTCGGCCCTCGCGGGCCACGATTCCGTAGGTTTTTTTATCGGCACTGATCCAAGGGTAAAAACCAAAGGCCCCGGGGCTGCTGTAAGCCTCGACCGGGCCGCCGTTGGTTTCAACCCAGTGATGGTAAGAATACTTCCAGTCTTCTTTGGCCGGAGAAAATGCGGCCTGCTTGCAGGTCGCCGGATGGGTGCAAACCGCATCAGCCCCCAACAGATCCTTGATCAGATAGGTGCCTTTAAGTATTTCCTGCAGGAAACGAGCGTAGTTTTCGACGTTCATTTCCGCACCACCGGCCAAAGCCAGATTCGAGTAACTGAGGCTGAATTTGTTCTTCAGTGTGCCTTCGATTTCTTTGCTCAGTTTTTTGCGGTTCAATTTTCCCAAGCCCGCACCGACCGCCAAAGCCTGCGCACTGCCCCCGCCGTAATAAAATTTACCCACATTGCCGGGGTTCACCGTGCTGTTGCTGCGGGCCTGGAAGCACGCCTCTACGGTCAGGCGCAAAGCACAGGGCATGACGTTGAACTGATCATACCCTCCGCGCATCAAGAGCAAATTCTTGTCTGGCTCTGCCAACACAGCTTTTTTTAGTTCGATGTAGTAGGCTGCAAAAATCCATTTTGAAGCCGAGGCGATTTTCATTTCATCTTGGCGTTCGTACTTTTTGCCTGGTGACCCCGCAACCAGAAGCCCTTGAGAGTTTCCAATTTCCCAGTAAAAGGGCTGAATGGATTTGCACTCTGGCGCCTGCAGGGCCACGCGCTGAGCTTCGGGCGCACCGGCCATAGAAAAGGAACCCGTTAAAACCAACTGCAAACCGATCCATAGTCTGGCGTATTTCATGATCACTCCCCATTTAAGGATAGTACTATTAAACTTGAACTGTTAGATTTAATTTCTGATTCGGAGAACCCATCCATGCTTCATCATTTCTTTCCTGAGCACTCTTTTAAAGCTCTGCTGTTTGACTTCGACGGCACGGTCGCCGACACCATGCCTGCCCACCTTGCAGCCTGGAACAAAGCCCTGGACAAGTATGATCTGTCGCTCAGTCGCGAGCAACACCTGTCCTGGGCCGGCCGACCCACGGCCCGCATTGTTGAGATGATGAATGAACTGCACCAGACCCGGATTGATCCAGAGCAGTTTGTGAAAGAAAAAGAATCCCACTATCTGGCCTCTTTGAACGATGTCACCCCCATCACTTCCGTGATGGAGATCATCGAGCACTATCACGGCAAACTGCCGATGGCGATTGTCACCGGCAGCCGCCGCAAGATCGTGGAACTGACGATGAATCAACTGGGCATTCAGAAGTATTTCGACACCCTGGTGTGCGCCGAGGATTACACGCAGGGAAAACCCGCACCGGACTGCTTTTTACTTGCCGCTGCGAAAGTCAACGCGGCTCCGACGGATTGTCTGGCTTTTGAAGATGCTGTGCTGGGAATTGAAGCGGCCCACACCGCAGGGATGAACTGCCTGAAGGTCACCGACAGTTACAGTCTTGTTCACACCCGCTAAAGACGATTCAAGAACGGCAGCAGCAGACGCAGCAAGGCCGTGGTCGTACGAACTTTGTCATATTGTTGATAGGGAATATTTACGACGGTCTCGCCGTGGTCGGCGCCATCCAGACGGACAAAGTCCACATCAGGAAGCTTGGAACTTTCAAATGGCACCATGCCGTCACTGAGGTCATAAGGTCCTGAGTAAAGTCGCACCACACAGTGGCCGAAGACTTGCTCCAGACATCCCATCGCCATAATATTGACGGCCGGAGTGAACAAACTCTTCTGCCCGTTTACAACTCCGCCCACGGTGATCATCGGAATGCGTGTGAGGGACAAGATCGCTTCGCTGTTATCTTTCATGAACTGCGAACGACTGGCAGTTCCCAGATAACGAATGGTGTCTGGCGAGGTGTTGAAAAAAGGAATCACCGTGCCCAGGAGCTTATCCAGATAAAGCGGATTATCAAAATACGCATCCGCAATCGGCGAACCATAGAACGGGCTTTGCAGAAACACGATCCCCGCCACAGAGTCCCTGTGATGGGGGAAATCCACCAGTGACTCTAGCAGTGCCAGGCCACCCAAAGAGTGTGTCAGTAACACGGCTTTTCTGCCAGCACGGGCGGACTGATCTAGTGCCTTGCGGATGTTTTCTTTGATTTCAGAAACCGATTTGGAAGAACTGGAAAGTCTGACCGAATTAAATTTATACACTTTCTGCAACAGATCCTGCTGGGTTCCCAGATAGTCCCCGGTCAGGCGGGCAAAACTGACTGAGGATCGGTCGTCCTCTTTCAAGAAGGCTTCAGACAAAATGCCCGGAACCAGATAGAAATCAAATGGGCGAAGTTGAGCTTGCTCGGTCAGACTTAGCTGCGAATTATCGGCGTAGGCCTTATGAAAGACCGAGGTCAGGTCGGCAGCCCGGCCCCACAGGCTGACCACAAGACCGAACATTAAAATAAAAACGGCTTTCAAACGACTTGGAACCATTCCCTGCTTATAGCGCAAAATGTGCCAGGCTTGCAGAGTTATTTATTCCATTTAAACTTAATAAAACGCCGTTCTACGTCACTCGACGACGCCATTGCGCCTTCAGATAGTCCCAGCCTCCGGTGCACCAAAGCGCCCAGACCACCAGAACCGGCTGAAAGAACAACCGAATCAGCCTGGCGGTGTCCGTGTTCAGACCGAAGGCATCGATCTGATAAACGTACTGATTGATGTTTCCTGGGAAGATCGCAATAAAGAACAAAGCCCCGGCCACGCCGACCTGTGCTTTGTAGCGTGTCAGCAAAAGAAAACCAAGTCCCAGCAAAATCTCGACAACACCGGATGCCACAACCACGAAGTCAGGATCAAAAGGCTGCCACTTTGGAACTTGTGCCAAAAACTCGGTGCGCAGCCAGGTCAGATGCCCCAGTCCCGCGTAGACCAAAAATAACCCCATCAGAATTCGCAATGCTAACTTCATCTTGCCACTGTTCATGTACAAACCTCGCAAGACAAAGCGTAACTGAGAAGAGCATCAAGAGGCACTTATAAAATCTGCATTTTGTCATACTTAGGAAGGCACCCTAAACTTTTTCCTATTTTCTGCGCAGTGACTTCCTTCGATGCCTATTTACCTGAACCGTCGATCAATGAGACCATGGCGTGGTAACCATCATCAGAGGAGCTATTATGTTTGCCGCAAGATATGTCCCTGGAAAAAAAGAACTTTCATTGGTCGAAGTTCCCAAACCCACACCCGGCCCACTGGATGTGATTCTGAAAATTCGCGCTGCCGGCATTTGTCATTCGGACCTGCACGTCTTGCACGGTGAGGTGCCTTACAAAGAAAGCTTCACCATGGGCCATGAAGCCTGCGGCGAGGTGGTGGAAAAAGGCTCGGAAGTCTTCGGCACTTTTAATCCCGGCGACCTTTACGCTGTTCACGGACCGAATCCATGCGGGCATTGCAACTATTGCCGCACTGGTCATGACAATCTTTGCAACGACCCCAGCAGAACCTTTATCGGTCTGGGACAAGACGGAGCTTATGCCGAATACCTGAAGGTCCCCGCCCGCAACATCGTCAAAGTCCCCAAAGGTATCAGCCCTGAAGTCGCGGCCGTCGCCACGGATGCGGTGCTAACTCCTTATCATGCCATCAAAACAAAGGGCGGCGTGGGCCTGGGATCCAAAGTGCTGGCGATCGGCTTGGGTGGCCTGGGAATGAACGGCGTTCAAATCGCCCTGGCTCTGGGGGCGGAAGTCACCGCCGTGGATTTAAAAGACGCCAATCTGGAAACCGCAAAATCTTTTGGTGTGCAAAAGGTTTTAAACTCCAAACAGATCTCGTCTTTGACGCCGCTGTCTTTTGATGTGGTGGTGGACTTTGTCGGTCTTGAATCGACCTTCAAGGATGCCCAGAATTTCGTAAAACCCGGCGGCACCATTTTGCTGATAGGCCTGGGATCCGCCCAAGTGCCACTGACGACGGCCACGGCCATCACCTTTGAAACAAAAGTGCAAGCGTCCTTCTGGGGCACTCACGTCGAAATGCAGGAGCTTTACGAACTGATCGCGGAAGGTAAAATCAAACCGCAGGTTGAAACAGCACCGATGAAAGAAGTGAATCACTGGCTGCACGAGCTGGAAGCCGGGCGAGTCAAATCGCGCATGGCATTGATTCCGTAACTTTTTTTACTTTCCGGATTTTTTGGCGATGGAAAGAAAAAAGGCGTTTTCTTTCTTTTTGTCTGTTTTGGCTTTCCGCGGGGTTTTCTTCGCGGAAGTGCCTTCGACCTTTTCAGACAGGGTTGATTTCACAGGCAGCCCCAGCAAAGGATTGCCTTTGCTGATTTCGCGCATCAACTGCTTCACCTCGTCTTCGAAATCCTCGGACTGGGCCGGAATGTACAACCAGTCCTTGTTGGCCGGATGATTTTCCAAAAAAAGATACTTTAAAAAGAAGGCACTTTGTTTTTTCTTTTCCACCGGAATGATGCAGCCATTCCACAACTCAAAGGGATAACTGACACCTTTATGTTCGTAAAGACCTTTGCGCTCTACCAAAATCAGCACCAGCTTCATATCCAGATAATACGCAAGCCCGCCGTGCTTCGGCAGACACTCGTAGCCGGGTGGCAAAAGGTCCTCGATCCAATAAAGATCATTCAGGGGCTGTTTCATTTCACCTCAATAAAGTGCCTTAAGGATAGATCCTTGCCTCAAATTTACCAAAAGGATACCGTTGAGTCATGAACAAACCCACCACAGACTTTTTCAACAAAGAAGCGGCCCAACGTTATGACGAGCGCAACAGCAAACTAAGCCGCATTTCTGACTGCATGCACTTTCTTTCCACGCTGATTTTAAAAGACCTGCCTGAAGAATCAGAAATCCTCTGCGTCGGTGTCGGCACCGGGGCTGAGATCATGACGTTGGCGGAAGCCTTTCCACAGTGGCGGTTTGTGGGGGTGGATCCCTCTGCCAACATGCTGGATGTATGCCGCGAAAGAATGACAAAAGCGGGTTACGCAAATCGCTGCGAATTCATCCACGGTTATGTGCAAGATGCACCGACAGACAGAAAGTTTGAGGCCGTCGTCAGCCTTTTGGTAAGCCACTTTGTCCCCCGCAATGAGCGATTGAACTATTTCCAGCACATGACGGACCGCCTGAAAGAAGGCGGCTTCCTGGTGAATGCGGAAATCAGCTTTGATCTGAATTCCCCCCAGTTCCCCGCCATGCTGAAAGGCTGGGAGGCGGTGCAAACGCTGATGGGAGCCACGCCTGAGTCGCTGGCCAATTTGCCAAAACAATTAAAAGAAGTTCTGACCGTCCTGCCCCCGGAAGAAACCGAGAGCCTGATTCGTCAAAGCGGCATCAAAGAGCCTGTTCAGTTTTTCCGCGCCATGATGATTTGTGGATGGTTCGGCAGAAATATTCGCGGTTCTTAGTTTGTTTATTGATCCAGCTCCCGGCCGCGTCTTTCGTGCTGTGAGAACTGCTCCGCTTTCACCAGCGACACGTCGATCCTTGGGTAAGGCACCAAGATCTTGTTTTCGCGAAAGCGGGCTTCAATCGTGGTGCGGATGTCGCTGGTGATCGTTTCGATCCTCCAGATATTGCGACACCAAAAACGCAGGTCAAACACCAATGCCGATTCACCAAAATCCTTTAATAAAGCATTCGGTAAGGGATCCTGCACCACTTCGGGGTGCTGCAAAGCCGCTTCAATCAGCACTTGTTTTACCAGGGCCACATCCGAACCATAGGCCACCCCCACCCTGATATGCTGACGGATTCTGCCCGAGGCCAGACTTTCATTTGTCACCTCTTCGGCTATGAACTTGGAGTTGGGAACAATGATTGTGACTTCATCCCGGGTTCGGATGATCGAAGAGCGAACGCGGATATCAATGACTTTTCCGGAAGTGTCCCCAACCTGAATGATATCCCCCAATTTAATGGGACGTTCAATCAGCAGAATGATGCCGGCGATAAAGTTCTGGGTGACATTCTGCAAGCCAAAACCAATACCCACCATCAAAACGGCCCCCACCGCCGCCAAAGAACTGATGGAAATACCCATATTATCAAGGGCAAACAACACCCCCATCACAACCAGCGCATAGCGCACAAATTTCGCGATAGAGTCCCGCACCCCACTGTCCACACTCCGTCGCGATAGCTGGTTCACCACGATCCTGCTGATCAGACGCGATCCAAAGACGGCCCCCACCAACAACAGAATGGAGATCAACACACTGGCCACTGATATTTCAGCCTCTTTAATCCGAAAAAGAGGCTCGTTGAGCATTTGCCAGATCTGTCTTAGCTGCTGGTACAATTCGGAATTTTCCATAGCCATCATTTTATGAAAGATCGCTGGTGAGGGCACCCTTCGCGCCACAGTTGTGCTGCCATCTTGTCACAAATCACTGTCACAAAATGAGACTTTACACAAAGTCCGGTTGATTCAGGTCCAGTTTCGACCGATATCTTTATTCTATGAGACGTATTTTTTCACCCGGCATAACCCTGCTTCTGATCTCTGCCTTCAGCCTGCCGATCTTTGCGCAAATTGCCGGTCCCATTCAGCGCCGCCCCTTTAGCGGCGACACCTTGGGGAAAAACGCCGTGATGTGCCTGATTGCCAAAAACATGGAAGTCCATGGCCACCGGGGTATTGATGGTTATCCCAACAACACCGTTGCTTCTTTCAAAGCCGCCTATGACGCCGGGGCTGACACCGCCGAGCTGGATCTGATGATCACCGGCGACGATCAAATCGTGACCGCCCATGATCCAATTCCAAATATCAAGGCCGAACGCTGCTCCCTGCACGGAAAGTCCCTTGAAAAAGCCGCGCTTCGAAACATGAGTTCCACCGAGGTGGCACAGATTCGCTGTGGAGAGCGCCACTTTTCTGAAGCCCGCACAGAGCCAATACCGCTGTTGCGCGATGTCTTTGATGCCTTCAAGGACTCGAAGGTCGCCGGAAAGCCCACCCGTCTGAATATTGAAATCAAATACTTCAAGGATCAGGTGCAATACTTCCCACCAGAGGATCAATATCTGGATCTCATTATCAAGGAAATCCGCCAGAGTGGCTGGAGCCAGGACCGCTTCTTTGTGCAATCCTTCAATCATCAAACGCTGAAGAATCTGAAAGCCAAAGCCCCGGACATCGAAGTGGTGCCTTTGATATGGGATGCCCGCGGAGCCCTGGATGCCGCCACCAACCTGGGCAGCCGCCTGGTCACGACCGGCTGGCCTCAACTGACACCTGAAGTGGTCTTTGGCCTGCATCAAAAAGGCATTCGTGTGGTGGCGTGGACGCCGAATACGGTGGAAGAATTAAAATGGGTTATCGCCTCTGGGGCCGATGGTGTGATCACGGATCGCGCGGACCTGTTCATGAAAATCCGCGACGAACTGTGCGAATAACGACGGCAGAATAGAATCAATAGTGATTAATACGGTTGCGATGACCTTCGCTGTCGATGACTTCGGACCTGTCACCGTCTTTTTTGTCCCAGCGTCTTTCCAGATACTCTTTGCTTTGATGATCCTCGATGTCCCCTTGGTTGAATTGCACGCCGTTCTCAATAAGGGGATTTTTTTCCTTGCTGAAATTACCCGCAATTGGAGACACTTCGGTGTTTTTCTTTTCATCCATAGACACCTCGCACCCTTCATCATATCAAATAAGTTCAGGTGCTGGCTCGGGACTAGTGGCAAAAAGCATTGCTGACGGGCGCGGCTCAAACATAGGTAATTACCTATGTTTGGTATAATGAACATCGTATTTTACATATAAAAACCTCCGTAATAGCTTGCATTTAACAAATTGGAGGTATCCTATGAAATCAATTTTCTTTGCAGCCGCTCTTCTTCTTGGTAACTCAGCAATGGCCTTAAATCTGGAGTGCACGGACAGCCCCTCTTTCACACAACGTAACTTCTTCATCAACCGTGACGGCGCCATCGGCTTTGACGGCACCTACATCACTCTGAACGCAGACTTCGGCTACTGGGGAAGTCATGGCAACTACGACCTTTCTCAAGTCACAGGGCGTGCAACGGATGCCAATAAAACACTGACTGGCATGACCTTGGCCATCAGTCCGAAGGCCGCGTGCACGAATCCTCACGGTGATCTTATGACGACGTCGTTCACATGCGGCCCGGTACAAGCCACGATCATTGCCAAGGGGGAAAGCACCTCCAATGAAAATGGAATCTTTGACCGTACCACCATCTCCAGTCAGCTGAAAGGTCAGGTGACGGCGTCATTGTCCGTCAATCCCAATGGATCTATGCTGCTAAAAGCCACCGTGACTTCTTTGGGTAACACCCCGATTGAACTGGAAGTTCCGGTTCGCGCCCCCAAATACTGCAATATCACCGGTGACAAAGTCAGCCAGGACAATTAATACATTTTCCAGAAAATCCACTAGGCACCTGCTGTCGGAATAGGCTAAAAGCAAGCCCTCAACAGACAGCAGGTTCCTATGAAAAAGATCCCCAAAAAACACCAGCCCCGCGGCTTTGAAATTCTTCACGAAGACCTGGATGTCATCGTCGGCAACAAAGCGGCCGGGGTTCTGACGGTGGCCGCGAAATGGGATCGTGACAACACCGTTCACAATCTGCTGAATCTGTATGTCCGTAAGGGCAACCCCCGCTCCAACAAGTGTGTCTATGTTGTGCATCGTTTGGATCAAGCCACCACCGGTGTTTTGATCTTTGCAAAAACCGAACAGGTTCAGCACTTTCTGAAAGACGACTGGAAATCCACGATCAAAACATACTACGCGATTGTTCACGGCAAGATGCCAAAGAAAAGCGGCACGATCACCAGTTATCTGGAAGAGGATGAAAACTATGTTGTCCATTCCAGCAAGGATTCCGACAAAGGGAAACTGGCGATCACCGAATATGAGGTTCTGAAAGAAACTGAGAAGTTCAGTCTTTTGAAAATCAACCTGCTGACCGGCAAGAAAAACCAGATCCGCGTGCATCTGGCTGGCGAAGGACATCCCATCGTCGGCGATCCCAAGTACGGAAAGCCCACGACGAACCTCAAAGAACTGCGTCTGCATTCTGCCAGTCTTGAGTTCACTCACCCGCACAGCAAAAAGCGCATCACCATCAAGGCTCCTGTCCCGAATTATTTCCGCACGCTCATTGATTACGAATATTAAAAGGCCAGTCTGATCCTGACTGGTTTGGCAGCGTAAATTCCCGGTGCTATTTTGAAGCCATCAGCTCCACACATTCGTACAAGGAGGTGGTTATGCGTTTCAAAATAATTTCACTTTTTGCGACGTTGTTATTGTCTTCATTCTCGGCTCAAGGGTACGTTCCCAACTCGCCCCTCACGACAAATGATCCTTCGTTCGGTATGACCGGAAAGTTCAATCCCGCCGGGTGGTCGGACTGGATCACCATTGGTGGTATTGGCACATCTGATCCAGCCAGTTGTTCCCTTTCAGGGTTTCGCAACATCGTGTTTGTAAAAGGCACCGACAATGCGCTGTGGTCGCGTTACTGGAACGGAGCCGAATGGTCTGAATGGTTTTCTTTAGGGGGCGTGCTGACGTCTTCACCTGCGGCGGCCTGCCAAGGTGAACAGATCTATGTCTTTGCCCGGGGCACCGACAACGCCCTGTGGGCGCGTTACTGGTGGGGATCTCAGTGGAGTGAATGGATCAGCATCGGTGGTGTGCTGACATCAGGGCCGGCGGTGACTTCATGGGAATTTGGCCGCGTGGATGTCTTTGTTCGCGGTACCGACAATGCCCTCTGGCACAAGTGGTTCGCCAGTGGCGCGTGGTCTGAATGGGAGTCCTTGGGTGGCATTCTGACTTCCGACCCTGCGGCGGCGTCATGGTCCGCCGGAAGAATTGACGTCTTTGTCCGTGGCACTGACAACGCCCTCTGGCACAAGTGGTTTGCGGGTGGCTGGTCCGGCTGGGAATCTCTGGGCGGCATTCTGACCTCTGATCCCGATGTGGCTTCTTGGGGTGCAGGAAGATTGGATGTTTTTGTTCGCGGCACTGACAACGCCCTTTGGCACCTGTGGTGGGATAGCAAATGGAGCTCGTGGGAGTCCTTGGGAGGCATTTTAACCTCCGGCCCCGGAGCTGCCGCATTGGCTCAGGGGTATCTGATCATTTACGTGAAAGGAACTGATCAGGCCCTCTGGTTTAAGACCTTTGCACCTTAACAACCTATTCATCACAAAAAACTGACACCAAGTGCTCCGTCGGAATCTGACGGAGCACACAATTGAAGAATCCCGTGAATAATTTTTATCCGGCCCTCTGCCCCCATAGTGATTCGTATTTGTCTGTGCTAAAGAGGGCTCTTAAAAAACCACGGAGTTTCCCATGAAATCATTGATTCTTGTTCTGATGACCCTCGTTTCCACTTCCGCGATGGCTGCTAAACTTGAAAAACTTCCCTGCGCTCAGTTTGCACAAGGTGCCGCGGAAGCTGATTATCTGCGTGACGCCACGGGCATCCAAGGCCACGAATTTGAATCTTCCATCATCGGCTACACAAAAATTGACAACCGTCAGTCTGCCGTGACAGTGGAAATTACTGGCGCCAACGACGAAGGTGACACTTGGACAACTCAATATGAAGTTGTCGTGCAGGCTCCGGCTTGTGCCCTTGTTGAAATCAGCGCGAAGTAAATAACCGCCGTCATAGTTCTGTTAAAAATCTGCCGACTCCACCTGTGGGGTCGGCTTTTTTTTTGCTTTCAACCCGGGTTGGATTGAAGAGCCCAGTGTCGGAATAAACCTACCCAACTATTGAAAAGTAATTGATAATCCGTTTATGTCCAACTTTAGCAAACTCAACCTGCTCATATTGGTTCTTTTCGGTGTTGTCATCGGCTTGGGCTGCTACTCCTTCATTTATGCCAAGGGTTATTCGTACATGTCTGACGATCCCAAGGCCTGTGTGAACTGTCATATCATGCGTGAAAACATGGATTCCTGGCAGAAGTCCGCCCATCACCACGTCGCCAAGTGCAATGACTGTCACCTGCCCCACAACATTGTTGGCAAATACGCTGTGAAAGCCCTGAATGGCTGGAACCATTCCGTCGCCTTCACCCTGCAGAACTTTCATGAGCCCATTCTGATCAAAGAACACAGCCTGAAGGTGGTGAAAAGTTCCTGCCTGAACTGCCATCAGCCCATGGTTCAGGCCATGGATCGCACCGATAAAAATCACAACGAGGAAGCCAACTGTCTGCACTGCCACCGCGGTGTGGGACACGTTCGATAGGAGTCTGGTATGAACAAGAACAAATGGATGTTTCTGGCCGTCGGCGGCGCCGCCATCGTCACGGTGCTGGTCACAGCCCTGCTGGTGAACATCTTTGAAAGAAAATCTGAAGAGAAAAATCCCTTCTATCGCGTTGTGGAAATCACAGATGATATCGATGATCCGGCAGTCTGGGGTAAGAATTTCCCGCACCAGTATGATTCCTATCTGAAAACCGCTGACATGACCCGCACCAAGTACGGCGGATCTGAGGCCTTCCCCCATATCCCCACGGACAAAGACCCCCGCGACGTGGTTTCAGCCCAGAAGCTGGATGAGGATCCCCGCCTGAAAATCATGTGGGCGGGCTATGCCTTCTCCAAAGACTTCCGCGAAGAGCGCGGTCACGCTTACATGCTGGTCGATCAGATTTTCACAGAACGCCAGAATGTGGTGAAACAGCCCGGCACCTGCCTGAACTGCCATGCGTCCACTTATCTGCTGTATAAAAAACTGGGTGACGGTGACATCACCAAGGGCTTTGAAGAAATGGGTAAAATCCCCTACAAGGACATCGTGCACTCCGTTCAGCACCCTGTGTCCTGCATCGACTGCCATGATCCTTCCACCATGGCTTTGCGAGTGACCCGCCCGGCCTTTATGGAGGGCATCAAGCTGGTCAAAGCCCAGCAGGGCATCAAAGAATACGATGTGAACAAAATGGCTTCCCGTCAGGAAATGCGCAGCTTTGTCTGTGGCCAGTGCCACGTCGAGTACTACTTTAAAGGTGAAGAAAAACGCCTGACTTATCCTTGGGCCAAGGGTCTGAAGGCCGATCAGATCGTGGAATACTACAAAGAAAACGGATTCAAGGACTGGGTGCATGCCCTGACCGGCGCCGAGGTATTAAAAGCCCAGCACCCCGAGTTTGAAATGTTTAATCAGGGCACACATGCACGTGCGGGTGTGGCTTGCGTGGACTGTCACATGCCTTATCAGCGTGTCGGCGCTATGAAAGTCACCGACCACCAGGTGCGCAGTCCGCTTTTGAATATCAACAAAGCCTGCCAGACCTGCCACAACGTGCCGGAAGCGGAACTGAAGGCCCGAGTTGAAACAATCCAGGATCGTCATATCTCTTTGCGGGATGTGGCCTTTGATGCGCTGGTGGACTACATCAATGATCTGAAAGAATTTAAAGACGAAAAGAACCCGTCGGAGACCCTGAAAAAAGCCCGCGCCCTGCAAAAAGAAGCTCAGTTCCTGTTCGACTTTGTCGAAGCTGAGAACTCGTCCGGCTTCCATGCTCCGCAGGAGTCTGCGCGCATTCTGGGCCTGTCCATCGAAAAAGTCCGGGAAGGCCAGAAGCTGCTAGCCACCCTTCGTAACAGCAAAGTGGCCGGAAAGTAGTTTCTCGTGCTTCGATCGGTCCTACGTTTTTTTGCTTCCCTGAAACTGGCGGTGGTTATCATCGCCAGTTTAGCTTTGCTGATCTCGGTGGGCACTTTCGTTGAAGCCCGCTTTGATGCGTGGACCGCCAAACAACTGGTGTATAACTCTGTCTGGATGTACGGCGCTCTGGGGTTGTTGGTCACAAGCCTTGTGGCGGTGATCGCCGATCGCTGGCCGTGGCAACCGCGTCATGCGGCTTTCATTTTTGCCCATGTCGGCATCATCATGATCATCTTCGGCGCCCTGCTGACTCAAACCTATGGTGTGGATGGCATCATCCGCCTGACCCGCACCGCTGAAGCCGTCAACGAAGTACAGCTTCAGGACACGCAGCTGACCGTCTATCGCTCGCGCACAGGTGACGGCTATGACAAGGTTTATTCCGAGGATGTGAACTTTCTAAAAAATCCCATCACCGCCAAAGAACCTTTTCTGATCAAAGCCAAAGGGCTGCATTTTGAACTGCTGGAGTCGATCCCTTATGGCCTGGCGCAAACCCGCATCGAAGCATCTCCGGCGGCGCAAAGCGGTTCGGCCGTGCGCTTTCAGCTGGCCAATGCCAATGTCAGTGAAATCGACTGGCTGATTCAGCGAAACGCCTTTGAGCGCGCCGAAAAACAAATCGGCCCCGTGCTGCTGACCATGGGAGGCCTGTGGGAACGCCGTCCTGAGATCAACGAAATCCGCCTTTACCAGAATGAAGACCAGCAGCTAAGCTATGCCCTTTACAGCAAAAACAGCCAGAATCCCTACAAAAAAGGCACCCTGGCAGAGGGCGATCGCATACAGACCGCGTGGATGGGACTGGAGCTTCGCACCCTGCAATTCCTGATCAAAGCGGTGCAAAAGTACGAAGTCCGCTCTATGGACCGCCCTACACCGGCCACCCGCGCGTCCCTGAAAGTCCGCTATAACGGACAGGAAAGTTTTCTGGTGCTGAATGATTACATCAAAGTCTTTACCGATGACTGGGTTTATCTGATCGCCTATCACAACAAGAAAATCCCTTTGGGTTTTGATATCGCCTTAAGAAATTTCAAAAAAACAGACTATCCCGGCACCATGCGGGCCATGGCCTATGAAAGCGAAGTGCAATTCGCCGATCAGCGCGCGACCATCTCGATGAATGAACCATTGAAGCATCAGGGTTACTATATTTATCAAGCCAGCTTTGAAGAGTCCCCAAATGGCGGCGTCACCGCTTCGATCCTTTCGGTGAATCGTGATCCGGGCCGCGTCTGGAAGTACCTGGGTTCACTGGTGATGTGTGTGGGAATTCTTCTGTTGTTTTACTTCCGCTATCGTCCGCATGTTCGTCCACGTTCCACCAACTAAGTGACTGAATACATATTGCCGCCGCGAGTGTTTCATACACAATAAACAGCTCAAGGAGGATTCATATGAAAAATCTGGTTATGGTATTGATGATGGTTCTGGGCCTTTCAGGCTTTGCGCACGCTGAAGAGCAGACCCTGGTGTCTTTGCCGGTTGAAATCGAATCGCTGGTTGAGATGTCCACCGCCGAGATGCCAGCAGAGACTGAGCTGCAAGGTGGCGGCGGGTCTACATCCCGTTACTGCTGCATGAATCGCGGCAACTATTGCGACATGGGTTACACAGATCGCTTTGGTCAGCCGTGCAAATGTTATACTGGAAACAACGTCTATCACGGGCACGTCTGTCGAAATTAAGGATTTATCCCCAGGCAGGCGGTGGGCCTGCCTGGACTATTCAGGCCGCACGGACATCCAGACGGTTCATCAGCTCTGGAACATCCAGAATCATGAATGTCTTCTTCACTCCGGCAAGGTCTGTGACTTCGACAATCTCTTTCATATGTCCTTGCAGGGTTTTGGTGGCCTCCGGAGCCAGGATGGTCGGAATACGGGCTTTATTGGCTTCATCCACGGTGTCAATGGACTCCACGGAATCCACCAGCAACCCGAACTTGCTTTGCTGACCTTTGACGATCAGGATCCTCGAATTCAAAGGATCTGCCGCCGGTTTCATGCCATAGAAGGCGCGCAAATCAACAATCGTCACGACGTCCCCGCGCATCTTCATCATGCCCACGACATACTCCGGATAACCCGGGGGCCGCATCAATTCCCCCTCGACTTTGGCGATCTCGTCAATGGAGCTTAAGCGTGTCGACAACAGAAAATCCAGACGGAAAGAGATGTAAGGTTTTCTTTCCGTCTTCGCCTTGGCGGCTTCGGCCTCTTTTTCCCGATTCCCGTAAAGTGAATCATGACCGCGGGTGATGGCGAGAATTTCCTGATCTGACAAAATTTTACTTTCATTCAGCAGAACAACGTTGGCCTTGTTATCCTGTGCTAACAAGCCCCGCATCATTTCCACTTTTTCCTGGGCAAACATCGGAATAGGCAGAACTTCCTCTTCAAAGAAGGTCACAATGCTGTCAACGCTGTCGACCAGGAATCCGACCTGAACCTTTTGCAGCTTCAAAATAACAATACGACGGGACTCCAGGTCCCTGCACTCATCGCCTTCAATTTTCAGGAACATGCGGAAGTCCAGAATAGGAATGATCGTGCCACGCAGGTTCACCATGCCGATACAATAGTCCACGGCCAAGACGCTGCGTTTGATTTCAGGAACACGAATGATCTCGCGAATGCCCGAGATGCTCAGTCCGAACTCCAAAGCCCCTGAGCGAACCGTGATGCACTGGTCCCGTTTGGAGGACTTGCGGGTCAGTTCCGTCGCGGTGCTGCGGCTTTGTTCCAGAATCTGCGGGATGTTTTCAATTTTCACCAGCGCTTCCGGATCCAGCACTTCAACGATGCGATCCCCGCCATTGAGCTTCAGCACGCTGCGGATGACCGACTTGCGTCCCTCTAAATGATTGTCGAACCGCGAGATGTCCCCTGTCTGAACATTCAGAATTTCTGACGTGGAGTCAAAAAGCAAACCGATGCGCACGTTATTGACATGCACGATCGCCACTTTTTTGACGCTGCCAGAGTTTGAAGTTTCAACATCCAGCAGGCGACCCATATCCACTATCGGAGTGACCGTGCCACGCAAATTGAACAGCCCGGTCAGATAATCCGGTGCCAGCGGCACCAGAGTGATTTTTTCGGGATAGTTGACCACTTCCTGCAAAGATGAAATCGAAATGGCCAGCTCCGCCGGACCCAGTCGGAAAGAAGCAAACATCTGCATATGAGAAGAATTTTTCATAGTTCCTTCCTAGGCCGTCTTGGGAAGTTTTTCGATGGAGTAGTCACCGTCCCCGGCGATCCTCATCTTGGTTCCCTGTTCCCCGCCGGGCTCAAAAGCCACAATGCGGATGCGGTGTTTTTCCAGCACTGCTTTTGCCGCCTTCAGATTCTCATCACCGACGACAAACTTGATATAATTCTTATCCCCGTCCATCATGCGTCCGCCTCCGGCCACAATGGCCTCCAGCTCTGACACATCGGCCATGGTCGCGCCCATTCTTTCCAGCATGCGGGGAATGGTCTGACTGACGTAGCGGGCCTCTTTGTCCTCTTTGAAGGTTTCCGGGTACGGCAGCAGACAATGAGCCAAAGCCCATTTGTTTTGCCGTCTCCACACCAGAGCAATGCCGACACAAGAACCCAGAACAGTCTTAAGCACCTCGCCATTTTCAGCGATCAGGATCTGACCAATTCTGACGTGGTGTTCGACCGGCAACATATCAGCCCTTCATATAGATCAGAGGTTTTTTGAAAATGAATTGAGTCTTGTGGCGGGCCAAAGACTCGGATTCCCCCAGAATCAGCATGCCTTCAGGCTTCAATGAACGGTGCATGTTTGAAAGCACCAGTTCCTGATCCTGATCATTGAAGTAAATCAAAACATTGCGTAAAAAGACGATATCAAACAACAGCCCCTTCGGGGCCGCCTTGTGCAGATTGTGCTGGAAAAACTCCAGATTGGCGCTGATCACCGGACTGATGCGGAAAGTTCCATCCGCCTGTTCGCGGAAGTACTTTTCGACAAACACCGGATTCCGTTTTTTCAGTTCATCCAAAGTCCGGTCTTTAAAGACTCCTGAACGGGCTTTCGCCAGAACGTTGGTGTCAATATCCGAACCCATGATTTTGTATTTAAAAGAGGGATGTTTAAAACGGAACTCTTCGCAAACCATTCCCAGGGAATGAGCCTCTTCCCCGGTGGAAGATGCGGCAGACCAGATTCTTAGAATTGTATCCGGGTTCTTTTTATACCACTCGGGCAGGTATTCGTTCTGGAAATAGTCCCACACGGTCTGCGTGCGGAAGAAGTGGGTCTCATTGGTGGTGACCAGATTCACAAAATCCTGAATCTCGACCTTGCCCTGTTCAAGCTGGTCAATATAGTCTTCCAGGGATTCAAGCCCCAGAAGACGCAGACGCGGTTTGATACGAGCTGTGAGCATATCACGCTTGCGCTCTTCCATCGTGATTCCGGTGTGTGTCTTTACCAAAGTAAGCAGCCTTGTCAGGGCGGCTCCTTCGAGTTTCTTCGCTGCTTCTGCCACGTTTACACCACAAATCTGGACACTGTTCTGTTCAGGTCATCGGCTTCCTTCACCAGGATGCCGGTGTTGTTGGCAATCGTCTCGGACGACTGCGCTGATTTTTCGGATTCAGCGGCAATATGCTGGATTGAGGCGCTGACACCTTTGGCGGCTTCGGACTGCTCTTCTGCTGCCAGTGTGACTTCCGAAATGGACTGGGTGGTCTTTTCGATACCCGCCACGATTTTACTGAAGGCTTCACCTGCCTGCTTGGAAATAGAACTGCCCTGTTCCACGCGTTTGGTGGATTCATTGATCAACTTGGAAATTTCTTTCGTCGCCTGGGAAGATCTTTCCGCCAGCTTACGAACTTCATCCGCAACCACCGAGAAGCCCAGTCCGTGTTCACCGGCACGAGCAGCCTCGATCGCGGCATTGAAGGCCAGAAGATTGGTCTGGCTGGCGATCTCGCTGATCACCTTGATGATCTCGCTGATGTCTTCCGAGGACTTGTTGATCAGCTCCATTGCTTCGATGGATTTGGAGATGGCCTGACTGCCCTGTTCAGCTTCTTTCTGAGTGATTTTGGCCAGTTCATTGGCCTGTTTCGTATTATCTGCAATCGACGCGATGGAAGCGGTGAACTCTTCAATGGAAGCGTTCATTTCTTCGACCGTCGCCCCCAGGCTCTGGGCCCCGGCGGCCACAGACGTGGACTGCTCCGCGATGGACTTGGAGGACGTGCCAAAGTTATTGGCAGAGGACACAACCATGGAGATCACCCCACGCAGGTCCACCATCATTTTCTGAATACCGTCCGCCAGCTGGCCGATGGCATCCGCACCTGAAACTGTGATCGGCGAAGTCAGGTCCCCCGCCGCGGCTTTATTCACCGTCAGCAACAAAGCATCGACTTTCATTTGGTCTTCTTCGGCTTTTCTTTTCACGGCTTGTTCCAGCTCTACCTGCTGGGTGATGTCACTGGCAAATTTCACAACCTTATAAGGTTTGCCATTCATATCCATGATCGGATTGTAAGTGGCCTGGATCCAGATGGATTTGCCACCGGCACCCACGCGCAGGTAACGACCGGAGTCGAACTCTCCCCGATTCAGTCTGGCCCAGAAGTTCGCATAGTCGGGCCCCGCCGTGTATTCGCTGTTACAGAACATGCGATGATGTTTGCCCTGGATTTCAGACAGACCATAACCGACGGTTTTCAGGAAGTTTTCATTGGCGGTGATGATCGTGCCATCCATGTTAAATTCAATCACGGCCTGGGCTTTGCCGATGGCCGAGATTTTTCCGGCATCTTCCGCAGCTCTCATTTTTGCGGCTGTGATGTCTGTGGCGAACTTCACCACTTTGAAGGGCTTGCCATCGGCATTGAAGATCGGGTTGTAAGAGGCATTGATCCACACTTCGCGACCGCCCTTGGCAAAGCGTTTGAATTCACCCGCTTCAAACTCGCCCCGTGCCAGCTTTTCCCAGAACATTTTGTATTCTGCAGAACTGGCATAAACGGGGTCACAGAACATGCGATGATGCTGGCCCTGGATATCACCCAGCCCGTATCCGACGGTTGCCAGGAAATTATCATTGGCGTTGAGGATGGTTCCGTCCAGATTAAATTCAATCACGGCCTGAGCGCGGCTGATCGCCGTCACCTTGCCTTCGTACTCGGATGTTCTGGCTTTCACCGCAGTGATGTCTGTGGCGAACTTCACCACTTTGCACGGATTGCCTTCATTATCAAAAATCGGATTGTAAGAAGCATTGATCCAGATTTCTTTGCCGCCTTTGGCGATGCGTTTGAATTCGCCGGCCACAAATTCACCTTTGGCCAAAGTCTGCCAGAATTTTTTGTATTCGGTGCTCATGCCATACTCAGGTTCACAGAACATGGAATGGTGATGATTCTGGATTTCGTCCAAGGAGTATCCCGAGGTCTTCAGAAAGTTTTCGTTGGCTGTGATGATTGTCCCATCGAGGTTGAATTCAATCACCGCCTGCACGCGGTGCAGAGCCTTGATTTCTTCGCGAAGGCTGTTGAGTTCATCAAGCTGGGGACTTTGTTCAACAATTTTACGTGCGGTACTCATCGAAGGTCTCTCCTTACAAATAGTCGACCTACAACTGTTCGGTAGGATCCCTGACCAGGAAGAGAGGAACATTTTGTTTTGTCTGAATCTTAATCTTTCCGCCCAATGGCGAGAAAATTAGAAACCAGCAATCAAACAAACTAATAAACATTTTATGGGCTTTAAGTTCCTAGAAATTTCAGAAAACAGGCTTAGTCTTGCCGGGCTGTAATAAATCCCCCGGAACCCGAGCATAAACTCACACGGACGGGGTACTTTTTTTCGTTCGAAAATATTTTGTTTACCGGTTTTTTACTGTTATTTTTTGAGACTTTAAAGCGCCGCCGGCAGCACGACTCGACCTGTTTCCTCATACGCCTTCAACAAATCCCGGCCCTGGTATTCTTCCATCCCCGTTTCACCGGAAAGAACCTTCAGCAGGGCCTCGCGGAAGGAGTCATTCAGAATCTGCAGATCCCGCAAAGCCGCACTGGCTGTATAACCCTGCAAAACCGCCTGAACGGCCTGGGTCTGAACTTTGTTTTGCAGCGCCTGGGGATTTTCATGAATCAGGGCGATGTTTTCATAATAGTCGGCATTGATGCTGTAACCTTCGTTGCGATACACACAGGCCAGCAACCGCGCATACCGGGTTTGTTCTGCATTCAGCAGATACTGCGCACGCAGGGATTTCATTTCTTCCTTGGACAGACTGTTTCTGGATTTGCACACTGACTGGATACGGGGGCTTAAAGCGGAAGAGTCAAACAGATAGTTTTGACGCTTGTCCATCTGGGCCTGAACACAGGAAGCACTGGTGCCACACACCGAATGCAGGCGCTGCACAACCTTAAAGAATCGATAGGCATTGAAAAGGCCGGCTTTGTTTTTCTCGGAATACAGACTGTGGAAAGAACGAATCGCGGTTCTTTCGATCAGGCTTTCAATCTGAGCCCGGGACAGGGACGGAATCAAGGCCTTGGCATTGGCGATAGAGCCGGAAACCAAAGGTGTCGCCCCGCTGGTTTCACCAAACAGAACCTCCTGCCCGTGGCCATCGATCGCCGCCTGGTATTCATCAGCCGGTGCCAGAATGTCCAGCTGTTCAGACTCCTGGGAAGACAACGTCTGTAAACCCCGAGGTGAATAAGAACCCACGCTGATCACCGGAGCAGCTCTTTCGTGCGCGGCAATTTCATTCGGGTGATCATTCCCCGCAGCCATGACCCAAATGATGCCCATCTGATCCACTTCGGTGGCCAGCTCCAGCACGGATTCGGAGGTCCAGCCCATGGAATTGGAAATCACCTGCGGTTTGACCGGAAGATCCTTGAGCTCTCTGACCGCGCCAAAATAAAACACCGCCGGAGAAACTCTCTTCAATTGCACATAGTTCACAACTTCTGAAACAGAGACCATGCCCTGGCCGTTGATTAAAGAGGCCACGCTGGTCCCGTGATGCCCCTTCATTGGGCGATTCCCGTTCATGGCGCGATCCACCGGGATATCAAAGGCCAGATTGATATGCTCTTTTTCAAACCCCACATCGTAGACGGCCACAGGAACACGCGGCAGATTCGGCATCTGCCGCATTTCTTCTTTCACCAGATCGGCTCCGATGTATTCCTGCGCCCAGAAAGGCGTCAAACGGCCGTCTTCCACTTCCACCGGGTGGCGTTTTTCCAACTCCACAAAAGCGCCGGCCCGAAGGGTGTTTAAAAGCACCAAAAGACAAGCCAGAATGCGGGATTTTTTATTTTTCATGGAAAGCCCCCTATGGGCCTTAAGAATGCACTGGGCATGCCCACCCAGAGCCAACACAACAAAGCCCAGACTCAGAAGCTGTCTAGCCCCGTGAATCCCGGCCGGATTTGTCACCGGGGACTGTCTCAGTCCGGGACAGCGGGAAAGACCAACTTCACCGTCGTGCCAGAAGCAGGACTGACCGAATGGTGCACAGAGGACACTTCCACCTGACCACCGAACAACTGCATGTATTCCGCAATCAGCGAAGTGCCAAAACCAGTTCCCTCTTCATTGCTGGTGCCTTTGTGCGAAAACAGTTTATTTCTTTTAAACAACAAACCGACTTCATTCGGATGTATCCCCGTACCCTGATCGCGGATTTCAAGCACCACGCAGTCATCCTGCTTCTGTGCCAACAGGCGTATTTCCCGCCCCGGTTCACAGAACTTGATGCTGTTGGAAAGAACATTGGAAAGCACCTGATTGATCAGCGCCGAACGGTCGGCGCGCACACAAAGATCGTTAGCAATTGCAACTTCGATCAGCAGTTCTTTTTCTTCAATCTGCCAGGAATAGTGGTTCACGGCCTCCCAACATGCCGAGGCCAGCTCGACCCGTTGCATTTCGGCGTTCTGCTTGAACACGTGATAGACTTCTTCCTGCCGGACAGATTTCAGAATTTGATTGAGTTTGTTGGTGGAACTGTTGATGCGGTCCAGATGCGCATCCGCGGCCTGGGCACTGACATGATCCTTGAGCATTTCTGAGTGATACAAAAGACCTGAAACCGTGTTCGCCACGTCATGGGACAGCACTCGCACCAGCCGGTGATAGCGCTCTTTGTCCTCGGCCGCCTGCTGGGCCTGACGCTTTTCTTCATCCAGCACGCGAATTTTGTAAGCCAGGCCCAAAGACAGCACAATCATCTCGCCGAGATTTGCCAGCAACAGCGAATACTGGGTGTAGATGTTGCCGGTGATGAAACCGTGAATCGAGGCAAACCAGATAAAGGTTCCGATCAACACCACCAGCCAGCTCAGCAGGAAATAAGACGCCAGCCTGTGACCATAGCGGATCAAAGAATAGAAGCCGCAGAAGATAAAAAACAGAATTCCCGCACCGATCGAAATGTCGATCAGATATCCCAGGAAAAAGAGCTCCCGGTATGTCGGCGCAAACAGACTTCCCACCATGGTCACCACCGACAAGGCGGCAAACAGGCGAAGCCCCCAATAACCGACCGTGAACTCTTTCTTGATGCTGAGGAATCTTTCAACAAAAAGACTGGCCGAAAAAAGACTGACCGAAGAAAAGAACATCAGATAGTTGGAAAAAACAAACTTGCTGTTCGGAAGCAGATAGCTGTCAAAGACCCCGTGCAGAACCAGGGCCGTCACCCCGAAACTGGCCGCGAAGAATGAATAGCTCAGATGATCTTTTTGCGTGGTGAACAGCCCCAGCAAAAGATTGTAGACCACCAGCGAAAAGATTCCGCCCAGATAGAAGTAAAAAATTGTGCGGGAAAGATCGTCCTGATGTTCCAGATCTGACGGGTCCGCCAAAAAGACCCGGGTGTTCAATGCGTGGTGCGAATCTCGTTTGATAAAATAGGTCGCGGATTCCTGGGGAGCCAGCTCGATGGGGAAAGCGCCGAAGCGGCTTTGAACGGCCCGTTCTGCCATCGGCAACCCGGGGCCAGAGGACCGCTGGCCAGGCTCGCCCTGCTTTTGCAGATACAAACGCCCCATCAGAGGGGCATCGAAATAGAGCACTTTGGATTGAACAGAGTCCTGATCATTGTGCAAAGAAATCTTAAACCACTGATCCAGTTCCGTGTAACCTCGCGCCAGCTCTTTGGCGCCGGCTCGATTAAAAACCACCGAGGCCGCAGTCTCGACGCTGGCGGCGGCCTCGCCCATTTCAACCTGGCTGGTGATATCCATCACGGCCGCCTGGGCCTGGAAGGCAATTAGAATAAGAAACGTACAAAAGAAACGAATGGCTGGCTCCAAATTATGTCAATTGACGCTAGTTTAGCTGTAATGACGAAATAGCAGCCAAGGATTGCAAGTTCAAGCTAAGCCTCAGTTAAGACTATTACAATCCAGCCACACTAAGACGACGCGTGCTTGTAGCTGCGATACTTCGGATACCAGTAGTTCTTATCGATCAACGACAAAAGCTCTTCATCAGAAACTTTCACCGCCACCTCGTCGGCCTGAGCCGCCTTCGCCACGGCAAAAGCGATGGTGCGAGAAACCTTTTCGATCTGAGAAAGCTCTGGCAGCAAAGCCCCTTTGCCATTTTGAGCCAGCGGAGAACAATCCGCCAAAGCACTGCTGGCCGCCATCAACATCGAGTCCGTCACACGACGAGCCCCGCAGGCCAAAACCCCCAGACCGATCCCCGGGAAGATGTACGAGTTATTACATTGGGCAATCGGGTAAATCTGGTCATTCATATGCACCGGCATGAACGGACTGCCCGTGGCCACCAAAGCTTTGCCGTCCGTCCAGCGCAGAATATCCGCCGGCGTGGCCTCCACACGCGAAGTCGGGTTAGACAGCGGCATCACAATCGGATGCTCGCAGTGGCTTTGCATGGTGCGGATGACTTCTTCGGTGAACAGACCCGGCTGTGCCGAAACACCGATCAGAATTGTCGGTTTGGCATTACGAACTGTGTCCAGCAAAGAGATTTCGTCGTTCGTAACTTCCCACCCGGCCAGGGTTTCAGTCTTTTGCACCAAAGGGCTTTGGAACTCGAGCAGATTAGGCATCTTGTCGGTCAAAAGACCGAACCGATCCACCATGAACACCCGCTGACGGGCCTGTTCATCACTGAGTCCTTCATGCTTCATTTCGGCGATGATCTGTTCGGCGATTCCACAACCCGCAGAACCCGCCCCCAGGAAGACCACGCGCTGATCGCGCAGACGGCCCCCGTTGGCGCGGCTGGCAGCAATCAGACACCCCACCGTCACGGCAGCGGTGCCTTGAATGTCGTCGTTAAAGCTGCAAATTTCATCACGATAGCGCTTCAGAATCGGCGAAGCGTTTTTCTGGGCGAAGTCCTCAAACTGCAACAGCACATCCGGCCAGCGGCGTTTCACTGCCTGCACGAAAGCATCGACAAAGTCCTCGTACTCTTTTCCCGTGATGCGCGGCTGACGCCAGCCCATATAAAGCGGATCATTGAGCAAAGCCTGATTGTTCGTGCCCACATCCAGCACCACCGGCAGCGTGTACGCCGGACTGATACCACCGCACGCGGTGTACAACGAAAGCTTTCCGATAGGAATACCCATACCACCGATTCCCTGATCACCCAGACCCAGGATGCGCTCACCATCGGTCACAACGATGACTTTGACTTTTTGTTTGGTCACGTTGCGCAGCATTTCGTCGATACGGTCCTTGTTCGGATAAGAGATGAACAGACCACGCGAAGCGCGATAGATTTCTGAGAAATGTTCGCAGGCTTCACCCACCACCGGCGTGTAGATGATCGGCATCATCTCAGTCAGGTGATTCACCACCAGGTGATAGAACAAGGTCTCATTGGTGTCCTGCAGGTTGCGCAGATAAACGTGTTTGTCGATGTCGGCTTTCAGCAGACGATACTGGGAATACACACGCTCGGCCTGCTCTTCGATGGTTTCAATGGTCTGAGGCACCAGACCGTGCAGATTTAAATGCGTGCGTTCCTCTTCGGAAAAGGCACTGCCTTTGTTCAGCAAAGACATCTCCAACAAAACAGTTCCAGAGTACGGAATATAAACAGGGCGCGCGTATTTATTGTCGGTTTCCACGAATAATCCTCAAGTAAAGGAAGGGTCGTTATGAGCATGAACCTACTCCTAGCCCGCGCCATAAGCAAGCGGTGGCCCGTGCATAATTTACCCAGTGAAATTCGTAAAAAGGCGCCGGCGGCCCTTGCCAAACCGCAGCCAGAGGACTATGCATGGGTCCATGATAAAAAGCCTTCTGTTGTCGCTATTAAGCCTGTTGTTTTCAGTTCAAAGTTTTGCGGCAGTGTTGCATTTTTACAGCAATCCCCGCGTGCCACAGCCTCTGTTCCACGTAACGCTGGAATATAAATCCTATGTGTACGAAGCCGACACCCGCGCCGGCGGCCGCCGCGTCCCGGCCCATCACCTGCCCGCCGGTCACATCCGCGTTGAAATACCCGATGAGCTGGTCAATGAACAGGCCCTGCTGGGGCAACTGGGACTGCCTTTTGATTATCAGTTTGTCTGGGACAATCAAAAGACCTATTGTTCAAAGCTGGTGGGAATTGCCCTGAACATGAAGCCCCTGCCAATGAGTTTCGCCGGGACCCACTATGTAAAATACTATCCGGACTGGATCCATCGCAATGACCCGGGCATTTCCCCGGATCAGATTCTGGAGTTCGGCCTGGAGCACGGGCGGCAGATTTACCCGCAATAGCTTCAAAACAGGACAGTTCCATTATTGCAACAATCAGTTGCAAATATGTCTCCTTACGCAACAATCCCAGCCATGGCAGGATGAGTCCATCACGAACACTCATCCCCTTGAAGGAGGATTTTATGACTGCAAGCAAATGGAACATCGACCCCATGCACTCCAGCGCCAACTTCACCATCAAACACATGATGATTGCGAAAGTTCACGGCGGCTTTGAAAAACTCTCTGGCAGCCTGAACCTGGATTCATCGGACATCACCAAGTCTTCGATTGAGGCTGTGATTGATGCCGCCAGTATCAACACCCGTGAAGCCCAGCGCGACACGCACTTAAAAAGTGCTGACTTCTTTGATGTTGAAAAATATCCGACCCTGAATTTCAGATCCACGAAAGTGGAAAAAGATGGCGATGACCTGAAAGTCACCGGAGACTTGACCATTCATGGCATCACCAAAGAAGTGGTTCTGGCCGTGGAAGGCCCGACGGCTGAAATGAAAGACCCCTATGGAAATATCAAAATCGGAATTTCTGCGACGACCAAAATCAAACGCAAGGATTTCGGCCTGAGCTGGAATGCGGCTTTGGAAGCCGGCGGTGTGCTGGTCGGTGACGATGTCAGCATCTCGTTGGATGTGCAGTTCGCGAAACAGGTTTAGTTGATTAAAGAATCTGGGGCCTTTAAGCCAGATTGCGCTTCAGGGCCCAGACGCTGATTTCAACGGCGTTTGAAAGATTCAATTTTCGCATCACATTGGTTTTGTGAGTTTTGATGGTGTGTTCAGAACACTCCAGGCACGCCGCCACTTCTTTGTTGGTTTTTCCTTGTGCGATCATGCGCACCACTTCCAGCTCGCGCGGAGTCAGCACATTCGTCAGGCGGGGCTCCCCCATTACTTTTTCAAGTGCCGGGCAAACATAGTCTTTGTCTTCAAGCAGAGACTTCACCGCGTCTTCCAGAACATCCATGGCAGAAACTTTGGACAGCATCACCTTCACACCCAGGCGTTGATATTGCGCCAGAGTTTCAGCGTCCTCGCACTGAGTGACCAGCATGAACTTCAGATCCGGACGAGCCGAAGCGGCCATCGTCAAAAGCTCCAGTCCGGATTGCCCGGGCAGCAGATGATCCAGCACCACATAGTTCACATCCAGGCTTTTCAGATTCTGCATGGCTGAGCCTACGGTGGAGGCTTCTCCCAGACACTGGATCTTTGCAGACAACGACGTCAACGCCACACGCATCCCCTGACGGGTCACCGGATGGTCATCAACAATAAAAAACGATACGGGATTTTGAAGAGTGTTCTCTAGTGTGCTCATGTCTTTACCAACTATTCTCTGCTCAGAGTAACAGGTCAACCAAATAACGGCAATTGTACACGGACCAGAGTCCCTTCTCCCTCTGCGGATTCTATGCTGAGCACACCCCCCATTTGGGTGATAAAGTCCTTCGTGAAGTGAAGACCGATTCCAAAACCACCACCTGCTGCCATCGATGGAGCTTTGGAACTAAACAATTCGTCGATCAGTTCCTGGGACATGCCAAGGCCATAATCCTGAATACTCAGCTCTACGTGGCGCTCGAGCATCCGGCCGGTGACATGCACCACTCCTTCACGAGGGCTGAAGCGAATGGCATTTGAAAGAATATTGCGAACAACCGCTTCCAGCACTTTGCCAGAACCGGACAGAAGAATTTCGTGCGCAGGAAGTGCCGTGTGCAGCTGGATATTCTTCTGCAGAAGCTGCGGCGACAACTGCTCGATGGCGGCCTTCACCCGGCCTTTGAAGTCGATGCCACGCTGACTTTCATCCTCGTGACTCCAGGCCAGCACATCCCGCAAAAGTCCCATCGAAGATTTGTTGGCGTCATGAATCCTCTGCAAAGACTCGACAGAGGATTGATCTTCACTTTTTCGCATTTGTCCAATGACCCCGGTCAGCAGCATCTGCACTCCGGAAAGCGAACCGGTCAGGTCATGGGAAAGAACCGTCTGCACCTTGCGGCTGAAACGGGTCATTTGAAGAATCTGCGCATTCAGCTCCCGCAGAGTGCGATTGCTTTCCTCCAGATCCGTCACATCCATCAACACATAGATTTTGGCGGTTTCAGGGCCCTTTTTCTTTAATTGCACCTTGTGCTCAGCAATGCGGAAAGTGCGACCGGCATAGGCAAAGGACTCTGCACAGTCAATAATCTCCTGAATCACCGGAATCTGACTGGCACGCTGGCCAATGTCATCTTCGCTCAACTCAAGGATCTTTTTAGCCGCCTGGTTGCAGTCCCAAAATTCACCATGGGTGTTTAGAACAATCACCGGATTGGGCAAATGATCAAACACACTTCTTTGCGCCAGAGTGCTGATTTCAAGAACATCCCCGCGCGCCACCGCATAGTTCAAAGCCAGCATGGAAGGCCAGATCCCTGCCACCGTCAACTGCATGAACTGCGGCTGCAGTTTGAACACTGTCTGCCCAAGGATTTCGGCTCCCACCGGAACTAGACTTGCCAGGAACATCACAAATGCGTGCCAGCGTCGCGGGCCTTTCTGGGTGGCCATCACCCAGAAATAAACTCCGTACAAGGCAAAAATCCAAAAGAACGAATACATCAGATTGGCTTTTTGCAGCGGACTTCGTTCAAAGATAGGAAGCCCCTGAAAACCATCCACCAAGCGGAAGTTAAAGAAGATCCATTCTTTCGCAAAAGGAAAGCCCATCATCGAAAGGGCATTGGCGACAATCACCACCGCCGGGAACAGATAAAGCACCCCATACCAACGGCGCACTTTTCCCCAAAGCTTGGGAAGGAAAATGGCCGTCCCCACCAGAGCCCAGGTCGCACACAGCGGTGGCAAAATCAGCTGCCGCATGTGAGTCAGGAAAATTTTAACAGACATATCATCAATCACCAGAACAGTGATGACGGAAAAAGCCCACACTGCATAGGTCACCTGAATACTCAGGATCAGGCGATGCAACAGCTGACGGCGATAGGGCCAAAGAAAACAGCTTAAGACCGTACAAACCGAGAACGACAGCATCAATGAAAGAAAAACCAGAAGAAACACCATGTTTAAAAATTCTAACCACGGGGCCCTGTGGGGGCAATTTCATTGACAGCTGACGCTGGGGGCCTAATGAGCCCCGCGACGGACTTTAAGATCCTTGATTATTTCTTGAGAGGATCTGGTGTCAGGCCGCTCCGTGCGAACGCCCCGCTGGCTTTCCAGAGGTTTGGTCCCGATCAGCTGCGAGATGAATTGGGACGTTCGGGCCACTGTATTGAAAATCGCCACCGGATTTTTATTCGGTGAACCTGCCAGCTCCGTGTCCTTGGCCAACATCCCCGCTGCCGAGCCCACGGCATAGATCGGCAGTTTCTCGCCGCCCGCATCAGCATACTGGCGAGCCAATACAGTCTCGGACAGACTCAGTTCTTTCAACGGGCCCAGGACGTCCACCAGTTCGGGACTCTTCACCACATTGGACAGCAGCTGGCCATTCAAATTTGTATACCCCGTGGAATCAATGATCATGTCGCCTTCAGCCTGGCTCACGATATTGTTTTTTGCATCCCGCACTGTCACCAGATAGCGGCCATTTTTAAGAAGCTCCACCTTTTCAACGTGACCAGGCAAACCTGAAACGCGGTTCTTCTGGTACTGGGGCACGATCATATCCACATAACGATCCCAGCCGTTCTGACTTTGGATGTATTCTTCCGCTGTACGGAAAGTATTGCCGATCCAATGAATCTTGAAATCTTCTTGAGTTTTAACATGAGGATTCAAAAGTCCTTCAATAGCGATGCGGGACCCATCTCCATTTCCAATAATGATCAGATCGCGCGGCATGTGCACCCCCTGCTTCTGCAGACGGCTTTCGCGCAAGGAAACCAGGAAAGCATCGGTGCTCATGATCGGGCGCAGGACTGCTGGCTCTGCCTGGTGTAGCTTTTGATATTCAGCGAAGGCCGTCTGATAGGAAGTGTCTTTAACCTTGGTGCCAACTTCGCCAAGGCCTGTTCCCAGGATTACGTTTTTGGCGCGCAGAGTGACACCCTGATCGGTCACCACTTCTATCATCACCTTGCCATCAACCAAGACCTTGTTTGCGGCAACCACGGTGGTTTCAAGCATCACGGGAACTTTTGAGACATACTGCTGGCTTTGAATGTGGGTCGCCAGCTGGGTCGAATGCGCATAAGTCTGCGAGGTCAGATGCGACAGACTGCCCACTCCTCCCGGGAAGTCATGCATGGACAGCCGATGAGCTTCGATACTGTTGATGTAAAAATCTTTTTCGGCAAAGGTCTTTGCCACCAGATCTGTTTTTTCAACCACCAGGGACTTCAAGTTGGTTTTTCCCAGCACCAAAGAAGCCGCAGCACACTGTGGGCCGGCGCCCAGGCACAAAACATCCAGTTCAATGGTTTTGCCTTTGAATTCCTTTTTTAGTGCCGTCGACTGACGGGTCATTTCCTGCATCAGGAATTCTGACACCTTCAGACTTTCCTTCTGTTCTTTGGCGACACGTTTTAAGGTCGCTGGGTCCTGTGGGAAGGGCTTGCCGCCACTTTCCTTCCAGACACTCGGCGCAAACACAGACTCACAGGTCAGTGCGGCCTGCGCTGCGGGCACCACCAGCATCAGCGAAATCAACAGGGATAAAAAACGTGTCTTGCTCACGGGAACCTCAAAAGCCAACGGGCAAAATCGCCCGAAGCCCTTAAAGCAACCGCTATGCCACCTCAACAACCATCTGAACTCGTCCAGAAGACACGCAACTGTTCAAGGTTTTTACAGCAGGCCCGTTTTCAGCCGAAGATCCGCCCGGCAAACAGAAGCCTTGCCGTCCTGAAGAAGCTGCCGCTGACTGCGGTCCACTGGTTATTTTCCTGAGTCACGTCAGCATTCAAGGTCAGAACCCCCGAGGGCATTCCAATCTGCACTTCATTTGAAATACCATTGGCCAGCTGACTGACCACGGTTCCGGGAATCTTCGCAGCCACCGCGGCACACAGTGACACCGTCAAAGGCAAAGCCTTGTGTGGCTGTCCGCTGGCAATCACCCGCATCGAGAAATTCATCTGGTCTGAGACCGGCGCACTGACCAGGGCGAGATAGGGAATGGCGATTGAATTTTTCGCTGCTTCCAGATCCGGCGCAATGCCCATTTCAACCGAACCCCGTCGGCGGATCAGATCCAGTTTTTCCAGCAGATCCACCGAGGCCTCCAATTGCGCTGGCGTTTCTGCCCCTGTCAGTCCCACATCTTGAGCCCGCACAAAGACACACGGATTTGCAGCATCCAGCAAAGAGACTTCGATGGATTCTGATTCGGAAATTTTCAAAGTGTCGCGCACACTCCCCGTGGGCAGCAGCTTCCCGGTCACGGCACCTCCGGGATGCTGGAACTCCAGGCGCACCGGGGCCGCCGTCCCGCTGACTCCGGGAATGGCAAAGTCACCTTCAAAAACCACCTCGCCGTCTTTCACGGGGAAATAGGAATGAATGACTTTGGAGGTGTTGGTATTAAAGATCCGCACACACGCCTCGCTGCCCGATGGTTTCACCCAGCCGGCCATCACCGCAAAGGGACCCACCGCCGAACTGACATTGCCACAATTGCCTTTGTAATCCACCTTGGCCTCGGTCACCGACACTTGGGCAAAGGTGTAGTCCACATCGGCCTCTTCACGTTCCGAAGGCGAAAGCACACAGACTTTGGACAGCGAAGAAATTCCGCCGCCCATGCCATCAAGTTGGCGACCGTGACTGTCCGGGCTTCCCATGCAGGAAAGGAAAATCTCATTCCAGAGCGCGGGATCCGAAGGCAGGTCGTCTTTTTTGAACACGACCACACGACTGGTGCCGCCTCGCATGTAAACTGCCGGGAAAGATCGCTGTGCCATTCATACGCTCCTTGGAAATACCTTAAGAACCCCGACCATCATCCAGTGATCTGACTTATGCCAGCAGGGAGTCCTGCCGAAAAGACTCCCATGGGTAAGATCATTTTGCCACTTCTTTTGCTGTTCTGTCAGGCGGGCTTTGCCGCTGATGATCTGTCGTCCTTTGCGGCTAACCTGGACACCACTTTGCGCTATCTGAACAACCGCGAAAGTGTGCCGTGCAAAACCGAAAAACCCACTCAAGCCAAGGTGACCACGGCGACCCTACAGGGTGACAAGGCCACTGTGATGAGTGAAGCCGATGCACAAAAATTGTTCAGCGAACTTAAATCCCAGGGCGACATTCCTTTCGAGTTTTCCATCGCCGGATGTGAAGAGCGCGCCCATGAAATGTCGCGCCTGATGCTGCTAAAAGGTATCACACCACTGAAGGTCTTTGCGTCGGTGAACGAAGATGAATCCCCCCGCCTGCGCCGCCCGAACCCCACCAAGAACGGCATGACGGTTGACTGGAAGTACCATGTGGCCCCGGTGGTGCTGGTTAAAAAAGGCTCGGAACTGGTGCCCTACGTGATGGACCCGTCTTTGGAAAAAAAAGCCGTGCCGGTTTCCGAATGGCAGGCCACCATGACCCGGCATAATCCCAAAATGAAGGTGAACCTGAAATTCACTCCGGCGGCGACTTACAACGACGCCGGCACCATTCGTGTGAACTTCAAAGACAATGATTTCAACAAATCCGTTCAGGGCACTTTGAAAGAATACAAAGTGCGCAGCAAGGACGTCGATGGCGAGGACAACCTGTGGTTTGAACTCATGCGCAACGAAGAGCGCATGATGATGATCGACGAAGGTTACTAATGCAGTGACCGATCACTTTGCGGATGACTGCTCAGTTCCACCAGACTGCGAATCAACTGGGGCACGGCAAAGGGTTTTCCCATAAAGGAATCAAACCCCTCCCCCAGGGCCTTGGCTTGGCTGCCCTTGTCCACAAACGCCGTCAGGGCCATCATCGGCACCTGCCGGGAAAAATGCGTTTCCCCGGCGCGTATTCTGTGCACGAATGAAAAGCCATCTTCCCCGGGCATACTAAGATCACAGACAATAAGATCGAACGCGCCCTCAAAGCGCAGGGCCTCTTCCACCGAGTCCGCCGCCACAACATCGGCACCATTGATTCTTAAAACAGTCTCCATGACCTGGAGTGAGTCTTTATCATCATCGACCACAAGGATGTGAGCTCCCAGCAAAGGCTTCATGTTACGCTGTGGCGGCGCCGGCACAGGCTCTTTGACAATCTCGCCTTGTTTGCTTAGTGCCGGAATCGAAAAGGAAAACTCAGAGCCTTTTCCTAGGCCCGCGCTGTGGGCGACAATCGTCCCCTGGTGCGCCTCAACCAGATGCCGGGAAATGGAAAGCCCCAGTCCCAGCCCGCCAAACTTTCGTGTGGTGGATCCATCAGCCTGACGAAATCTTTCAAACGCCCGAGGAATGAACTCAGCATCCATCCCCACACCTTCGTCTTTCACCGACACAGTAAAACTGGGGCCCTGGCGCAGAACCGCCACTTCAATGCGGCTTTGGGCGTGTGAAAACTTAATGGCATTGATCAGCAGGTTATTGACGATTTGTTTCAAACGTTCAAAGTCCCCTTGGATCATCGCCGTGGTCACACCTTTGGCGATCTCAATGTGTATTTCTTTTTTATCCGCCATCAGTCGAACCGCATCCACGGCCTGAGTGACCACGTCGACCAGATCCACCGGTTTCTTTTCCATGTGAAAACGCCCCAGCAGAATGCGTGAAGAATCCAACAGATCCTCGATAATGCGGGTCTGATTACGCGCATTTCGTTCGATGGTCTCAAGTCCCAGGCGGGCGTCCTTGTCCCCCGGACTTGCCTCCAGCAGAATTTCGGCCCAACCCATAATCGAATTCAAAGGCGTGCGCAGTTCGTGGGACACTGTCATCAGGAATTCATCTTTGGAACGATTGGCTTCTTTCAGTTCTTCGATGCGTTTTTGCAGATCGTTGTAGTTGTTCAGGTTCTCGATACTGACTGACACAGAGTCTGCAAGCGCCCGCAACAGCTCACGCTGTTCATCGGTGGGAAGCCTTTGATCCTTCCAGTAAGTGCCAATGGCTCCGATGGGGTCTTCGCGACGAATCGGCGTCATCATCAGGCTTTTCACAAAGGTCGGACGATAGGCGTCCAAAGGCACCCGCGGATCACGATAAATGTCTTCGATAATGACCGTTTCTTTGTGCAGCACGGCCCAGCCGGAAACGCAGGACTCCAGCGGGAAACGCTGTCCCTTCCATAAAGGACTGATGGCATCTTCGTCGGCATAAAAGCAGAAATCCCCGTCCTTTAAAACAAAGGTGGCACCGTCGGCATCGGCAATCTCCCGAGCTGCTGTGCGCACCAACTTTGTGATTTCATCTAAAGACCGGGCTGCAGACAGGTTCTGAATGACCTCCACCAGCTTTCTGACTCCACCATCATACGACATGAAACCTCCGAACAAGTGCAGGTTTCAGACTATGTGGGTTCAAAAAATTGTCCATCAAAGACAATCTTGAGAATCTTGAAGATGTAAACAAACAAAAAACTAGCTATCAAAAGCCCGT
Source organism: Bdellovibrio bacteriovorus HD100 (assembly GCF_000196175.1). Taxonomy (NCBI): domain Bacteria; kingdom Pseudomonadati; phylum Bdellovibrionota; class Bdellovibrionia; order Bdellovibrionales; family Pseudobdellovibrionaceae; genus Bdellovibrio; species Bdellovibrio bacteriovorus. Next base: position 2,752,416 of record NC_005363.1, read on the forward strand.
TGTAATCAAGAAGCTTTAACACCCACCTGGACAATCGTGGGCCGCAGAATCCTTTGGACATCCTGCGGTTTCAAGGAAACCAGAAATCCTCGCTTGCCACCGTTGATGTAAATAATATCCAGATCCAAAATGGTTTTTTCCATATACACAGGCATCTCGCGCTTGGTTCCGAAGGGCGAAGTGCCTCCCACCTGATAACCCGAATGACGGTCCGCCACTTCAGGTTTGCAGGGTGAAATCGTCTTTACGCCCAGCTCGCGCGCCAGTTGTTTGGTAGAGACCTGCAGATCCCCGTGCATCAGAACGACCAGGGGTTCCTTCTTTTCATTTTCCATGATCAGAGTTTTGATAACATGATGCTCGGGCACGCCAAGCTCTTTTGAGGAATGAGCAGTTCCACCTTTTTCTTCATAAGGAAAAAGATGTCCGGTGTACTGCACCTGATGTTTTTGCAGTTCACGAATAGCCAGAGTCACGGGGAATTTATCTTTGTCGCTCATGGGGTTAGTGTAACCCCGAAGGTCCGCTCAAATCATTCATTTTTCAGGCACAGATGACTCATTAAGTCCCCGGCGACATCCAGCCGGCGCTCTTTGCCATACATGCTTGCGACGTGATCAAAGACCTCCTGGTTCTTGGTGACCGGATAAATCTCGGTGCCTTCCCGATAGGTCGGCGTGTAGGAAGCCCCAAAGATTTTCACCCGCCCGGCGGTTCGGGCCAGCCCCAGGTACACCACCAGACCGGTTTTTCGCGCCAACCCCGCCTGTCCTGCCACGAAATTCCCCAAAGAGTACGCCACCAGAGTTTCACGGCCATCCTTGGTGACATATTTTTCCCACGGTTGCAGCACATGAGGATGAGATCCCAGGATCGCCGTCACCCCGGCCTCCAAATAACGTCTGGCAAAAGCTTTCTGCCGGGAATCCGGGGAATGTTTGTATTCCTGTCCCCAGTGCGGCAGCAGAATCAGCGCATCAACACTGGAATCTGACGTGATGTTTTTAATGAGCTCCACCATCTTGTCCGGATTCTTATAACAAAACAGCACCTGGTCTTTGCTGTCTTTGTGGCCGTTGCTCATTTCCGTGCAGCCCAAAAAAGCCACGCGGAAACCACCGATGGAGGCAATATGATGAAAAGCCCCGCTGCGCTCTGATGACATGCGAATGCCCACTGTGGGAATTCCCACATTCCGCGCGGCGCGGATGGTTTTATCAATTCCCAGCCAGCTGCGGTCCAACGAATGATTGTTAGCCACGGTCAGAAGATCATAACCCGAACGATAAAGATCCGACAAAATGCGCGGATGATAATTGAAGGAAAAGTTCGAGCCTGAATACACCACCTCGTCATAGATGAAACCGACATCACCGTGATCCTTGCCACGCTTGTCGACCCCCAAGGCGGCGGGCCCTTCCAGATTCCCGACACTGAAATGAGCTTTGGACATCAGTGGATCCGTACGCCGCCAGATCTGGTTGAAGTGCTGGGTGCCGTTCACCACCGCCCGGTACAAAGCCTCATGAACAAGAATGTCACCAACAAAGGACAGACCGATGCGCTCCTGACCGTCCTGACACTCGGTTTGAAAGCGCACCTGAGGGGCTGCCAAAGCCTGAGAGGTTTGAATGAAAAATAATGAAAACAATAAAAGAATCAGATGATGTCTTTGCATAGACACCACTTTTTACCGATTTCTTTAATGAAGCAAAAGAGCGCTGCCGGTGCTGAAGAAATACAGCGCTGGCAACGGGCAGTACACTAAAGCTGGGATCTGCCTTTCGCCATCTTCTGCGCGTACTTGAAAAACGGATTGTCAGAGCCCAGCTTCTTTTCCAGGAAAGCTTCGGCCTTTTGTGGATCGAGGGACTGAGACTGCAACCACAAGTCTTCAAAAAGATTTTGCGCCGCTGCCATGTTCAAAGAAGGAAAGCTGGAATCCTGCACTTCACCATAGCCCACCAGAAACAGATAGCTCCATAACGGCTTCATCGCCCGGTTGTAATGGCTTTCCATCAATTTTCCCTGCCAACCCAGATTTTCCTTGATCACCTTGGTCGACTGCGGCGAATCCAGCAGAAAACTGTCCAAAGCCTCCTGGCTGGAGCGCGGCAGCTGGATGCGCCCCTGCGAGCTTCCCAGATACGCCAGCATGTTCAGAAAAACTTCCTTCGAAAAAAAAGTCGCGCGGTTGCGGAACCACTTGGCATAAATGACCTCTTCACTGCGCGAAAGCTCTTCACGCAGAACCCACATCTCCGCCACGCGGTTGTCACCATCCTGGTCCCACTCCCAGCGCATTTTGGTGCGCGGGTAAAGTTCGGACCACAGGCTGGCGGGTTCTTTGCGATTTTCCAGCGGATACACCAGCAGGCATCCCCGCTGGTTGATTGCCTTCACCATCTGCGTTTTCTTCTTTTTTGAACTCATGGGGAAATTCTAGTCTGCACCTTGCAGAGGCGCAACCCTCTGAGCAGCGGAAAGTTTAATTGGCGGATTCGTCTTCTTCGCTGTCAAACTTCAGATCCAGAAAGTCCAGAAGTGAAGCATCGGCTGCCTTGGGAATGGCGGGAGCCACGCGATTCAAAATGCGGCGCTGACGACCGACAACATAGTTAGAGGGGCGATCAATTCTAAAACGACGCGGGTTCGGAAGTACCGCAGCAATCAAAGACGCCTGATAGGGATTCAGATTCTTGGCGCTGCGCTTGAAATACTTTTGCGATGCTGCCTCGACCCCGTAAACCCCCGGGCCCAGCTCGATCACATTCAGATAAACTTCCATGATGCGCTCTTTGGGCCAGGTTGATTCAATCAGGATGGTGAAGTAGGCCTCAAGACCTTTGCGAACCCAATCACGCTGGGGCCACAAAAACACGTTCTTTGCGGTCTGCTGGGTGATGGTGCTGGCCCCTTTTTTCCGTTTGTGGGTCTTGTTGTACTTCATCGCCTTTTCAATGGCGTCAAAGTCAAAGCCGTTGTGCTCAAAGAAACGATAGTCCTCGGCTTTCAGCACAGCCTTTTGCACGGAGGGGGCAATCTCTTCCAACGGCACCCAGTCCTTGTGAATGCCGACAAATTCTTCCCCCCACACCGAACTGACCGAACGAATTACCATCAAAGGTGTCAGCGGCACCGGTACGAAGCGATAAAGCAAAACGAATCCCAGACTGCTCACAAAAAAGAGCAGAACAGCTTTCACGATCCATTTTCTAAGAGTTTGCCAACGACTGCGCATGTTTTTACAAAAGACCTGGTTGAACCACCTCAATCCAATATTGATCCGGATCTTTGACAAAAGCGATGTTTTTCATACCACCCTCGCCCAGACGTTTTTGGAAATTCACACCCAGGGATTCAAAGCGCGCACAGGCCTGTTGAATATCCGGGACTGAAATACAGATATGGCCAAACCCGCGAGGCTCGGTATTGCCATTGTGGTACGGGGTGGTTTCCTGTTCTTCGGTGCCCCAGTTATGGGTCAGTTCCAGAACAGCCTCCCGACCAAAGGCATAACGGGCATTGGCTTCATTTTCAGTGGGAACATCGGTGCCTTCCGGAACATAAGCCAGGAAGTACAAAGAAAACTTCCATTCCGCAAAATCCAGTTTGCGCACCAGCTTCATCCCCAAAACGCGGGTGTAGAAATCCAACGAGGCTTTAGGATCTTTGATTCTAAGCATGGTGTGGTTGAATACATACTTCTGTGTTTCTTTGTCGGGGCTCACGCACACCCCAGGGATGTTTGACATGGAATTCTCCTAACCGTGGCCTATTCATAACATGCTTTTGACAACAGTACAAAAAGGCATTTGGTAGAGGGTAAATAGGTATAGATTGTTTCCCCTCTGGAACACCGATAAAATGGGTTTATGTTCCAACGACTTTTAAAAAACTGGGCTGTTCAGATCTTTCTTATTTTTGTTCTGTACTATTTGACAGGACGCCTGGGACTTTTGTTGGCGCTTCCACCCGGTTATGCGTCATTGGTTTGGCCCCCATTTGGTATCAGCATCGCGGCCCTGTTGCTTTTAGGAATCAATCGCTGGCCCGGAGTTCTGATTGGGGCCTTCCTGGTCAACGCCCGCCACATGGAAAGTATTTCAAATCTGCTGCTGCCCCTGGGGATCTCCATGGGCAATACAATTTCAGTGATTGTCGCGGCCCTGCTAATCCGACGATTTCTCCATTTCCCCAAACGCTTCTATCTTGAACGCGAAGTGATTCTGTTTTTGTTTCTGGCCGGTCCCGTCGCCGCCCTGCTTAGCGCCAGCGCCGGCGTGGGACTGCTCTATCTGAACGATGTGGTGTCGCAGAAAAACGCCTCGATGAACTGGATCTACTGGTTCGTCGGCGATGCCATTGGCGGGCTGATCTTTGCCCCGCTGGCCCTGATGTTCTCTACCCAGTCACGCCGCTACTGGCTTAAATCCGTCACCAAGGTTCTGGTCCCGGTGTGTGTGGCCTTTGCACTGATTCTTTCGGCTTCCCAGTATTTGACTCTGTCAGAGCAAGAAAAACAATCCGCGGAGTTCACCCGCAAGGCCGAGTTCACCTTCAACGTTCTGGAAAAAGATTTTAACGGCAACATCGATATGCTGGAGTCCTTAAAAAGCTTCTTTGACAGCTCAACATCTGTGACCCGTCAGGAGTTCCGGGACTTTTCAAGCACCCTGCACTCTCGCCGCCCCGAGGTTCAGGCTTTGGCTTGGATACCCTATAACCAGGACAAACCAGAAACTTTGCGCATCGAATACATCGAACCACTTCCCACCAACAGTCAGGTTCTGGGAACTGACTTTGGCACCCATCCCGACCGCCAGGCCCTGCTGAAAAAAGCCCTGGAAAAAAGACGCCTGATCACCTCCGGCCCCATGAATCTGCGCGAGTTCTATCCCCAGGCCCGCGGCATCTTTTTGCTTCTGGCCATTGGACGCCCCGAAGGAGTGCTGCTGGAGGTTCTTCGCCTGGATGGAATTTTACGGGATCTGACCGGTGTGCTGAACGATCCCAGCTATCGGGTGCTGATCGAGGATGTCACGCAAACCTCCAACCGGGAACTGATGGTGGATACATTAAGCGGCGGCCGCGACTTCCACGCTGACTTCAGATGGAGTTCCCACCTGGAGATCGGCGACCGCCTTTGGGAGGTCACCATCCAGCAGGACACGTCCCTGCGCCAGGGCTCGGCGTTCAATACCGCGGTGTTTTTGCTGACATCGCTGGTGTTCGTCTTTCTGATTTGCACACTGCTGCTGACCATCGCCAACCGGATTATCACGGTGGAAGAAATCGTGGATGAAAAAACCCAGCATCTGATTGATCTGAACGTGCAACTGAAAAAAGCGTCAGAAACCAAGTCCGAATTCCTGGCCAACATGAGCCACGAAATCCGCACTCCGCTGAATGTGATCGTCGGCATGTCCGATCTGCTGGAAGAATCCCCGCTGAACGAAGACCAGAAACACTATGTGGATATTTCAAAAAAGGCCGGTCACAACCTTTTAAGCATTATCAATGACATTCTGGACATATCCAAGATCGAGGCCGGCCTGCTGACGCTGGAAAAGACTGAAGTCGATCTGCACAGCCTGGTCAACGATATCACCGAGATGTTTGAGCTGAAGGCCCGGGAGAAAAATCTGGAGCTGTCCGTCTATCTGAGCGAAGACACGCACAGCATTTTCATGGGGGACCCGACCCGCATTCGCCAGGTGCTTTCCAACCTGATCAGCAACTCTTTAAAGTTCACCACCGATGGCTCGATCCGGGTGGAGGTGATGAAGAACCAGACAGAAATGGAAGGCAATCTGATCTTCCACGTCAGCGACACCGGTATTGGCATTCCGCGCGACAAGATCCCGCAGCTGTTTCAGCCGTTCACTCAAGCCGACTCCACCATCACCCGCAAGTTCGGCGGCACCGGACTGGGACTTTCCATCTCCAAGCGTCTTGTTAAGATGATGAACGGAGACATCACCGTTGAAAGTGAACTGCACCGCGGAAGCCGCTTTTCCTTCAGTCTGAATCTGCCATGGCTGCGGGACGTGCCGGCGGAAGGTGAACACACCGCCGAAGAAATCAGCCAGGTTCCAACCGGCCCTGCAGCAGAGCAGGAGCCCCTGTCCATTCTTATTGTTGATGACACGGAAGACAACCGTCTGCTGATCAAGGCGTACCTGAAAAACACTCCCCACCAGATCAGCGAGGCCTGCAATGGACGCCAGGCATTGGAACTGGCACAAAAGCAGCGCTTTGATCTTATATTGATGGATATGCAGATGCCAGTGATGGATGGTTTTACTGCCACCCAGAAGATCCGCAAATGGGAACAAGACCACCAGCGACCTGCTTCCACAATCTGGGCCCTCACTGCCTTTGCACTGAAAAATGAAATTGATCGCAGTCTTTCGGTCGGTTGCAATCTGCACCTGATCAAACCCCTGCGCAAAGCCGATCTGTTAAATCATATTCAAAAACTGAGCGAAGAACGACACCAGCATCGCTAGTGCGTCACGACAACGGTGGAGCCATGCTGCCACCGCCAACGCTGGCCCGACCCTTGCTATATGGATTCCCAGGTGACCGATGTCACCAGTTTCCGGGGGGAAATATTATGATCTGGCGGGGAATCACATCATTAATAGGAATGTCTTTATTATTATCGGCACCAGCCGCTTTGGCTCAAACGCCACCCGGCATCCGTATTCACAGCATTCAGGCCGTTGGCACTGGCTGTCCGGCAGGAACTTACAACGCCACAATCTCTCCGGATGCGCAGACGTTCTCTTTGCTTCTGGATAATTTTATCGCTGAATCCACCATGCACCGCCCGATTGTCCGACTGAACTGCGAACTGAAGGTGAACTTCCAGGTTCCCGCAGGATGGACTTTTGCTGTGACCTCTGCAGACTATCGCGGCTTTGCTTATGCAGAAGCCGGAACGATGGTGACTCATCAGGCGCTTTATTCATTCGACGGCAGCAAGCCCCGCAATGAGCGTCCGGGCTATGAAAACGGCGGCACTTATAATTTCCGCGCGCAGGAATTCCGCGGACCTTACAACGACACTTACTACATCCGTCACCAAGTCGACACTCGCGTCGCACCGTGGGCGGCCTGTAACGCCAACTCCATTCAGTCTTTGTACATCACAACATATCTGATGGCGCGCAACTTGAATCTGTCGTCACTGCTGACGGCCCAGATCACTCTGGACAGTATTGATGGTCAGGTGCAGTCACAAAGATACCAGTTGGCCTGGAAGACCTGCCGACCAAGCAATGGTGGGGTCCATCAGCCACCGGGGCGTGATCCTGGGCCGGGCCGACCGAACAATCCGGGAAGACCACCGCGTTTCCCATAACGGCTGAAGCACCGGCAGGTGCGCAAACTGAAACAACTTAATTTTTAACGAACTAACAATGTCATAATCACAAGGGGGATTTATGAAAGGTAAACTATTGATCGCAATCGCGGGGATGATCTCTGCCATGAGTCTGCAAGCCAACGCTCAGGAAATTCGCCTGGGTCAACCAGCCTACGGTGGTACCGGCTGTCCAGCAGGAAGCGCCAGTGTCACAGTCAGTCCGGATGCTTCAGCACTCAGTATCCTGTTTGACAACTATGTGGCGGAAGCCGGCAACGGCCGCTCCATGGATCGCAAATCCTGTAACATCTCTGTTCCAGTGACAGTGCCAAGCGGTTACAGCGTGGCGGTGATCCAGGTCGACTACCGTGGATTCAACTTCGTGCCTCGTGGCGGTATGTCCCGCTTTGATGCGGAGTACTTCTGGGCCGGCGCCCGTGGTCCTCGCGTCAGCCGCACATTCATGGGTCCGGTAAATGACAGCTACACGATCTCTGACGGCCTTCTTGCCAGCACTATGGTTTGGACGCCGTGCGGAGCGAACGTGAACTTGCGTGTCAACACATCCATGATGGCAAGATCCAACGGCCGTGGCGAACAGACCCTGGCAACAGTGGACAGTGCCGACATCAGCTCAGGCCTGGTCTACCACTTGCAATGGAGACGTTGCAGATAGTGACGGTGCAGGCAGTGACGTTGCAGATAGTGACGTTGCCGCTAATTTAAGAACCCCATCTGGGCTCCTGCAGAGCTGCTAAAAGTAGATGTCAATGGCGATAAAATACGCTAGGATCGGCTTTTAAAAGTGAACCAGGAGCCCAACCCCATGACAAAAACCGCTCATCATTCAGCCACTCTTCAAGTCCGCCAAGCCCTTTGGGCCCTGCAAAAAGAAGTTTTGAATTCCCTGAAAGAGCAGTTCGACCGCGAAGTGGGTTATCAGGCGGCTCCGACAGAATGGTTCCAGGTTTTGATGACCGCAGAACGATACATGTGGCTGCGCGAACTGACCTCCCTGATGGCTGATATCGATATTCTGACCGAGCTGGAACACATTGCGGAAGAAGATGCCGGTGTCGCTCGTGCGGAAATTGAAAAACTTCTGATTGATCACGTTGAAGAAGGATTCGGAAAGCAATACCGCGATCTTTTGATGTCCGGTGCCGGTTTGCTCCCGCTGCATTCCCAACTGAAGGCGCACCTGCAACAGTTGCCTGAAACCAAAATGGAAAAACATCAGACTGTGCATCACAGAAAAAACTGGCAGGAAACTCACCGCCAGCAGTCCCGCAAAAAACGCAACTAGCCTTTCACACACAGTACCTGTTTTAACACCGCCATGACCTCGACCAGATCTGTTTGATTTTTCATCACCTGGTCGATGTCCTTGTAGGCTCCGGGAATTTCATCAATCACCCCGGCATCCTTGCGACACTCCACGCCCGCTGTTTGTTTCTGCAAATCTTCAAGACTGAATCGACGTTTGGCTTCAGAGCGTGACATCCGCCGGCCCGCCCCGTGCGAACAGGAGTCAAAAGATTCCGCATTGCCCTTGCCGCGCACGATGTACGACCTTGCCCCCATGGAGCCAGGGATAATCCCCAGATCATCTTTACGCGCACGCACGGCCCCTTTGCGTGTGACCAGGACGTTTTCGCCATAGTGAACCTCCCGCGTGGCATAGTTGTGGTGACAGTTGACCTTGAGCGAGTGCGGCAGCGGGGCCCCTTTTTTGCCGACGTGATGAGAGATCACCTCCATCACCCGACGAAGCATCTCTTCGCGGTTTTCCAGAGCATAACTTTGCGCCCATTCCAGATCACGCATGTAATTTTCGTATTCACTGGTGCCTTCCAGATAATACGCCAGATCCGGATCCGGCAGTTTCACCGCCAGACGCGAAATTTCACTTTTAGCACCCCGGATGTGTTCCTCAGCCAGGCTTTTGCCGACATTGCGGGAGCCTGAATGCAGCATCACCCACACCGAGCCCTCTTCGTCCGTGCAGATTTCAATAAAGTGATTGCCTCCGCCAAGACTTCCCAACTGATGGGACGCGCGGTCTTTCAGGCGCAACAGCGACACGGACTCTGGCATGTGCTTCCAGCCCTGCCAGCTTTGCACCTCCTTGGTGAGGCGTTTGTTGGACTCATGCCCCAAGGGAATCACACTTTCAATGCCTGCACGCAACCGATCCAAATCATGCAGAACCATCTCGGGATTTACGTTCAGACGTGCCGCGATCATGCCACAGCCTATATCCACACCGACCGCCGCAGGGATCACCGCACCTTTGGTGGCAATCACGCTTCCGACAGTGGCTCCAATTCCCAGATGCACATCAGGCATCGCAGCCACGTGCTTAAAAACAAATGGCAACGATGCAACATTCTGAAGCTGCTTCAGTGCTTGTGACTCCACTTCGGAATCCGGAGACCAGATTTTTACCGGAACATGAGCAGACTTGATATTCGACAGGACTGGCATATTGCACTTCCTCCACCGGTGTTTGATCTGTGATAAGATTATCACATGTCGCAGCTGTTTTTTTTGATTATTTTTTTACTGCTGCCACTGGGGCAGGCAAGCTTTGCATCACAATCCTCACTAAGAATTGTGACCGAGCATTGGCCGCCTATTACCTATGAAAATTCCGGATCAGCTGAAGGCATGGCCGTGGATCTTACCCGCATGATTCAAAAGTCGGCCGCCCTTTCCCAGAGCATTGAAGTCCTTCCATGGCCCCGGGCCTACCATCTTGCGGTGACCCAGCCGAATGTTTTGCTGTTCACCGTGGCCCGCAATCCCGAACGCGAAAGGCTTTTCACTCTGGTGGGTCCCATCGCCAATGGCGAAATCGCGATTTACGTGCGCGGCACTCACGACCTCAGCAAAGTGACCCTGCAATCACTGAAAAAAAACTTCCGCATCGCCACCCATCGCGGCACTGTCTTTCAGAATACTCTGGAGCAGGAAGGCTTCCATAACATCGTGCCTGTGAATTCGTCCGTCAATGCCGCCAAGATGCTGATGGCGGGACGAGTGGACGCCATCTGCGATGATGAATTAGTCGTCACAGAGCTTTTCCGTCGGGCCGGATACAACTCCAACCCCTTCACCAAAGTGCTGTCGCTGACTCACAGTTCCTTTTACTTTGCATTTTCCCGAGGGACATCCCCTTTGACTATCACAAAATGGAAGACGGCCTTTGAAGAAATCAAACGCTCCGGGCAATTTGAACATCTTTATAAAAAATGGTTTCTGAATCTGAAGGCCCCCCCAGAGGTTTTTCTTTCACTGCCTCCGGCACACCCCGCGCTCTGGCTTGCTGAAAAGCCTGTTAAAGAACCTCGCGTGGCTGAGCTCCTGAAATTTCAGCCTCCCGAATTAAAATAAGAAGCATATTCACATCAACGTCATGCTCAAGTTTGATTTTCTTTTTCATAAGGCACCGGACCCGGAGTATACTGACGTCTATGAGTTTGCGCGAACATGTCGACGAAGTGCTGCGAATCAATCCGATGCCATCCCCGTGGCCTCGCATGTTCGTCTGCGCCTTCTCCACCACAATTCCACTTGTGATCGGTCTTTTCATGGGCCAGCTGCCGGTGGCAATCTTTGGTTCGCTGATGGGATTTCTGCTTCCGCTCAATGACCACCTGGGAACCCTGGGGCATCGACTGTGGACGATCACTCTGACCTTCCTGATGATGGCCGCGGGCCTGTCCCTGGGAATTCTAACCCACCAGCACAATGCCCTGTTCATACCCATTTTGCTGGGCCTGGTGTATTGGCTGGGACTGATGGGCGGAGGCAAAGGTGCCGAACTTGAACGGGCCCTGCTGTTTTCAATCTTTCAGGTTTTGGCGGGGGCCTATTCCGGAGCCCTGGAACATTACTTTGTGCCGATCGTGTCCTATGCTTTCTTGGGATACCTGTGTGTTGTCGTGACACTGGCGACTCTGGTTTTTTTACGCCGGCACAATCCAAATCCCTTCACCCGCCTTCGCACAACACTGAAAGAATCCATCACCACCGAAAAGTCCCGGCATCTGTATGCCGCCGGATATGCACTGGCAATTTTGTTCAGTTTGATTGCCGTGGATATTCTGAAGGTGGACCATGGCTACTGGGCCGTGGGGACGGTTCTGATCATCATGCGCCCGGAAATCAAACAAAGCGTTTACCGCAGCATCCAGCGTTTTTTTGGAACACTGGTCGGCGTGATTGTCGCAGATCTGATTATCTATTCTGTTCACTCACCCTGGCTGGCGATAGTGATTCTGGGTCTGGTCAGTTTCTGGGGGCCGTGGTCTATCATCCGCAGCTATTGGCTGGGTTCTGCGGTCATGGCCGTGATGCTTTTGATAATTCTGGATATGCCGAACTTGCAGCGGGGTGATTTGCACACCCCGACGGTGCGTTTGACAGCCACAGGCATCGGCTGCCTGCTGGCGCTGGCGGGCATCCTGCTGGTGAACCCGCAGGTGCTGTTCCGACGCCGCAGCTAGTGCTTCTTGCCGACGTATTTCGGGTTCAGCAGATTTTCCATTGAGAACAGTTCATCCAGTTGCGCCTGAGTCACCACGCCTCGCTCCAGGGCCACTTCAGCCACGTTGCGACCGGTCTCCGCACAGATTTTTCCGATACGGTCGCCTTCATCGTGACCGATGATCGGATCCAGATAAGTCACAATACCGATGCTGTTCATGACGTAGTCCCGGCAGCGTTCTGCATTGGCCGTAATACCCTTCACACATTTATGTTCCAGGGTTTCACAGGCATTCTTCAAAAGATCCAAAGACTCAAACAGACTGGAGGCGATCACAGGTTCCATCACATTCAGCTGCAGCTGCCCTGCTTCGGCCGCCAGGGTGATCGCCAGGTCATTGCCGATGATTTTGAAGCTGACCTGATTCACAACTTCCGGAATCACCGGATTCACTTTTGCCGGCATGATGGAAGAACCCGCCTGCATTTCAGGCAGGTTGATTTCTTTCAAGCCCGCACGCGGACCAGAACTAAGCAAGCGCAAGTCGTTGCAGATTTTCGAAAGTTTCACTGCCGTGCGTTTCAGTGCGCCAGAGATAATGATGTAGGCACCACAGTCGCTGGTGGCTTCGATGTAATCTTCCGACTGAACAAACGGATGCCCGGTGACCTCAGCCAGCTTTTGCACCGCCAAAGACGCATAACCCGGAGGTGTGTTGATGCCAGTCCCAATCGCGGTGGCCCCCAAGTTCACTTCCAGCATGAATTTCTGAACAGTGCGGATCAGACGACCGTCTTCTTTTAGTAAAGTGGCAAAAGCGTTAAACTCCTGCCCCAAAGACATGGGAACTGCATCCTGCAACTGCGTGCGGCCCATTTTCAAAACGCTCTGGAATTCTTTGCCTTTTTTCTCGAAGGCCAAAGCCAAAGAATCCAGCGCCGCCAAAGTTCCGTTCAGGTGTTCATACAGCGCCACTCGGAAAGCGGTCGGATAAGCATCATTCGTGGACTGGCACTTATTCACGTGATCATTAGGGTTGATCACCGCGTAGGTGCCTTTTTGCAGACCGCGTTTTTCCAATGCGATATTGGCAATCACTTCGTTGGCATTCATGTTGATCGAAGTCCCCGCGCCGCCCTGATAAACGTCGGATGGGAACTGCTGACCCCATTTTTTCGGGTCCTGCAAAACGATGTCACAGGCTTCAACCAAGGACTTGGAAACATCCGCCGGGATTGTGCCCAGTTCACCATTGGCCAACGCGCAGGCTTTTTTCACCAGTGCCAGACCACGCACGAAACTTTGATTGGCTCCGACAGGGATGCCCGAGATCTGAAAGTTCTCCATCGCCCGCAGGGTATGAATGCCGTAATAAGCTTCCGCAGGGACTTTCTTTTCACCCAGCAAATCTTTTTCTACGCGGAACTTTTCCATCACTAACTCCAAATCTATTTTCTATTGTCCAATTTCAAAACTTCACCGTGCATCATCACGCGGAATCCACTTTCGCTGATTCCGGCCCGTTCCCTTGCCGCTGCCAATTCCAGAGGCGGTTCAGCCAAGGGCTCGTCACTGAGGCGGAAAGTGCCCCAGTGTACCCCAATGCTCAGGCGGGAATGAAGGTCCTTGTGAATTTTAACTGCTCCATCCGGATCCACATGCTGCTGACCCATGAACCAGCGCGGCTCATAGGCGCCAATCGGGATCAGCGCCAGATCAACATTGCCAAACTTCGTGTGCACATCTGAAAAATCTTTCGAATACCCGGTGTCCCCGGCATAGAAGAATTTGAATTTTTCCGACTGCACATGCCAGCCGCCCCATAAACTCTGGTTGCGATCCCAGAGAGTGCGCTGAGTCCAGTGCTGGGCAGGAGTGAAGGTGATCGTCAAATCATCCAGAGTGATCTGATCCCACCAATCCAGTTCTTTGACGTTTTCAATCCCTTCGAATTTCAAAAGATCGGCATTGCCCAAAGGAACCAGGAACAAGGTCTTGCCTTGATTCTGTTTATTCAGATCACGCAGGGTCTTTAAATCCAGATGATCATAGTGGCAGTGAGATATCAGCACCACATCCACCGGAGGCAGTTCTTTTAGTTCAAACGGCAACGCGACCAAACGCTTCGGCCCCATAAAACTCACTGGGGACACACGCTCGGAAAACACCGGATCGGTGACAATGTTTTTTCCCTGAAGCTGCAGCAGAAAGGAGCTGTGCCCAATCCAGGTCAAAGTGGTTTCGTTCTTATTCTGACGCAAAAAATCCGTGTCGGTTTTTAACACAGGCGGATTGAACGGCGGCTCTTCGTGGCGGGGCCCCGTCAGACGTTCCCACTGCCACTTCCAGAAGCTGGCTTTGGGGGAATTGTCATAGTTATTGTAAAACTGGGTTGCTCCGCGATGCGGCTTCTGGGGGTCGTGATAACGGAAACTTTGGCACCCCAAAAACACAAACAACCCGGCCACAGTGATCATGGTCAGTTTCATGCCCCGCAGAGTCTCACCGAGCGGCTTTGTAGGCAAGAATTTGGTTGCCACCGACGCCCCAAGATAATACGACAGAGCTTTGACAAAATGACCGAACTCCCCAGCAAGGACACCCCTGTGATTCGTGAATTCTGGAAGCAGCAAAACCTCTCGCAAAAAGTCACCATCCTGTTCATTTTGACACTGATTTTCCGAGCTTTTTTTTCGCTCAACATCGGTCTGATTGATGACGAGGCTTATCACTGGTCCTGGGCTAAATGGCCCCAGCTTTCCTATTTCGACCATCCGGCCATGATTGCGTGGCTGGAGGCCATCACCACCAGCGCCTTTGGTGATACCTACCTGGGTGTGCGCCTGCCGGGCTTCCTGTGTTTTGTCGGCACAGTGATCCTGCTTTACAAACTGACACGGGATTTGTTTGACGACTGGGCGGCGATTTTTGTCGGCGTTGTTTTGCTTTGGTCTCCGTTCTGGGGCTTTGGCGGCTACGTGGCCTCGCCAGAACCTCCGTTCATGTTCTGCTGGGTGGCGGCGTCCTACGTGTTCTGGCAAGGCGTGCGTGAAGACGGCAAAGCCTGGAGTGTGAAAAAAACCTGGATCTGGCTGGGCATCCTGATGGGACTGGGCCTGAATTCCAAATTTATCATCGCACTGTTGGCGCCGGGTTTTGGCTTGTACCTGCTGGCAACACCTTCCCGCCGCAAAGACCTGCTGACACCTTGGCCGTGGGTGGGCTTGCTGATTGCAACTGTGCTGGCAACGCCGATCTTCCTGTGGAATCATCTGCACGAGTGGCCGGGCTTCAAGTATCAGTTCCACGACCGTCACACCGGCGCTAAATTTGACATCGGCCGCTGGCTGGTGTTCTTTGGTGCTCAATTGCTGTTTGCAACTCCGTTCCTGTACGTGATGATTGCGCTGGCGTTCGCTACTTCGTTCATCAAACGCCACGAGGCGCGCTGGAGATTCCTGCTGTGCCTGACCCTGCCTTCGATTGCGATCTTCTATCCACAGCCGTTGTGGGCTGAATACAAACCTCACTGGAGCGGTGCTGCGTACACCCTGCTTTTGATGGGCGCCGGAGCGATCTGGTCTCAAGGTTTGGTGTGGGGTCGTCGTCAGATTGTCCAGGCGCGAAGCAAAGTCTTCACCTGGGGTGTTGGCGTCTTCTTTGTGTTGCTGGCTTTGATCAGCTACACGCCGTTTGCTTACCCGTGGATTCCTAAAGCCTACAAACTGTTCAATCCGAATGGCGAGTGGCAGACCACTTATGATTTCAGCAATGAGTTCACCGGCTGGGAAGACCTGGGACGTTTTGTGAACCGTCGTCAGCGCGAAATCCACGCTGAAAGCGGCAGCAAACCCTTCATCGCGGCTCACCGCTATGAAAACACCGCGCAGACCACCTGGGGCACAAAACAAAAAGTGTACATGCTAAGTTCCACCGTCAGTCACTACACCGTGATGCAATCCCCAGAGGAAATGAACAACCTCAAGGGACAAAACGCGATCTTCGTCAGCACAGAAAAGTATCCGGCAGATCCGATGGAGTGGGCGGCCTGGGATGGCTGTGACAAGGAAACACTGAAGACGTTCCGCAACGGCATCCACGCGCGAACCTTCAACGTGTATTTCTGCCGCAACTTCCAGGGCATCACGAAGTAAAGCCGCACCAAATTAACGACATAAAAAAAGCCGCTCTGCAAAGCGGCTTTTTTTTTAGTTCAAAACATATTCAATTGGAACTGTGATCGACCAGGAACCTCTTTGAATTTCCTGCGGGAAGGGCTTTAAACCATGAATGCCTTTGACCAGATCCAGAGCCGCCTGGTTCAAAGAATCATAGGGTGTCTTTTCCACGATCTCTGTGGTCAGCAGCGAACCGTCCTGCGCCAACGTAAAGCGCATGGTGACCTTCCCCGTCTGACCCATTTTCTTGGCCAGCATTGGATAACGCTTACGGCGCTCCAGCAGCTTTTTGATCTCGTACAGGTAACGTTGCTCGGGGGACACTTCGATCCCGTTGGCTACCCCTTCACGGCCTTCCAATGCACCCTGCGCAGAAGTTCCCGCCAAAGACCCCGCCGCCTTACCCATCGGGACCGGCTCAGGAGCTGCTTCACTGACTTTTTCAGTTTTGATGGCCGGGCCTTCCGAGTTGTCAGCAACAACCGGGGCCTTCATCTTGGCGGCTTTGATCTGGGACTCTGGTTGCGGCGCCTGAACGCTGCCGCCATCCCCGTACTGGAGCTCCACACCGACTGGCAAAGGAACCACTTCCGGAGCCGCCATGCCCACCGCCAACGCAAACAACCCGCCATGCAGAAGCACCGACAGGGTCACGGAACGGTTGATAGTGAAAGATAATGAGAATTGTTTCTTGAACATGGCCTTGGGCAATTTATAGGTTCTTGCCCCCAAAAACTCAATACGGGGACCAAAAAATGGGCTCAAATGTAATTAATTTAGATCTGAGCTTTTGCTAATGAAAGCGAAATGAAAAAATGGACATTTAACAAGGGTGCTTCTAAAACCTAGGCCCTGATGACTTCCCTAAACCCGCACTTCACCTTTAATTACTCCCAGCCCGAGGAATACCGTTTTTCCCATGATTCGGTGTTTTTGGCGCGCCAGGTTTTTGAGTTTTTGCCGGAAGACCTGAGCAAAATGACGGCGCTGGATCTGTGTTCGGGTTGCGGGATCGTGGGCCTGGACTTTCTGTATCACTGCAAACAGGAACAGCGTGCCTACCCCGCCCGCTTTGATTTTATGGAAGTGCAGGAAGTTTACCGCGATCACTTTGAAAAAAACCTGACAGCCTTTGCACAGCAAAAGCCTGCAGTGAATTTCGTGAATCTGAACTACGAAGCCCTGCTGACACCTGAATTCAGCAGCCGCTATGATCTGATCCTGAGCAACCCACCCTACTTCCGCACCAATCAGGGAAAATTGTCGCCGTCAGAGTTTAAAAACCGCTGCCGCTTCTTTATCGATTCTGATTTTACTAATTTGATTCGCGGGATTGATGCCGCTTTAAATCCCGGGGGCCGGGCCTTTGTTTTACTGCGCGATTTGCAGGATCACGGTTGGAATCCGCTGGAAGAAGCCCGCAAAATCCTGAGCGGGCGCCGTGAAATAAAAAAGGTGGCCGATATTCGCGGCACACCTTTGATTTTGATCAACTAGCGGCAGAACACGGAGCCAATTGTCAGTGGCTTCAATGGGAAGATCTGCTCATGCTGAATCTGCCCGACCAGGTGACCGCTGATACCGTACACCAGATTGATAATGTACTTGCCGTCACCCGCGCGGTTTTCAACGCACTCGTAAGCCGGAGTGTTGTCCGGTTTGTGCAGAGAAGGTTTTAGTTTTTCACACACCATGTTCACCGCAAAATCACCGTCGAACGTCGCCAGCACACCCTGCTTCAAATTCACAACAGCGGTGTCCAGCATCTCAAATGAAACTGCCGTGTCGTCACCCAGATGACCGGAACACTTGGCAAAAACTGAAGGTGATACATCCGCCTGAGCGGAAACAGATACAAACAAAGCGACAAAGGCAAATACGATGGCTTTCATGGAAAACTCCCGGTTTTTAAAAATTCGAGGTTTATTTAACAAAATTCACCCTACTCCGAAAGGGCTTTTCCCGAACCCTACCGAAGTTTCATCTTTCTAACCGCCTAAATGACGGAAATAGCTGGGGGAATTGAAGAGTTTATAGTGTTCCGGCGGTAGCCGGGAGTGCTGAAGCTGCTCCAGCTTGCGCGCCTGCCGGCGCTCCAGCTCTGCCGGCGGGGCCGACTGCCGGGCTGCCGACAATAAAAAAGCCCCCATCCGTGAGGACAGGGGCTTTGGGTGTTTTTTCGTTTTACTGAAAAATCTTAAACGTAAGATCCGCGTTTGATTTTCTCAAGGATCAGTTTTTCTGTCTTGATTGGATCTTTCGGGTCAACGGAGAAGAAGGACTGCTGCTCGCAACGAATCTTTTCTTTGATCAACCAGCGCAGGATGTCCGCCAGATTTTTGTTCTTTTTGTCCAGGAAGAACGGATCGTTTTCCAAGGCATCTTTGGCTTTTTTCAAAGCGCGTGCTTCGGCAGGATCGGATTCTTTCACTTTGTAGTGAGGCAGATCGTATTTTTTCACGTCTTCCGGCAACACGCCCAGGAACTTCACGTTCGGAGCAGAGAAGTCGGCATTACGGATCAAAGACGCCGCGGAACCGGCTTTCAAAGTACGGAAGATGTTCTGCATGGTGTACGCATCGAGATCCCCGAAGAAGTACATTGGAACATCCAATTCTTCCTGGATCAGCTTTGCCCAGCCACGCACACCGTTGGATGGAACCCCTTGAGCACCCATCACGATACAGTTGTTACGTTTGGTGAAGCCCATGGTCACCAGCGTATTCGCGGTACCTTCGGACTCTACGATCAGACAGAAGTCGATTTTCTTTTTCGCCTTCAGTTTCAAAGCCTGAGGTTTGTTCTTTGGCTGGAACGGTGAAGTTCCCAAAGTGGAAAGGTCGATCACGGCCTTGTCCCCGTCTGTCAAAGTTTCCGTCACAACCAGCTGCTGGGAATAGGTCTGTCCACCACGGTCATTGGCGAAAACGTTCAGTTCTTCACGGTACACTTCCAGCATATCACCGATAAAGTCGATGATTGCATCCGATTCCGGCTGATCGTCGAAATCCAAAGGTTTCAGACGAGGGTTGCCTTTGATCTCACCTTTACACATGTAATAAAGCTCACGCTTTGTATTCACAGTGCCGGTTTCAAGATTGCGCAAAAGCATTTCCAAAAGGAACACCACACGCGCCAGTTTTTGCACGGAAGAAACGTTCAGCTCAGTACGGACAACTTTATCACCCGGAGTCAGGTAACCCACTTTGGCGTTGTACAAAGAGTTGTCCAAAGAAGTTTTCACTGCCTCAAGAACCGGACGCTTGGAAGACTCAAGATCTTTCAGCATCTTGTCCGCAAGAATGCGGGCCTCTTTAGGAATATCAATTTTCAAATCGCGAATGCTGAGTAGTTTTGCCATTACGCTTTTTTCCCAGTGGTTTTCTTAGTGGTTACAGTCTTTTTGGTGGTGGTTTTCTTGGTTCCTTGCGGCACCTCGGAAGCCTCTTCCACCAGGTCACTGGAGGAAATCACATCGATTTCTTCCTCGTCACCGTGAGCGATGCCTTTTTTCTTGTCGCGTTTTTTCTGCTCAAGAAGTTTGGATTCCGCCGCTTCCAGATCCGCCATCGCGTCTTCGGAATCACGGCCCAGAAGTTTCTTCAAACCCTCTTCGGCTCTTTTCTTACGGGACTCTGGCGCATTGATGATTCTTGCCAAACCTTCAACCAGGATCGGACCGAACTGTTCAATGTGGGCCAGCTTTCTTTCCAGATCCGCTTCCTTCACTTCTTTTTTGATGTGACGGGACAGCTTTTGACCAGCTTGGATCAAAGCCAGACGGATTTCCGCAACCAGTTCCTCGGAAGCGTCGATCGTTTCTTTGGAGGCATTTTTAAACTTGATGAACGGAGACACGATGGAAACCGCGAAGATGTACGGGCCCAGTGGCAAAGAGTCTTTAGGCTGACCCAGGCCATAGGCTTTCCAGTTCACAGATTCAATGGCCCATGTGATCGCGCAACCGGATTTATCAAATTGCAGCGGAACACGGTTGGCAAAACGAAGCAAAGTCACTGGAGAATCGTTTTGCTGATTGCGGTCTTTGAAACGCGCCAATGCCACTTCCACCACAACCGGCTTGAAGTCACAAATAGTCGGTTTACGAGTCACAACCGCAAAGAAGTCGATTTCGCCCAGACGAGTGATGGATTTGGACAACGCCTCTTCACCCACGGTCAGAACGGACTTGGTGCTTGGAGCCATCAAGTCTGTGTTTTGCACAGCCTGGAAGACTTTTTTGAAGTCTTCTTCGCTCAAGGCGGTCAAAGGCTTCTCAAGAAGACCTTTTGGCAGACCTTTTTTCACGAAATCAGAGATGGACTGATCAGAAATACGGGAAAAACCCGTTTTCAGGAACTTGGACAAAGTCGTTTTACCGAACAAAGTGGAGTGAGTGATGAACTCCCCCAGTTTGAAAGTGTGAGGATGCGGCAAAGACGCTTCCGGAACTTTCGGAACATCCGTGCTTACGCGAGTCACGGTTACAAAGTCCGCGTCCGTCAGCTTGTACGTGATGGTCATGTGAGGATTCACCAGGATAGTGCCCTCAATGTAGGTCAAAAGACCGCCGTCACCGTTCAGTTGAATACGTCCATCAAGAACGAATTCAACACGCGTGCCGTGTTCACGATCCCAATCCAAAGTTTCTTTATTCTTCAGAACACCTGTATTGGATTTGATGTCGACATCCACTTGCGCGGAGATCGCTTTACGCATTTTTTTGGTTTTGGAAACAACACTGACCCCACGGGCGTTGGTCATCTGCGCCCACGTCGTCGCCGCAGAGATACCGATACCTTGCTGACCACGGGAACACTGACCACGACCGAATTTGGAAGAAGCCAGATACTCACCGTAAACCTTGGCCAGGTCTTCACCTTCGATACCAGGGCCGTTATCCTCAACAACGATGCGAATCAAATCAGTATTTTTAGTTGAGCCTGCTCCCACTTTGGAGATCTCAACCAGTAGATCAGGCAGAATGCCGGCCGACTCACACGCATCCAATGAGTTATCCACGGCTTCTTTCAAGGTCGTCAAAACGGCCTTCAAAGGAGATGAGAAACCCACCTGCTGGAGGTTCTTAGCAAAATATTCAGCTGTGCTACTTTTGGTAATTTTGCTCACAGTTGCTTGGTCCTTACACGATGTTAACGAATTTTAATGAATGACTTTCATAGGTTAAGCCGAACGCAGGGGGTCAAAGCAAGACTTAAGGCTCGGTGATGCTTGGCGTAAATTTAAATGCGAGGAACTGGTAGGCTTTAAAAAGGGGGTCTGGAAGGGTCTAAAAACCCCCCTTTTTCATAGCTATCGATAGGCTTTTCCACGCCCATTTGACCAGATTTTCAGCCCGGAAGGACTGTTGACGTTCTGGCTGGCCGTAGATGAGTAGGTCAACACACGATTGTTGATATCCGTGTCACTCGCCACATTTGAAAGGTAAACACCTGAAATATCATTCCACACGCAGCCGGCAATCTGACTGCCGCCACCCGGAACAATAGAGATCGCAATATCCGCGGGCACACTGACAGCACTTGGAACTTCAATAGCTGCGCCCCCATTGCCGCCGTTGTATCCGTTGGTATCGGTGTTCAAATTGCCCGCGTCATTCATGTCAGCAAGACCACCGGCACCACCACCACCACCGAAGTGACCGCCACCGCCGCCACCGCCGAAGGTGACATCACACGCTCCGGCACCACCGCCAAAGCCCGCACCGAATCCACCGCGCCCGAAGAAGGCTTCGCCGGGATTGTTCCCCAGGGCTGAACCAATCAAACAAGTGCTTCCCCCCTGTCCGGCAGCTCCCTGAATGCGTGCGACTCCGTTAGATGGGGTGTAATCCCCCGCCGGAGAGGCTCCCCCCGCCACAGCGGTTGCCGCAGACCCACCACTGCCACCACTGGAGGCGCCGGCAGCTCCACTCACGGCTGCGGCGGCAGGTCCTTCCCCTGCACCTCCGGCTCCGCCGGCACCGGCATCACTGTCATCAGTGCCGCCGCGACCACCGCCACCACCACCGCCATAGATCATGCCGTTATTCAGAATAGTGACGTTGGCGTATTGAGCTTCCACTTTGAACGCTGTTCCTCCGTGCTGCCCCATGCGCAAAGAACCTGCAGTTGCCGCCGGAGCCAGTCCGCCCGCACCCGCAGCGCCAATGATCAAACCATCGTTGATCAAACGAACCCGCGCCGTTGCCGCCAAAGAACCCGTGCGCATTGCTGGCAGTGCGGGATCGTTGCTGGAGACTTTCACCGTTGGATTGACTCGCACGACAAAGGTGCGAGGCGAAGCTGCCACAGCTCCACTGTACTGAGCCACGGCCTGGTCATAAATATTGTAATTCAAAGTGTCCGCCGCAATCGGCGCCAGCACCACCGCATCGGTCATCGACACCGCAATGCTGGCTACGGATGATTCATTGGTACCGCCACCGTTATCCCGCACCTTCACGGTCACTGTGGCCGCAGCATCGACACCGGCACTGGCCGACAGATTCACCGTCAGACTGCCATCCCCCACCCGCGTCTGCGTGCAGTCGACGGTCAGGCGCGAAGTGTTTGAGTTGGTGCAGATCAATTCTAAATTCTGCGTGTCTTCATTGGCGGGGCCCACATCCACCGTGAGTGTGAAACTTGAAGCCGTCGCCGAACCCGGTGTCAGCAGGATTTCATGTGTGGTGGGAATAGACGTAATCACCGGAGCATCATTCACCGGCTGCACGATAACAGCAATTTCCTGCTCGACCACAGAATTACCCGCGCCGTTGCCGTCATCAAAGCGAATCTTTGCATAACAGGTTCCAAAGTATTCAGCACGCGGCTTGATACTGACGGCCCCTGTCGCCGCACTGATCACAAAATCTGTCGCCGGCGTCACCACCACCGAGGTGTCATTGCAAGCGGTGCCGGTCAGGCCCGTATAGTCCAAAGAATAAGTGCCGAAGCCTTCATCCAAAGAACTTACCGCCGCGGCGCCTAGCACATCCACCAGGGCCGAGAACGCAGGATCATCTTCGGTCAGCACGGTTGGTGTTCCAATCGTCAATGTCGGTTCTGTATTGGCAATAGTGATATCGATGAACTGCACATCGCTTGCAGCTTGAGGATCTTCTGCATGAATGGCCAGACGGCATGTCCCCACGTCCTCATCGCCTGGTATGCCTGAAATCGTCACCACTCGGCCATTTCCTGATGGCGTGGCCGTCAGCCAGGTGCAGGTGTCTGAAACATCCCGGGAGACAGTCACTGTCTCCGGATCAGGATCTGTGATCGCCACAATGCAATTGTATTCATCATCTTCATCCACATTGGCGGCACAAGGTGCAAGGCCCACTGCAATCAGAGGCGCATCCTGAACGTTGTTCACCGTGACCGCCACGTCGGCATAGCCGGTGGAAGGGAAAGAGTCCGTCAACGCAATACGGATCTGGCAAACACCCTGATAGTCCGCGGCCGGCCGGAATGAAAAGGCCCCGGTCACTGGATCAATGCTGTAATTTGTCGCTGTCGGAACCATCGCATGGTCCTCGCAGCGATCGCCCGCCACCGTCGGTGTCACCAAAGAATAAGTGCTGCCGGCCTCTTCAATGGAAGAAACATTGGCGCCTGAAATCACCTCGGCCAGCGCGGCGTCTTCAGAAATACTGTACGGACCGCCCGTCACGTTGATGATCGGTGGAGAATTCGTCACCGCTAATTCCCAGGCAAAAATCGCTGACTGTCCGGCAACGTCATCTTCAGCATACACCGCCACATGACAGGTGGTTCCGACTTCGGCAGCGGAAGGAGTTCCGGTCACAGCCCCGCTGTTGGCATCAATGCTCAACCAAGGTCCGCAGGTGGTGGCGGTATCCAGATGATAGGTCAAGGTCAAAGGCGAAGGCAGATCCACATCGGTGGCCGTGATCCCGCAGGCGTAAGCGTAGTTTTCACCGATACTTCCGGCACAAGCCAGGGTCGTGATGACCGGCACATCGTTCACCGGCTGCAGATCCAACGTCACTGTGACCAGTGCTGTTTCGTTCCCGGCCCGATCCACGACTTTGTAAGTGAAGCTGTCATCTATGTCGTTATTCAACGAGGGTATGTAAGTGCAATTCAAAACACTGCTGCCCCCGCAACCCGACACAGCCCCCCGGGTCGGCGCGGTCACAATCTGAATCTTGTACTGGTCATTGTCGCTGGGAGTATTCAGCACAAAAGGCGCGGACATGTCCTCGGTCACAGACACCGTCTGATCAGCGCCGGGTACCGGAGGCTGATCATCGATCAGGAACGATCCCAGTTGCAAAGTTTCCCGGGCATCGCGAACGACGGCAGTCAAACGCAGATGGTGAGTGCTGCCATCGGCCAGATGAGAAATATCCCAGTCAAAAGAGCCCGAGTTCGTCAGACGATCTTGGATCACCATCCATGTGGACCCACCATCAGCCGACGCCTCCAAACGCAAATAGTCCGGGGGCACATCCGCATCCGCGGTGGACCAGCGAACCGGAACAAGCGATGTTGACTTATAGGCCGCATTCAGGCTTTGAGTTTGAGTGAGCTTACTGGTGAGTATAGCCAAGTCGGCGTTCATACACGCCGCAAGTGACAAAAGAAGGATGATTGATAAACTAAGACGTACAATTATCATCATTAATATTATCGGAATTTTCTGGTAAAACTGGATTGTTTTGATATTAAAAAAGTGCCATGATCTATCTCACAATGAGAAATCGGTTTTTTTCTGGATGTCTTTTCATTGCTCTGCTTTATTCCAAAATGGCTCTGGCAGCTTCTTTGAGCGCGTCTCCTTGGAGCGGTCAAAAAATGATCAAGCTCGAGTACAACGAAAAACCTCTGGCCTATTCTCAAGTGATCAACACCACCTTTTTGGACAGCTCTTTGGCCCAGAACACCTGGATGCAGATCGCTCTGACCAACTCCCGCTTTCTAAACACCCGACTGAGCGGCACACAAGCATCCAAGTCCGAGTTCAGCGATCTGGTGTTTGAAAACTCTGACCTGAGCGGCTTTAAATGCACTCTTTGCACATTCATCAACACCACTTTCAAAAATTCCAATTTGGATGGGGCGCACTTTCTGGCGGGATCTTTTAAGAACACCCACTTCGTGGATTCAAATCTGAGCCGCGTTGATTTTGTCAGCACCCGCTTTGAAAACTGCAGTGTCGATTCCAAGACGGCGAAAACCGTGCACCCGGCAATGCTCATAAAATGGAAAATTCCCGTAAAGGAGCAGCCATGAAAGAAATCCTGCAATCACGGGCCTTGCAGATCTATGGCGCATTGCTGGCGCTGACTCATGTCTTGTCGGCGTACTTCTGGATGGACCGCTCTCTGGATCTGGTGGTGACTTCAGGTGAACGATCCGCCACCTTGTGCTGGCCCCTGATGCCTTACTGCCAGGATTTGCGCTTTGCCACCACCGCATCCGCAGCGAACTTTCTGCAAATTTATGCAGCTGTGGGACTGATCACCGCTGTTTTATTCTTCATCAAGAAAGTCAAACCCGCGTACTTCCTGCTGGCAGGACTGCTGGCAGTGAAGCTCTATTTCACCAGCTTGTCCTATGGGTTGATGGGAAACTATCACTACATGAGCTTCTTTGTTCAGGTGGCGTTCCTGTTTTTGCCTTTTAAAACCACGCTGATTCCGTTCTTTATCGGGGTCTTTTATTGGGGCGCTGGCATTTTGAAACTGGATCCGGAATGGCTTTCCGGTGTGGCCCTGATCACCCCGAGCTTTCTGCCTCCGACCCTGCAGCACGCCAGTTTGATTTATGCCGTCATTCTGGAATGCATTCTGGTGCTGGGACTTTTCAGCCAACGCGCCTGGATTCGCAACCTCATTTTCGTGCAGTTTGTGTTGTTCCATGCTTTCTCATGGCACATTGTCGGGTACTTCTACCCCCTGACCATGTTCCTGCTGCTTTCGATCTTTGTATTGATTCCCCTGAACAAAGAACCCTGGCAGGCCCTGTGGGATCGCTCCCTGCTGAATAAAAAATCCACGCTGGTGTTCACCGTCGTGCTGGCACTTTTGCAGGTGCTGCCACTGCTGCTGGTGAAGGACAGCGCAGCCTCGGGGGCTCCCCGTCTGATGTCATTGAATATGCTCGATGCCCGCATGGAGTGTGAAACCCTGTTGATTCGCCACCAGGACCGCGCGCAAGCAACCTATGATCCATTTGTCAAAGCCCCGTCGACGCGCACACAATGTGATCCGCTGGTTTTTCTTTCGCAGATTGAATCCCTTTGCCGTGACTCAAAGGAAAATTTTGACTTCTGGCTGCAGTCCCGTCGCACAACAGAAAGCGCCCTGCAAACGCGTTTGATCGTTCGCGATGCCTGCAAAAAGTCCCGCAGTGAACTTTTATGGGCAGAGGTGCTATGAAATCACTTCTGATTGGAATCTATTCCGTTCTGATCCTCACACTACTGATCCGGGCGGAATTAAAAACCTTACCCCTGCTGGAAAAAGATCTGAGTTTTCAGGAACTGGGAACGCCGGTTCAGGGCGCCACCCTGACCTATGAGCTCAGTGCAAGGGACGATCGTTCCGCCCTTTCCACGTATCGTGGCAACGCCCCTCGCACGGGACATGCCCGCTCGTCCCTGGAGCAATTCAAACCCTTCCAGTTAAAATGGCAGGTTCCGCAACTGAACAACGGCATTCACCGGGCCAGCAAAAGTTCTCCGGCCGTGGATGATTCAGGATTCTTTGCCGCTGATGACACTGGGTACTTGCGGGCCTATGACTGGAATGGAAACTTGCGCTGGCAGTTTTATTCCGGGGTCAGTTCGCGGGGCTTTCATTCCACCCCACTCACAGATCAGGACAGCATTTATGCCGGGGATTATGCGGGTTATCTGTACAGCCTGAATAAAGACACCGGCGCTTTGCGCTGGATCACCAAGACGGGGGTCACCATCGGAGCCTCGCCGCTGATGAACAACGGCATCTTGTACACCGGCGTGGAATTAGCTAAGCCTGACGGTTTTTTGCTGGCCATTTCCGCCCGCGACGGACGGTGGCTTTGGACTTCGCCTTTGATCGGCAATCACCCACATTCGTCGCCATCATTGAATCTGCCTCAAGGTCAGATACTGATGGGTTCCAACACCGGTGAAATGCAGGGATATGACCTTAAAAATGGACAGAAAAAATGGTCCTTTGCCACTGCCAGTGACATCAAATGTGCCGCTTTGATCCACGGGGACCGTGCGTACTTCAGTTCCTGGGACGGGAATTTTTATGCGGTGAAAGCCGGTACGGGTGCCTTGATCTGGAAAACCGCTTTGGATGAAGGTGGCAGCATGAGCTGCCCTTCGTTGAGTGCTGACGGATCTTTGCTGGCGGTCACGGGATACAAAAAGAATTTTGTGGTGGCAACCAGTGACGGGAAAATTCAATGGGAAAAACCAATTCTGGAGCGCACGACCCGGGCGCAATCAAGCCCGTTGATTATTTCCTATGCCCATCAGGAAGTGGTGGTGCTGCTTTGTGAAAATAAAAAAGTCTGTATTTATGATCTGAAGTCCGCGCGCCTGCTGCAGTCTTTGCCGCTGCAGGGGGATTTTTCGGGGGCACCGGTGTTTTATAAAAATCATCTGTTCCTGGCCACCACGGGCAAGGACGGCCTGCTGGTCTTTACTCAATAGCGATTCCGGCGGCTCCCAAACGCAGCTTGTAGCCATTTTTTTGAACCATTATATCTCCGTACTGCGAACCCACTGAACCCGTCATCTGCCAACCACTGGGATGCGTGGCCACGGTGACTTCGCCACCGGAACTGACTATGCGAGTGGCTTCTTTCACAATCGCATCAAACAGCAGATCTTTTTGTCCCTGATAGTCAGCAAGATTTGTGACCTGCAGAGTTTTAATGCCCGGCTCGGACGAACGAATACTGCAAACTGAGAACCCATATTCGTCGCTGGCGGTGCAAACCACCGGGACCGTACCCAGCCCTTTGATCACAGTAAATTGTGGCACGTAGCCTTGCACCACGGTGTTGTCCGAGTTCATTAATTGAATGGCAAATTGA
Source organism: Bdellovibrio bacteriovorus HD100 (assembly GCF_000196175.1). NCBI lineage: Bacteria > Pseudomonadati > Bdellovibrionota > Bdellovibrionia > Bdellovibrionales > Pseudobdellovibrionaceae > Bdellovibrio > Bdellovibrio bacteriovorus. The sequence goes on from NC_005363.1 coordinate 2,780,523, forward strand.
AGTTCCGTGACGCCGTCGGCTTTTCCTGACGGGCCCACTAAGATTTCTGATTTGGCAAAATCACAAATCGCAGGATCCGTCACGACACCTGCAATAGGCTGTTTGTTGGTAATATCAATTCCCGGGGGCAACTTGGGCCCGCGCAAACCGGCTAAATCCTGCAGACTGGCTTCAATCGAACAGCCCGTCAGCAGCAGCATCAGCGGAAAAAGACATATCGAAAGGTTCCGAAACATTCCCTGCCTCCGATGGATCTGTCTATTATATCGGCAGGATTCCGGACTTTCTGTATATTACACTGCTTTCAGATTTCAGCGCCAATTCAAGAATTCTTTTGAAACATCCGAAATATCAAAGGTCTATGAGCATTCGGAACGTCATCTTTATTATTGCCGGGACTGTCGCCATCTCCGTTATTTCGGTGGTGTTGACTCTGCGTTTGACTCAAACCAAAACAGATTCCCATGTTGTTCCAGCGGCGGTTTCCACGGAGCTCCCTCAGCAACAGACACCGTCTTTGCCGAAGGCATCGCAACAACCAGCACCGCCTCCTGCGAAACCTTCCGTGGCACCACAAGTGGCAAAACAAGAAAGCTCTCCCAGCCTTGAGGCTTTCATGAAACCTGCGGCTTTCAAATCCGGCCCGGCAGAACAAAAGCCACTTTCCACTGACAAAGTCATCAGCACACTCATGAAAGACACTCCAGCTTGTCATGATGAATACAAAGAACACTGCACGGCCAACCGCTTTCTCGCAGAACATCCCCTGGCCTGCCTGCGCAGCAAGAAAGACCAGCTGTCCCGGGCTTGCTTTAATCAGTTGGCTGCGGTTCGGGACCGCTTCCATCAGGCGTGCGGGACCGATATCAAACGTTTTTGCACAAAAGAAGCCAGCTACTTTGTCTGCCTGAAACAACACATGGATGACCTGTCTGCCAGCTGCAAAAACAATATAGAACAGTCTTCGCGCCAGTAGTGTCTCGCTTTGATATAAAATCAGTATAAATGGGTAATACTTTTTACTCTGGACTAATGTCCTCTCTGAAATAACCCGATAAATAAGGTATTGAGCGACTATTCAACCTTGTATTGAACGTTTCGGAAGGACATAAGGTATGGATTTTTCAACACTCACTAAACTCACGGCCACAGTTCTGTGCAGCTTCAGTGTCTCTGCCTATGCCAGCGTCTCTTTGACAGAAGTGCCCCAGGGGTTGACCGTCCAAGGCCGCATCATTCAGCCCAACGGACTTCCACTGGAAGATTCGCATGTCTCATTTAATATCAAAGTTCTTTCTCCGGGGCCCGAAGCCTGCGTGCTGTTTGAGGAAAACCGCACAGTGAATATGAGTAACAGCAAAGGGATCATCAATTTCACTCTGGGGGCCGGTGAAAACGGCGCCACGGTCGTGAACACCGGTCCTTTGTTGGCGATCCATCAGATTCTGAAGAACTCGGCGGCAATCAACGGCCTCAGCTCTTGTGCTGCCGGATACACGGCCTATGTTCCACAGCCAGGGGACGCGCGCAAGGTGCGTGTGACCTTCACAGTCGGATCTGACACCATCACCCTATCCCCGGATTTCCAGATGCGTTCGGTGCCATTCGCACTGGAGTCTGAAAATGCCGTGGCCTTGAACGGCAAAAAAGCCGCTGACTTTATCCAAAAGAGCGCCAACGTGACTCAGGAAAAGGCCGACACTTTGTTCCTGCCCGCGAACTTTGACGGTTTGTTGGCTTTGCTGAATCCTGCGGCCAACGCCCCAAGCGTGGGCTCCATTGGCATTCCAAATTCCGATGGTTCAGCCGCTCCTCCGGCGCGGGACGGTCTTATGCGCTATGATGAAAACACCCAGACCGTGCAAGTCTCTGTCGGTGGCCAGTGGCAGCCGATCGTAACGGGCAACACAGCCGTGGGCTCCTCTAATATCGAGGACGGTTCCATCGGCACGGCAGATCTCGCACCCAATGCAGTGACTGCGGCTCAGATCACCAACAATGCCGTGACCACTGATAAAATTGCCGATGAAGCCATCACTTCAGACAAACTGATGAACATGTCGATCACCAATTCCAAAATTGCCGATGGTGCCATCACATTTAATAAGATCGCCAACGGCGCCATCAGCACCTCTAAAATCGTGGACTCTGCAATCACCTCCGCAAAAATTCTCGATGGCAGCATCGTGACTGCGGATATGGCGGATGCGGCCATCACCAGCGCAAAGATCGCCGATGGCACGATTGTGACATCGGATGTGGCAGACGCGGCTATCACCAGTGCCAAGATTGAAGACGGCACTATTGTCACATCTGATATTGCTGACGCTGCCATCAACAGCGCCAAAATCGCCGATGGCTCCATTGCCACCGCCGACATGGCAAACTCTGCCGTCACCACAGCAAAAATTGCGGATGGCAATGTGACGGATGCCAAGATCAACTCGGTGTCTGGCAGTAAGGTCACCGGAAACATTCCTGGCAACGCTGCGGGCTTCTATGGTTCTCTAAGTGGTGACGTCACTGGCGGACAAGCGTCCACCGTCGTTCAGGCCCTGCAAGGTCGTTCTGTCGCGAACGTAGGTCCCGGAGCAGGTCAGGTGTTAAAATGGAATGGATCCCAGTGGACTCCGCAAGCCGATAACAACTCCGGTGGTACTATCACAGGTGTTTGGCCCAGCACGGGCCTGACCGGAGGTGGTGGTTCCGGAAGTGTTTCGTTGGGTCTGACCAACACCGGTGTTGCCGCGGGCTGGTATGGTGGCTCCACGGCGGTGCCTTCCTTCTATGTCGACTCTCAAGGGCGCATCACGTCTGTCAGCAACGTTGCCGTCGCGGCCGGGGCCGCTTGCGGGGGCACTCCGCACGGCCGGGTCTATTTCTCCGGAGGAACGTGCAGTTCCGTCGGTATCTATCAGTGTTTCAACGGCAGCACGCTGTCCCTGGGGACCGTGTCTGTGCCGAGCAGTTGCGATGGTGATGGCGACGGATTCTAAGTGAAGGCACTGGCAACTTACTATTTAATTTTGATAGCGGTTCTGGCGGGCGGATATTTTCTGCCCCGGGGCCCGGAACTTTTTCCCCTGCCTAAAAATCGCCACCTTGTCTTCCCCTCCCAGGATCAGATCTTCAATCCCTCGTTTCCGGTTCTGGCGTCAGGAACGCAACCGCAGTTTCCCGCTTCTGAAATCATATTGCAGGAAAACCTGTTTGCCCCCTTCGTCGTTTTGCGCGATCAGAATCTGTCAGGTAAAAATCTTTCCAAATCCAATCTGAGTTTTGCAGATCTGCGCGGAGCCAATCTGCAAAACACCGATCTTTCTGCAGCACTGTTGTACGGAAGCAAACTTGACGGCGCCCTGTACAACCAATCAACGCGTCTGCCATTTTCATTTTCAACAGCCAGGGCCCTGGGCATGCGGGAGCAGCCGTGAAGTCCCTGCGCCTGGAACTTGAAAAGACGCCGCAACTGTGGCTGGTGGGCCTGAACCTCAGCCTGGAGCATCTGCTGACGGTTTTTTTCTGGCTGACCGAGCGGCCGATTCTATGGATTCTTTCCCCCTCCACTCCATCAGTGTGTTGGCCGCTGTTTTCACAGTGTGAAGTTTTCAAACCCGGACCTGTGACACTGCAAATACTGCTGGGGCTGTATGCAGGCCTCGCTGTGATATCGGGAACTCTTTGGGCCCTGAAAAAGAAACCGGCGCTGGCCATCAGTCTGATTTGGATCTTACTGGCGATGAAAATAGGTTTTATCCTGCAGGACTATCGCCTGACCGGGAACTATCACTACATTCCAACGATGGTGACGCTGGCCTTTCTGTTGATTCCACATCGCGCTCTGGCGCTGCCAATGACTTTCTTTGTTCTCTATTTTTCAGCCGGCATTCTTAAGCTGGACACCCAGTGGCTCAGTGGTGCTGCTATCAATGAACGCCTGTTCCCGACGTGGCTCACGCAAGTGGGAGTGTGGTATGTTCTGGTGCTGGAACTGGGACTGATTTTTTTATTGTTTGCGAAAAAAGACCGGTGGTTTTATTTCGTCTTTGTCCAGTTGGTGGTGTTTCATCTGTATTCCTGGCACCTCACCCGGTTCTTTTATCCGTCGGTGATGCTGCTGCTTCTGGGAATTCTTTTGATCACCCGGCCCCTGATTGCGGACTGGAGTGTGCGTCAGGCTTTCAGAAAAGTATTTCAGTCCCCGGTGGCGGTAAGTCTCACCGTGATATTTGTGGCCCTGCAACTGCCCCAATACTATCTGCCCGGCGACGCCGCCTTGACTGGCGAAGGACGCATGTATGCGCTGATCATGTATGATGGCCGTGTCCAGTGCGAACCCCATGTGACCCTGTGGAAAAAAGATCAAAGCAAAGACACTGTCCCACTCATGCCCCCTTGGCTCATGACCCGCACCGCGTGCGACCCGCTGGTTTACATGCGTTTGTCGGAACAGATATGCCAATGGGCCGCGAAAGACACGACGATTGTTCAAGCCGACTTCACCCTGCCCGTGCGCTATCAGGGCGACAGCGAATGGCAGCCGCTGGTTTCGGCCACGGACATCTGCAAAAAAAGACTGACCTACTCCAATTTCTTCCCCAATGCCTGGATTATGAAACTGCAAAAGGATTTCTCTGTCAGCGGCTCAAAATGAGACGTCTTATGCAAGACCCGCTCCTGTTTCAGAAGAATTCGTTTACCTTCACTGTTAAAACTCCGATAAGAAAACATGCTACCTGGACGTACCTTTACAGCATATAAGGCCTTGGCTGCGGGAATTCTATTCCTGCTGACCGGCTGTAATCTGACGGCCCAGCTGGAAAACCTCACGGCCTCTTCCGTGGCGCTGGAGTTCAACCCCAAAGTCAAAGGGGGCGAAACGCACCCCGTACGTCTGAACATCGGCGGCAATCCTCAGTACAACTCGGCAAAGATTTTCTACACTCTCGACGGCACGACCTGGAGTCTGCTGACGGAACTGCCTTCTGGTGTCACCGAATATTCCTGGGCGGTCCCGGCGGGCGACTATCCGTTGGCCTCTTTGCGTGTGATCCTGACAGACTCCAGCGGGAAGACGCTGGAGACCGAAAGTGGTCTGGCGATTGACTCCACACCTCCGGTCATTCCAGCCATCACCGACGAAACTCCGGCACTGTCGCGCGAAACCATGGCGCATTTCACACTGGCGGACTGCAGTGATGCGAAGTTCGTGAAAATCACAGAAAGCGCCACCGTTCCGGCATGGGATCAAACCTGGGTGCCTTGTTCAACGGTGAATTCGGCCCTGGCCACAGCCATGGACAGTGATCGTGCTTATCCGCTGCATCTTTGGTTTGCGGATGATGTCGGAAACGTCAACACCACGGTGACCTCGTTCACAAAAACCCGCGATCGCACTCCGCCGGATGTGGAGCTGACAAGTTTTCTTTCTGCCCAAAACATCAACGGTGGCAGCACACAGGATATTTCCTGGAACTACAGCGACGCCCATCCCGCAGCCAACCCGGTGTCCTTCTATTATTCACTTAACGGCGGCACCGACTGGACTGCCATTGCAGTGGATCAGCTGAACACCAGTCCGTATTCCTGGACAACCGGGGCTCTGAATTCAAATCAACTGCGTCTTAAGATCATCGGCAAAGACTCTTTGGGCAACGTGACCGAAGATGTTTCGCCTGTGTCACACCTGATTGACAGTCTGAATCCTGTCATAACTTTGAATATCACTCCGGATCACACTCAAGCCCACAAAGGCGGTGAAGTTCTGGTGTTTGACTGGCTGGCCACAGACGCCAATCTGGGCCCCAATCCGGTTGTTATCGCTTACACCGTCGACGGCACCAACTGGATCATGGTGAATAGTATTGCCAGCCACCCTTCCAGTGGCACCATGAATGTCGTTGTTCCAGCAGATTTGAACACATCGACCCTGGTGTTCGCAGCCCGGGCGACAGACAAAGTCGGCCGTATCACTGACGTCTTCAGCCAGGCCTTCACCATCGACAATGGATCTCCGGCCCTGACCTGGGCCAGCCCGGCTGACGGCAGCAATGGCATCAATGGAATCACGGCTTCCGGCGCCTGCGGAAGCGCCTCGGGGGACGGCGCTGTCGTGACATTGACTGGAGACATCGTCGGAGCCCCGGTGAACACCGCTTGTACGGCGGGCAACTGGAGCGTGGCTGTTGTCTTCAATTCAGGTTTTGGGGCAAAATCCATCACGGCCACACAAAGCGATCACGCTGGAAATTCCACAGCGGTCAGCCGCGCCTTTACACGCAATCAATTGGCGGCAAAGAATTATGACCTGAGCTTTATTGATCCTATGTACCGTAAATCCGGCGACGCTGTGGCTTTTGACTTCAGCAGCCTTGCTTTGGATTCAGAGGTCGCTTCGTGGAAAGTCTATTTCGTGGATGATGCGGATTCAGCCACCGAGGTTCAGTCTTTGACGGCGCCGACCAACAGCTACAACTACACCTTTACTTCCGGATCACAAAGACATGCCAAAATGCGTGTCACAGTGACAGACGTCCAAGGCAATGTCACAACAACAACATCCAACCCGTTCCAGGTCCTGACTGAAGTTGTGACAGTAATTGGACAGGAACCGGTCAATGGCAATGCGGCGGATGGTCTGCCGGGAATTGCCAGACTGGATGCCCCTTACGCCTTGACCCGCCTGGGTTCAAATTTGATTCTGGCAGATCGTTATTATATTCGCAGTATCGACACAACGGTTCCGGCAATGCCCATAGTCAGCACTCTGGTGGGTTCGGGTTACACTACGGCAAGCGCTGGTCCGGGCCGTGAGGTTTCCATCGGACATGCTGTCGGTATTGCCACAGATGGCACCTATGTTTATTTCTCTGATCATACGCGCCACTGCATTCTGCGCTACAATCCAAGCCCCATGGTAAAAACCGTGGAGGTTTTGCTGGGTGCCTGTGGAACTGCGGGCCGCCCTGCCGCCAACGAAGACCAAACAAAAGCCACCTCTCGCTTCAGCAGTCCGGGTGACATCAAATACCACAACGGTGCCTTGTACATTTCTGACACCGTCAACAGCTGTATTCGTCGGTTTGACATGAACGACACCGTTTCAGTTATCGCGGGCTGGTGCGGAACTGGCGGTTACACCCTGGGAAATCTGGGAACCAACCGTATCCGAAATATCGGTATTGATATCGACAACTCGGGAAACCTTTGGATTGCAGGCAACACCAATGGCACTCTCAGCTATATCTCCCTGACCGCCCCGTATGAAATGAAGGCATTTGCAGCAGGTCCCATGATCGGCGCCGACGTTCTGCAACTGGGCACGCCGTCACAAACCTCCATTCGATCTCCTTACGGAGTCAAAGCCTACAACAATGGCGCACGCAACAGTCTGTTTGTGTCGGATCAGTATTCCCAGGTCGTGATTGAGATTCCTTATGACCCCGCCAATCCTCAAAGCTTCATCGGATCCTCGGCCATTGTTGCCGGCCAACCGGGCCTGGCCGGAAATCAAGCCGGAGCTTTGGGCAACAACAAGTTGTTTGTGCCTTCCATGCTCTATATGGAAGGCAACGAATTGTATATTTCAAGCACCCTTGGCAGTCAGATCATGAAACTGAATGTGGACACCTATGATCTGACCACGTGGTTCGGCATTCCAGCTGAAGTCACAGACTTCAGAACAGCCGGAGGCATGCCAAAAATATCCAGTCCCCGATTCATAACTTCGGATGGCACCAATGTCTATCTGTCCTCTGCCAATTCCCTCCGACTGGTGCACCTGGCAAATCAAACCGTCACGACAATTGCCGGTAACAGCAGCCTGGGCGGCATCACCGACGGACCCTTGGGCACATCGCGCTTTTCACAGCCTTGGGGCGTTTACAAAGTCCCGGGTGGAATTTACAGCATTGATCGCTCTGCCGCGACCATTCGCTTCACCACCAATGCAGGCGTGACTCGCACTGTGGCAGGAACACCGAATGTGCATGGCTTTATCGAAGCGGCTTCCCAAGGAGACATCTCCAGATTCAACGGCCCGACGGACCTGTGTGCCATCGGAAATTCAATTTATCTGGTGGACAACGACAACGCTCGGGTTCGCCGATTGGACGTGATCGACATCAATGATCCGGTTACAAATCCTGCGACGGCTTCCATTGCGGGCGGTACCGTTGGATATCAGGATGGTGCTGGGGCCGCCGCACAATTCACAGAACCCATCGGAATTGGCTGCATCACGGGTGGAGCTCATGAAGGCGTTTACGTCAACGACACCCGCGCCGTTCGCAAAGTCACTCTGGCCGGAAACGTGACCACCATTGCCGGCAGTCTGACCCTGACAGGCGGCAGCGATGGCGTGGGTACTGCGTCCCGCTTTGATTCTCTGGTCGGGATGGATGTTGTCGGCAACACTCTGTATCTGGCAGAAAACACGGGCCGCCTCAGAATGATGGATCTGGACTCGGGAACGGTGACTTCAGTTATCAACAAAGACTTTGCCACTTCAACCCCGGCCGGGCGCATGTGGACGTATGTGAACAAAAGCGGCTTCTATGACGTCGTTATTATTGGAACTTCAGCGTATGTCACGCAGATCAACTTAAACACCCTTCTGCGTATCAGCCTGGTCAATGAAGAGATTGAACAGATGGTCGGCTATGGCCTGATTCGTGACAACTATAAGGCGGACAATGACGGATCCTATGCTCGCAATATCGCCTATGCCCGCGGCACCAATCAGGTGAAAGTGGGCGACGATCTTTATGTTGTGAGCTTCTACGACTCTGCAGTTTATAAGGTCGACATCAATGGCGTCGTCAGTCTGTTTGCCGGAAAACCCGGCACCCCCGGCAGCATTGATGGCCCTCGCTTGAGTGCTCGCTTCCACTCGTCTCATTACATCACTCACTACAATGGCAGTCTGATCGTTTCCGACTATGAACTGAACATCCTGCGCAAAATTGACCTGACCTCGGGAGTTGTTTCCACTCTGGCCGGCACCCTGGGTGAGTCCGGCAGCGTTGACGGGGATGCTTTGACAGTCGCGAGATTGAATCAACCCTATGGAATTGCGGTACAAGGGAACTATTTGTATTTCGCGGAAAGAACAGCGTCTTTGGTGCGAGCCATGAACCTGACGACAAATGAAGTTTTCACAGTGATGGGGACGGCAAATACCAGCGGTGCTGACGATGGCGACAAAACAACGGGACGACTGAACGATCCTTACGCTTTGACGGCACTTGGCAACTATCTGTATGTCACTAGCAACGATTCAGGAACTTTAAGAAAGATCGATATCACTGATCCGTATAACGCGACAGTCACCACCATTGCGGGCACAGATGGTATTCAGGGCTATGCCAATGGCACCGGAGCCGGAGTGCGCACATTCGCTGGCACGGGACTTACCAATGACGGGAAATATGTGTATTTCACTGAACGAGGCAGCAGCACAGTTCGCCGCCTGAATCCTGCCACCAACGAAGTCACTCTGTGGATGGGGAATCCTGACTTTACAGGCCATCGCGACGGTCCTATGCCTGATGCTCTGCTCTTAAAACCCATCCAGCCGCACTTCACTCCAGAGGGAATGTACATCTCCAGCGGTGACCATTACAATGTGCGATTGGCTAAATAAGATGCAACTTCGACTTAAATAAACTTATCCAGCACACCGTTAGCAATCTAAATACTGTCTGTAACTTGGCAAAACCAAAGAGTTGTGCCTAAACTCTTTTATATGCAGTCTTCATCCGGGCTCAGTCGTCATGCACGTTTTAAAATTCTGAGCGAGAACATCAGTGCACTTATCGAAGAAGAAGGACTTTTGGTGCGCCCTTATGGGCACGCCACCCTGCCTTACTTCAATCTCCTCACCGCTGAAGAGCAAGAGCAGGTTCTACGAGACATCCTGATTTACTTTCAAGTCTGCACCGACGTGAAATCCCAGAACGGCAGTTTGAAGGACACCCGATTGTTCACGGAAAAAGCCATCCATCGTCTGGGCGTCAGCGTGGATCCGTTTATTCTGGAACAAATTCAGCCCCATCACCTGATTGAAATCTACACGCAGGCGCAAACTCAGATCTTCCGCAGTCTGAAATTCTTTGAAGTATGCAGCTATTCACTTGAAGACCTTTATTGCCGCAAATGGTATCATCTGTACCAGCGCTCTCCGGAGGATCAGGAAAAACTCGAGTCAGACATCGGACTTTTCTATTCGCAAAGTCCGATGCGCACTTTAAAGGCGACCGCCCCGGAACACACCATCCGCGCAACCACTTCATTGGAAAGAAACGAAATCATTACGCAAATTCTGTGGCTCAGTCCCTTGTTTTCCAACACCAAGGCGGATTCCTATATTCTGGCAGTGGTAACAAGCCGACTTCCATAATATATAAAATACTTCCGGAGGAATTCCCATGGCGGTTATAATGAGGATGCTTATTTTAGCGCTGTTCCTGTCTGCGAACACATCTCATGCGACCAGCAAAACTACCATCACCCTCATCACTCATGAGGCTCCCCCTTATATGGCCGAAGCCCTGCCCGACAAGGGGGCTATTTTCTTCGCTCTTGCCAAGGTACTAAAGAAAGGCGGCTATGAGCTGAATGTGGTCTTTGCCCCCTCTTGGGTCCGGGCAAAAATGAAGGCGCAGACCGACCCGTTGATCGATGGTTATGCCCCCTATCGCGCCATTGAAAACGCCGATCTCTTCGAGTTTTCAGAATACAATCTTGAAAGCCCCTGGGTCTTGGCCGAGCGAAAAGACCATCCCATTGAATGGAACAAAGTGCAGGACTTGAGCAAATACGTGGCCGGAAATGTGCAAGGAGTCGAACTTCGCCCCGGAGTCAAAGAGCTGGCCGATCAGGGCAAACTGAAAATTGAAACGACCACCACCCAGAACAACAACATTCTGAAACTGGCGACCAAAAGAGTGGACTATATATTTTCAGATGCGTTTGTTTTTCGTTATTTGCTGGCCACCGACCCGAAGCTGAAAAAGTATCGAAACAAGCTGCAGATCAACTCCAAACCCATCGTCATTGAACGCTATGGGGTGGCCCTTAAAAAAACCAAAAACTCGGCAAAAATTATCAAGCTGATCAATGAGGGTTCGGACGAATTCAAGAAGCACATCGAAGACTATCTTCGTCAGATTGAAAAGGAAAAAACGCCTTAATAGGCATTTCTATTCTTGGTCGTCTTGTTCATTTTGGTCCTCAGAGGGGACCGGAGCAGAAGAGTTTTTTAGTTCCTCCAGCGCCATTTCCGCGCGGGTCTTATAGCCCTTCTTGCTATTGCAGTCCTTGCAGGATGGAACGCAGTTGTTCTTGTTGGATTTGCCGCCGCGGGCAATCGGAATCAGGTGATCCATTGTGAGATCGGCCGGTTTGAAACGCTTACCGCAGTGATAGCACAGACCTTTGCCCAGTTCCTGCTTCCACCATTGGCTTTGGCGAAGCTCCCGGGCCTTGGCTTTTTCACGTTTTTGATGCTCCGGAGGAGCGGCCGAAAAGAAGTAATCCATCCGCCTCTTTATAACGTATGAAACTGGACCTCGCAAGCCCCCGCCCGAACTCAATTTTAGGGCCCTTTCAACCGATATAAGCATGTGATTTCTTTAAGGAGTGGGATTTTATGTCTGTAAAAACCTTTAAAAAAGGCGAAGTGATCTATAAAGACGGCGATAAAATTACGGCCGTTTATCTGATCCAATCCGGTGGTGCGAATCAATGTTTGATCCGCGGGAAAAAGACCATCGACCTTTTCCAGTTGGGTTCTTCTCACATTCTTGGTGATCAGGTGATTCTGGGGCAAGCCACTCACCCCACGTCTGCGGTTGCGACCACTGAAACCAAGGTGCTGGAAATTCCGGTTGAAACCCTGAAGCAACAATACGAAGGCGCCCCACAGATGCTGAAGGTGATCATCAAGTCCCTAGCAGACCGCCTTCGTCTGGCGATGAATGATGTTCGTTCCAGTAAAATGGAAAAAGATTCGTCCCCTTGCCCTGAAGATCAGGTCGCCAAGGTGTACGGCGCGGTCTTCCACACCGCCAATCACAAAGGTGACAGATCCCAGGCCGGTCGCGTGATTGTGGACTGGAACATGATGAAGCAATACTGCCAGCGCGTGATGGGGGATTCCCCGAAACGCATCGAGCAGGCTATCAACATTCTGGTGAAGCTGAAGCTGGCGTTGTATGAAATGGGCAAAGACCCGACAAATCCGGATGGACCGGAGGAAATCCAGAAGGTTCACTTCCTGGATCTGGGCCTGGTCGAAAGCTTCTTTGAATTCTATCAGTACTACTATTTCAAAGGCGGAAGATCCGACCTTTTGAAGGTCGATGAACTGTGCATGCAGATGCTGGGCGCGATCCTGAAGCTGTCCGAAAATGAACAGCCGGACCGTTTTGGTATCGTCGGTGTTGATTTCGCCAAGTTCAGCGAATTCTGCAAAGAGGAAATCGGCATCAACCTGAACAACGACCACTTTGCCCGTCTGGAAGGCAAAGGTGTCTTCATGAAACGCAAAAACGCCGGTTCAGGCGTGGTCCTGCAATTTGAAGTCAAAGAGTTCCGCTCGATCCTGCAAAGCTGGAAGATGCTGCGCGAGATTGAAAAATGGAACGAAAAAGGCTTCGTCGACATGGACGAAAAAGAAGAAAAGCCGAAGAAAAAATCCAGTGGTCCGTCCTGCCCTGCGTGCAGTGTCGAGGTTCAGGCCGGAGCCAAGTTCTGCCACGAGTGTGGACATAAGATGACAGCGGCGGCGTAAAATGAGTGAATCTCTGATCGTTTTCAAAGCCATTCATAATGAAGCTGAAAAACAGAACCTGCTGCAGCGTCTGGTGAACAGCAATGAGTCGATTGTCCTGAGGGACAAATTCGATCGCAGCATCACCCTTCGCACCATGGGCGTGAACGACAAACTGCAGATCAAATGTCACCCCCCGGAATCCACAGCCATGAACACAGAGGATTCCGCCAGGTTCACCGCCAGCTTTTCAATCAAAGGTGAAAAATACCTGTTTGAAACCCATCCGGTGATCAACGACAACAATGTCACCCTGACGGTCCTGAATCTGTTCCATCTTCAAAAAAGAAAAAACTATCGCTATGTGATTCCGTCGGACTATTCCGCTGAGTTTGTGGTGACTTACCTGAATCAGTCCGTGTGTTCACACACCTGCCGTCTGCTGGATCTTTCCACCGAAGGCTGCGCTGTGGAAATCCCTCAGACCGAAGCTGATCTGCACCTTGAAGATCTTGTGGAAGCCGAAATCTTCCTGGGCGACCGCGACCCGATCGTCGTTCAGGGGCTGATTAAAAACATCCGTGTCAAAAATGACGAGACCCTGGTTTTAGGCGTGGAGTTCAACCACATGGCCAATGCCAGCGAGGGTAAGATTGTGGCCTCCCTCACCGACTTGCAACGCGATATCTATTTCCGTCGTACGGGTTAAGCCACACCCAGATAGGCCCACAGGGAAATCCCCGTGCCGACCATTCCCAAGATACACATGCCTGCAAAAAACACGTTTTGCAGGCTTTCTTTTTTCAGGATCAAGCTCATCGCCCCCAGCACCAGGCACAACTGGAAGAACAAACTGGACATATCAAAGCGGTCCCCGGCAACCGACAGCGTCGCCAGATGGGATTCCATTTCCTGGGCGCCGATAATTTTGCCCAGCTCGCCATTGATGTCCTGAACCCAGTTGTCCTGCCCCACGGTCTGAGACCCGCGAAGGATTTCATTTTTTTCTTTTTTATAGCGCAGAATGCGTTTCTGCAAAGTGACCAGATGATTGTCGATGGCCTTTTCAGTTCCCGGCTTCAAAGCTCCGGCCTGTTTCAGGCTTTCCAGCAGGGACTTTTCCCCTTCGACCAGCGTTTCTTTCACACTTTTCGACTGGTACCACATGTAAGCTGCGGCTTTTTCATTGGTTCCGATAATCTCATCATCCCCGTACTTGCCCGCAACCAGATCACTCACCGCCATGACCGCGGCAAAAACAGCGATCACAACACCACAACGAATTTCAAAATTAGAAGAATTATCGTCTGACATGACGAAAGATTTAAAAGCATCCTCTCTGTGTCAGTCAACTTTTTCTTGCCCCTTGAAATGACAAAATACACCGCTGCCTTTTCGGCAAAAGAAATATCATAGGGACTCAACCAAAAAGGAGTTTCCCATGAAAGTAAAAGACGTCATGCATGAACGCGCAGAATATATCAACCGGGACCGCACGGTGCGCGAAGCCGCCGAAATGATGGCTCGGGGGGATTACGGCTGCCTGCCCATCGAGGAAAACGACCGGATGATAGGCATGATCACCGACCGCGATATCACCCTGCGCGTGGTCGCCAAAGGGTTGGATCCGAACGTCACCAAAGTCAGCGAATGCATGAGCAAGGGAATTGAATATTGCTTTGAGGAGGACAACCTGCTGGATGTCGGCGAAATGATGGCATCCCAGAAGATCCGTCGCATGCCGGTGATCAACGATAAAAAAAGACTGGTGGGAATGCTCAGCCTGGGGGACATCGCCAGCAAGGCGCGGGACCAGAGCCTGTCCCACGAAATCCTGTCCCATGTTTCCCATTAGACTATTTTGAAGGATAATAAAGCTTATTGTCCCACATGCCTTCGTTGAAGTACTGGATGGTGGCTTTAAGCTTTTTTTCCAGCGCATGCCGGCGTGGTGAAGTCCCGGGCTGCTCCGCCGGGATCTCGTGCTCGGTCGCGCGGTCAGCCATGGCAAACATTTGCGGGGGGCCCTGCCCGGGCGTCCAGCGCAGGAAATAGTCTTTTGCAAACAGCAGATAGCGGCCGTCGATGAAGTTCACGGCCGTCTTGTCACCCGGGACGAAAATGGAACTTCCCAGGTAGTTCTGATCCTTGTCTGAAATTCCCAGGAAATCCAACACCGTCGGCAGAATATCGATCTGCTGCACGACCATCTTCGTGTCCACTTGCGGGAACTTAAAGCCCGGGTGATACAGGAACAGTGGAATGCGATAGCTCCCCTGTTCGTTTTCAAATTCGGGACGGTAGTGCATGGAGGCGTGGTCCGCTGTCACAATGAACAGCGTGTTTTTGAACCACGGTTTTTTCTCGGCCTCGGTAAAGAATTTTTCCAGGGCAAAATCGGTGTATTCAACCGTTTTCAGGATCTCAATCGGGCCTTCCTTGAAGCGCTCCTTATACTGTGGCGGAATCTTGTACGGCTGATGCGAGCTCAGCGTGAACACCGAAGTCATAAACGGCTGCGGCAGCTGATCGACCTGGGTCAGCATCCATTGCAGAAACGGTTCATCCCAAATGCCCCAGACACCGTCATCATCGGCAACATTGCCGTATTCGCGCGCACCGAAATACTTTTCCACCCCGGCACTTTGCATGAAGGAATCAAAGTACATGGTTCCATTGTGCCCGCCATGGAAAAAGCTGGTGGAATATTTGGCTGGTGCCAGCAGTGTGCCCAGGCCCAGGAAATAGTTCGAGGTAAAATGCGAGGAAATGAACGGCTCGTTCATCAACGCCGGGATGCCACCCATGATCGCCCCGACCCCTTCGATAGAGCGGCGGCCATTGGCATAGGCGTTTTCAAAGCTGAGTGATTTGGCTTTTAAAGAATCCAAAAACGGAGTGTAGGACTTTCCGTTCACCGGTCCGATGTATTCTTCACCGAAGCTTTCCAGAATGATGATCACCACATTCTGGGGGGCTTTCGGGCGGCGGCCTTCCATCAGGGAACCACGCAAAGAACCATTCAGCAAAGACAGCATTTCGTGTTTGTCGTCGAAATACTTGTCTTTGCTAAGGCCCTTGGCGCCGTAGCTTTTGATAAAAGTGAAAGTGGAATTCAGCACCAGATTGTTCAACAGCGGCGCGGTAAAGACATTGGCATTCACAAAGCTGACGGGTTTGGCCTGAAGCCCGCCACGGATACCGATCACAGAAATTGCCAGCGCCACGAAGCAAAGGAAGCCATGGGCCAGCCACAGCTTGGCTTTTTCTTTTCCGCCGTTCGCACTCCACTGCAGTTTTTCAAAACCTGACAGCGTCACTTTGCGCACCAGAAGAACAAACAACAGCACAATCAATGAGTTCACCAAAAACAGCAGCCAGTAGCTGCTGACGAAGTTCCAGACTTTGCCGGGGATCTCATTGACCACAAACAAGCTGTCAAAAGTGAAACGACGACCCACAAAATTGATGAACTCAGTATCCCCCAAGTTCAGAATCAAAAACGGCACCTGCAATAAACTGAAAATCACCCAGGTCTTCGTGGCCCAAATCCCGTTCCAGGCCCGTGGCCACGGCACAAAAGCCAGCAAAATCAAAGGAGCACTCAAGGTCAGAATGGCTGCCACATCAAAGCGCAGACCCACAATAAAGGACCACAAAATGTCCTGAACGGGTTTGTTTTTGAATAAACTCCAATTCCAAATAAGGAACTCGGCCCTTGCGAAGAAATAGAAGAGCACAGTCAGCAATACCAGAGAGAATATCTTAATCAGGCGATAGGACGGTCCAAACATGAAGCCATAGTACACTGGCTTAGCGCGTCATTCAATCCTCCTACACCAAAGCTTCGGCTGGCAGGTCCGCCTTTTCGGCCTGCCAAGGCGAAGGCTGGACAGAGAAGGGCCCCTCTGCTAGTTTCCCCTTCTATGACAGCAGAACAAATGAAAGAACGTTTAGAGAAGCATTATCCTCAATCCACGATCGAAGTTTTCGATCTGACCGGAACTCAGGATCACTGGGAAGTGTTCGTGGAAAGCACTGTATTTGCCGGCATGACCCGCATTCAGCAGCACCAGAACGTCATGGCTTGCTTTGGTCCAGAATTGAAGACCGGAGAGGTTCATGCCCTTTCAATCAAGACTAAGATTAAATCATAAAAAGGACCGTAAAAATGGCAACGACTCACGAAAGAATTGATCAGATTGTTAAAGGTAACAAAATCGTATTGTTCATGAAAGGGACTCAACAGTTCCCTATGTGCGGATTCTCTGCTCGTGCATGCGCAATCCTTCAGGATATGGGCGTTCAGTTCCACGATGTGAACGTACTTGATGACGACGAAATCCGTCAGGGCATCAAAGAGTACGGCAACTGGCCGACAATTCCACAGCTTTACATCAACCACCAGTTGGTTGGCGGCAGCGACATCATGATGGAAATGTACCAGTCCGGCGAACTTCAGGAACTTCTGAAGTAGTATGAGATGCAATGTCGCCCTGTGGGACCGCATTCTAAGATTTCTGTTCGGCGTGGGTTTGACCGCTTACGCTGTGGCAGGCGGTCCTTTCTGGGCGTACATTGGGGTCTATGGTCTGATCACGGCCGCTTGGGGCTTGTGTCCCGTCTATGCTTTCTTTAGAATCAGAACTCTGAAAGATTATCACCGCCCGATCAACGAAGAATAGGATTGTAGCACATGTCCACCACAGCTCTCCGCGACCTTGAAAGCATCTTGAAGAAAGACCAAATCAAAACCGACGAAGAGAGTCTGAAATACTGGGGCCGGGACTGGACAACCTATTTCGACATCAAAGCCAGCGCCATTGTTTTCCCTCACTCCACCGCTGATGTGGTTGCGCTGGTCCAATGGGCCCGTCAAAACAAAATTGCTCTGATCCCTTCCGGAGGCCGCACAGGTCTTTCCGGCGCCGCAGTCGCCACCAACGGCGAAGTGGTCGTGTCTTTTGATCAAATGAACAAAATCAAAGAGTTCAATTCCGTGGATCAAACCGTGGTGATTGAACCGGGTGTCGTGACTGAAGCTTTGCAACAGTTTGCGCATTCCAAACAGCTTTTCTATCCGGTGGATTTTGCAGCCCGCGGATCTTCCCAGATGGGTGGCAACATCGCGACCAACGCCGGCGGCATCAAAGTCGTTCGTTACGGCCTGACTCGTGACTGGGTTGTCGGACTGACGGTGGTGACCGGCACCGGGGACGTCCTGGAGCTGAACAACGGCCTGGTGAAAAATGCCACCGGCTATGATCTGCGCCACCTGTTCATCGGCTCTGAAGGAACTTTGGGCTTTATCACCGAAGCGACCATCAAGCTTGCTGCCAATCCCCCGCCAATGAATGTTTTGGTGATGGGTGTGACCGGCCTGGATGCTGTGATGAAGATCTTTGCGGAATTCAAAACGAAAACTCCGCTGGTGGCGTTTGAGATGTTCTCGGACAAAGCTTTGCGCAAGGTTTTGGACAGCACGGGTTTGTCGGCTCCGCTGGCGACCGAGTGCCCGTTCTATGTTCTGGCGGAAGTTGAAACCCGCAATGAACAGGACCAGGAACATGCTTTGGGTGTGTTTGAAAAGTGCCTGGAAGAAGGCTGGGTTCTGGACGGCGTGATTTCCCAGTCCGAAGTTCAAGCCAAGACCTTCTGGAGATACCGCGAGGACATCTCTGAATCTTTGGCGAAATATTCCCCGTACAAAAACGACATCGCGGTGGCGATTTCCAAAGTGCCGCCATTCATGGAAGACCTGGACCAGGTCCTGTCCAAAGCTTATCCGAACTGGGAAGTGGTCTGGTTCGGCCACATTGGCGACGGGAATCTGCACATCAATATCCTGCGCCCCGAGGGCATGACCAAGGAAGAATTCGTCAAGGAATGCCGCAAGGTCGACGTGATGGTCTTTGATGCGGTTAAAAAGTACAAAGGATCCATCTCGGCTGAACACGGTGTGGGCCTGACCAAAAAGACCTTCCTGAATTACACTCGCTCGGAAGCTGAAATCCAGCTTATGCGCGGGATTAAGAAAGTCTTCGACCCGGACAACATCATCAATCCGGGCAAAGTTATCTAGACCCACCCTAGGACCTGCACCCATGGCTCTTTCCCGTCTGCACTGATAGACTGAAAGGGCTGTGCGTAAGTTTATACTTCTTCTATTTTTGTTGTGCGTTTCGTGTACCAAACCGTTAGGTGAGGAAGATCCGTTGAATCAACCTTCAACGGAAGCTCCGGGCGCATTCAATCTTGCGACCATTCAGCGTTTTGATTCACAGTTGCTAGTTTCCTGGAGCACCTCCAAGGGCGCCTCTTCTTACGAATTAAAATACGGAACTGCTGCTGGCACTTACACAAACTCCATCAAAGCCAGCAAATCCCCGGTCGTGATTGAAAGCGGACTTGTGCCGGGCACGACTTACTATTTCCGCGTCACGGCCAGCAATGACATCGGCACGGTGGATTCCACTTCTGAAAAAAGTTATCCGTACATGGGTGCGCCCGGCGCCTTTGAGTTGCAGACTGTGATTCCAGGAAACACCGAAGTGACGCTGACCTGGGACGCCAGCCCGGAAGCTTCGTCCTACACCGTGATGTACGGCACCAGCGCCGGCAACATCACCACCTCGGCCGGAACCTCGCTGACCACGGCAAAGACCATCACTGCCCTGACCAACGGCACGACCTACCACTTCTCGGTCACCGCGAAAAATGCCGCCGGCACAGCCACATCCACGAACACCCTGAGCGCCACACCCAGCCCTCCGCCGTCCGCCCCTCTGAACCTGACGGCGACGGCAGACTCCAGCAAATGCACCCTTACTTGGGGAGCACCGACAACTGGAACGGCTCCCTTCCTGTACACCGTCCGTCGCATCACCAGCCCCACCACTGACGTTGCAGTTTGTACCGACACACCCCTTCTGACTTGCGAAGAAACCATTGCTGCTGGCACTTACGAATACACAGTGGAGGCCACCAACACCTCTGGCACCGGGACCAAATCCAGCGCCGTGTCGTGTGCTGTGGGCCTGCCGGGATCTTTTCAGATGCTGACGGCTTCTCCGGGCAATGGAACCGTGGCACTGACCTGGGAAGCCAGCAATCTTGCCACTGCTTACACCGTTCGTTACGGCACCAGTGCCGGTGATATTTCCACTGTCGCTTCGGCGGCCGCCACTTCGCCGTACACGGTGACTGGCCTGACGAACATGGTTCCTTATCACTTCTCGGTGACGGCGACCAATGCGCAGGGATCAAAAATTTCCACCAACACACTCAGCGCCACTCCGAACATTCCTCCGACAGTGCCACTGACTCCGACGGTGACAGTTCCCGAGGTTGGCAAATGCACCTTGAACTGGATGCCCCCGGCCAGCGGTGCCCCACCCATCACCTACACCGTTCGCCGCATTGTGAATCCAAGTGTGAATGTTGTTATTTGTGAAAACATATCAACCAGAACCTGCTCGGAAGAAGGCCTCTCCGGCGGGACTTACAACTACACTATCGAAGCGATCAATTCAGTGGGCACGGGCCCTGCCACCAGCAACATCGCCTGCAGTCTTGCCGCGCCGGCGGCCGTTACACTTTCTTCGATTACAGGTGGCAGTATTGGCAACAAAAAGATCACACTCACCTGGACTGGCGGAAGTGGCTCAAACTCATTCACGGTTAAATATGGCACCACGAATCCACCCACAACTGTGGCTTCCACCTCTGCCACCTCACCGTACATTGTCGAAAACCTGACCAACGGCACCCTTTACTATTTCCGCGCTGAAGCCGTAAATGCCTATGGGACGACCGCCTCTGCAAGCCAGTCAGCCACTCCTGTCAGCACGCAGCCGAACATCACGATACAAGGCCCGGCATTGGCAGTAAACACAGCCTTTAATGCCGTTACTTTTGGTGACACCTACACCAGAAAATTCACCATTGCGGACCCGGATCCTGAAGATACC
Source organism: Bdellovibrio bacteriovorus HD100 (assembly GCF_000196175.1). Lineage (NCBI taxonomy): Bacteria > Pseudomonadati > Bdellovibrionota > Bdellovibrionia > Bdellovibrionales > Pseudobdellovibrionaceae > Bdellovibrio > Bdellovibrio bacteriovorus. Next base: position 2,801,265 of record NC_005363.1, read on the forward strand.
ATTGACTGCAGTGGCACCTCTGCGACCAGCTCAAACACCGGAGTCATACCCAACGGAAATATCTCCATGGGTGGCTCAGGATTGAACTGCTCTGTTTCAATTGCATCCAGCCCCGGAATCTATGGACAATCCGGTATCCTGCTGAATGCCACTGACGGCCAAGCGACCCGCACTCTGAACATCAGCATGCAGGCCCTGCCGACTCCGAGCCGAATCTACTCCTGGAGAAAACGTGGCAACTATTCTGGCCCGGCACTGACGGTTCGTCGCATCTCCGACAATAACACCACTGACATCTATTTTGATTCGCATGGAATGGTCGACCCGTATTTAACAACCTTTGCTGGCACGACCGGGCGTTTGGTGACATGGTACGACCAGGGTTCTCAGGGAAAACACGCCTACCAGACCGATCCAAATCGCCAGCCCGTTGTCACCCTGTCCGGCGGAATCCTGCGCATCACAGCCGACGGTGTTGATGATTCCATGATTGTTCCTGATTTTCCGACGCCAACTGCGATGACGGTTTATACACATTTTACCTTTACCACCCAGGCGACTGCAGCTTCACTTTTGTCATTTGGAAAAAAAGAGGCCCTGGGGCTGGAAGGGTTTGAAATTGGTCGCACGGCCGGAGGTGCCTGGACAGTCACTTCGGCACTGAACTCCTCCACACTAGAAACCACCAACGGCCCTGCCTTGAGCACAAGCTCGCCTGGCCAGGCGATGATACTGAATACTGGTGGGTCGGCGAAAAGAAATCTGATCACTTCCACGGCAACAACAGCAACCCCAACGACCTCAACAGGAACTCTATCGGGTTACGAGCCTTCCACAAATACGGATGCCTATCTTTTCTCAGGCGGAACGTCGGGGACGAATTTGCCAATCAAAGGCTACATAAGAGAACTCCTGATTTTTGATCAGGAGCTTTCCACTTCAGAAGTCAAAGCACTGACGACTCAGAACTAGTAAACCACGCGTGTGCGGATGGAACGGGAAAGTTTCTCGATATCCGCCGCCAGTGTGTGCGCCTGACTTGAATGCAAGTCCATGACCAGATAACCGATCTTTTCATCCGTCGACAGATACTGACCTTCGATATTCGCACCGGCTTTGGAAATCAAGCCGTTGATTTCACCCAAGACACCCGGCTCATTGCGGTGCACGTTCAAAATACGGGATGTCCCTTGCTTCACGGGCAGATCCACATTCGGGAAATTCACCGCCCCCGGCGAAGAACCGATTTTCAGATAACGACGGAAGCTTTCCGCCACTTCAAGGCCGATGGCATACTGGGCTTCTTCCGTGCTGCCCGCGATGTGCGGAGTCAGAATCACGTTGGGAATTCCCTGCAATGGGGATTTGAATTTTTCTTTGTTCGATGCCGGCTCTTCCGGAAACACGTCGATCGCACAACCCGCCAGATGTTTTTCCTGAAGGGACTTCACCAGATCGTCAATCACCACCACGGTGCCACGGCTGGCGTTGATCAGGAAGCTGCCTTTTTTCATCATCGACAGTTCACGGGCGCCAATCATGTCTTTGGTTTCCGGAGTTTCAGGCACGTGCAATGTCACAAAGTCTGAACTGCGCAAAAGATCTTCCAGCGAGTTCTGTACCATGGCATTCCCCAGTGGAAGTTTCTTCAGCACATCATAGAACAGCACTTTCAAGCCCATGGATTCAGCCAGAATGCTGACCTGACTTCCGATGTGACCATAACCCACGATCCCCAATGTTTTGCCACGGACTTCTTTCGAACCCACGGCAGACTTCACCCACTCGCCCAAATGAGCTTGGGTGTTTCGGTCGCCCAGTTGACGGGACAATGAAATCATTTCCGCAATGACCAGTTCCGCCACGGAACGAGTGTTAGAATGAGGAGCATTGAACACCGGAATACCCCGCTCGCGCGCGGTCAGAAGGTCCACTTGATTTGTTCCAATACAGAAGCAGCCAATGGTGACCAGATGCTTGTTGGAATCCAGAACTTTTTTGGTGACTTCCGTTTTAGAACGGATCCCCAGCACATCATAGTTCGGAAGAATTTTCAGCAGTTCGTCCTCGGAAGGAGCATGTGTGATAAGATCGACTTTGTAGCCTTCTTCCTCCAGCCTTTCCTTCGCAACGGTGTGAATGTTTTCAACCAACAAGATTCTTTGAGCGCTCATAGGGCCTCCACTAGAAAATGGTAACTCTGTTCCCGTCCTTCGTCACTATTCACGGTGACGAGGCGTGCTAATGATGGCTAATTAAGGGCCGTGGGGTATGCTAAAGTCCTATGGCAACAACTCGAGTATTCTCTCTACTTATCGTCGATGATGATCCACTGATTCATCAGTCGTTGAAGCTGTCCCTGCCGAACCATTGGAAGGTTTTCTCAGCTCCCACTTTGGAAGCCATTCAGTACGAGCGTTTTTATCATGCGGCTTTCGTCGATATGCATTTGGAGCCGGGCTCTACCAAAGCCGTGGGCCCGACGGTGATCGAAAAACTGGTCAAGCACAACAATCAACTGGAAGTCGTCGCGATGTCCGGGGACCTGAGCCGTCCCCTGATGGAAAGCTGTCTGAAAGCCGGCGCCCAAAGATTTTTAGCCAAGCCCCTGATGCCGGAAGAAATTCTGCTGGTGCTGGAAAAAATCGAAGCCCTGTGGGATCTGCGCAGTGTGGACCCTGCTGCCAACCGCAAATCCACGCGTTGGGTGGGAACGTCCCAAGCTTCACAAAAAATCAAAAAACGCATCGCCGATCTGCGGGGTGAAACCAGCCCTGTTCTGATCGAGGGTGAAACCGGCTGCGGTAAGGAAGTTGTTTCCCGCCTGCTGCATGAACAAGAAGGCGAACGCCCGTTCATCGCGGTGAACGTCGCCAGCATCCCCGAAAATCTTTTTGAATCCGAAATGTTTGGTCATATCAAAGGCGCCTTCACGGGCGCGGACCAAAATAAAGTGGGTCTGACTGAAGCGGCCCACGGTGGTGATTTGTTCCTGGATGAAATCGAGGCTCTGCCTCTGACCCAGCAGGCAAAACTTTTGCGCTTCCTGGAAACCGGTGAAGTTCGCAAAGTCGGCGCGAAAGAAACAACACAGGTGAAAACCCGCGTGATCGTGGCCAGCAACAAACCGCTGGAAAAAATGGTCGCCGCCGGAGAATTCCGCGAAGACCTTTTGTACCGTCTGGCGTCCCAGCGCATTCAGCTGACTCCGCTGCGGGACCGCCTTGAAGACATCAACGAACTGGCCGCGCACTTCCTGGATGCGGAACGCCCGCGCCGTAACAAGTCTTTCACTGAAGACGGACTGGAAGCTTTGAAAAAGTACAACTGGCCCGGAAACGTGCGTGAGCTAAAACGCGTGTGCGAACAGCTAAGCCTGACTTCGCCACTGCCTTTTATTCGCGGCGAAGATGTGGCGGCCTGGCTGAAGCCGGCAGCGACTGCGCCCAGCGCCCCGTCTTACACAGTCATTGATTTCAACAAAGGTTTAAACAATCTGGTCGAGGAATTTGAAGCCCACGCCATCAAGACCTGCCTGAAACAGACCACGGACATTGAAGAGGCTGCGCGCGTCTTGCAAATATCGCGTTCCAGCCTTTACAAGAAAATCAAAGACTACAAAATTGAAGAGGAACCTTCGTAATGGATTTTTTTGCTCTGGATCTTCCCATCCGCATTGCCATGCCAACGGCCTGGGAAAACCACATTTACCGCCAGACAGTTCTGATCGTTCTGTCGATCATCTTTGCTTCGGGCCTGATCGTCTTTTTCTTCCGTCAGAAGAACTATTACTTCGTTCAATCCTGGGCCAGCATCAAATCCTGGCTGATTGCCGCGCCACTGATGTTCCTTGCCATGGGGATGCCGGAACCTTGGCCCTTGGTGGCCCTGACCGCTCTGGCCATTCTGGGGGCGAAGATCTTCTTCCAGATCATGGGGATGTTCCATCGCAGTTACTTCGTGATGATTTGTTACGCCGGCATTATCGGATTGGGTATCTGTGCATGGTATGACCGTCTGGATGTCTATAATGCCATGCCAATGGTGGTGCTGGGGCTTTCCTGCCTGGTGCCTTTGGTGAAAAACTCTTACAAGCGCATGATTCAGTATATATCCCTGACCTTGCTGGCATTTATTTTCTTGGGCTGGTCGTTCATGCACTTGGGTTTGATTATGAAAATGCCGAACGGCGTTTTCCAGGTGATGTACCTGGTGATCCTGACTGAGTTCTGCGACAACACCAACTTGGCCGTCAGCCGTTATATTGGCGGCTGGAAAATGTTCCCGGGCATCAACCCACGCCGTACCGTCGGCAGTACCATTGTGTCAGCCCTGCTGACGCTGTTCCTGGCGGGCTGTATGCGCTTCTTGTTGCCGGATGGCTCTGAGAAGTACTGGTTGGCTTCAGGTTTGGTTGCATCTATGGGTGGTTTCGTCGGGGATTACCTGATGACGGTGGTTCGTCGTGATGCCGGCATGAAAACCGTGGGGCCGTTCATCATCGGCCGTGGTGACTTCCTTCACCGCATGGACCGTCTGATCTTTGTTGCCCCGATTTATTATTACGTGATGACGGTAATTCTATGAAGGACTGGAACTACGAAAACGAACAGTGGACCAAGCTTCCCACTTATCTGAAGCATCTGCCGCTTTTCACCCGCCACATTGACCTGTTCAGTGTGTGCATGCGTTTTCTGTGGTCTGTGATCCTGAAGAACATCCTGTACAAGTTCTATATCCGCCTGGAAGTCCGCGGCACCCCGTTTGCGGAAATTTACAGAACCCAGCCGAAACTGATCATTATCAGCAACCACGCCAGTCACCTGGATGCGGTGTCCATCGCCGCCTCCATTCCAAGACGTTACTGGCTGAATCTGTACATCGCGGCGGCGAAGGATTATTTCTTCAGCAACCCGGTGTTCATGTTCTTTTCCCAGCACTGCCTGGGTGCGATTCCGATTGACCGCAAAGACCGTAAGGGTGAGGCGATCAATCTGATTCTGAAACTTCTGACAGAGCTGCCACGCATGTGGCTGATCATCTTCCCGGAAGGCACCCGCTCCAAAGACGGTAAGATTCAGGAATTTAAACGGGGCGTTTCTATTTTTTCGGAACGCACCCAAACACCATTGCTGTTCACCTATTTGGATGGCGTGATGGAACTTTGGCCCAAGGGTCAATCCATGCCCCGCCCGGGAAAACTGATCCTGCACGTAGGTCCGGTTCATCCCCCAGGTCCGATCCAAGAGGTGTATGCTGCTTATAAGAGCTGGGTTCTGACAATCAACCCAGATGCTTTCCCAGCCGTTCCCGTGGAGGAAAAACCCCATGAGCCAGACAACGATTCAAATTGAAAACAAGAAGCTGAAAATCGGGCCCTATGAAGTGTGCCCGATCCCCACAGGCCTTTTCGGCCTGGATGGTGGTGCGATGTTCGGCACAGTTCCCAAAGTCCTTTGGGAAAGAAGCAATCCCCCGGATGAAAAGAACCGCATTTCCATGGAAGCCCGCGGTTTGCTGCTGAAGTCCCCCGGTTGCAACATCCTGATCGACACCGGCAATGGTGGCGACTTTGTCGCCAAGTACGGCGAAAAAATGGGCAGCAAATTTGCGGACCTGTTCAATATTCATTCTGACGGACCTTCTTTGTTGAAGTCCTTGGATTTCCACGGCCTGAAGCCGGAAGACGTTCACCACGTCATTCTGACTCACCTGCATTTTGATCATGCGGGCGGCGCCACCACCGAGAAAAATGGCAAGCTTGTGCCGACATTCCCGAATGCAAAATACTGGGTGCAAAAAGGCAACCTTGAAACCGCCAGTCATCCCAACGTGCGCGAAAAAGCCAGCTACTATGCTGCGAATTTTCAGCCGTTGCTTGATGCGGGTGTTCTGAACATCATGGACGGCGCCAAAGACAACTTCCTGCCGGGTATTTCCGCGATCATCAGCAACGGCCACACCCAGGCGCAGCAGGTGGTGAAAGTCACCGACGGCGCAACGACCTTGCTTTACTGTGGCGACATGGTTCCCACCAGCACTCACGTGAAACTGCCGTGGGTGATGGGTTACGACCTGCACCCCCTGACACTGATCGAAGAAAAACAAAAGTATCTAGGTGAAGCGGCCGACCAATCATGGTATCTTTTCTTTGAGCACGATCCTTACTGCGATGCTGCTCAGATCGAAAGACAAGGAAACGACTTTGCCGTTAAAACGAGATTTTGGCTTTAAAAGACTGTGGAGCGTACTGAAGGACACCGTCCAGCAGATGCGCGATGGCGAGCTGCAACTGGTGGCCGCCTCCCTGTCTTTTTCAACCGCTCTGGCCCTGGTCCCTTTCATCGCCGTTGTTCTGGCGACCTTTCAGTCCATCGGGGGCCTTGAGGCCTTTTACCCTAAAGTCGAAGCTTTGTTGCTTTCCAATATGAAGGAAGCTGCCGGCAGCGGTTTCACGAAAATGATGAAAGTCGTTTTAAAGAATGTGAACGCCGGCAAACTTGGAACTGCGGGTGCCGTGTTCCTGTTCATCACATCCATCCGTCTGATCCATGACATGGAAGTCGGCATTCACCGCGTGTGGAACCAGCGTAACACCAGACCCTTTTACAAGCGCCTGATCTATCATTGGGGCCTTGTCCTGGCGATCCCCGTGTTCCTTGCGATCTATGTGGGCTTTACTTCCTTGGAGCAGTTTCAGTTCGTTCACCGCGTGATTCCAGCAACAGTTTCAAACTCTCTGGTGCTGGTTGGGACTCTGTTCCTGGTTTACAAAATGGTGCCGGATGTGCGCGTACGCGCCAAGGCGGCGTTCATCAGCTCATTGTTAGCCTCTGTGACCCTGTTCGGAGTTCACAAAGGCTACGTGCTTCTGGCTAAAAAGTTCTTTGCTTACAACAAGCTTTACGGCTCATTCGCGGCCCTGCCCCTGTTACTGCTATGGATTCTGACCTTGTGGTACGTGATTCTGGGCGGCGTCGCTTTGTGCGCCAGCCTGCAAAAGCGTCACGTGGCCTAAGGGAAATCCCCGCCCCACAATGAAACAGCCACGCGATAGTTCATTTTTCTTTGCGAACGCAAAATGGAAAGTGCGGTATTAAGGCCACCTCAAAAGGCACCGAAATCTAGACCATGAAAGATCACCCGTGGAAACTGCTGAAGAAGTCAGATGGAAACACTCTGATCACGGTTCTGATAGGGCTGGGGCTGACGACTTTGATCGCCTTGAGTTTGGCTGATGTTTTCGCAGGCGCCTTTAAAACAAACAGGTCCATCACCCAAGCTGTTGAGGCCGAGCAGATTACAAATCTAATTCAATTATCGATGTCAAAGAAAGAGGCCTGTGAACAAGCCCTGTTACTGGATGCCGCCGGAACTCCACTTCCCTCGCGCACAGTCACTGAGATCAAAAGTTCCTTTTCTTTGACGGATTTAAGAATTCCCCAGGCCAGCGGCGGCAGTGTTTCGTTAGTTAAATCCCTGACGGATGCCGACTGCCAGCTGCCGCAGAATGCGGGGGCATGCAATGGAACCGTCGTTTCTAAAATCGAAGTTCGTCCCAAAAAAGATCCTGCAGGCAATGATATTTCTTCTATATCAAGTGACTTTCTAATTGGTGAGATTGCCGTGACCTATCGCAAGACCGGAGCCGTCACCGGAGCCTCAACCCTTACCCGTACCATCCCAATAGGCTTCAACGTAGACCCAGCCACTCAAAAAATCATTTCTTGTCAGGCCGGAGGTGGATCTACCACCGTGCAAATTCCGGGGGCCAATCAACCCACCAACTCCAACCCCAAACGTCGATGTGCAGCTGCTATTTACGCCGATCGTCCTTGGGCAAAAGAAAGATTATATTGTAAAACGCGTTGGGGTGGCGTTGCGGTGCTTTCCTGGGCTGGCGATAATTTAAAGGGACTGTCTAATTCGATTGCTTATTCCTCTCCGCATGGGGATAAACCGATGACTATCATTTACGATTCCTCGAGCGGGGCATTTCGGGATGCTCAGTGGGCCGATGATGGAGATGCTGAATCCTGCGTGGGAAAAAACTTAAAGGAAGTCGCTGTGGATGCAGAAAATCAGTGTGTGGATTAAACTCGTCAACCCGGCCCAATATCCACATTTATCCATGTGCGCCCTAATTTCATCCGAAAACCTTGTTAAAATACGCAGATCCTAGTCTGGTCGCCAGGGGCTGGGTTGAATATTCTAAAAAAGAAGACTTGGAGCCACTGAGTTCACCCAATTTGAAAGGGGGCTTTTATGGCGCGCATACTCATCGTCTACGAATCAAAATACGGTCAAACAGAAAAAATCTCTCGCTTCATTGCCGATAAAATGAAAGCTCGCGGACACAGTGTGGACCTTCTGGAGGCTCACGCCAAGAGCACAGACCTGTCTCACTATCGAACTATCATTGTCGGAGGCCCCGTCTATGCCAATGGCTATCCTCGGGCTTTAAGCAAATGGGTAAGAAATCATTCCGGTGATTTAAATATCAAACCGACTGCGTTCTTTTCGGTTTGTTTGGGGGTTATGCAGAAGGATCAAACCGTCCAAAGAAGTGAAGCCAGAATCGTGCAAGGCTTCTTCCGCAAAACAAATTGGCTGCCAAAGAAGTGGGCGATCTTTGCCGGAGCGCTGAATTATTCGCGCTACGGATGGTTCACAAAAAGAATCATGCACACCATCGCGAAACGATCTGGCGCTGACACGGATTGGAACCGGGACTACGAATACACAGATTGGAAAGAGGTTTCCCAATTTGCCGACGATGTTCTCGCAATACAAAACGAAGAACCCATGAATATGAATCTCGTATTTTAATACAGGAAGCTGAGATGATGAAAATGGTGATTCCGGTACGACTCGAACGTACGACCCTCTCCTTAGAAGGGAGATGCTCTATCCAGCTGAGCTACGGAACCACGGTCTCACTTGAAGTGAGGTTCCTTTATAGGGGTTTTACCCCGTGTTTTCAAGCACTTCTTTGGGCTTTCGGACTGTGGGGAATACTTTCCCCCCATCCAACAAGGCCCGACAAGGGCTTTGCGCTAATTTCTAATTTTATAGAAATATCAATAGCTTAAGCCAAAACCCAAGAATTCTTCTTTTCTGATCAGCGAGCCGCCAACAGACAGATTTTTTCCGCCAGTTCATAGGACTTCACAAAGGAAGGAATTGGCAGGAACTCGTATTTGGAGTGAAAATTCAAAGCGCCGGTGAAGAAATTCGGAGTCAAAATTCCCTTCGCGGAAAGTGCCGCCCCATCCGTCCCGCCACGCATGGGGATGACTTTGGGTTCTACGCCGATTTCCTTTAGTCCCGCAAAAATCAGATCAATCGCACGGCGGTCCTCGCCGATCGCTGAACTGATATTGCTGTAGGTGTCGGTGATCTTCAGTTGCACCCGGGCTGTCGGGTACTTGGCTTGAATCGATTCCGTGGCCTTTTGCATCTGCTCTTTTCGTCTCGCAAACGAGTTCAGATCGAAGTCCCGAATGGATGCCGTCAGTTTGGCTTCCTGTTGAGTCGCCATCATCCCGTTAAACCAGATATACCCCTCACGACCGGCGGTGTTTTCCGGCGTTTCAGCTCGATCAAAAAGTCCCATAAAATCCTGAGCCATCAGAATCGGATTTACCAGAACACCTTTGGCCGACATCGGATGAGCGGTCACTCCGGTGAAAGTCATGTCAGCCGTCGCGGCGTTGAAGTTTTCATAAACCACCTCACCCAATTCACAGCAATCAATGGTGTAGGCAAAGTCCACATCAAACCGGGACAGATCCATTGCTTTAGCCCCCAGCAGGCCAATTTCTTCATCGGGCACAAAGGCCACCACGATGTCGCCATACTGCTGGTCCTTACGCAGGTTCGCCAGCAAGGTCATCACCACACTGACGGCGGCTTTGTTGTCAGCCCCCAGAACACTGGTGCCATCGCTGAAGATAATGTCCTGCCCCTGGTACGGAAGAATCTCGGGGTGTTCAGAAACTTTAAGATAGATGTTCTCTTTTTTATTCAGACAAACATCTTCGCCGGTGAATTTCAGAATCTGCGGATGAATATGCGGGCTCAGTCCAACATCCACGGTGTCAATATGAGTTATGAAACCGATGCGCGGGCCGCCCTTTTTGGTTCCCGGCTTCACGGCTGTGACTGTGGCTTTTTGATCAACCACAATATTCTGCAAACCAAGGTCTTTCAGTTCCTGCGCAAGAAGTTCCGCAAGCTTTTGCTGCCCCGGAGTGCTGGGCAAAACCAGGGCATTGTCATCACTTTGTGAGCTGACTGCCAGATAACGAAAGAAACGATCGACCAGTTGTTTTTCAATTTGTTTCATATGCCGCCATTTTGACACAGGACTCGACCGAGCCGAAGCATTATCTCGACATTTTCCCCAGGTAAATATTGAAACCCCGTTCGGCCTGCTATGAGCTAGAACCTGGCGGTCATGGATGACCCAAGGAGAAGCCAATGAAAACAAAACTTATTCTTTCCGTGTTTTTGTTTGTGGGTATGGCGGCGACTTCAGCACAGGCCTGCAACGCCCCGATTTCATGTGTGATCAAAACTTATCTCGGTAACTATGTCACTGCCGTCGGTGGTGGTGGGCGCATTACCGACGTCATTCACACCGATGCGACCAAGGTGGGCTCGTGGGAGCGCTTTACCCTGGTGGATTCGTGCGATGGCAGCTCTGTTATCAACTATGGAATCAAAACGTCCAAAGGCTATTACCTGACAGCGGTTGGAGGAGGCGGTCGCATCACTGATGTAATCCATTCCGACGCCACACAATTGCAGGCTTGGGAAAAGTTCAAGCTGATCTCATTGGGGTATGGAGCCTATGCGATTCAAACCATCTCGGGTCACTATGTGACAGCCGTGGGTGGTGGCGGACGAATCACCGACACAATACACACCGATGCCACCCAAATTAGAAACTGGGAAAAATTCCGCTTTATCTGCCAATAACGGAGCACCAGCATGAAGTTGATTTTGATATTGATCACAATCGCCCTTCTCGGCTCACCGGGACAGGCGGCTGTCTGGACCGACACCAACCAATGGTCGGCAGAATGGGAAAACCAATACTCGGCCTGGGTGAAAAGTGAGTGGAACAGATACTTCTTTTCACGCAGGCTTTTGCCCAACGGACAGGCCAATCCCTACTATGGCCTGCGCGTGGATTGCGCCGACGCTGTTTATTCCATGCGCTTGATCTTTGCGTATGAACACCGGCTGCCTTTTGTCATTAAGGATCCGACTTATTCCAGTTCGCGGATCTCAAACAAAATGAGCCGCTGGGACCGGCTGCGCGAAATCGAACGCGTGCGCAGCTTCCTGCTTTATGTGCATGAAACCACCAGCACTCGGTCTTTGCCCGGGGACACCTATCCAGTTGCCATCAGTCGCAAGACGATCCGCTCTGGCGGGATTCTTGCGACCACCGCGGTCAACCACCACTCTTGGACCGTCAAAGAGATTCTGCCCGTCGGAGTTCCCTATCTTGTTTACAACTCGGTGGTAGGGTCCCACTCTGGATTCACAATGCAGGAAAGAAAGTCCTGGCCCAATGCCAACTGGGTCTTTGAAGGGAACTACAGTTCATCCAGCGGGGCGGGATTCCGCGCCTGGCGTCCGATTGCAAGCCTGAACCGACCGGTATGGGAAGTTCCGGGTTACAGCACCGAACAGTTCCAGATTTCATTGCAAAAATGGACGAAGACTCTGCAGTCCCGTCTGGCCACCCAGCAAGAGGGTGACACCGAAATGGTCAGCCGCCTGGTTGACAACGTCTGCGTGGGCTTTAAAGACCGGGTTTCCTATGTCAACGAAGCCCTGTCTTACAAACGCCAATACCCTTCTTGCATGTCGTATGAGGCCTTTGACATTTACTCCTCCCCCAGCCGGGATGAACGCATTTTCGATGATCTGATGCTGCTTAGACGCTCGTACAAGGAAATCCTGCAGCGCAATTCCGGCAGAGATCTGACATCTGAACAAAAGGACCAACTGGCAAAGATCTTTCCTTATATAAATCAAAGCCCCGCCAGCGAAGCCCGCCAGATGCCCGCTCAGAACATCACCGAAGATTCCGTCTGTGTGGTGAACTATCTTGCCAGTCGCAGTATGGATATGGCCGAATTCAAACGCCGGCTGTTTTTAGGCTGGCTTTCGAACAACCCCAATGAGCGCGGTGAATACCGCTGGGGCGTGCTGCGAGGCCCGTCGGATCACGCACGCTACTGTCCGTCCTGGGGTGGCTGGTCCCCGAGCCTGTGACCGCTAACCTTTGACGGGGCCTTTGTGCAAATTGACGTTGAATGAAATCACTTCGGTATTATAGCTGACATCGACTTCGTCCGCAGAGCGAATCGTCTGAAACAGCAGCTCAAGATGCGCCAGCAGGATATCACTTTGGCGCGGGGAGATTCGTTTGAAGAACGAACCGCGCTTGACTTTCTCCAGCTTAAAAAACGCCGCCCGTTCCTGGTCATAGACATCCAGCAGGGCGTAAATCTTTTTAATGGATTCCGTGCTGGCTTTGGGGAAGACAAACTCCGGGAAGGTCGCACTGAAAGCGCCGCCCTCTTCCATCAGCAGCTTTACGTCCTGCAAGTCCTGCAAAGCAGTCCCAAGATCCACAAAGCCATAGGCTTCGATCTGTGCTCTGGTCAATGGCGCCCGCGCCAAAGTCAGAAGCAAAAACAAAAAATAGTGATCGCGAGTCCTGCCCACTTTGGACACCTGTCGTTCGGTCAATTCCTGCTGGAAACCTTTTATGGAATTTTTTCCCGTGGCCCTGGACAACGGCCTCACTGCCGCATTCGGGGAAATAATACGGTCCATCTGCTTGGGGAAAAGCTCACGGCAATAGGCCGCAACCAATTCATCGCCATCCGCCTGAGGCAGCAATACCGCCAGTTGATTGATCACCTTGTCCGAAGGAGCAATCTGCCCGCCTTCGATCTTCATGTAATAGGAATAGTTGAAAACCAGGTCGGCCCGGCCCTCCAGGGCCATATAGAAAGAACGGGCACTAAGATAGCCCATCTTTTTCCGGATTGATTTAAGGGTTCCACCGACTGTTTCAGCCATGTTTCTCTTATCGGTAGAATGTCTAAAAATTTGAGAGATGCGCTGGCGTCTCATATTGAGATAGAAACTCAGCAATCAAAACGAACAGATCCCCGCGGGGATCCAATACATGGGGAATCACTATGAAAAAGATGATGATTGCAATGGGGTTGCTGCTTTCTGCTCAAAATGTCTGGGCCTTGACTGACACCAAAGGGGTTCCATGTGAAGCCCGCGTGGCCCAGATCACCAAGGCTTACTTCAATGTCGTGGACACCTCCAACCGCTTCGACTTTGTTGTGAGCAAAAAAGACAAGATCGAAGTGACATCCTATGATGTCATGACACCGGGGTCCTACAATCAAGAGTATATTGCCGATCTGGTGATCAAGTTTGACCGCTCCAACTATCGTTCGCCGGAAAAAGATCAAAAAATCCGTCTTAAGCTGACCGGAGAATTCGACTGTGACTATCTCAAAGTCCGCAGTATCAAATCTCTGGGTGGCGTTGAGCGCGTCGACTGACCGAACATAAAACAAGCCGGTTCCTGCGGGGGCCGGCTTTAATCCCTTACCAATTTTGCTTTTTTATCTCTGCCGACAGATAGTCAATGAACAGTCTCACTTGCGGAGCAATGAACTTTCGGTTGGTGAAAACGATATGCAGGCCGAATTCCGGCAAACTCCAATCAGACAGAACTTCGACCAGTCTCTTGGACTTAAGATGATCCTGCACCAGATACCTGGGCATCATTGTAATACCCAGATCCTGCGTGGCGGCCTCCAGCAACAAAAGTGTTTCGTTGGAACTGAAGGCGCTGGTGAACGAAAGCTCTTCTTGGCGGTCACCTTTTCTTAAGGAAAGCTTTGAATTTTTAAAGTGATCGTGGGCCATCAGACGGTGCTTGCGCAGGTCTTCCACTTTGCGGGGGGTGCCTTTGGCTTTCAAATACTTGGGTGTGGCCACCAGACAGCTGTGACAGACTCCCAATTGCTTTGAGACAATTCCCGGATCCAGGCTGTTGGTGATGCGGATGGCGAAGTCCACTTTCGATTCAATCAGATTGACCTGACGGTCGGTGACGACAAAATCAATCGAGATTTGAGGATAACGCTCCATGAACGGGGCAATCAGTTCGCGGTACTGTGACATAGCGAAGGAAACACTGGATGCGACACGAATCACACCTTTGGGTTCATCCAACGCAGATTTTGAGTTCACTTCGATATCAAAAGCGATGTCCTGAATCTGCCGGCATTTTTCCAAGTACATTTCACCACTGGAAGTTAATGAGACGTTCCTTGTGGTTCTTTGCAACAAACTGGTGCCGACCCAGTCTTCCAAAATCCCCACATAGCGCGTGACCATGGGCCGGGACATATTCAGATTGTCGGCCGCCTTGGTAAAGCTGCCCGTCTTGGCGACCTCTAAAAACACCTGTATTGCCGTTAATCTATCCATTGTTTCAATATATGAAACATTGTATTGCCAGCAAAGCTATTTATCTGAACAAATCAAGAAACTATACTGAGAACGTACCTAAACACTTCCAAAGGGGTTTTCTATGATTCTCGTTACAGGTGCTACTGGCCAACTGGGCCAACTGGTGATTCAATCTTTGCTTAAAAAAGTTCCCGCCTCTGAAATTGCGGCCGCCGTTCGCAATGTGCAGAAAGCGCAAAACCTGAAAGACCTGGGCATTCAGGTTCGTGAAGCCGACTACAACAATCCCGAAGCCTGGACTGCAGCATTGAAGGGCATTCAAAAGGTTCTGCTGATCTCTGGCAGCGAAGTGGGTTCCCGCATCCAGCAGCACAAGGCCGTGATTGACGCCGCGAAAAAAGCCGGCACCGTCGAGCTTCTGGTTTACACCAGCTTGCTACGTGCTGACACGTCCCCACTGGTGCTGGGCCAGGAACACAAGGAAACCGAAAAAATGATTCAGGCCAGTGGCCTGCGCTATTCCCTGCTGCGAAACGGCTGGTACACAGAAAACTATGTCGGCTCGGCGAAGTCCGCGGTCGAGCATGGAGCCGTTCTGGGCGCCGCTCAGGATGGTCGCATTGCTTCGGCTTCGCGTGAAGATTACGCCGAAGCCGCGGCCCAAGTGCTGACCTTGCAAAATCCAAAAGCTGTCTATGAGCTGGCTGGTGACACCAGCTATTCCCTGAAGGAACTGGCGGCGGAGATTTCCAAACAGTCCGGCAAGGAAGTAAAATACAACAACCTTTCCGAGGCCGACTATAAAGCTTTCTTGATTCAAGTGGGTTTGCCTGAGGGATTCGCCGGGATTCTGGCACAGTCCGACTCTGCGGCAGCGCAAGGGGGCCTGTACGATGAAAGTCATGAACTCAGTCAGCTGATTGGCAGAAAGACCACACCGCTGGCAGTCACACTGGCCGCCGCGTTGAAATAAAAAAGAGACCGTTATTAAAATGAACAACCGGGACTTTAGGTCCCGGTTGTTCATCATCTTTGCTTGCAACACCTGTTAATAGAACATTGGGTGACCAAAGGTTTCTTCAGACAGAATGTTCAAGTAGCGCATCGCCACCGCCTGCGGGAACTCGTTGTTCGAGTTGTATTTGGCCTGATACTCGACGATCAGCTGATACTTCTGCTCGATGTCCATCATTTTGACTTCCACCTTTAAGGCCTGCTCGGCGATCATGAACGCGTAAGCACTCATATTCTTGTTGGTGTCTTTCAGGAAATCACCGTCTTTGCTGCCCACGTACATCTTGTAGTACTTGGTGCCCTCGGCGTCCGCTTCTCTGAAGGTCATGTTGGCCGCCGCCAGTTCTTTGCGATACTGATCCGGCGCATAGTCACGCACTTTGGCCATCATGGTCGCAAACAGTGTGCGACCTCGGGCATCCGCAGGCATGGACTGATGCTTTTTGCTGAAGTCCATTGCCATTTTGATCAATTCCGCACTTGGGAATTTTCTGCACGGCAATTCATTCTGGATAGCTACAATCAGCATGTCATAGGTTCCGGTCAGAAGGCTCTTATAAGCTGGCTCGGATACACCGCCGCCACGAACCGCATTGTACTGATCAACAAAGAAGTTCATCAGAGTCAGAATATACGGCGTGGATGTGAAAGTGCCGCCGGTGTTCATGGTGGCGATAAAGTCCTTCACCTGATCACGCAGCTGATTGCCTGCAAACTTTTCCTGAACTGAACCTGGAGCTGCTGCTTCTGCACGACCCACCCACAACTGCACTGGATCCAGCTTGTCTTTCAAGAGCGCATCAAGATTGCGCTTGCAGGAAAATGCCGGAATGCGGGACCCCAGGGCCAGACGTGGCGCTTCTTTGGTCGAGAAGGCTTTGATTTCCAGGGCGGCCTCACCACCCATGGCTTCAGCCAGAACCTCGATCGCGACGATTCCAGTTTTTGTCTGGAAGATTTCGGAGCTGATTGGCGCCATCGGCTCATCAACATTCACACCCATCAACTGACGAACCGGAACTTTTTCGTTCTTGTCCGTCACCAGTGACACAGAATAGATTTTCAAGCGTCCCAGTTTGGATTTTGCTTCGATTCTTACCAGCGGCAAAGTCTTGATCAAATCCAGACGGTACAAGTCCCCGCCTTTTTCCCGCGTCACCTGATCAATGCGCCCCACGCCCTCATACTGAGTTTCACCAGGAGGAGGAGTCGGCTCAGACGGCGGTGCCGGTGGCTTTGGAAGATCCGGCTTAGTGCCAACCTCGGGCGCCGCAAAGCTGATTTGCGCCCCTGCCAAAACGAACAAGAGTACTCTACTCAGTAACATTTTCGAACCCCTTTCACTATTGTGATTTTTCGTTGTTAAGTTTTCCTGCTTCTTTTTTGCTCCCACAGGAGCATGTATTCACATCTAAAAACGTCCATCCAAGTGCCGCAGAACAGCCGGGTTCTGTCCGTAGATATCATCCACAAAGCGCACCACTTCGTCTGAATTCATCATCGAGGTCAAATAGGCCGTGTACACCGGCATGCGCTTGTAAGACGGCACCGGAATCTCGGTGGGTTTTGCCACCACCTCTCCAGGCCGGGCCATCATCGAAGCTATCGTCTGACGGTCCCATGGAGTGTCCTCCAGAAGGTATTCCGCCAGATCCAATGGTTTTTCCAGGCGCACACAACCGGAACTGAGCTGGCGCATCGGCGTATCAAACAACTCGCGCTGATTGGTATCATGCAGATAAATCGCAAAGCTGTTGGTCAAATCAAACTTCAACACCCCCAGGGCATTTCCCAGATGTGGAAGCTGCCGGATGATAATATCCGGGTCCACCGTACCAGCCGCAATCCCCTTCCAGTCAATCGTGGTCGGATCCACCTTGCGGCGGAAGCCACCAACCCACGCCTCATAATGGTGGGAGTCAAAGTACTCCCGAATCTGCTCACTGGTCAGATCCTTCAGATCGTTGACCTTGTCCTCATAAAAAATCGTCGGCGGCACCACCCAAAATGGATTGATGATCACGTTGACGATTTCATCCCGCATCGTCGGAGACTTGCGCGCCGGGCGTCCGTTGATGGTGCGGAAGCTCATCACCCGGGGCCAGTCGGTCGACTGATCCATCATAATGAAATACGACATCGCCAGATTCACGAAGATGTACTTTTTCTCGAAATACTGTGGAAACCAGCGCATCTTTTCCATGTCCACCTGAATCTGGCGCACTCGGTCCATGCAAGACACACTCAGGAAAGACCAGACCTTGCCTTTGGGCGAAATTTCACCATCCGGTCGGATCCTCATATTCCACTGAATATCTGTCACAGCCTTCAACAGATCGCCATCAAAGCGATCATCCATGTTCCTCATCGTGTATCCCAACAGCGCCAGCCGGCTCTTGATCTCGCGAATCACCGGATGAATCGAATACAATCGCAAAGGTGTCGTCACCGGCACAATGTCCTGCCAGGTGCCATCGATACAGTGTGGATAAATCTTCTGGATCGCCGCCTGCACACCTATATAAGGAGCGTTCTGCGGAGCCACCAGATCCACAAAGCTTTGGGCATTATTGCCCGCCGCCAATGCGATCATCTGAAACTGTTTGGGCGTCAAAAAATCCCTTCGCACCAGCTTTACATCACGACCCGCATTCACCGGATCGACACTGCCAATTTGCAGGTCACGCAACATACGCAAAAACGCCTGGTTGGCCTGAGGGCGCAGAGTCTTTTCCAGATTCCCCCCGTTGCGATACAAAGTTTCCAGTCGATCATTCCAGTAAATTTTCGGGTTCAAACCATGCTTCCAGATTCCCAAAGCGGCCTGGCGCATTTCCGAAAGACTGAGTTGGCTTAATGCCGAGCTATAGTCAACGGCTGCGCTTGCGGTCGCGGAAACAAGCATAAATAAAGTAAGAACCAGTGACGACACTGCCACTCGCATGATGTATCCCTCCTTGGACGATCAAGTTGATAGGCTATTGATGCCGTTTGATTCTGAACGTTTTATTATTGGTTGCTAAAGAGAATATGAGTCAGTTGCCCAAAATCAGTGGGGCAACTGATGGATGCGTGGCGCTCAGCACGAGATGCGGGCCGAAGCGAGGTTATTGCTCGGAGTTCTTCTGTGGACGCAGATCTTCCACCGAGGTTTTAGTCTCTCGAGGAACGGGCTTGCGGCGCGGTTCTTTTTCCTCGTAAAAGTCCCCTAGCAGACGGCGCATGGGCATTTCATCCATGGCCTTGAGGAAGTCATAAAATTGCACCACACGATTCTTCAGTTGATTGAGCTTTCGGATCATTCTCACCCCTTCACGGAAAGGAACGCCCTCTCAGTCTAACTGTCGCCAAGCAATTTCAGTGAATTACATCTGACAAGTCACAGGATCTGGACTGCGCTCTGGTCCAGACGCGCAGCCAATTAAAAGTATACTTTGATTTGAGACGGATCAAAGGCCGTAGTAATCAAAAACTCTACGCACAAAGAAGAATTCACTTTCTTCCATATCCAGCGGATCCTCGGGCAGATACAGAGCATCTTCCTCTGAGTCGGCATGCATATTCTGAAGCTTGGCAGAAGCCATCTGCCAGTATCTCTCTTGCCACAAAGGATTCGTGACCCGGGTGAAAAGTTCACTCAGCTCAAGCCCGCGGCGAACGGCGTCCTTATTCATTTTCTTCTGTCCTGGAAGAACATAGTCCACGGCTTTAAGAATATCTTCGGGATTGATCATCTCCAAAAGATAGTAAGTGGAAACACAGAGCGCCAACAGATACTGGCGGTATTCGGCCTTGGACTTGTTCATCCATGCATCTTCACCGCCGGATCGATAAATGACTTTCATGCGCTCATAAGCCGGAGATAGTTTTTTACCCAGCTGATCGCCCAAAGCCAGATCCAGGGTGACCACCAGGCTTTCCGCAAAGTTCAGGTAGCGGCTGATGTCCCTTTGTTCCGTCGGTGCCGGAGGCAACAGACGCCAGATCACGCGGTGATTCTGCTCATGAAAAAGAGAGATTTCATTAAAACGCATCAGGGATCGAATTTCATCCAGAGGATCTGCCACCTCGTGATGAAAATCCCGGAACCACACAAGCTCGGCGGCTGTCGGAGTGAACTCGATATTGTCCTTGAAAAGATCCTGAGCACTTAGCGAGCGCATGGTCGAACACACTCTGGCGGTGAAAGCACCCCCTAAGGAAAGATAAAGCTCGCGGCTTTTACGATACACCGAGCTGGCATTGAGCATGGCGCCATCAAATGGATAGTCTTCCAACAGCACTTTTGTGTGCTTTCGGGACACAGGCTGCTCACCCAGGATTTGCAGATCCTTGACGAACTGATTGATCTCTTGTTGTGTTTCAGACACCGGCTTTTTAATACTTGTGCGTTTTGCCATGAGGCTACATTAATGCAGCCCCTGGTCTATTTTCAACTTAATGTAAAGGCGGCGTGCGAGAATCCTCGTCCCGGTCCCGCTTATAGCGAGGGCGATCGACGGATGTCACTTTTGAACTTTTCAAGCCGGCTTCGCGAAGTTCCTGTTGGACCTCTTTGATCGAAAGGCCCAGTCCGATGGTGGCGATACCCGCAGCCACCAGATCCACCCCCACCAGCGTTCCAATAGTCCAGAAGGCTGACACAGGGAACGTCGCCATAATCAATCCCCCCAAAAGAAGCGAAATCAAACCACTGCCCGCGAACCAGCCCCAGCCCTGAGTACGCTCTGTCACCGCGCCAATAAATTTCGTCAGCCCACTGGCGATCAGCAGAAAGCTGACAGCCAAGGTCAACCCCAGAGTGTTTTCAATCGGATTTCGGGCAATCAAAGCCGCACACACCAAAGCCAGACATCCCAACCCCAAATGAGGCCAGAGCTGCCCGTCCTTGCGCCCTTGGATACCGTACACAATCTGTGCTACCCCCACGCAGAACAAAACCACCCCCAGGACCATCACCGAAGCCAGCGTAGCCGCCGAAGCAAACGCCAGAGCTGTGGCCCCCAGAATCAAATACACACTCCCCAAAAAAATAAGCTGAGTTGATATTCTTCTCATCGCAGACCTCCCGCTTTTTTACTCAATATAACAACGACAGGAGGAGCGGTATTGCAGATTGTTGACACTGTCGCCGGCTCAGGATCATGACCAGGACATTCGCTGCTTCCAAAAATGGAAACGGGCCCCGACCCTTCGGCCAAGTCCCGTTTCGGACGATCCCTTTTGGAAAGAAAACTTAAAAGATACAAATTAAGAAAAATCCAAATTTGCGCTTCAACTCCAAAAGTACCGTTTCATTTATAGTATAACTGAAAACCATCGGTGCAGTGATTGTGCTGCCAACAAGCACAGCTTTTTATCCAAGAAAACTCAGATCAGACCTCATCCACCTTTATACCTTCAGCGGCCATAATTCTCAGGGCGTTGGTCGTAGGACAAGGGCCCTGATTCAGATGATAGTGGAAAACCATTTTACCCGCGCTGTCGATATCTTCGCGGAAGTGCAGATTCATCACGGAAGGACTGCTTTGCTCCAGCACGGTCAGCTCCAGATCATGGGTGGAAATAAACCCCAAAGAGGTCTTTTCATTGGCCAGAGTCTGAATCACGGCGCGTGAACCAATTTGACGTTCCCGGTTGTTGGTGCCGCGGAAGATCTCATCAATCAAATAAAGCACCGGGGTGTCCGTGGCCGCCGTCAGCAAAATATCCCGCAGGCGACGAACTTCGGCATAGAAATAAGAATACCCATCCCGCAGGGAATCGCTGACCTCAATGCAAGTTTCCACTTTCATTGGCACGGTCTGATAGCTGTCGGCAAAAACAGGCGCCCCCATATTGGACAGAATCTGATTGATGCCCATGGTGCGCAGGAACGTCGACTTGCCTGACATATTTGATCCAGTCAAAAGCCCCAGTGATTTACTGTGCGGGAATCCAAAATCATTGGCCACGGCCTTGTTGCGATCCAAAAGAGGATGGAAAACCTGCTTGCACTGAAGATTCATCGCACCACTCAGCACCGGATAAGTTTGTGTCTGATACTTATCAAAGATCAACAAAGATCCCAGAACTTCAAATTCAGAAAGCTCTTCCACACACTGCGGAAAGTCTTTCACCATTTTCTGGCGCAGACGCTCCAGAAAATAAACCGACGTCACTGTCCACGGCAGCATTGCATTCAGAATGAAGTGTAAAATGGGATTCGTTTGTGTTCCCACAAACCCCAGCACGGTATCAAGCTTCTGAGAGGTTCGAGAAGGGCGCACCTTATAAATCTGCCCGCACAGCTGCGCCAGGGCCGGACTGCTTTCACATTTTTTTTCAATGGCCAGAAACAGGGGCGCCAGCGCCGAAAGATGGTGGGACAGCCCTGTGCCTTGCATAAACGCCCGCCCCACCGAACCCAGACTGAACAAGCTGAGCAATGGAAAGGCCGCAAACAAAAATGACGGCAAAGCTGTTTTTGTGGTGACGGCAAAAACCAAAGCAAGCACCGTCAGAACCCATAAGACGAGATTCGCCACAAGCAGCTTTATAAACTGCGGGCCGACGAACGAATTTTTCAAAAACTCCTGAATCTGCAAAGTGGAAAGATTCAGCTCGTTGGAATTGGCCTGAATCCCCAGGCGCGTAAAGAACCAGGCCTGCGGGCGAAGCGCTTGAATCTGCTGCTGTCTTTGTTGCAACTGCTCCGAATTCAAAGGTCCGACACTCATCCAATGCAAAAGACGGCGCAAACCACCTTCCGAAAAAGTTTCATCCAGCACAGTCCACAGGGAGTGCGACCCAACCAACCCCAGATCGCGGATCATTGGATACTCTGCAGAAACTTCCTGAGCCTGCTTCCAACTTCTGCCGGACATCTGTCCCAGGCAGCGTTTTTTCTGGCGCACCACGAACTGCTGCAGTCTTTGTAAATGCTGCAGATGACGGGCGATATTTCGAGTCCGAACAACAAGATATATGAAAACCAACAGAACCACTGCCGGCACGGCAAATCCGGCTCGGGCCTCAGAATTCATTGACAGTGGAACCAAGCTGGCAAAGAAAAGAAGTCCGGCCATAAGACGCCCACTCTGATGACGTTGCAGTTTCGCCTGCCATCTGGCCAGCAGCAGATTCAAACGCTGCTCTTTACGGTGCAGGACCTGGGCGTTATTCAAAGACTTTGTCATAGTGCCGGAAACGGATGCTGTGTCTGTCATGCCCTAATGATGCCGACCCCATTCCACACAGGCAACTCCAAAAGAAAAAACCCACCTTCCGAAGAAGGTGGGTTCACACATATTTTTACAAAAGCTGGCCCAGTTCATCTTGAGTCACAACCGGATAATCCTCGCCGTCGACAATCGGAGTATAATCCCAACCATCGTCCGCAGGATCATTCTGTTCCGGCTCAGTCACAAGTTCTTCTCCCTCAGAAGACTCACCACCGGAGACATCTCCGCTGCCAGTTTCTTCACCAACGCCTGGCTCCTCTGGTTGTTCAACAACAGGCTCTTCAACAACAGGTTCGGAAGGTTCTTCACCACTGCCACTGCCATTGTCTTCTCCACCAGAACCGGTGTCACCGCCGCCACTGCTGCCATCACCACCACCGTTATCAACTGGAGGTTCCGGCTGCACAATCGGAGTTTTGTAAGCAGACTTCAGCTTCAGCACAGGTTTAAGCAGACATCCACCATTTCCCTGCACCACCACGGATTTCAGCGCATCGAAGTCCACCACAATATTGTAGTGATGACCGGCCTCAAACTGCACCTTATTGGTCAGAATGATCTTCACGCCTGTTTTCTGGGCACTGGGCGTTTTCAACTCGCAGATGGAATCATCGCCTTTCACTGCGTAATGCCCCGAGGGCTTAAGAACCAGCCGAATCTGCTGAATGCGAATGCCCGCCGGAGCCTCCACATCCTGCAATGGCAGGGTCACCCCATTTTGCAGCTGCAACAAGTCCACCGGCCCCAGGCCCTTTGCCAGAATCAACCTTCCAGCCTTGCCTGCTCCGGCGACCACAACTTCCATGTGGTCAATATCAACCACCACAGATTTGAGGTCCTTGTTGGGCGCATCCGTCAGATTGAAACTGACGATAGCCTTTTCCGCGTTGCTTTGTCCCAGCCCAGAGGCTGACGAGTCTGACGGGGACTCTGACACTTTCTGACTGCAAGCGGCGATCACCACCATCGCGCCCAGGCTTACGGTCTTCATGAACACATTTTTCATACTACCCTCCTGGCAGAATCTTTCCCTCAATGTACACCCCACGGCCAAAAAATCCTAAATTGCCCGAAGTGGTCCATTCATTCTGGGAAGGCTGTCAATGACCTGGACAGTTTCTGGAACATTTAAGCCTTCCGTAGGAGTGAAGAAAATGCCCTCACTCTCCCCGGTGGATTTCGTAGATCCATTCACATTGCAACCTATCGTTTGCAAAGCGGAAGTTTTAGTCCTACTGTGGCCGCATTCAATGAATCGGAGACGCCATGGCCCTTTTACTCGTGAGCATCTGTCTAGCCGCCGTCATCTTTTTGTATTTCAATAACAACCCTCTGAATCACTCGAAAAAATTTATCTTCAGGCGCTTCGTCAACTGGTTCCCCCTGGGCATGAGCTATGCTTTTCTATACATGGCCCGCTACAATCTGAATGTGTCAAAGAACGCCATGGGCGACATGATGACGAAAGAACAATTCGGGATCATCTTTGCCGCCGGAACCATCGTTTATGGTTTGTCCTTTCTGATCAACGGTCCCCTGGTCGACCGCATCGGCGGCAAAAAAGGCATCATCATCGCCACCCTGGGTTCCGCGCTGATGAATCTGCTTATGGGCGGCGCCACATACCTCTATCTCATGGGCCGCCTGAAAACCAATATGGTTGTGGCCTTCTCGGTTTTGTATGCCTTAAACATGTTCTTCCAAAGTTATGGCGCGGTTTCCATCATCAAAGTGAAAGCCTATTGGTTCCATGTGCGGGAGCGCGGAGTCTTTGGCGCGATCTTCGGAACATTGATTTCATTCGGTGTCTATTTCGCCTTCGACTGGGGTCAGGCCATTGTTGATGCCTCCAAATTAAATCCGGAAGGACCGCGCACGGCCTTCCAGAATTTTATTCAGCACATCTTCGCCATTGATACCGGAGCCACCGATGCGACCTGGCTGGTCTTCACTATTCCGGCCTTCATTCTGATCGTGTGGGCCCTGATCGACATGGTGCTCTTGAAAGACTCTCCGAAAGAGGCCAACTTCGACGAGCTGGACACGGCTGACGCTTCCTCCGGCGATGACGACGACGTCAAAATCACCCTGGGCTTGATCTTCAAAAAGGTTTTTGCCAACCCCGTGATGATCACGATTGCTTTGGTGGACTTCACCTCAGGAGTATTGCGCAACGGAATCATGCAGTGGTATCTGATCTTCGCCAATGAAACCAAAGAGACCAACCCTGCTTTCTATGCCGGATCTGAATTCTTTATCAAAAACTGGGGTCTGCTGCTGTGTCTGACCGGAGTTCTGGGTGGATTTATCGCAGGCCTTGTTTCAGACAGAATGTTCCAGTCCCGTCGCGGGCCTCCGGCGGCGATTAATAACTTCATCATGATTTTCCTTCTGATCGCGATGTGTTTCTTCCTGACTAAAAACCCCACCCTGTTCGGACTGTCTGCCGTGCTGATGACCCTGGCGGTGATCGGCGTGCATTCCCTGATGTCCGGGACTGCGGCGGCGGACTTTGGCGGAAAGAAAATGACGGCGACAGCTTCGGGTATTGTTGATGGCTGTGTTTATCTGGGGTCCGGCCTGCAATCACTTTCCATTGGCTACCTGTCGGCTAAGAACTGGCACTACTGGCCCCTGTTCCTGATCCCTTTTGCGGCACTGGGATTGTTCCTGGCTTTGCGCATGTGGAAAGAGCTGCCGGAAGCCACCAAGAAGTACATTCTGGAAGTGGAAAAAGCGGAGGCCCTAAAACAGCATTGACTCTCTGGTCCAAAGGCTCTTTTTGTTACCTTTGTGCTAGTGATTGTGAAGCCCGTCTCTGGTAAAAAGCTCTAAATTGTTCTATATTGAAGGCAGCAAAAGGAGCTTTATCATGGAATTATGGTTTGTACTTGGATTTTTGGCAGTTGCCGGAATCTCCGTGATCATCTACTTCTGCCTTATGGTGTTCTTCCCTGAATGGGTTGGTATCACGGGCAAGATTGCCCTGCGTGCCGAACAAAGCCACCGCGAGGGTGAATCAGAAGACACTGGCAACACTCCTATCAAAGGCTAGGTCGCAGTTCTTGCGACCTAGTTGTTTTTATCCCTGAAGGCCCCCGGACTGAACCCGGTTTTCGCCTTAAAGAACCTGCTGAAATAATTCGGATCCTGGAAGCCCAAAGCAAGGCCCACTTCCGCAACAGGCATCGATGTATATCCCAGATAGCGCTGGGCTTCGAGCAAACAACGGTCATGAATCATCTCGCGAGCAGACTTTCCCAACAGACGATGCACCCGCATCGTCAAAGCTTTGGGTGAGAGTCCCAGCGCTTTGGCATAGAATTCAACATTGTGCTGACGACTGAAATTCAATTCAATCAAACGCTCAAAGTTGCCGAGGAACGCCCCTTCACTTTTTTTGACCACTGTTCTGCCAGAAAGACGGAACAAGGACAGAATCAAAATATTCAAATGACTTTTCAGGGCGCTGACATACCCCTGATCCCGGGATAAAAACTCTTCACACATCTTTTCACAATAGAAATAGAACTCTTTTTGCTGAGCCGCTGAAGACAGCCTGAGGTGCCCTGGCAATTCATGCAGACTCTGAAACAGCTCCCGGTCCATCGCATCCAGATTCAATGACTCCACATAAAACTCGAGGACGTAACCCTTGGCCCCCTGCAGATCCCAACGGTGCACCTGCCCCGGTTTTACGACAAAGACCGACCCCGCCTTGATGGGATAAGTTTCAAAATCGATTTCGTGCTGACCTCTTCCTCCGGCCACAACAACGACCTGAAAGAAATCATGACGATGAGGAAAGGGCACCGCCGGTTTTACGCGACCCTCCAGACGCTCGGCGCGAATGTCACCCCGCTCAGCTTTGACCACTCCCAATGACTTCATGGGATGAAGTGTCTTTATCGGTCGAATCGCTTTCGGCATGTCAAATCACCTCTCATTGTAAAACCTCACAGATCCGGGTTTTATTTTGTCCGTCTTATCATAACCCCGGTATAAAAACTCATCAACCAATGGAGGGTATCACAATGAAAAAGTATTTTTTATCTGCAGCCATGATCTTCAGCGCCGCCAGCCCCGCTTGGGCCGCCGAACTGACACCAGGAAATCTGGTGGGACGCTACAAAGTAGAGGCCCGCGCCGGGTTCCAGAAAGTTTATGCGAATTTCCGCGTCGTCAACACGACCGAATTCGAAGTCCAAAGAACATATCCCAATGGAAATGTGGATGAAGTCTGCAATGGCACTTTCAATCTGCTCAGCAGTGTAAAGTGGGATGAGGAGTTCCTGATGATGGCGGCAAAGAAGAGTTTCAAAGGCAGCTTCACCTGCCCGAGCGACCGCTCCAAAGAAGTCAGCTTTAACATCGACTTCGGCACCACGACAACGGAAGACCTGGCCCGCGGCACCAACGTGACAGTGACCAGTTCAATCGCACCCGGCATGCGCCTGAATGCCTACGTGAAAAAGCAGTAGGCTCAAAGATCCCAGAAATAAAAAAGGCGCCCTCTTTCGAGCGGCGCCTTTTCTTTTGGCTGTTTATAAAAACTTAGATCGGAGTCACTTCTGGTTCAGAGATCGCTTCGATATAAAGCTTATCCACACCGACCTGTACGCCGATACCTTTCAGAAGTTGCAAAGAGATATTCATCGCCAGTTGCGGCAATCCCACTTTCACAGCCGTGAACGCGCCCACACCACCGATGATGGCTGCCTCGCCCTGTGCCACCAGGTATTTACCCAGAATCACTTCCGGACTGGAGTTGAACAGGCTGATTTCTGAAGAGGCCCCTTTAAGTTTGAAGTAGCCGATTCCGGCTGTTGCGCCAATCCAATGATGCCCAATCGTCACCATCACATCTTGTCTGTAATGGGTTCCCTTGATGCTCTTACAATGAAGCGTCCCGTAAGCCACAGTTTTAAAATGGCCGACAATAACTTTGATACCCTTGGATGTCCCTTTAAAGGTCATACCGCAACCCCACAGGCGATTCCCCATGATACTGGCATCATTGTCCATGGTCACCGCATCCGTGTTGGCCTGGGCAAATGCTCCTGTCAGACCGATCGCCAAAAATAGAATCAACTTTTTCATACTTTCTTCCTCCTTGTTTCGTACAATGAATTGTCCGCTGTTCTCTATTCGGAAGTAATTCGCGAAACTAGGCAAGCTGTCAGACGAAACACATATCTTTACCGGCAAACACCTGCGTTTTTCCATACTTCCTCTGGTAACAGCATGCTGGACTCCTGTTGTCAGACAGGATATTGTGATCTCTCACATTTAGTTACAATCCGGAGCACCTATGATTGAAAACTGCAAGAACTGGCTTTCAAAAGATGTCCTTCCACTTTGGCTGAACAAAGGGGTTGATTGGGAACGCGGTGGCTTTGTTGAATCCTTTTCTTTAGAGGGCGAACCTCAGGATGTTCCACGTCGTTCGATGGTTCAAGCCCGCCAGATCTACAGTCTGCGCCTGGGTATGGAACTGGGCCTTTGCGATCAGCAGAAATCGCGCAAAGCCATTGAAATCGGCGCGGCAGCATTGATCCGCAATTACTCTTTGCCGTCCGGCGGTTTCATCCACTCTGCCACCAAGGAAGGCGAAGCCAAAAACACCACGCCGGATCTGTATGCCCAGGCTTTTGCGCTGTTTGGACTGGCGCACGCTTATGCCGTGAATCCACTTCCCGAGTACAAAGAGCGCTCCCGTCAACTGGTTCAATATCTTTACAACGAACGCCATCTGCCCCAGGGCGGCTTCACCGAACTGAGTGACAAAGGTGTGCAGTACGAAGCCAATCCGCACATGCACATGTTTGAATCTGCCGTTGCCTGGATGGCTGTTGACAGCGATCCCCTTTGGAAAAAGCTGGCCGACGAAATTCTGAATTTGTGTCTGACAAAATTCATTGATCCCAAATCCGGCACTTTGGCTGAACACTTCAATGCCGACTGGTCGCCGATTCTGGAAAATGGCAAATTTGTGTTTGAACCCGGCCACCAGTATGAGTGGGCGTGGCTGATGGGCCTTTACCAAGGCCTTACCGGCAAAGACCTGACGGCCGTGCGTGAAAATCTGATTGTGCTCAGTGAAAAGCATGGCATCTGGTCGGAGCGCAAATCCGTGATTGATGAAGTGTGGAGTGATTTGTCAGCAAAAACGAAGACATCCCGTTTCTGGCCTCAGTGTGAACGCATCAAAGCGGTTCTGCAAATGGGTCTTGAAAAGAAAGACCAGCGTGCGCAGTATGCACAAGCTGCTGATGAAGCCATGGCGACATTGTTTAAATTCTTTGAGACCCCACAAAAAGGTCTGTGGTTTGATACCTGGCAGGAAAGCGGCGAATTCCGAATTCAGCCAGCCAAAGCCAGCTCACTTTATCACATCATCGGCGCCATCAACGAATACGTGCGCCTGCGCCCGCAGCTGTAAAGCAAAAACCGCCCTGCCTAAGGGCGGTCTATTCTGATCAAAATATCCTCGACGATACTTTCCACCGACGATCCCCGGGTCATGCCCATGCGGTTCAGAACCACAATACTGAGTCTGTTTTCAGGACAAAGCCTCATGCAGGAAACCGTACGCAGATTCCATTCCACATCCGGGCGGCGCGCCTTCAGTGCCTCTTGAACTTCGGCCAGAAAAAGTTTGCGGGATTCCACAGCACTGTCAGCTCTGGATTCCGTCGATCTGGCTATGCACCCTGAACAAATTTCAACATTCTGCTTCAAAAAAATCGTCCCCTTTTGCCAAGTTTCTGACTATAGTGCGCCTCATGCAAGATCTTCTTATTATCCAGCACGAAAATGACACTCCTCCGGGCACCGTTCTGCTTTGGGCGAAACAACAGGGACTAAAACCCCACGTCTGGAATATCGCCACCGAACCGGCTCCGTTCAAGCCTGAAGACATCAAGGCTTTGATCATTTGCGGCGGCACCATGGACACATTTGAAGAAGATCTGCACCCGTGGCTGATTGACGAAAAAGTCTTTATCAAAAAATGCGTGAAGCTGGGAATGCCGGTCTTCGGTCTTTGCCTGGGCAGCCAGTTGCTGGCGGAAGTTCTGGGCGGGCGCGTGTATGCTGCCGGCAAATGGGAAATCGGCTTCGTGCCGGTGACTATGAAAGATCAGACCACTCCGTACACGATGAACGTCTTTCACTGGCATCAGTGCACTTTCGATCTGCCTCCGGGCGGCGAGTTGATGGCGACAAATGACTTTTTCCCGAATCAGGCTTTCCGCTGGGGCACCCATGTGGTGGCCACTCAGTTCCACCCCGAATCCACTTTGGAATGGATCCACGAGTGTGCTGATTCCGTGACACCGGAACACACGGGCCTGGTACAAACAAAAAAGGAGATGCTTGAAAGCATCTCCTTGCAACAGCCCATGCAGGACTGGTTCTTTAAAACTTTGACTCAATGGTACCAAGTCTAGTGATTAAACACGCGGCCGCACAGTCGTGCCGCACCCGTTTCACGCTGCTTATCCATAGAAACCATTTTTAGGAATCCGTTATCCACTGACAGTAATTTATAGTCACGCGTGAAGTAACCCATCTTGTGCTTCACTTTGGTTTCTGGATCTTCGTAGATACTGCGATCGATCACAGTGCGTGCAGGAATGTCCACACCTGTTTGACGTTTTACCTCAGCTTCAAATTCCGCAAAGAAGTCACGGCCCCACTTATCATAGCTGTCCGCCGAACTCTTGTCGTTGCGATAGTCGATCCAGCTTGGTGGCTTGTTACCATGCAGGATTCCGACAGTCATACCCATGTCGCCCCTCATGATATTGCCCTTTTCCCAGATATCAATGATATCGGTGCGTTTGATGGCCTTGAAAAATTTCTCGTACAAATAAGAATCACCGAAATCGCGCAGAACGATTTTACCCGTCGGCTTGTTACGCTCATCCAGCTCCACCAGGAAGTTCTGAGAGTGCGGGGAATCATAACGAATCCCGGTCGCCACAAAGAACTCTGCCAGCGCGCGCGCCAAAGGCTTATTGTAGTTTTCGTTCCAATAAGACGCCGGATCTGAAGAACCGTTGGCTTTTGCCAGCTCACGGCCCAGGTTTTCGTGCATGATCGAGAAGCCCGGAACATAGCGTTTGCCTGTGCCCGGAAGTTCTTCGTAAGAACGCACAATCATACCCATATCAAAACGTTTGATACCAAAAGCGATCGGTTCATCCAATACGATGGAATGCTGCAACGGCGGCTGCGACTTCAGACGCTCGATTACATAGTCAGAAATTTTACGGATCTGAGAAGCATCATCCCAGGTTTGTTTCTTGTCGGCCCAGTAGCCACCTGTCCGGTTCGTAGAAGTCTTCAAAGAAAACTCGGCCCCCGTCACAGGGTCCACCAGGATATAGCTGCGGGAAGCGGTCATATAACCTTCAAAATAGGCTTTCTTAACAGGCTCAATGCCGTTGCGAAGCAGGAATACCCGAACCGCCTTTTCCCAACGGGTGTCCTCGGGGTTTAAAACCCAACGCACATATTTTTCGCCATCACGCTCAAAGGTCAAAGCTTTGACGTAATCGGCATTGGCGTCAATCTTCAGATCGGCTTCCAGAATTCTGAGTGGAATTTCATAGTGGTGGATGACTTTCTTTTCATTGCTTCGTGTGGCCACCGCATTGGCCTTGGTTTCATACAAAACCAAGTCGCGCATCTCGTCGGTGATGGCCAGGGCAAGTTGAGACCACAGCATCGATGCAACAACAGCCGAGCCAACAAAAGTCTTGAATACTTTCATCTCAAAATCCTCCACGAATGGTTCGACAGTCAGGATTTCAAGTGTTGTTCCAACCCAAGCCTCAAAAAAACGGGGGAACAGCTTTCACTGTTCCCCCGCAGAAGTTTTTTTGTTTTACAGATGTCAGATTCCTGACAGTCTCAGAATGAGACTATCGCATTTTTGGCATCGTGGATTTGATCCAGTCAGCATAATAAACGGCGTTGGTGTAAACACCCACGCTGTCGCACAATGCACTGCCACGGCTGGTAACACCGAACAAATAAAGCTGCCCGTCTTGTTCCACGTAAGCCGGCCCGCCAGAATCCCCTGAACACGTGCCGTGACCTTTGGATTCATCCAGACGAACTTCAGTTTCTTGCACAGAAGAGATCGGCGCATCTGTTTCACGCAGGATGCCGTCACCAAACATTTCAACTGTCATGCAGTGTTTCAGGTCTTCATCGCAGATCACTTCACCGTACTCCAGAGCCTCGTCCAGATTTTTGACCTTTTTTGCATCTACCGGCTCAGTCACGACATCATTCACGCCATAACCCGCCAAATGCACCTTCAGACCACGACGAAGAATGCTGTCATCCTTCAAAAGCGGAACGGGCTTGTATCCCGGTGGCAAATCTCCACGGAATTTAATCAGAGCAATATCGCCGTAGTCGGTTTCTTTCTCTTCCTGCTCTTCAGGTTTGTAACTGCCATGGATTTTATAGTCCGTGACCGAGCGGGTGTAGAGCTGAACAATGTCCTGCTCTCGGGCCGCCATCAGTTCATCCGCGTTAACACCGAAAACCAGGCGAATTTTGCCAGGCTTCAGGCCAATCACACAGTGTGCTGCCGTCAAAACATAGTTTTCAGCGATAATGGAACCCGTGCAGATGCCGTTATTTTGCAGGTCCATAATGGCCACGATACCTGATGCCACTTTAGAACCTTCAGCAACCAAAGTTCCGCCCATAATACCTGTGGAATCTTTGGAACCAACCTGAGGACGATCAGAAAGTCCACAGGAAGCCAAAACAATGGCTACCAATGCCAATAGAATACGATTCAAATGTGCCTCCCCCAAAAGAGCGGCTCTTATATGTAGGACCTTACCAAACGGCAACACTTTTTTAAAAAAAGGCGAGGTGCCCGACATGTTCTTGAGTTCTCCCTATGAAAGAATAAAATTCAGGGTATGAAAAACTTTTACCAAGACGGCCCCCAGCTTTCGAACACCTTCCGCTCCGATGAAGCTCTTCAGAAGATCCTGAAGTCCCTGTTACCTGCTGACGCCCAGAAAGTGGCACTTCCTCACCTTGAACACCTGGGTGAACGAGCTGTCACCGACATGCTGACTTGGGCCCAAGAAGCTGAATCCCAGCCGCCGGTTCACGTGCCTTTTGACCCATGGGGTCGAAGAATCGATGACATCAAGACGTCGCACGGCTGGAAGGCCCTGGAAAAAGTCGCGGCGGAAGAAGGCATTGTAGCCACCGCTTATGACCGACGCTTTGGCGCCGCCTCTCGCGTATATCAAATGGCACTGCTGTATCTTTATTCTCCAAGCTCGGCGATCTTTTCTTGCCCGCTGGCGATGACCGATGGAGCCGCCCGTGCGCTGGAGCTTTACGCTGACGCCGATTTAAAAGCCCGTGTCCTGCCTCATCTGCTGTCCCGTGATCCCAAAACCTTTTGGACTGCGGGCCAATGGATGACAGAAAGAACCGGCGGTTCTGATGTCAGTGGCACTTCCACCGATGCGCACCCCTTCACCGGCACCAGCGAGTTTGGCGCGACCCATTCCCTGCATGGGACCAAGTGGTTTACTTCGGCGACAACGTCACAGATGGCGCTGACTCTGGCTCGTCCTGACGGGGCGGCCCCTGGGTCCCGCGGTTTAAGTTTGTTCTTCCTGGAGCTTCGCAATGACAAAGGCGAACTGAATCATATTCAGATTCACCGCCTAAAAGACAAGCTGGGCACCAAGGCCCTGCCAACGGCGGAACTGAGCCTGCAGGGAACACCGGCCCGCATGATCGGCGGCGTGGGCGAGGGTGTGAAACGCATAGCCAGCGTTTTAAATATCACCCGTATCTACAATTCCATCTGCGCTGTCGGTCACATACGACGCGCACTGGATCTGGCTCAGGATTACTCCGGAAAACGCCAGGCCTTTGGCAAACTGCTGAAAGACCACCCCCTGCACAAATCAACCTTGGATTCGCTGGAAGCAGACTTCCGCAAATGCATCGCTTTTAGCTTCTTTGTGGCAAATCTTCTGGGACAAGAAGAAGTCGGCGAAGCCTCCGCCTCTGAAAAAATTCTGCTGCGGGTCCTGACACCGATTCTGAAACTTTATACCGCCAAAAAGTCCATTCATATTTCCAGTGAGGTCGTCGAGATGTTCGGCGGCGCAGGTTATGTGGAAGACACCGGCATTCCCCGCCTGCTGCGTGATGCTCAGGTTTTCTCTATCTGGGAAGGCACCACCAACGTGCTGTCTTTGGACATGCTGCGCGCCTTTGAAAAAGATCAGGCCGGCCAGATTCTGGAGCAGTTCCTGGTTCTGAATGAGGCGGGCTCTGAAGAGCTGGTTCGCCTGCAAAAGCTTCTGACCCTGAGTGGGGAACAAAAAGAGCAACATGCCCGGGAAATCGCGTTCCTGATCGGCAACGCCGTGGCCCGTATCGCTATGAAGAAGTATTCTTTATAGTTCGCAGCTGTCCTTGGTCCTTTGGGATTAAGGGCAGCTTCCTTGTTTGCACACGCGGATCTTCCCAGTGAAATTGCCACTGGAGTGCTTTGGATCTCGCTTTAGCTTTGCACCACTTTTTTCGCGGAACTTGAATTCAAAAACACAAAATCTTGGAACCTGCGAGCTGTCCTGATTTAAAATCAGCTCTTCCTTTACAAAGCGAACAGCATCACCACTATTTGCCCCGGCGCCATAAAACAGGGTTTCATAGCTGCTGTCATCTTCAACACGTCCTGAGGGAGGGGCGGTGTCGCTTTTCTTCCGGGGTTGAGTATGATTGCCACGGTCACGTTGGTCGCAGACATACGCGAAGCTGACTTCATCCAGGGCCCTGCCATAGTTTGATCCCGCCAGGGAAACATCCAGACGGTACTTTCCTTCGGACAAGTCCTGTACCTGCTCATCCTTGCTGGTTTTTTGCTTCAGCAATTCTTCCGGGCCCGCGTAACAGAAAGTCACGGCATACTCGGCCCCCAGGGACTCACTTCCCAACGCGATATCAATATTGCGAAGCTGGTTGCCAAAAGAGTCTGTGGACGGAACAAGGCTGTCCCACTCGGGACCTCCTGCCACGCTTTGAACTTTGCCATTTTTGGTCTCTGCCACCAGCAGATCCCCATGATTTGATTTGCTACGACAGACACAGGCAGCATCCCCAGGCTTGATGTTTTCAGGATGGCAGACTTCCCCTGTGGAAAGGCTGAAGCACTCCTGCTCGCTGCCCGTTGAAACATGTCGAATACGGGCGTTACAGGCATAAAGCTGCTCGCCGGTTACACTGTCCACCACAGTCTGAATGTCCGTGGTGGTCCCTGATGCGGAAATAACGATGAAAACACTGAATAAAAACACCAGGAGCTTCATGTCTTACCTTTCACAGCGCAGACTTGGGAAGTCCCCTGACTGCATAGGATAACTTTTAAAGACCGGCGAATTCTTCTGCATCCGGACATCTGTCAGCTCAACATTTCCACCCGCAGGCTCCATGGTGGCCGTGAATTCCAGGACCAAACGCTGATGAAACTTACTTTTCCCCAGGCGCATGCAATTTGCGCCATCCGCGCAGGCACGGTCGTAATAAGGCGGCCAGACGGTCGAGGCGATAAGCCCTTCCAGACCCTCCATGGTTTGGGACAGACTGACAG
Source organism: Bdellovibrio bacteriovorus HD100 (assembly GCF_000196175.1). NCBI lineage: Bacteria > Pseudomonadati > Bdellovibrionota > Bdellovibrionia > Bdellovibrionales > Pseudobdellovibrionaceae > Bdellovibrio > Bdellovibrio bacteriovorus. The sequence continues at coordinate 2,836,692 of NC_005363.1, forward strand.
TCTGATTGTTGCTGTGAAGACCGCCCATTCCTGCAAACGTCGGAATGATGCCCAAATCTCCCAATGTGGAGATGGCAGGAATGACATCCACACCGACGGTGGCGCCTTCAGTGTCAAACAGACGCACCAGCATCTGCTTTAGACCGTTCAAATAAATCGCATAGTCGTCCGTCGGATCCTGAAATGTCGCCACCAGACGATACTTGGCACCAGCTTGGAAAAGGCGATCCGGAATACGATAACTGACACCCTTCATCACGCCTTGCCAATTCGGAGGCACCAGCCCCCCGTCCCACCATTCTTCAATCAGCTCTGGGCGGGCTGATTCACGCAGGCGGAACAACTCAACCTGGCCCACGAAAGGTTGCATAAAGTTGGAGGAACTGGAACAGGTGACACCCGCACATGAACGGTCCGCTATATTTGACACCAGGAAGGAAAGATCAATCTGAGTCCTGTCTTCGCGGGAGCGAATAAACACGGGTCCCCAGTCACCATCCACCGTATAACTGGTCGTGAAACGAGGCACCCCAGCGCCAAAGTCTTCGGACAAGGGCAAAAGCCCGGGTTTAGGAGTGATACTAATATGAACAGGACGGCTGCCGACGTGGCGAACATCCGTTGTGGTCCCGGAATCATCTCCGGTCACAAGAGTGTCGAGGTTGGCATAGATGTCCTGAGCCTCAATGCCCATGGCATCAAGATAGGATGGATCCAGACATTCTTTTTTTAGAAGTGGCTGGACCGCATAGTCATTTTGCGCACGAATTTTAACAAAGCACATGCTTCCACGCATCAGTACAGCACTGCTATCGATACGGGTGACTTCGCAGAAAGGTTGCTTTTCATTTACAACCAAAGCACCACCACGGGTGTCGGCGACACGCAGGTCTATACAGCTGCGCAGGAATTTATACTGTCGCTCAAAGTTATCTTTGGTCACTTGCGGCTTGAATGAAGAAATAGATCTGGAATTTTGCAACTGACAAGAGCCTGGATCATAGGAATTGAAGATATAACTGTCTTTGACTTCGGAAGATGCGCCCCATTGGACAGCCCCCAGGGACAACATCAGAAAACGACCCGCTTCTTCCTGGCACTTCACCACGCGAGAACCCGTGATCGTTTCTTGTCCTTTATAATCCCCCCAAGAGTTCGTCTCGGGGGAAATATTGATTTGAATTTTGTCTTCATTTTCAACGATGCAGGCAGCACGGCCCCAGGGCCCGGCCAGCATTATTGTAAGACCCAAAAGGAGAGACAGGTGTCCCCTGCTTCCATGGCGTTTTGACGCTTTAACTTCCACATTCAACATACCTATCTCCCTTTTTAAATTCAGAACCTATGACTAATTAGTGACAGTCTTTGCAACCGTTTTCCAAATGAGCCATTTCAACTTTTGTGTGAGTGCAGATATCTGCACCATGCTTTTGCCATTTTCTGTGTTTGCCGTATTTGCTCAAACCGTCTTTTTCCTCAAACACATAACGGATTTTGCAGTACTTCGCCGCGCCACCTTTGTAGTCCAGCTCTTTGTATTGCTTGTCGATGATCTTCTTGAATGTAGAAGAATTTGCCGTCCAGGAATCAGACTCATACTCGTAGTCTGTGTACGTTGGGTTGAAGTTGGTCAGGAAATAGTCGTTAAACTGTGGCACGTAGTGCAGTTTATCGTCTTCATCTTTACAGTAACCTTCTTCACAAGATCTGTCTTGGGTATTACAGATGATGTAAGCCTTCATTTTCAGATCAGCAAGATCGCTGTAGCCATCGCCTTGAACTTTCAGACCGTAGTCTGTCACAGAAGCTTCAGCAAGAAGGTTCCATTTGGTTTCGAAGTGGCTGTAGTCGATCTGAGATCCACGATAGCAGATATCAACGAAGTACTTGGCATTGTAAAGCTCACTGCCCAGGTTGAAGGAAAGCTTTTCCAAAACCTTGTGGTAAGCTGTTTTTTCGTCAAACAACTTGTTGAAAGTCGTGCCAGAGCCGGAAACCACATCTGTGTGTGGATCCACGGAATCACCCCAAGGTCTCCAGTTCGCATGGAAATAGTTTCCATTTTTGCGGCCTTTGGACGTCGTGCACACGCAGTTGTTTTTATCATCTTCCTTGCCGCCACCTGGACCACCATGGCCAGGTCCACCGTGACCACCGGACCAAGTCATGAATTCAGGAAGTACAGATTTTGGTTTTGGACCGTGATGATCATCCTTTTCCTCTTCACCACCTTTACAATCCAAACCCACGCAATCTCCAGAGCACTTCTCATGAGTGATTGCAGTGTAACACGCGACTTTGTCGCCTTCATGTGGATCATGAGTGGTCAAACCAGCATTACACGGATAGATACTAGGACCTGAGCTGTTGACTCGGAAGCTGTAAGTAACCTGGATGGCGTTTGCCTGCATTGCCATCAGGGTGACGGCTGTCGTAGCCATCGCTGTGAACAAACGTTTCATGTTGTCTCCTTCCCATTTAAGGGTGTTGTTGTAATAAACTGAAAAATCAGTTCAGTTTAAAAATAATAGGTGCACTCAAAGGACGATTTCCGATGCCAGGCTGACGAGGCTGAACCTCGAAAGCGGAGGTCTGTCCGGCATTGTTGCGGCAAAGCACATAGCTAAGCGCCATCGGCTGATGAACTTCATCCAGTTTCACGGCCAGCAAGGCTGACTCGGCCGCGTCCCCACAGAAGGCGCCAAGCTCTTTGGCAAAAGCTTCACCACCAACGGGCGTGTAATAGTTAAAAACACTCTTAATATCCAAAAGAACATACCTCTCAGTTCCCAGATACTTCACAAGAACCTGCCGGTCGTTCAGCTCTTGAGAGATCGCATAGGTCTTGGAAATCTCTGTGAACAACTGCCGCAGCAGCGGAGAGGTCGTACCCGCGCAGTTGCGACAGTAAGGCTCTGGACGCTGACAGGCCGTCGGGTTCTGGCACAAGCTTTGGCAGTGTGACGACGTAGCGGTTTCACAGCTGATTTTCGTCATCTTCACATACTGACCGCCGGGCTGTTTTACGTAGCCACTTTCCACCAGGAAGGCCGATGCCGGCACAGTCAGAAGCACTATCGAAGTCAATAGAAGAACCGTCCACTTTTTCACTAGAAGCCCCAGAAGTTATGGCCGATGGTTTGACGGCAATCTTTGCTCATGCCGTACATGCCCCCGAACTTTTCATATGTTTTGAACTTTTTCCCATCTTCAGAACAGCTGTACTTCACACGCACTTTGCCATTGCAATAGTCCGACTGAATGATCACTGCCGATGAAGGTGTCGTGTTACCGTTGGCATCGGTCAGCTCTTCCATTTCCAGATGTTTCACTTTCTTCCCAGTGTATCTCTCGAAATAGTCAGCGGCCTTCGCAGCACAGATGTTCTGATAGCAGCCAACACCCGCCGCCAGTTGATCCACGCAATGATCTGGAATGCCACCATAGCGCTTGTAGGTCTCGACCACCCTGTTTACATCCACTTCCTGCAGTCGAGGGATATTGACTTTGTCTTTCTTGGCCGTGATATAGCGATGGATACTGCGGAAAAGATAAACGCCCAATTTGATCGGATTCAGAGGCATGCCACCACTGGATACGGAGGCACCGCCTGCCACGCCCACGAAGTTGATAGAACAGCCTCCGCAATAGGACTTGCTTACTGGAGGAGTGCTGACCATATCCCCTGGAGAACGACCCACGACATCGCCACCATCGCGAATTTTGCAATAGTTCACGGAAATTCCGTTAAAGGCATAGAAGCTAAAGTCCTTGGCACTGTTGGGAGCAATGGACACCGCACAGGGGGCTCCCATCAAAGGACCGAAGTCCGCCAGCAGAGCGACCTCCATTTTTTCCTTTTGAATCTTCGGATCAAACTTCACCGCACCGTTTTTAATAAGCGCATTCAAACTGGTCACTTTGGGTGGTCGGAAGTCCACATCAATGTACAAAGGCAGCGCGTTCCAACCGAACAGCGCGGTGCTGGCCAGATCAGCCATCAGGCGCTTGTTAGCCCGACGTGTCTGAAACCAAGGATCATAAACCTTACAAGCCTTCAAATCAGCATAGGGATTGAACACATCCGGAGTCGACACTGTGGAATTGACAGGCAAAAACGCATCCGCGTATTTTGCAACTGCGTACAGGTCGACCATAGATTTTATAAGCTTGCGCGAACAATCGATGGCCGAAGCGCAAATTGAATTGCCCGGCTCACTGACACGGGTTGCATCCCACACCAGCAAGGGCGCACCAAACTTCATCGGCTGCACATCCGCAGCGGCAATCGTCGCAGGAGGCGGAAGCTGAAGTAATTCCCGAGCCCACGCGTGGAAGCCATTTTTATTAACAGTGTAACCGGTGGCATTCCAGACTTTTTCACGCTCAAGGCTGTCACAGAAAGAAACGATGTTTTCAGCGACTTTATCAAAGTAACGAGTTGCATCGGCCAACTGGACCTGCGAGCCCTGGAATGAGCGCTGCATGACCTCCAGCTGCTGAACCTTGTCGATCCCGGTTTTCATAAAGTCCAGTCGCTGATCACCTGCCAAGCGAGCCTCGGTGCAAAGATAGTAAAGCTCATCACGATGCTGGTTGGAATAGGTCTTGGCAAAGGCCAGTGGACGCACAAACTCTGTCAGCTCCGCCGGAGTCATGGCCCCGCCAATGATATTTAGGAACTGGATGGCACTCTGAACACGGTTCTTCATCGAACCCCGCGCAGTCACATAGTTCTTGCGGAAGTTTTCAACCCAGTCAGACGCATCATCATAACTGCGGGTTCCCAGGAAATCGTCATTTACATCCCGGGGTCCACGATTCAACACGTCGTCTTCGGGACCTTTCGGAACTTCTTTACGATGTTCAGTTTCATCGCCATCGGGCCGAGCCAGTTCACGGATGCTGTTCATCGAAAGAGTGGCAGCATCACACTCGGGCTTTTCAATACTTTTACACCCGTTGGGGATCATCATGATGGATTCTTCAAGAGCAATGGAACGGAACATCTGGCCGTACTCAGGCGCCACTTGAAGTGGGATATTGGAATATCTCCAGGCAAAGGAAAGATAGATTTTCACACTGTTCCAGAAATCGAACCCTACGCGGCCGAATTCAACGGACCGAGGAATTTTCAAATCAAGCTGAATGATGGAATTACGCGAATCCAGCGTCGCATCAGCACTTTCACAGTCCGTGATGTACTTGTCCCTGGCAATAGCGGCCTGAGCCACAGACAACAAGACTGACTTGTCGACCTCAACAGAGTTCAACTGTTCCTGAAGTGCTGAAAATCTTTTGACATAAAAGCAGGCCACACGATCGACCTTTTTCATGGACATGAAGTGACTGCCATTGAACTTATCAAGACTTTCCCAGCGCAGACCGGCCCCTTCCGAGTTGTCCCAGATTCTGGAAAGATAACCGTTCAGCTCGGGGCAATAGGTTTTGTTCTGGCATTTTTCGGCAATGGCGTTATATCCGGTCAAGGTGGACGTCTTAAGGTTGGTCGGAAGCAGCGGAAGCTGCCCGGCCATTAGCTTATTCATGATCACTTTGGTCAGGCGGGTCACGGCAATACGAAACTGCTGCATGCCCTCTGCACTCATTGCTTCCGCATTCGAGCCAATATTTTTACCCAGGGAATACACAAGCTTCCCGGCATTGTATCCGTCCACCACAATAAAGGCGGACTCTGTGGGAACTTCAGAGTCTACGGCACATTGCGCACGATTGGTAATTCTCAACTTGTTCAGCTGAACCGGAGTTGACGTCGCCTGCGCATCTGCGCCCGATGCCATCATCCAGATCACCGCCATCAATATCACTTTGCCCATAGACCCTGCTTCCTTCATCTAAAATCTCTAGTTAAGACCACTGCTGCACGTGCTGACTTTGTTCAGCATCGTTGTATAGAACAACACGACCGTCTGATCAGCCGGAGAGAAGTTTCTTTTCACGGAGCCGTCAGAGTTCACCATGTTGTACAGATAAGTATTCACGAAACGATAGACTGCCGGAGTCACCAGAAGATTGGAGCGGCATTTGTAGTTCTTGTAAGTCACGGTGATGCTGGCATAACCGTTGTTGTCATTGCCGTTGTCATAGTCACCGATATAGATCGTGTCACCATCACCACCGTTGGCACGGCCATAACCAACCTGGAACTGCACAGTCCATCCCGAACCACTGCTGTCCTGACCTACGATTTTACAAAGATTGCCAGAGCAGGCGATTGCCATTTCATTCTCAATCTTTTTCTGCAACTCAGCTTCAGAGTACTGAGGCAGCGGTCGTGGATCAAACTCACCCGTGCCATCATCAAATTCATTCGCAGTCGCCTGGAAGGCTGTTGCCACCAATACCGCTGCAAGAAGCGCCTTGAGTTTCATACTTCACCTCGCCTTTCATTTTCCTTTTCCGTTTCCATGATTGGAAATTTTTTAGTGCGAGATCATTTCTACCAACGTGCCAAAAGCGTATTCAAACTACAGATCAGCAATTAAACAGAATGTAATTATCGTTCGCAGATGTTCGGCGAAAAAAAAGAAAAGGCCGCTGGTGTTCACCAACGGCCTTTAGCGAGAACACTTCTCTAACCAGGGGTTAGAAAGTGACTGGCATCATGTGAGGAATTTTCCCAGCGTCGGAATTTCCGATGATCATACCACGCACTTTGGAGTGACGAGTGGCTGGCTGGAATGGAAGTCCTTTGTAGTTCGGAGATTGAACTGCCGGCACCCAACGGCCGGAACCATTCACCATCCATTCGCGGAAGTACATGTTGATGTGAGTACCTTCAACCAAGTAGTCGATTGTGGTGCCCGCACCCGCAATGGCCATCGCCGCACGGAATGTGAACAGATTCTCTGCCATGCCTTCACCGAAGCTGCCGTATGCAGCCGCAAAGGCCTTAGGATCGGAGTTCATCGTTTTGTACATGGTTTTCAAAGCATAGTACATTTTGCTTGCTGCTTCGGCCGTTTTCTTGGTCGTGACGTTCACGCAAGAGCCAGGAAGACGTGCCCCACCATCCATCAAACACAGATCGTAAGGATCGTTGCGCTCGTTGAAGTAAGAGTAAATCTGATCCGTGGACTTGTCGATGAAGGCGTCCTGACTCATGGTCTGCGCCGCTCTCATCAGTCTCATGGTGTTTTCGTCACTGAAGTTCACGTTGAATTCAATGCCTGTATAACCAAGATCTGCATCTGGAACGCCCACCATCAGGGAATCCAGGCCGGTCTTTTTAACCAGAGCATAGATACCGGATCTTAGACGTTTGCCATTGGAGCTTTCATGCTTGAAGGCATAGGAATAAGTACCGAACATGCTTTCCATGCGCGCCTTGCTGTCCCAGTTTTGAACAGAGTACTTGGCACCATAGAACATGAAGTCTTTTTCTTTATGCTTGAACCAGAAGCGGCTGTCTTCGGAATCAGAGTAGATACCGTAGTGAACAACAGCGGTGTTGCGGTCCAAATGCATTTCAGATGTGGTGTAAGAGTTGATCTTACCTTTGCTGTACGTTTTGTCCCAAATGATTGGCAAAGCCAAAGATTTGCTGACAACACGGCCCGTCGCCACGGATCTGAATGTTTCAACCTTAACAACTGGTGCACGCTCAACCAAGTTTCTTGGTTTGTCGGCTGACAATGTCTCTGACGCCAAAACGTTCCCGCGGATCACGTCTTCGTAGGCTTTACGGCCGGTGTCGGTCGTCAAGTCAAACAGGAACGAGAATCCGTCGTCTGAAGATCTGAACTCACTCAAGCTCAGGGTCAGGATGGATACGTTGGTGAACATAGAGAAGCTGTTCAGCTTACCTTTGGACATTTTTACGTAAGCACGGTCAGAGCCGACTTTTTCCACGTAAGTTTCCCAAGTACCGTTCGCCAGCTTCGCAACCCCTGCGCCCACCGGACCGAAGCCCGCGCCTGCAGAGAAGATGATTCCACCGTGACCGATGTAAGTGATGCTGTCACCCGGATCCCAAGTGTCAAGATCGGCAGCATCCTTAGGAACAGACCAGCGACCACCCATATTACGGGCTTTGTCCAGAGTGCTCACATAGCGAACAGACTCTGTCTCTTTACCCATGATTGGCAGAACGCCGACATAACCCCAGAAGTGCTGACGCAAACCTGTGGCATTGTCGAACCAGAAGCGCACTTGCGCACCCAGCCCCACTTCGATCGCGCCGTAAACGGTTTTTTGGAAACCATCACGATAATCGCCATAGATCAGAGTATCGGAAGTTGGACGGTAGTCGTACTTCACAATAGAGCTTGGCTGCACGTTTCTGAAGTGTGGAGTCAGATTCACGATGTACTGACCATAATCGAAGCTCAGGTGGAACAGAGGCTTCAATTTGGCTCTGAGTTTGTTTTTCTCTTCTTCTTTGAATCCAGTGGAGCTGGAGGACGTCGCAGTGGACTCTCCGGTCGTGGACGTAGAAGTAGAGGATGATGAAGAACTGGAGGACGACGTCACTTCACCTGTTGTGGACGTCGTCACAGAAGTGGACGTTGCCGTCGTCACTGTGGTTGACGTGTCTGGATTGTAAGTGGTTGCAGTTGAAGTCGGTCCGTATGTACTAGTGCTTGGACCATAAGTCGTCGCAGTAGTGTATCCAGTTGAATAGCCGGTCGATGTATAACCAGTTGATGTATAACCAGTTGACGTATAACCGGTCGTGTAGCCCGTTGAGTAACCAGTCGTATAGCCCGTAGTATATCCTGTGCTATAGCCGGTGGTGCTACCTTTATGGCCATTGTGCCCATTGTGGCCGTTATTTCCGTTGTTTCCGTTGTTTCCGTTGTTTCCGTTGTTTCCGTTGTTTCCGTTGTTTCCGTTGTTTCCGTTGTTCCCGTTGTTCCCGTTATTCCCGTTATTTCCGTTATTTCCGTTATTTCCGTTGTTTCCGTTGTTCCCGTTATTTCCGTTATTTCCGTTATTTCCGTTATTTCCGTTGTTTCCGTTGTTCCCGTTATTTCCGTTATTTCCGTTATTCCCGTTGTTCCCGTTGTTCCCGTTATTCCCGTTATTCCCGTTATTCCCGTTATTCCCGTTATTCCCGTTATTTCCGTTATTTCCGTTATTCCCGTTATTCCCGTTATTCCCGTTATTTCCGTTATTTCCGTAAGAACCATTACTGCCTTTGGTTCCGTTCGTGCCGTAATTACCGTTATTACCGTTGTTACCGTTATTACCGTTATTTACGTTATTACCGTTATTACCGTTATTTACGTTATTACCGTTATTACCGTTGTTGCCATTATTTACATTGTTGCCGTTATTACCGTTGTTGCCATTATTTACATTGTTGCCGTTGTTGCCGTTGTTACCAAGAACCCCGTTGTTTCCCAGTACAGCATTATTGCCGTTGTTGCCATTGTTGCCATTATTACCGTTGTTACCATTATTGCCATTATTGCCGTTATTACCTAGAACCCCGTTACTACCGATAATTCCGTTATTACCGTTGTTACCGTTGTTGCCATTGTTGCCATTATTACCGTTGTTACCAATGGCCTGAATAACCTTGGAGTTAAGATTTACGAATCCTCCGCGGCCCCCAACTTCAACTACTTGTGTGTCTTTCTTGACGGTATTATTTGCCGGTTTATTCGCAAACGCTACGTTTGCAATCATCGACATACCCGCCAGGAAAATCACTTTCCCTGACATCCCACCCATTACGTTCTCCTTTTTTGCAGCCTTCGCCCGCGACAATGGAAAACAATCCACCGCTGCAGACAATGACCGGTTTAATTTTTCTTCGAGCTGACAGAATTTTTAGAACGCAGAAAATATTTTTGACACTTAAATAAATCATAATTTCAGCCATTTAATTGACACTCCAGAAATGTGTTATCCAACACTTCAATTTCCGTACTGCCTCGGGCTTATAAGCGGATAACTTGCAAAAGCGTAAAGAACTATTCCAAGAATTCTATGTTAAGAACCATATCCAATAATTTTTTAAGGAAACTTCACCCAGAGGAGAAAAGCGATGAAACTGAAAGAAAAGCTGAAGTTTGCGTTCAATCAGTCAAAAAAAATCATCATAATGACCTTCTTTACTCTGAATGTCGGCATCATGGTCGTCGATGGACTGCCGGACCAGAGCAAACTTGGCGAAAAATTCATGTCACTTGTGAAGCGTTATCAGGCCTTGGTGATGCTTTATCAGCCCTGGGCGATGTTTGCCCCGAACCCGATGAATACCAACGCATTCATAGAAGCAGACCTTAAGTTTGACGACGGCTCAACGGGCGTCTGGAAAATGCCACGTCCTCTGATTATTAAGGGCCCCCGCAAAGTTCTGACCGGAGACCGATATCGGCTGCTGGGACAAGAAACTCTGCTGCCCAATCAAAATGAGCTGGTGTGGTTTGATGTTTCACGATTTGTCACCCGGGAAGTAATGCTTGCAGAAAGCGCCGGAAAAAACCGCATCCTTAAAGAGATCACTTTTAAAAGATATCAAAGCCGAGTCACGCCTCCACCAGAAGCCCCCATGATCCCGCATGGAACTCTTAGCAACAAATACGATATTGAAACAATCTTCGTCTATACACCGACATTTGAAAGGATCCGCCATGAAGCTACGAACAATCACCAATAGCATTGACGAGTTTCTTTTCAAACCGCAGCCCGTCTACAGCGTCGCCCTTTTGCGAATTGGCCTGGGCCTGCTTTTGTTGTTCAACTGGCTGATGATCTATACGGACCTGGAGATTCTCTTCGGACCTGATGGGATTGTTTCACTGCAGACTGCACAACAATACGGAAACCCACTGCGCTTTTCCTTATTTGACTACATGCCGAACACGTACAAAGTCACAGCCACACTTGCCTTCGTGCATCTGCTGGCGGTCCTAGCTTTGACCTTCGGCGCGTGGACAAGGACGTCCATTCTTATAGCCTTTATCACGTTAATTTCTTTTCATCACCGCAATGGCTTTATCATGAACAGCGCTGACTCTGTTTTAAGGGTTTTTCTGTTTCTGCTCTTGTTCACGCCGTGTGCCGACGCCTTTTCTGTGGACCGCTGGAGACTCCGCCTGAAAGGAAAGGCACCTGAAGTTCCTGCCGAAAAGGCCCCTTGGGCCTTGCGGATGATTCAGATTCAGTTCTGTATCATCTATATCGCCACGGTTCTTTTCAAAATCAAAGGGGATCGCTGGGTGGACGGCACCGCGGTCTATATCGCCACCCGTCTAGACGACTTTGTCCGGTTCGAACTGCCCCTTCTGAACAGCATGGTTCTGATCAAATGCATTACTTGGTCAACTTTGTTGGTTGAGTTCGCCCTGGGAACTCTGGTGTGGGTGAAAGAGCTGCGCTATTGGGTCCTTCTTGCCGGCGTCGGTCTGCATTTGGGAATTGAGTTCACCATGTCCATTCCGGTTTTTGAATGGGCCATGATCGTAGTGATGATCAGTATGGTAGACTCCCGGGATATCGAACGGTGGATCGAAAGACTTCAAGAACACCGAAAAGCCACAACAAACCTTCCAGAGTCAGCAGTTTCATAGAATCCAGATACAAAAAAAGCCGCTGTCACCAGCGGCTTTTTTGTTTTTACTTGGCTTTAGCCATTATCTGCGGATGCCAGGACAGCATACTTGAAAACAACTTTCCCTCTTTCGCCAGAGTCAGCCAATCTTTCAAATCCTTCGGGTCCACCATGCAAATCATTGTGATAATCATGATCCATTCAAACATCGGGATATTCATCGAAAGCTCAATACCCAAATGCAGACCTATTCCCGCCAGAATCACCCAGTAACGCAGCTCCCGAATCCAGATCAGCGTCCCCAATGCCAACTCCACTGCCAGGGTCGACCAGGTCAAGAATTTGATGACCGCAAGATTATTTAAAAGTCCCAACGGCATTCGCACAAACTCGTCAAGACGAGTGGCAGTATAAACGGCTGTCCCGTCCGCCCACAGCGGACCCTTCATCTTGAACATCACAGTCGCGATATAGATGATGCTGAATTGAATCTGCATTAGACGCAGACCCCAGGGGGCCTTTTCCAATGGCTCTGCCGGCGCCAGGCCCTGCCGCACCTTCCACCAGCGATCCACCGACAGCCAGTCCCCACAAGGGGTCAGGAACAAAAGAAATAGGAAGTTGCGAATCACGATATCCGAACTGTTCAAAACAAAGACATTGCGGTTGTGGAACGAAATCAGGGTGAAAAATGCCACAGCAATTGAGGTGCGGGTAAAGATCCCCAGCAGGACCCCCATCACCGCCCCCAGATGAACCAGTGCCAGCAACGCCGGCACCCGCGGATCTGGCGGCAGCAGTTCAAACAGACTGAAGCGGAACGCCCCGCCCATCTTCAAAGAAGTCTCCAAAGAAAAGATGCCCTCCACACCCCAGAACGTGTCCAGATGGCTCCAAACCATGATCCAATTGATCAACAGAACCACTCCGAACAAAACTCTCAGCAGCGCCACAGTGTGCACGGGCTGGGGTTTAAAAAAGAAGTCATTCAAACCACTAGTGAGAGTTGCTAGCTTCATAACGAGGTCCTCCGGTGGGTTTAAAGTGGAATACACTTTCGCTGCTGTAAGCAGTGCTCAGCTGTCCATGAGGGATAAACACCTGGGTCGGCGGCTGAACGACGTTGGTGTGGCGATAGAAGTAAAGCTGTTCAAATTCGCGCTTGCGACCGAGTTGTTCAAGTTTGGCCACTTCACGCGCCACATAGCGGGAAAGATCAAACCAAAGCTCTGATTTTTCCATCGGCAACAGATTGTCCTGCTGGTACTTGCGATAGCGTTCACCGGCGGTGAATCGATCCCAGCTGTCCAGCTGTGACGCCCGCGGGAAGGTCCACTGTTCTGTTGAACCATCTTTGAATGTAATCGTCGCGGTTAAATAAGAATTTATCGACGCCGGATTGGGTGCAAACATGCTCCAGGGCTGATCCAGGCCAAAGAAAACCTGATACGGTGAAAGAGCCTGCAGAATGCGATCACCGACAGCGCTCCGGTCTGGCAAGGCTGACGTGACCACCATCACGATGTGCCCCATAATAAAGGCTGAAATCAGAACTTTCTTGAGTGCCGCCATGGCGAACCCCCCTGTTGTTGTTGACCAACATCAGGGTTTATCCGAGGCTCCCCGCCTTACACAACAGCATTCACCTTCATCTTAATTAAGAATTCATCAGCTAGATTTCAGCACTTTAAGATTACTCAAAAACTACTTCTTTTTACTGTCACTTTTGATCTCAACAGAATCAGCGGCCATTGTGTATTCAACGGTCACCTTCTGACCGACCTTTAAATCCCCCATCACCTTGGTGTTTGGGTTTCTTTCAATCTCCCAGCGGTCGTTGCCTTTTTGAACGATGATACGAGAATCAGAAAGCTCTACAATCGGACCCGTCACCTGATAGGTCTTGGCAGCAAAAGCATTCATCGAAAGCAGCAAAGCACCCAGCAAAACCATGTTTTTCATATCAGTTCCTTGAATAAGGTGTGTTTGATTACTATTAAAATCAGTCTTGGAAAAATCTCAAATGTGAACCATTAAAAGTGCCTAAGAACAGAGAAAGTGGAGCTATTCTGGAACGCCACCGAACAGGCGTCAATTTTATAGACAGGGGGACTTTTAACGGCACCTTCCACGGGCTCATCTCAAATTTAGGACACTGAAACAGTCAAAAACGCTGGCACATGCCTTGTAAGGAAGGTTCATGGAATTATTGAATGCTCCCGTAATTGAAAGTTGGAAATCATGAAGAAAATTGCAACCGCCCTCTTGATCACCTTCGTAGGACTTCAGAGTTTTGCTGAAAGCCTTTATGACAAAAAGATCAAAGACGTTCGTCTTTATGACATTTTTAAAAAAGAAGGCGTGCCAGAGGCGGCTTTGCAAAGAACTTTCGAATTCCTGGATGTTAATTCCGGCAAAACCATCAAGGTCAAAGCCAAAATTCGTGGTCGCGAAAAGACCTATATGAGCACCCGCGATGTGACGATCAAGTCTGACTTTGTAGCGGTCATTGATTTCTCAAAACCTTCCAGCCAAAGACGCCTTTACATCATGAACATGCAGACGGGTGCCGTGACCAAACACTTCGTGGCCCACGGTAAGGGTTCGGGCGTGAATATCGCGGCAAAGTTCTCTAACATCGACGGTTCCAAGATGTCCTCCCTGGGTCTGTATCTGGGCGGAAACACCTACTATGGAGGTCATGGCGAGTCTTTGAATCTGTACGGCTTGGAAGCTTCCAACAGCAATGCGGCTGAACGTGACATTGTCGTTCATGCTGCCAGCTACGTTTCTGAAGACTACGTAAAAAGCCAAGGCCGTTTGGGCCGCAGCTGGGGTTGCCCGGCAGTTGCTCCCGGCATTATCAAAAGAATGCTCAACAACTTTAAAGACGGCGGCTTGGTGTACGCTTACCACAAGGATCTGACAGCAAGCACACTAAAAGACCCCACCCTGCAAGTCGTGCAAGAGCACGTGGAAGAAGAAGACATTGATCTTCCGGAAGAAGAGGAGAGCGTTCGCAAAAACCCAACGGCGGCTACTCCAAAAACCAACAGCCTGCCAACCGGAATCGCCGAAGTTCAATCGGTTCCACTGGAACAATCCAGAGACTAAAAAACAAAAGGGCTGCAAACGCAGCCCTTTCTTTTTTCCTAAATCCAATCTCAAATTTCCAATATCTAATTTCTACTGTAGTCGTCCTGGTAGCGGACGATATCATCTTCCCCAAAGTAAGTTCCCAGTTGAACCTCCACAAACTCCAGCATTTCACTGGAATTGTTGCGCATGCGGTGCTTCGCCCCCAACGGGATGTGAACGTGACTGCCAGCCTTCACCGGAATCACCTGATCATTTAAAACCACTTCGCCGGACCCCTGAGTGATCGTCCAATGTTCCTCACGTTTGGCGTGAGACTGATACGACAACTGGGAATGCGGATTCACACGGATGATTTTGGATTTAAAGTTTTCGGTGTCCTTCAGAATTTCGAAGTACCCCCAAGGGCGATACTCATAGACATGCTCTTTCACCAGCGGGGACTTGGCTTGAGTCAAAGTCTCTACCACATGGCGCACATCCTGGGACTGGCCTTTTTTTACCAGCATCAGGGCATCCTTGGTATCCACAACAATCACGTCTTCCAAACCAATCATAGAGTAGTTCTTGGTCGGTTCGCCAAAGACGAAATTATCCTTTCCTTTGACATTGATGATGTCCTGACCTTTTTGCAAGGCGGCCACAGCATCCCAGGAACCCACGTCACTCCAGCCAAAATCCGCTGGCACACAAGCCAGCTCAGCTTCGCTCAGCTTTTCCATGATCGCATAGTCGATGGAAATGCTTTGCACCTGCGCGTAAATGTCTCCCAGATTAGAAGCATCGGCCTTCAGCGCGGAAATCTGATTCCACAAAGTCGGCTGATGTTTTTCAAACAAACTGGCCATGTGAGAAACTTTGAAAACAAAGATCCCGGCATTCCAGCTGAAGCCACCTTGAGAGATAAATTCTTCGGCTTTTTTCAGATCCGGCTTTTCATGGAACTTCACCACAGAATAAGCCTTCAATCCCGCCTGATCCTTCAAGCTGGTTGTCTTGGTCTGAATATAACCGTAACCAGTCTCTGGATAAGATGGTGTGATCCCCAATGTGACCACACGGTTTTCTTTCGCCACCGCAGAGGCAAATTCCACAACTTTCAGAAATGCATCTTCTTTGGTGATCAGGTGATCTGACGGGAAGACCCCGACGATCTCGTCCCCTTTTCCCTGATCCAGCAAAAGCTTGCACAGAGCTGCCACGGCCGGCGCGGTGTTTTTGCCCACAGGCTCGTAAACAACCTTAACGGCTTCGCCTTGGTTGGCGCCATCGCCTTGGTTGGCCTTCAGGTTTAGTTCGGTCAACGTCTGCAGGGCCTTGGAGGTTACAATCCATGGGCTTCCCATACGCAAACATCTTTTCAGGGTCAGAGTCTGTAAAGGCTCCCCGAAAATGTCGCAAAACTGTTTGGGCATCTGCTGACGGGATACGGGCCACAATCGTGTTCCGCTTCCTCCCGATAATATAACCGGTATCAAAACTACCTCCGAGATCAGTCCTCAATCTATATCACCAAAGGCAGTTTATGAGTAATTAAGACCTTACAATGGCTCAATTCGTCAAAAAACTGAGGCTTTTTAGCTGCTTAAAAGCCCGCTTCAAATCGAATTAAAGCCCCCCTAAATCTTTGCACACCCTGACTTCGAGGTAGAGTTCTGCACCGATTTCAAGTAAGACAGTCACCATGGTTAAACACACCAAAAAGCTTTTGGTTCAGTCCACTAAGATTCTTTTTTCGGCCGGCATCATTTACTGGCTGATCCAATCCGGAAAGCTGAACTTCTCTGCACTTAAAAACCTGCTGACACCGACCACGGCGTCTGTGGCATTGCTTTTGGTTTTGCTGAACCTGTTCCTGGCCAGCGAAAGATGGCGCACCCTGATCCGTTCCCAGGGCATGAGCGCTGGCCCCTTGAAAGTCTTTAAGCTCAGCCTGATCGGGTCGTTCTTTAACTTTGCCATGCCTGGCGGGGTCGGTGGCGATGTCATCAAGGCTTACTATCTCACCCGGGCCAATCCCGGCTCCAAAGTCATTGCCGTGACCAGCGTCCTGATGGACCGGGTTCTGGGTTTGTTTGCCATGGTGCTGTTGGCGCTGTTGGTGATGCTTTATGATCTGAACCACATCATGACCATCCCGACCCTGACGACCCTGTTCTGGTTCATTCTGTCCCTGTTCTTTGCGTTCGTGATCGCGCTGGCACTGATCTTTTCCCAAAAGATCTATGAAACCTCCCTGCTTAAGCGAGTCATCCATAAGCTGCCTTTGTCCGAAAAGTTCATGAAGCTTTATGAAAGCATGCATCTTTATGGCAAGGACGGAAAACGCTTCATGCTGGTGCTGTTCCTAAGCCTTCTGTCCCAGGGCTGCTCGATTGTGTTTTTGATCATTGCTGGTAATGCGGCCGGCTTCACAGAAGTTGCGGCGAAAACCTATTTCCTGGTGGCGCCACTGGGATACATGGCGACGGCGATCCCGATCTCGCCTGCCGGTGTGGGTGTCGGTCAGGCGGCGTTCTATTTCCTGTTTAATATCTATAACGGATCAACATCTGAAGTGGGTCCGACTGTGATAACGGCCTTCCAGGTCACCACCTTTGTGGTGAGCTTGCTGGGCGCCTTCTTCTATCTGCGCATCAAAGAACGTGTGGATGCCTCCACACTAGAGGACCTGGGCTAAATTAAAGCGTCAGGTCCGAGAGTTTTTCCAAAACAGTGAATTTGAAATGGGAGTACACGGCCTGATGGGCTTGCAAAGACTTTATCTCTTTGTCGGTCTTTTCTGAAGCCAACAGGTACAAACGCCCCACCCCGGCAGCAAAAGCCGCTTTCAGGTCCGAAGCACTGTCCCCAACCATCACGGATTTTGCCATATTCACACGCAGCTTGTTGTTCACTTTGAGCAGCATGCCATTGCGAGGCTTGCGAAGCCCTGCCAGCAAACGCCCGCGGGGACTGCCTGCCTCGTCGATAAACGCCGACCACTCACAGTCATCAATCCACGCCCCTTGTTGAGCCAGAAGCTGCATCATACGTTGATGCACAGACTGATACTGAGTCCAGCTGATCCAGCCTCGTCCCAAACCGGACTGATTCGTCACCAGCGCCACCCAATAAGACTGCGCATGGGCCTTGTTGATCAATTCGCAAATTCCCGGCAGCAACTGAACGGCTTCAGGGTCTTTGTTATAAGGAACGTTTTTAACAACCACATCATCACGATCCAGGAACAAACATCCTGCCCCGTGCTCACCATCCAGTCCCTGCAGCGCCGACCATTGTCCCCAGTGGGCTTTCAAACTCTGCAAAATCAGCTGCCACTTGTGCAGACTTAAGTCAGCAAAGGCATAGTCCCATTGATGGGATTCAGCCGACGATGCTTCCGCCCCCAACAAGACCCGTTGACCATTCAGAATTGCATCCAACGAGGTCAGGACCGATTTTTGATTGGACTGGAACATGACCAAATCTTCAGGACGTGTGACATACTTTTGCGCCAGCAGATCTTCCGCCGTGCGCGTGACGAACGGAATCTCCCCGGCAAAGTCCTGCACCAATGGCTGCTGCCATTGCGACAATGTGGCCGGATTCTGATCAGCAATAAAGACCAGACTTCCACCCAATTGAACTGTTTCAACAATCAAAAGCTCCAGGGGATGTGACATAGAGGCCCAGTTTACGACAAACCGCCCCTTGTGTCCTCGGGTTTCTACTTGCCGCCTTGCATTTATGCTTATTAAAATTCCTGCAGGAGGAAATCCATGACGGCCTTACTGAAGCAGATTTTTAATTTTCTAAAACTCCTCAACTCGGACACGGGGACCAACCAACTGGCTTCCGGCTTGTCCCTGGGAATGATTCTGGGATTCGCCCCTTTTATTTCCATCCAGACCTTTGCAGTCTTTGCGATCATCTTTATCTTCCGCGTGCAAATTGGTGCGGCATTCCTGGCGGCGTTCTTTTTCAAGTTCGTGGCCTTCATGTTTGACGGACCGGCTCACCACCTGGGTAAAGCCGTGCTTGAAACTGAAAGCCTGAAGCCGTTGTTCACCACCATGTACAACATGCCGCTGGTGCCGATGACCCGCTTCAACAACAGCATCGTGATGGGATCCATGATTGTTTCCATCCTTCTTTTGCCGTTTGCATTCTTCGCCTTCAAAGCGCTGATCCTGAAATATCGCGCCACCGTGGTCGCAAGATTTAAAGGCACGAAGTTCTGGAAGGCCTTCACTGCGACCAAGCTTTATAACTGGTACTGCACCTACGACAACCTTTACGGCTAGGACACACAGCACATGACAACACCTGAAACAACACCCGTAAAAAAGAAAAAAGAAAAAGGCCCGATCCGCTGGGAAGCCATCATTCCGTTTGTGATCATCTGTGCGGTGATTGGCCTGTACTTCCACTTCTTCTTCGATGCTCACCTGCGCAAGGGCATGGAATGGGCCGGATACAAAGCTGTCGGCGCAGAAGTGAATATCGCCAAAGTGGAAACCAGCTTCTTCGAGGCCAGCCTGCGCATTCAGGGTATCGAAGTCACTGACGCAGAAAAGCCAACCCACAACTCCCTGAATATC
Source organism: Bdellovibrio bacteriovorus HD100 (assembly GCF_000196175.1). NCBI lineage: Bacteria > Pseudomonadati > Bdellovibrionota > Bdellovibrionia > Bdellovibrionales > Pseudobdellovibrionaceae > Bdellovibrio > Bdellovibrio bacteriovorus. The sequence continues at coordinate 2,855,895 of NC_005363.1, forward strand.
GGCGACATCCGCTTCTCAATGCTGTGGGATGCCTTGTTGCGCGCCAAAGTGGTTGTGAATGAAGCCGTCGTTGAACAAATCGCCTTTGGTGTGAAGCGTGCCCGTCCGGGCCGCGTGGCTCCACCAGAGCCGGTATCCAACGAACCCGGCTTTGCTGACAAACTGAAAGAACAAGCCATCAGCGAAGCCCAACAACAAGCCGGCGACAGCGTTCTGGGTGACGTGATTGCGATGCTGACCGGGACTGACGCGAACGTGCAACTGCAAAAGCTTCAGGATTCTTTGCCGTCCAAAGCCATGCTGGAAAGTTTTGAAAAAGACCTGAAAGCCAAACAAGCCACTTGGGATGCCCGCATGAAGTCCTTGCCTCAAGGAAAAGACATCGAGGCTCTGAACAAGCGTCTGAACAGCATCAAGTACAAGGACTTTAAAACTCCGCAAGAGCTGCAGTCTTCTTTACAGGAGCTGGATAAAGTCTTTAAAGACGGTGATGCCATGTACAAACAAGTGCAGGGTGCCGGCAATGATCTGCAAAAAGATCTAAAAGCGCTTGAGGCCCAGTACAAGGAAATCGAAAAGCAGGTCAAGACCGACATCAAAAGTCTTGAGCAGCATTTCCGCATTCCTAAGCTGGATGCCAAGTCCATGTCGATGGCGATCTTCAATCGTTATCTGGGACCGTACAAAGCCAAGTTCTTCCGCTACAAGGCCATGGCTGAAAAGTACATCCCGCCAAATCTGCTGAACAAGAAGGAAAAGGATCCGGAGGATATTCCACTTCAACCGCATCCGCGTGAAAACGGAATCAGCTATGAGTTCGGCCGTCCGAATTCTTATCCTCTGGTATGGATCAAACGCACGGCGGTCAGCTCTCAGGCGGGTCTGACTCCGGATGCGGGGAACATCAAGGGTGAAATCCTGGATATCACGACTCACCAGAAACTGATCGGCAAACCCACTGTGGCCTCTTTGTCCGGTGATTTCCCGTCCAAGGAAATCATGGGCTTCCTGGTGCGCCTGTCTTTGGATAATACCAAGCCTGACAGCATCGTTGATTATCGCTTCAAGGTGGATTCTTATTCCATCACCGGTAAAGAGCTGGTGCAGTCCCCGGATGTGCAAATTGCCTTTAATAAAGCCAAGGGCAGCATCGGCATCGAAGGCAAGATCGTGGGCCTGAAGGACATCTCTGTGAACATGGATAACAAGTTCACCCAGATCGAATACGCTGTTGGATCCAAGAACGAAATCGCCGACCAGATCCTGAAAGCAGTCTTTGCCGGCATCCCGGTGGTGACACTGACGGTGGATGGTCAGGGCATCTTCCCGAACATCCCCTTGTCGATCAATTCCAATTTGGGGCCGGAACTGCAAAAAGGATTTGAAAAACAAATCCAGGCCAAGATTGACGAAGCCCGCAAAAAAATCGAGGCCTACGTCAATGAAGAGATCGGCAAACAGCGCGCCCGCGTGGAAGCCGAGATCAACAAACTGCGCGGTGATCTGGATAAGGAAATCAAAAAAGCCGAAGGCCAGCTGAACGAGCAGAAAAAGCAAGCGGAAGCCCGCGTGAATCAGGCGAAAAAAGACGCCGAAAACCAAGGCAAGAAGCAGCTTGAAAAAGAAGGTCAGAAAGCTGTTGATGAATTGAAGAAAAGATTCGGACTTTAAGATTTCAAATTTTCTGACAACGCAAAAGACACCCCCAAAAAGGGTGTCTTTTTTTGTCTAAGATTTCAGCACGGTCCTGTAAAGATCTTCGACGGTAACACGTAACTTGCTGTTTTCACTTATCAATTTTCCTCACTTTTTCACTTTGCCTCTGTTTTAAGCATTCATTTTCATGCTAGCCTTGACGATGAGGTAGGTATGAAAGCATCGTTCAAAACACATTTAGCAGTTTTAGGTTGTGTGATTGGAACCCTTTCCGCGGGTTGCGCGAAAATGAATTTTGCGCCCGTCCCTGAGCAGGACACCACCGCGGTGACTCCACCGACCACAACTCCCAGCAAAACCATCTCGACCAGTGAGGTCGTGGCTTACGGCAACAAGCAGGTCGACTTCCTGTTTGTACTGGATGATTCCAATTCGATGCTTCCCGAGCTACGAAAGCTCGCGGCCCGGATGGCCACCTTTGTAAGCTCACTGGATGCCAGCAATATCGACTGGCAGATGTGCCTGACGACCACCAGAGGCGTTTCTTCCGGTGGCTCCCTGGTCTATGGCACCCCCTACAATTGGGCCAATTATACGCCCGCTGGCGGGGCTCCGGCTTACATTCTGAAAAAAGGAACGGCCAACCTGAATACCATCTTTAATTCCACCATTGATGTCCTGACCATCGGTGGAGGCAGTTCCGGTGATGAGCGCGCCATCAAAGCCGCCCATGACCATTTTGAAGCTGCGGGTACCCATGGATGTTATCGCCCGGGCGCCGCGATATCCGTCATCGTGATTTCAGATGAAGACGAACGTTCTGTGGGGGGCGTGGCCTCCCGAGTGAAAGCCAACGATGCTGCCGGCGTGCTGTTGCCCATGGAAGCTTCCGACTTGCCTGCCAATCTGGTGGCAAAATCCAAAAGTGTCTTCGGCCCGGATGTGCGCTTCACTTTCAGTTCAATCATCGTGAAACCCGGCGACAGCGCCTGTGAAGCCGAACAGGATAAAGACACTTCTCCAAGTCACCCTGGCCACTTCTATGAAGAGGCCTCCAAACTAACAGACGGTGGCGTGGGCAGTATTTGTGATTCCGACTACAGCGCCAACCTGAACACGTTCAAGGACAAGATCGTGAACTCGCTTTCCAACCTGAACCTGGAATGCGAACCGGTTCCTGAAACCCTGAAGGTCAGTATCGACGGCTTGAACATCCTGAACTACAAGATTGAAAAGAGCATTTTGAAATTCACCTATGCGCTGATTGAAGGGACGAAAATCGACCTGCAGTACGACTGCGTGGAAGGAATCCCTTAAACGAAAAAAGCCGCTCTACGGAGCGGCTTTTTTATTGGGCCTTACTGAGCAGGCTTGGCGGCCAGCAAAGACTGGACATACGCCACCGAGTCTTTGTTAAACCACTCGATGGATCCCACGACCTTTTTGACCAGCTTGTGGTCTGTGCCCAACACCAGGGATTCCGGCAGACGCGCCACCTGGAACTGTTTCATCAAAGAGCGGTCTTCGTCATAGACGATATGGATGTTGGCACCCTTCATTTCCGGGAAGGACTTCATAAAGACATCAATATCATTGCGACTGCTGTCTCCGGAAACTGCGATCAACTGCACGTCACCCTTGAATTCTTTGATCAACTTGATCAGAGAAGGCACTTCCTCAATACAAGGCCCGCACCACGACGCCCAGAAGTTCAGAATAACCACTTTGCCCTTGAAGGATTCCAGCTCCACCGGTTTGCCATCCAGATCCTTGGTCACAAAGTTAGGAACACCCTCTTTTTCCATAGCTTCGATCGTGGCATAGCCAGCAGGCGCCTGGTTGAGTTTGCTGGCAAAGAACTGTGTGTAGGCCCACAGGCCCGCTGCTGCCAGGATAAAGACAATGCCGAAGGCTTTAAGGTGCTGTTTCATGGGACTCCCCTTCCAGCTCAAAGAGTTAAGTGATCAAGGTAAAGACTGTCGCTGGGGATGGCAAGACGCAGTGGTGATAAATCAGCGAAACAAAGGGCTGCAGAAGCGAATCACAAATTAAAAATAATCTTACATTTGAAGCCGACTAATCCCGGCAGATCGAAATCAAGGATGGCGGAAAATAAAAAAGGCCCAAGTTTCCTTGAGCCTTTTTTGAAGATCTTAATCAGATCCCAGAATTAAGCGCGAGCTGCAGATGCTGCTCTGTCTTTTTTCTGAGCCTTTTTAACAGCTTTTTTCTTCGCTGCTACTGCTTTAGTGGAAGCTTTTTTAGCAGTGGCTTTTTTTGCCGGAGCTTTTGCAGCTTTCGCAGTTTTAGCGGACTTTTCAGATTTCTCTGCAGTGTCAGCTGTTTTAGCTTCGAAATCGTAGTCTACGAACTCAAGGAATGCCATTTCAGCAGTGTCACCTGGGCGACGACCGATCTTGATGATACGAGTGTAACCACCAGGACGTGTTTTGAAACGAGGAGACAAATCCTTCATGATAGTTGCAACTGCTTCTTTGTTAGGGAAACGGGACAACAACAATCTTGTTGTAGACAAATCACCTTTTTTGCCAAGAGTGATGGCTTTTTCAACGTGGCGACGTACTTCTTTAGCACGGTCAACAGTTGTAGTGATACGGCCGTGCTCGATCAAAGAAGTCACAAGACCTCTCAACAAAGCTTTTCTTGGGCCAGATTTACGATCGAAATGTTTTACTCTTCTTCTGTGTGAACTCATTTTATTCTCCGGTTAAACGGGCTGACCGTATCAGGTATCAGCACGATAGAACACTCTTTGGTTAGTTGGTCGAGTGTTGCTTTTTCAGGGCTCCGAGCCCTCGCAGCCCCGCAGGGCCGCGTGTTCAAACACCATTCGTGGTGTCTATTTTTTGGTTACTGTTGAGTCTCTCTCTTTTGAGGAGGTTGACTTGGATCCCAACCAGCCGGTGGCCAGCCTTCGATCTTCATGCCAAGGCCCAATCCCATTTCGCCCAGGATTTCTTTGATTTCATTCAAAGATTTACGGCCGAAGTTTTTGGTTTTAAGCATTTCCGCCTCAGAACGTACTACCAACTCGCCGATGTAGCGGATGTTAGCGTTTTTCAAGCAGTTCGCAGAACGAACAGAAAGCTCAAGGTCATCAACAGAACGGAACAAGTTCTCGTTCAGAGTTGGAGAACCAAGCTCGCGTGCTTCTTCCGCAGGCTCCATAGTCTCGTCGAAAGTCAGGAAGATTTGCAGTTGTTCTTTCATGATTTTGGATGAAAGAGCTACAGCTTCTTCTGGCTTCAAAGAACCGTCTGTCCAAACTTCAAGAGTCAATGCATCGTAGTCAGTTCTTTGACCAACGCGCGCATTGGAAACATTGTAGTTCACTTTTCTGATTGGGCTGTAAAGAGCGTCAACGCCGATAAAGCCAACTGGAAGATCAGTTTCTCTGTTCTCAACTGGTACATAACCACGACCGAAACTTACAACGATTTCCGCGTTGAAGTTTGCGTTCGCGCCCAAAGTAGCGATTGGAAGATCTGGGTTCAAAACTTCGATCTTATCGGTAGTTTGGATGTCCGCTGCAGTTACTTTGCCTGGACCTTTTTTGGAGATCTTCAAAGTCAAAGAATCTGCAGTGTACTGTTTAAAGCGCACTTCTTTGAGGTTCAGGATGATGTCAGTGACGTCCTCAAGAACATCTGGGATCGTAGTGAACTCGTGCAATACGCCTTCGAACTTAACAGCTGTAATTGCAGAACCCATCATGGAGCTAAGAAGAATTCTTCTTAGGGAGTTACCCAAGGTAACGCCAAACCCTCTTTCAAGGGGACGGATAATGAATTTAGCGTAGTCATCACGAAGAGAATCACGATCAACCTCAAATCCCTTTGGTTTGATCATTTCTCTCCAAAACTTATAATAGTGCTCTTGCATAGCTCCCCCGAGAGGTAAAATTATCTTGAGTAGTATTCAACGATCATGTTCTCTTCAACAGCAACTGCTACGTCTTCACGATTCGGAAGATCTTTAACAGTTCCAGTGAACTTAGCATGATCGGCTTCAAGCCATGCTGGCACAGAGCGTCTAGCTACCGCTTGGATAGCAGACTGGATCTTAGCCATTTCGCGGCTTGATTCAGCAACTTGAATAACATCGCCTTTATTCACAAGAATGCTTGGAATGTTAGCTCTTTTACCATTCAACAGGAAATGGTTGTGCTTAACAAGCTGTCTTGCTTCGCGACGAGAATTTGCGTACCCCAAAGTGTACACAACGTTATCAAGGCGAGTCTCGAGGAATTTCAGAAGCGCATGACCGGTCAATTCTTTTGCACGGTTGGCTTCTCCAACATATTTCACAAATTGTTTCTCAGAAACGCCATAGTATCTCTTGGCTTTCTGTTTTTCACGCAATTGAAGCGCAAATTCAGAGAACTTCAAACGAGATTGACCATGTTGTCCTGGCGGATAAGGTCTTCTTTCGAAAGAACACTTATCTGTGTAACAACGGTCACCCTTCAAGAAAAGTTTCACGTTTTCGCGACGGCAAAGCTTACAAACGCTTTCGTTAATGCAGCTCACGATATACTCCTTAGATTCTTCTACGCTTAGGTGGACGGCAACCGTTGTGAGGAACTGGAGTCACGTCTTTAAGAGACAAGATTCTCATTCCAGTAGCAGCCAATGCACGAATTGCAGGCTCACGACCAGCGCCTGGTCCTTTCAAGTAAACGTCCACAGATTTCATGCCTGCTTCCATAGCTTTCTTTGCAGCGTCTTCTGCCGCGACTTGAGCTGCAAATGGAGTACCTTTACGGCTTCCTTTGAAACCGAGGTGACCTGCAGAGGACCAGGACACGGTAGCACCGGTTGGATCAGTCATCGTTACGATAACGTTACCGAACCCAGCTTGGATATAGCAGTTCCCTTGAGGAACGTTTCTTTTTACTTTTTTCTTTGTAACAGCTTTTTTATCAGTGTTCATTTACGCAACCTCAATTATACGGCTTTTTTCTTGTTAGCTACCGTCTTCTTAGGACCTTTGCGAGTACGTGCATTAGAACGAGTGTTCTGACCACGAACAGGCAAGCCTTTACGGTGGCGGATACCACGGAAGCAGTTCAAATCCATCAAACGTTTGATGGATTGACCGATTTCACGGCGCAAGTCACCTTCTACTTTGAAGTTTGCTTCAACGATGCTACGGATTTTAGCAATGTGCTCGTCAGTCAGGCCTTCAGTTCTTAGTTCAGAAGGAATACCAACTTGCTTGCAGATCATAGCAGCACGAGGACGGCCGATGCCGTAAATATAAGTCAGTGCGATTTCAACGCGCTTATTTCTAGGTAAGTCGACACCAAGGATACGTGCCATGATTAACCCTGCCTTTGCTTATGTTTAGGGTTCTCGCAGATAACGCGAATAACGCCTTTTCTTTTAATAACTTTACACTTGTTACAGATAGCCTTAACTGATGGTCTTACTTTCATAATGTCTTCCCATACGCTTATAGTTTTCACCTTTATTAAAAAAGTGAAAATTCCAGCAAAAACACGAATGCGGTCCGGCACGCTAACACCGAAAAAACACAAAGTCTAGAGATAAAAATAATACAGCCGTCTATTTTATTATTTTTTCGATCTCTTTATAGACTTCTTCGGTGTCCCTATTTCCGTCCACTTCAGTATATTTGCCTGATTTTTTATAAAACTCTTTTAGGGGGCTTGTGAACTCTTCATAAGTCTTCAGGCGGGTCTCAATAACCTCTGCCTTGTCATCATTCCGTTGAATGACCTCACCACCGCACAAATCACATTTGCCCTCTACTTTGGAGGGCTTACTGACTATATGATAGACAGCGCCGCAATTTTTACAAACGCGTCTGCCAGTCAGCCTATCCATCAAGATTCTCATTGGAACCTCAAGGAAGATAGCCTTCCCGATGGATAGATTCATTTTTACAAGTAATTCATCTAGAGCCTGAGCCTGAGCCACAGTTCTAGGGAAACCATCTAAAATAAAGTTTTGGACGCCTTTTTGAAGGACTTCTTCAACCATGCCGATAACGATGCTATCCGGCACAAGTTGACCCTTATCCATAAATTCCTGGGCCTTTTTACCAAGGTCCGTCTGCCCTTTAATGGCTGCTCTGAATAGATCGCCAGTGCTGATCTGTGTCATTCCCTGGCGTTTAATCAAAAGCTCAGACTGCGTACCTTTACCGGCCCCCGGGGCTCCAAACAGGATCAAGTTCATTAGAACTGAACCCTTCTGCTACGGATCTTAGCACCCTTAAGGAAGCCCTCATATTTCTGAGTGATCATATGAGACTGGATCTGTTGAGCAGTATCCAAAGCAACACCCACCAAGATCAACAAACTGGTACCACCGAATTGGAATGGCACGTTGAACTGGCTAACCATGATGCCTGGAAGAATACAAATAGTACAAAGATAGATACAACCAACTACGTTCACACGCTCCAAAACTCTTTGGATATAGTCAGCTGTGGACTTACCAGCGCGAACGCCCGGAACAAAGCCACCGTATTTTTTCAGATTTTCTGCCACGTCGTTAGGATTGAAAACGATCTCCGTGTAGAAGAAGGAGAAGAAGACAATCAAAGCCACGAACATGATGTTGAAGATAGCGCCAGAAGGATTCAAAGAATCCTGAAGTGCTTTCAACCAAGGCGTGTTCACGAATTGAGCCATAGTCGCCGGGAACATCAACAAAGAGCTCGCGAAGATAGGCGGAATCACACCAGAGATATTAAGTTTGATAGGAAGATGGCTTGTCGGAGTCTGCATGGACTGCATACCACCGCCGCCTTGTCTTTGAGAGTACTGAACTGTGATTCTACGCTGAGCCACTTCCATATAGATAACGGCCGCGATAATTGCCACCATGAAGGCAACCAACAAAAGAACCAATGCAAAACGCATTTCACCAGTACGAACAAGCTCCCAAAGCTGTTGAGCACCACCTGGGATCGCAGCAGCGATACCAGTGAAGATGATCAGGGAAGTACCGTTACCGATACCACGCTCTGTGATCTGCTCACCCAACCACATGATAAAGCAGGTACCTGCTGTCAATGTGATGATAGTCATGATTTGGAACGGAAGGAATGCCACAGTCGGAGCAATCACAAGTGGATGTCCATCTGGGCTTGTGGAATTCATCAACCAAGTGCTGATACCATAACCCTGGATAATCGCCAGAGCCACAGTCGCATAACGAGTGTATTGGTTGATTTTACGACGACCTTGCTCCCCTTCTTTCTTAAGAGCTTCCAGATACGGAATCGCGGAAGTCAAAAGTTGGAAGATGATGGAAGAGGAGATGTAAGGCATGATTCCCAGCGCAAAGATACTGAACTGGGAAAGCGCGCCACCTGTAAACGTGTTAAATAGGCCGAAAATCCCCTGGCTTTGAGCCTGGAAGAATGAGAGCACCGCTGAACCATCCACGCCCGGCGTCGGAACGTGTACACCAATTCTGTAAATGGCCAAAAGAGCCAATGTGAACAAGATGCGTTTACGAAGATCAGAATTTTTTGCGATGCTCTCAATTGCAGACACTACTTAATTACCTCGACTTTGCCGCCAGCAGCTTCGATAGCTTTCTTGGCGCTTTCTGAGAATTTATGAGCTTTTACAGTCAAAGCTGTTTTAAGCTCGCCATTTCCCAAAATCTTAACAGCGCCTTTGGAAATAAGTCCAGCAGCGTGTAGAGATTCAGGAGTGACTTCTCCAGAAAATTTAGCAAGTTGTCCTACGTTTACAATCTCAAAGTTGTTAGCGAACGCTACGTTGCTGAAACCGAACTTAGGAAGACGACGGTGAAGTGGAGTTTGACCACCCTCGAAGCCTCTACGCACTGTTCCACCGGTACGAGCCAACTGACCCTTGTGACCTTTAGTAGCTGTGCCGCCCATGCCAGAACCGATACCACGACCGATTCTTTTTGGAGCATGCTTGGACCCAGCTTTAGGTGCCAATGTTTTAAGCAAGCTCATGATTACCCCTTAACTTCAACATCAATAAGATGTTGAACTTTCATGATATTACCACGTGCCGCAGCAGAATCTTTCACCTCAACAGTTTGGCGAATTTTCTTAAGACCAAGGACACGAACTGCATCCTTTTGATCCTGCGTGCATTTGATAGTTGATCTTTTCAAAGTTACTACGAATGTTTTAGCCATTTTTGCCACCAGTCCGCGTATTAAAGCTGTTGTTTCAACTGCTTCAAGCCGTCGATTGTTGCTCTTACAGCGTTGTGCGGGTTACGAGTACCAACACATTTAGTAAGAATGTCTTTTACACCTACAGATTCAAGAACGGCACGAACCGCACCACCCGCGATGACACCAGTACCTGGAGCTGCTGGTTTCATGATAACCTTTGCAGCACCAAATTTACCGATAACTTCGTGAGGGATCGTACGACCTTCCTTCAAAGCTACAGATTTAGCAGATTTTTTAGCGGATCTGCTTGCTTTACCGATTGCTTCTGGAACTTCACCAGCTTTGCCGGAACCGAATCCAACATCACCAGCTTTGTTGCCTACAACTACTAGAGCTGCGAAAGAGAAGCGACGACCACCCTTAACAACTTTCGTTACGCGGTTGATCGCTACTACACGCTCTTCTAATTCAGCTGCTTGAGCTTGAACTTTCTCCACACATCACTCCTTAGAAATTCAGGCCGCCCTCACGAGCGCCGTCAGCAAGAGATTTAACACGTCCATGATAGAGATAACCGTTTCTATCGAATACTACGTCCTTGATGTTTTTGGCAGTAGCAGCTTTAGCCGCTTCCATACCAACAAGTTTCGCCATATCGATACCGGATTTGTCCTCTTTACCCAAAGAAGAAACAGCCACCAGAGTGTTGCCATCTACGTCATTGATAATCTGAGCGTAAACGTGCTTACCGCTTCTGAATACGCAAAGACGAGGTCTTTCCGCAGTTCCTTTAACGGTCTTGCGGATTCTGATCTTCTTCTTGAGGCGATTTACTTTTCTTTCGCTTGTATGCTTACTAAATTTCAATTTCATACTTTACCTCAATTATTTACCAGCAGACTTACCGGCTTTACGTCTGATCTGCTCACCAGCGTAACGAACACCTTTACCCAGGTAAGGCTCTGGTGGACGGAAGGAGCGGATTTTCGCTGCTACCTGACCAACAAGCTCTTTACTTGGACCATTCACGGTCAAGCTGGTTTGCTTCTCAACTTTAATTTCAATACCTTCTGGAATATCGAAGATAACAGGGTGAGAGAAGCCCAAAGAAAGCTCCAACTTCTTACCTGCTACGTTCGCACGATATCCAACCCCTTGAAGCTCCAAGCCTCTAGAGAAACCCTTAGTCACGCCAGTTACTGCGTTTTGAATAAGAGCTCTGTAAAGACCGTGCATCGCGCGGCTTTCTTTTGTGTCGTCATTCGGAGTCAAAACCACTTTGTTGCCGTCGATTTTCGCGGAAACATTTGGTTTCATACCGATTGTCAAAGAGCTTTTCGCGCCTTTAACGACAACTTCGTTAGCAGGGGAAACACTCACTTGTACTGTGTTATCAAAAATAACGGGTGCTTTACCAATACGAGACATGATTCACCTACCAAAGTGTCGCAAGCAATTCGCCACCGAGCTTTTGCTCTGTAGCTTGCTTACCGCTCATGATTCCTTTGCTTGTGCTGATGATGGACATGCCCATACCAGAACGAACAGTTGGAATCTTGTCAGATTTAACATAAACGCGACGACCAGGACGGCTAACACGGTCAATATTATTGATCGCGTGGCCACCAGCTTCGTCATACTTCAAATAAACACGCATAATGCCTTGTTTGCTGTCTTTAGCAACTTTAAAGCTTCTGATGAAGCCTTCGTTTACCAAGATCTGAGCAATACCGGCTCTTACTTTTGAAGCAGGCATGTCCACTTTTTCGTGTTTTGCTGCTCCAGCGTTTCTGATCATTGTAAGGAACTGAGAAATTGTATCCATTCTGAACCTCTTACCAGCTGGCTTTCGTTACGCCAGGCAATTTACCGTCAAGGGCCAATTGTCTGAACGCAATACGAGACAAACCGAACTTTCTGTAGTTACCACGAGGGCGACCAGAGATCACGCAACGAGTGATAGTGCGGTTTGGGTTAGTGTCACGAGGAAGAGCCTGCAGCTTAGTGCGTGCAGCGGCTCTTTCTTCGTCAGAAAGCTTCATATCAACAGCTTTAGCTCTCAATTCTGCTCTGTATTGAACATACTTAGCAGCAAGAGCTTTTCTTTTATTATTTTTTTCAATGCTTGCTTTACGAGCCAAGTGACACCTCTTATTTTCTGAAAGGCATGCCAAGCGCTTCAAGTAGCGCTCTGCCTTCAGTATCGTTCTTCGCAGTTGTACAGATAGTGATGTTCATCCCACGAGTTTTATCTACTTTATCGTAGTTGATCTCAGGGAACACGATCTGCTCTTTCAAGCCCATGTTGTAGTTACCACGACCGTCGAAGCCTTTGTTAGGCAAACCACGGAAGTCACGTACGCGAGGTAGTGCCAACGTGTTCAAACGATCCATGAAAGACCACATTTTCTCTCTTCTCAAAGTCACACGAACACCCAATGGGATGCCAGCGCGCAATTTGAAGTTGGAAATTGCTTTCTTTGCTTTAGTGATAACAGCTTTTTGTCCAGTGATCGCTGTGATTTCATCAACCACAGTGTTCAAGATCTTTGGATTCTGAACAGCTTCGCTCAAGCACACGCTAAGAGTGATTTTCTCCAAGCGAGGAACTTGCATCACGTTTTTAACTCCCAGTTGATTCTTCAGAGCGGGAGCGATCTCTTTATTATATCTTGTATGTAAGCGATTCATCTCATACCCCTTATAGAACTTCCGGAGCCAAAGATACGATCTTAACGAAAGACTTTGCTCTCAATTCTCTGGCTACTGGGCCAAAGATACGTGTTCCGATTGGCTCTTTAGAAGCATTGATCAAAACTGCAGAGTTGTCGTCGAAGCGGATGTAAGATCCGTCTGGACGACGAAGTTTTGCTACAGTTCTAACAACAACAGCTTTAGCTACGTCACCTTTTTTAACTTTTGCATTTGGCAGAGCTTCTTTGATGGAAACAACGATAACATCACCAATGGATGCTACACGACGTTTAGAACCACCAAGAACCTTAACGCACATAACTTCTTTTGCGCCGGAGTTGTCTGCTACATTCAGTCTGGTTTGCATTTGAATCATAACAGTCTCCTATGCCTTCGCCGTTTCAACGACTTCAGCCAAAGCCCAACGTTTAGTTTTGCTCAGAGGACGAGTTTCACGGATCTTAACGATGTCACCAATTTTTGCCTGGTTCTTTTCGTCATGAGCCTTGAATACAGACGTCTTCTTAACGTACTTACCGTACTTAGCGTGCTTAACCATGCGGTAGATCAGAACAGAGATGGTTTTATCCATCTTGTCACTGATAACTTCACCTACGACTTCAATTTTACGGCCTCTAGAATTAGTTTCAGTCATTTCCTACCCCTATCTCGCCACTTTTTTTACGATCGCTGTATTGATTTTAGCGATGTCGCGGCGAAGACCACGGATTTGCACTGGGTTAGAAAGTTGCCCAATGGAATTCTTGATACGTGCCTGGAACAACTCTTCAGAAAGAGCTGCTCTTTTCTTTTTCAATTCTGCAACAGAAAGATCTTTGATCTCTACGAACTTCATACAACTACTCCCTTACCAAGAAACGAGTTTTGAAAGGAAGTTTGTGAGCTGCACGTTCGAAAGCTTCTTTAGCTTGTTCGCGTGTCACACCGTTCATTTCGAAAAGAACTTTTCCAGGAAGAACACGAGCAACCCATAGTTCTGGGTTACCTTTACCGCTACCCATACGAGTTTCAGCAGGTTTCTTAGTTACCGGGATGTTTGGGAACACACGGCACCAGATTTTACCACCACGCTTAACAGAACGGGAGATAGCGATACGACCAGCTTCCAACTGACGAGCAGTCAGACGACCTTCCTCAACTGCCTGAAGACCGTAGTCTCCGAAGTCAAGGTTAGCGCCTCTTACTGCAAAACCAGTAGCGCGGCCTACAAATTGTTTACGCCATTTTACTCTTTTAGGACTTAACACGACCTGCCTCCTCAACTTCGCGAGCAGATAAGATATCGCCTTTATAGATCCAAACTTTCAGACCGATGATACCGTATGCTGTCAGGGATTCTGCTGTACCGTAGTCGATATCAGCACGCAATGTATGAAGAGGAACGCTCTTCTCATTGTACCACTCTGAACGCGCAATCTCTGCACCATCAAGACGCCCGGAAACACGGATCTTGATACCTCTCACGCCGCCTTTGATCGCAGCTGCAATAGATTTTTTAAGAGCTCTTCTCCAAGAGATACGTTTCTCAAGTTGTTGAGCAATGCTCTCAGCAACGAGCTGAGCATCGAGGTCTGGTTTGCGCACTTCTTGGATGCTCAGGAAAACTTCGTTGGGTGTAAGTTTCTGAACTTCCGCTTTAAGAGCGTCGATACCACTACCTTTTTTACCAATAACAACACCTGGGCGAGCTGTGGAGATGATGATTTTAATCTTCTTCGCAGCACGTTCCATTTCAATTTTCGCTACACCCGCGTTCTTAAGTTTATCCTTAAGGAACTTTCTCAAACGGATGTCTTCGTGGAGGTTTTCATAATATTGTTGACCCTTCGCATACCAGCGAGAATCCCAAGTTCTGATAACACCGACTCTTAGACCAATTGGATTAACCTTCTGACCCACGACTATTTCTCCTCGAGTACTACGTTAATGTGGCTGGTCTTCTTACGAACACCGAACGCGCGACCTTGTGCACGAGGACGGAATCTTTTAAGAACTGGACCTTGATCAACCCAGATAGCTTTAACATAAAGGCTGTCTACATCCATAACCTTTTTGTATTCAGCATTGGCAACAGCTGATTCGATTAGCTTTTTTACCATACCTGCAGTTTTTTTGTTCAGGAAAGTAAGGGTTTTAACTGCCTCGTTCACGTCTTTACCGCGAACCAGGTCAGCAACCAATCTTGCCTTCTGAGCGCCAACTCTTGCATATTTCAAGCTTGCTTTAACTTCCATAATAAACCTCTATTACTTCTTCGCAGCAGGAGCAGCGGCTTTCTTCTCAGCGTGACCATGGAAAGTTCTGGTTGGAGCAAACTCACCGAGTTTGTGACCAATCATGTTCTCTGTGATGTATACAGGAACGAACTTTCTTCCGTTATGAACTGCGAATGTCAGTCCAATTGTCTCTGGAAGAATTGTTGAGCGGCGAGACCAAGTTTTAATAACTTTTTTATCATTTTTCTCAAGTGCATTGTCGATTTTCTTCTGAACATGAGTATCGACGAATGGACCTTTTTTAATTGAGCGTGCCACCTTTTACTCCTACTTACGTCTCTTGATGATTGAAGAGTTGGTTCTCTTATTGTTTCTAGTTTTGAACCCCTTACAAGGTTGACCCCAAGGAGTTACTGGGTGATGCCCTTTACCAACGCCTTCACCACCACCGAGTGGGTGATCAACTGGATTCATGTGCATACCACGTACAGAAGGACGGATACCTCTCCAACGAGAGCGACCTGCTTTACCTAGATTGATGTTTTCATTGTCAGTGTTACCAACTTGACCGATAGAAGCACGGCAAACTGTCAACACTTGTTTCAACTCACCAGATGGCATACGTACTTGGCAGTACTTGTCGCCTTTACCAGCAAGAGTCGCGCTTGCACCAGCACCACGGCAGATTTGACCACCTTTGCCTGGACGCAATTCGATATTGTGAATAACAGTACCAACCGGAATAGCACCCAAAGTCAGGGAGTTACCTGGTTTGATATCGGCTTTATCAGAAGAGATAACAGTATCGCCAACATTCAAACCTACTGGAGCAAGGATATAAGCCTTAGCGCCATCGATGTAGGAGATCAGAGCAATACGGCAAGTTCTGTTCGGATCGTACTCGATCGCGATAACTTTTGCTGCAACTTCAAGCTTGTTACGCTTGAAATCAACCAAACGGTATTTTCTCTTATGACCGCCACCTTGGTGACGAATAGTGATTTGACCGTGATTGTTACGCGCAGCTTGTTTCTTAAGAGGAGCTAGCAAAGACTTCTCTGGAGTAGTCTTAGTGATTTCTTTGAAATCGAAACCAGTCATTCCTCTGCGACCATGAGAGCGTGGGGCAAATGTTTTAATACCCATCTTTATACTCCCTCAAAAAGAGCGATCTTCTCGCCTTCAGCAAGCTTAACGTAAGCTTTCTTCCAGTAAGCGACCTTGGTTAGACCGAATTTAGTTTGCTTAGAGTGACCGCGGCAGACGCTAGTTCTTACGCTATCAACTTTAACTTTAAAGTTTTTCTCAACAGCGGCTTTTACTTCTGTTTTAGAGGACTTCAAGTCCACTTCGAACACGTATACGCCAGCAGCGTTGTGATAAGTATTTTTCTCAGTAATGAGAGGGGCTTTAATTACTTGTTTCATTACGCCTTCTCCAATGAACAACGATCTACGATTTTAGCCACAGAATCTTTAGTGATAACAGCAGCGTCGTACTTCAATAGATCAAACACGTTCAAACCTTCAACTGGGAAGTATTTGAATGTTGGAAGATTCTTGGAAGCACGGTTGAATTTGTCATCAACTACAGAGTCAACCAATACAGCTTTTTTCAAACCGAAAGCTTGCAAACGTTTGTTAAGCTCAGCAGTTTTACCTTCAGAAGCCATGCTGTCCACGATGAACAGTTTGCCTTCTTTTTGAAGGTGAGAAAGTGCCATGCTCAGACCCAAACGACGAACTTTTTTAGGCAGAACGAAAGCGTAGCTGCGAGGCTGAGGACCGAAAGCGGTACCACCACCAGGCATCAAGATAGAACGGCTGGAACCTTGACGAGCTCCACCAGTACCTTTTTGTTTAAACGGCTTTTTACCACCACCAGACACAAGACCTTTAGTCTTAGTCATGTGAGTGCCTTGACGACGAGCCGCCAATTGCCATTGAACTACTGTGTGAAGAACTTCCTTTTTAACAGGAGTTTCGAACACGTCAGCAGCAAGCTCAACGGAACCAACTTTTTCTTTTTTCCAGTTCAATACATTTACTGTAGCCATACTATTCTCTCACCAACTTAACCAAAGTGTTTCTAGCACCTGGAACTGGCCCTTTTACCATCAGAACGTTTTCTTCAGCGATGATCTGAACAACTTCTACGTTCTTAACAGTGACAGTTTCAGCACCCAAATGACCTGGGAATTTCTTACCCGGCATTACGCGACCTGGCCATGTTCTGTTACCAGAAGAACCCGGACGACGGTGGAATTTAGAACCGTGGGATGCAGGACCACCTGCGAAGCCCCAACGCTTCACGGAACCAGCGAAACCTTTACCTTTAGACTTGGAAGTGATTTTTACGAAATCACCTTTAGCCAAGCTGTCGATAGAGATTTGCGCGCCAACAACAGTGCCTTCTGGAGCAGCTTGACGAAGTTCTTTTACGAACTGAGCGCCATTTTCGAAGCCAGCTTTTTCAAGGTGACCTTTTTCTGCTTTGTTGGAGTTTTTAGCTTTTTTAGGGTGGCAAGCCACCTGGATAGCCTCGTAACCATCAGCTTCGTTAGTTTTGATTTGAGAAACAAACCAAGGCTCGTAACGAAGAACAGTAACAGGAACAGCTTCGCCGTTCTCGTTATAGATAGTAGCCATACCTTCTTTGAAGGCGAACAGGCCGTTCAATTTAAGACCTGCAGTATTTTGAGTTTCTGTAGTTTCGCTCACGTCTTACCTCTAAACCGCAGAAAGTTTGATTTCAACATCGACACCAGCAGAAAGATCCAGCTTCATAAGCTGATCTACTGTCTGTTGAGTTGGTTCTAAAATATCGAGCATACGCTTGTGAGTTCTCACTTCGAATTGTTCACGAGATTTTTTATCTACGTGCGGAGAACGCAATACAGTGTAGCGGTTGATGCGAGTAGGCAAGGGAATTGGACCCGCAACTTTTGCGCCTGTACGACGAGCAGTCTCAACGATTTCTTTCGTCGACTGGTCAAGCAATTTATGATCGAATGCCTTCAATCTGATTCTAATCTTCTGACTTTGCATATGGACACTCTTCTCTTTTATAAAGTATCGTAATTACTAGCAAATTTGTTAACGTTCAACGTCCTGATCCCATCGAAAACTTGCCCCGAATTAGCCCTTGCGGCCTGAATCGCCTTCAACGCGGGGGGTTTTTTGTAGATATAGACGCTATGAGTGCGCGAGTATGCGCACTTTGAAATATAATGTCAAAGGGAAATATTATTTTTTTTAATATCTTCCCATTTTATGGAGAATGTCCGTTTTTACCTTCGCAGGCACAATGGCATATTCCAAAAATTCCATACTGAAGCTGGCTCGCCCTTGGCTCAAACTGCGGACATCCGTCGCATAACCAAAGAGACTCGCCAGAGGGGCTTCGGCCGAAATAACCTGACCACCACCCTGCTTCACATTCATCGCCAGGATCTTTCCACGGCGGGCATTTAAATCACCCACAATGTTCCCGACGAAATCATCCGGACAAGTCACCTCTAGCTTAAAGATAGGCTCTAAAAGCTCTACAGAGGCTGCCTTAACCGCATCCCGGAATGCCAGGGAGGCAGCCGCCTTAAAGGCCATCTCACTGGAGGAATCGGGACGAACTTCAACTGAATTTAAGGTCCCCTTAATACCCAACATCGAGCAGCTTGCCAAAGGACCGACCTCAGCAGCTTCACGGAAGCCCGATTCGGCAGCCTTCAACATAGGGGCTGTAAATTCTTTAGACACAGCCACTTTACTGATGAACTGGATGCCATCCGCCTGAGAAATAGGCTCGATGGAAAGGGAGACTTTGGCAAAGTGAGTTTCGCCAGCAATCTCACGCTCGTAAACGTGCTCTGCTTTGGCGGCAACCGTGATGGTTTCACGATAGGAAACCTGCGGCTTACCCACGTTGGCCTGGATCTTATGCTCACGAAGCAAACGATCCACAAGAATTTCCAAATGCAACTCACCCATGCCAGAAAGCAGGATTTGCCCTGTTTCCGGATCCGTGCGCAGACGGCAGGATGGATCTTCTTTTTCAAGTTTAGCCAGGCCAGCCAGCATCTTTTCCTGGTCCGCAGAGGACTTCGCCTCTACCGCCACGGAAATCACCGGCTCTGGGAAAGTGATCGTCTCAAGAACCACAGCATGAGAGCTTTCACACAGAGTGTCCCCTGTGCCTGTGAACTTAAGACCGATAACCGCGCCGATATCCCCCGCCTTCAGGCTGTTGATTTCTTCACGGGAATTCGCATGCATTTTCACCAGCTTCTGAATGCGCTCTTTTTTCTGAGTGCGCGGATTCAAAAGCTGCTCCCCGACTTTCACTTCACCGGAATAAACACGGATATAAGTCAAAGTGCCGGCAAACGGATCATTGGCGATTTTGAAAGCCAAAGCAGCCGCGTGAGCATCAAATTCAGTTTTACAGATGATTTCTTTATCAGGACGCTCAGGATCGTGACCCACGATTGCAGGCACTTCCAGAGGCGACGGAAGGTAGTCAATGACCCCATCCAACAAAGGCTGAACACCTTTGTTTTTGAAAGCGGCTCCACAGAATACCGGGAAGGCTTTCAATTCAAGAGTCCCTTTGCGCAAAGCACGTTTAAGCTCTGGCACAGTGACTTCTTCTCCATTGAGATATTTCTCAAGAAGTTCGTCTTCAAATTCAACGATCTTCTCAATGACCTCTGTGCGGAAGCGGTTTACTTCCTCTTTCATGTCATTGGGAACATCGGTAATTTCGAAATGGTCACCCATTCCGGACTGATCCCACATGTAGGCTTTATTTTCGAGCAAATCAACAACACCACGGAAGGTGTCTTCCATGCCGATTGGAACCTGCACAGGGATTGGGTTCGCGTTCAGCTTTTCTTTGATCGTCCCGAAGGACATCACAAAGTCAGCACCAACACGGTCCATTTTATTTACGAAGCAAATGCGGGGAACTTTGTATTTATCAGCCTGTTTCCAAACGGTTTCGGACTGAGGCTCAACCCCATTCACGCCGTCGAAAACTGCGATCGCGCCATCCAATACACGCAAAGAACGCTCAACTTCAATAGTGAAGTCAACGTGGCCCGGAGTATCGATGATGTTGATTCTGTGATCTTTCCAGAACGCCATGGTTGCAGCAGACGTGATAGTGATACCGCGCTCTTGCTCCTGAACCATCCAGTCCATGGTGGCATCACCATCATGGACCTCGCCGATTTTATGACTTTTACCTGTATAGTAAAGAATGCGTTCGGTGGTGGTCGTCTTACCGGCATCGATGTGAGCCATGATGCCGATATTACGAGTGTACTTGAGATCAGCTACAACTTTAGGATCTTTAGCTGACATCTGAACAGATTACCAATTGTAGTGAGAGAATGCCTTGTTGGATTCAGCCATTCTGTGAACGTCGTCTTTCTTCTTAATAGCATTTCCTCTATTATTGTACGCGTCCAAGAATTCGCCAGCCAAACGTTTCGCCATGTCTTTCTCACCGCGCTCGCGAGAGTACTCAACCAACCAACGCATAGCCAAAGCCAAACGACGGGATGGACGAACATCTACTGGAACTTGGTAAGTAGCACCACCTACACGGCGGGAGCGAACTTCGATAGACGGTTTAACGTTCTCAAGAGCTTTTTTGAAAACTGCCAAAGGCTCTTCACCTTGAACTTTGCCTTCAAGCTCTTTCAAAGCACCGTAGAACAACTTTTGAGAAGTTGCTTTTCTACCTTGAATCATCATTTTATTGATGAACTTAGCAATTACTAGATCCTTGAAAACCGGATCTGGAATGATTTCTCTTTTAAAGGTCTTTTTACGACGTGACATCTCTCAATCCTTATTTCTTAGGTCTCTTAGTACCGTATTTAGAACGGGCGCGCAGACGACCGTTTACACCTTGAAGGTCCAATACCCCACGAACGATGTGGTAACGAACACCCGGCAAATCCTTCACACGACCACCGCGGATTAGTACAACGGAGTGCTCTTGAAGGTTATGGCCGATACCAGGGATGTAAGAGATAACTTCGAAGCCATTGGAAAGACGAACTTTTGCAACTTTACGAAGTGCGGAGTTCGGCTTCTTTGGAGTCGTTGTATAAACACGTGTACAAACACCGCGACGCTGAGGACAAGAGTCCAAAGCTGGTGATTTTGTTTGGTTTTTTTGAACAGTACGCTCACTTTTGATGAGCTGATTAATTGTTGGCACTTTATATACCCCTTAAAAACAATTATGCGGTTCTGGACGCTGGAACTTACATTTCGGTGACGCCCAGGTCAAGACTTTGTTGTTAAAATTACATTTATCCATGAAAAGCGGCGTGAGGTCCCCAATCCATGAGCTTTTTACCCTACGCCGGCCTGTGAAGCCGGCGATCAGGTGGTCTTACTTTAGCCTTGAGGCTGTACGGAAGACGTCATACCCGGCAATGCGACAAAGCCGATATCGTCATCTTCATGCACAGACACTTTCCAGCGTTTGTAAGATGTCAAACCAGTTCCCGCAGGAATCAGACGACCCATGATGATATTCTCTTTCAGGCCACGCAAATGGTCTGTACGAGAATTGATCGCTGCTTCCGTAAGAACTTTTGTAGTTTCCTGGAAGGACGCTGCTGAAATCCAGCTGTCAGTGCTCAAAGAAACCTTAGTAATACCAAGAAGAAGTGGGCTGCAAGTAGCAGGTTGACCACCCTCTTTGTTAATACGTTCGTTTTCTTCCATGTAAGCGTATCTTTCAACTTGCTCACCAGCCAGGAAGCGGCTGTCGCCGGCATCACGGATTTCTACTTTACGTAGCATCTGACGAACAATGACTTCGATATGCTTGTCATTGATACCAACCCCTTGAAGTCTGTAAACTTCTTGGATTTCATCTACAAGGTATGCAGACAAGGCTTTAGCACCCAGAACCGCCAGAATGTCATGAGGATTTGTTGGACCATCCATCAAAGCCTCACCGGCTCTTACGTACTCACCTTCTCTTACAGCAACGTGCTTACCTTTAGGGATGAGGTATTCTTTTTGCTCACCCACTTCAGGAGTTACGATCACACGTTGTTTACCTTTAACGTCTTTACCGAATGTCACATAACCATCGATCTCAGAGATGATAGCTGCTTCTTTCGGTTTACGAGCCTCAAACAATTCGGCAACGCGCGGAAGACCCCCGGTGATATCCTTCGTTTTCGAAGCTTCACGGTGCATCTTCGCGATTACGTCACCCGCATGCACTTCCTGCTGATCCGCAACTAGCAACTGAGCCCCAACTGGGATCAGGTAACGAGCCGGGATGTCACGACCAGGAAGATTCAATGTTTTACCAGCGCCATCCACTAGGAAGACAGTTGGTTTAACATCGGAAGACTTGGATTCCATGATAACTTTGGTCGCGAAACCAGTTACCGCATCCACTTGCTCCTGCATTGTGGAACCTTCTTCGATATCCTGGTATTGGATCTTCGCAGAAACCTCTGCGATGATTGGATTCGAATATGGATCCCATTCCGCAACAGTCTGACCTTTGGCAACTTTGTCGCCTTCTTTGAAGTTCAAAACAGCGCCGTATACGAGCTTGAAGTTTTCACGCTCACGACCTGCTTCGTCAATCACAAGAGCAGAACCGTTACGATTCATCACAGTCAACTTACCGTTACGGTTCGTCACTGCGTGAACGTTTTGTAGTTTAACAACACCGTCATAACGGGATGTGTGAACAGATTGTTCAACCGCACGAGAAGCCGCACCACCCAAGTGGAACGTTCTCATCGTCAACTGGGTACCCGGCTCACCGATGGATTGAGCGGCGATAATACCCACTGTTTCACCCAGGTTCACAGTCGCACCACGGGACAAATCACGTCCGTAGCACTTCACGCAAACACCGCGTTTAGACTGACAGATAAGAGCAGAACGGATGTCGACTTTGTCGATACCACGGCCTTCGATGATCTTAACGTCATTTTCAGTGATTTCCTGGTTAGCACGAACCACAACTTCGTTTGTCGCTGCATCAACAACGTCTTTCAAAGCTGTACGGCCCAGGATACGGTCACCGATGTTTTGTACGATTTCACCCGCTTCGTAAATCGGAGTGATTTCCAAACCATCTTCAACACCGCAATCGATCTCGGACACAACAACGTCCTGAGCAACGTCAACCAAACGACGAGTCAGGTAACCGGAGTTCGCTGTTTTCAATGCGGTATCGGCCAAACCTTTACGCGCACCGTGCGTGGAGATGAAGTACTGGATAACTGTCAAACCTTCACGGAAGTTTGCAGTGATCGGAGTCTCGATGATCTCACCGGAAGGTTTCGCCATCAGACCACGCATACCACCCAACTGACGGATCTGAGCTGCGGAACCACGGGCTCCGGAGTCAGCCATGATGTAAATTGGATTGAAGGAAGGACCCACAACCTCTTTACCATTCACGTTGAATGTTTGCTTTTCGATCGCGTTCATACCTTCTTTAGCAATTTTGTCTGCAGTCTGCGCCCAGATGTCGACCACTTTATTGTAGCGCTCACCATCTGTGATCAAACCTTCGTCATACTGCTGCTGAATCTCAGTAACTTGTTTTTCTGCGTCAGCGATCATCGGAGCTTTCGCCGCCGGGATCACCATGTCATCGATACCGATGGACATACCTGCTGCAGTTGAATACTTGAAGCCGTATTCCATGATCTTGTCAGCAAGGATGCAGGTCGCTTTTGCACCGGCAAGACGGAAAGTCTTGTCGATCAGGGCCGCGATCTGTTTTTTACCCATTGTCACGTTCACTTCGTTGAACGGAACTTCTTTAGGAACGATATCAGAAAGGATTGCACGACCCACTGTGGTCTCTTGCAGAGTTCCGTTGATACGAACCTTACATACTGCCTGAAGGTCTACCAGACCTGTTTCAAACGCGTATTGAGCTTCCTGAACGCTGGAGAAGGCTTTGCCTGATCCTTTGGCGCCCGGACGCATACGAGTCAACCAGTACATACCCAACACGATATCCTGGGAAGGATTGATGATAGGTTTACCGTTGGCAGGAGAAAGGATGTTGTTCGTGGACATCATCAGAACGCGTGCTTCAACCTGGGATTCCACAGAAAGTGGAACGTGAACTGCCATCTGGTCACCGTCGAAGTCGGCATTGAACGCCGTACATACCAACGGGTGCAGCTGGATAGCTTTACCTTCGTGAAGAACAGGCTCGAACGCCTGGATACCAAGTCTGTGCAGGGTTGGTGCACGGTTCAGAAGAACCGGGTGCTCTTTCACCACGTCAGCAAGGATATCCCAAACTTCAACTGTTTCCTGATCAACCAAGCGTTTGGCTTGTTTGATAGTGGTCGCAAGACCTTTTTCTTCAAGTTTGTTGTAAACGAATGGTTTGAACAACTCGAGAGCCATTTTCTTCGGAAGACCGCACTGATGAAGTCTCAGAGTAGGTCCAACGGTGATAACGGAACGACCAGAGTAGTCTACACGTTTACCCAAAAGGTTTTGACGGAAACGACCCTGCTTACCTTTCAACATATCAGAAAGGGAGCGAAGAGGACGTTTGTTCGGACCAGTGAAGGTCTTACCGCGACGACCGTTATCCAACAAAGCGTCCACTGCTTCTTGAAGCATACGCTTTTCGTTTCGGATGATGATGTCTGGAGCGTTCAGCTCCTGAAGACGTTTCAAACGGTTGTTACGATTGATAACACGGCGGTACAGGTCATTCAGGTCAGACGTCGCGAAACGGCCACCATCAAGAGGTACCAATGGACGAAGATCAGGAGGAAGAACCGGAAGTGCTTCCAACATCATCCACTCTGGCTTGTTGATGGAACCTTTGAAGGCCTCAACAACGCGCAGGCGTTTAGTCAATTTTTTGATACCAGCTTCAGACTTGGTGTCTTTAACTTCCAAGCGAAGTTTGCGGGAAAGGTATTCAGGATCGATTTTTTTCAAAAGATCACGAACTGCCTCGCCACCCATTCCGTATTTGAAGGATGGGCCGAACTCATTCAGAGCCGCTTGCAATGCTTCTTCAGTCAGTACCTGGCCTTCTTCCAATGTAGTTTCCATTGGATCGATAACCACGTGTGCTTCACAGTAAAGGACCTTTTCAACGTCTTTCAAAGAAAGATTCAAAAGGTTACCAATACGAGAAGGCAAAGAACGCAGGAACCAGATATGGGCTACTGGAGTCGCCAATTCGATATGACCAAGGCGCTCACGGCGAACCTTGGTCTGAGTCACTTCAACGCCGCACTTTTCACAGACGACGCCACGGTACTTCATACGTTTGTACTTACCGCACAAGCACTCATAGTCCTTGATAGGACCGAAGATTTTCGCACAGAACAAGCCGTCACGCTCAGGCTTGAAAGTACGATAGTTGATAGTTTCTGGCTTCTTAACTTCACCAAATGACCATTCACGAATCATTTCAGGTGACGCCAACGAAACTCGTACGGCGTCAAACGAAAGTGGATCTTTTGGTTTATCGAAAAAATTCAACAAGTCTCTCAAAGAACACCCCTGTTGTTAAATTATTAAACTTAGTGCTGCTCTGGTTCGTCTTTAGACGCAACCGGCGCAACTGGTTCTACCTCGATCACTTCTTCGTCACCAAAATCTTCATCTTGGTCACGTAGAATGTCAGACTCCATCAGCTCCACGTTCAGTGCCAGAGATTGAAGCTCTTTCACCAATACGTTGAAGGATTCAGGCAAGCCTGGCTCAAGGATGTTTTCACCCTTCACGATGCTCTCGTACATACGAGTTCTACCTGCAACGTCATCTGACTTAACAGTCAGGAACTCTTGCAGAGAGTATGCAGCACCGTATGCTTCGATCGCCCAAACCTCCATCTCCCCGAGACGCTGACCACCGAACTGAGCTTTACCGCCCAGAGGCTGTTGAGAAACGAGTGAGTAAGGTCCGATAGAACGAGCGTGGATCTTCTCTTCCACCAAGTGGTGAAGTTTCAGCATGTACATGATACCGACAGTTACCGGATTCGTGAACGGCTCCCCTGTACGACCGTCGAATAGAACGGACTTACCGGAAGAAGGCACTTGCGCTTTTGCAAGCAAACCTTTCACGTCAGATTCACGGGCACCATCAAACACCGGCGTACCCACGTGGATACCGTGCTTCATGCGCTGAACCATGGACTTCAATGAAGCATCGTCTGCTTTATCAAGTTTCGCGGAGATATCAGAGTCGCTGAAGATGTCTTTCATCTCTGTGCGAGCGTTCTCTGCATTCCACTTCTCAAGATGAGCACCCAGTTGTTTACCAAGGTTGTGCGCTGCCCAACCCAAGTGAACCTCAAGGATCTGACCGATATTCATACGAGAAGGAACCCCTAGTGGGTTCAGAACCATGTCTACTGGAGTACCGTCAGCAAGGTAAGGCATGTCTTCCGCAGGCAATACTTTGGAGACAACACCCTTATTTCCGTGACGACCGGCGAATTTGTCACCGACTTGCATTTTACGTTTGATAGCAACGTAAACTTTAACCATTTTGATCACGCCCGGAGGCAATTCGTCACCTTTACGAAGACGATCGATCTTTTCATTGAACACAAGTTTAACTGCATCCAACTGGTTACGAGCATTGTCGATGATTTTGTTCACCTGGAACTCAAGGTCTTGCTCAAGAGGGATGTAGTTCAACAATTCGAATGGAACTGTCTCTAGATCCGCCTCTGTGATTTCCTGACCTTTGTTCAACAACTTCTGAGAACCGTCTTCATTCAGAAGAACGCCTGTAGTGATTTTACCCACCAGGATGTCACGAAGTTTGGAGATAGCGTTATTTTTGATAACGTTCTGCTCAACCGCCAAGTCTTTTTCAAGCTTGCGTTTTTTCTCTTCGATGATCAACGACAAACGCTCATCGCGGTCTGCGCCTTCACGAGAGTAAACTTGAGCATCGATAACAGTTCCGTACACGCCGGATGGAGCGCGCAAAGATGTATCACGAACGTCGCCGGCTTTTTCACCGAAGATCGCTCTCAAAAGTTTTTCCTCAGGAGAAAGCTGAGTTTCACCTTTTGGAGTCACTTTACCAACCAGGATGAAGCCAGGGCGAACTTCCGCACCGATGCGGATGATACCAGAGCTGTCCAGGTCTTTAAGAGCTTCCTCACCTACGTTGGCGATATCGCGAGTGATCTCTTCCTTACCAAGTTTTGTATCACGAGCCACGCACTCGAATTCTTCGATGTGGATGGAAGTGTAAACGTCGTCTTTCAACAAACGCTCAGAAATAAGGATGGAGTCCTCGAAGTTGTAACCTTGCCATGGGGTGAACGCCACAAGGATGTTCTGACCCAATGCCAATTCACCAAGCTCAGTGGAAGGACCGTCAGCGATGATGTCGCCTTTGGAAATCTTGTCACCAACAGTAACGATTGGTTTTTGGTTGAAGCACGTATTTTGATTCGTACGCTGATACTTCGTCAGGTTGTAGATGTCCACGTTCGCACCCAGCTCGCCGCCTTTGGCGAAACGACGGATAACGATACGGGAAGCATCAACTTCCTCAACGATACCATCGTTTTGAGCAACGATGGAAGTACCGGAGTCACGAGCAACCAAACGCTCTACGCCTGTACCAACAAGTGGTGCGCGAGAACGAAGCAGTGGAACCGCTTGACGTTGCATGTTCGATCCCATCAAGGCACGGTTGGCGTCATCGTGCTCAAGGAATGGAATCAGGGAAGCTGCGATGGAAACCAACTGAGATGGAGAAACGTCCATCAAAGCAACTTTATCCTTGTCTACGATCTCATACTCACCGTCACGACGAGTGATGGTAGTCGCAGTCTGGATAGCTTTGTTTCCAGCTTCGTCACGAGCCGCCGGAGCGATGTGGTGACCAGCTTCTTCCAATGCAGAAAGATAGTTGATGTCTTTGGAAACCTGACCCGCTTCAACTTTACGGTATGGAGTCTCAATGAAACCATAGTTGTTGATACGAGCATAAGTAGCCAAGGAAGCGATCAAACCGATGTTTGGACCCTCTGGAGTTTCGATAGGACAGATACGTCCGTAGTGCGTAGGATGTACGTCACGTACTTCGAAACCAGCGCGATCACGAGTCAAACCACCAGGTCCAAGAGCAGACAAACGACGTTTGTGCGTGATCTCGGAAAGCGGGTTCGTCTGATCCATGAACTGAGACAACTGGGAAGAACCGAAGAATTCTTTAACTACGGCGTTCACAGGTTTCGCGTTCACAAGATCGTGAGGCATCATTGTTTCAACGTCCTGAAGGGACATACGTTCACGGATAGCGCGCTCCATACGAACCAAACCGATACGGTATTGGTTTTCAAGCAACTCACCTACGGAACGAACACGACGGTTACCCAAGTGATCGATATCGTCGATAACACCACGACCATTTTTCAGATCGATCAAAGTTTTGATGGTGCTCAGGATATCCTTGTGAGTCAGTGTTCTGTGAGACGGTGGGCACTCGTCCATGGAGATACCGAATCTGTGATTGATCTTGATACGACCAACTTCAGAAAGGTCATAAGTCTCTGGATCGAAGAACAAACGGCCGAAGAATGTCGTAGCCGCTTCCAAAGTCGGAGGCTCACCAGGACGAAGACGCTTGTAGATCTCAACCAAAGATTCTTCTTTGTTGGAGACTTTATCAACCAACAGGGTGTTGCGCAGGTAAGGACCCACAGTCAAACCGTCGAAGAAGATCATGAAGAAGCTCTCGATACCAGCTTCGATGGAACGCTTGATGATTGCAGCGTTCAGCTCAGCATTCGCATCAGCGATGATCTCACCAGTGGATTCATCGATCAATGGCTTCGCCAGAACTTTGCCTTCCAGATCTTCCGGAAGAACATCAAGCTCTGTGATATCAAGATCTTTGATTTTCTTAACGATCGCACGAGTGATACGACGACCCGCTTTAACCAGCGCTTCGCCAGTTTTTGGATCAACGATATCAGTCAATGCTCTTTGACCGGACATACGCTCGATGTCCAACTTACGGAAGAGCTTGCCGCCCTTAACGTAAACTTCATCAAGATCGTAGAAGTATTCCAGAAGCTGCTCAGAGTTGTAACCAAGAGCTTTAAGAAGGATTGTAACTGGGAACTTACGACGACGGTCGATACGTACGTGGATAAGATCTTTTTGGTCAAACTCAGCATCCAACCATGAACCACGATAAGGGATCACACGTGCAGAGTAGATCAATTTACCAGAAGCATTGTTTTTACCACCATCGTGATCGAAGAACACGCCTGGAGATCTGTGCAACTGGGAAACAACAACGCGCTCAGTACCGTTGATGATGAAAGAACCGTTGGCAGTCATCAATGGGATTTCGCCCAGATAAACTTCCTGCTCTTTCACGTCACGGATGCTGCGTGCTTCAGTTTCTTCATCAACATCGAAAACGATCAGACGAAGAGTCACCTTGATAGGAGCAGCGAAAGTCATACCACGCTGACGGCACTCGTCCACGTCGTACTTAGCTGGCTCTAGAGTGTAAGATACAAACTCAAGGCTTGCTGTATTGTTGAAATCTGTGATTGGGAAAACAGATTTGAAAACGCCATTAAGACCAGCATCGCCGCGACGATCTGGATCCATATCTTTTTGAATGAAAGCTTCGTAAGAAGACTTCTGCAGTTCAATCAGATTTGGAATATCAATGACTTGCTTATTTTTCGCGAATGACTTTCTAACTCGAATGTTAGAAGCCGTAACTGGAGTTTTTTCCAATGTACTCTCCGTGATAAGAAAATCGGACATTCGCTTCGGGGGGAATGTTCCAAGGCCCACATTAAATAAAAACGCAAGTATCTCAAACTACCCTAAGTTTTCAATAAAGCAAGTGATTCTAAAGGTTTTTGGCGCCTTTCCAAAAACTTCAGGCACTCCAAAAATGGCCGGTTATTGCGTCGTGTAAAGTCGAGTTTTGCAGCTAATCAGTAGCCCATAACAAGGACGCATCATAGGCTTAAAAAGTCGAAGGAAGGACCCCCATGTTTAGAGCGTTGTTCGCCTTAAGTTTGCTTAGTTTATCAGCATGTTCACACTCCATCAGCATGCGCGCCTCCCATTTCAACATGCCGGTGGTATCCAACGAACAGTGGCAAGGACATGCCGCCGTGGTCATGGCCTCGGAAACCCGAGTGACCCTGGTCAACGACATCAACTCAAACCCACCCCTGCGCGACAAGGTTCTGATCAACAGCGACATTGACGCCAGCGACTTCGTGACCGGCGCAAACAACGTCGGATTCGACGCAAGCGTGAGTGTTTTCAAAGGGATAGAAGTCTATCTGGAAAACTTCCTGTGGGGCGCAAGATTCCAGTTCCTGAACCACGGAACTCAAAACCGAGTGTGGGTCGGCTCCCTGATGGGCGCCTACGGAACAAAAAGTGAAACCACAACCGACGCATTTTACCTGGGCAACAACACCACCGACGCCAAAGCCGAGTCAGACATCACCACCTCCCAAGCCGGAGTCAGCCTAGGGTACAAATACGAGTACCTGGTCCCCTACTTTTCCTACATCTACGAATTCCACAAAGTCAAAACAAGCATCACCAGCACCAACGGAACCTTCGGCCCCTATGACGACGAAGGAAATCACAGTTACTATTCCGTGGGCCTAAGCACCCATCAAAAAGGCCTCCGAGCCGCCATCGAATACAGCCACATAGACATCAAATGGGACAGATCCGACCGCGAAAGCCAAGAAGCCTTCGGCGTAAAACTAGGTTTCGCCTGGTAAAAACAACCACCCAAAAACAAAAAAGGCCCCAACAGGGGCCTTAATAATTTCAAAAACCAAAAATCTAAGTCCAAAGCACCAAACGAAGGGGCTTTTTCGCATTTTGGCCACCGCAAGCCCCGTTAGGATTGGGCTGGGGGCTTAAGGGTGCAAAACCTGAGTTCCACAGCGCCCGAAAATCCAATCCAGCACTTAGAAAACTAAAAATAAAATACTACCGCAAAACAAAAAGCCCCCACCGCGCGAGGACTGTCCGAAAGGTTTTGCACCCCTAAGCCCCCAGCCCAATCCCAACGAAGGGTAAAGCGAGGGCCAAAATGCAAAAAGCCCCGTGTTTCCACGAGGCTTTCGGCATTAGTATAAACTAAGTGGCAGAAATTACTTAACAGTAACTTTCGCGCCCGCAGCTTCAAGAGCTTTCTTGATTTTTTCTGCGTCTTCTTTAGTAGCGCCTTCTTTAACAGCTTTGTTACCAGCTTCAACAAGGGCTTTAGCTTCAGCAAGACCCAAACCAGTCAAGCCACGAACTTCTTTAATAACGTTGATTTTGTTGGCGCCAGCGTCAACAAGGATAACGTCAAAAGCAGTTTTTTCTTCAACAGCAGCAGCAGGACCTGCAGCAGCAGCAGCAACTGGAGCAGCAGCGGAAACGCCCCATTTTTCTTCCAAAGTTTTTACTAGTTCTGCGATCTCAAGAACAGTTTTCGCAGACAACGCTTCAACGATTTGATCGTTAGTCAGAGACATTTTATCCTCCAGGGATATAAAAAATTATTTAAAAATTCAAATATTCAGCACCATCAGTCCCGAACCTTCGGGATTCAAGCAATTACGCTTGTGGAGCTTCTTCAGTACCAGCGGCTGCGCCGCCGCCCATTTTCTCAGCGTAAGCGTTAAGACATCTAGCAAGTGCAGAACCTGCACCCAACAATGTACCCAACAACATAGCGCGAAGCTGGTCTTTGCCCGGAAGTGTCGCCAAGAATTTAATCTTAGCATCATCCAAAGCAGCGCCGTCCATAACACCGGACTTGATTTGCAGAACTTCTACGTCCTTAGCGAAATCAGCCAATGCTTTTGCAGTCGCGTTCACTTCACCGTAAGAGAATACGATGGCGTTAGTACCTTTCATTGAATTAGCAAATGCTGTTTCAATAGCTGGGTGATCTTTGAACGCTCTTTTTGCAAGAGTATTACGAACAACTTTCATCTCAGAATCAGCAGCATTCAATTTTTTACGCAAGTTAGTTACTTGCTCAACCTTGATGCCTTTGAAGTCGACGATGAAAGCTCCCTTAGCCTTTCCGAATTTCTCCGTGATTAGCTTAATCTCCTGCTCTTTATCTGCGCGAGTGATCATATGTGAGCCTCCTTTCATTAGACTTTTTGCCCTTCTTGCGAAGGGGCCTGTGCGAATCAGGTCGGTTTGGAGGTCGCATGAACCTTTTTGCCTTATCTCGGTAGGCCCCTCACAAACGAGGGATTACATCCACTGAAAGAAACCTACTGTCTCTGATCGCAATAATTTTATGAACTAATACAAAATAACCAGATAAAAAACAAGGCCCTGAGCACGCTCAGAGCCTTAAAATTTACTAGTTAGCGCCAGTTGCAGCAGCTGCCGCATTTGGCTCGATCTTAACGCCTGGGCCCATAGTGGACGCTACAGCGATAGAACGAAGGTAGATACCTTTGGAAGATGCTGGTTTAGCCTTAACGATAGCTCCCAACAAAGTCATGAAGTTATCTTTAAGTTTAGCATCGCCCATGGATTTCTTACCGATACCAGCGTGTACGATACCTGCTTTATCAACGCGGAAGTCCAACTTACCTTTTTTCTCGGCAGTTACAGCTTCACCAACGTTCATAGTTACAGTACCGATTTTTGGATTCGGCATCAAACCACGAGGCCCCAGGATCTTAGCAACTTTAGAAACAGTCGCCATCATGTCCGGAGTCGCGATACATTTATCGAAATCCAACCAGCCGCCCTGGATTTTAGCTACCAGGTCGTCTGCGCCTACGAAGTCAGCGCCAGCTGCTTTCGCTTCAGCCTCTTTCGGGCCTTTTGCGAAAACAACAACTTTAACTTCTTTGCCCAAACCGTGAGGAAGAGCGATAGCTCCACGCACTTGTTGGTCAGATTGCTTAGGGTCAATACCCAAACGCAATGCTACGTCGATAGATTCATCAAATTTAGCTGGAGCTGTTTCAACAACCAGTTTGAATGCTTCTTCAACAGTGTACTTTTTTGCAGAATC
This sequence comes from Bdellovibrio bacteriovorus HD100, assembly GCF_000196175.1. NCBI lineage: Bacteria > Pseudomonadati > Bdellovibrionota > Bdellovibrionia > Bdellovibrionales > Pseudobdellovibrionaceae > Bdellovibrio > Bdellovibrio bacteriovorus. The sequence continues at coordinate 2,888,697 of NC_005363.1, forward strand.
AACTTTTTTAGCGACTGCTGCGAATTTTTTGCCTGCCATCTTATACCACCCTTACGCGATGTCGATGCCCATGCTTTTAGCCGTACCAGCAACTTGTGACATTGCGGATTCAACTTTCAAGCAGTTCAAGTCAGGCAATTTCGTTGTAGCGATTTGCTTGATTTGATCGTTATTGATTTTGCCAACTTTGTCCTTCTGAGGCTGCTTGGAACCGGATTCCAGTTTCAACGCCTTTTTGATCAAAGAAGACACCGGTGGTGTTTTTGTGATGAAAGTAAACGATCTGTCTTGGTAAACAGTGATGATGATAGGGATGATGCTATCACCCAACGCTTGTGTACGAGCGTTGAACTGCTTACAGAATTCCATGATGTTTACCCCATGCTGTCCGAGCGCCGGTCCAACGGGTGGAGCTGGATTAGCTTTCCCTGCCGGTATCTGCAGCTTGATCATTCCTGTAACTTTTTTTGCCATGACCCACTCCTGCAAGAGGTTGTGTTAATTAATATCCATCGGCCGCCCTATGCGGCTTCTGGTTATGGTTTTTCTACTTGAATGTAATCCAACTCAACTGGAGTCGGACGACCGAAGATGCTCACAAGAACTTTAAGCTTCGCTTTGTCCTCGTTGATCTCTTCAACTGTTCCCTGGAAGTTGGAGAATGGACCGTCAATAACAGTCACGTTCTCACCCACAGCGAACTTCACTTTCGGTCTTGGTTTTTCAGCAACGCCAGCCATCTGCTGGGTCACACGAAGAACTTCAGCCTCAGGAACTTCCGGAGGACGGGTTTTAGTGCCGCCCACGAAGCCCGTGACTTTAGACGAATTACGTACCAAATGCCAAGTCTCATCATTCAAAAACATCTGAACGAAGATATAACCCGGGAAAAATTTACGTGATTTGGTCTGTTTTTGACCTTTTACCAGCTCCACTACGCTTTCCGCAGGGATCAGGATTTCACCAAAGAACTCTTCCATTTTGGAAGATTTGATCTTTTCTTCGATGGCTTTTTTAGCTGTGTTTTCACAGCTTGTCTGAACGTTAACGATGTACCACTTTTTTTCCATGGTTCCGTCCTTACTTCATAAGAAAGTTGATTAAGAAGCCAGAGATCAGATCGAAGGAACTGATGATAACACTGGAGATAAGAACCATAACCACGCAAGCGATAGTCATGGCCGTTGTGTCCTTGCGAGAAGGCCAAACAACTTTACGGATTTCAGAAACTACTTCTTCGCCCCAAGTCTGAACGCGTGGGTTGAACTGAAGAGCGGCAAACAACGCGAAACCTGCCAAAACAGGGATCCCGTGGCGAACCATATCGGAGTCAGCAGCACGAGCCACAACACCGAATGCGCCGGCGAATGCCTTGATTAGAAGAGAGACGGTCAAACCGACCAAGATACCTGCAAGTGCAAAGCTGATAGTCAAAATCTTAGAGTTGGCCTTTTCCATTATTCCTCATCCTAAAGTTATGGAGTCAAAATTGGCAGGGGCGGAGGGATTCGAACCCACGACCTAACGATTTGGAGTCGTTCGCTCTACCGCTGGAGCTACACCCCTACTGATCTTATTGATGACAACCGACCGCACAGGATCGTTTCTCATCAATAATCTCCCTTGCGATACTATTTATGGGAGATTTTAGGACCAGTAAAAGCCATTTTTGACTTACTTTTTGGTACTGCCAAGAAACACCGAGGGGGACCCTTTTGTCAAGGAGTCCCCCGGGTGATTATTACTTAGCTTACGCTGCGTTATTACTCAAGGATCTCAGTAACAACACCAGCTCCAACTGTACGACCGCCTTCACGGATCGCGAAGCGAAGCTCTTTTTCCATAGCGATAGGAGCGATAAGTTCAACAGAAACTTCGATCTTATCACCAGGCATAACCATTTCAGTTCCAGCTTTCAAAGTACAAACGCCAGTAACGTCTGTAGTACGGAAGTAGAACTGAGGACGGTAACCGTTGAAGAATGGAGTGTGACGTCCGCCTTCTTCTTTAGTCAGGATGTACGCTTCAGCTTTGAATTTTTTGTGTGGTTTAACTGTACCTGGTTTAACAAGTACTTGGCCACGTTCAACGTCTTCTTTTTTAGTACCACGAAGAAGAACACCGCAGTTGTCCCCTGCTTGACCTTCGTCAAGAAGTTTACGGAACATCTCGATACCAGTTACAGTAGTTTTTTGAGTTGGACGGATACCAACGATTTCGATCTCGTCACCAACTTTAACAATACCACGCTCTACACGGCCAGTAACAACTGTACCACGACCAGAGATAGAGAATACGTCCTCTACTGGCATCAAGAAAGTTTTGTCTACTGCACGAACTGGAGCTGGGATGTAAGTATCACAAGCTTCCATCAATTTCATGATAGCTGGACGACCGATTTCGGAAGTGTCGCCTTCAAGAGCTTTCAATGCAGAACCTTTAACAACTGGGATATCATCGCCAGGGAATTCGTATTTAGACAGAAGTTCACGAACTTCAAGCTCAACTAGCTCAAGAAGTTCTTTATCGTCAACCATGTCAACTTTGTTCATGAATACAACTAGAGCAGGAACACCTACTTGACGTGCAAGAAGGATGTGCTCACGAGTTTGTGGCATTGGACCGTCAGCAGAAGAAACTACCAAGATAGCTCCGTCCATTTGAGCAGCACCAGTGATCATGTTTTTTACGTAGTCAGCGTGACCCGGGCAGTCAACGTGAGCGTAGTGACGGTTGTCAGTTTCGTACTCAACGTGAGTAGTGGAGATCGTGATACCACGAGCTTTTTCTTCTGGAGACTTATCGATTTGATCGTAAGCCATCGCTTGAGCTTTACCAGATGCTGCAAGAGTAGTCGTGATAGCAGCAGTCAAAGTTGTTTTACCATGATCGACGTGACCGATAGTGCCGATATTTACGTGCGGTTTATTACGTGTAAATTTCTCTTTAGACATTTATTCCTCCTGCAGAGATTTTTTATTTTATCTTAACCTTAAAAATTAAAAGCCAAATAAGTGGAGCCCATGATCGGAGCCGAACCGACGACCTCACCCTTACCAAGGGTGTGCTCTACCACTGAGCTACATGGGCACAAGCTCTGAAATTTGGAGCGGGAAACGGGTCTCGAACCCGCAACCCTCTGCTTGGAAGGCAGATACTCTAGCCAATTGAGCTATTCCCGCCCTTTCAGAACGCCCGAAGAAAATTTCTTCTCTTCTGTTTCAAAACTTTTCCGGGAAAACATTCAAAAAAAATGGTGGGCAGGGAAGGATTCGAACCTTCGTAGACATAAGCCAACGGATTTACAGTCCGTCCCCTTTAGCCACTCGGGCACCTACCCACTTGTGAATGCTTACCCAGAAAAATTTGGAGCTGGTTATGGGACTCGAACCCGCAACCTGCTGATTACAAATCAGCTGCTCTACCAATTGAGCTAAACCAGCCTTACTGAGATAACCGAAATGTTGTACGGAGAAAAAGAACGTCCGTCAAAGATAATTATTCGACAGATTACGATTTTTTTCGATTTCCGCGCGGCGCATGCTGTCTAAGGGTCTCAGTTAGTGCCATGGCCGTCGCCACTGAGGCATTATAACTCGCCGAAGAACTAGCTTGCGGTATGAATACTAATTCATCACAAAGACGCTCCGTTGTCACTCTCATTCCTTTGTCTTCGGAACCAATCGCCCAAACAACCTTGTCCGGCAGCTCTAATTCGAAAATAGATCGCTTTCCACGCGGGCTTAACCCATAGATCCAATAGCCCTGTTTTTTAAGTTCTTCCGCATAGTTAGCGAAGTTCGTCGTCTCTTCAACCGGCACATGCTCCACACCACCGCAGGCCACTTTATGTACCGTAGGCGTCAAACCGACAGCGCGGTCTTCCGGAATCAGAACACCTTGAGCCCCCACCAACCAGGAGGTTCTGAGAATCGCTCCCAAATTGTGAGGATCTTCAATGCCATCCAGAATCAAAACCATGGATTTATCCAGACCTTCCAGACTAGCCATATCAAATTCCGGGGCGCCATCCACAAAGATCGCAGCTCCCTGCTGGGACGGACCGAACTTTTCCAGCGCGGCTTCGGCCTTCAGCTCCACTTTGATATGATTTTTCAAAGCCAGTTCGTTCATATCACGCAGATCGCCCGAGTTCTCAAAGCCCTGGCGGAGCCAGAAGCCCTTAACCTGCTTAGGACGCACCTTCAGCACCTCGTTAATCGCATGCGTGCCGATCACCACACGCCAGTCACGCGGGATCTGATTTTCACGAGGAGCGTGAGCCTGTGGACGGCCCCCTTGCGGACGACCCGCGCCTTGAGGACGACCATGCTGTGGGCGACCACCCTGCTGAGGACGTTGAGAGTTGTTTCTGCCAGAGGGACGAGAGTTATTTTTCTTCATACATTGCCATCACAAAATCAGTGGCCGCTTCCTTGATGTTGGAAGCTTCCAGAATAGGGCGACCCACGACCAGCGCGGAAGCACCTGCACGCAGTGCCTCTTTGGGTCCCATGATACGTTTTTGATCGCCGGAATCCTGCATACTAAAGCGAATTCCCGGAGTGACAAGGTAAAGATCTCGGTTTTGTAAAAGGTCCAATTCGTGAGGGGAACACACGACACCGGACAAACCCGAATCCTTCACCAAAGAAGCCAGCTCCGTCACGTGCTGGGCGATCGGTTGAGATTTCATATTCACTGGCAGCGAATTTTGATCCCAGGACGTCAGAATCGTCACCGCCAGAATGCGGAACGGACGCTGTTGATTCAGCTCTTTTTCCACCGCTGCCATGCGGGTCAGAGCCTCTTTGCCACTCAGGGCATGCACCGTCACCAAAGACGCCCCCGCCTCAAAGCTGGCGCGCACAGCGGCCTCCATGGTGGAGGGAATGTCGAAGTGCTTGTTATCCAGAAAAATCGGGGCTCGTTGCGCCATTTCTTTGACGAAATCCATCCCGTAACGCAGGCACAGACGCGGCCCCAGCTTGATCCCCCCGACGATATCTGAAAGATCGTCGGCAATTTTCAGGGCCTGATCGCGGGTATCCACATCCAGAGCCAAAATAATCGGATTTTTCATGGGGTGAGCACGCAGATTTTTGTTCATGGAAACTCCTGGGAAGACGAACCCATCATAAATGCAATCCCCGCTTATGTAAAAATTATTCCTGCGGCATCAAAGATTGTATTTCATGTCCTGCGTTAGTAGGTTCGTCCCGAAATCAGAATTCATTAACTTACCAAGGAGATTACCCATGAAAGCTCTTCTTATCGCATTGGCCATCGTTGGCGCTGCTTCCTCTTCCCAAGCCGCTCTTTCCTGCGGTCAGTTGGTTTCCTACAAAGCCAAACTTGCTGAAGAAATGAACTGGATTCGTGAAAAAATGAGAAGCACAAGAAACTCTGACACTCTTGAGCTTTACATGGATCAGTACGAAGAGCTTTATGCTCGTTATCAGAACGCTGATAAAGCCATCAAAAACGAATGTCAGTAGTTCGTTAAGGAAAAGGCTGCCCGATTGGCAGCCTTTTTTTTGTCACTTGGTCTTTTTCTGCAAAACCACGTTGATGTCCTGGGCCAGATCCTGGAAATAGTCATTTTCACGCAGATGAATCTCGACTGAATCCAGGTTTTCGTCCGCCATGCGTTTGACGGTGCGTTTGATGTTAAAAAGCGGCCCGACAATTCTGCGGGTCATGCGGTTGAAGTACCAGAAACCCACCACCAGCCCCAGCAAAACCGGGATCAGCTGATAAACCAGGAACACAGTTTTGTAGCGGGATATAAACTCCTGCACCGACATCAGTGAAAAAGCGCCCGTTCCGGCCAGTTCCTGAATCTTTCCAATGAACATCCAGGCCGCGAAGAGCTGCCCCAGAAACAACACGGCCACAAAGACACTGACGTGCATAACCACATCAAACTGCACTTCACGATTGACGATCAATTTGCGGCGCGGACGGAATGTTTTCATAAGAAAATTATATCCCAGCCAAGCAGGTTAAACTCGTTAATTATAAGCAAGCCCCTCTGGAACGTTTCTGATTGAGAAACGTCCAAAAGTTCTTCAGTTCATTCAGCGGATGCGACTTAGGAAAAACTGCGCCAGCGCCTCGCGGTTGTATTTGCAGTGCCCCCCGGCCAGTGGCAGCCACGTCGCTGAAAACCCTGCGCTTTGAGCGGCCTTCACAAACTCGGCGGAGCCTTCTTGAAAGCCGAACTCGTCCTGCAAGCCCGTAGACACAAAGAACACCGGCCTGATCAGACCTGGGTAGCGAGTGAGCAGATTGAAGGGATTGTGGCTTTGCCAGTCCGCCTCATCAGCAAAGACCTCGCGGGAAATCCCCAGCATCAGATTCACCCGGGAGCGCAGGGCCTTGGTGCGGGCAATGTATTTGTCGATGTCTTCCGGGGAAGAATAGGGTCCGATCACGGTCAGCGCCGGACACAACAGGGCCACCTTGGAAAAGGTCGCCGGCAACTGCAGCGAGGCTTGTGAGGCATTAAAGCCCCCCATGGATTCCCCCATCAGCAGACGGCGTCCGCCGCCCAGGCCTCCGACTTTGCCTTCCAGAAACGGCATCATCTCATTTTGAAAAACCGGCAGCAGCGGGAACTTCTGGTTGTTGACCAGCAGCCAGATTTCACCAAACGAAATAGTTACGACAGACGGCTCATAACCCAACTGAGCCCAGCGCTTCAACACCCACGAAGTGTCGCGACGCTGATCAAAGAACTGCCGGGCATTCCCCCACAGACCATGGAAGTAATAAACCACATCCTGGGTTTTCGCCCGATTCCCGGTATGAACACAATAGTCATAAGAATCGCCCAAAGAAGTTGTTTGGGTTCCACAGACCGGCTGCGTCCCTGCAAATCCATTTGAAGCAAACACCACCAAAGAAAACGCCAGCATCCCTACTGCGAATTTCATCAGTCACCTCCGCACAAGAATAAGGCTCGCCGAATCAAGCCCAAAAGGCAACCCACGACCGCCACCCCAATTCCTGAACCTGCCCCCCAACACCAGACAAAGGAACAACCCAAACCCCAAAAAACAAAAAGCCAACCAAGGTATTACCCAGGTTGGCTCCCAAACAAAAAAAGGCCCCGCAGGGGAGCCTTTTTCAAACTTAAATATCCTCAACAAAGTCTTTTCCGCGCGCGCCCTCGAAGCCAACTCCTCTTCCCCAAAGAACCGGGAACCAAGGTTGGTCAAAAAGGTTCAGATCCGAGGCGGAGGTCGGCCCTCGCAGCGCAGGCGTGCTCCAAGCACGTCGGAGCGAGAAGGCCGATCTCCAACGAAGGAGATGGGCCTTTTTCACCGACCGGTATTAGAACAAGTTTAGGTTTGCGCTAAGAGCAACATTCGTTCTGTCTGCGCGGATGTCTTTTGGTGTGAACTGTACGTTTGGATACAGGTAGATATCACGAGTGATAGAGATACCGGTACCAACAGACTGATATGGCTCCAACTGGAAGTTGTCAGCATAACCTTCGTAGCGTGCGAACTGGAAGTAACCAAACACGGTTCTGAAAGAATAACGGTCGTTGAAAGTATACTGAAGGAACGGGAACAAACCGAAGCTCATGTCAGAGCGTTTGTATTTACCCGCTTTGGCTGCCGCAACCATGTTTGGATCATCCAGGTCCCCAGTGTAGAAGCTCTTACCCAAAGTAAAGCTTGTTCCACCATTCCACTTGGATTGACCGAAGTTCGCCAGAACTGTCTGGCTGAAGCTTGCTGCACCAAATGTTTTGGTCAGGTTGATAGAATCACTGTCTGTCGCATGGCTGTACTGCATGCTGGAGATCATCTGAGTGTCGAACGCGCGGTAACCACGGCTCCAGCTCAGGTAAGGAGTGGAAACTTCATAACGAGCCAAAGTGCCTTTACGGCCTTTACGAGTGTCTTCGGCAGGCTTCACGATATCACCGTGAAGAGGATCCACCACGGTCACGCCCGTACCGAAGCTGATATTGTCACGCTCACCCAAACGGTAGTTGACACCAACATCACCAGACAGAGTTGTCATGGCTTCGATAGTTGCGGAAGCACGGTAGTTTGGACGAACACCACTTAGAGGCTCTTCAACAGAACCACCAGAGTACGCCAGGCTGGATTTGAAAGACCATTTGGATTTGGAACCCAATTGAGCTCTCATGCGGGCGTCAGTGATTTCACTGTCGATGTCCTTTTCTTTTTCGTCAGCCTTTTTAAGGTCTTCCATTTTCACTGTGCTGGAATTTGTATTCACAGACGTGGTGGAAGTTTGTGCGAAACCAGAAACAGGGGCCATCAACAACCCTGTTGCCGCCAATACCAAGTAAGCATTCTTATTCATCATTTTAAACTCCGTTTGTAATGAACAGGCGACTGGTATAGCCCACTCCCAGAATGTGAGTCCATATTAAAAATAGGATATGAAAGAATGGTCCCAGTGATCAGGATTTAGACAGGGGATCTGCAGACGGAAAAGCTGTCTCTGCCAATATAGGCAAGGCAGAGACAGCAAATCCCTAGTGACGCGCGGGGGCGATTTGGCCTGAGCCTTTTTGTATGGAGCCTAAGCGCCAGTGCTTCTCGCCTTGGGAGGCCAACCATGTTTGTACGGCATCCGCCTGCCCTTTCTTAATCAACAGAACCAGCCCCACCCCCATGTTGAAGGTGCGATAGAGCTCTTCACCCGAAAGACCTGCGCGCGGAATGATTTTGCCAAAGACCGGAGCCATTTCATTCAATGCCGGCCAGCCGGAAATATCATAATCAAACTTTTCACTCATGCGCGGGATATTGTGAATGCCCCCGCCTGTGATATGGGAAGCCCCCACCATCGCCATCGGGAACCTACGGCGAAGCTCATTGACCAGCTTCACGTAAATACGTGTGGGCGTCAGCAGTTCCTGCATCAGATCGGTTTCATCTTCCTGCACCAGTTTTCTAAGCAAAGAATAACCATTGGAGTGAAAGCCTGACGACGCAATCCCGATCAGCACATCGCCTTCGTTCATGTCTTTTTCATCGTACAGATCCGCCGGTGACATCTCGCCCACGCTGAAGCCGGCAAGGTCATATTCATTCCCCTGATACACGCCGGGCATTTCGGCCGTTTCACCACCGATCAAGGCCATGCCGGACTGACGGCAGCCGTCGACCATTCCGGCAATCAGCTCTTCACTGACTTGGGTGTCGAGCTTTCCAAAGGCCATGTAATCCAAAAAGAACAGCGGTTTTGCACCGACACACAACAAGTCATTCACACACATTGCCACCAGATCGATTCCGATACCGTGGTGTTTGTTCAGGGTTTGCGCCAGTTTCAGCTTCGTACCCACTCCGTCAGTGCAGGAAGCCAGGTACTTTTCTTCGGTCAGCTTGTAGACAGCCGCAAAGCCGCCAATGCCCTGAAGAACCTGGTCATTGAATGTGGTCGGCACCAGGTTTTTGATTCTTTCAACGAAAGCATCGGCCTTGGTGATGTCAACTCCAGCATCTTTGTAGTCCATCAATTGCGTCGTCATAGCTCAATCTCCTAGTGTAAAAAGTGGCGGCGGCCGGTAAAGATCATGGATACACCCAGGCGATCAGCTTCAGCGATCACTTCCGGATCTTTCACAGATCCGCCGGGTTGAATGATGGTTTGAACTCCCAGTTTTGCAGACACCTGAATGGAATCAGCAAACGGGAAGAACGCGTCTGAAGCCAGTACCACGCCGGTAAGATCGGTGATGCCCTTGTCTGCCAGGCGCGAAGTGATCAGTTTTTCGATGCAGTCGATGCGGTTGGTTTGTCCTGATCCCATGGTCAGAAGCTCAAACTCGGGCCCGTCCTGACGGCAAAGGGCGATGGCGTTGCTTTTCAGGTTCTTCACCGCCAGCATCGCAAAAGCCGCCAGACGCTGCTGTTCCGGGCTGACTTGTTTTTGCGTGACGGTTTTCATATGGCTTAAATCAAAGCCGTCTGCATCCTGCAGCAGCAGTCCGCCCTCGATGGAACGCACCTGCATGGAGGGATTTGGCTTTAATGAAACCTCCATCACGCGGCAGTTCTTTTTCAGCTTTTCGCGAGCGCCTTCAGTGAAAGACGGTGCCAGAATCACTTCGACAAATTTTTCAGCAAAGAACGCGGCAATGTCTTCAGTCACCGGAACGTTCAGGGCGATGATCCCACCAAAGGAACTTTTCTCGTCCCCTTTCCAGGCTTTTTCCAAAGCCCGCAACGGGGTTTCGGCGACGGCCATTCCGCAAGGCGTGTTATGTTTCACAACCACCGCGGCTGGCAGGGCTTTTTCACCTTGCCAGCGGTGCACATCCTGCAAAGTCTTTAGGGCAAAGTCGGCGTCCAGATAGTTATTGTAGGACATCTCTTTGCCTTGCAGGGATTTGGCGTGGGCCAGACCGTCAGCAAACGGGTCTTTCAGCACCACCGCTTTTTGATGCGGGTTTTCGCCGTATCTTAGAGCCGCCCCGGAATTTTGCGTCAAGAATCCGGCGATGGCCATGTCATAGAAAGCGGTCATGGTGTAAACGGCAGCGGCACATTTTTGACGGAACTCCCAAGTGGTGGATCCATTGTTGCCGTTGAATTCTTTTAAGAATTCACTGTACTGGGACGGATCACACAAAACTGTGACCGAATGAAAGTTCTTCGCCCCGGCACGCAGCAATGTCGGGCCCCCAATATCGATGTTTTCGATGCACTCCTCAAACCCCGCCTGCTTTTGCAGGGTCGCGTGGAAGGGATACAAATTCACCACCACCAGATCAATGGGTTCAATCCCCAGCTCGGCGGCCTGGCGCACGTCATTTTCGTCCTGACGACGGAACAGAAGACTTGAGGCAATTTCAAAGCTGATGGTTTTCATGCGGCCGTTGAAGGCTTCGCCTTTGCCACTCAAAGTTTCCACCGCGGTGACTTTCAATCCGGCCTCAGTCAAAGCCTTGGCGGTGCCGCCGCTGGCAATCAGCTCGACATTCTGAGCTGCCAGATTTTTTGCAAGCTCCAGCAAACCGGTTTTATCAGAGACGCTCAACAGAGCTCTGCGGATTGGATTCATACCGTCACTCCCATTTCCTGATTCAGATAATTCACAGCACTTTTAAAAAATTCCAAACCCCAGGCTTCGCCTTCGTAAGGCAGGTGCCAATCATGCACGGCCGCTTCAGGGTGAGGCATCAGGGCAAAAACCAAACCGGACGGATCACAGACACCGGCGATCTGCGCCTGAGCGCCATTGACGTCTTCAGTGTAACGAAGCACTGCCTGATTCTGGGTCAGCAGACGCTGTAACAGACTTTCATCGCGACAGACAAAGCGTCCTTCGCCATGACGAATCGGCAGAGCGAATCTGGCGGGAAGATCGCGGGTCCAGATGCAAGGGGACTTTTCGTTTCTTTCCACTTCAATCCAGCGGTCAATGAAATGACCCTGCTCGTTTTTCACCAGGGCACAGCTGCGCTGAAAGTCAGCGTCCGGCAACAGGCCCAGCTTGATCAGTGTCTGAAAGCCATTGCAGATGCCCAGCACCGGGCGGGTTTTCACGAACTGCTTCAATTCGTTTTTCAGATTCATTTCAAGCTTCAAAGCCAGCACTTGACCGCTGCCCAGGTGATCGCCAAAAGAAAAGCCACCCGGGATCACCAGTGCCTGGTATTCATTCAAGCGCCCTGGGTTTGCCAACAGGTCATTGACGTGGACTTTGTCTGCTTCACCACCGGCCAAAGATACGGCTCGGGCTGTTTCATTTTCACAGTTGATTCCATCACCCCACAAAACCAGAAACTTAGGCTTGATAGACATTCAGAACTCCTTCAGACCAGATTTTTTGCAATTCGGACAAAGCGGTGTTTTGAGTGGCTCCCTGATGCTGCCAACTCATCACAGGATTCTCCTGAACTTCCCCCAGCAGTCTTTGCTGATGCGTGAAAAGTTCTTCAAACTGAGACTTATCAGCAGGCTTCACACTGACCACAAACAAGGAACCCGTTTCAGACCACAGTTCATTCCAAGTGAATGATTCCAGATTCAGCTTCATTCCCAGATTGTTGCCAAAGCCGCTTTCCGCCAAAGCAGTCATCAGACCGCCCTCGGAAATATCATGGCAGGACTGCAAAAGTGTTTTCTGATGGGCAGTAAAGATACGGAAATAAAGATCCTTGTTGCGGGCCAGATTCGGATATTCGGGTGCTGATTCCGGCACGGTGAATTCCTGGGAAAGAACTGAAGCATAAAGACTTTGTGTCGGCGTGCCCAAAAGATAAATCAGATCCCCAGCATTCTGGAAGAATCCGGGTGCTGTTTTCGTCGCATCCGGCACCTGTGCCATCGCGGTTACCAGCAAGGTCGGCGGTACGGAAATCTTCACGGTGTCCCCGCCCTTGGTTTTTCCGATAAAGTCGTTTTTCATACTGTCTTTACCACTGACAAACGGAGCGCGGTAAGCCAGAGCCGCATCGTAAAGCCCCGCACACGCACGCACCAGCTGCGCCATCTTGTGGGCCGCATCGGGATTGCTTGCTTTTGGAGTCGGGTCCGGCCAGCAGAAATTGTCGACCAAGGCCATCTTCGCCGGGTCCGCTCCGGTCGCCACCAGATTGCGCACGGATTCGTCCACCGCTTTTTGTGCCATCAAATAAGTGTCGTACCAGGAAAACTGCGGGCACAGTCCGTTTGAAACGGCCACGGCGTTGTTGTCATCCCCTCCGTGGACCGACAAATCCAGCACACCGGCATCGTTGGCTCCGGATTGGGTTTTGCCACCATAAGGTTTTACGCGGGTGGCTCCTTGCACTTCGTGGTCATAGTACCGAACTAAAGGTTCGCGCGAAGCCACGTTGGGATTAGCCAGAACTTTTTTCAGTGCCGCGGCCAGGTCGTTGCCAGTCAGAGGTGCTTTGCCTTCGGCGCGGAAGTATTCCTGATATTGTTTCGGTCCGTCGAAGTGGGCTTTCAGCTTCATGCGGCTGAGACCTTCATGCAGGAATTCCAACTTAAGTTTGGCCAAAGGTTCTTTGCCATGGAAGATGTCAAAAGATCCCGAATCAGTGAATTCGCCCAGAACAAACGCTTCAACACCCATGTGACGGGCCAGATTCATAAAGTCCATCAGATGATTCGGGCTGACAGCGTAAGACATGCGCTCTTGGGATTCGCTGACCAGCATTTCCCAATATTCAAGGCCCGAGTATTTCACCGGATGCAGGCCAAGATCCATGCGCGCGCCACCGGAATACTGGGCCATTTCCCCAATCGAGGAACTAACCCCACCCGCCCCGTTGTCCGTAATGGCTTGAATCCAGCCGTTGTCGCGGGCTTTCAGAGTGAAATCCAACAGACGCTTTTGCGTGATGCTGTCACCGATTTGCACGACGTTGGAAGCCACGTTGTCATGCAACGCCAACGAACTGAACGTCGCACCATGCACGCCGTCTTTTCCAAGACGGCCACCGGCCACCACAATCAGATCGCCGGGACGGATTTCTTTGGATTCGCTGGCACGGCCGTGAACAGTTTTGGGCATCACGCCCACCGAGCCCACAAAAATCAAAGGCTTCGCGGCAAACTCGCTGGCAAAACAGAAAGCACCGTTGATAGTCGGAATGCCGCTTTGATTCCCGCCCTCTTCAACCCCCTGATGGACACCGCGGAAGATGACACCGGGATCTTTTAACAGCTCAGGTCTTTGCGGAGAATCAGATGCAGGGAACAAGTTCGGAGTGGAAAGACAGAACACATCCGTGTTCGCGACGGGCTTTGCGCCCAGGCCGCACCCCAGAATGTCGCGATTCACACCTAAAATGCCCGTCAAAGCGCCGCCGAAAGGATCCAGCGCCGACGGGCTATTGTGTGTTTCGACTTTAACACACACATTTAATTTTGAATCAAAGTCGACAATGCCTGCATTGTCTTTAAAAACGGAAACCAGATAACCACAGTCATCCAGATCTTTGGTGGCTTTTTGGATATAGCTTTTATAAAGACTGGTGATTTTCTTGTCACCCAAGGCCGGGAAGTCGCCGCAGGCCTCGGTATAGTCCACTTCAGCAGCAAAGATCTTGTGCTTGCAGTGTTCACTCCAGGTTTGTGCCAGACACTCCAGCTCGACTTCCGTGATCTTGCCGTGCCAGCCATAAGAAGCTCGCTCGGCAGCCACTTCCGGGGAACTGAAATGAGTCAGAATGGTTTGAATCTCTTCATCACTGAGAGCCAGTCCACGTTCGTTGTTGATGCGCTGAAGGGTTTCAACGTCCAAATTCAAAAGCTGCAACTGGGGCGTGTGTTCAGAGGCCTTCCAAAAGTTTGGATAGGCTGCCCATGAATTTTCTTGTTTTAGGGCTGCGCCCGTCTGGATTTCTAGTTTGTTTAAAAGGGGATTGGCAAGATTCTGGAACAGAACCTTCTGAATCTGCTCTTTGGAAATATCCCCGCTGATTTCCATCTCCCACCCGCTGTGGACTTCCAGAGGGAACTCCTGCCAGGAAGAATTATGTTGCGCAGAAAACAACATCAACGCTTCGGTCGCAGTGCGGGCCATGTTGTCGGTGACTCCGGCCAGGAAACGGACTTCCACATAAGTTTTACCGTCCTGATAGTCCATAAAGCCGGTTTGCTGAACTTCCGAGATGGGATCAAAGAAGACTTTATCCATTACGGCTTGAAGAGGAAACTCTTTGGCGGCGCCGGATTTCTTTTCAAGCAGCCAGTACACGCGGCGCAGTTGCAGTTCGTTCACTGGAGCTTCCAGCGACAACGCCGATTTAAGAGCTTTTTCAGTGCTGTGATCATAGCGGCTGCGCACGGATATTCTTTGCATCTTTAAGTCTCCTCAAAAGGGCTTGTGGGGATCTGCCCCAAAGCCACAAGTTCCAGAAATTGAGTGTAAGTTTGATGTTCCAGCTTATGAAAACGCACGGACCAGTCGGCCAGGCTCTCGCCAGCTTCCAAAGGCAATCGCGACTGCATCAGTTGCGGGCCCGTGTCCATGCCCTCGTCCACCAGATGCAGGGTCACGCCACTTTCCTCCACACCGTCTTCAAAAGCGCGACGGATGGAATCAACCCCAGGGTACGCCGGCAGCAGTGATGGATGAATATTCACCACTTGTGAATTCCCACCATGCCAGCCATTGAAGGTCTGAAGAAACTCTAGACTTAGCAGACGCATGTAACCTGCCAGAAAGACCCAGTCGATGCGGTATTCACGCAGCAGGTTTAACACGCGCTGCTCGTGTTCGCGGCGGTCGCTTTGTTTTGTCACTACAAAATGGCGCACAGAAAGATTTAGAGCCTTTTCCAAAACACCCGCCCCGACTTTGTCTGAAAGGACAAAGGTGACTTCGACAGAATTCAGGGACTGCGCCTTTTTCATCAGAGCTTCGGCATTGGAGCCGGTTCCCGAGGCCAAGATTGCAATCCTGATTTTATTCATAGCCCGATATCCTGTCGCAGATACATGCCGTCAAAATTCACGGCCTGCATTTCTTGATAGACCTTTTCCCGAGCCTCTTCCCGGGTGGAGCCCAGAGCGGTGATTCCCAGCACCCGTCCGCCGACATTGACCAGTTGGTCGTTGATGCGGCTGACTCCGGCAAAATACAGATGACGATCCGGAGCGGAAAGAACCTTGGCCGTGATGGGATTTCCCAATTTCATCGGAGACCCCGGATACCCCTCGCTGGTTGCCACGACGTGAACGGACGACTCGGAGGCCAGTTCACACACTTCGTTTTTCAATTGATGGGTTACGGCCTTCATGATCAGACCGGCAAGATCTGTTTTCAGACGAGGCAGCAGCGCCTGCGTTTCAGGGTCGCCCATGCGCACGTTATATTCCAGAACGTAAATGCCTTCGTTTGTTTTCATCAAACCCGCAAACAAAAAGCCCTGATAGGGCAGACGCTTGTCGCGCAGGGTTTTCAGAGTTTTTGAGAAAATACTGCGGATCTCAGCTTCATCCGCTTCGTTCACGAAGTCACAGGGGCTGTAGGCACCCATGCCGCCAGTGTTGGCGCTGAAGGGATCCGACGACACGCGCTTATAGTCACAAGCCGTGCCCAGGATTACAAAGTCCTCGCCATCACACAACGCAAAGGCGGAAAGTTCTTTTCCAATCAGACATTCTTCCAACAACAATGGAAAACCAAAATGACGTCCCAGCGTGCGCACAGCTTCTTCAGCCATGTCCCAGGTGTTGCAAACCCACACGCCCTTGCCTTGGGCCAGACCATCGGCCTTGACCACCAGGGGACTTTTGAAGTCATGCTTCCCCACCGCCAGCAGAGCCTGGTCTTCCGAGTAGCTGACCTGACAAGCGGCGGTTCTGACGCCCGCGTCTTTCAGCACCCCTTTGCAGAAGAGCTTTGAAGATTCCAACTGCGCCACTTCCATAGAGGGGGCAAAGCAGGCAATACCGTGCTTTTGCAGGCGCAGCTTTAAGTCGGACAGAATCAAAGCCTCGGGTCCCACAACAACCAGTGAAACACCGTTATCGATGCAGAACTTTTCAATGGCTTCCGCGCTTTCACAGTTCACGCAAGAAAAGCCCGCCTGCTGCATTCCGGGGTTCCCCGGTGCCACCCACAGGTCTGTGACCAGAGGTGAACTTTTCAGTTTTTGCGCCAAGGCGTGCTCGCGCCCGCCTTTTCCGACGACGACCAGTTTCATGGTTTCTTCTCCAGCAAAGACAAAGCCTTTTGGTGCCAGAATTTCAAGTTGATGTTTTCGTCAAAAGGACGTGGTTTGTTAAGGACAGTGGCGATCTCGTTAGCCAAAGCCAGATACAGCCATGAACTGACCTGAATCTGTTCTGCATTCAACGCTGCGGGCCTCTGACCCAGTTCGTTTTCACAGATCGACTTCCAAGCTTCAGTTTTTCTTTCTTTGGCCAGGTCTTTGGCTTTTTTAACAGCTTCGCTCCATTCGGATCCCGCGTAGATCTGGCGCAGGAATTCTTTTGAAAGAGGCAGGCCTTCATAAGTCAGACGCAACTCATCCGGTCCGATGGAATCCACCAGCACCAGTCCGCGTTGACCGTTGTTTTCATGGGTAAAGGCAAACTCCAGCTTTCCGTCCCACAATTTGACTCCGAAGCTTGCAAAAAGTTTTTCCAGCTCGGCCGCCACGTCCTGCGTGTTTTTGCGCAAGGCTGCGTATTCGGCGTCGTTCACTACATTCATGGCGGCGACGTCGGCCTTGGACAGATAGCGATCTGTGGTTTCAAGTTTCGTTGAAACCTCCACCAGGGCTGGCATAAAGCTGTCAGCCGAAGTTGGCATCTTGCTCAGCTCCAGATCCGCAAGATACGCAGGATTCTTTTTCAAACGCCCTTCCAAAGAATTCCCCTGGCCCAGATGACGGCGGAAGATCACTTCCAGGGGCACCAGACACTGGGTCGGGCGAGACGCATACATGGAATAGTCATAGGCTTCACCCTTCCATTCCGGGCGCAGCACCTTCACCGGTTGCACTTCAATGGAGGTGCGGGAACGACCGGACAGATAGTGCGAAGAAAAACCTCTGGCCGAAAGATGTTCAAAGAACATCGAGGCCATTGCCGCCAGAGCTTCGCCTTTGTGTGGAATTTCGTCGGGCATTTCTCCCCAGTCGAAAATGGAATAGCGATTGCTGTATTCAAAAACAATTTTGTCGTTGTTCTGATAAAGGTCCTTTACGGAACCGCGATAGATCAGATTCATCGGCTTGCTCCTAAAACTTTCAGTTTGTTCCATTGATTCACAAAATTGGCCACGTTGTTGGCCCCCACCCAGAATCCGCCGTGGCGGGCCTTGGCATAAAAGTCCAACGCCAGGTTGGAGCTGGCCAGCTGTTCTTTTTCACACAGGAACAGATTCAACCCTTGCGTGTGCGGAAGCTCCCAAGGACTGACGATTTCGCCCAGACAGTTTTCGGCCTGAGCCGCCGTCCATTCGATCTGCAAACCGGTTTGAGTCTGAATTTCATCCAGGGCTTTTTGAATAGGTGAATAACTTTCCAGGCAGCGATTCCAGTGCAGACACAGGCGGTCTTTTGGAACTTTCGCCAGGCGAACGATGAAGTCTCCGATGGTGTTGGCATTTTCTTCTGTCACGGCTGCCACGGGAATTCCGCGCGGCATCTGAACAATCGACAAGAAGGCATCAAGGCCAGCAAAGGCCCCATTCACCGCCACGCCGAAGACCGGCTTGTCTGTTAAAGACGCCACGACACCTGGAAGATGGGCAGCCAAGCCTGCGCCGGCGACAAAAGCATCCGCACCGCAGGTTTTTACAATCTCGTGGACTCGGGCGGGATCACGGTGGGCGGAAGCCACTTCCATTTTCACGTCACCGCATTTTTCAAGGGAACGGCACAACGGACCGTACACACGTTCATCATTCGCACTGCCAAAAAGAACCTGAATTTTCATAGTTCACCACCTAAATTGATGTTCCGGGTCTTCAAAAAGTTTTCAGTTGAGACCGGAACGGGATAATCACCATCAAGACAAGCACTGCAAAGATTCTTCAGGCCCAGGCCTTCTTGCAGTCGATTCAGAGGCAGGAACACCAAGCCGTCCACCTCCAGAATCTTTTCCACTTCACTTTCACTGCGTTTGTGCGCCACCAGTGATTCCCCATCCGGGAAATCAATGCCATAGAAACAAGGATGACGGATCGGCGGACAGGTGCTGGCCAGATAGACCTTCTCCGCCCCGGCATCACGCAACAACCGAATGATGCGCGCGGAAGTGGTCCCGCGCACAATACTGTCATCCACCAGCAGAATTTTTTTACCTTTGATCTCACTTTGCACCGGTGAAAGCTTCAGATTCACCATCATCTTGCGAACTTCGGGTTCATTGACGATAAAGCTTCTTTGCACATAGCGGTTTTTAATCAGAACTTCGCGGTAAGGTTTTTCCAGCACTTCCGCCAGGCGGCAGGCTGCGGCCCGCGAGGTGTCGGGCACCGGGGCCACAACATCTATATCCAGGCCTTTTTTGCGGCACTCTTCAGCCAGGATTTCACCCAGCTTCAGCCGCACTTCATAAACCGGGCGGCCGTGCCATTCGGTTTCAGAACCGGCAAAGTAAATCCATTCAAACATGCACGGGCGCGGTTTCTTTTCACTTAAGACGAAAGAATGCAGATTGCGATCCTTGTCGACGAAAACCAGCTCCCCCGGGCGCAGATCGCGCCAGTATTCATATCCCAGTCCGAAAAAGACCTGCTTTTCAGAGGCAAAACAGTAATTGTACTTATCGCCCTTTTTCTGGCGACCGATCAGCAAAGGCCGAATGCCATTCATATCGCTGAAGGCGAACATGCCCTGATCAGCCAGCATCCCAATGGAGCTGTAGGCGCCTTGAACTGTTTGCAAAAGCTCTTTCACCGCTTCCGCCAGACTGGCGGGAAGATCCGGGTTGTCTTTGCGTGAAGAAAGCCCCACCGCCACCATGTGCATCAGGATTTCCAGATCGTTGCGCGAAAAGGTCCATCTTAGTTTTCGGTTGCGCAGATAATCCACGATTTCATCATAGTTCGTGACGTTGCCGTTATGGATCATGCCGATGCCATAGGGATAACTTAAGAAGATCGGCTGCAGGTCCTCTTTATCGACACTGCCAATGGTGGAATAACGTGTGTGCCCCAGGGCCATGGTGCCCTTCAGGCGCTTGCGGCGTTCGGTGGTGAAGACGTCCTCCACCAGGCCAAGATCCTTTTCCAGATGAAACTGCGAACGTTCAAAGTCATAACTCAGAATCCCCGCCGCATCCTGCCCACGGTGCTGAAGTGCGAAGAGAGCCGGATACAGTTTTTCGCCGGCCTGATCTTCACCAATGAGTCCTACAACGCCACACATGGAATGACCCCTTTAAAAAACAAAAACGGCGTCACTGGGACGCCGTTTTCTTTAATATTGATATTTGATTTTTTTTGCTGGCAGTTCGGGTGTACGGACACACGGAGGGTGTGCAAACGGGATTTCTCTCCCGAAGAGGGTCCCTTCGATGGGGGCCTAGGTGGCGAAGAATGTCTCAAAAACACTTGATGTGTCATGGTCTCTCTTTACGCTGATTGGGTGGAATGCAACCAACGCTAGCGACCGTGACAGAGTTCCGTCAAGACCCCTGACAGAATCCTGACAATTCAACACATCTTGCCAAAATCAGGGCTTACAATCCTGGGCATCGTTGCCGCCCTGGCAGCCCAGGGCTTTTTGAAGTTCAGGTTTGGCGTAATAAATCCTGTTGATTCGAAGATTTGCCTCCGGATGGCTGGAATGCCCATCGGAATGCTTCATGTCCTCCATGTAGGCGCGGATTTCTTCCAGCTGGGGACAGGACTCCACGAACTGATCCATTTTTCTGTCGACCGCTTCTTTTACGTTTTCACATGCAAGCCCAAAGAACATGGTCTGCGATGCAAAGGCGAACTCGCGGGCTTTCGATGCGTCCTGAATTCCGGAAACTTTCGATGTCAGTGCCTGAGCAGAAATCCAGTCGGAAAAGGCTTCCTGAATATGGCCCGAGCCTGAAATCTCGGAGCAATATTTGTAGCGATCGTAGTTCTTTTCAATGTTCTGACGGGAGTCCTCAAAGCGGGCATCGGTGGCATCGGTCGCCTTCGGCTCGCCGGTTTCTTCATCAATCTGACCGCCCCCCATTTCTTCTTTAAGGGCGTCCTCGTATTCATTGATTTCACGAAGCAAAGCCTCTTTGGTGGGGATGCTCACCTCAAGGGACTGTGGTGACTGCAAACAGCTGATCACGTTCTTAAATGGATTCTGCGCGCCCCGCACCGCCGCGTTGACCGTGGGTTGGTTGGCTTTCACAACAAGACTCATAAATTCCGGCAGCTTTGCACCTTCAGCGCTGAAATCCATTTCCATTGCACAAGGATCAATGCCATGACCAAACTCGTGGGCCAGCGTTGAAAACAAAGCCGCATCCGGAAGATTCATCATCTGGGGGCACACTGTGATCGTGTTGGTTTCAGAAGAATAATAGGCATTTGGAGACTCGCACCCGTCAGCCACCAGTTCCATGTAGCGCCCGTCGGTTTTGGCAGCACGATACTTGATCGCCTTCACCCGGGCGATCATGTTGTCGATCTGTTTTGCATTGCCAGAGTTCTTCTGCGCTTCCAGGGCTTTGACAACATGATTACGGGCGTCTTCGACAATCTTCAAAGTACGGGCCGTTTCTTTTTTCAGGCGTTCTTTGTTGCGCTGAAGCTGCTCTTTGCCCCCGGCGGCTTTTTCATCCATAAACTGGTTGGCATAGACGAAAGGATCCTTCACGGCGCTTTGCGGGAAGGTGCCCTTGGCACAATGCTCGGCAAAACTCAGATTGCCAACCATGGCCATATTGGGAACCTGACGGCCTTCGCTGTCCTGGTAAAGATAAAAATCCTGGGCTTTACCCGCCAGCTGACCACAGTAACCTTCGAACGTGCATGATGGCGACTGCGGCGTTTCGCAGGCACCACTGCGATCCGCGGACACTTTCAAGGTCTCGCGCATTTGCGAGATCTTGTTGATGGTCTCACGCATGGCGGGACTGACAGACTCCTGCGCCTGAACAGACACAGCGGCAAGAACAATCGCAACGAACCCCATGAACTTCATAATTTACTTTCCTTGTGCATGAGTGCGGATGTCTTCAATGTACTGAACAAAGCGGCCATAGTCGGCGCCTTCAGCACAACCCTCTTTACGGGTTTCTTTATTTGAGACCTTATTAATATAGATATACGTGCCGGCATGGCAGCGCTGCTTGCCAGCAGAAGCGGGGCCTCTTTCAACCTGCTTCCAGGCCGCTGCCACCTTGGGGGGAAGTGTTTTCCCCAAAGACTTGCCGTCAAAGGTGTAAATGCCTTTGTCCTTTTTCAGGATATCAATCTTGCGGATGCCCGATTTATTGGTGCGATCCAGAATGACTTCGTTCGCGAAACAGGAAGCGGACATAAAGAAAACGAGCAGGAAATATCTCATTGTCTCAGTTTATTAGGGAAGCCCCCGGTTTGCACCCGACGATGGTCAAGAAAGCCCTTGAACCGGAAGCTTTTCTGTTTAATAGCCCTCAACGACAATCAGTGTGCGGTATTTCACCGCCCGGATCACATTGCCCCGCCAGTCCCGGGCCACCGATCCGTTGGGTCGAATAACGGGAACCAGACCTTTTCCTTCCTGCACGATCCGCTCGTAGATATATTTTGCATTATCGCGATGCAGGCGGACACATCCGCCGGAAGCGCGGCGGCCCAGTTGGTAATTGTGCGCGGAATTTGCGGCATGCAGGGCAATTCCGCCGTTAAAGAAGACACTGAATTCCATATTGGTTTGCCAAGTTTGAGAGTAGTGATTGCGCACAATCGAATAAGGATAGAACCATCCCGGGGGCGTCGTGGTGAAGTATTGCCGCCCGCTTTTGGAAGTCTCCCATTGCTCCCTCCCCGTTGAAATTTTCCAGGTGTGAGTGTGAGATCCATTCTGAATCACCCGCATCGTCTGCGCCTCATAACCATAGGCGTTTTTATTGGCGACCAGAACTATCGGAAACTCCCTAGTCACATTCAGAGACTCGATGGAGTCAAAATCCCGCAGGCTCAGAACATCGGTGTTCATTTCTGTGCGCGGAAATCCCGCCTCGGCAGCGATCTCATCCGGGGTCATCAGGTCATCCAGCGGCTCTGGTTCAGCCATTGCATTCACAGACAGAACCAACACAAATGAAAGAATGAAGGATTTCATGAGACCTCCCGGTTTTCCACTTATGTTACCTCAGAACCGGGTGAAAACTCCCGGCGGGAAACGGAGCTTTCTGACACAGCACTTTCAATCGCCAGCCATTGTGGCAGTATCTTTGCCATTCACAGTGTTCAGCAGCGCAATACAACGGAGCACTGTTTGTTACGAAGGCCCGCCCAAGGTCCTGCCCGGTGGCAGCTTCCTTGTTAACCCCAAGGGAACATCCGCCGATAACGAGAAGCCATGTCCATCAAGATTAAGTTTCTGGTTATTACATCTTTGCTGCTGCTTCTGTCGTCGGCCACGATCTTTTGGATCAACCGCACCTCTTTCCTGGATGACAAGAGATCATATCTTTATTCCTCTGCCCTGGAGCGAATCCAGGATGCCACGGAAGTTATCAACGGGGGCTCTAACAAAGTTATGGAAAGACTGCAGACAGCCCTGCTCTTTTTTGACGGATCCGTCTTCAGTCCACAGATCAAAACAGCCGCTCAGCAACAAGGCTGGGGCAATATCCAGATCTATCGCACCATTGAAGGCAATGCCACATTCCTGGATGCTTTGAGTGAATCCCCAAGTCTGCCGGCTGCCCAGCTGCAATATCTGCAGAAGATGCCTGAAGGCAAAGTGCAAACGGACGTCAATCTGGACAGACCCGAGAACATGATCGTGTACTACCGCAAAGGGGATCTGCTGATTTACGGTCAGCTGACTTTTGAAGGCTTGAAAGACGCCAATCAAAAAAACACGCTGGGCTTCTGGCATCCACAGAAAAAACAATGGAAAGTACCGGTGGGCCTTGCCAATGTCTCTGAAGCCCACGGACCCATTACAGCTCAGCTGACGGGCCAGGGCAGCAGCGTGCGCGAAATCCAACTTAATGGAAATGACTATCTGGTTTCCTATACATGGATCCCGCAGCTGCAGGCTTATATGTTCCAGGTCTTCGACAAAGGCCAAATCTATTCGGTTCTGCAACAGACAATGAATAAAACCCTGCTGGCGTCCGCCCTGATAATCGTGCTGGGACTGATCGCAACCTTCTTCAGCGTGGATTCCCTGACCCAGAGTATTTCAGCTCTGGCCGGAGGCATGTCGTTGTTCGCCTCGACCGGCCAATCCAAGCCTATCCAATTGAAAACCAACGATGAAGTGGGCCGCATGGCCAAGGTCTTCAATTCGATGCTTGAAAAAATCCAAGGCCTGCTACGCCAGACCGAAGAAAAGGCCCGAATGGAGGCCGAACTGGAAACCGCCAAGGAAGTCCAGACCGTTTTACTGCCAAAACCCAAAGTCGACACCGATCACTTCACCCTGAAGGGCTTTTACCAGCCAGCGTCTGAGTGCGGAGGCGACCTTTGGTTCCACTTCAATGACGACAAACGACTGTTCGTATTTATTGCTGATGCCACCGGCCACGGAGTTCCCGCGGCGCTGATCACCGCCGCCGCCCGCTCGGTCTTGTCTTTATCCATGGCTGAAAACATGTGGGACCCTTCGAAAGTTCTGAGCATGATGAATCAGGTTCTGTGTGATCTGGCCAAAGGCGAAAAGATGATGACGGCCTTTGCCGCCCTTTATGACCGGGAGGCCGGCACATTGACTTACTCCAATGCCAGTCATGACTTCCCGATGATCAGCCCCCTGCCCCCTGAAGGCAAAAAGATCAAAAAGAACGATCTGGTGTTTTTGACTGATGCCAACTCCAAACGCCTTGGTGAAAGCCGCGAATCGCAGTTCCACACTGCCACCGTACCGCTGATGCCTGGCGGGGTGTTCTTTGCTTACACGGACGGACTGATTGATGCGGTCAACGGAACCGGCACAGCCTATGGCGAACGCGCTGTGATTAAGACCGCTGTGGATTGTACCAACCGCGGTTCATCAAAGAGCCTTCACGATATCATGCAAAAACAGATTGTGGAGTATATCGAAAATCAAGAACAGCCCGACGACATCACATTCCTCGGGCTGTATATCAAACAGACTTAGACAGAACGAACGGCACGGACGGTGCCGTCCACCAGATCACCAACTCTGAGAGAGCGGCTGTACATCACCTTTTCAACCTGCTGACAGATATCCCGGCGCACTTCCGCAGTTTTCTTTCTTTGCGGGATGGCGACCATGTCGGTCAGGTCTCTTTCAACGATCATCGCTTTTCTTTCAGGCAATGTCGCCAGGATGCGGTTGTAGAAGGCCGAATGAGTTTTGAACAAAGCCGCATACAGGGAGTCCACTTCGTAGCTGTTCAGAACTTCGGACAGAATGTCAGACGGTACCAGCTTCAGATCGTCGAAGGTCAGAATCACACGACGCAGACGCTCCAGCTCTTCCGGATTGTCATTGGCAAACAAAGCCAAAAGATCCATCTCTTCTTCCGGAGACATGCCACGGATGACTTTTGCCAGAACAGACGCTCCTTCAACTTTTGGTTCCGGACGCATGCGCATCTCAGTCAGCTTTTGATTGAAGGACGAAATCACGGCCTGCACCACATTGTGCGGCAGCTTTTCCACGCGGGAAATTTCAGCCAGAACCTTCACACGCTTTTCAGCATCCAAAGAACCAACGATCCCTGCAGTCACCTCCGCCGGGGAATGCAGGCAAAGGACCGCGATATTGGCTGGGGTTTCCTTGTCCAGAATCTGCTGACGTTCTTCTTCACGCATTTTCAGCACGAATGAGAATGGATTTGTTTCATCAGAGGACATCTCGTGCTCAACATAAGCCGCCAGAATCGCCTTATAAACATTGCGAACCGCAGTTTCAGACTCAGATTTCGTGGTGTTGCCTTCGCGCTCTTTCACCGCTTTCCCCAGACGAGCCCAGGCCATCGCCGGCACATCTGTGAACACGCGTTTGGAAGTGTCCCAACCCAGGAACTCCATCAACAACGAAGCATCGCCAGCGGATTCATTCAAGGTGAACTCTGTCACTGCACGAGATGCCAGTTGCGGGTATTGAGCCGCAATCGCCAGAATGTGCTGTTTCACGGCGTCCATATTGAACTGCGGCTCCACCACAGCGGCAGCGGCTGGTTCTGTTGCTGCTGCCACAACCTCTTCCGGCTTCTCTTCGCCATCCTGGTCTTTTTCAGTGTGTTTGTATTCGTGGTTTTCTTTCAGTTCCTTGCGCGGATCCTGTGCACGACCGCGTCTCCACGCCCAGAACATCAGGCCGGACAAAGCCAGCAATGACATGATCACGATCAGAGTCCACATTTTCCAGGTCAGCTCAGGCAGAATATCCGGCTTGGGCTCGGCCTTTGGCGGATCTGCCGGAAGCTCAATGCGTTTGACCGTGACAGAATCACCCGCGGTCGCATCCAGATGCAATTTGGAAGTCAAAAGCTCTTTAATGATCTTTTCTGTCTCGGGATTCACATTACGGGACAAAACCACAGAAATATCGGTTTTGGACTTCATCTCGTGAAGTTTATTGGTGGCTTTACCCAAAGTGGGAGCATCGCCCATCAAAGGCATGCCCGGCAGATACTGAACGTCCATTTCGTCATGGAACTCTTTCAGCTTCTTTTCATCACGGTCCATTTCGATGGCCACGACCAGAGTGTAGTCCGTGGGACGCAAAATCGTGTTCAGAACACTGCGCGCACGGGCTTCGTACACTGTTTCAAGAGATCCGATCTCTTCTATGTACTGGGCGAAGGACACCTGAGAAAACATCAACGACAGAAGAAGTGCAGAAAAACGTTTCATCATTTGATCCCTTTATCTTTCGCGAGAATGGCACCTGCCAGCATTTTAAGGTGCGGATACTGAGACTGCTTTTCGATCCTTTGGATATCTGCGGTGAACTCACTCACCACATTCAGCTCCTGAACAGCCACGAGGAAGCTGTCTTCCCAGACTTCATCCTTGCTCTTGGCGGCCTCCGCCAGATGCTTTTTCAGGTCGCCCTGAATCAGGGAATGATTCAGTACCAGTTGCTTGTACACAAACGGCTTCATCGCCTTTGGATAATTTGCATAATTTTTGTAAACACGGTTCAAAAGCTCCTTACGAGCCTCGCCGTCACGCACACGGGCCAGCATCTGCAGGCCTTCATTCACTTCGGTTTTGGAAAGCAGCATTTTGCCCAGCAAAACCCGGCCTTCACTACTGAGAGGCTCGGTCTGAATCAGCACATCCGCCACAATTTCACGGCGGAAAGCATCACGGCTGGTTTTGTGGAAGCTCTCAATTTTTTTCAAATCTTCAGCAGCCGGAGTCCCCAGACGCAGCAAGGTTTTTGCTGCAAAACTGTGGACCTGTGCCGCATCCCCGACAACACCCTTGTTGGCCTCAGTCAGGAAGTTGACAATTTTGGACTGCAGCGCCTGCACGTCCTTCTTTTCTTCCGCTTTCCACTGGATGTTGGAGACATCCAGCACATAGATACTGGCCTGGAAAAACTCTTTGTTTTCTTTCATTGTACGCTCTGGCCCAAACGATGCCATCAGCGTTGTGAAGTCGTGTTGCTTCCAAGCCTGCCCCGTCCTGGAGGACAAATGGGTGTTCACCGCCATAGAGTGGGACTTTTTAAGTTCATCCCAGGTCCCTTGACCCGAACGGATTCCCGCTTGGCGCGCCTGTGGCTTTTGGCTTTGCAGATAGCCTGCATAGCCCAATGCCGCGCCAACAACCAGCACGGCCCCCACGATGACACGTTTTTTGTTTGTGTTTTTATCAGACATCAGTCAAACCCCACAAAACGAAGACCCGCAAAAAGGGTCATAAAGCTATATTTGACGTTCTCATCTTCTGATGACGGCGCCGTCAGACTGGAACCCATGGAAACCTGCCCGATCAGCAGCAAATCAGACATCACCGGAATTTCAACGCCGCCCCGGATGGTCAAATCGATCAAAGAAGCATTGAAGTCATCCACCGCCAGATTGCTCAAGCCCAGGTTTGCGGCAATGAACGGAGTTGGACGCCAGATTTTTGCTTCCGAAGAACTGTCGACCACAACGCGCATGCCATTAACACCAAACATATAGTAACGACCACCCAGCGCGATGCGCGTAAAGGGCAGCTGCTTGCCTCCGCCGCCCGCCATCTCCATAAAGGACAAAGTCAGGGCTGTGTTCAAGGCCGGATTATTGATCGAATAGTTCACTTCCATCGTGGTGGAAGATTCGATGGACTTGTCAACACCAGCACTGGGGAACTGATACTTCAAAGAAGTCATGCCCATGCTGACATCCCAATCAGATGTCAGCGCCGCATGAGCCGGAACGTACAAGAATAGAAAAATCAGCGCCCCAAGAAACTTCATCAGCGAACCCTGTTTTCATTACGCTTTTCGATTTCCACGTTGGAAGCCGGATAGCGCATTTCGGCCCCTGTTTTTGGCAATGGAGCCATTCCCAGACGCTGATAGACGTCGGACAGATACTGATAAGCCACTTTGTTGTATGGATCGATTTTCAAACAGCGTTCCCAGGCGATTTTCGCGCCTTCAAAGTCCTTCTGCAGGTACTTGATGGAGCCTTTCAACAGCCACGCATTGTTCGAGTACTCATCCAGTTGCAACGCTTTGTCGATTTCGACAAGGGCTTTGTCATACTGGCCCTTTACAATCAACTGCTGGCCCTGGAAGACAAAACCCACCACCCGATCCGTGCGATCACGTTCGGCAGAGGGCATGCCTCCGGAAAGACGCGGAGAAAACAAAGCATCCTTATAGAATGAAGACGTGTTTTCCAGAAGCGCGACACGAAGTTTAAGCTCCTGCATTTCTGCCAGCAGCTCTTCCATTCTTTTGTCTTCAGGCTTTTTGTCCTTGTCCTCCGGCTTTGGCTTTTGTGGATCATTCTTTTTCTGATCCTCATTCTGAGCCAGCTCTTCCGCCTTCTTTTCCTCGTCGGACAAAGGATCCATACGAGTCGCCACCGCAAGGCTTTCCCCTTCGTTGACTTTGACCATGACTTCTTTTGTGCGATAGTTCTGCTTTTCAAAGATCAGGAAGAACACATCACCGAGCTTTGATTCCTCTTTCACCTGAAGAGGAGCGATGCCCAGAAGTTTCTTCTCCTGACTTTGCACGTCCTTGATGTAAACCTTGGCGCCGTTGGGATAGGACTTGATTGAATACTTTCCTGCGCATGCAGAAAGCAACACTGGCACCAGAGTTACAGACAACAATCCAAGTTGCCTTGCAGTTAAGATTTTCATTACCACCATCCATCCTAGATTCGGGGTCTGTTGACTTCCTACATTTTCTCGGTAAGCTCGTAAATTAACAACTTTATGAAGAGCTTACTAACCTTAGTCCTATTCCTAACTGTTCCCCATCTTGCGAATGCGGAATTTCAAGCGCCGGTAATCCGCGCGAAGATGTCCATGTTCAGTACGACTGTATCCGCCGGTGAACAGGTTAACGAAGAGCCTTTGGGGTCCATGTTAACGCTCCAGCCGATGGTTCTATGGAACTTTCCTTCCATCAACTCCCGCATGGGAATCCATTATATTATGGATTTCTCAAGCAATTACGGTTTCACCCCTATTTCCGGTATTGGGCTGACGGGATATTACTATTTGAAGGGTTTGCCGGCTTCTTACGAAACAACGCCGGATGATACGCTGGTGCAGAAGTCCAAACCAGGCTTCTTTACGTTCGCCAGCTTCACGCCGGTGAATTTCAACTTGAATAAAAAAGAATCCACCCCGAATGCGGGTGACGGTTTTTCTTTCAGTGCGCTTTTATATGAATTCATGCTGGGCGTGGGTTACGAATACCCACTTCGTCCCAATGCGCTGATCGCCGTGGAAATCTCCACCCGCGAGGCCAGCGGCGGAGACGGCAGTACAAAGTTCAGCTACTCCGGCCTGGGCCTGGGAATTTCCTTCACTACTTCCTACTATTGAAACAAAAAAAGCGGCCCTGAGGCCGCTTTTCTTTTTTGGCAAACTACTGAGTCGCCGCAGGATTCAACTCAGATTCATACTTCTGAGCCTTGTTTTCCAGATCCTGGATCTTTCTTTGCAATTTATCCAGCTGCTGCTGTTTACGACGCTGCTCCTGCTGCTCTTTGTGACGCTTCTGAGCCTCATCGTATCTTGCCTGGGCCTGCTTCATTTTTTCCTGCAGACTGGCTTCACGCTGCTGATGTTCGATCTCTTCCTTGGTCAGCTGCTTGGAGAACTGTTTTTGCTGAAGCTTGTAGGCCGCTTCGGCATCGTCCAGTGTCACCGCCACCACCACACGGCGGTTCAGGACCTTGTTGGCCGGGATTGACACCCCTGCCTTGTCCACTTCCGGCGCCAGAGGATGACTGGATCCGAAACCGGCTGCTGAAAGCAGCTTGGAGTCGACCCCACTTTCTTCAAAATAACGAACCACCGAGCTTGCCCGCAAAGAAGACAACTCCCAGTTGGACTTCACCAGACCGCTTTGAATCGCGTCGCTGTCGGTGTGACCTTCCACCGCAATCTTGTTCACGCCCTCTATTGAGCGTAAAGCACTGACCACCCGGCGCAGATTCGGCTTGGCCGTCTCTTTCACTTCCACCGCTCCGGAGTCAAACAACACTTCGCCGTCGAATTTCAACAGCAGGGTGTTATTGCCGTCCTTGATGATCTCCACGCCATTCAGGTCGCCGGAGCCTTTAAGGATGTTCATGATTTTTTGTTCAGCCAGCAATGCCGCACTGACTTCCTTGATGTTACCACCGAAGTACTTTGCCACTTCCTTACGAACCAGATCGAACTTTGTATTGTCAAAGCGGGACATCGAATACATAAGAACGAAGAATCCGAAGAGAAGCGTCATCATGTCGGCGTAACTGACAAGCCAGTTGGATTCGTCATGAGCCATTTCATGCTCATGCTCCTCCAAATGCACTCTGCTGCGTTTATTACGCTCTCCCATATTTACGCCGCCTTCTTCGCTGTATCCACTTTCAGAGCACCGTCATCCTCGCGCTGAGCAGGAGACAGGAAAGACTTCAGATATTCCTTGATAAACAAAGGGTGCTTCTTTTCGTGAACCAGAAGAATTCCTTCTTTGATGATTTCACGCAAGGTCACGTCGGCTTTGGAAACCGTCTGCAGCTTTTCGGAAATCGGGATCAAAATCAGATTGGCCACAACCAGACCATAGAATGTCGCCACCAGCGCGGTTGCCATCGCGGGACCGATACGATCCTGCGCACCCGGCTCACCCAGTGTTTGCAACAGGGAAATCATCCCCAGTGTCGCACCCAAAAGACCGAATGCCGGCGGGAAGCGGGACATCGTATGCCAAACTTTGATTTCTTCATCATCGCGCTTCTTTTTACCACGCAGGGCATTTGTCAGAACGTCTGCCAGCTCATCGTAGTTAAAACCATATTCCACCAACAACTTCACACCGTCTTTGATGAACGGATGAGTCTCTGGCTTCATCAACGCAGGAACGGATTTTGGGTCACGGCGATAGGCTTCCGAGATTTCCACGATAGTTCCAATGGTGCCCAGATAGTCGACTCTTTCACGACCCAGCATTTTGCGGGTGACGATCTTCAGGGCTGTCCAAAGACTCTTGAAGTTGAAGCTCAACAGAGCCACGGTCAAAGTACCACCGATTACAAGCACGATCCCGTGCACATCGGCGAACACCTTCGGATTCTTTGCCGCATCGAGGATTGAAAATACTGCAATACTGACTGCAGCCAAAATACCTAAAAGCCCCGCTATATTCATAGTTCCTCCGGAATATATACAATTGTCCAAGCATCGTTTCGGAGGCCTGAGTGAGACTCGAAACTGTACCAAGGCTTAGATTTGGGGGTGTTCCGCAGTTGAGACTAAATTACCTGTTCCGCAATTCTATATAATGAAGGGAACAGGGAGAGTGGAATGACGAGCCTTATTATTGGTGCATGTCTTGTGATCTTTGCGATCGAGGGACTTCTGATCAGTTTGGAGTACTTCAAGATGCAGAAGAATACAAAATTGCAATCCGCACTGGATAAAGCCAACAGCGACAAAGACCTTCTGGGCCAACGTCTGGCGCAGGCGGAGCGCGATCTGCAAAACGCGCGTGCTGAGGTTCAGGGCATTTATGTACTATGGAACAAATCTCTGGAATCCGAAAAGACCATGCGCCATGAACTGCATGTCGCCAAGACACAACTGACCTATCTTGCACAAAAAGTGATTCAGGGGGTTCCTGCTCCGAAAGTCAGCCCCCAGGCGGCGTACTGGGAAACTCAAGAGCGCACTCCGGAAGTGGCCGTTTCCAAAAACGTCCACCGGGAAAGTTATCAAGCCAATATGGATTTCATCTAGAGAGGACACTGCAAGAGCGCGTATTCCACCCCGCTCTTGCTGTTTTCCACAAACAGGTGTCTTCCCCCTGGAAGCACCGTCCACAATCCCCGCTCCGACATCGCCTTCACCGCCACCTTGTCAGTCACAGTAAACTTCTTTGCTTCCCCTGCCGGGGCGGCCACGGTCAGTCCGTATTCTTTCAAAATATTATAAGGTCTTTTTCGTTCTGCGTACCAGACTGCGCGAGGCTCCTGCTCGCCATAGACTTTGTACTCTTCGCGATAATCCAAAGGCTCCCCGGTTTCAACGGCCAAAGCCGCCGGCGCTCCTTGCAAATGAGTCAAAGGATAGAAAGCCCACTTTTCATCGCGCTCCAGCCAACCGCTGGTTTTAAAACCGATCTGCTCATAAGGTGCCACTACAAAGTCCGAAAAAGGATTGGTGCCGGCGTCCACTGATAGCCTTTGCGTTTCAAGACTCAAACGATCCGGAGCGACCTTATAGACCGCAAAGTCTTTGCCTTCACCGCTGGAATACGCCAGCAATCCGGGCTCGATACGCACACGGGCTTTGCCATTGGAATATTCCTGCCCGCACTTCAGCACACTGAGCATATTACCGGATTCGACTCCCATCAGGGTGTCCGGGGATCTTGGGACTTCGCGCGGAATCACACTCTGCCAGGCCTGGCTATTGTAGAACCCCAGGCGTCCGTTAGCTTCCAAGGAAACAAAGGTACTCTGATTCAGGCGTCTGAAGATCACATCAGACTTCCAGTTGTGGCCACAGACCCCCAGTTGGTTCAGCATTATTGCGCTGTCGCCCTCCATTCGGATTGGCAGCGTGCGCCCGCTATCAGTGCGCACAAAGGCCATATTGCCGAAAGTCGCAGCAAGGGAATATCTGGATTCTTCAAACGGATAAATAGCGTTGGCAATTGTCGACTTGGGTTCTAAATACGGAGTGAAGTCCTGAGTAAAACCCAATTTATTCACAATCCAGGTGTCGCCCTTGGCATTCAAGGTCAACGCACGATAGTCGCCGTCAGCAAAACGATCCATCGCTGCCAGCATCGAGGTCTGTTCAAAACGCCCGGACTTCATGGTCGTGCATTCCGGAAGCTTGGGGCGTGGCTTGCTGTTTTCAAAGATCATCGCCAGCACCAGCCCCAGGGCAATAACCACTGCCAGGATCACGGGGACTTTAATAAAAAACGGAATGGCTTTTTTATTGGTCATTTTTCACCTTGCTGCAATCCAGCTTCACAAGTCCACTGTTGGATCCCATGATCACATCCTTAAAGACGCACTTTTCATCCACCCGGACTTCATAGACGCCCTTACCCAGAACCAGCGGCACATTCGTCAGATGATTTCCCAGAAGGGCAAATCGTCCGTCATAGACATAAATGCCCCGCACTTTGGCATCTTCCACCACCAAAGCCCCGGCTTCCTGCACATCATAAGTGTATTCAGCATTGGGAACAATCAGGTAGTTTTCCAGAGTCTTTTCAAAGAACGGATCGCGGTAAAGGCGGATAGCCCACTTCCCCGTTGGCAGTGGAACACGCACATCACTGGTGAATCGCTTCACCACCTTACGATTTGTGTCCAGCAGCTCAATCTTCATCAGCTTTTCAACAAAGTTCGCCTGAAAGAAACCCTGACCACCCACCTTCAGCGTCACCTTCTTTTTCGGAGGGATCACGAACTCTGAAAACTTGTATTTGGGTTTCAAGTTCACGATCGCCAGATATTTTCCCGGCGGAACCTCAATCCCCTGGGACGCATGAAACTTGCGATAGATTTCATTCGGAGAGTCGGCCCGGAATAAAAACACCGTCGCGTTGGGCTGAGGACTGCTGACGAACAGATTCTTCCCCGGATTCAGCTGCTTGTCCAAGTCCTGGAACAGCTCTTCCAGCTTTTCTTCATCATCAGCCTGGGACATGTCACCAATACAGGCCAGCTTATCCAGAACATCCGGCTGGTTCTGTAAACCAAAAGCCACGACAAAGAATTTTAGATCGACGTCTTTTCCGCTGAGTTCAGCCGCGATTTTACAAGGATCCTGACCGCAGGTTTCCTCTCCGTCGGTGAAAAGAACCACCCGCTTCGGGCCCTTGTAATGCTCAACATCTTTATAGGCGTCCTTCAAGGCCTGTCCTATCGGAGTCATCCCCACCGGCTCAAAGCCTTTCACAATCCCTTCAATCGCACCCAGTTTGCTTTGTGCGGGTTCGATTGCCAGATAGTTGTCCTTGCAGTCTTTCTTGCGACGGGATCCAATCACCCGCAGACCACTGCTGGTCTTTTCGGTCCACTGGGACATCAGATAGCGGGCCAGCAGTTTTTTTAGAACATAGATTTTGGTTTTCTTCGGCCCCATCAACTGCCCCATGGAACCGGAGCTGTCGATGACATATTCCACCAGCGGAATGGCGGTCGATGGCAGATCTTCGGCCTTCACTTCGCCCGAGGCATTGGCGGGAATTTTGGAGGGATCAAAATCCATCTTATCAAGAAGATCCTCAGCTTTTAACTGCGTCATTCCCTGCGGCACGGAAGGTTCGTCCTTTTCCTGGGCCGAGGAGGCAAAAGCACACAAAGTCAGAACCAGCAGAATCAGCTTTTTCATCGTGGTTTCAGCATCTTTCCGACATAGTCTTCCATGCGAAGACCAATCATGATTCGAATGAAGTTCTGGCTTTCTTTGTAAGTGCCGCCTTCAGGAATACTATAAAAACCATCCGGTGCATTGGTCGGCGCCCCGGAGAAAGTCACCTGACTGGAGCTCATCCCCGTGCTGACATCCACCGAGAACCTCTTGAAGAAGGGAATAAAGCCCATGTGCACCAGGGTTGTCGCCCCAAGGGAAAGCTCCATCGCTGTTCCTGTAGAGCTGTCTCCCCGGGTGACTCCGCTGTCTTTCATCGAATAAGACGGGAAATAGGTCAGGTCGAAGTAAATACGGTTGAAGCTCCAGTCGAAGGACTTTTCTGAGTTGAAGATATTTGGACCAAACAGATAGTGGAAGTTTGCACCAAGCCCCATGCCAGAACCCGCACTGCTCAAAACATACTCATCGTCATTGGCAGTTTTGAAATCCGTGGACTTGGTCACAAGCTTCAGCGTGGGACGCAGCTCTTTCCAAATTGGCAGAAAACGGTAATGAATCGCAATCATGCTTTCGCGATAGGTGGTTTGTTTTTCTTCGCGATTGTAGGATTTCACCGGCACACTGCCACCGGAACTGCGGTATTCAAGACCGATCCTCCACAGGAAGTCGAAGTACCACATCAGATGAGTGTCCATGAAATTGTGTTCAAAGGTTTTGTACTGGTTGGCTTGGTTGGGAGAGGCACTTTCGATCTTCCCTTGATAAGGGCCGAAATCCAATTGTACATAACCCTGTTCGTAAGGATCCGGTTCGTCCGGCTGGAGGCCGCCTATTGGCGGGACTTCAGGTTCATCGTACTTTTTTTCCTGAAGCCGCGCCAGACTGACCACGCGGTCACGAACTTTCGGGAACTTGGTGATGGTTTTTGAGTCCAGCAGAATCAGGAACTTTCCATCCTGGATGTTTTCAACAGAGCCCCGGGAAATGACCTCGATGTCGTCATCCTTGATGCGCGCAATAACCACCAGGTCACCGACCCGAACCAGCGGTGTTGATGCGACGATCACCACATCATCATTAACCCCGATGATGGGCACTGAGTTCTTCCGGATCACATCCGGATTTATGATGCTGGCAAAGCAGACATTGGCGAAAATGAATATGCTGAAAAATAGATGAAGCCTCACAGGTAAATTCTATGAGGCCTCTCTGAAAGATACAATTCCAAAGCTAGCGTGCGCGGTAAATCCGGCCCTTGCTGCGACTGACAAGAAGGATCTGACCCGAGTCAAAACTGACAATACTGTCGACTGGATCCTGCACGGAATTCGCATAGACCTGATAGCTGTCCAGATCGATAGTGAACACCTGATTGGCGTCTTTCATGGTCCCGATGATCATTCGATCATCGGGACGGATCACCAGACGACGCCCCTGCCCCGGCACATCAAATGGCGAGCTGCTGATCTCATTGACCCCGACAAACTGAACATCCGCCGCCGTCGGAGTTTTAGCAGGCCCGTCGGTCAGGACGGCAACGCCACCCGTTCCAGACAGCAATGCCATCACCCGATGCGAGCTCACATCCACAACCAGATCCGTCGGTTTGCAGTCCTCATGCCCTGCAACCCCATCCCACAAAGTAATCTGGGCAACCAACCCAGGTGTTCCCCCTGAGCGGACATTGCTGACATTGAAGACAAACAGTTTGTGCGAAACAGATGGACTGGTCTGCTGGGTCGCCACGTACAGGCGTTCCAGATTTTTATTCAAGACCATTCCTGAAATTTTGGCGGTGCCGAAGTTGTAGATCTGAACAGCACTGGCCGGATTCAGATAGTCATAAAGCAACTTGTCGCCGTTGTCTGAAGCATAGAAGACATACGATGAATCCAAGGACTCAGTCAGACGCAAATCCGAGTTCAGGCTGCTTGTGAACAAATTCTGAGGACAGTCACCTATACACTTGTTTCCTGTACCCAGGCTTAAGCCCGTCAGATCCGTCGCCGGGATACGCAGTGCTTCTGTCGTCAGACCAAACGGACCTACACGCCCCGTTTGCGATGTGAGCAGAATATCAAAGCTGCCGGACGTCTTCACCAAAGCCATACGCTTGGTCTGAGTGCCTGCCAACCAAGGCAGATCTTCCATAAAGTTCCATGGAGGATTCACCAGGGTACCATTGGGCTTGTTCATCGCCCCATTCACCAGAGTCAGATCCCACAGAAAGTGCTTGGTGAACATGCCCAGTGTGTAGGTTCCCGCAAAGACCAGGTGATCGACGATGTTCGACCCCAGAGTCAGCGTCACCGGCACCTCGTTAAGCCAGTTCAGGGACAGCGGATTCATCGATGGCAGACTTTCGGGACGGGCCGCAAAAATATCAAAAAGTTTTTCCGCCAACAGGTAGTTGTTGCGGATCTTCACTTTCCATTCCTTGGTTGCCACATAGTTTCCGTCGGTGGCTTCCGCCCGGATCATGAATTCGCCAGCTTTCAGAGGGCCTGCACCATCCGGATCCACTGAGGCATCCGTGTCTTTGGCTTTGAATTCAAAGTTCGGACCCTCGTCATAACGAAGCTCATCGTTCACATACCAACGATAGAAAAGTGTATCGTTCGCATTCGGATCCGATGCCGAGATCGAGAAGGACACCGGCGCTTTTTCCGACGCCAGAACATCCGTTCCCGCTGGCAGGAAGCTGTTGATTACCGGTGATGTTTCAAACGGCGACAGCGGATTTTGCACTTTCAGATAGAAGCTGACCGTGTCCGTTTCCTGGGTTTTCAGGTCACGCACACGGACGCGCACCTGATGACCGTCCCCGCCTTCTGCAGTCACATCGGCCGGATAGG
The DNA here is from genome assembly GCF_000196175.1 of Bdellovibrio bacteriovorus HD100. Taxonomy (NCBI): domain Bacteria; kingdom Pseudomonadati; phylum Bdellovibrionota; class Bdellovibrionia; order Bdellovibrionales; family Pseudobdellovibrionaceae; genus Bdellovibrio; species Bdellovibrio bacteriovorus. The sequence goes on from NC_005363.1 coordinate 2,926,163, forward strand.
CCGGATTCCAGCTGATGATTCCTTTAGCCGAATCGATGCACATGCCGTTGGCTTCAGCGCACGGACGCGGAGAGGTCACCAGTGAATACTCCAGGGAGTTTCCTTGGGAGTTATTGACGATCACTGGATACTTAAACGGTGCTGACGGCATACTGGCCGCCGTGTGCGGCATAAAGTGAACTGGCGTTCCCGCCAGGTTCTGACGAGGGCTCACGAAGTAAGCCGGTGCCACGACATTGATTCTAAGCGGAGTCGCACTGGCAGAACGAGGCAACGTCAAACCATCGCGGTCCACATCGCCATTGTCATTCACGAACAGTTCCGCAGAGTGCTCACCAATATGAGTTCTTTGTGGGCACCATTCCATTTTATAGCGCTGGCGCAAAGCACTACCAACCAGCTCTGGCGCCCCTACCGGAGTCAGCTTTGGCACTGCCAAATCCAAATTCAAATTAGTCCCATCACCGCACTGAGAAACTGAGACATTGCGTTTGTAAGTGGCATCGTACGTCGCAATTTCGGGAGCCCAAGTTGTGCTGTTGGCATGGCACGAATAAGGATCGGCCACCACCGGATCCAATGTCGCATGCCGCAAAGGCACACCATTGGCGTCCCGGCACAGAGTCATCAGTGTTGAGAAGCTACCGCCACTAGGAACATAGGCGTCACTGTCGTAGAGGTAAATATCCTGACTGAAATAGGTGTCAGCAAAAATACGGAAGTTATTACCAGAAACAATTTCAGCAATCGATGGCACCTGATTTTTATTGATCAGGCGGATTTTATAGAAGGCATCCGTGGACTGCTGAATATCCGGCATCGTTTTGGCATCATAGACGCGCATTTTTACAACCAAACCATCCGTGCCTGAGAATTTTTTTGAGTCAGAATCCGTCGGATTCCACACCAGCTTGGCAGTGGTCTTGGAGCCAGGTCCCGGGGTGAGTGCTTCGCGTTTTTCGATGAAAACAGACAGACCTTCCGGCCTTGGCACCCACGTCGAAGTCTTTAAGTCATACACTTGGGCATCAAGATCGAAATTGACCGTCTGAAGCTCGGATCCTTTGTTGTTATCCACAGCATAAATATTGTAGATAGACTCGGTGGCTTCATTGAAATCCCCCAGAGTCAAAGGAGTGCCCAACGCAGCTCCGGTACCTCCGGCCAATGGTGTGAAACTGCTGTTCGTCAGCACCGGCTTGGTATTGATCTCTTTCACCACCAAAGTCACATTCGTCACAGTGCTCAGAGTTCCCCAAGGGGACCTTTCAACAGCCGTGACCTTGAAACTGAAGTTTCCGGAATAGTCACTCGGGTGTGGAGTGTAGCGGAAGTAACATCTGTTTGTCTTGAAATAGTTCCGATCCGCAACCGCTGGCAATGCAGAACACACATTGGTTCCTGTGCACGAAGAGTTTGCAAGACCCGTTGTTCTGCAGACGCTCCACTGCCCCACGGGCCCCGTACCGACGGCTTGAACAGAAAAGGTGTAATAGTCTTTCGGATCCAGAGGATACCAATAGTCATCCAGTGTGTAATACGGCGACGGCAGCTTCAAAGCGCTGTCTGCCACCTGAATCAAACCATCCTGAAGATTCGTACCCTGAGTCGCAACAATTGTCGGGCTGCTGACAATGATCGACGGATTGTTGACATCCGTGAACCGCAACGTCGCCTGACGACTGTTGGAAGCGGGGGCTGTGGTTGTCCATCCCAGATTCTCCACTCGGCGAACCCAGGCGTTGAGGGAGACCGTCCCAACCGACATCACCAGCGGATCAATCAACTCATAGTAGGTATAATTTGCCGTACGGACTCGCGTACCGGCCGGTAAATTAATTGCAGTGGTTCCTGTCGCGCGGAAGAACCTGACAACACCCTGATGTTCAAAGACACCGGTGTTTTCAACCTTTAGATTCGAAGCTTCCGCAGGCAGTGTATCCACAAAGGTATTGATAGCTTTTGCCGGAGCCCGGTATCCATCAAGGGCCCGCACTCGGAACTTACGATAGATATCCCCCTGATTGGAGGTTCCGCGCTGAACCATATGTTCATTCCAGTCATGAAGCCCCGGAGGATCCGGCAATGTCGGCGAAGTGGCCGAAGGAGTTCCGGAAACTGCGCGGACCGTAAAGACTGGCGCCCCGGCCAGCGTGTTGCTTGAAGTAAGCAAAGTGCCATCAGCAATCAGAATTGGTTTTCTCCAGACAGGAATCGAAACACTGCTCACTCCAACCGGCATGGCGATTTCATCCGGAGTTTCAAATTCCATCAATCGGCTTGCCGTGCGCACCACGGTGAACTTTGGAATTGTGATGGCCGTCGCAGTCGTCGGTCGGCTGAATGTCACGATACCACGATCATAAAGAGCCGTCGGATTTGTGACAGTGACTCCGGCTGGAACCGTCGTGCCGATCACTGTGACAGTGTTCGCTGCCGCTGTAGTGTCATTCGCCACCACTGGGAACAGAACCTCTAGGTCACCTGTGTTTATGGTGACGTTCACTTTCGGCCTAAAGACGATATTACTTCCTGGGACGGTGAAGGTATTCGATGTCGTAAAGGTTCTGGCCACAGTATCCGTCGCAGAGCGCATAAATCGCACATAGCCTGCCGCTGTTCCCGAGATGTCTGCGGACGTGTTCATAACACGGATACAGAATGAAGAGGCATTACGACGATAGGTGGGCTCTGTCATCCCCACCATGCGACGCAGGACTAGCATTTGATTGGTCCCGCAATCCACCACATTAGTCAGTGAATCAATGGCCCCTTTATTGGTGGCCGTGCCAGTCATACTGAAATCGTATGCCTCCAGCCACAACGGATCGTTGTCCCTGTCAGAAACTGTGTAGGTGATCGAATTCTGAATCTGATTTGTTCTGACCTGAACGGTCATGTCCCCCCCTGCCAGGCAGGGTTTGGTATTGCGGTCCGCAGCTGTCAGAGTCAGGGTCTTTGGAGCCGCGTTGCCGTTGTGATTGTCCTTCAAAGTGACAATGAAGGTGCCCGTTTTAAGAGTGTGCAGAGGCTTCCACAGGTAGGTGTAGCGAACCCGATCCGCCAGCACCTCCGGCGAACCGACTTGAGTAATGTAAGACTTCAACGTTCCGGCAGTTGTCACCGTCAGCTCATCTGGAGGCGACGCCGGATTCGGCCCGACGTTATCGGGGTCTTGGAAATCCAAATAAAACTGATAAGGGGCCGCGCCATCCGGCACCTCTTTCGCGCAGTAATCATACTCAATAGCGCTGCTGTTGACCGGATTCACTCCACCCAGCATGATCGGAGCCGCGTTGGTGTCTTTGACGGTGACCTGCACATTGGCCAGGGTCAGGCCGCCCAAAGCATCCGTGACTTCGAGTATGATGCTGTTTAGACCTTTTCGTGCGTCTTCATTGTTGGGTGTCCAACGAAGGGTGATTTCACCCGCATTGTTGATTTCTGTCGGAGCCATCTGTTCATTCAGATACAGCGGATTGGATCCGGAAATCGCCTCGGCCACAACTTTGATGGCATCGCCATCCTCGTCTTTGAATTTAACGGTACACACCCATTCGGTGTTTTCATTCACGGTCGGTGCACAATTGTAGCTGTAAATGGGACGACGATTGACGTTTTCAACCAAAACCGGCCAGTCGACACGGCTGATCTTTCCACCGTCAGACAAAATCACACTCATTGTGTAAGGATCTGGGCGGCCATCATCATAGGTTGGCTCCCAGCGCACGATGCCTTCTTCGGCCGTGCGCAAAGACCCCTCGAGCATCCAGGCGTAAAACACCTGATCCCCATCCGGATCCCTGGCGGTGGCGCGAATTTCAATTTTTTTGCCTTCTTCCACCCGTTGTTGTTGCACCTTGGTGGTGGCTTTTTCATCCAGGACTGGCGGACGATTCACGATTCCAAATGGATAAGGCTCTGCCGTGACGTCACCTTCGGTGTTGTACACGAACTCCACGCCGAAAGACTTCATAAACGTCAAAAAATCATAGCTGTTGGAAAGACCGTTACGGATAAAACGGTACAACAAATCCGGATTGAATTCCGGAGAAATTCCAAACAGAGCCAGTCGTTCCTCCCGGAACTTGACCACCGCCTCCGTGATTTTCTGAATTTCATCTGGAGTATAAGTGCTCAGATCACGGCCCGGATAAGTCGACAAAAGATTATAGACCAGCGTCGTATCAAGGCTTGGCTGGATAATCGCATCCGGATACACCACGGCATACCAAGGCAGAGTACGATACTCCATCACCACTTTCAGAACCATGGCTCCGGAAGGACTCAGCCCCTTGGGCATGATGGAACGAATATAATCCGGCTTGGCATCTGTGGTCATATCCAGCAGGTTTTTGGTTTTCTTTTCCGCCTGGACAAATTCAGTCAGATACAGGGAAAACTTTTTTGTGCTGGCCGGGTTGACCTTGGTCATATCAAACTGCAATAGACTGCCCGGAGGAATCACGATTTCACTCGATTTCCCCTGCTCTTCAAGGCAGCCTGTCAACCAGACTGCCGCCAGAATCAGCGCCAAAGCTTTTAAAATCATCCCCTGCCCCCGCAGAAATCAAACGTACTTAATAGAGTAAGAAGAAGTTCCCCACATCAATACCGTTGATCGGCGCATGACCGTCATGTCCCTCACTTGGAACCATGATGTCCATAGTGCCATCCCCATTCACATCCCCGGATGAAGTGTTCAAATAGAAGTAATTTGGTGACGTTTCGGTGTCCTCGTACTGGATTACATAGGGCTTCATGCGCCCTTGCGCATCCCCGACAACCACCGTATCCGGATAATCTGCAGAGTGCAGACCCACGCTGGAGCCGAAGAAGACAAGTCCACGTCCCAGTTGGCTGTTACCGCTGATTGAATCGTCATAGCCATACGACCCCAGAATCACGTCATCAAATCCGTCGCCATTGAAGTCGCCTTTTTTCATACGGCCTGTCATGACCTCACTGCCGACCATATCCCCACCTTTCGCATCCCAGGCATAGAAGGCCTGAGGTGCCGGTTTCGGTGTTCCCACGGAACGGATGCATTGCAGGCCCGCACCACCACCTGGCAGGTCCGGATCCGTGTACAACATCTGCTTGTTCAGATTGGTCTCCAGATAATCCCACATAGTTGTATTGTTATCAGAACCGCACAATGGGCCATAATAGACATAGGCCATACCACTGTCAGAGAAGCCTGATTTCGGTGACTCTTTCGGAGCCGTCACAATCAAGTCCTCATAACCATCGCTGTTCAGGTCCCCGGCTGAATCCAAACGATACCCGAAGTAACGGCCGATGCGGTTAACTCCCAGGTCCCCGTTCAAAATCGGCGGCATCAAACCATACACGCGGCCCGCAGCGCCATCCTGATCCAACGATGGATCCAGATTCTGGAACTGGTCGTCGTCAGTGCACGATCCACCCATATAAGTGGAGTTGTAATAGCTGTCACGATCCGCAGCCTGAATACCGTTGCTGCTTCCCTGATACAGGAATAAACGACCGTAGTTGGAACGACTGTCGGCATCATAGTAACAAGCCAGATCCTCCCAGCCCGGAGCTGAAACAACCAGGTCGTCGATGCCGTCTTTGTTATAGTCCATCACCGCTATGCTTGCGCCGAACATGTGACGAAGGCGATCGTAACCATAGTTCACGTTGCGCACCATCGGACTGTAAAGGTACTGCATCTTGCACGAGTGGCCCGGAGCCCCACTGCAGGCTTTGTTGGCAACCGCTGCCGCCTCTGTCCCATAGGTGTCGATCATGTAGTTTGAGTTCGACGACAAAAGATTCGTGTTCACCGTCGGTTCATTGTCCGTTGGCGTATAACCCTTGACCTTCGGAGTCTGAACCCCTGAAGAAGAGCCATACCAGATGAACACACGACCCATTTCAACAGCCTGAACACCGTTCAAACAGCTTGAATCTGCTTCGTCATAACACTGCCAGCCCTGCCCCGCCGCCGGCGGATCACCGAATGGAGGATTCACGTCGCTGATACTGGTCCCTTTGTTCATCGTAAAGAATGATGGAGCTGTCGGAACTGCCAGAACCAGATCCGAGTACCCATCTCCATTGAAGTCACCGTGATGAATGACCTTACGACGGTGAGGCGAAAGCTCATCCATCCCAAGGAACTCAGAGCCCCACGAAATCGGCGACCAGCGCGTTGTGATATACTGCGGATCACCGGCAGCCGGAAGCCACTTCGGATTGGTCACCGCCTGAAGCCCCCCACGGGAACCGTAGTAGGCCACAACCTGACCGCCTGTACCCGGATCCAGGAAGATCACGTCCGCAAAACCATCCCCGTTGATATCACCACCGTCAAAGGCGCGAATAGCCCAGCCGGAACTTAAGTTCGTCGGTTTGCTGATCAACTGTGGCAGGGCAATATCACTCAGTGTCACCCCTTGCGCCGGATTCACGGATGGATAGCAATAGTTTTCATTCTGATTCTGTGGTTTGAATACACGCGCCAGATTGCCCTTGCAATAAGACGTGGTGATCAACCCCAGATTGGATCCGAAGAACACCACCGCATCCGTCGTATAAGTTTTGCTGTTTGCCGAAGGACGGGATATCTGGGCCACTGCATCCGCATATCCGTCACGGTTGATATCACCGACGATGCGAATGCTTTCGAAGTTAAGGCTCTGCGGGCTGGCCGCGTGGTCCACCATTTTTTCTGCAGGCACAGAGTTCACAGAAGACAGAGGCTGACCTTTGGAGTAGTAGCCGAAGGCGGCTCCACCACCCAGCTTTGTCGACTTGTCCAGGTAAGATCCAACGAACACGTCATTCAGCGGCGTCAAACCGGAATAGTCCCCGTCAAAATTGCCCACAGCCACGGAGCGGCCGAAGTAGTCATAGGACTGCCCCTGATAGTTGTACAGATGCAGGAAGTTGGAGGTCAGCCCCACACCGGACAAACTTGTAAACACATAAGCTGCTCCGGAGTTGGTCGCTTTCGTTCCATCTCCCGTCGCACCCACGACAACATCTTTCAGTCCATCACCTGTGACGTCACCGACCGCCATCGCTTCCGGATAAAGTCCCAGATAGTAATTCGAACCAATGGAATTGGAGCGAATCAGTGTCGGGGCACATTTACGCTTGGTGAGATTGTTGTTCGTATCAAAGCGGTCACACTGGGAAGACCCGTCATTCCAGTCGCTGTCCTTGATATTAGGATCCACGGCATCGATACCCTTGAAGGCATCCATTTCATAAAGTTTGAACGGATTTCCATAAAAGACCCACAATGCGCCTGAATTGGTTTTGGAGCCATTATTGAAATAGCTGCTCGAAACCACTGCTTCCGCCCATCCGTCTGCATTCGTGTCGGAAGGACTTGTCAACGCCGTGTTGGTTGCATCATAGCGAGAATGATCACCGACCAGAGCGACAGATGTCCCGAAGCCACGTGAAGTCATTTTTACACCTGAGCCCACCTGATCATCTTTATAGAAGCTGCGCGGGAACAAAATGCGGAAGCCGGCTTTATTGGTCAGGCACGAGAAGTGTTTGTTCGTATCCATCTTGCGGTTACCGCAGAACCAGAACTGGTTGCGGTACGTTTCATCCTCTGTGGCTGATGCCGAAGGCGCTGACCGTCCGAAGTAAACATAGGCTGCTCCCGGAGCCGAGCCCACACCAGCCGCCGCATTATTGACCGGCAAACTGTAGTAATTGACCCCGCTTGGGAACGAGAAGCCAGAACTTCCCCAGCCACCTTCCGCTGGCGGAATTGCCGCGCAGGTATCCGGAGTCGAACAGCTGGCGGTCGTTGCCTTGATTTTCGCGCTTTGTGCCTGGATATACCGGTCTCCGGGCGCCCCTACGATCATGTCAGCGCCGCCCACCAGTTTCCCGGCAGAGTTGCGAATTCTGTAGCCACCATCCACATCGGCCCCGCCATGAATGGCATGACCAAAGCGGGCTCCATAATGCGGAGTCGGTGCATAGATCTTCAGGAAACGGAACTTGGGATGAGTGGCGTTCGGAATAGCCCCCGCCGTCGGAGTTTCATAACCGATACCGGATTTGGAACCAAAGTACATGGCCACAAACCCTGTTTCTGGCTCATACTTTGAATCCCCTGGCAAATTCGGAGCTGGTGTCCCGTCCCAGTTGCCACGTGGCGCCCCGATGGCGATGTCATCATATCCATCACCATTGAAGTCACCAACAAAGGAAACCGCGTGCCCAAATTCGGAATTGTTGCCTGTCGGTGAACGTCCCGCCTGATCCCAGTGCGACGAAGGCCACAAGGATGTATCCGGCCACAACATCACAGCGGAACAAGTCGCCCCCTCAACAAGGCCGTTACAAGTTTCAAAGTTTTGCTGCATGTCTTTGATTTTGGTCGGAGACTTCAAGCCCTCAGCACTTCCGAAGAAGACAAAGGCCGAGCCATCATACTCATAAGGGCTGTAGGAGGTATCCTGCCCTGGGGCCCCGACCACCAGATCCTGACAGGCGTTACCCAAACGAGTGTCCCCGTTCAGATTTCCACTGCCGGACATGGATTTTCCAAAGCGTGCGTAAGGTGTCAGATCCTCAAAAGTGATGATCTGCGGATCCAACCCGGGAACCGCCGGATTCTGCACCGGATCCGGGGACGTTTTCAGTTTGAAACTTGCTGAACCTGTCGGCTTATAAGAATAGTAAATATAAACCGCACCGGCATTGGCAGATTTCACCCCCAAAGAGGCAATGGACATGTTCGGCAGGCCGACGGCGAGATCCGGCTGACCGTCACAGTTGAAGTCACCGGAGGTCATGGATTCGCCCATGTAAGCCACACCCGCGTCCGCCGCCGCAACAGGAGGCATTTCCTTATAACCCGGAATACCCTTGATGTAGGTGCTAAGATTATCAAAAATCAGAGTTTCATTTTTCGCACCGTCATTATAGTTCACACGAATGGACAGATCCTCAATTTTACCGATCGTCCAGTTGGCCGAAGGCGAAAACACGATAGTGCCCGCGCCCACCAGCGGATCTGATACCGCTGTGTTACCCATGTAAACCCGGCTGACATAGTTTTCATTTTTGTATTCAGAATTCACGACCGGCGTCACCTTCGCAAATGGCAAAGCACCAATCGAAATCGGGCTCAGCTCATAGGCCGGTGTCGGGAAGGACGAGTTCGTGGAACCCGTCACCACTTTGGTGGGACGTTCATAGGTCTCATCCTGATACTTCACCTGAACGACGAAATGAAAGCGTGTCGATCCCGTCATGTTACGGAAGATATAGCGATTCTCCAGCGAAGTGCGATCCACCGCGGTCCAATTGGCAGTGTTTTCTGCCGTGGGATCCTCGTACTCTTTAAAGAAGATCTGATATTCAGCCACCTTGTTTGGATAGTCCCAAACCAGGATCAAATTGCCGTCGGCATCCTTGGAAACACTGCCGGCGCCAGTAAAGGGCTTGTAGGTGGTGACCGTGATCTCTTTATTGCCACCGACACTGTTGGTTCCATCAGTCGCCACCACTTTGAATGTATAGCTGGTGTTCGGCGCCAGATCACGAATGATCACAGAGTCCTGGAACGTTTCTGCCACCGCATCAGATGAAAGATTGTAATAGACTTTGTACTCGCGATAACGACTGTGCAACTGCCAGTAAACCCGGACCGCGGTTGGAGACAGCACTTCAACGCCCTCGGCTCCGGTAAAGTCACGCAGCAGACTTCCGGTCTCCAGCTTCTCTGTACAAGCCGCAAGGCTCAACAGACCCGTCAGCAGGACAGTTTTGAAAATCCTTTTAATAGAGAACATAGACGACTCCTGTCGAGAATGCCTTGCCGGATGGATGATTACGGCCTGGTGCAGCCAGTACAACATCGGAAACTCCGTCTCCGTTGATGTCACCGTTCACACTGTTGGATATGTAACTGTATTCATAAGCTTTGCGTTCGGGCAGATACAGCAGCATTGGCTCACAAAGAGGTGCTGAACCACCGTAACAGCGCGGGGTTGTTGTCGGCGTGGAATTGATCTTCAATCCCAGCAAACTGCCATAGTAAACCACGAAGGCCCCGGAATCAGCCTGCACCTCTTCCAGGTCATAGTCTTTGCCCGGCATGTTCACAATAATGTCGGCGTAGCCGTCGTTATTCACATCACCCACTCCGGCAAGGCCATATCCAAATCCGTCTCCGGAATCGAAGATGGCATCAGTTCCCAGGACCTCAAGTCGCTGAGGCTTTGGCTGGGACTGGCTGGTGTGCAGAGTGTTCTTGGCAATAGGGCTGGAGCCGGCCAGGAACAGATCCGTGGTGGCCAAGGACGTGGAGCCATAGAAAGCGTAAGCACTGCCCACCTGGCCGCCATAGAAGGAATAGACTTTTCCAGCCACCGGAGCCGACACCACGATGTCGACCACTCCGTCTCCGTTAATGTCACCTGCTGAGGCGACTTCAAAGCCAAAGCGCTCCGCCGCCGCGGCCGGATCCAGTTTTTGAATCGGCGTATAGCCCAGACCTCGCGCGCCACCCTTGAACAGATAGATGCGCCCCTTGAACGACGTCAAAGACGGATCACTGACAACCAGCTCGTCGCTTTCCTCGCCGGCCAGAACATCCAGAGAATCAGTCCCGACGATGCTCCACCCGAAGGTCACACCTGTGTCGGAGGAAGCCAGCATCTGCACTTTACAAACTTTGGGCAGCGTCTCACTGCATGGATTTTCCACCAGAACATCGGCCGCCGCTCCCAAATCGTCCTGCAGACGAATGGTTCCGGTCGCACGATTGGTCTGTGGACCCGTGGCAGAGCCGTAAATCACGAACACACGGCCTTTGTTGGCTGCCGACATGTTCACACCACCCGGGATCACGTCCAAACTTGGCGTCAGGTTGGTCGCTGTGCCCAGGGCAAAATCCCCGTACCCATCGGCGTTGAAGTCACCAAAGGCGACCGCACGGTTGATGGAGGCAAATGTACCAACAGACAATCCGGAAACCGGGAAGGACCCGTGCATATTTCCATCCGTATGGAAGGAAATCGTGTTCACGCCGCCGATACCGAATCGAAGGGGATTTTGCCCCACCGGTGCCAACGAAGGCGCATTGGCATAAACCACACCGCTGGAAGAGCCATAATAAATGTAACTGCCATAGGTGCCCAGAATCAGCAGATCGTCGTAAGCATCACCATTCACACTGCCAATGCGGTGGAATTCCCGGCCAAACCCTGAGTCGCTGTCCACAGCCAGCTTCAGTGGCGCAAGAGGCGTCGCCGGATTTCTTGATGGCTCCGGTGTTGTCACCAGACCACCGGCACTGCCATAAAAAATCACTAGTTCAACAGTGCTGGCCACGGAAATATGGGTAACCACATCAGCGTATCCATCCCCGTTCAAATCACCGACGATCTTGGCACGCTCATAGTGATAGTTCAGCTCTTTACTGAAATTCACATTCACTGTCTGATCCGGGTTCGTCACCGACGCGGCGAAGGAACCGTTGGAATTAAAGACAAAGGCCGCTCCGTTGTAATAAGACGGATTGGAAAGATAAGGGGCGCCAATAATCAGATCCCCGGTTTTATCACCGTTGAAATCCGCGCCAGCCATACCACCACCACCGATCTGCGCACCGGCGGTCATGTCTTTGGCATAAATAATAGAGGCACCGAATGGATTTACGCCACCGCTGTACCAGGTACAGTTGGTTGCGCAACCATAAGAATCATCATCGGACAACTGGGGAGCATCGATACGCACACCCGCTTCGGTTCCCAAGGTGGAAACGTCAGGTTTGTACAAATAGACCACACCGTGATTCACAATGCTCTTTTTACCATCACTGCTTGTGACCGTGCGGTAAGGCACACCCACCGCCAATGATGGAAGTCCTCGCGTGACATCCTCGATGTCCGCCACTGTTCCCAGGGAACGCCCGTACTGAACGCCCGCCTCAGAGGGACTGGTGTGCAGCGCCTGATTTTCACAATGCTCAAGACTGCCGGTCACGACATTGCGATTTTTCGCGTCACACGCCAAAGAGTTCACGGCATTCACCGTTTGCATCGGCTCCAAAATTCCCTGCAATCCCCCGGTCGTAAAGTCCGCCGACCGTGGAGTCATGTAGTAACCGAACACCACACCGGCGTTGGTGCGGCCAGAGACCGTTGATGTTGGTGCACCGACAAACACGGCACCGGAAACATTTGGAGTCGAGTTGGTTGTGCCGATCACCTTGGTCAAAGGATAACCATTCTGATTCGGCACCCCCAGCAGAGAATATCCGTACCCTTTCACCGTGATGTGAGAGGCACTGATTCCCTGGGTCGTGTCAGGGTAGGACTCTTTACACATCCAGCTGGTTATTTGCTGCAAGTCCGACCCGGAAGTCGGCTGCACACCTTTACATGCCAGGATTGAGCCGCGTCCCGCAGCACGGGCCGGCACCCCGATCACAAGATCATCACACTTGTTGAATTCAAAGCCTTTGTTCTTTGGTGCAGGTGAGGTTCTAAAGACATAGCCCCCGCCATTTTCGCAGGTGCGCGAGTTGTATGCCGAAGCCACTGCTCCGCCAAAGTCCTCGGCAACGCTTGTGCCGGCAAAAGATCCATCCGTCAGATCACCCGCACCGATGGTCTCAGCATCAATTTTGGCGTGGCTTTTCACCGCACTTGCAGGATAAAGCCCGAAGCGGTCTCCACGCAGAACGTGAATCTGACGTTTGCTGGCATTCGTCGTCACACCCATGGCCAGATCGTCATAACCATCATTGTTATAATCACCAAAGGTGATGGAATGCACATACGCTGTCGTGGAATCGCGATACTTCGCCGGACGACATTTGAAAGACGTCGGGTCACAAGTGGCCTCATTCAGACCATAAGCACTTCCGCCAGCGCCCGTCACCAGGCCTCGGACCGGATCACCGAAAACAACAAAGACCGCGCCATCGTTGGTCTGCATGGCAAGGTCATCACAGGTATGAATCTCTTTAAGCTTGTTCAAATCAGCCGGCGGCACCGCCGGAGTGTAAAGGTCGTCACAAAGACCCACACGATTGATCTTCGGATCGTTATCGGTGACACCTTCAGGCGGTTTATAGCGGCTGAAACAATCGCCATTCACATTCCCGACAGCGATGCGAATTCCCAGACGTGCATCTGAGGTCAGATCGGTGTAATAAATCAGCTGTGGATCCGGGAAAGAAGCATCCGCTGTCGGCACCACATCCGTTTTCAAACGCGGTTTGGGGCGAACGATATTTCCGTCAGCGTCGATCTCGTCCGGTGGCTGATACCCGTAAAACACAGAGACCGCACCCGTCGCATCATAGTGCCGTTCGCTGATATAAGGTGTCGCACGCGGAGCCGATACGGCCACATCTTTGTAACCGTCACAGTTAAAGTCACCAACCTGGATACCGTTACCCAACTCCTGCATGCCAAGCCCGCCACCGATAAGACGCGGCAACAAGGGAGCCTTGGCACCCGCCCCTTCCAGGCTTCGCACCAGAGGTTTGCTCAAGCCCGGCAGCCCATCCGGCTGAACATCCACAATGGTCACCTTGCCATCCGTTGCCGTAACCTTGGCGTAGATGTTCTTCACACCCGGATCAATTGGAATGATGGAACGGAAATAGTCATTGCCGCTCACTGTCGCCAGACGAATGTCTGTAAAGCGTTCGAAAATCTCGGTCTTGTAAGTAGAATCCCCGCCCTCAGTCCAGAACCACGGGAAGTTGCCCACGAACGCTGAGTTCATCCGAACCGCTGGCAGATTCGACAGCTGGGACTGAACCAGCACACACGGTGCTTTGGAATTCAGATACGTTTCACTCATGTTCGACGGTTCAAAAGTGCCGTCATCATAGAACGCCATCACCCAGAAGCAGTACTTCGCACCGCTGGGCAGGGAATTCACAAGAGAGGTGCTCTTATTGACCACCGTGGTGACCGCATTTGTTAGATCCCAGGATTCGCTTTCACGCTTTGCGAAGATCTTGTAAGTGACACCGTCTCCGTTTTTCACCCAGCTGACTTCCACAGAACCATTGGACTGGGACTGCAGGCCCGAGGAAGGAATGCCCGAGAAATTCGCGAGCGTCTTGACGGTCATGTAGCTGTCGAAACCAAACTCTTCATCTGTCGTTGCGTCCACGCCGGACGTAGAAAATTCATAGTAGCTGTCCGGAGTCAGACTGTTCAGTGTCGTGGTCGCGAACGTTTCAGTTTTCTTCGGGGTATTAAAACCTTTTTGATAGACTCGATATTCTTTGAATCGCGCCTGCAGAGGCCATGATAGTCTTACACTCGTTGGCGAAATAGCCACGGCGCTTTCCAAACCGTTGAATTTAGATGGCAAGTTGGTGCTTTGAAGACCTGCTTTCGCACAGGAAATCAGGACACCACATGCAACGTACAAAAGTAGTGATAGAAGACATTTCATATTAGATTCAGGCTAGCCTCACTTTCAGGTCTTGGAAATGCCGTTTGAAAGCGCACAGATGATGGTACAGTCCAGCTGGGAGCCCATTCTATCGACGTTTTTCAGGTCTTTAAGCCAGAGCAGAATCAGCTTGATACTCTTAAATGAAATCAGTGCAAGATAAGCGTCCCACTCGTGGCGATCCTCGTTCACCAAAAGGGGAACAGTTTCTGATTGCATGAACAGATCCAACGCGCCTGAATTCCAAATTTGAATCAGAATCTTGGATGAGTATCAGTGATGCATTTTGAAAATCTAAGGAACACCTGATGAACACAAAAGTAAACGGAAGCACGATTGAAATCTCTCTGGAAGGACCTATCAGCGAGAAAACCTCTTTGTTTGAACTCAACATTCAAAACTACAAAGACATCAAACTGAACATGTCCAAGGTGACATTCATCAACTCCATCGGCGTTAAGAACTGGATCATGTGGACTTGCCGTGTGCCGACCGATGCAAAGCTGTCACTGGATGAATGCCCGTTCGTCATTGTGAATCAAGTGAACATCGTTCAGGGTTTTCTGCCAAAAAATGCCCGCGTGACTTCTTTCAATGCACCTTTCCTGTGTGAAGACTGCTCTCACGAACACGTGATCAAACTGAGTGAGAACGTTCACTACAATTACGCTGGTGAGCAGGAATCAAAATTAAATTTGCCATCTGAAATAAAGTGTTCCAAATGTTCCGCGAAACTCGAACCGGATTTCATCGTGGATAAAACATTTGGATTTCTAAAAAAATAAAGCCTGTGAACCGGTCGCGTCTGTACATCGACAGATAAATCCCCCATAGTAGGGGAATGAAAAAGAAACTCGTATTAGCAGCACTTGTTTTGTTCATCGGAATCATAGCGGGCGTGGCCTATCTTGCGGGAATCCCAGGCCTGAGCAAAGTGGATGAAACCACGCTGGGAAAACCGCTTGCTGTCATTCGCGAGATCCGGACACAAGTCAGACATAAATATCCGGGAGATTTTTTCTGGCGCACGGCCAGTGATGGACAAAAACTTTTCAACGGCTCTGAAGTTTTCGTTGGCGAAAAGTCAGCAGCCGTTCTTCACTTCTCCGGCAACCGCCGCGCACGCCTCAGCGAAAACACCCTGCTGCGCATTTCCGAAGACTCTGGCGGTAGAAACAACCTGATCCTGGCCCTCAACGACGGTTCTTTCAATCTGCGCAGTTTTCCCAATGACAACACAGGCATCATCCTGCGTGTGGATCAGGCGGGTTTAAGAATCGGCCCGGGCTCGAAGTATGATCTGTATGTTAAAAAGAAAGAGCATGCGTTGGGCCTGGCCATGGCCGCAGGGCAGATTGCCATTGAGGGAGTTGAAGACAAAAAGATACTGACCCAGGGAGAAAGCGTTGTCGTGCGCAGTCGCGGGTCCGGCAACGCCCCCCCAGTGAGTGGCAACCAGGGTGAGACCAGCAAGGTGGAACTCTATATCGATCAGACCATTGATCCATCCATCAAGCTGCTGCAGCCAGTGGAAAAGCAAGTCGTCTATAAAAACGAAACCAACCAGTTCTTCGTTTGGGAAAGTGACCCGGCTGAACATCAGACGCTGGAGTATTCAACCCATCCCGATTTCTATCAGATAGACGGCGAGCTGACTGTGACGGGCACCAAGACAATCCCGGTGCCCGTCGCAAAACTGAGCGGAGATGTTTTCTGGCGCGTTGTCTCGTACAAAGAGGGTGTCCCCCACTTCTCCAGCGCCTCTTACTTCAAAGTCGCCAACCTGCAAAAGACCTCGCTGACCGAACCGCGCCTGACTTTCATTGAACGCGGAAAGTGGCAGCTGGATGTCTCGATCAACAACCCTGCTGCCAATGCTCGATACGAGTTTCAGGTCAGCCGCACGGAAAGATACCAGGATCTGTATGATGCCTTTGTCGGCCCAGCGCCGTTCCGGTCTCTGATTGACCAATCCGGTGACTTTTATTTGCGCGTGCGCCGCCTCTATGGCAACGATTTGGTTTCTGACTGGTCCGACCCCCTTAAACTCCATGTTCGCAGCCCTCTGACCGCGCCGATCCTTAAAGTCAGTTCGCACGGCGAAAAAGTGGGCGGGGTTGTTGCCGCCACCCTGTCCTGGACGGGTGAAGAGGCGGCTGAATACTTCCTGCTGCGCACTTCATTCAATGCTGACATGCGGGACTCCAAAATTACACGCCTGCCGAAATCAAAAACAGAATTTGAAATCAACGAATACCTGACACGTCCCTACTACATCAGCCTGCAAACAGAAGCCAAAGAAGGCGAAGTCTCTGCCGCATCAAATATCGTGACACTGCAGCCTTCGCCAACGGCCATGAAAAATCTGGCCGCCTCTGCGGCAGCCGCAAGAGCGGCGGAACTTCAGGCAAAGAAAAGTGAAGCCGCCGCCACAGCAGACCGCCAGAACGCGCTGAGCATCACGGCCCCGGAAGACAATCTGGTGGCCTATGTCGGAAAGCCCATCCGCTTTGAATGGAGCGGCTCCGCCCCGGCCCTTGAGTTTTCCACCGTGGCGAGTTTCACCCAGGACCTGGAAAAATTAAACACCTCTGGCCGGACGTCGACTGAAGTGACCCGGAAAAAAGCCGGATTCTTTTATTGGCGACTTATTGCCGCCAACGGAAAAACCACGCCTCCGCGCAAGATCACCGTGGTGCCGCCTTCTGATATCAATCTGGAAAAAGCCGAACTGCGCCTGATCGAACGCGGCCGCTGGGAAATCACGGCTAAAGTTCGCGATGCAAAAAACAATGAGCGCTTCGAGTTGCAGTTAAGCCGCACCGCTGATTTCCAAACCGTCACCGCTTCACGCACCGGCCCCCTGTCTGGGGGTGTTGAAGTCACCGATCCGGGCACCTACTATCTGCGCGCCCAGAAAATCTACACCGACAAACCTTCCTCCGGTTGGTCGAATGTGATCAGCACCGAGGTGCGCCCTCCTTTATCCGCACCCGAGCTGCTGAAAGAAAAAGAGGACCTGCTAAGTCCCGTCACGGTGCGTGTCACGATGAAGTGGAAGCCGGTGCCTCACGCTGCGGGATACATCATCGAAATGGCGGACACGCCCAAGTTTGGCAATGTGACGTTGAGTGTGAATCTGAATTCTCCGGAGTACGCCATTGATCACGCGACCAAAGAACCGAGCTATGTGCGGGTTCTGGCCCGCTCCAAAGAAGGGGAAATCTCCCCTGCCTCTGCGGTATTTAAGATCAAAGGCGTTCTGCCAGGCCCGTCAGTCGAACGCTACGAAATCACTTTTGCCAATATTGACGAAAAGCAGGCTCAGGACCAGCTGCACGTTCTTTGGAACCATCGCAAGAACGCAAAGAAGTACTTGATCGAGGTGGGCCGGAACGAAAGCCTGAAAGACGCCCAACGTTTTGAGACCCGCAATATCGAGTTCTTTATGCCCGTGCAAGAAGAGGGCTGGTACTATTTCCGCCTGATTCCCAAGTCAGAAAGTCCGGACTTCTTCGACACTCCATCTCAGGTTTACGGCGTGGAATATCGCAAACAGGCTGATCTTCTGGCGGCGGCTTTGGAAGCCCCGGCAAAGGGCAACAAGTTCAAAGCAGGCGATGCCATTCGCTTCGCCTGGGGGCAGATTCTGGGGGCCGCTTGGTACGAACTGGAACTTGCCAAAAACACGGATTTCAGCGGCAGTGTGGTTTATAAAGTGGAAGCCCGCGATTACTATCTGAACCGGGGCCTGAGCAAAGGACGCTGGTACTTCCGAATGCGTGGCCGCAGCTCCAGTCAGACTTCACCGTGGTCGGACGCCAGCTTCATCGAAGTTCAATAATAAAAAAGAGCTCCCGCCGGGAGCTCTTTTTTATTTTCAGCATTTCATTTCTTTACAATAAATTAGACAACCAGCTCGATGATCGCACGGAAACCATTGCTCCCAGCCATGGCCGCCAGGATATTGCGCAATGAAGTGATATTCTTTCCCTGGGCTCCGATCAGTTTTCCACGATGCTCCTGAGGGATATTGATGCAATATACGGTTGTGCGGTCCCCAGTTGTGAACCTGACGTCGATACCGTCAGCGCCACCAGCCATTTCCCTTACCACATCCTGTAACAAACCTGCGATACGCTCTCTAACCTGATCCGTTTGTGCTTCCGCCAGCGCCAACACTTTGTGCCTTTCGTTAACTTCCCAACCATGGTCAACGCTGGCCCCACAAAGGGCAACGTCCACCTTTAACGACAAGACTTCAAAGTGTTCACAGAGAAATGCTTCCCGAACAGTTCGGGGAAACACGAGATTTATTGATTCTTTGACCGGAATGAAAAAGGCCCTCGGAAGAGGGCCTTTAGCTTAATAGGATTTTGCGAACAAGACCCACTTTGTCGCGGGTTTGCCGGAGAAAATACAGTTGCCCTGTACCGGCTCCTGATCCAGCGGCATACAGCGCGGAGTCACTTTCAACTGCGCCAGCAGCTCATGCCCCATCCCGGCTTCACACCAAGGGACCTTGGCAAAGCCCGGAGCGGTGTTTTCACCACCAGAGAAGTACTTTTCAAAGTCCTGCAGGTTCGTGATGGTCTTGATGCTTTCATCGCGCATCTGTTTCGCACGCTCAAATAGACCATCTTGCATTTCCTGAAGAAGATTCGTGATGTTTGCCACGAATGCGTTTCTTTCCATGGAAGCTTTTTCTTTCGGACCACGGTCACGGCGACCGACAAAGACTTCGCCTTTTGCCATGTCACGAGGACCCACTTCAACACGCACAGGAACACCCTGCTTAATGTACTGCCATGCTTTTTCACCACCACGCATGTCACGATCATCGATCTTCACACGCACGGAAGAACCCACATAGTTCTGGGCTTTAAGGTCTTTTTCCAAAGCTTTTACATAGTCCAGCACCTGAGCACGCTCTTCGTCGTTGCGATAGATCGGAATGATCACCACGTGCAACGGAGCCAGTCTTGGAGGAACCACAAATCCATTGTCATCACTGTGGGTCATGATCAGACCACCGATCAAACGGGTCGAAACACCCCAGGACGTGGTCCAAGCGAACTCTTCCTTGCCTTCCGCACTCAGGTACTTGATCTCAGAGGCCTTGGCAAAGTTCTGACCCAGGAAGTGAGAAGTTCCCGCCTGCAGGGCTTTTTTATCCTGCATCAGTGCTTCGATCGTGTAAGTGTCCACCGCGCCCGGGAATCTTTCATCCGGAGTTTTCATGCCCTTGATCACCGGCATTGCCATGTATTGTTCTGCAAATTCAGAATAAACATTCAGCATCTGCAAAGTCTCTTCCTGAGCTTCCTTGGCCGTGGCGTGAACGGTATGGCCTTCCTGCCACAGGAATTCGGCAGTTCTCAGGAACATGCGCGTGCGCATTTCCCATCTCATCACGTTACACCACTGATTCACCAGAATCGGCAGATCACGATAAGATTTCACCCATTTTGCAAACTGGTGACCGATGATCGTTTCGCTGGTTGGGCGGATGATCAGTGGTTCTTCCAGTTCGCCATCCGGGATCAGCTTGCCGTTGCCATCACCTTTCAAACGGTGATGAGTCACAACCGCGCATTCTTTCGCAAAGCCTTCCACATGAGCCGCTTCTTTTTCAAGGAAGCTCAACGGGATCAAAAGAGGGAAATAGGCATTCACGTGGCCGGTGTCTTTGAACATGCGGTCCAAAACGCCCTGCATGTTTTCCCAAACGGCATAGCCCCAGGGTTTGATCACCATGCAACCGCGCACCGGAGAGTTTTCCGCCATATCAGCGGCAACGATCACCTGCTGGTACCACTCTGGATAGTTTTGAGAACGTGTCGGGGTAATTGCTGTATCTGCCATCTTACTGTCTCTTTCCTTCTATTCTTTCGTATCAATTCCGTAGGCTTTGATCTTTCGGTGCAGGTAACTTCTTTCCAGACCAATAACCTCTGCTGTGCGCGAAATATTGCCGCTGTTTTCGCCAATCTTGCGCAGCAGATATTCTTTTTCAAACTGGGCGCGTGCCTCACGGAAGGTGGAAAGATCCTGCATCTCCACCGCTTTTTCGTCGTCTTTGTCGATCAGACCTGCGAAACGCAAATCGTGAACGTCCACGAAATCGCCCGGAGTCAGAATGTACACGCGCTCAATAAAATTCTTCAGTTCACGAACGTTGCCCGGCCACTGATAGGCCAGCATTTTTTCCACGCCTTTTTCTGAAAACGCTTTTTTCGGATAACCGCTTTCGCGGGAAACGTTGTCAGAGAAATAGGAAACAAGCACCGGGATGTCCTCGGGATGCTCTCTCAGCGCAGGCACGCGGAAAGGAATCACGTTCAGACGATAGTAAAGGTCTTCACGGAAACGACCGTCCTTCACTTCTTTTTCAAGATCCTTCGAGGAGGCTGCGATCACACGAACATCATTTTCGATCAATTCCGTGCCACCCACTCTGGTATAGGTGCGGTTGTCGAGATACTTCAACAGCTTGGATTGCGCCGCCTGATTCAGCTCGCCGATCTCAGCAATGTAAAGTGTGCCGCCAAAAGCCAGATCCAGTTTGCCTTTTTTCGTGCGCTCTACACCCGGCATGGCGCCTTTTTCGATTCCGAAAATTTCTGAATCCTGAAGGTCCTCGGGGATGCCACCGCAGTTGATTTCAACAAACGGACGGCTGGCGCGGGAACTCATGTAATGGATATTCTGTGCGACAAGCTCTTTGCCTGTACCGGCTTCACCCTGGATCAGAACCCAGGAACTGGTCGGTGCCACACGCGCGATGATCTGCTTTGTCGCCACGATGCTTGGGGCCTCGCCGATCAAAGCGATGGATTTACGAAGCTTGTTCAACAGAAGCGCTTTTTCTTCCTTCTGCTGCTGGTAGCTCAGGATGTTGGAGATCACAATCAGGATCTTGTCCATGGAAAGAGGCTTTTCAATAAAGTCCCAGGCACCCAGTTTGGTCGCCTTCACCGCGGTTTCGATGGTTCCGTGACCGGAGATCATCACAAACTCCACGTGAGGAAACTCTTTGCGCGCCAGATTCAGAACTTCGATACCGTCGTACTTGCCCGGCATCCAGATATCCAAAAACACGATGTCCGGCTGAACGTCACGAATCGCCTGGATTCCCGATTCACCATCATGAGCCAAAGAAACCTGATAGCCTTCATCACGCAAAGATGCGGAAAGCACATCACGAATCGGTGCTTCGTCGTCAATAATCAAAATTTTCGTGTTCAGTGCCGTCATAACGACCTCTTTTCTTGCTAGGACTCAGACGGCTTCCATGCGCCGACTTCGTTCACTGGCATTTCAATAACCATCTTGATACCTTTGGGTTCATTGGCCGTGGCCCGAATAAACCCGTTGTGATCCTCGATGATCCTTTTCACAATGGCCAATCCTAGCCCAGTTCCGCCCTCTTTTGTAGAGTAGTATGGCTCAAAAATGCGACTTCGATCCGCCGCGGGGATGCCTTCGCCATTGTCCGCCACCGTCATGCGCACGGTTTTGATGTCTTTATCGTAGCGCGTGGTGATTTTCACGCTGGGCTGTGACTCTTTTGCAACAGCGGAAACTGAGTTATCGACCAAATTGACCAAAACACGCTTGATCTGGTCCGGGTCGAACTTGAAGTCCGGCAGTTCCAGGTCCTTGCTGAACTCAAAGTCGATCTGCGGGTGGGCCTGACGGTACAACCCCAGGGATTCCTCCACCACCGAGTTCAAATTCGCCACCACCGGACGGGCCTGCGGCAAACGGGCAAAGTTGCTGAATTCATTCACCAGATTTTTAAGTCCATCCACCTGTTTCACGATCATGGTGGTGCATTCGCTGAAGGCCGGATCCGTGATCGAGCCCCCGAACTTGCGCTGCAGACGTTCGGCAGAAAGTTTGATCGGCGTCAGCGGATTTTTGATTTCATGCGCGATACGACGGGCCACTTCGGTCCACGCCGCCGCACGCTGGGCGTTCACAATCGGGGACATGTCATCAAAGACAAGAATCTTACCGATGTCTTCGCCCTTTTCATCTTTCAACATCGACAAGGTCACCTGCAACGGAATCGCTTCCCCCTGAACATTCAGGCGCAGCTCTTTTTGCAAACTTTCGATCTTATGATCGTGCATGGTTTTTTGCAACTCCGCGAAGGTGCGGAAATACTCCAGCGTCAGCAGATCACGCACCGAATGCCCGATGTACTTTTCCGGATCCACACGCAACAGCTGGGCGGCATGACGATTGATCGTCGTTACAATCCCCGCCCTGTCCACCGAGATCACCCCGGCGCTGACGTTTTTAAGAACCGTGTCCGTGTACCGCGCGTGCTGATCCAGTTCGGCCAGCGTGCTTTCCAACGTCCCCGTCATCGAGTTGAAGCTTTGAATCAGGTCAGCAATCTCTTCAGAACCGGCTTTGACTTCCAGCGGAGTGTAATCCCCCCCGGCGACCCGGCGGGTGGCGCGGCCCAGTTGCACGATCGGCACTGACAGTTGTTTTGCCAGATAGAATCCGAACCAGGTTGCCGCCAGCAGGATCACGAAGGTCATCAGAACCAAAATATACAAATAGATCGACTTCAGCGGGTATTCCAGCGGATTGATATCGCGGAATTCATCATACGCTGTCGAGATGTCATTCATCTTGGAAATCAATGAAAGCGGCAGGAAGCTTGAAACGACAACTGCACCCCGCTCGGCGCCCTCTTGGACGGGCACAATCACGCGCACCAGATTGCCGTCACCAAATTGGTGAATGATACTGGCTTCGGCCTGAAGCTTGATCCCCTTTTGCAGGAACTCCAAAGACACTGCCGGCACCGTTGGTACGGTGTCATCTTCGGCCGACACCACCACGCGCTTGCCGAACAGGGATGGATAATACTCCACCGCATCCAGGCTGAAATCCTTGCGCAGCTGTTCCACTTTTTTTTCGATGGCACGCTGATCACGCAGCGGACGAAGAGAATCCGCAATCTGATGGGCGAAGTGATAGTTCTTTTTCTTGGCGTTGAAATAGTATGCGTTGGTGACTTCGATGGAGCTTTTCAGGACCCCGGCCATCTTCGCACTGAACCATTTGTCGAAGCTGGAGTTGATATAAAAGACCGAGATGATGAACATCAGCACGGTCGGAATGAAACTGAACGCCACAAAGGCCGCAACCAGTTTGGCCTTTAAACTTGAGCCAAAGACTTTGCCCTGTCTTTCCACGAAGACCTTCACGACGTTGCGGAAGATCATGAACAGCAGAAGCAAAAGCAGGATGATGTTGAAGTTCACCAGACCGAAGAAGAAGATACTGTGAACAAACGGAAGCTGCTGACTGGTGGCAAACAGGCGGATCTCAAACCACGTCAGAAGACCAAATAAAAACGACACCACAAGAACCAAAATGATCTCGCGGCGTCGCTTTTTAAACTCCTGGGGACCAGGAGGAAGAAACTCATCCTTAAGGGGCGTATTTTCCATAGGCCCCATGCTAGATTACTTTCTTACTTTTTTCTTCTTTTTTTGTGTTTTTGCCGCAGCTTTTGCAGGCTTCTTGGCCGCTTTCGCAGGGGCTTTTTTAGCCAACATAAGAGCTGTCTTCATGGCCGCAGGGATTTCCTGAGTCAGGCCGATCATTTCCATCGTCACCTGAGCCGCTTCTTCACCCTTGTTACCGTGATCACCACCCGCACGAGCCAGGGCTTGTTCTTCGTTTTCCGTCGTCAGAACGCCGAAACCGATCGGTTTTTTGTAATCAAGCATAAGGCGAGTTACGCCGTCAGTCACAGAGTTGCAAACATAGTCATAGTGAGAAGTGTCACCACGGATCACCACACCCAAAGCCACAACACCGTCACAGCCCGCTTCCAGGAAAGCCTGGCACGCCAATGGGATTTCCACCGCGCCCGGAACCAAAGCCGCAAAGATCTCTACGTCTTCACAGGCCTCCAGATAGCTGATTGCGCCTTCTTCAAGTTTAGAGGTGATTTCCTGATTCCAGCGAGCGGTGACAACACCAACTTTGATTTTTCCCATTATTTTGGTCCCTTCAAGTTTTCCATTGCGACAATTTCAACGATTTCAATATCAAAGGCCTTCAGGCCGACTTTCTTTTCAGGCTTATTGGTCAACAGGCGGATTTTGTTCGCGCCAATCTCACGCAGGATCTGCGCACCAATGCCGTAATCACGTTCATCCATCAACGGCGTCGTCGGACGGATGTCCTCAAGACCCACCAGAACATTCAGCTCCTGAGTCAGACCGGAAGTTCGGTTGTTCCCGCGCAGAAGCACGAAAGCACCGCTTTCTTCCTGGGAAATCGCCTTGATGCTTTCAAGCACGGACGAAGCCCCACGCTGAACCACCGCCATGAAATCACGGGTGAAGTTATCCACGTGAACACGAACCAGGGTCGGATGATCTTTCTTGATTTCACCTTTTTGAATCACCAAATGTTCCAACCCATCCACGGTGCTGCGGAAAACACGCGCCTGCATGTTTTCACCAAAAGACGCCGGCAGTGGAACGCTGTGCAGCTCTTCCACCAAAGTTTCATTCGCCAGACGATAAGCGATCAGATCCACGATCGTGCCAATTTTGATGTCGTGCTTTTTTGCGAACTCACGCAGATCACCCACGCGAGCCATTGTGCCGTCATCGTTCATCACTTCACAGATCACGGCTGCCGGATTCAAACCCGCCAGACGGGCCAGATCCACGCTGGCCTCTGTGTGACCCGCACGCTTCAAAACCCCACCCTGCTGGGCGCGGATTGGGAAGATGTGACCCGGCATGTGAATGTCAGAGGGTTTTGCATGAGGGTTCGCAGCCACTCGGCACGTCAGCGCACGGTCGGCAGCAGAAATACCGGTCGAGATCCCTTCAGAAGCTTCGATGCTGACCATGAACGCCGTTTTGTTCGGCGCAAAGTTCAGATCATCACGAACCATCAGTGGAAGCTGCAGACGCTCGACCTGCTGGGCTGTCAGACACAGGCACACCAGGCCGCGGGCTTCTTTCACCATGAAGTTGATATTTTGTGGCGTCGCGAATTCAGCGGCCAGAATCAGATCGCCTTCGTTTTCACGATCCTCGTCATCCACCAGGATGACCATCTTGCCGTTACGAACATCATCGATGATCTCAGGGATTGTATTGAATTCCATTGTTAGCCCTTTCTGACTTCCAAAGAACGTTGGATGGCGCGGGCCATGTAATCAGGCTCCACGTTGATACGGCTGCCCGGCTTAAGCAGTCCCAAGTTAGTGCGTTTCAAAGTTTCAGGAATCAAGCAGACAGACACCACCGAACCCTGCAGTTCGTTGACGGTCAGACTGACCCCGTTCAGGGTCACGCTGCCCTTTTTCCAAACGTAAGGCAAAATGGTTTCTGCCACGTTCACATCCAGGAAGAAGGATTCGCCCTCAAGATCCGCGCGGGTCACAGTCCCCAGACTGTCGACGTGACCGGTCACCAGATGGCCGTGAATGCGATCGCCAAAACGCAAAGATCTCTCAAGATTGACCTGTTTTCCCAGCCAGCTTTGTGGGTTCCATTCAAGAACCTTGATGGTCTCAGCCGCCAAAGCAAAGGTCATGGTTTGATCATCAAAAGCTTCCACGGTCAGGCAGGCGCCGTCGCAGGCAATGCTGTCGCCGAGCTTTATGTCATTGAATTCAGAAGGTTTTTTGATTTTAATACGATAGGCATTGGTCAGCTCTTCAGAGCTTTCAATGGGCATCACAGATTCTACGATTCCAGAAAACATAGGGGCCTCAAGCTTGTGGCCGAGACCCTACATCTTTCCCCTGCCCGTGGCAAGGAAAGTGGCACTTTTACACTCTAAGAAAGCCCTAGCCGCGGCCCGGTTTTCCCGGTTTTTGATTGCCAATGGGCTTGGACGGGGTCTGAGTGCTCGGCGTGGAGGAATCCACCGGCTGAACACCCGGATCCTGGGGCTTGTAATCCGCCGCATGGAACTGGAACAGTTTTACTTTGGCTCCAATAACCGCGTTATTGGCATTTTGTTCAATCACGCGACCACGGGAGATTTCATCACCCACCCAGTCGATCTCGATCTTGGCAACAGCCGAACCTGCCGCGGCCCCACCACCCAGGTACTTCGAGTTACAAGGCTCACCTTCCCAGTAGTAGTCTTCGTTATAAACCAACAACTGGTCGCCCGCTTCCAGGCCCACATCCAAACCACCCACGATCACCAGATGCGTGTCGTGATTGGCCATCACACGGGTATGCCATTCTTCCGATTTTAAACCGGCGTTCAGTTCACCCACGGCTTTGACCAATGCATTCTTGGTCACTTGCGCCAGCGGAGTCTGATAGTAAGCACTGGGCCCAATGGTGAAGGCACCGAAATTCAGGCCGAAGTTCACTTTGGTTTTGGTTTGTTTTGTCGTCACATTGGCGGCTGTCATGACTTTCGAGGTCAGCGGACGAGTCGCCATCATGGAAAGATCCAGCTGCGCCCACTCGACATTCAAGCCCGCCGAAGCCAGTCCATTCGTGGAATAGTTCCCAGCCGGGGTGAAGCCAACAGTCAGACCACCACCGCCGATCAATTCAAATGAATTCACCGCACCGGAAAGTTTCGCCTGTGGAATGTTCACCATACACCACGCGGTCTGTGCGTACTGCACATCGTAGTTGTCCTTGCCGACAGCTTCCGCGAACGCCTTCATCATCTGACCGTCCGCTTTGGTCAGATTGAAGAAGCTTTGATCCCCGCTGCGTGCCTGCTCCGGGGGAACAGCGATAGGAGGCGCATATCTTAGCGCGAATTCTTTGCTCTCCATGAGCACTCCGTATATCTGTTCGTTGGCAACAAATTGAAAATCGAAAGAACCGTTCGGGAAGATCAGAGGACTGGAGCGGATCGCGCCCATCTCCACAATCTTCTTAAGACTGCGCACCGGAACTTCAGCCTGCTTTTGTTCGCACTTCTGATTTCCCATAGTCATGGCCGCGCCGGCGATCATCACGCCTGCTTTGAAAATTTGTTTCGACCATTTTACTGTGCCTTGTGATTTCATGATATTCCCTTTCCACTCCATCTATCGAGGCGGTTCTTGCACAGTATACGGAATGAAAAGGCTGGACCTTAAACCGGGTGTAAGTTTGCGGACTCATTTGCAAAAACGAAACCGGTTTCACCTTGAGACACGCTAAGTGTTTGAAATTGTTCGCGAGCCTTGAAAACAGCAATTATAAAAAAATATTGCCTTGTCGAATGTTTAGACTGTTTAAGAAAAGTTGAATGGCGTGATGACTAGTGTGAATACTCTGAACGTCAAAACAATGATCACAAAAAAACGAAATACCAATAAAGAAATTTCGGACGGCTACTTCGCCGCCCGCTCCAGAACTGCAATGCTGCTGACAATTTCTTCCGACAACAGCACGAACATTTCACTCTTGATCAGCTCCCGGGCCTGCGATCTCTGCCCGGCATCCACCAGCGTCAGCACGGCAGAAACATAGTTGCAGAAAGCCTCGTGTTCTTTTTCCAGATGTTGAAATGCTGGCAGATGCGACAGGCTGCGCTTGTTGTCCCGCAACCAGAAAAGCAGGTCTTCATCAGGCACCTGCAGCTCTGAACCGTTTTCCACAAAATTTCTGAGGCTGAGTTTGTATTTGGCGTGAGCCAGAACGATGTCGTTAGTCTTCATGTAGGATTCCTCAGACGCTCTTGTCGGAGTGAATCCCTCTCACTGTATGATGCAGATCATGACTTTAGAAAAAATCAGGCAGTTTTAGAAGCTTCCGCCACCGGACAATGTGATAAAGTATTGGGTCTCGCTTTTATTAAGAGTGAAATCGTTTTTATCCTTACGATCCTCGAAATACTGGAACTGCTGAACACCTCCACCGATGCGCAAGCCACCCAGGCCGAAGGTGATCCCGGCAACTCCAAACGCCGCGTTGGAATTTTCAGAGGCAAAACGCAATCCCGGACCGGCATAAAGCTCAATCCCCAAAGTGCGGCTGCTGTTGTACATCTCGTAATTGAAAAGACCTGCGGTGTCCAAGCCATACACGGTGTTAATCTGAGAACCGAACTGGGTGAAAATGGAGTTTCTCCAGTTAAACCAGTTCACCGGATAATAATTCAACCCCAGATGAATTTCGCTGTAGGACTCGCCATCGCGGGAACCGGTTGAACCACTTAAGTCATAAGACACATAGGAAGCCTGGGCCGCACCAGAAAAGCCCATTGCCAGAATAAGCACGCCAATAAACTTTTTCATAGAACTCCATTTCTTTTATTTTTTCAAAAACTCGAAATCGCGATCCATCACCGTCTTGCGCCCGTCAGCCCGTGCATTTTCAATCGCCCGGTCACACAAAATACGCACGTGATCCGAAAGCACATCCATCACCGAAGCCGAAGTATTGTATTCAGAACGCGCCTGAATATAGTCCTTCAAACGAGAAGCGATGATCAAAACTTCCTGAGGAGCTGCGGCCAGACTGCCCGCTGGAGCTGACGATGTCGATGCTGTCGGGGATTTGACAATAATACGGGCCGGAGCGCGCTGATGGGATTCTTCAGCGGCCGCTGCATCTTTGGGAGCAACCTTTTCCACGGCCCCGGCATCGCGGTGTCTTGCCCCTGGCAGATGTGTTTCAAAACAAGGAACACTGCAAAAGACATAGCCCGTGCGTTCGTTATTGCAGGTGGAAACACTGCAGACGAAATATTTCGAACCATAATTGATGGGCTTCTTGCAGGAACTGCATTTACGCCAGAATGTGGTGGTGGCTTCCATAAAATCTCCTGCCACTATTGAAGCACACATTGGCAGGGCCTGAAAAACGAATTCTTATTGATTGCAGTGTGGGATTTTCTGGTCTGGCTCCAGACGGTTCTGCGTGCCCAGGTGACGGGCGGCTTCTTTGAGGGCGTCCTTGGAACCTTTGCTGCTGATCGGATAAACGGTGTAACCATCGCGGTACGTCGGCGTGTAATAGGATGTCAGCACCTGCGTGCGACCCTGCACATCGCGTCCCAAATGCAGATAGACAACGGCGCCGGTTTTCTTTTCGACGCCTGCCTGGAAGGCCAGGAAGTTCCCCAGGGAATACACAATCATCGTCAGACGACCGTCACTGGTGCGATAGCTTTCCCAAGGTTGCAAGACATGGGGATGAGATCCCACAACTGCCACAGCGCCCGCTTCCAGGAACCGCTTGGCATAAGCCGTTTGAGATTTGTCCGGTTTGTGGCTGTATTCCACACCCCAGTGCGGAAGCACAATCACACCGTCAACATCGCCACGAGCGCGCAACTGACGGATCAATGTTTCGACCTGCTGGGATTTGCCATAACAGGAAAGAACTTGGCTCTTCGTATCAGCAATCCCATTGGTGGCCTCGGTGCAGGCGACAAAGGCCATGCGATAGCCACGCACATCTGCCAAGTGATAGAAACTTTCGTTCGGCGCATAGGACGGTCTTGTGCCCACCGTGGAAAGGCCGATGTTTTTTGCGGCCTCAATCGTGCGATCCACTCCCCGCCATTGGCGATCCAAAGAATGATTGTTGGCGGTGCTGATCAGATCAATATTGGAACTTTTCAGATCCCGCAGAATCTGCGGATGGAAGTTGAAGGAAAAATTAGTTCCTGAATACACGTTCAGATCATAGGTGAAACCCTGATCGCCCACATCACGACCGGCCTTATCGATACCGACCGCTGCCGGGCCTTCCAGATTCACGGTCATGTAATCGGCCTTGTTGAACAAAGGAATGGCTTTGCTCCAAAGACTGGTGAAGTTCTGTTTCGGCAGAATGTTTTTGTAAAGAGCATCGTGAACCAGAATGTCCCCGGCAAACCCCAGCACCACGGAACCATCGGCGCAGTTCGCGCCTTTGTTCGCGTGAGCGGACGTTGCAAAGAGCAGACTGGCAATGAGGAAAGCTTTATTCAGACGCATAGCCCGTGAGGATGCCCTCGGCAGAGGGGTTTCTCAACCCACAGGCCTGTAACGGAAAAGAATGCAAAAGGTGTCTAAAACCCTGACAGTACTAGTCGTGGGAAAGGCCCGTAATCAGCAGTTCAGCCGTCGCCGGATTGGTCGCCAAAGGAACGTTATGAACGTCACAGATTCGCATCAGCATCGAGATGTCCGGGTCATGGGGATGCATGCCCAGCGGATCACGGAAAAAGATCACGCCTTGGCACTTGCCAGTCGCAACCTCGGCAGCGATCTGGGCGTCCCCACCCAATGGTCCCGAAAGCCTGCGTGTGACTTTCAATCCCGCGGCCTGGATCAGGCGGCCGGTATTGCCGGTGCCCACCAAAGTGAAGTTTTTGAAAGTCTCCAGATGATCACGCACGAAAGAAACCATCAGAGCTTTCTTTCCGTCGTGAGCAATCAAGGCCAATGTCTTTTTCTTTTGTTTTTTCATTCGTTCACTCTATTCCCGTAAAACTCAATTGTCATGTGATCGCTTAAGAAGCAAAAAGCCCTGCCTCGTTGAGACAGGGCTTGATGCTGTGTAGCCAGAAAAAACAACCAGGCACCTTAGAAGGTCAGGGTGCTTCCGTTGGCTTTGACGTGGATGGTGTCTCCGGCTTTGACTTTGCCCGAGATGATCTCTTTGGAAAGTGGATTCAGAAGTTCGGTCTGAATCACACGTTTCAAAGGTCTTGCACCGTAAATCGGGTCGTAGCCTTTCTTCGCCAGGAAGTCGATGGCCTCCTGATTGAAGTCGATGCCGATCTTTTTTGCTCTCAGTCGCTGTGCGACCAGATCCAACTGCACCTTCACGATGCCGGAAATCTGCGCTTCGCCCAGGGACTTGAACATCACGATCTCATCAATACGGTTCAGGAACTCTGGACGGAATCTTTCACGCAAAGCTTCGTTGACCGCTTCACGTTTCTGATTTTCCGACATACCCGGATCCAGAATCGACTGCGATCCCACGTTCGAGGTCATGATCAGCACGGTGTTTTTGAAATCCACCGTGCGCCCCTGACCGTCGGTCAAACGACCGTCATCCAGAACCTGCAACAGGATGTTGAACACATCCGGATGGGCTTTTTCAACCTCATCCAGCAGCACCACACTGTACGGACGGCGACGGACTGATTCCGTCAGCTGGCCACCCTCTTCATAACCGACATAGCCCGGAGGCGCGCCGATCAAACGGGACACAGCGTGTTTTTCCATATATTCACTCATGTCGATACGGACAACGGCTTGTTCGTCATCGAACAGGAATTCGGCCAAGGCCTTCACGGTTTCAGTTTTACCCACACCTGTCGGACCCAGGAACATAAAGGTTCCGATCGGACGGTTCGGGTCTGAAATCTCGGCCCGTGCCCGGCGAATGGCATCGGCCACAATCGTCAGGGCATGATCCTGACCCACCACACGGTGTTTCAGAGAATCTTCCATGTGCAGCAGTTTCTGGGATTCACTTTCCAGCATTTTGCTGACTGGAATACCCGTCCACTTCGCGACGACTTCGGCCACATCTTCAGGACCGACTTCTTCTTTCAGCATGCGGTTTTCTGAAGAGGATTTCGCGCCTTCCTTGCTGCGCTCCTCCAGGGCTTTGAGTTTTTTCTCGGCCTCAGGAAGCTTTCCGTATTTCAGTTCGGCCGCCTTGCCCAGATCGCCCTCGCGCTCGGCTTTAGCCACGGCCACCTTCAGGTCCTCGATGTCGGCTTTGAGTTTTTTAATGCCCTCAATGCCGCCTTTTTCAAATTCCCATTGTTCCCGCAGCAACTGGTTCTTGGCGTTCAGCTCGGTGATTTCTTTATCAATCACCGCCAGACGCTCGCGGGCGCTTTCGTCTTTTTCTTTTTTCAGCGCCTCTTTTTCAATGCGCAACTGCATCAGCTCGCGTTCGATCTTGTCGACTTCTTCCGGCACCGAGCGGGTTTCAATACCCAGCTTGCTGGCCGCTTCGTCGATCAAATCGATCGCCTTGTCCGGCAGGAAACGGTTGGTGATGTAACGATGAGACAATTTCACCGCCGACACCAAGGCCGCATCCGTGATGCGAATACCGTGGTGGACTTCGTACTTTTCCTTCAGGCCACGCAAGATGGTGATGGCGTCTTCAACACTTGGTTCCTCGACCATCACAGTCTGGAAGCGTCTTTCCAAAGCCGCATCCTTTTCGATGTACTTGCGATACTCATCCAAAGTGGTGGCACCAATACAGCGCAATTCACCGCGCGCCAGGGCCGGCTTCAGCAACTGCCCTGCATCCATGGCGCCCTCGGTTTTACCCGCGCCCACCAGGGTGTGCAGTTCGTCGATGAACAGAATAATCTGGCCATCACTGGAGGTGACTTCTTTGATCACCGCTTTCAGACGGTCCTCAAATTCCCCGCGGTACTTAGCGCCCGCGATCAACGCCCCCATATCCAGGGACATCAGTTTTTTGCCAATCAGATTGTCCGGCACGTCCTGTTTGATGATACGCAAAGCCAGGCCTTCGGCAATGGCGGTTTTACCCACCCCAGGCTCCCCAATAAGGACCGGGTTGTTTTTGGTGCGACGGGAAAGAACCTGCACCACACGGCGGATTTCTTCATCACGCCCCACCACCGGATCCAGCTTGCCCTCGGCCGCCAAAGCGGTCAGATCACGGGCATACTTGTTCAGAACCTCGTACTTGTTTTCAGGATCATCATCCGTCACTTTTTGTTTTCCGCGAATTTCAGTCAGGGCCGTGCGTGCCGCCTCCGCCGTGACTTTGTTTTTCTTAAACAGCCCGTTCAGCTCAGAGTCCCCGCCTTTAAGCATGGCCATAAAGAAGTGCTCGGTGGAGATATAGGAATCACCCCACTCCTGAGCTTCGGTTTCGGCCGCCTGAAAGATCTTTTCAAGGCGAGGGCTGGCAAACATCTTTTGCCCGCCGCCCGTCACCTGAGGGAATTTATCAATTTTGGTCCGCAATTCCGCAAGGAACTGGGCCTGAGGAACATTCAATTTGTCGAGAATGCGCGGAACTATGCCTTCGGTCTGCTGCACCAGCTCCATCAGAAGGTGTTCCGGCTCTACAGAGGGGCTGCTTTTGCGCTCAGCCAATCTCGCGGCGGCCTGCATGGCCTCCTGGCTTTTTCGCGTCATTTTTTCAATATCGTTGCTCATAAACCCTCCATCTGGAATAAAGGATGAGTCTTATTTCAGCAATGTCAAGGCGGTCAAAGTGGCAGGTATCGTAAATCCCAAAGGTAAAGGCAAATCGCAGCCACGCCTGCATCCATCCATTAAAAAAGACCGCGTCAACCCCAAGGACTATCTGGAATATGACACACGCTTTTCCTGTGAGGACTGTTCCCACTTTGACGGCGAAAAAGTTGTCTGCACCATTGGGTACAATCCCCTTCATCACCTCAAAGCCACACAAACACATCAGTATGAACTGGCCGGCAACATGGCCTTCTGCCGTTTCATCGAGATAGACTGAAAATTCTGTTCCTTTGCACGCCAGCAGCGGGTTTGCGCTCAGCGCCCAGCCTCAGCCTTTTATCCCCATTCAGAAAATTGACTCAGCCAAAGTCCTGACAAATTCGATTTTTCCCTCTGAAAGTACTGTGTACAAATGATTCAGGACAATCCTACGTCCTGAATCCCCGATCTGTCTTACGGCCAGTATTGTGAAAAACAAACAAAACCCGCCCGACGTCCTGTCAAGAGCTCATACCAAATCCCGATCTAATGCACATCAACGATTCACTCAGAAGGAGTCAAGAGAGATGGTCACTCTCTTGCTGAACCGAAAGGAGGGCCTTCAAGGATGAAACTGAAATAGAACAATAGATTGTTCACGCGCAGAGCGCAGGAGCAGAAAGGCAAAGCCCTGAAAGCGGACTGAGCAAAGCGAGGGTTAAAGCCCAAAAACAAAAAGGCCATTATAAGCACCGACTCGGATGTCAGTGCCGGCAAAGCGAAAGTAGGTTTCGCTGATGCCAACAAAACAAATCAAGGAAGGTAATGAATATGAAAAATAAATATTAACGGAGGAATTTAAAATGGGAATGAGAGTAACAACAAATATCAGCGCACTTAATGCTCAACGTAACTTGGTCGGTTCTCAAAGACAGATCAACGACTCTATGGCGAAACTTGCTTCCGGCAGCCGCATCAATAAAGCTGCTGACGACGCTGCAGGTTTGGCGATCTCTGAAGGCTTGAAAGCTCAGATCAGATCTGCGGCCCAAGCTCAGCGCAATGCGAACGATGGTATCTCCATGGTTCAAACTGCAGAGGGTGGTCTGAACGAGATCGGTAACATCGTGGTTCGTCTTCGTGAGTTGGGCATCCAGGCTGCTTCTGATACAGTTGGTGAAACAGAGCGTGGTATGTTGAATAAAGAGGTTCAACAGTTGAAATCAGAAATGCAGCGTATTGCTTCTGTAACAACTTGGGGTACTACAAAACTATTGGATGGTTCTTCTCCGAAGTTCGATTTCCAAGTAGGTTTGTTCAACAACTCTGAAGAAGATCGTATCTCCTTCAACGCTTCTGAAAACGTGGCTACTTTGGATGCTCTGGGTCTGTCTGGTGTGGACTTCTCCACTAAAGAAGGCGCTCAGGAAGCTTTGGGTATGCTGGATAATGCACAGACTTCAATCTCTGGAACTCGCGCCAACCTGGGTGCCCTTCAGAACAGATTGACTTCTACAGTAGACAACTTGGGTGTTGCTCAAGAGAACTTGTCTGCAGCTAACAGCCGTATCCGTGACACAGACGTTGCTCAGGCATCTTCCGAGATGACTCGTAACAACATCTTGTTGCAAGCTGGTACATCCACTTTGGCTCAAGCCAACCAGTCCAACCAATTGGCTCTTAAGCTGATCGGCTAGTCTGAAAGCTAAAAGTTCAAACTTTATACCCGGAGGGTTTACGCCTTCCGGGTTTTTTATTTTTGGGGAAGCGGCGGCCGCCGAGCTCCCCTTTTTCATTTTTAATGTTCAAAGTTTTTCCAGCCAGACCTGCCTAGATAATTAGCATCAGAAAAGTGTAGAACTTTTTTACCAATAATTTCAAATATTTAGCTAAAGTCTAGGTGAAAACCTTCCGAAAAATATGGAAGAAGCATGGAGGTTTTGTATGGCTAAACATATCACAGCAAGATTGATGGTCGCTCTTTTCGCCACCGCAGCTCTTGCCGCCTGTGGCAAACAGGGAGGTTTCGAGTCATTGCCGGGAACTGGCAACACCAGCCAGGGGTCCAGCGATGACGGCAACTCCGGTCAAAGTGGCACACCCGCTCCGACAGAGCCGGCTCCTCCAAGTGCTTACGACAAAATGGATCTGAATGGATATGTGGGCGGCGGCACCTATGAAAATGAAAAGGTGCTTGGTATCGACAAAGCCAACAACGCTTTGCTTCTGTATCTCCCCCTGCCAGGTGCCTTCAGCAGTCTTTATATAGATGTGCCGCAAGTGAAGGGCGTTCAGATCAAAACGGTCATGGATTCCCAGCAAAAAGCGCGTGTGGCGGTCAGCATTCCGCTGAAACTGATCGTTAAAGATCGCGTTACAACCCTGCCGGCGACTAAATTGCCAAATGGTAACAACCTGCCAATGATGCCAAGCGGAGAGCTTCCATCCCTTGGGCTGGGGCTGAATCCGAACTCGGACAACAAGGTTTATCTGTATTTCGGTGTGAATGCGGTCGGAATGTTTATCGAAAGTTCCTTGTTCCCGGCGTTTTTGGGCCTGACTTACCCTCTTAAGAACGCTGCCGCGACCCGCACCCTCGGTTATTTCACGATTGTCCCTAAATCCGGCGCCTATAATGGCGGCCTGTTCCTGTCCTTCATCCTTCCAAATGATCTGGCCAAGATCATCGATGACCACTTGAGTGGGGTTATCAAGTAAACAAGACCGTCCCCACCGTCATTCTATTTTGATTTGCATGCCCCCTTAATTCTCGCTAGTCTAAGGGGGCATTTCCATTATTGAACCAGGACATTTCAGGGAGCGAATCATGGCAAAGAAAAAAGCAAAACCTGCGAAAAAAGTAGCTAAGAAAGCAGCGAAACCTGCTAAAAAAGCTGCCGCAAAAAAAGTAACTAAAAAAGCTGCTAAACCAGCTAAAAAAGCGACTGCAAAAAAAGCGGCTAAGCCGGCTAAAAAAGCAGCTCCAAAAAAGGCCGCTAAACCAGCTAAGAAAGCCGCTCCTAAAAAAGCTGCTGTGAAAAAAGCTGCGAAGCCTGCGAAAAAAGCCGCTGCTAAAAAGCCAGCTGCCAAGAAACCTGCTGCAAAAAAATCAGCTGCTCCTAAAAAAGCTGCTGCGGCTGCTGTAGGCGGTATCGCTGCTGTTGAAGTTCTTAAACCTCAGGTTGAAGACATGACAGCGGACTTTGACGATGAAGCTGAAATCGACAGCATGATCGACATCGAAGAAGAAGCTGTTTCTGAAGATGACGAATGGGATGATGAAGAAGAGTCTGAAGAAGGCGAAGGCTCCATCGAAGAAGAAGACGAGGAAATCGAAGAAGACATCACTTCCAAAAACGATGATGATGGCGACGATGACGATGAAGACGACGAAGACTTCGGTGATGACGAAGGTTACTTCTAGTCGCTGCGCACACAGCAAATAAAAAAGGGAGTCTTTGACTCCCTTTTTTATTATCATCAGGGCATGTACAAGCACCTCTACAAACGCTTCCTTGATGCCCATCCGGACCAGATCCATTTTGCCTGCCACAGTCACCACTACTGGCCCGATGCCACCCGTGAAGCCCACCTGCAGTACTGGGATGATTCCTGCAAATATGTCGACAACAAATGGAACCACATTTTTTCCACCAAGGTTCCCCAGGCACAAAAGCTGATCGCCGAAAGTCTGAACCTGTCCCATCCTGAGCAGATTGTCTTTGCTCCGAACACACATGAATTTGTCTTTCGTCTGCTGAGTTCTTTGAACTGGGATAAAAAGCTGCGCATTCTGACCACTGATTCTGAATTTTACAGTTTCGACCGTCAGATCAACCGCCTGTCTGAAATGTCCCAGTTCGAAGTGGTGAAAGTACCCACCCTGCCCTTTGAAACCTTCCATGAAAGATTTGAAGCCGCGGCAAAATCAACACCGTGGGATCTGGTCTTTGTCAGCCAGGTGTTCTTTAACTCTGGGCTGGCTTGCGATATTCACCGTCTGGTGAAATCCGCTCCGTCCGACAGTTTGTTCGTGGTGGATGGCTATCACGCCTTTATGGCTGTGCCGACGGATCTAAAAGCTCTGGAAAGCCGCATCTTCTATCTGGCGGGCTCTTACAAATACGCCCAAGGGGGCGAAGGGGCTTGCTTCCTGTATGTCCCTCCGGGCACCCGTCACCGTCCGTTTCACACCGGCTGGTTTGCTGAACTTTCAAAGCTTTCTGCCGTGGGAAATGAAGTGGGTTATCCGACCGATGCCCTTCAGTACGCGGGCAGCACCATGGACTTTTCGGCGCTGTATCGCCTGATTGCCTCACTAGAGACCTTCAAAAAAGAAGGTCTCAGTGTCACGGCCATTCACAAGCACATTCAAAACAACCAAAAAGTATTCTTGCAGGAACTGGAACAAAAAAAGCACCCGCTGCTGAACCGTTCACGCCTGATGGCTTTGGATCTGGATCATCACGGTCACTTCCTGACGTTTGATCTGCCGACCACCGAGGACTGCCAGAAACTGGTGCAGGGACTGGATGCCCGCGGAGTGCACGTGGATTCGCGCAAGAACCGCCTGCGTTTCGGCTTTGGGTTGTATCACGACGCCGAAGATGTCCGCAGCGTGATTGAGCGTCTGTAGAAAGGTCGAGGCAGCCCTCGCCGTCATTGAACAAGCCGAAGAATTCTCTATTCTTTATTAAGGAGTCCGAAGAAGGGAATTCACGTGGCTGACCTTGAGAGTAAA
This sequence comes from Bdellovibrio bacteriovorus HD100, assembly GCF_000196175.1. Classification (NCBI taxonomy): domain Bacteria; kingdom Pseudomonadati; phylum Bdellovibrionota; class Bdellovibrionia; order Bdellovibrionales; family Pseudobdellovibrionaceae; genus Bdellovibrio; species Bdellovibrio bacteriovorus. The sequence continues at coordinate 2,964,490 of NC_005363.1, forward strand.
AGAATTTTTCTGATCGCTTCTGCCAAACCGGAGGAAGCAGAAAAAATTGAAAGCACCCTGAACCGACACATTCAGAATGCCACCGTTTTCACGGCCACCGACGGCAGCGAAGCCCTGTTCAAAGCCGAAAACGTGATACCGAATGTGGTCATCGTGGATTCCGAGATTTCCAAAATCAGCGCGCTGGATCTGACACAAAAACTGATTCAGAAAAAAGAGCGCATCGCCGTCATCATTATGTCTCCGTTGCCGGACACCGATCATTTTGTGGACGAGGTCGTCACAGGCCAGGTGCACATCCTGACCCGCCCGACCGACGAAGCCACTTTCGTTGAGCACCTGACCCGCGCATTGAACTGGATCGTGAACGGCGACAACGCCAACTATCGCATGAAATTCCTGGCGGCCCATCAGATCCTGATCCGCGAAGGTGAAAAGGCCGAATCCGTTTATCTGGTGAAACGCGGGCAACTGAAAGCCTATAAGACCGACAACGGCGTTGAAACCCTGCTGGGCCATATCAACCCCGGTGAATTCGTGGGCGAAATGGCCTACATCAATGGCGAACCCCGATCCGCCAATGTCATGAGCCTGACTAACTGCGAACTGATCGAAATCCCCAACAACTGCCTGGATGTGGTACTGTTTTCAAAACCCGCCTGGTCCAAGGCGCTGGTGAAAACACTTTCCCTGCGACTGAAAAATTCCAACGAAGACAAAGTTCAAAACTAAAAAAGGCCGTCTTGCAACGGCCTTTTTCTTCTAATCTCAAATTTCCAGTTTCCAGCGTCTATCTTGGTGTCAAAGCAGACTTGTTCTGAATCATCTTTTCCATCAGACCGTTCAGGCTGTTTTTTTCCTCATTGGAAACGACATTCCAGAAATTCACGATCCGCGGATACCACTGAGGGAAGATGTCCTGGATAGCCTGCTCGCCTTTCGGCGCCAGACGAATCACAAACGAACGACCGTCAGACTGATGCCCTTCACGAACCACCAATTCAGCTTTTTCCAGACTGTTGATCAAACCTGAAATCGTGGCTTGGGTTACACCCACTTGGTTGGCCAGCTCCGAAGGACGCAAACCTGCAGGCGCGTTTCTGAGCAAGAACAACAGCATAAAGCGGCCGCTGGAAAGGTTGTATTTGGAAAGCAGACTGTCCAGGCTGTTTTCAATCTCGCTGGCCACTTTCAGGAACAGCAGATTGGAATACACCGCCATCGAATCCGGCTCTGCCGCCACCGGCAGTGTTGTCAAAGATGTATGAACCTCTTCACGGGACGGGAGATCTTGAATGAATAATTTTGCCATAAGGCCTCCAATATCTGAAATCAAGGGCGGGAAATGTTCCCGCCCGGTACTGAACTATTTAGCCGGAATCATGCCTTTGTCGTCATGGTTCTCGGTTTCTTCAATCACGGCATCGCTTGATTTTTCTTCCATCTTTTTCTGGGAAGTGAATCTTGCGCCAAAGTTATTTGCCCACACACGGAATCTGTCCACGTAAGTGAACACCGCCGGCACCACAATCAAAGTCAGGATTGTGGATGAAATCATACCCCCGATGATCGCAACCCCCATCGCCGTGCGCGTTTTGGAAGCTGCATTCATACCGATCACCACCGGAACCACCCCGGCGATCAAAGCAAAGGACGTCATCAGGATCGGACGAAGACGGGTTTTACCAGCCAGAATCAATGCTTCACGGCGGCTTTTGCCCTCTTCCATCATCTGCTTGGCAAAGTCGACAAGCAAAATACCGTTCTTACCCGCCACCCCGATCAGCATGAAGAACCCGAAGATCGCAAAGATCGTCAGAACTTCACCGGTCAGGAACAGAGCCAGGAAGGCACCGCACAGGGCCAGTGGCAACGCCACCATGATCGTGATCGGCGTGATGAAGGATTCATACAAGCTCGACAGGATCAGATAGATGAACAGAATCGCAAAGCCCAGAGCCATCACTGTGGATGTCATCAGTTCCTGCATGTTTTCCGCATCACCACCGAAACCATAACGAACACTTGGAGGCAGAGCGTTTTCACCCGTGCTCATTGCTGCCACGGCCGAATTCACCACATCACTCAGACCCGCGCCCGGCGCCAGACCTGCCGTGATCTGAATGTAACGACCACGGTCCTGACGTTCGATGGAAGCCGGTCCGGATTCCACTTCACCTTTGGCGATGTCACTCAAACGCACCAGTTTTCTGTTCACGTTCGGGATGTAAACGTCGTTAAACGTTTTCATCAGGTCACGCTGGTCATCCTGCAAACGAACACGAACTTCATATTCACGACCACGTTCGCGGAATTTTGCCGGAGTCAAACCTTCCACCTGGGCACGAAGCTCGCCCCCCATGGTGCTGGTATTAATACCGAACACTTTGGCAGCGCCTGGCTTCAGATGAACCTGCATTTCAGGCTTACCCGGGCGATAGTTTGAGTCGACGTCCTTTAGACGGGGATCCTTCTTCAAAAGTTCATACATTTTTGTGCCGGCTTTTTCCAATTCCACCGGATCCGCAGAAATAATGTTCAGAATGAACGGCTGACCACCCATACCGCCGGTTGCGTCATATTTTTTAACGACCGGATTTGCTGAAGACAGATGCGTCAGCTGACCACGGATCTTGTCACGGAACTGCTCTGTTGTCAGAGGTCCGCGCTCTTTACCGTCTTTCATGCGCACATAGAAGCTGGCTTTGTTGGACTCTCCGTACAAGCTGCCCACAATCATTGTTGTGAAACGAACTTCCGGGTTGTCGTGCAGGATCTTATCGACCTGACGAGCCACCTCTTCCGTACCGTCCAAGCTGGTGCCCGGCTGCAGTTCCAAAGTCACAGAGAACTCACCCGAGTCATCATCCGAAATGAACGCGCCCGGAACTTTTGTCACTGTGTAGATACTCAGGAAGAACACCACCATGGTCAGACCGATAGTCACTTTCGGCCAATCCAGGGACACATTCAAAAGTTTTACGTACAGGTTTTCAAGCATGGTTTGGAAACGGTCGAAACCTTTCACCATGCGGCCCAGAGTCTTGTCATAAAGACCCGCAGGCTTGTGTTTGTCGTGACCACCACCGTGACCGGATCCACCAAAGTATGCTGTCAACATCGGGATCAAAGTCATCGCCACAAACCAGCTGATCGCCATCGAGAACACGACAGTCATACCGAACTGCTTCAGGAACTGACCGATGGTTCCGGACATCGTACCCACTGGCACAAACACCGCGATAACCACCAGAGTGATCGCCATAACGGCCATCTGGATCTCAGTTGTTCCTTTTTCCGCCGCCGTCAGGGACTCTTCACCCAGTTCCATACGACGATAGATGTTTTCAATTACCACGATCGCGTCATCGATCAACAGACCGACCGCCAGGGTCAAAGCCAGCATGGACACGATGTTGATCGAGAACCCGGCAATCTTCATGACCATGAACGCACCAATCAAAGAGATCGGTACCGACAAGGCTGTGATGAAGGTTGAACGCGGGCTTCCCAGGAAGAAGAACACGGTAATAACTGTCAGAAGAATACCGATGATGATCGTCTCATAAACGTCATACAAGTTGTCCGAGATCTTCACGGAAGCGTCTGTCATGACCGCGACAACCGGAGCACCTTCCATTTTTTCAAGCTCTGGCTTGATACGTTCCATCTGTTTGATCACGTCCTGAGCCACTTTCACAGTGTTGGAACCGGACTGACGATACACCTGAAGGAACAAAGACTTTTCACCGTCCACGTATGCACGGGATTTTTCATCGGCCAGGGTGTCAACAACCTTACCCAGATCCGCCACGCGGGTCGGAACCTCATTCCCGTAAAGATTTACCAGAGTGTCAGAGATTTCCGGAACGGATGAGAACTCACCCAGACCACGGAAGACCATCTCTTTTTCGCCCTGATTCACCTTACCGGAAGGAATGTTCTGACCGGAAGCGCCCACTTGCGCTGCTACCTGAGATACAGAGATCTCACGGGCACGCAGTTTTTTGCGATCCAGAAGAACGTGAATTTCACGCTCACGGCCCCCGATGATCTCGATGGCACCCACGTTACGAACCTGCTCAAGGCGCGGCTTCACGAACTGGTCCGCGATATCAAACAAAGCCGCATCGCCAAGGTCTTTGGCAGTCAACGACACTGTCAGGATCGGCGTATCCGCCGGGTCAAAACGTTTGATCAGAGGATCTTCAACGTCGTCAGGCAGTTTGGCTTTGGCAAGGTTGACCTTGTCGCGCACTTCCTGCTCGGCGTGTTTAACGTCCACTTCACTGTTGAACTCAACGATAACCTGGGAAACACCCTCCAGGGATTTGGAGGTCAGACGTTTGATACCGGAAATCGTGCTGACTTCCTCTTCAATAGGACGGCTGACCAGGGTTTCAATTTCGGCAGGACCCGCACCCGCATAAACGGTTTGCACGGTTACAACCGGAATGGAAACGTCCGGATAAAGATCCACGGACATGGACTTGAAGGAGGCCCAACCGACAACCACCATGGCGATGGTCACGCAGGTGATAAATATAGGACGGCTGATGGATAACTTAGGTAAACTCATGACTATTTCCCTCCTTCAGGAGAGGCCTGGTAAAGCTTGATTTGCGCCTGCAAACCAAGAATATTTGCTGCTGATTTTACTTTGCTGATTGCTGACGTTGTATAGTCCTGTTCAAACAACAGAACCTGATACGTGGTCGTGCGACCCTGACGAAGGCGCACGCGCTCGTTTTCAAGCTTCGCCTTCTGAGCATCTTCAATGCGAGACAACAAACGAAGGTTGTCACGTGCATCCTGAAGATTGCGGGTCAAATTGGTCCAGTCGATTTCCTGGGCATAGTAAGCGTACTCACGGTTCAATTCCGCCGCACGTTCGGCTTTGCGGGCACCGGCTTTGGTGTCAGATGCCGCACCAATATTCAAAGGCATGCTGAAACGAACACCCACAAAAGCGGTGTCTTGGTCCGTTTTACCGGATTCTTTCATCGCCTCGTTGTATTCTTCATCGCGGCCGTTCATTGCATAGTTACCGTAGATGTCCAAAGACGGACGGTTTCTTTCCAGGGTGATCACGGCATTGGCGCGGGCCGCTGCCAACTGAGCGTTGGTCGCTTCCACATCGGCGCGACTGCCTGGACGAGCTGCCGGAATCGCCAGCTGCTCCAATGATTTATAGTTCACTTTTTCAAGAGTCTCCACTTTGGCCGTGGCTTCGCGGTTCAGGAATTTATTGAACATGCGTTGCGCTTCCAAGTATTCATTCTGAGCCACTTGCAGTTCCAAAGTACGTGCTTCAACCAGCGCACGCGCCTGCAGAACGTCAGCTTCCTCACCCAGATTCATTCTTTTTTTGCGGCTGACATAATCCAAGATACTTTGCGCAGCTTGTTTTGCCTGCTCTTGAATCGTCACCACATCCTGCCAGGCCGCAAGCTTCCAATAAGCTGCTTCTGCACCAGCAAGGATGTTCAGGGACTGCCCCTGGCTGGAGAATTTTTCGGCGATGTTCTGAGCTCTCAACGCCTCTTCATTGGCCTGAGCGGTACGACCGAATCCGTTTGCCCACAAAGGCATGGACAACTCCAGCTTCGGAGTTGCATCCCAATATTTGGACGGATTGATCGGAGACGTTGGCGCCAGCCCCTCAAATTGGGTGCGCGTCATATCATAAGACAACTTGGTTTGAAGACCGAAGCTGAACTGCTGACTTACACCCAGGGAGTAGTACTGACTTTTTACTTCGTCATACATCTTGGGATTGCCGGGCTTGCCGTCATAACCCCAGCGGGCTTCTGCAAAAAGCTTCGGGGTGAAGATCAAATCAGCCTCACGGGATTTTAACTGGGCACCTTCTGACTGCTCAGCGCTGCCTTTATAGGCTGTGCTGTCCCCTTTCACCTGATCGAGATACTCGTTCAGGGTCAGTGCGGAGGCCGAAGCTCCGTGCAAAAGAGTCCCACAGATAAGGAACTTCGCTCCCCATTGTATGAGCTTGTTTTTTTCCATATTAGTTCTCCAAAGTCCTATTACTGACTGGTTGAATATGTAATCGCTTACATACAAGTTTGTACCCCAACGATGATAAGTATGCAATCAATTACTTAATTGAATATCAATTGACCTTATGATACAGTATCCTATAGATAGTGATTTTAGGTATTTAGGGGGTTTTCCATGTCTGACACATCTCAACTTAAGACTGTTCAGGACGAAAGTGCTGATGGCCAAAAGGGTAAAAAGCGTGACAGAAGTGCTTCTGAAGAGCGTCTGATTTCTGCAGGCATCGAAATCTTCTCCAAGCATGGTTATGATGGCTCCACTACGAAGTTGATTGCCAAAAAGGCTGACGTAAACGAGTCCCTGATCGGTCGTTACTTTGACGGCAAGGAAGGTCTGCTACTTACCATCGTTGAACGCTTCATCGAAGAGGTCCGCACCGAGGAACTTGCCTACCCACCTCAGGACACCCTGGCTGCTGAACTCAGCAAATATGTCGACTTCAAGGTGGGCAAAAGCCACGATCGCGACTGCCTGGGTAAAATCATCATCTGTCAGTGCCTGACCGACAATAAGTTCCGTAAAAAAGCATTGGAACGCATCCCTATGTTTGCAGATCCCAAGCTGATCGAGCGCTTGGAACGACTGCAGAAGATGGGACAAATTAAAGAAAGCGTCACTCTGGAAGAAATCGCCGAAGAGATTGAAACCTATTTGCACGGCGCCTTCCTGTTTGACCTGATTCTTTCCGAAACCCCGCAAGAGATCGTCACCAAGAACGCCCTCAGATTCATCAGCCACTACACTGCGGGTATCGGCAAATCCTAGAAGAAGTATTTCAGGTTCAAAAGGGCGCTTCCGATAGCGCCTTTTGTTTTTGCCGTGTCCGTACCGGACGACAGCTTCAGTTCTGTCGTCGTGGAACGTCCAATATATTCGATCACGAAATTATCCGCAAAGAACCAGCCCAGGCCAAACAGAACACCCACTCCGTTGGTCGCCTCGCCGTCACCCGTTCCTGCCGGGGTGAATTTATTGATACCATAAGCAAGACCCAGCGGAAGATAGAAGGATTCCCAGCGATACAGTGTTCCCGCATAAAGGAAATGTGTCTGGAATTTGGAAGTGCTGCCGGTTGCGCTGTAGGTGACTCCGTTTAAGGTCATCTTGTCCAGATCACGCTCCCCACCCAATGAGATACCACTGATAAAACCCCAGGAATGTTGAGGAGCGTACCAAGCGTTGAATCCAACCTCGACAGCGCCTTTGTATTCCAGGTCATAATCAATATCTGTCGGAGTTCCCGAAACGGTTCCGTCACCGGAAAGTTTCGCCAGATAGTTCGGGCTGTACCCGATCTGAACGCCATATCTCCACTCGGCGTTGGCCGTCGTGGAAAGACCCAAAATCATCATCACTGCTGCTAATAGTCTCATGCGGTTCTCCTGAAAATGCACCTGAACCGATGATCTGTTGGGGGCCCAAAACAAGTAAACACAAATTAAATTGTTTAGGACTTAGGTTCTGAAAAAAGAAAAAGGCCCGTCGTTTTACCGACAGGCCCTTGGTGATTTTGGTTTTGATTACTCTGGCATTGGCAGGTCAATAATCAGACCGCCATCTGGTGGTGGAGGCGGAGGAGTTGTCACCGGATCCAACGGCGCTGGCTGTTGGGACTCCTGCTTTTTCTTCTCTTCCTCTTTTTTCTTTTCTTCGTCTTTCTTTTTCTGTTCGTCCGCTTTGCGTTTTTCCTCGTCCTTGCGCTTCTGCTCTTCCTGCTGTTTGCCGGAATCTACAGACGGCAGAGAAGGAGTCGTCGGAGCTGTTGGCTTGGAAGGCTGTTGCGGGATCGGCTGTGGCTTTTCCTGCTGCTTGCGGTTTTCTTCTTCCTTACGACGTTGTTCGTCGGCCTTGCGTTGTTCTTCCTGCTTGCGAGCTTCTTCCTGTTTACGAGCCTGCTCTTGCTGTTGCTGCTGCTGGCGACGAACTTCGTCGGCCTTGCGCTGTTCTTCCTGACGACGTTTTTCTTCAGCCGCTTTCTTTGCAGCTTCCGCTTTGGCAGCTTCGATACGGCGCTGTTCTTCAATACGGCGACGTTCGGCTTCGGCACGAGCCCGGGTTTCAGCATCGTGTCTTTCCATACAGATACGGGCTGCCGCCACGCCGGACTGACCCTTACCGCGGAATTCTTCGATAATACATTTATTAAGAGCGTTGTTCGTGCCGTTTTTGCAAAGTCTTAAAGCATCGTATTGCAAACGCGCGTTTTCAACTTCCTGGCCACCCTGACGGTAAAGCTCAGTCACACACTTATCAAATGTGGGATTCACAGTCTGACGGCAGATGAACAAAGCATATTCACGATATTCAGGTCCAAAGGACTTACGCACATTTAAAGTACAATCCTGAACCTGATAATTGGAACCCACGCCATTGGCACAGAAGAAACCAGAAAGTTCGACATTGTCATCTCCAAAGCGACGACTCAGATCCACAGTACAGCGCTGGAATTCCGCATCCGTACGACCATGCGAACAAGCCGCATCCGTATTGGAACTGAAAGTTCCCAACTGGGAATACAGACTATCCGAACACTCGGCAATGCTCACCACACGCACAGATCCCGGCGGCGGGGGTGCTGGGGGATTGTTGTTGCCATTTCCACGCTTGATCCACGCATTGGCAGAGCTGGCCATGGCAAGAATTGTCAATAATGTTACAGAAGCGCGTTTCATATGAACCTCTATTATCCAAGGCCTTGAGTTGCAATGCCTGCGCCAAAACCATCTCAAATCTGTACGTTTTGGAGTATTTTACCTGCGCACAACTTTGACAGCAGTGCCGCTTTCTGCGGCGACAACGCCGGTAGTTCCAAACAGTTCCGGGGGCTTAAACGACAAAAGGCCCGCAAAGGGCCTTTTGAAGAGAGAAAGAAAACACCCGGAGTGGAAAGAGAGAGGAACCACTCCGGGTTGCTAGTACAAACTATTTCATCGGCTTCGTGTGAACCGCGAATTTCTCGAATTCGCCGTACTCATGAAGTTTGTTATAAAGGGTCTTGATCGTGATACCCAGGTTGTTTGCCGCCTGAGTTTTGTTGCCACCGAAGTGAGCCAACGCTTTCAGGATGTAACGCTTTTCAAGCTCATGCAAAGTCATCGCCGGATCGTAAGCGATAACGTCTTTTTCAGCTTCACCGTTACGGATGTTTTCCGGGATATCATTCAGCATGATCATGTGACCGTCAGACAGGATCTGAAGTCTTTCACACACGTTCTGAAGTTCACGGATGTTACCCGGCCACTCATAGCGAATCAGAGCCTTCATCGCTTCTTCATTCACAGAACGACCACGGTTCAGGTAGGCGTGCTGGGAGTTGTTCAGGAAGTGATTTACCAATGCAGGGATATCTTCCTTACGACGACGCAGAGGCGGAGCGCTGACCACGATCGTGTTGATGCGATAGAACAAGTCCTCACGGAAGTTGCCACGAGTCACTTCCTGATCCAACTCACGGTTGGTCGCACAGATCAGACGGATATCAACTTTGATTGGGTCTTTGCCACCCACACGGTAAACTTCACCTTCCTGAATGAAACGAAGAAGTTTAGCCTGGATCGCCGGATCCAATTCACCGATTTCATCCAGGAACAGAGTCCCGCCGTTAGCCGCTTCAGCCAAACCGATTTTGCGGTTGTAAGCGCCAGTGAAGGAACCTTTTTCGTGACCGAACAACTCAGACTCAAGCAATGTTTCGCGAAGGGCACCGCAGTTGATTGCAACAAACGGTTTGTTCTTACGACCGGAGCGATCGTGGATGGCGCGGGCGATCAGCTCTTTACCAGTCCCGGATTCACCAAGAACCAGGATGTTGGCTTGGGATGGAGCTACACGGTCGATCATCTTCATCAAACTGCCCATCACTTCGGACTGATAGACGATGGTCTTGTTTTCAACCACTTTGGAAGTTTGATTTGTGTTCCACATAACTTGGTTTGCATTCTGAGAAGAGGGCAAAACAGTCGTTGAGTTGTTTTCGTTCATAGCTCCACCTTTCGGTTTACGTACTTTTTAAAACTGGGTGGGCGTCTCAATTTGAATATCTCGCTTTGATACGCCGCGACAACGCATTGAGTTATAACTTTGGTCGTGTAGTAATTGCAATAAAAATAATGCACGACGTTAACTTTTTTTTAGGGTCTCAGCCCTAATATAGGAACTTTCAGGGGTATGGCGAAGGCATTTAAGCTTTCCGAAAATATAGATAAATACCTGAAATACATGACTTTTATAAAGTCTGCCTCGCCCCTTACGATCAAGCACTATTCCCTGGATCTGATGCAGGCCTTTAATTATGAAGATCCCTCAGTTAAGGCTAAATCAATTTCGGAGTCCGAATTACTTTCCACGGCCCGGGCGGCCTTCAACCAATGGGCGCATCTGTCGCTGGCCTCTAGAAACCGCAAGGCCGCTACTCTGAAAAGCTTCTTTTCCTGGGCCTTTGAAGAAAGCCTGACCGAGAAGGATCTGTCGGTGCAGATCACCTGCCCGAAAGTCCCGAAGAAGCTTCCGCATTTCGTAAGCGTGGATGAAGCCCTGTCTGTCCTGAAAAGCTTTGATAGCGAGACGAAAATTCCCCTGAAAGAAAAGGTTCTGTTCCTGCTTCTGTATGGCGGCGGCTTGCGTGTCAGCGAAGCCTGCAATCTGAAGTGGAGCGAAGTGCAGACCTCGCAGAAAGTTCTGCGTGTGAAAGGAAAGGGATCTAAAGAGCGAGTCGTCGCTCTGCCCTCTTTGACCGTGGAAGTTTTGCTGAAGTGGAAAAAGGAAAGCTCTTTTGATGAATACGTCTTTGGCGAAAAGCCTCTAAATTCCCGCACCGCTTACGAGATGGTCCGCCAAAGTGGTATTCGCGCAGGGCTTTTAAAACCACTGCATCCCCATGCGCTTCGCCACAGCTTTGCCACTCACCTGCTAAGCAGCGGAGCGAATCTGCGCACTCTGCAAGAACTTCTGGGTCACGAAAGCCTGCAAGCCACAGAAAAGTACACCCATCTGGGCATCGACCAGCTGGCCCGCACCATGGAAAACCTGCATCCATTGGGTAAAGGAAAGTAAGCTTTAAAGAGTGGCGTTCACGATATAGTGACGAACCATCTGTTCAACGTTCTTCAGTTCATCATCCACAGTCTGACGATAGGACACCAGCTGATTACTGTCGGCCATGTTGGTCTTAAGGAAGGGCGCCATCCAGGGTTCGGCATCCACCACACCCTGCTGCAGAAGAAACTTCAGATAGAAATGCATTTTCACGATCAGCGGATCCTGGGCCGTTTCAAGCGCGCGCAGCGTGTGTCCCAGAAGATTGAACAGGAACTCGGAATGGCGGTCGCCTTCCTGACTGACTTTGCTGACACATTCCAAAATGTGCAACGCCAGCTCCAGACGGTCATAGTCCGTGCGAAGTCCGGCAAAATCGTTAATCAGCGTTGCTTCCTGCAGGACATGCAGTTTGCCTTCTTCCGCGGATTGTTTGTAAGTCAGACTGACAAAGTGAGTGGGTTCCAGCACGCCACCGCCGAAACGTTTTTTGCTTTTCAGCGCTCCCCGGGCCATGAAGGACAGCTTTTCGCCTTGAGTGGATATGGCATGCAGAATCAGATCCGATTCGGAGTATTTCATTTTCTTGAGAATAATGAAGCGATTCTGGGCTTGGGTCACACATTCCAACTTTGCTGGGCTTTGATATCTTCATACGAAGATATCAGCAGCTTGGCAAAGTCTTTTGTCGCCAGCAATTCCGGCCCGACTACCAGCAGTCCGCGCAGGCAGTCAGAACTGGGAGCCGGCTCCCACCAGTGACGGAACATTTTGATGGCATTCCATTGGCACATGTTGGTGGTTTCAAGTCTCTTCCAGCCTTCCTGGGCGGAAAGCCCCAGTTTGCTGAAAACTTTTTGCGCCACGGCTTCGGCACTGACGTCAGAAAACACGCACAGCGCCCGGTCATAAAGTCTCGCGGTGCCTGGTTTCAGAAAAGACGGCGCCACAGCGGCCATTTCAGATTCAAATTTTTCAACCAGAAGCTGATTCACACTGCGACCGTCGCGAGCCGAGCTCAGCTCTTTGACGAAGTCCACTTCCGACCACGCCTGGTTCTGCACCTGCAAGGCCGGAGAACGAAACCGCTCACCCAACACGGCCACACTCACTGTGGGTGTATAGGAACACAAACGAACCGTGTACGGACGGATCTCGACAGATTCATGAAAATGTCTGGCATGGGAAACCCGGAAAGAAAAGATGCGCTTTTCATTCAATAGACGATCCAGCTCATCGGCAAAGGGATACAGCTCCCCTGTGACCGGATGATCCTCGCTGAACAAAACAAAGCAGGTGTCTTTCTTCAGACTTTCCACCCACTCTTTCACATCCGTGATCTGAGAGTGAGAACGCGCATTCACTTCGTAGGTCTCTTTGTAATAGTAACCCAGCAAACCTTCAAAGACAGAAGTCTGCCCCTGAACAACACCGATGGCTTTTTTGTGGGACATAAAGTGAGCTGTGCTCTGAGAAATTTCGTAAACGGCCTGAGAAAGGCCCTGATAGGCACGCGCACGAATTCGCGGCTCCAGCCCCAAACAGGTTTTCACTTGATCGTTCAACTCTTCCCAGGTCTCAGGGCGCACAACATCGATGAGCATACTTCACTCAAGGCTAGCAGATTCCCCGACAAAAGAGAGTGAGACAAAGGTCTTATTTTAAGACGTCGTTTTGAGAAACCTGCCAAGGAACATTACAATGAAATGGTTTTTCGGGAGTTCGTTTATGCGTCTATTGATTGTTTCGATTCTGGGTCTTTTTGTCTGTTTGCTTTCTCCCGTCGCGCAAGCCCGCGACCTATTCGAAGCACGCCTGTCCTATGGCATGCTGAATTCGGATCCGGATCTGAATTCATTGTGTGTGGGCTGCGCCAGTTCTGCTCCCAGTGTCACTCCATTTTATGGTCTGGGCGCGGACGGAATTGTCACACTTCCTATCCCATTGCTTCCTGGCATCGGTATACGCTATGAAAATATGGAGTTCTCGACATCCAAGTCAGGACTGGACTACACCGCCCACTTCAGCCGAACAGCGCTGCTGCTCAATTGGCGTCCCATTGATAATCTGATCTATCTTGGCCCAATCCTCACATACGGCCTTTCACATTCCACCGACCTGAAAGTCACGGAATTTGGTGTGAAAAAAGCCAACTACTCCGCCGGTTCCCCCAGCTCGTACACAGTGGGTTTAGAAGCCGGCGTAAAGCTCATTGGCTTCTCATTGGGCGCTGAGGTTGGATATCAGAATTTCCAATGGAATGATGCGACAGACGCGACAGGTAACGCACCCTCTCAAGATATCAATATGAATGGGACTTACGGAAAATTTATCCTTGGCTTTTCCATTTAAGTATTGAAATCATGGCCCCTCTGATACACTTAGTAGTGCGAGGTGCCCTCATGACAAATAAACGTATCGAATGGCCAGTGGCCTTGTTCTTAGTTCTAAATCCACTGATCACACTCATCCTGGCCCCCATTTATTTCTACAATTTCGGTTTCCAATGGGACATTCTTCTTTTCGCTTTGGTTTTTGCGGCAGCAACCAACCTGGGTATCACTGCGGGCTATCACCGCTTGTTCTCCCATAAAAGCTATGATGCTCACCCAATTGTAAAAGCCCTGTTCCTTTTGATCGGTGCTTCCGCTTTCCAGGGTTCTGCATTGAAATGGTCTTCCGACCACCGTCGTCACCACACGCACATTGACGGCGAAAAAGATCCTTACAACATCAACGAAGGTTTCTGGTACGCCCACATGGGCTGGATGTTCTTCAAGGACTCCGTGGATCAGAAAATCCACGCTCCGGATCTTGAAAAAGACTGGATGGTGAAATTCCAGAACGATCACTATGTTCCCATTGCGATCCTGACTGGATTCATCTTCCCGATGCTGGTGGGCTGGGCGATGGGTTCCTGGTTGGGTGGTCTAGTGATCGCAGGGGGCCTGCGCATTGCTCTGACTCAACAGTCGACTTTCTTCATCAACTCTCTTTGCCACACTTTGGGTAAACAGACTTATTCCAAAGAAATTTCTGCCCGTGACTCCTGGTTCGTGGCGATTCTGACTCATGGTGAGGGTTACCATAACTTCCACCACAAGTTCCAGATCGACTACCGCAACGGGATCAAATGGTACCACTGGGATCCGACTAAATGGGTGATCCGTACTTTGAGTGCCATGGGTCTTGCGACCAAACTGCGCCAGATCTCTAATGTTGAGATTCTGAAAGCCCGCCTGCAGGCGGAAGCGGCCGAGCTGACCAAACACGGTTTTGCTGAAGAAAAGCTGGCTCAGATGAAAGAGAAAATCCTGGAAGCGCAGAACAGAATGAAGAAGCTGCGTGAGGACTATGAACAGTTCAAAGTGGATGCCGTTCGCAAACGTGAAGAGCTGAAAGAGGCTTACGACCACAAGCTGGAAGAACTTCGCCGTGACATGGAAATTGCCAGACTGGAATTCCAGATGGGCATGAAACAATGGCGCGTGTATCTGCGCTCTGTCTAGATCCGGTTGTCATTATTGACATAGGCGTTGACGCCAGCACGAACCCACAACTTTAATTGGTTGTGGGTTTTGTTTTTTCAGGAGGTTGTGATGCTTAAAACTCTTTCTGCGGTGATCTTGAGTGCGGGGCTGACTTTGTCCCTGCCCGCTCTGGCTGACGGCTTTGCGGCGGTTTTTAAAGCGAAATACCTGCCAAAAAAGCTGGCCTCGATCAGCCCCGGCAAAACCACCAAAGCCGAAGTCACCAAATTGCTGGGTAAGCCATTAAAGACTGAAAACAAAGACACGCTGCTATTTTATAAAACAGGCAGTTTGGACTATGACACCACGATTGAAGTTAAAAACGGCAAAGTGCAGTCCTTCTATCACCGCATTCCTGAAGGCAAAGTGCATCTGAAGGACGTGCAGGCCCTGCTGCCGGAAAACGCACGTAAAGATGAATCCGAGGTTGGCCACGGTGAAGGCACCGAAACCCAGATTGAACATGACGGGGTTCGCCTGGCGGTGAAAAACACCAAGACCTCCCCGATCGTGTCCTATTTTGAATCCGCAAAACAGTAAGCGAAAATCCTAATTACTCACACTTTTTTCTCTTGTTATAGAAGAACCAGTGGAACTTTGATTCATCCGGAAGTGGCTTGTTATCCACGGTCATGGGCTGCTTGCGGTACTCTTGATGTTTCTTGCAATCAGCTACGCGGTAAGCCTCGTTGATAGCCAGCATGTCCTGGAAGGATGGCAGATAGCCTTTTTTCTGATAGAACTCTTTTTCTTTTTCATAGATGTTCTTTTCAAGCAAAGTCGCTACCGCTTCAAACTGCACGTTCGTTTTGATGCTGTCGACAGGCATGTACTTCGGCAAGGTGTCTTTCGCCACACCGAACTGACGAACCATTTTGGCAAAGTAAGCCTTCACACTGTGCTGAGGTGCCCAGTGGAACGTATAGTCCTTATCAATCATCCAGCCATAAACACTTTGCATGACCGCATCCTGCATACGCACCTGACGAAGCAGAGGCATAAAGCGGTATTCAGCGACGAAGTCGAATCTTGGATCCACTTCGATATCATAAGGCGAGAACAAAGAAGTTTTGGTCACCCCCAAAGAACGCGGGTAGTCCGTGTTTTTGAACTTGGAAACTGTGCTGCGATACTTTGGAACGATGAACTGACCACCGGAGGCCTTGTCGTAAGCCATGCGGATAACTTCAGAACAGAACAAGTCTGAATAGTCGTCATCATTCATGGCAAAGTCATAGCGGATGCCTTTTTTGCGATCCAATGCGCCTTTGGCGTGGTCATACATGAAACGAGCGGCTTTTTTTGCCAGGACCTCATCCGGCTGACGATACAGCGCCACTCGCGCATCTTCGGCCTGACGCCATTTTTCCAGCGGAGTCACAATCACCCCGTACTGAATCAAAGCTTCAACGATGTACTTTTTCCCGGCCTTGTCTTCACCGACAACTGCCAAGTGCGAGAAATTGCCTTCTTCGTCAGAGATTCGCGCAATCATCGCGGACACATAGGACTTGCCACGGATCAACAGCACGTCGCCGCTTTTTAGCTCAAAGCCCGAGAATTTCGGATTTGTCCAAGTATGCGGCTTTTCATTCACCATGATCGGGGTCTTTTTAAATGTGAAAACCTTGTTGGTGTAAAGCCAGTCCAAAAGATACTCTTCCGAGAAGCGCGCATACTGGAAGCCTTCACGCATTTCCAGAATACACTCTTTGCTCAGTTCGTTGCGGGATTCGAACTCCTGCAACTTGTCATGCAAAGCCACACGGATCTGGAAGACAGTGTCCATCACCTCAGGGCCGATGGATTTCAACTGCTCCACTTCCGTGGCATTTTTGGGCAGGAAGTGATCTGCCGGCAGATAATACAGATAGTCTGTGACCTTGTTCACAAAGCTAGCACAAGTCTTTGCGTTAAAAACCTGAGGATTGCCAATGTCAGCCAGAACCTTGCGGCTGCCGGTGATCAGTTCATCCGTGCTGGCCGGATGGCGATAGGTTTTAACTTCAGACTTAAATGGCGAAGTGCAGGCCGTAACCAAACCCACCGCCGCAGCGGCACCCAATAAAACGAACCTCTTCATAAATAATCTCCTAATTAGTCCCTTCCTTTTTCGGTCACTTAGGGAACAAAACTAACTGGACCAAAGAATAATAAGCGCCCCGCCCCTCCCTTGGTCCCGTATTCTTGGTCGCCCATGTGTACGATAAGAGCTTTGCTTAGATTTACATCAGATATTTCAACTTAGAGGAGTCAGCATGAGCGGCAACGGCGCTATGAAGCAGGAATTTTTCCAGATCGATGAAAACACACGTAAAAAAGTGATTCGTCAGGATCGCAATGATATTGAGCCTGGAGCCTGCTTCCTTAATATTCCCGGTCGCAATCTGGAAGTTCTGAACATCAGCGCTTTTGGTTGCGCTGTTTTGGTTCCAGGAGCCGAGTACGCGGACCTGAAAGCCTGGTGGGACAAAAACCCGCACTTTGAAGCCGACGTTATCTACAAAAACATCCAAACCCAGAACGTCTCCCTGCGCTGGGCACGTTCTGAAAATCACAGCAAATCAGTGACAGGCGAAATGATCGTGGGCTTTGAGGTTCTGGGTGAACCTTTAAAAGTCGACCGCATCAAGGCATTGGAAGTGTCTTCTGAAGTCATCAGCGCCCAGACTGAATATGCCATGCATCTGGCGCAACTGCCGGCAGAATTCAAAACCTTTGTGTACGAAATGAAAGACTGGCTGGAAAAGCTCAAGTCCCGCATCGACAAACTGGAACAGGAATCCCCGGTCGACAGCTGGAAAGAAGCTCAAGACTATCGTATGACGATTGCGGACTCGGTGTCCGACTATCTGGGCCAGGTCATTCCAATGAAATACGCCGACGTTCCCAAACTTGTGAAAAACTTCACTCCGG
The DNA here is from genome assembly GCF_000196175.1 of Bdellovibrio bacteriovorus HD100. NCBI lineage: Bacteria > Pseudomonadati > Bdellovibrionota > Bdellovibrionia > Bdellovibrionales > Pseudobdellovibrionaceae > Bdellovibrio > Bdellovibrio bacteriovorus. The sequence continues at coordinate 2,982,048 of NC_005363.1, forward strand.
AGCAAATGAAATGGGCTACGGACTTTGCCAGAGAACAAGTAGGTCACCTGGTTTACGGTGCTCCGTTTGCAAACCGCGCTTACTTCAAACCCCGCGGTTATGCCGGTGACTATGAAATGATGAATCACCTTTACCGCGATGAACTGGTGGGTAAAACCCTGTTTGACCAGTGCATGCACAAATACTTCATCGACGAACCTGCAGGTGCGGCGGTGAAAAACCGTGGTCAGTACCTGTTTGAAAAGATCACTCAGTTGTTTGAGCGCACTCCACCGACGACTCCTGTAAAAGTTCTTTCCGTGGCCAGCGGTCCTGCGATGGAACAGCAAATCTTCCTGCAAAACGCGGCACCATTCTATGGCCGTCCGGCGGAATTCACTTGCCTGGATCAGGATGAAGAGTCTTTGAAACATGCGCAAAGACAGTTGCACTCTGTCGAGCGCTTTGTGAAATCCGGCTTTAAATTCAAATTCAACAACATGGCGATCCGTAATGTGATCGCGGCGGGCTGCCCAGAATCGGACTACGATCTGATTTACTCTGCAGGCCTGTTTGACTATTTCACAGAGCCTGTGGCTCAAATGGCAGCACAAAAAATGCTGGCGTCTGTAAAACCAGGTGGCCATGTCGTGATTGGCAACTTCAGCAAGGACAATCCTTGTGTGCCATTCATGGAGCTGGTTTTGGACTGGCATCTGATTTACCGCTCTGAAGAGGACCTGCTGCGTATTTTCAAAGGCATGGGTTCCAAGATCTGGGTGGAAAAAGAGCCTCTGGGTGTAAATCTGTTTGTAGTGATTCAGAAATAGAATCTTTGAGGAACTGAATGCTGGGGAAAGAAATCACCACCTCTCAAATGCGCGAATTTGAAGTGGTTGAAGAAATCAGATCTGTCCTGCGAGTCATCGCAAACTGGATGGCCGTGCCTTTGTTCATGGCCTTCTGGATTTCCGATCTGATTTACGTTCCCCAATTCAAGTGGCTGTTCCTGGGGCTGCGTCTGACCATTATACCACTGTGTATGCTGGCCAAGTACGAGCTGCGCAAAGAGCAGAGCTTTACCCGAGCCCAGTGGTTTGCCGCCTTGTATGCCGGTCTGGTGGCACTACCCATTAACATCATGATTTATTTCATACCGGACGTGGGCACCGGATACTATGCCGGCCTGAATCTGGTGGCGATCGGGGGACTTTCGTTCATTCCGTTTTCCACAGGCTTCTTTGTCGCCACCGCCTTGGGCATCTATCTGCCCTACTATCTGTTCACCGCCTTGAAAATTCAGACCCTGCCTGACCTGTGGCCGGTGGTTCTGAATTCATTCTTTATTATCGGCTCAATTGTGATTTGCTTCTTGATTCGCTTCTTCCACGAACAGCTGCGCATGCGCGAAATCAACAGCCGTCTGGCCTTGAAGGCCGAGATCGCCAACCGCGATCACATCATCAAATCAAAGACCGAAGAAGCCGTCCGTTTGAACACCCTCAGCACTCAGTTCAGCCCGCAGGTGGTGCAAGCCATCCGTGAAGGCAAAGTGGATCTGGAAAAGGGCGTTCGCCGTGCGCAGATTTGCGCCATCTTCGTCGACATCGTGGGCTCCACCGAGCGCGTGGTCCGCCTGGATCAGGCCAAGGTGGATCTGGTTCTGGCCAGATTCATGGACACCGTCGTCAGTATCTTCCTGAAATACGACATCACTATCGACAAATTCCAAGGTGATGGCATCCTGGCCTTTGCCAACGATCCGATCCGCTATGGGGACTACACACAAAGAACCTGTCTGGCTGCCCTGGAAGTGCGCGAAGCCCTTCGGCAGGACCGCGAGTTCTATCTGATGAACTGGAAAAAAGAAATGCAGATTCGCATCGGTATTTCTGCGGGCTACGCCAACGTCGGCTTCTACGGTAATAAAAAGTTCTTCCGTTCCTACACGGCGATTGGTGCCCCCCTGCCGTTTGCCTCCCGTCTGACAAACCTGGCTGAACCCGATCAGATTCTGATTGATTCGGACATCGCTCAGACCCTTCAGTCTGAAGGGTTTGCCGTGAAAAACATCGGCGAGCGCGTGATCAAAGGCTTTGAGGGCGACACTCACTATGTCTTTGAACTGAATCAGGCCCCGGTTGTGCGCAAGGATGTTTCAGCAAGCTCCTGCCCTCACTGCCCGGATTCAATCCTTTATTTGGATACGAATGCCCAGGGCCACTTCGTGATGAAGTGCCGCGCTTGTGGTTATGAGGCCGCCGAAGCTCAGGCTGTCGGCGCTTTATAATTCCGTCCAACCCCCTGTTGACGATCTAGACAGGGCGATGACCGTTTAGGCCTTTGACACCGGCAATCCCATAACGAGACAACTCACCATCCCGCAAGTCATTGATATTTGTGGAATCCCCATTGGCAGACCTCTTGCTCTTTAAGGCCGTGAGGAGGCTTCATGAGAGCTACCACACCCCATTTGTACAAAATGCTGTTTCTAACCCTTTGCTTTAGCATGGGCTGGAATATGAAACCCGTGGACTTCCATTTGGACCTGGCTTCCAAGGAAGAAAAGGGACTGGCAGCGCCATTTAATCTGAACGCCTCCAAAGCCAAAGTGGAAAACAAAAAGGAAGAGGAAACAACCTCAGAGCCGATTCCTATTATTGAGCATGCACTCGACAAGATTGAAAAAACCAAAAGCTTCCAAAGCCTGTTTGGCTGGGGTGACAACGTTGCCAACCGTAACTGCGACACCTGTCAGGACGAAATCCGCAATATGCGCTACATGCAGTGCAATGCCCAGAACAACTATCTGGAAGCAGAAATGAAAACGGCCGCGGAATCACAAAGCAGTCTGCTGGGTGATCTGATTCGCGCCCCGATCAAACCAAACTCCATCATCAAGGCTTCGTGCATTCAGATGGGCATGAACACGAAATTTGGTGTCAGCAGCAAAACCTTCCGTCAGTGCAACGCCGCCGGGGCTGCCCGCCAGGCCTTCCGCCCTTGCATCTCTGAAAATTACTTTAAGATGGTGAACAACAGTTTCGAACTGGTCAGTTCCTGCATGAAGGACTTTATTGCTCCAGGCAAGGATGAAGAAACCCAGAATCTGGATGTGCGTGCCGTTTATGCTTTGATCAATATTGAGTCCGGCTTCCACGTCAACGCCATGAGTGGCACCGGTGCCGGAGGTATCGGCCAGTTCACCGCTCCAGCCATCCAGGATGTGAACTCCAACGAATTGAATGCCGTTCGCATCTCTTTGGAAGGCAACAAAAACCCATTGTGCAGCCGCCTGTCCATGGAGCTTTTGGATAAAATGGAACCGATTCGTCCGGGGAAAGCGCAGTCCTGCGAGCGCATCTCTTTGAGAAACGGCAATCCGATGAAAAACATGATCTATACGTACGCTTACCTGAAAGGTGTCAAAGCGGACATGAACAATATGATCTTCGAAAACAAGAACTACAAAAATAAATTCCGCATGTCTGAATACGACCTGAACAAGATCAAACGTGCTTTGATGGTTTGGTCCCATAACACGGGTCCGGCAGGCACCTGGACACCGGCAAAAACTTTGCTGAACACATTCTACAGAGGCAAGACCGTAACGAACGCCGATCAGTTCATTCAGCAAATGCAGCAGTACATGCAAAAATTCCCGGCCAGCGCCAACAAATCCAGCGCACGCCGCAAGGAAACGTCCCGTTATTTCCCTGAGATCACAAAGACTTTGAATAATATCGAAAACGCAGTAGGAGGTGGCACATGCGTAAACTAGTGATGATTCTGGCTTTCGTTCTTGCCGGCAATTCCGCAATGGCTTTTCAGGATCTGCAAACGTACCGCGCGACGGACGAGCTGATCAATGCCATGCAGCTGGAAGGTGACACCTCAGTGCGTTTGCGCCAGCTGGAATCCTACAAGGACTTCCTGTACAGCAGACTGAATACTATCGAGCTGCCTGACATCGACACCACGCCGGAGACCGATCCCCGCCTGGAAGAGTACCGCAGTCTGACCGAGTTCGATAACTATGTCGCCCTGATCCGTATGCGTCAGGTGTCGGCAAAGTCCTGCAATGCCACAAAGGTGCATATTGAAAACTCCACCAGCCGCGACGGCGGTGTGGTCCCGGAAGCGGTGGAAGCCCTGAAGATCCTTTCCGCTCTGTGCACATAGCAATCAGCAAAAACAAACGGCGGGCCTCCCCGCCGTTTTCCTTTTATAAAGTGAAACTTTTCATCAGCTTTGCCGCAATCGGATTGTCGATCTTGCGGTTGGCCGCCATCAGCCAGATCTCTTCATAAATCCCCGGCAGCGTCCCTAATACCACCAGCTTTTTTTCCCGGATCAGATCCGAGGCCGCAACCTCCACTATCGGAATCAGTCCCACCCCTTCCTGACCCAGCAACTTTTGCAAACTGGTGTCCTGAGTTTCAGCGATACGGTCCACGCGAATTCCATTCACCGAAAAATAGTGCTCAAGATCCCGGCGCAGACGGCTGTGAATAGTTGGGAAAATAAACGGCTGACCTTCCAGGGAATACGGAAAATCACGGCGCAGATGTTTGTACTTCGCCGAAGCACACACCACCACATCAAGCTTGGCGATGGATTTGGCATACACCGTCTGAAAATCCACATTCGGAGGATAGTTGGACAGCAGCAGATCAATCTGGTGCGCACTCAGCTCCCGAAGCAAATCATTACCCGCCCCCTCCAGAACCGAAACCGCACAGTTCCCCTGCTTATAGGCCTGCAACACCACTTCAGAAATGATAGGTTTGGGCACACTGTCCAGGGCACCGATTTGTACGTGCACACGGTTGTTCTGCAGACGGTCCTGCAAAACCTCCACCATTTCCGCCCCCAGGCGAAACACCTGATCGGCGTATTCAAAGGCGATCTTCCCGGCTTCTGTCAAAAACAGGCGTTGCTTGCGCCTTTCAAAAAGATTCTTCCCTAAGGACTCTTCCAGCTGCTTTAATTGAATACTAAGAGTTGGTTGTCCCATGTTCAGCTTTTCGGCGGCCTTGGCGATACTGCCCTCTTTGGCAATAACGTGGAAATAGTGCAGATGATGGTAGTTCAGCCATTGAACCTGATTTTCGATACGAACCGGCATATTTCACCTCATTGCTTTTAGCGAATAACTTGATAAAGAATATCTAATTTTTAAAACATCCAAAAGTCTTTATACTGCGCTCTGGAGGTTTTACCGTGTCCGAAGTTTTATTGTTCCCATTTGCTGAATATTGGTGGTTTTACGCGGGCTTTATCGCCTTTGTCATAGGTATGCTCGCCCTGGATTTGGGTGTATTTCACAAACACTCACATACGGTGAGTTTCAAAGAAGCCACGATCTGGTCGATCGTTTGGGTGTCCATCGCGATGCTCTTCAACGTCGGATTGTACTATTACACCCTGCACCTGTACCCCGAGAATCCCGCCATCGCCAAGCAGGTGGGGCTGGAGTTCCTGACAGGCTATGTAATTGAAAAATCCCTGTCTATCGATAATATCTTCGTCTTCGTTGTCGTATTCGGATTCTTCTCGATTCCGCCCAAGTACCAGCACCGCGTGCTGTTCTATGGTATCCTGGGCGCCCTGATCTTCCGCGCGATCTTCATTGCTCTGGGCTCAGTCCTGATGCAATACCAGGCTGTGGTTCTGATCTTCGGTGTGTTCCTGATTTTCACCGGTATTAAGATGATGTTCCAGCCGGACAAAGAAGTCGACCCATCCCAGAACTGGCTTATCAAATGGCTTAAAAAGCACATCCGCGTAGCCGATCGCATGCATGAAGATCACTTCTTCATCAAAGAAAACGGCGTGAAACTGGCGACTCCGCTGTTCATTGCCCTGGTGTTCCTGGAATTCACAGACATCATCTTTGCGGTGGACTCGGTGCCGGCGATCTTTGCCATCACCAAAGAACCAATGCTGGTGTTTACTTCCAACATCTTTGCGATCCTGGGCCTGCGTTCCCTGTACTTCCTGCTGGCTGGCGTGGTTGATAAATTCCACCTGCTGAAGTACGGTCTGGCTCTGACTCTGGTCTTTGTGGGCTTAAAAATGGTATGGCTGAACAAATTGTTCGGTGGCCACTTCCCTATTGGCATCTCTTTGGGAATCATTTTCGCTTTCATCGGTGGCTCTATTGCCGCTTCCCTGATGTTCCCGAAAAAAGAATCTTAATTTCGGGTCCGTTGTCGCATTAATTTGCACGGCGGACTGGACAAGCCCCCTTAAAACAGTGATCCTGTTTGTGAGGGGGCTTTATGACCAGACGACTGTTCCTTGCTCTCAACGCTACCGATCCTTTGGCAGACACCTTTCTGCCGACCTTAAAGAAACTCAAAATTAATGCTGATCGACGCGACATGACCGTGAAGTGGGTCCCGACGGACAACTACCACGTCACTATCACGTTTTTAGGCGAACGCCCCGAAGAAGAAGTTCAAAGGGTGGCCGATGCGCTGGCGCACGTGTGCCAGAACTTTGCCCCGTTTGATCTGAAGATCGAGGATGTCGGCGCTTTTTCAAACGAACACGATGCACGCGTACTGTGGCTGGGTGTGCAGAACAAAAGAAGTCTGAATCAATTCAAAGAAGCTCTGGATCGCGAGCTGGTGGACAAAAATCTGCTGCCGCAAATTGAAGAACGGGCATTTTCCCCGCATCTGACCTTCGGAAGACTTCGCAACCCGCGAAGTGTGAAGGACATGATCTCGCCGTTTAAACGCAAAAGCTTCGGCAAAATTCATGTCACGGAAATCGTACTGTATGAATCAACTTTGCAAGGGGCCTTCCCTGTGTACAAGCCCCTTGCCCGTTGCCAGCTGACCGGAAGCGCCGACCTAGCGGATGGCGTTCCCGAACAAACGGATATAGATATTACTTTCACGTAGGTGAACAGTCACATCACCCCAGTGAGAACCAGTTGTCGACGGATGGAAAATCACGCGGATCGTGCACTGCTGACCCGGCATCAGAATCTGCGGGCAGTTGGTGTCCACGCGATACGCGAAAGAACCCTGAACGCTGATACCACGAATGAATGTGGAATCAGGACCGTTCGCCGTCAGAATGAAATCCTGAAATCTTGCCGAGTGAACAAAAGAAGTCCCGAAATTGTAGTTAAGATACTGATCCTGAGCTTTCGCCTCTACGTTCAGTGGCTGAACCGACACGTCTGCAAAAGCAAAGACTGGAGCGAAAACCAACGCCAAAGACATCAAAAACTTTTTCATAGAATCCCCCTCTATGACCTAAGTCTGGCAGGGGAACCGAAGTGCGGGCAAACAAAAAGGGAGTCTTTCGACTCCCTTTTTGACGCATTGTAGATGTAAAAAGTCACCAGGCACCTTTTAGAGAGAAAGTGGCGCCCCGACAACGAAGTCGGATGGGCCATTTTCATCAGCCGTTAGATGCCGGCTTTGTGGCGTTCTTCGTCGTCGACGTGAGTCAGGATGCCGCCCTTAAGATTTGGACGGTATGCCAGGTGATTGATGTCGTAGATGAAGTTTGCACCATTCACGCCCGGAGTCTGCCATTCAGGGCCCAGACGGATTGCATCCACCGGGCAGGCTTCTTCACAGAAACCGCAGAATACGCAGCGAAGAATGTCGATCTCGTAGCTGATCGGGAATTTTTCGACTGTTGGGTCGTTGTGTTCCGCCGCCGTGATCTTGATACATTCTGCAGGACAATTGGTCGCGCAAAGCATACAAGCCGTGCAACGCAAAGAACCGTCTTTTTTAACCGTCAGAACGTGATTGCCCTTGAAACGAGGAGAGTACTCATACTTCTCCTCTGGATAGTTCAGGGTCATCATTTTCTTCTGATTGAACAAGTTCTTCAGCAAGTGCTTCATGGTCGTTGCAAGACCACCCAGAATCCCCGGCAGGAACCACTTGGACTTTTCAGAGTTGTTTTGCATTACGCTCATAGGCTACCTCTTCTGAACACGAACTCATTCTTTTTACGGGCTTCCAGTGTCACCTGATCGTCACGCTGATTGTTCGGCATGAACGTCGCGCTCACCGCTGGGATCGCCAGGTTCTTGCCAACCATCAACAACGCCGCTTCAGTCAAAGTCAGTGCTTCGGAAACAATCGTCGTCGCTTTTTTGAACTTCTGCTCAAGACCTGCGTGGTTGATGAACGTGCCGTCTTTCTCAACAAATGTTTTTGTCGGGATCAACCATACGTTGCCAGTCAATGCCATCAAAGCGTCCTGTTTGGTCGCCTGCAGCCAGATCAGGTTGGAAGCTTTGGAAAGCTCTTTCACGCGATCTGCGAAATCAGGGAACGCATTCATGTTCTCCGGACCCGCCACCACAACGGTTTTGATCGCTCCGGAATTCAAACCGGAAGTCAGATCCGCCCAGGTCGCCGTGATTCCGTGCTTTTCCAGAACTTTCAGCAGGCCTTTGGTGTTCGGGTTTTTATCCCCGCGCAACAACAATCCGTCAAAGCTTTCAAAGGATTCCTTGTTGTTGATCCAGAAGAAGACTTTCTTGGTTTTGAACTCGTTCACGAACGAGGAAACGATCGCATCGAATTCTTCCAACGTGTACTGAGCCGTCAGAACCAGCGCCAAAGAATCACCCTGTGAGTTCTTCAGAACCTCATTGGCATTCTTCGCCGCCGCCCCTGCTGTCATCTCTGTCCAGCCGGAAGCATTGCGAACCTGCGCCTTCAACAGACGATGTTCACGGTTGACGAACTTGTAGATGTCACGACCTTCATCGCACATCCAGTGACCGTTCACCTGCTCATTATAAACAGGCTTCACGCGGAAGAAACCTTCCTTGTTATAGAAGACTTTTACGTTACAGCCGGTAGAGCAGCCATTACATACAGTTTCAGCATCTTTTAGATACCAAACGCGCTGACGGAAACGGAAGTCCTTGGACGTCAACGCACCCACCGGGCAGATGTCGACAGTGTTCAAAGAATACTTGTTATCCAAAGGCATGCCATCGTGAGTGCCGATTTCAGTGCGGTCACCACGGTTGAACAGGCCCAGTTCGTTGGTTTTGGATACTTCCTCAGTGAAACGAACACAGCGGGAGCAAAGGATGCAACGCTCGGAATCCAGAACAACTGTCGGACCCAGGTCTACAACCTTGTGTTTCTTTTGTTTGTGTTCGGCCATTTCAGGATCGTACTTGCCGTACTCCATGTACTGGTCTTGCAGACCGCACTCACCTGCCTGATCGCAGATAGGGCAATCCAACGGGTGATTGATCAAGTGGAAGTCCAAGCCCCACTTCACAGCGTCTTTCACTTTTTCAGACGTGTTGTTGATCTTCATGCCCTCAGTAACCATGGTGTTACAAGCGATCTGAACGCGTGGATTTCCTTCGATCTCCACCATGCAAAGACGACAAACACCGGCTACGGACAATCCCGGGTGCCAGCAATAGTGAGCGATACGATCGCCAGACTGTTGCATGGCTTCGATGATCGACGTGCCTTCTTTTACTTCGACTTCTTTGCCATTAATGGTGCATTTCGGCATATGTCGTTCCTTTTACCTTAGAGCGTCCTTCGCGAACGTAGAATTCAAACTCATCACGGAATTTAGTTACAAAGCTGAGAACCGGCAAAGCCGCTGCATCGGAAAGCGCGCAGATGGTTTTACCTTTCATGTTGTCAGCCACTTTGATCAACAAATCGATGTCCTGCAAACGGCCGCGGCCTTCCAGAATCGAATGAAGAACTTTATTCAGCCAGCCTGTACCCTCACGGCAAGGCGTGCACTGACCACAAGATTCGTGAGCATAGAAGTGAGTCAAAACACCCAGCATATCAACCATGCACTGGGAATCGTCGATCACGATCACCGCGCCGGAACCAAGCATTGTGCCCAGACCCGCCAGGGATTCGTAATCCAAGTTTGCTTTCGCCACTTCTTCAGCTGTCAGAACCGGAGCGGAAGAACCACCCGGAATAACCGCTTTCAGTTTGCGGCCCGGCTTCATACCGCCGCCCTCTTTCATGATCAGGTCCATCAACGGGTAACCCAGTGGAACTTCGAAGTTGCCTGGAGTCATCACGTTACCGGACAAAGAGAACAATTTAGTACCAGCGGATTTCTCAGTACCGTGTTTGCGGTAGGCCTGAGCGCCGTCTTTAATGATGTATGTTACTGCAGCCAGAGTCTCCACGTTGTTCACGATGGTCGGCTTTCTCAGGTAACCCTGAACTGCCGGGAATGGCGGTTTCAGTTTTGGCTGGCCTTTCAGACCTTCCAAAGAAGAAATCATGCCTGTTTCCTCACCGCAGATGTAAGCGCCTGCGCCACGGTAAACATCCAGATCGAAGTCAAAACCAGAACCCAGGATGTTTTTACCCAGCAGGCCGGCAGCGTAAGCCTCTTTGATTGCCTTGTTCAGGCATTCGATCGGGAATACGTATTCACCACGAACATAGATGTAACCTTTGTGGGAACCGATCGCGAAAGCAGAAATGATCATGCCCTCGATCAACTGATGTGGAGCACGCTCCATCATCATACGATCCTTGAAAGTCCCCGGTTCACCTTCATCGGCGTTGCAAAGAAGATAGCGTGGCTCGCCATTTTTCGGCAAAAAGCCCCACTTCATACCGGTCGGGAAACCCGCACCACCACGACCACGCAAACCCGAAGCTTTCACTTCATCGATGATGGCCTGAGGTTGCATTTTAAAAGCTTTATGAAGAGTTTCGTAACCACCCTTGGCTTTGTAGCCCGCCAGAGTTTGATATTCAGGCAGGTGGTAGAATTCTGTAAGCATTTTTACTTCAGACATTATTTCATACCTCTCAACAGGTTCATCGCAGTCTCAGGAGTCAGCTTTTCGTGATAGCTGTCATTCACCTGCATCATCGGCGCAGTTCCGCAGGAACCAAGGCACTCGACCTTGGAAACTGTGAAACGACCGTCCGCAGTGACCTGATCGAACTTCACGCCCAGTTCATGACAGATGTGTTTTGCCATCTCACGACCGCCCTCAAGAGCGCAGGAGATGTTCGTGCAAACCTGCACGTGGTACTTGCCCACGGGCTTCTGGTTGAACATGGTGTAGAACTTAAACACTTCATTGATACGTGCTTCCGGAATATCCATCACCTGAGAAAGTGTGCGGATGATTTCCGGCGTGATGAAGCCGTTGTTTTCTTTTTGAGCAATGTAAAGGCTTGGAATAATAGCGGACTCTTTCGCCTCGTAGCGAGCCAGTTCACTTTTTACTGCAGCCAAGCCAGAATCAGACAATTTAAACATATTCAATATCCTTATCTATCCAGCTCACCGGCGATCAAGTTCATAGAAGCAACCGTTGCAATCGCATCCGCCAGCATCGCGCCCTTAACCACAGTCGGGAAAGACTGGTAGATCGCAAAGCAAGGTGGACGAACTTTCAAACGGTACGGATTCGCGGAACCATCGCTGACCAGATAGAAGCCCAACTCACCATTGGCTGCTTCTGTCGCATCATAAACTTCACCCACTGGTGGGCGAAGACCTTTGATGATCAGCATGAAGTGATTCATCAAACCTTCGATGTTGCCGTAAACGTCTTTTTTCTCTGGAAGAACGATGCCTTTGTCGCGGATTGTGTAATCGCCACCTGGAACGTTTTTGCAGACTTGTTCAATGATACGAACGGACTGACGCATTTCCTCGAAACGAACCAGGTAACGGTCATAGATGTCACCGTTGGTTCCCACTGGAACATCAAAATCCAAAGCGTCGTATCCATAGTATGGCTGAGCTTTGCGCAAATCCAGGTTCACACCGCAGGCACGAAGCATCGGACCTGTGTAACCCCACTGAATTGCATCAGCAGCAGATACCGGACATACGTTTTTGGTACGCTGGATGAAGATTTTATTGTCGATAACCATATTGGCCATCTCGTCTGTGCCCTTGCGGATTTCTTTTACAAGAGCCAGAACCTCGTCGAACCAGCCTTCCGGCGCATCCTGAGCCATACCACCGATACGGGTCATGGATACTGTCAGACGGGCACCGCAAAGTTTCTCGAACAGACCGTAAACTTTTTCACGCATACCGAACATATAGAAGAAGCTGGTCAAAGCCCCCAAGTCCATCGCGCCGGTACCGATTGCGATCGTGTGATCGATGATACGGGAAAGTTCAGCCAGGATCACACGCATCGCCTGAGCTTTCGGCGGGATTTCCACGCCCAAAAGTCTTTCAACCGCTTTGCAATACCCGATGTTGTTCATCGGAGCAGAACAGTAGTTCAGACGGTCGGTGTAAGGGATCACCTGATTGTACGGGTGAGTCTCTGCCATTTTTTCGAAGCAACGGTGCAGGTAACCGATCTCGTTGTTGCAACGAACGATCGTCTCGCCGTCCATTTCAGCCATCACACGCAAAGTTCCGTGCATCGCCGTATGGGAAGGACCGATGTTCAATGGAAGATATTTGTCGTTCAATACGTCGCCAGGGGAACCCGGCTCGTTGTTGAAGTGAATCGGCAGGGAGTTCGTGCACGCCTGCTGGTTGTTCGCATCGTAGTCCTTGCGCAGAGGATGACCCACGAACTGGTGGTGAGTCAGGATCTTGCGCAGGTTTGGGTGACCTTCGAAGATGATACCGAACATATCGTATGCTTCACGTTCAAACCAGTCCGCGCCACGGTAAGCAGGAATTGCAGTGCCGATGGACTCGCCCTCACCCACTTGCGCTTTCACACGCAGACGGGAGGAGTCTTTGGAGTTGAACAGGTTGTAAACAACGTCAAAACGCTTTTCACGGCTTGGGTAGTCCGCACCGCACACGTCCATCAGGAAATCGAACTGGCCGCTTTCACGAAGGAACAACAAAAGCGCCGGAGCGTCTTCTTTAGGAACTTCAATCACGTCATCGCCAACAGCGTGAGTGAACTTGAAGTTCTCAATTTTAAATTTGCCAGCCAGAAGCTGTTTCAGATTTTCAAGCTTGTTCATATGGGCTCTTCCAGTTGTCTTTCCAAGGACGAGGTTGATTTGTCGCAATCATACGCTGCAAAGCCATGATACCGTCCATCACCGCTTCTGGTGTTGGAGGGCAGCCTGGAATGTAAACGTCGACAGGGATGACTTTATCAACGCCCTGAAGAACGTGGTAAGCACGATAGAAACCACCGGAGCTTGCACAAGCGCCCATGGACAACACGTACTTAGGTTCCAGCATCTGCTGATAGATACGCACGATCACCGGAGCCATTTTCTCAGTGATGGTTCCCGCAACGACAAGCAAGTCCGCCTGACGTGGAGAGAAGCGCGCCACTTCCGCACCGAAACGAGCCAAGTCATACTTGGGACCCATCACGGACATGAACTCGATACCGCAGCAAGCAGTACCGTACGGCATTGGCCACAGAGAGTTTTTTCTTCCCCACGCAACAATAGCATCAAGCTTTGACGTGAAAGCAAAACCCCGCGACATATCATCTACAGCTTGGGTTCCGGTCATCCCATCGTGAGATACCAAACCCTGCACTTGTTCATTGTGCATAAATACACCTCTGCAATTTCATTTAGCTATCATTAAGTAGTTACTGAAAAACCGTAATCCTGACAACTAGATATATATATTGGCGGCCCTCGCCGATTTCTTCAACGCACCTTTCCAAAGTGAGCCAAATGAAATTGATTCTCCTGTCGTTTAACCACAAACTTTAGGGAGCTTAAACAATAGGAGAAAACCCACATGAAGAAGATGGCACTGTACGTTGCTTCTGCCATTCTTGTTTTGTCCGGAGTGGCATCTGCCAGCTCCCAAAAGCAAGATTTGCTTATTAAACTGGCACCTGGCTTCGTTGAATTGGAAATTCAGGGCGCAAAAGTCGAAAAACTGAGCGAATCCTGGGTTCGCGTTCAAGCTCCCCGCCGCATGAGCCTTCAATCTTTGGAAAAAAATCCGGCCATCGAGTACGTTCAGCCGAACTACAAAATCTCTCTTTTGGAAGACTATAAAATCGAAGACCCTCTTCGCCGTGCCGCTTTGGCAAAAATGCTTTCAAGAAATCCTCAGCTTCGCGCAGCCGCTCGCCAGGACAACCCGGCGATTCCTGACGCTCCGCAACCAGCGACAGGTGCAGATCCTTTGTTCTCCAAACAGTGGGGCATGCTGGATATCGGCGTGGTTGACGGCTGGAAAGTGACCAAAGGCAATCCGGAAATGATCGTGGCGGTTATCGACACAGGTGTCGACTACACACACGAAGACCTTCTGCCAAATCTTTGGAGAAACGCTGGCGAAATCCCTGACAACGGCATCGACGATGACGGAAACGGTTACATCGACGACGTGATCGGCTGGGACTTTGTGACCAACGACAATAAACCTTATGATCTTGCCGTGGATTCTTTGGACGGCTTGTTCAAAGGTGGCAACCCTGGTCACGGCACTCACTGCGCTGGTAACGTGGCCGCTCGTGGTGACAACGGCAAAGGTATTGCCGGCGTGGCTCCGAACGTGAAAATCATGTCCTTGCGTTTCATCGGCATGACTGGTGGCGGGACCACAGCTGATGCGATCAAATCCATCCGCTATGCGGTTGATAACGGCGCAAAAATCATGAACAATTCCTGGGGTTCGGAAGGTGAAGAGCCTGGCGCTCCTGAAAATCAGGCTTTGCGTGATGCGGTTCAATACGCTCAAGACAAAGGTGTGCTGTTTATCGCAGCAGCTGGCAACGGCCACAAAGGCGTGGGCTATGACAACGACACCGACAAGCTTCCGGCGTACCCGGCGTCTTATGACCATGACATCATCATCTCTGTGGCGGCTTTGGATTCCAACGACCGTCTGGGTTCATTCTCCAACTGGGGTCAGAAGTCTGTGGATATCGGTGCTCCGGGCGTGAAAGTTTATTCCACGACGGTGGCACAGAGCTACAGCGACACTGTGATCGACAAGTTCGGCTTCAAAGCCACTTGGGATGGAACGTCCATGGCAGCTCCGCACGTTGCGGGTGCGGCGGCCTTGTACTGGTCTGCTCACCCGGAAAAATCCTGGCAGGATGTGAAAGCGGCGATCATCGGATCTGCTCGCAAGATCAATGCTCTGGATCGTAAGTCCGTGTCAGGCGGCAAGCTTGATGTGAAAGCTTTGATGAGCTACTAAGTTCTGAACTTCAAAGCCCGGTGCCGACAAAGCACCGGGCTTTTTTTTGCCCTAAATCTGTCGCTGCACAATTTTATCCTGCCTTCTGTTCTTATCTAAAAAACTTTCCGCTTCTTAATTTGTAAATCTTCTTTCGATCCAAAACAGTTAATGAATACCGTCTCCATCCCGGAGCACCTATTTATGAACAATCGAAAGGATCTCGTATGCGCGCGCTGCTTTTGTCTTTCATGGCCACATCCCTGGTAACCACCTCAGCTCTTGCCGCAAAGTTTGACGTCGACAAGGCTCACACCAACGTTTCCTTCACGGCTCCGCACCTGATGGTGTCCAAGGTCAAAGGCCGCTTTGACAATGTCTCCGGCAGCTTCCAGTTCGACGAAAAAACCATGAAGCTGAACGACATCATGGTCACCGTAAAAACAGACTCGGTGAACACCAACGAAGCGGACCGCGACAAACACTTGCGCAGTCCTGACTTCTTTGACGTCGCAAAGTTCCCGGAAATGACGTTCAAATCCACCAATGTAAAATACGAAAAAGACAAACCCGACAAAGTCGAAGGCGAGCTGACCATTCGCGGGATCACCAAAAAAGTCACACTGGATGTCGATTACAACGGTGCAGTCACTGACCCGTGGGGCAATCGTGTGGTCACCTTTGAAGCCGAAGGCGAGGTCAACCGCAAGGACTTCGGCCTGAACTGGAACAAGGCCATGGATAAAGGCGGCTTTGTTGTGGGCGACAAAATCAAAATTGAAATTGATGGCGAAGCCAAGGTCGCAGCCGTCCCAACAGCCCCAAAAAAATAGAGGCCCTCATGCAAAACTCCAGCTTTTCCCACAAGGTGGGCATGGGCCTGCGGGCCCCGCATTTTCCTTATCTTGAACAGCGCCCCTCCACCGAGGTGGCGTGGTTCGAAGCGCAGACTGAAACTTACATTCACACCCACGGCCGCTCGCTGGAGATGCTGCAAACCATCCGTCAGGACTATCCCGTGGCCCTGCACGGGATTTCGATGAACATCGGAGCCCCTGAGGGCATTCGCGTGGATTATCTGCAGGGACTGCGTGAGCTGATTGAGCGTGTGGAGCCGTTCATTGTCTCGGATCACATGTCGTGGAACTCCATCTCGGGTCAGAATTTCCACAATCTGCTGCCGATACCATTTACTGAAGACAGTCTGCAAACACTGGTCAACAACATCGATTTTGTGCAGAACTTTCTGCGCCGGGCTTTGGTGCTTGAAAACATTTCGACTTACATCAGCTATCATCACAGCCACATGAGCGAATGGGATTTCATTTCTGAAGTCAGCAAACGTTCCGGCTGTGCGCTGCTTTTGGATGTGAACAACATCTATGTGAATTCCCGCAATCATGGTTTTGACCCGAAATACTTTATGAACCACATCCCACTGGATCGCGTGGCACAAATCCACCTGTCCGGACCGAGCGATTACGGTGACTTCCTGTACGACACCCATTCCCAGGAAATCCCGTCGCAAGTATGGGATCTGTTTAAAATGCTGGCGCCGCAGGTTCGTCACCTGCCGGTGCTGATTGAACGAGACGATGACATTCCTGATTTCCGCGAACTGGAAGTCGAAGTGATGAAGGCCGCTTACATTCTGGAGAATTCCTATGAAACTGAGCGAACTACAGAGTCTGTTTAAAAGAAACATCCTGGCACCGGAAGCCGATCCAGGATATCTGGAATTTCTGAAGCCTGCTGGAAAACTGAGCCTGGAGCAGGCGTTCCAGATCTATCACCGCACCTATGTGGTGCGACTGACCGAGGCCCTGCGCAAAACTTATCCCGCCGTAGCGTGGGTTCTGGGCGACAATTTCTTCAATGAACTGTGCCGAAAGTTCATCGAGGCGCAACCGTCAGTGGCTTACAACCTGGCTGACTATGGAGAATCTTTTTCGGGATTCATCCAGGAAACCTCCACCGCCAAGGGCATTCCTTTTTTGCCGGATCTTGCCAAGTTTGAGTGGATCTACAAAGAAGTCCAGCACGCAGCCACTCCGGAACCCCTGCCCGTTGAAACAATTCAGGAACTGCTGAATTCAGACGACGTGAAAATTCACATGATAGATGCCATGGAGCTCTTTGAAAGTGACTATGCGGTCTATGATATTTGGGAGCACCGCTTCGAACCCGCCTACATGTTTGAAGATGTGAACTGGAACACGCCGCAGTGTCTTTTGATTCATAAAAAACAACAAAAGGTGCTGGTGCAGGAACTGCAACCCGTGGAAGCCCAGATCCTGCGCGCGCTGACAGCCGGACGGACAGTTTCAGAAGCCCTGACCCCGCACGCCAACTCTCTCAGCCCGGAAAGAATCGCCCAGCTCTTTGAGATGATGATGAGAGCCGGGATCATTGAAGACGTCATGTCGGCCGAGGCCTACTAAGAGGCCTTTCCGATCACTTCTGTCGCCATACTGCGCACCATGTGCTGAAGGGTGTTGGCCTGAGCTGACATTTCCTCTGAGGTGGCGGCGGTTTCTTCCGCTGCCGCCGAGAACGCCTGCGTCTGACGCTCCAAAGAACCCATCGCCTCATGGATGGCACGTATGCCCTCGGACTGATGCGAAGTGGTTTCAGAGATCTCCTGGTTCAGCACATTCACTTTTTGCACCGAGCTGACAATGCCATCAAGCACGCGGTCACTGCGCTCAGCCAGCTCCAGGGACACTTGCGTCTGAGTCACGCTGCTGGTGATCACCGACTTTACTTCTTTTGCGGCCTGGGCCGACTTCAGCGCCAGACTGCGCACGGCCTCCGCCACGACAGCGAAACCTTTCCCCTGCTCTCCGGCACGGGCGGCTTCCACCGCGGCATTCAGCGCCAGCAGATTGGTCTGGAAGGCGATATCATCAATGATGTCCATGGCCGAAGTGATTTCACCTGAAATCTTCGACATGACATTGATGGCTTCAATCAGTTTTTTGACTTCCATGGCCCCTTGGGACGCGCCACTTTCAGAGCTCCTTGCCAGATCCGCGGCCGCGCGGGCTCGTTCCTGATTGGCCTGGACGATTTCGTTCAGATTTTTGATCGAGCCCATGGTTTCTTCAATGCGTGCTGCGGACTCCACCGCTCCTTGCGCGACATTTTGTCCTGCGCTGGAAAGCATGTTGGAAGCCTCCAGCACCTGCTGACTGGCGTCGTTGGTGTCATTCACCGTGCGCGCCAGGAAGTTCATCAAACGGCTGGCAAAGACAAAGAACAAAGCAAACGCCACAACAAAGGCAATCGAGAAACCGATCAGCACTTTATTGCGGAAGTTGGCGATGGCCACCTCCACGTCATCGACGTAAACGCCACTTCCCACAATCCACTGCCAAGGTTTGAAGTTTCGCACGAAGCTGATTTTAGGCTCCGGATTCGGAGAACCCGGTTTCGGCCACAGATAAGGAACAAAACCCTCCCCTTCTGCGCTCTTTCCTTTTTCCGCAAAAGCCACAAACAGATGGAAGCCATTCGGGTCTTTGAAGCCCGTCAGGTCTTTGCCATCAAGTTCCGGCTTGATCGGATGCATCAGCATGGTGGGATGAAGATCGTTGATCCAGAAGTACTCATTGCCGCTGTAGCGGAGCTTCGACACAGCTTTCAGCGCCTGCTTCTTGGCCTCATCTTCGCTTAGTATTTTTTGCTGATACTGGTCGTGATAGAACTCCAACACCTTGGTGGCAATATCGACAGTGGCTCGAATCGCCACGCGGCGGTCTTCATACATGCTTTCACGCACCAGTGGAAGAACGTAAAACAGAACAATCGCCCACAGTGGAATCATAGCGCCGACAAGGAGTGCCAGCGTCTTATAGCGATAACTGCGAGTCTTCCAGAGCTTATTCCACATAGTCCGATCCCCCTAAGGTTGAAGTCGTAGGGAATTATCGGATTCGCTTTAGGATACTGAATATTCCGGGAGTTATTGCGAGGAACTTTATCCTAAGTGTCTCATTTCAATCCGTACCCCCACCTTCGCCGGGGGTTCGCCGGGGGTTGACTCCGGGAGGCAACAGCTCGTCCCCCATCAATGACTGCTCGGACGGATAGCGCCGGGAATAGCCAATCAGGTCCTTGTGATAGGAAAACAGAATACTTCCGCTTTGCAACAGATCAATCAGGTACTGCACATGCTCAAGTCCCACGGCAAAACACCCCTCGCTCCAACCCAAACGCCGGTTGCGGGCGATGAACTCATCACTGACGTAGCTGGCTCCGTGCAAAACAATCTGGCGCAATCGTGAGTTGTTGTTAGAACGATCTATGCCGTCGAGATAAAGCGACAGTCCGTTTTTGGGACTGTTGTACGTTCCTTTGGCGAAATAGAAACCCAGGGAGCTTTTCCAGGAATCCGGAAGATTTGAAAAGCTGCGTGTTTCCAATATGCCTGAACGGATGCCGTGGGCCACATAGAACTTCTGCACCAACCCTGTGCGCAGATCCAGCAGATGCAGGCGTTTTTCCGTGCTGGGACGGGAATAGTCCACCAACACGGCATAGTCAGTATTGGGAATGCGGCCTTCGTTATAATCAAACATGCGGAAAATAAGATCCAGTGGCTCGCGAGGGACGGCCTGCTCCAGCAGGACATCGAACAGAAAACGTCCATTGGCGGCTCGGCGATTGAACATGGATTCTGCCACACTCACCGAAGCTGAAAGCAGTAAGAACAACGCCACTAAGTATTGGTATATTCGTGATGCGTAAGTCATCCCCCCACTCTCTAGGGTGAAGGTCCTATCGGCAAATTAAGAATCAGAAAGGTCAAAGTTACGGCCAGGGAATGTACGGAACATCCCGGCAGACGATTGGCAATCCCGCGGCCTGCAAAGGCGCGGCAACCTCATCAATCTCGGCGGAGTCATCCAAAAGCATGATGTGAGATCTCAAAACCGTGCGCGAGAGAAACTCACTCGACACTTTGTTTTTGGCTTTTGATTTTTGCGCATGCACCGGAGTCAGGGCCGCCATGCGACGAACCGACTCCAGAATGTGTTTTACCATGCAGTTGTAGCGGGGCTTCTGATCCAAATCGATAATCTGTTTATCTGCATATTCTGCCAGCTGCATATAAGCCTTGGCTTTGTAAAGCTCCAGCAGGCGGGATTTCATGCCCGCGATATCGGGGCGACGATAGTTGTGCAAAGAATCGGTGCCTTCAGGGTTCTGCGCTTGAAACTTCGGAGTTTCAGACATCGAAATAAAATCCTGGCAAAGGATAGGAATTCCCGCCGCCTGATAAGGCGCTGCCCAGGCATCAGCAAACGGGACTGCCACAGACAGCTTTCGCTCCATCCAGATCAGCTTGTCTGAAACGGCCTTGGACTTGCCGTTAGAAAGCTTCATGTACAGGGGCTTTCGTTCCTTGTTCAGAACCATGGCCTCGTGAATATGCTCTGACAGACAAGGGCGTATGTCTTTCAGTCCGGCCCAGGACAAGGCCGGAATCATGAAAACCGCTAAGCTGAACAAAATCACTGGGAAAGACTTCATGGGCACTTTATAACACACACCAGTCCAGGGCCCGGCCCTCGGGCCACGCCCCTGTAAATAAACCTCGACTGTCCAGAAATTGGTCACCGGTCCTTAACAAAACCCAGGGCATCTTCTAACCTTGAATGAATGCCTGGTTTGCGACTTTTCATTCTTATATCAGTTCTTTGGACAGCCTCCCAGGCGCTGGCCGATTTTTCGGATTGTTACCTTATTAACGAATGCAGCAAGTTCCGACGGGACCCCGCCAGCCCGGCGCCGGGGGGAAGCCAGATTAAGATCAACCCATCCGCAGTCCCCACGGAAAAAGGTCTGGGTCTGGAAGCCATCTATTTCAATCCCTCCGCGGACTTTTCGATAGTTCGGGGTAACGGCAAGGTCGGAGCGGCCCTGTCCCCTTCCAACAGTGAGGAAACCTTCTTCGGGGCCCCCGGCTTTGAACTGATGGATGATCTTTGGGAGCGCAAACACAAACAGGAAAAATACCCGAACCAGAAACTGACCCTGGCCTCGGCCTTCGATATCGTCGATCGTAAAGGCAGCGGACACCGCCGTTACAGCCTGAAAGTCGGCGCCATGGGGAAGTACAACACCCAAAGCCAAAATGCCACTCTGGGAGGTGGTATCAACGGGATCTGGGGCCCTTTTTCTGCCGGCTATTCCGTCTATGATGATCAAACCCAACTGGAATACAGCGAAGAGCTTAAAAAAATAATCAAATACCGGGTCAACACCTACAACGTGGCCCTGCATTTAAGCTCGCTGATTTTAAGCTACTCCAATTTACATCTGGTTGAAGAAAAAGAAACCTATGAAGCCCGGGTGCAGACTTACACCGCATCCCTGGCATTGGGAAAATTCATCTTCACAGGTTCCAAACGTGTCGAGGATTCCCCGGCCTGGGCCTATAACTATGAAACCAAAGAACTGGAAGAAAAGCAGATCAAAGAAGAATACTTTGGCGGTGTCCAGTATGCCCTGAGCCGCCGCTTTATGATCGGGGCGCTTTACAACTACTATCTTCTGCGAGAGGGCTCCGTCACGGCGACTTTGTTCTTCTAAACGCCCGCCAGTTCAAATCCCGGAATCGCACTTATGAGCAACTCTGAAGCCTCCACGGTCACCGCCTGCACCGGAATTTCCCGCATCAACCCCGTAAGACTGCGACAAGGACCGATGTTCACAAATTGATCGACCTGATGATCCTGTGCCAGCTTTTGCACCGCCCGGCTCCAGTGAATGGGCTTGGTGATGCTTAATAGAAATTCCTGCTTGATCTGTTTGGGATCAGTCAGGGGCTGGGCACTCAGACTTGAAAAAATCGGCACGCGAGGAAGCTCAGTGTGCACGCTTGCGAAGTCCTTTTCCACCGCCTGCACATAAGGCAGAATATAGCGTGAATGCACGGGGTAATCCAAAATACGCATGACGTTCCAACCTTTGTCTTTAGCATATCTTTCCACTTCATCCAGATCAGCATACCGGCCCCCGATATTCAGAAATCTGGGTGTCAGACAGGATACATCCACGTTGTTTTGTTCAAACCACACATAGTCCTGTTCCGTAAACGGCGCAGTTTTGGGTGCCAGCACCGCGATGTTGCGGCCGATCTTATCAATCCCATCAATGCTGCGGGTGAAATGAATGTGATTATAGACGGCATCTTCAAAAGTGTACGTCCCGGCAAACACCGCCCGGGCCAGATCCCCGAGGGAACATCCCATGACCCAGTCCGGATCACCGCTTTGTTCGCGCAGCCGACGAGCCACACCAGTTTGTATGCAGCAAATCGCCACCGCGGCCAAACTGATGTTTTTTAAAGAATAAATATCCTCGGCAGGGAGCTCGAGAAAATCCTTAAAGTTGAAACGATGACCAAAACGCTCCTGAATAATCGCTTCGGCCCGACGAAAACACGCCTGCACTTCTGGCAGATGTAAAAAACGATGACGATCCGACTTTCGCAACAAAGCATTCAAGCCGGGAAAGAGAAAGGCTGTCGCCATTATCGCAACTCCATTTCGGTTTCAGTGTGACGATTCCATTTTCGCACCGGGAACGCGCGCTGATAGAGCGGAGCAAACTCGGACATCTGGTCCTGGGTTGCAATCAGGGAAAGCACCCGGCTGGCGGTGTGCTCAAAAACCACTTCCTCGGTCTGGCGAACCCATTTCAAAAGTTGCGCATCCATAAAGGCCCGGTCGCCGATTTCTTCATGCACCATGCGGGTGTGCTCGGCCTCGTCCTGCAAGATCGCGGAAATTGTCTGGGCCACCCCCACATTGTCAGTTCCGCGCATGAGATCGGTGTAGTGACGGAACACCCGCATTTCCAATCCCCAGGCGCCATACAGATAAAGCTGTTCGGGTTCCGGAATCTGGCGCATCATCAGACTGAAATACCGGGTCAGATAGCGCTCCAGCTCATGACACAGACGCCGCTCCAACTGGCGATACCCGGGAACAGCCAGCCATTTGCGTCTTTCCAGCACGACACTTCTTTGCAACAAACGGGCGTGGCGCAATTCATCGCTGACATGTGCGGGCATTAAATCCGGCATCGGCAGATCGCGGGAGATGAAAATCTTCTGCATATGCAAAGAGGCCATCAATTCACTGTGCCCCAAGGCGTGAACCCAGGCCACCTGCGCAGACGGACGGTCCGCAAGGACCCGAACCAGCTTTTGACTGGCACGAATGACCGGATCTGCCTGGAATTCATGACTTTGAAACTCTTGCACCAGTACGGTCATGCGCTGAACCATCAGCAAACACATTTCCTTTTCAATGACCTGAAGCTCTTGCAGGGACAGGCGGTCTGCCTCTGGTAAAGTGGCCAAAAACTTTTTGCCCAGCTGAATGTGCCCGACTTCGTCCGCCAAAACTTCCTGCATGCCTTCGCGAATTCTGGGGCTGCTGGTGCCTTCAATGTAGGCCGAATAAATCTGAAAAGGAAACTGTTCAATGGTGATCGCCCCATGCACATAGGCAGCAAAGCGGGATTGCGCCTGCAGCAAAACCGGATTGGCAAAAAAGCCCAAGACAAAACTTTCCGCCACAGACCGCAGGCGCTGGCGCAGATCTTCATAGCGCCCGTCTTTCGCCAGCGGATAAGGTCGCAGTGACAGAATGACATCGCGGTGGCGGGCTTCATCGGCGGCATGCTCCTGAATGTCGGCCACAAAGTGCCGCGGCGTGGAGGCTGAGATATTTCCCAGAACCTGCTGTGCAGCCAGATGCTCCATGTGAGCCAGAGTGCTCAGCCAGGCCGATTCCAGATGTGGATCTTCCGTCACCAGTGAAATGAGATATTGAATGGATTCAGTGAAGTTTTTCATAGCGTCCCAAGGAATACTTTGGACACTAAAACAAAGGCAAGGCAGGGACTCTGCACTTGCCAGTAAACAGTGTATGAAAATCAGGTAATCAACTGACGGACTATTCTTTCTTCTTCAATGCACCCATGCAGATTCAAGGGATGGGGGATCACCATGAATGATAATTTTATGAATGAGGACCTGGTTAAAACCAAGGTCACTTACCCGATTCTGTTCAAACGCCTGTGGCCTTATGCCCGTCGCGAAAAAGGTCTTTTGTTCATGGCGATCTTTGCGGTCGCCGGCGGCGCCACCGTGGCCCGCCTGATTCCACTGTTGATTGGACAGGCCATCGACAAAGGTGTCGTGGGTCGCGATCTGTCGATTTTCACCAAAGTGGCTTACGCGTACCTGGCACTTGAAATCATGCGTTCGGTGTTTTCTTTCGGAAATGCCTTTTTATTCCAGTTGTTCGGAAACCGCATGCTGTACCACCTGCGCGAAGATCTGATGAACCACGTGCAAAGACTGCCGATGCAGTTCTTCAACAAAACACCCAACGGGCGCATTGTCACGCGCCTGACCAATGACGTGATGTCCTTGGGCGAACTGTTTTCAGAAGGTGTGATTTCGGTCTTCACCAACGCGGTGATCATCGTGTCGGTGGTGATTGCGCTCAGCCTGATTTCCTGGAAGCTGACCGTGGTGTCGCTGTTTCTGGCGCCGTTCTTTATCTGGGCCACGTTCCACCTTTCAAATAAAATCCGTGCGATCCTAAGCGAACAGAAAAAGAAGCTCTCCACGATCAACGCTTTCCTGGCTGAAAATCTGAACGGCATCAAAGTGATTCAGCTCTACAATCGTGTCACCCGCAATCGCGACAAGTTCAGCACCCTGTCGGTGGACTATCGCGACACCAATATGCGCTCGATCAAGGCCTATGCCCTGATGCAGCCGGTGATGAATCTGTTCAACGCCGTGACCATCACCTCGGCTTTGTATTTCGGTGGTTACTTAAGCGCTGAAAACTCGATCGCCATTGGTTCCTTGGTGGCCTTCCTGATGAACATCCAGGACTTCATCCCGCCATTGCGAGAGATTTTAGAGAAATACCAGCAGTTCCAAAACTCCCTGACCAGCGCCGAACGTATTTTCACGCTGATGGATGAACCGAAAGAGCACGAACTGGCCGCCCTGACCAGCCCGGGATCTTTGCGGGGGGAACTGGAAATCAAGAATCTGAACTTCCAGTACGAAAGCCATCTGCCGCTGGTTTTGAAAAACATCAACCTGCACATTAAAGCCGGAGAATCCGTGGCTTTGGTGGGGCGTACCGGCAGCGGCAAGTCCACGTTCATCTCGCTGTTGCAGCGATTCTATGATGCCCCGGAGCAGACGGTCTTTGTCGATGGTCTTGCCCTGGAAAGCATCCCGCGCGAGGAAATCCGCCACCACGTCGGCGTGGTTCAGCAGGATAACTTCATCTTCCGCGGCAACATCCGCGACAATATTGGCCTGGGCGACCCGCGCATCACAGAAGAACAAATCCGCATGGCCTGTGAAAAAACCGGCTATATGGCTCTATTGACCCGCACAGGCCGCGATCTGCTAAGCCCGGTGGCAGAACGCGGAGCCAACTTGTCGGTCGGCGAACGCCAGCTGATCGCCTTTGCGCGCATTCTGGCCTTCAATCCGGATATTTTAATTCTGGATGAAGCCACCGCCAACATTGACTCTGAAAGTGAACACATCATTCAGGATGCGACCAAAGAGATCACCAAAGGCCGTACAAGCATCATCATTGCCCACCGTCTTTCAACGATTGAACAGTGCGATCGCATTATTGTTCTGAATCAGGGGGAAGTGGCCGAGATGGGCTCGCACGAAGAACTTATGCAAGCCCAGGGCATGTATTATCAGTTCGCGTCTTTAGGTTTGAAATCCACCTTGATCGACGCATCCGCAGCGGGCACCGCAGTTCCATAGAAACGGATCACGTTGCTGGCGGCCAGATAGTCCCAACCATTGGTGGTGTCACGCGGAATGCTGACACCATTGATGCTGACTGTGATGGACTCTTCCAAAGGCACTTTTGACAACTTAAAGTCCGTCAGGATCTGATAGATTCGTGAACGGATGTTCCCCACTGCTGACGAAAGATTCGTGCTGCAGATGGATTCTTTCACCCCGCCGGAAGTGTCCGCCAAGCCCATATAGCTCAAACCCGCAGATGCAAAGTCATTGAAGGTTTTGCACTGGGACGTCAAACTTAGGACGCCGATAAAATTAAACACCCACGAACGGCTGCCATCCACCCACGGCTCTTTGATACCATCCAATAAATTGGTGTAATAAGTGATGCCGGCAGAAGAACTGGATTTACTGAAGTCATCCTCATCCGACAATGCGATCACCACCAAAAGGGCGTCATTGCGGAAGAAGCCTTTGCCTTCATTGGCCAGATAATTTGCTGACAGGGCATTTTCCATGGACTCAAGACCGCGCTCCAGATTGCTGCCGGCCTCTCCCACGATCATGCGGTTTTTCAGGCTGTTGACCAGATCCGGAGTTTTCGAAGTCACGTATTTCGGACTGCCGATAAACTTCCCGCCATCAGGTGAAGTGCCCCCCATGCTGGTGGTCACCACGGCCATGTGATAGTCCATTTTCAATGTATTGAGTTTGCTGACCAGATCCGGAACCTGTTCGCTCAAGCGCTGCTGATGTTTCAGCATGGATGTGGAATTATCCACGATCCACAGAATATCCACCTTGTTGTTGTACGTGATGCTTTGACCGAAGTTGTCTTGGGTTTCAGGAAGATCGAATGACACATTCTGTGCGCAGGCCATCAACAAAGATGACGCTGCCGCGACAACAAGAAGCTGAAAGTCCTTTTTCATACAAAAGATCCTCTCAAAGGCTGCTTTTATGCAGCCTTCGTTGTGAAATTCTTGATCGATTCACGGGCGGACTGGCTCAGAGTCGTAAACTTCACGCCATACTTCACCGGCTCTACGGCCGTGCCGCTGTCCTTCACGTATTGTTTGCTGACGATCTGGCAAACCGCATTGAATGGCGGAACACCGTCGCCCGGCTGAAAATGCAGGAACAGACTTTGCCCCGGTTGCAGATTCGGAGTGTCGATCAGGACACCCGCCCCACCGGCACTGATTTCCAGAGCCTGACCGCGGAAAACTGTTTTGTTGTTATGAACAATCAAAGACGCACCATAAGAGGCGCGCACATGACGACGGCGGAAGAAGATCTCAGCCACGTCAGCTTCCTTGGAGTCTTTCATCACACGGATGCTTTCTGCAGAGAAGTCTTCTACTTCGGCCACTCTTTTCCAGGATGGAAGTTTCGAGTGCCAGATGTAGTCGTACTCGTACAACGCTTTTTCCTGCAGCATCTGGATCAACTCCAGTTGGCAGAACGGGCCGTAGTTATTGCCCTCTTTCAAGATAAACCATTCTTTGTCTTTCAGAGCGAGCTTGCTCAGCAAGGACGCCGGAGACGCCGAAGGTCGAGTCGCGGGCTTTTGAGCCAGTTTTGCAGAAAACTCCGGATGCTCCAGTAGCATCAGCCACTCACCCAGCGCTTCGTCATAGATGTAATCCGTCCACTGGTTCTCTTGGCTTTCGATCTTTTTTAAAACTGTCTCAAGATTGAACGGCCCGATATGAGTCCCATTGTTCGAAAGATAATACTGTTTTCCCATGCTCTCGATACTCCTGTTCCGCACTATTCGGCACAAACAGAAGATGACTTAACTGTAGGAAATTAGACAATTTGTTGGAAATTTGTTTGGGAAATTTCGTCGAAGTTCTGGACAATAAATAGAGTTAAAGGCTTCCTCACAGTTACCCGACAAGATTACTGCCTGTTAAGAAATCCGCATCTTAAACCGAATAGAGTTTATGGAATTCATACAGAAGAAAGAAATGAAAACACGAAAAAACATCCTGATCGTGGACAACAACTGTGAGCTTGAGCAACTGGTGAAAGAACCACTGCTAAAGCAGCTTGAAAACTCGGGGTTTTCCCCGGTGGTGGTCCGTGCAAAGGATGGCGCCGAAGCTGCGATCAAGTCCGAAAACCAAAAGTTCGACGTCGTGCTGATTGATACCGAAGTGCCGCGCCTGATGGACGGCGGTTTCGTTTATGGTATCCATACTTATAAGAACACCCAGGATGCCGAGCTGATCGTAATCTCACAACGAGACTCTTCGGATCTGCCGGAAAGTCTACAGTCTTCAAAATTCTTTAAAAAGCCTGTTTCTCCGAATGAACTGATCAGCGCGATGATTTCTGTTCTGAATGCCCAACACCACGGGACCGGCGCGAAAGAGCCTGCCACGGCGGCGGCGGCCTCCAAGTATGCGGTGGACGTGCGGGTGATTAATGCTGTCATCAAGGCCACCACTCATGTGCTGGGTCAGTTTGGCTGTGCTTCTGTGAAAATGGAAAAAGCCGGCCCCAAGTCTCCGCATGACCCGATGATGGGGGAAGTGTCTTCTGTAGTGGAGATCAAGTCCCAGGCCTTCCAGGGACATCTGTGCATTTCATTTGATAAAGGCAGCTTCCTGGAAGTTGTGTCCTCGATGCTGATGGAAGAACAAACCGAACTGAACAAAGACAATCAGGATGCCGTCGGAGAGATCAATAACATCATCTTTGGTAACGCCAAGGCGGAAATCAGCTCCTATGGCGTGCAGATGACCGTGCCGAAAGTTCTTTTGGGCAGCGGCCAAAATGTGCCGTGCGCTCAAGGCTCCGCCGGGATGATGATTCCTTTTGCCACTGAAAAAGGAAAGTTCTACATCACCGTCGTCGCCCTGCCGCTGGCCAAAGCCGCTTAATCCATTCCAATCGCCCGCTTCCATTCCGGAGTGGGCTCAATCAGTTTTCTTTCTTTCATATCAAACAGACCAAACGTAAAGACCGCTTCGCTGGCCACACTGCCATCGTCCTTGATCATCTGCTGTTTCATCTGGGCGATCTTGCCTTTGTAGCCCAGCATCTCCAAAGTGATCGTGATGGTTTCACGCAGCAAAACCTCGCGCTGGAATTTCAGATTCACTTCCAGAATCACCGGGCCCTGCTTCATTTTTTGAATGTCTTTAAAGCCGTAACCGCGACTGGTGATCACTTCCCAGCGGGCTTCTTCGAACAATGCCAGATAAGTGGCATTGTTCATATGACCCAAAGAATCCACATGGTGCTCTTTAATAGTGACCTTATAATTATTCAAAACAGACATGGAAAGCTCCTTAAGACTATTTCAATGCTTCACGAACATAGGCTGATGCCTGATCCAGGGCCCACACCACCACTGCAATCACGACAATGATACAACCCACTTCCCGCCACATCGCCTGCCCCTGGTACTGCACCAGCATCGTGCCGATACCGCCCCCACCGACCAGACCGATGATTGTCGCCATGCGCACGTTGATGTCCCAGCGATAGACCGTAAATGAAATATAAGGCAAAAGCACCTGAGGAACAATCGCATACCAAATAGTTTGCAGTTTATTGGCCCCCGTGGATTCAATAGCTTCAATCGGGCCTTCTTCAACAGACTCAACCATCTCGGAATATTGTTTGGCCAGTGAAGCAATCGAATGAATCATCAATGCCAGCATGCCGGCAAAGGGACCAATCCCCACCCACACTGAAAAGATAATAGCCCAGATCAAGGCTTCGATCGAGCGAGTGACATTCAGGAAAGTTCGCATGGCAAAATAGATCACCCGCGCCCAGGGCCCCTGCATGATATTTTTGGCGCAGACAAAGCTGAGCAAAAAAGCCACCGGGATCGCGAGCGTGGTAGCCAGAAACGCCATAAAGATGGTTTCAATGATGTTCAGCACCGCTCTTGGCAAAACATCCCAGTTCGGGTCCAACAAGCCCTTGAACAATCGCACTGCACCCGCAAAACCATTCTGATCAAAAAGTTCTACAAACGAAAATTCAGTCTTGATCACGGCCACTGTCAGCGTGGCCAACAGTGATACCAGCAACTGCCAGCACCAGAACGTACGATACCAGGGGCGATCGTCTTCAACAGCTTGATGAGATCCGAACAAGCTTGCGCCCAGCGTGACGACTTTACGCGACGAAAGAGCCAGACTGATTCCACACCCGACAACAAAGAACAACAACGCCAAGGCTGAAACCAGGCCCAACTGCAAAAGCTGCTCTTCGGAGGTAACAAACAACGCTGCCGCCAGAAGGCACAGCAAAAACCCAAAGACAATGCCGTCAAATATCGTTCGGCGCAACATCCTGTGCTCCTTCCCCGTAAATACGACGGAACCATTCTTCGGTGATTTCTTCAGGCTTTCCGCGGAAGACGATCTCGCCGTCTTTGAGCGCCACCACACGGGTGGCGTACTTTCTTACCAAAGACAGAAAATGCAGATTGGCGATCACGGTGATGCCCATCTCCTGATTGATCCTGCGCAAATAGTCCATGACCACATGGCAAGTCGCCGGATCCAAGGAAGATACAGGTTCATCCGCCAAAAGTAGTACCGGCTTTTGCATTAACGCTCTGGCAATAGCCACGCGCTGCTTTTGTCCGCCCGACAACTGATCCGCCCGCAGCGAGGCTTTTTCAGCGATCCCCACCAGACGCAAGTTTTCTTTCGCCTCTATTCGTTCGGCATCGGAAAACATCCCCCACAGACTTTGCCAGGTGGACTTTGCCGCCAGTCGGCCCATCAGAACGTTTTTCAAAACACTTTGACGTGGAATCAGATTGAAGTGCTGAAAGATCATCGCCATCTTGCTGCGCACACTGCGAATCTTTTCGGCATCCTGCACCTGTCCGATTTCCTGGCCCGAGAAATAGATGTTCCCGGATGTCGGCTCCTGCAAACGGTTCAGACAGCGCAGCAATGTGGACTTGCCGGAACCACTCAGCCCGATCACCACCAGGAATTCCCCGGGGTGAACTTCCAGATTGATGTTTTTCAGCGCCTGCACCCCGTTGGGATAGGTCTTGGACAGGTTTTCAACGCGCAACAGGGGCTCACTCACAATCACTTCCCTTCCGGAGCCAGCGTCGACAGCATCTCGCGAACGCTGTCATAATCACTGTCGGTGGATTTTTTCAAATTGGTTGCCCCCAACATCAAGTCCAGGGACTTTTGCCCTTCAGGAGTGGCGGCAAATTGCAAAAGCGTGTCGACGATCTTTTCTTTCATTTCTTCCGGCATGTCTTTGCGGAAGACGATCGGATCATTCGGAATAGGTTCGGACAATTCGATGATCTTCACTTTTTGTTCGATATCAGGATACTGGGTTTTCACCAGACGGCGGGCGTCTTCAAGCTGCCCATTTTGTGGCGGACTGTAATAAGTCGCCCCCGCATCCACCTGCCCCTGATAGATCATGGTCACCACCGAATCATGCTTCATCGCAAAGACCGTGTCTTTGGGTTCGATCTTGCGGTCCTTCAGGGTTTTCAACGGCAGCAAGTAACCCGATGTCGATGCAGGATCCACGAAGGCCACCTTTTTTCCCTGCAGATCTTTCAGTGTTTTGATTTTCCCATCAGCCCGGGCCAGGAACTGCGATTGATAGGTCGCGGACCCATAACGAATCACTGTCAGGCGGGCTTCCACACCGTACTGTTTGTGAGCCAGATAGTATCCATAAGTGTTGATGGCAGCAACATCCGCACGCTTGGTGCCGAAAGACTCCACCACCGCCACAAAGTTTTGCGGAATGGTGATTTGAAATTTATAGGGAGTGTTCTTTTCCAGATAATCCTTCAGAATCTGCGAATTGTCGGTCAGAACTTTGGCATCAACGGCAGGGACCAAATGAAATTTGATCGGATTTTCGACCGTCCCCAAAACATCTTTCTTCAGATGACATCCACCCAGTACAACAGGCCCCCACAGAACCATGCCCAGAAGAAGTTTCTTCATGCTGTTTGCCTCCCAAAATCATTATAGAAAACCCCGAAGCACGGGCAAGAAAAGTCTTTGATTTCACTGGACTTGTATGGCTAGATGGCCCCTATGCTGGAACAGATTCTTGTTAACATTCAGGACCTCACAAAACAGGGCAAAACCAGTCTTGCGGTCTTCGACCTCGACTCCACTTTATTTGATGTCAGTCCCCGCCTTGAAAGAATCCTTCTGGATTTCGCGGCCTCGCCATTGAATCAAAAAAAATTCCCTGAACAAGTGGCGTTGCTAAAGAACATCAAGACCCTTCGAACCGACTGGGGCATCGTCGGCGCCCTGACCCGTGCCGGACTGGACGGTCATCATCCTGAATTCCAGGAGGCCGTGAAAGCCTACTGGCAGAAAAGTTTCTTCTCGAATCACTACCTGCAGTTTGATGCCCCTTATGAAGGTGCCGTGGAATTTGTGAATGCAGTTTCAGATGCCGGCGCCCATGTTGTGTATCTGACCGGCCGGGATGTGGAACGCATGGGGGGAAGCTCGGGCGAAGTGATCGCTCAGTGGGGCTTCCCGCTGAACAACACAGCTGAACTGGTTTTGAAACCTCACCGCAGTATGGATGATGCCAAATTCAAGACCGACTGGTTTCTAGAGGCCGAAAGAAGAAGTTACGAGGCGATTTACTTCTTTGAAAATGAACCGGTGAATCTGCATCTGCTGGCCCAGCACTGTCCCAAGGTACAGATGATCTTCTTTGAAAGCACTCATGCCGGAAAGGCGGAGCCGCCTGAAAATCTTCCGCGTATCATGAATTTTCTGCTGAACCAGAAGGAGTCCTGATGCTTTACGTGGTGGCCACCCCCATTGGCGATGTCAGTGAAATTTCCCTGCGCGCCCTTGAAATCCTGAAAAACTGCGACGTGGTGATTTGTGAAAGCACGAAAGAGGCTTCCAAGCTTCTGCGTGCCCATGGCATCACGGGCAAATCCTACGAAGTTCTGGATGAACATTCCACCCCTGAAGACAAAGCCGCGCTGGTTCCACTGTGTGCGGAAAAAACCGTGGCCCTGGTTTCTGACTGCGGAACTCCTGGGTTCTGCGATCCGGGGGCGGACCTGGTGCGCCTGTGCCGCCAGAAAAATGTGCCGGTGAAATCCGTGTTGGGCGCATCCGCCCTGATGGGATTGCTGTCTTTAAGCGGTCAGCGCATTGATGAATTCGTGTTTCGCGGCTTCCTGCCGGCTGAAAACGAAGCCCGCGCCCGTGCCTTGAAAGATCTGACCAAAGAAAAGCGCGCCATCATTCTGATGGACACTCCGTACCGCCTGAAAAAAACCCTGAACGACATGAAAGAGCACTTTGCTCAACGTCGCTTCCTGTTGACCATGAATCTGTCCCAGGAAGAAGAGATCGTCCTGGAAGGTCCGATTGACAAACTGATCGGCGGCCTGAAAGCCGACAAGGCCGAGTTCATGCTGCTGGTGTATCCGGTCTGATTGATGAGTCAGGAACTGCTGCTTCCCATTGACAGTTTCGTCCCCGAGATTCAGAGCCTTCTGAAAAATGGCCAGAATCTTGTCATCACCGCAGCGCCGGGTGCCGGTAAGACCACCCGTCTACCTCCGGCCCTGCTGCAGGTGACTTCCAAAAAAGTCATCGTGCTTGAACCGCGCCGTATGGCGGCCATCGCTGCTGCCCACCGAATCGCCGAAGAACAAGGCTGGCAGGTCGGTGAAGAGATCGGCTATCAAGTTCGCTTTGCCAATAAAACTTCGAATAAGACGCGTTTGGTTTTTATGACCGAAGCACTGCTGGCGCGCCAGATGATCGACGACCCGGAGCTTTCCGATGTCGAACTGGTGATTCTGGATGAATTCCATGAACGCTCCATGCACGTGGATCTGGCTTTGGGCCTTTTGCGTGAACTGCAGGAGCTGGGCCGTGATATCAAAATACTGGTGATGTCCGCGACCCTGGAAGCCGAAAAAATCGCCAGCTATCTGGGCGACTGCCCGATTGTCAGTGTGCCGGGAAAATTGTTTGAGCTGGACGTACGCTATCAAAAGGGATCTCAGCAACTGCAAACCTTTCCGCAGTTCTTTGATGCCGTTGCGCAAACTGTGAAAGACGCCCAACTGCAAACTCGTCACGACATTCTGGTGTTCTTGCCGGGCGTGGGTGAAATTGACCGCGCCAAAGATGCTTTGCAAAGCTGGGCCGACAGCAAAAACATCGAACTGGTTCCACTGCATGGGTCCTTGAATCTGGAAGACCAGCGACGTGCCTTGAAAAAGACCTCACAACAACGGGTGATCCTGTCCACCAATATTGCGGAATCCTCGGTCACCATTGACGGCGTGAACACAGTTATCGATTCCGGCCTTGCCAAAAACATGAAGCAGGATCACCGCACCGGTTTTTCCCGCCTGGAGCTGGGACGTATCAGTCTGTCCAGCGCCATTCAGCGTTCCGGCCGGGCCGCCCGTCAATTCCCGGGTGTCGCATATCGCATGTGGAATAAAATGGATGAGCTGTCCTTCGGTAAAAGCGAAGTGGCTGAAATCCAGCGCGTGGACCTGACAGAAAGTTTGTTGTTCCTAAGTGCTCAAGGTGTCACTGATTTTGATTCTTTCAGCTGGTTTGAAAAACCTCAGAAAGTGGCCATTGAAAACGCCCTTCGATACCTGCGCATTTCCGGCGCCGTGGACGACAACAACAAAATCACAGCTTTGGGTCGCAAGATCCTGCACTTCCCACTGCCCGTGCGTCTGGCAAAACTGATGCTGGTGGGAATGGATCTGGGCGCCATTGAATTGGCGTCAGAGATGGCCGCCTTGCTGCAAGAGCGTGACATCCTCAGACGTGAATCCGTCGCTTCCTTCCTGGGTGACAATCTGGAATGCGACCTGAGTGCGCGTCTGGAGGTTTTGCATCAGTTCCGCCAAAACAAAAAGGCCCCTGCAGGCAGTGCCTATTTCTCTTTGCAAACTGTGGATCAGGCGGCTCGCCAGATTCAGGAACTGGCCAAGCGACTGCAAAAGTCCTCGGACACCCCGACAGCAGCTCTTAAGAAAGACCAGCAGCTGGCACTGACTAAGAAAATACTGCTGACGGCTTATGCTGATCGCCTGTGTCGACGACGTGGCAAAACCGAACGCGCCCTGATGGTCGGCGGTCGCGGCGTGAAGCTGCAAAATGAAACTCTGGTGAAAAATTCGGAATTCTTCGCCGCTCTGAATGGCGTGGAAGGCAGTTCCGACGCGGAAACCATGGTCAGCCTGGCCTGCGGTGCTGAAAAAGATTTTGTCTTGGATCATTTCCGCAATGACATTGTGAAAACCCGCGATGTGTCCTTTGTCGAAGAAAAAGGTCAGTTCTTCACCCGCGAATACCGATCCCTGTACGGTCTGCCCCTGGAAGAACCTTCACTGAGCCCCGCCTCCGCAACCGAAGTTTCTGAAAAACTGCCGCAGATTCTGGCCGACAAATTTGATCTGGTTTTAAAAACCAACGAAGCCCTGTCACACTGGTGGGAACGCCTGCAGTTCCTGCAACAGCAAGAGGAGCTGAATCTTGATATCGAAAAGCTGAAGGTTGAAGCCTT
Source organism: Bdellovibrio bacteriovorus HD100 (assembly GCF_000196175.1). NCBI lineage: Bacteria > Pseudomonadati > Bdellovibrionota > Bdellovibrionia > Bdellovibrionales > Pseudobdellovibrionaceae > Bdellovibrio > Bdellovibrio bacteriovorus. The sequence goes on from NC_005363.1 coordinate 3,017,521, forward strand.
CACGCAAGCCTGCATGGGCGAAAGCAAAATGCAGGCGGTGATGGAAAAAGATCTTTGTTTCTTCTTTGAAAGTGTTCTGCCACCGGAAACCGCAAACACCCTGCGCCGGGAAATCCCTGACCGTATTGAAGTTCCCAGCGGCAGCAAAATCCGTGTGATTTATCCTTCCGACAAACCACCGTATCTGGAAGTGCGCATTCAGGAAGTCTTCGGCCTGATGCAGACACCGAAGGTCTACAAACAGACGATTCCCATCACCTTGCATTTGCTGGGACCGAATTTCCGTCCGGTGCAGGTGACTTCAAATCTGGAAAGTTTCTGGAAGAATGGTTACCCGGAAGTGCGCAAAGAACTGCGTATCAAGTATCCGAAGCACCAATGGCCCGAAGACCCGGCCGACGGAATCCCCGAAGCCAAAGGCCGCCGCCGCCACTAAAAGGTACCTGCTTACCTTTGCATAAGCTATGCATCATTCTTGAAGTATGGTCTTCACGTAAGCTTGAATCTTGGGCGAAAGATAGTCCTTCGATGTGGGATCGAAGATGTAATAAGAGATGATTTCGGCAAAGGATTCGTGCGTATTTGTCATGGAATACACTGTTGGGAAGCCATAGTGGATGCCCAGCTCGCGATCTTGAGCATAAGCCAGGGCACTTTGTTTGTTTCCAACCAAAGCCAGAATATTTTTAAAGTCCAACTGCGACTGATGATAGTCCACGCCACTAATCACATGGTTCTTGCCGTCCCAATGCCAGCCGACGCTGTCATAGAATTCCTGCGAGGTTGAGATATGCCCCAGAGCCACATCAAAGACATGCACCAGTTCATGAAAGACATTGATCTGCTTGCGATCCACTTTCGCATGAGGGTCCATGAAAGATGTGCCGGTAAAGAACGAGTCTGAAAAACCAATCACGTTGGTGACCGGATTCACCCACAACAGGGCCTTATCGGGACTGCGATAGAATTCCGCCCGGCGTTTTGAGATGTTGTTAAACCAGTTCGCGCCATAACCCACACGGTGGATTTTCGTGATGCCCTTGGTTTTGATCACTTCCAGCAGATAAGACAGGCGCGGATCATTGATGTTGGCCAGGTACTCCCCGACGATTCGTTTTTCAGTCTCTGTCCAGGGTTTAAAATCCACAGCCTCGCAGAAAGAATGATGCGGGAACTTGTCGTTACAGGTGAACTGATCCTCAAAGGTCATGACATCCAGAGCACTTTGAGGACGAGCTTGAGCCTGAGCCACAGAAAGACAGGTGACCAACCCCAGGACAAGGGACAAAAATGGGCGAAACAGGGGCATGCGGCCTCCAATATAGGAACTCTGAACCATCTCAAACGATTCTAATATTGATGGGAGCAATGGCGATGCCATCGGAGCCTGGATGGCTTGGATTTTGGGCAAAAAAAAGGCCTCTTTCGAGGCCTTTTACTTAGTGAACTTTAGCTTCTGCCGGAATGCCTTCACAGGCACAGGTGCCTTGTATTTCAGCCTGCTCTTCTTCCTTGGCTTCAACTTGTGCCAGGAAAGAAGCACAGCGGAAGGACAGATCGAACAGAGTGTCCACGTCGATCACGAACTTCTCATCCCCGAATTTTACGGAGACCCAGTTTTCAGCTACTTCTTCGAAAGCAATTTGCTCTGCTTCGATGAATTTAGTCGTTTTCATTAGCCCCTCATTGAGTAGTAACCGATGACCAAACCCGGCTCGAACGCGAACGGAACCGCTTCAAGATTTGGTTCATCAGTCAAACGGCCTTGCTCTTTACCCGCCACATCTTCTTTAGCCATGAATGATGGCAAAGGCAGACGTGGAGCTTGTTTCGCAGCCATGTAAACCTGATTCTGATAGGCTTCATCTTTCAAAGTGATCTTGTCGCCCACTTTGATGATCTGCGAGCCGATGTTCACTTTCTTGCCGTTCACAAGAACCTTGCCATGAGATACCAACTGTCTTGCCGCAGGAATGCTGCTGGCGAAGCCCAGGCGGAATACCACGTTGTCCAGGCGTTTTTCCAGCAAGTTGACCAAAGCTTCAACCCAGTTGGTAGCTTTGGATTTTTTGGCCTTGTTGATCAAACGACGGAACTGCTCCTCGCGCAGACCATAGTGGAATCTCAACTTTTGTTTTTCCTCAAGTTGCAAAGCGAATTCAGAGTACTTTCGGCGTTGCAAGCCGTGCTGACCTGGAGGATAGGGGCGTCTTTCAAGAGCGCCCGCCTTCCCCATACCGGGAAGTTCGGTCAAAAGTCTTCTCTGTCTTTTAAAACGTGGCGTTTTACCTTGTCTGTTCATAGATAATTTCATCCTTCAATGTCGTCAGACGATTTAAAAGCACCCTGAGTGAAAGAACAGCATTTCGTTGAAAATGGACGTCATTGAAAACGTGAGGAAAGCGGATTGAAAAGAAGATGAGATTGAAAACGAACTGAAGTGCCAACTGAAAACGAAAAAAGCCCCCATGATGGGGGCTTTATAAAAAAAGCCGGTCAAAAAGGTTCAGCCGCTTATTCGGATGGGCCTTTTTCACCGGCTGTGGCGGTTGGGCTTACCAACCGCTCAGTCGTCTGCGACTTCTTCTCTTACGTACCGGAGCAACTGTACCGTTGCTTTCCTGGTGCGGAGTCGAAGTTGGCACCGTCTGGATTTGTTCTGTCTGCTTCATAGCCGAACTCCTTTCGCCTAGATTAAGATCACCCTTAGTATCTCAGAAACGCATAGCGGCAAGCGAACCATTTAATATGAAGCTTGAGTCATGAAAACCGGATGAGAATAACTTGGAGCTCAAAACAGACCACGCGCCCCCCCCAGGAGGCCGACCAGAGTATGCTGTAAGCATTTGAAAAAAGACGGTTTTTTCTCCTTCGAGGTGGTGCCCCTAAAACGGCCCCACCCATGCCAGAACGAAGATCAGGACCAAGGGCCAGATCAGTGACACCCACGGACTAAGTACGTAAACCAAAGTAAAAATCACAAATAAAAGGTCTCAGATTACCAAGAAAAGAGGGGGACACCCCCAGGGATCTCAAATCACTTCAGCGTCGCCACAGGCCCAACCACAGTGGCACCTGCAGGCACCTCGCGGATCACAACAGCGTTCGCGCCGACAAGAGCGCCGTCGCCGATGGTGATCGGCCCCAGGATCTTGGCGCCTGTTCCGATCAGCACTTTGTTGCCAACCGTTGGGTGACGTTTCACGGGATCAAATTTCAGTCCGCCCAAAGTCACTCCGTGGAAGATGATGCAGTCATCACCGATCACCGCGGTTTCACCAATCACCACACCAAAACCGTGATCGATCACCAGACGTTTTCCCAAAGTGGCGCCGGGATGAATCTCAATGCCGGTCAACCAACGGGAAATCTCGGCCACCAGACGGGCCAGGAAGAACAATTTCACACCATAAAGTTCATGAGCGATACGATGCAAAGCCACGGCCTTCGGGCCCGGATACAGCAAAGCGATCTCCCACAGGGATTTTGCCGCCGGGTCGTAGTTTTTATAAGTGCGCAGGAATTCCAAAATGCCGCTAATCATCGTGCTTCTTTTCTAGTATTTCTCATTCATATCATCGAGCAGGAAATAGCGATCAAACAGTTCGCTATAACGGGACCACTTTTCACCGGAACCGCGCTCGTTGTCCATCAGGGTCTTCACGGTAGCGACCTTGCTGTCGAAATCATCCACCATGGCCACCACCATCGCCTCCAGGAATTTCGGACGCTTGGGCGATCCGTATTCCAGTTTGCCATGATGACTTAAGATAATGTGCTTGCAGATGTCACGCAGTTCTTCAGAAAAACCCAGGATACGTGAGGACTTCTTGTCTATCAGCTCACACGCGATCTGCATGTGCCCGATCAGACGACCACGATCCGTGTAGGAAATTCCATTGTCATACGACAGCTCCCACACCTTGCCGATGTCATGGAAGATCGCACCGAACAAAAGTAAATCACGATTCAGGAACGGATAGTGCGTGCCCATGAAATCCATGATTTTACAGATGGAAAGAATATGCTCCAGCAATCCACCCATCCACGCGTGGTGAATGCTTTTAGCGGCCGGCGCACGAAGCACCATCGGGCGGATCTCGGGATCTTCCAAGGTGTCCGTCACCAACTGGCGCAGATAATCGTTTTTCATCGAGCGCACAAGTTGAGTCAGTTCGGCCATCATGTCTTCAGCATTGCGGGCGGTGGCCGGAATGAAATCCGCCATATCCACTGTCGAAGCCTCAACCCTTTCCAGGCGATGCACGATCAGCTGCTTGCGATGTTGAAAGATCTGAACCAGACCTTTCACTCTTAGAATGTCGCCGATTTCAAATTCACGGGCCAGTTCATCCACGCGGTCCCACAGGCGCGCGTCGATAGTGCCCGTAGCATCACCCAACTGCAGACCCATAAAAGGACGGCCGTTTTTACCGACGGAAACAGTCTTTTCCTTTACCAGGAAAAGAGAGTCGACATTGCTTTTATCCTGAAGACTCTGGACAGTTTGTTTTTCCATCAGCGCTCCTCGCAAAAGAATTGGGGCTGTTGAGAGTTGGTGAATCGAACCTGGGCCAGATGCACATCCGCCCCTTTTTCAGCCGCGAACAGGAAGCTTCCCCCCAGCACACTCAAGTATCTGTCTTGCGTGCTGTTGACCTTCAGTCCTTCGGCCTTCATTTTTTTGAAGAATTCATCGGTGATATCAAAGTACTGATTGCAGCCGGCCCCGAAGATCTCGCTGCCAAGACGGCGCTTGCGTGCCTTGCTTAAGAACAGCACCTTTTTGCCGGTGGCATCGGTGAACTCCGGGAACTCAAAACCGACATAAAACGTGCCCCGACGGTCGGTGATAAAGCGCGAAAGATCAATCGTGCCTCCACCCCGCGGAAGCTGGATCTTAATGGCTTCGCCTTCAACCACACCCGGATTTTTTTCAACCAGATAAACCGTCAATTCAGAAAAGATCAGGTTTTTTCCCAGAGAGGTCGCCCCTTCAACAGCAGGCTTGAACTCCAGAAGGTCCCAGGCTTTGGTGGGAATTTTGACTTCTTCAGGAACATCCTCGAACTTGATTTCCTGGTATTCAGACACGTGGTAACCGGGCTCCTTGGTACAGGCACCCAGCAAAAGAAACATCCAGATGCTTGCGGCCTGGACGGAACGTTTCATCACTCAGACTCCAGTTGATCCCTCAACTCCAGAAGTGGCAGATAGTTTGGCTCGGCCTGCAAACCAGCGCGCACATAATCGTAAGCCATAGGACGGTTGTTGCTCTTCACCATGACCCAAGCCAAACCGTACAATGTCGGAGCACTTCGTTTGTCAGAGCTATAGATGTGAGTATACGCGGTCTGGGCGCAATTCACATCCTGCGTGATAATGCAGATGTCACCCATCAATAGATTTTTCACAGAAATCTGGGACAGCTCCGGCATTTTCAGGATTCCCAAAGCTTCCGGCAGACGGCCCACTTTGGAAAGATAACTGGCCTGAGTCACCAGAACATACGGATCTTTCGGAGCTTCGGCCAAAGCCTCTTGCAGAACTTTGGAGGCATCTGAGTCACGATTGACTTCCATCAAACAGACCGAGCGCAGGGCTTTGAGTTCGGCGTGCGGGGATTGCTTTTTAAAGGCTTCCGCGCAGTACTTTTCCAGATAATCCCACTGCGTGAAACGCCATTCCACCTGCAACGGATGGATGTAGTTGCGGGCCTGACCCGGCATCTCTGCCAGGAACTGCACAACGGCACGGTTCACACCGTCCACATCACCCATCAGACTTTGTGCATACACCAGGAACAACAAAAGCTCCTGACGAAGATATCCGGTCTTTTGGATATTGGCCTTGATATCACCCACCAGTTGATTCAGGAAGTTGGGATCATTGACGGTTTTAGCGTACTCCACCGACGCCATGGCTTTACCAAACAGCGCCAGTACTGAACCCGGATTTTTGCGATAGATGGCATCGAAGTCACGCATCGCTTCGCCATAGTTACCTTTTTTAAGCTGGATGATCGCCAGATTCAAAAGAGCAGATATATTAAACGGCTCATGCCCGATGGCTTTTTGCAAAGTGTCTTCAGCCTGCTTCAGATCCCCGTCCATCATATAGGACACGGCGATCCCCAGATAGGCATCGACGATTTCGCTGCGGCTGCGGTTTTCCTGAACCAGGGCTCTTTCCAGAATGCGACGGCCCATCAGACTTTGACGGTCCTCGGAAATCAGCACAGTGGCCATCTGCACCTGTGCTTCGGCATCAGGTTCTTTCAATTTGGAAGCACGCTGATAGGATTCCAGGGATCTTTCGTACAAGCCCAGGGACTTGTAACGCAAAGCCTGGCTCATCAGTTCTTCATAGCCCAGGGATTTGTTTTTATCTTTCTGGGAAAGCGTGACGAAGACCACACCAGCCACGGCCACCGCCGCCGCCAGGATTCCCCAGCGCATAAGATTGGATTTTTCGCGGATTTTACCCTGCAATCGGGTGTCGCCCGTGGCGCCATAACTTTTTGCGGCTGTCGCAGCCACCGCCGTGCGGTTGGCCGGAGTCTGCACCACCGGAGTCACATCTTTGATGTCGCGAATCGGTGGCGGAGTCAGATCCAGATGCGGCACCGGCGTCGGTGTCAGGTCATCGGTCACTGGCAAAACATCAGTCCTTGTCATCGTGTGATGAGCAATGGACTGGGTCATGGTCTGTTCAGAGTGGGAGTCCTGCTCTTCACGGATGTTTTTGACGATATCCATGAACAGCTTGTTTTCACGGATGTAGCTCCAGCGGCCTTCCGGCTGACGAACTTCATCGATGATGGAAACCTGTTTAGAACGCAATTGTTCGGTGACTTCTGCCAGAGTGAATGGGCCCAGAATCCTTGTGGAGGATTTAACCAACCAGTTCTTTTCTGTGCTGCTCATCACGTTGTCACCGCTCATAGGTTAAAAAGGTGCCTTGGTTAGAAGAAGTTTAAGATCGTCGTTCGTCAGGAACAAACCCGCACCCAGATAGCTGGAACGTGCACCCTGTTGATCGAAGGCATCGTTGATACCACCAGTAATAAAGATACCGCGATACAAGTTATACGTCAGACTGCTGCGCACGTTGGTTTCGCTGAACTGGAAGGCTTCAGCTGTGAACTTCAACTTACGACGGAAGAAGTAGTAATCGATACCGAAACCACCGTTGTTTTCGATCAGACCCCCTTTAAGAGTCAGATCCCAGAAGTTCTTTGCAAACAAAACAGTGAACTTGATCTTGTTGCTGTAAGTTTTCTTTTCAGTATAGGAACCTGGTCCCACATCACCCGCGCCCGGGCCAGTGACTTCGGTTTTGGTCGTTTCAACCACACCGGCAGGGTCATCCACCACACCGATATAATAGTAGCGGTCCAGACCCGGCTGGATCTGCACACCAATATAAGACTTGGTGGCGCCAACTTCGTTCAGGTATTCCCCGCGGAACTCAAACGCAGTTTGGATACGGTTCGCAGAATCAAGCATTCCACCCAGACCATCGATCGCTGAAGTCAGGTTTTCAGAAGTCTGTTCGTCGCTGATAAGTTTACCCAATGCGCCCTCACCCTTGTTGATACGGGTGGTGATGTCATCCAGGTTTTTGACCGTGTTGGAAAGCTTCTTCCAGGTCTCTTTCAGGCCGGAATCGCTTTTGTCGTTCATGACTTCCTGAAGATTCGCGGTGATGCCGTGAATGTCATCCACGATATCGCCGATCTTATCCTTGTTCTCGGTCGTCATCTGCGCCAGATCACCGGTCAGTGTCTCGATATTTTTAACGATACGACCCAGAACGTGGGCACGGGTGCCATCTTCAGAAGTCGCTTCTTTCAGATTCTTCGCCACTTCTTTCAGGGAGCTTGCCACATCAGAAACCTGAGCCATCAGGTTTTCCATGCCCGCCCCGTCTTTAATAGACAGGATCTGAGCATTATCTTCCAACGGAGGATCGGTCGGTGAACCCGGGTAAACTTCGATGTGCTTGTCACCCAAAATACCCTGGGCCTTGATTTCCACAGAAGCGGAAGTCGTCAGCGGCACTTCAGATTTAATAGTAATATCAATGCGGGCCATGCCGTCCTGCAGACGGATGTCCTTGATGACACCCACCGGGATACCGGCAGAACGAACGGCGGAGTTTTTAACCAGACCACCGGCGTTGGGAAGAAGGAACCAGGCTTTTTTGGAACGACCAAGATAAGATGGATCGTCGCTGACCTGCATAGACATGACCGCGATGAGTGAACCCACCACAATCACCATTAATCCGACTTTAAATTCTGCAGCGCGAAGCCAATTCATTGATGTTTCATTCCTTTATTCACAAACTTCTTCACCAGTTCGATGTCCGTGTTGAAGAAGTCCTCTGGAGTACCAAATAACAAAACCCGGCCACTATCCAACATCGCGATGTGGTCGGCAATCCTAAACGCAGCGGACAAATCATGTGATACCATGATAGAAGTCACACCCTGTTTTAACTTATGGGTACTCAGGATCAAATTATCCACCATTTCTGTCAGAATGGGATCTAAACCCGTGGTCGGTTCGTCATAGATCAGAATTTCTGGATCTAGGGCGAGAGCTCGCGCCAGGCCCGTTCTTTTCTGCATCCCCCCGCTGATCTGGCTGGGAAGCTTGTGGTAATGTTTGGACTCCAAACCTACCTGATGCAGCTTCTCTTCGGCTATACGAAGGACTTGGGCCGGCTTCAATTCACGTCGGTGTTCAAACAACGGGAAGCAGACATTTTCCAGAACCGTCATATCATCAAACAATGCAGCGGACTGAAACAGCACCCCGAAGTTGCAGCGGAATTTCGTCAATTGATCCGGGTTCAGAGTTGAAAGATCCGTGCCCAACACCTCAATGGTCCCGGAGGTGGGTTTGAACAAGCCCAACAAGTGCTTCAGCATCACGCTTTTTCCGGTTCCGGAAAAGCCGATGATCGCTGTCAGACTGCCTTTGGGAATCTCCAGGTTGATGCCTTTCAAAACGAACTCATGCCCGCCATCAAAGGACTTTTTCACATCACGCAGTGAAATTGCTGATTCATTCGCCATTATGTAATCCCCACAAGACTGTAGAACAGACGGATCATGTTGGTCGCAAAGTAATCCAGAATGATAATGCCCACCATACTTTGCACGACGCCTTGATTGGTGGCTTCACCCACCCCTTTGGCTCCGCCCGTGGTGTTGAATCCGCGGTAGGTGCACATCAGCGCAAAGTAAATACCGAAGACCATGCCTTTCAAAAGACCCTCGTTGATATGGCGGATTTCAATAAAGTCAGCGATCTTTTGCCAGAACACCGCCTCATCCAAACCGACCATTTTCACACACAGGAACCAGCTGCCCAGCATGGCCACAAAGTCAAAGACCGCCACCAGAAGTGGCATACAGATAAAGGCCGCCACCAAACGCGGCGACACCAGATATTGTTTGGTGTTCACACCCATCACATCCAGGGCATCGATCTGCTCGTTCACACGCATGGTGCCCAGACGGGCTGCCATCGCACCACCTGCTCGGGCCGCCACAATCAGACCCGTCAATACCGGACCCAATTCGCGAGTGATACCCAACGCCACCGTCGGACCCACCATATTCACGGCATTGAACAGCTTAAAACCCAGATACAATTGCAAAGACAACGCCAGCCCCGTGAAACCACCCGTCAGACAAATGATGCCGATGGACTGGTTTCCGATAAACTCCATGTGTCGGATGATTTCAGCAAATCGCGACGGTTTGGCAAAAATCAACCGCACACTTTCGTTGAAGAAAAGGATGATCTTTCCCGTCGAGGATACCACTTCAGAAAGGGTCCCCATAAAGTACCGCCCGACTCCGGCAATCAATTTATACAGTTTTTGCGACAGGGTCATCGTTGGCCTCTGCTTTCCTCAAACACAAATCCGACATCCAGGCCGGAGTAAATACGTGGCACGCGCTCGCCCACACTTGTCAGCATTTCCCAGGTGATGCTTTTGGCCTGAACCGCCAGCTCTTCCGGGGACAGGAAACTGCCATCGGAAGCAAATCCGAACAAGGTCACTTCCTGATCCTTAAAGTCTTTCAGATCTTTTCCGCGCACCACTTCCGTCACATCCAGCATCAGATAATCCATACAGATGCTTCCGACAAGGGGAACCCTTTTGCCTGCAAAAACCACAGAAGACTGGTTGGATAAAATACGATGGTAACCATCGGCATATCCAATGGGGACCACAGCAATGACAGAATCCTGCTTGGCCGTCCAGGTGCCGCCGTAAGAAACAGTTTCACCGATATGAAGCTGTCTGTAGGTGGCCACATGAGATTTCAAACTCATCACCGGTTTTAGGCCCCCGAAGCTGTTCTGACCCAATGGATTGTAACCATAGATCATCAGCCCCGGGCGCAGACCCCAGTTTTGCATGAACAGCGGATGATCCGCCGGCGTGTTCCCGGCGTCTTTCATCTGCAGGGCACTCATGATCCCGGCCGAGTTCAAAGCATGGCAGAAAATATTAAAAGGCTTAAACACCGTGCTGACCCGATTCAGATCACGCAACTGGCGGGCACTGATGCCTTGAGAATCCGTGGCATCTTCGCCGTTAAACAGATGAGTCACCAGGGCTTTCAATCGGATCTTCTTGTTCTGCCACAGGCGATCGAATAGCTTTTGTGCTTCTTCGGGACGGAATCCCAGACGATTCATGCCGGTGTCAAATTTCAGGTGAATCCCCACGGGGTCCGAGGCCACGGCCTCCAGATGATCAATCTGCTCCCAGGAACTCACCACCGGTGTCATGTTGTATTCGATGATTTTTTCTGCCCCTTCGCGATCAAAACCGCGGAAGACCAGAATTTCAGCATTCACACCGGAACGACGAAGCAGCAGACCTTCTTCAATCAGACACACACCCAAGTGCTTGATGCCCAGACTTTCAAGGAAACGCGCCAATTGCACGTCCCCGTGGCCATAGGCATTGGCCTTGACCATGGGACACAGAAAAGGGGCTTGCGGAAAGGCCTTCTGCAGCACTTGGATATTGTGCTTCAGATGATCCAGATTAATTTCCGCAAACGTGCGACGGTACATTTCCATTCTTAGTCTCTATTCCGCTGTCACTTCAAATTCAGGCTTGTGGGTTTCCGGAGCCTTGAACAAACAAATTTTATTTCCGCCCTTGTCGTTGATGTGAAGCAAAGCCTTCGTCGCGGATTCATCCAAGGATTTGGCGGAATCACACAGGGAAGGATACTCACTGACACCTAGGCTGATGGACACCTTCATGCCGTTATCCATGAACGATGTGCCTTCAATGATCCGGCGCAGACGTTCTGCGCGCAAAGCCGCACCCTTTTTCGGGCAGTGCGGAAGAATCATCGCAAACTCATTCACCCCCGTACGGCAGGTGACGTCATTGGTTCGGCTGGTCTTAGTGATGATGGTTGCCACAGCTTTTAGCAACTCATCTCTCACCGCTTCACCCAAAGATGATTCAATCTCATAAAAATCATCCATCGAGATTTTAACAACGGACAAAGGCTGCTTCAGGCGGCGGGCGCGTGACACCTCATCGCCCAGAACTTTCTGGTAATAATTGCGGTTATAAACCTCAGTGACGAAGTCCTGCACTTCCAGGGAATCGACTTTCTTTTCCAGAGAAAAGTGCGAATAACAAAGCGATAAAAGCGTGAACTCTTCGTTCATGCGCGCAACTTCTTCAGCCGGCAGCTGGCCGGAATAAACAAACACACCTTCCAAAGCGTTGTGCGCATACAGCGGCAAAGCTTTCGGCGGGCTGAAGTGGAATGCTTCCACCAGCATTTCAGTAAAGCGCGGAGGCAACAGGCCAATGGCCATTTGCGAGCTCAGCTCTTTCATGTCGTTGGATTCCAACTGCACACCGACACCCTGAATATCAGAGCCCGGAATGCCACTGGCGTGAGTCGCCACAAAGGAACGAACCGATGGCAGGAACTTGAAGAAGACACACAAACTGCCCGGCAGCTGATTCAGATATTTCTGGATCAGATCCTCTTTGCTTTGTGCGGAACGATATTCGCCGATACGGGTTGAAATGGAAACCGGCGGGGCTTTTTCAGCCTCGGCCTGTTTCATGCTTTTCACCGCCGCGGCGTGGACTTCTTCCATGCGCGATTCAGCTGATTTCAAATCATCAAACAGCTGTTCGTTCTGATAGGTCAGATATAGTTTTTCACAAGCACGGTCCACCGCCCACACCACACGGGATTCCAGGGCTGCGGCATCGTCCGAAATCACATCCACGAAACCGTGGCTGTTGTACTGAGCCAGAATGTCGAACTGGGAAATCGAGCTGACCGCAATAAAGCGGATCTCGTCGTTGATACCCTGAACGATGCTGACAAAATCACTCAGCGAACCCGCCAGGGCCGCTGTGGAAAACACCAGAATATGCGGGGCGCTCTCTTTCAGTCTTTGTTCCAGCGTCTCGGGATCCTGGAAGAAATAGGCATCATAGCCGGCTTGTGAAAGATACACTTTCGCCGACGCCCCCAGATCCACATCCGTGGTGAAAACAAAAACTGTAAACTGAGAACTGTAATCGCGAATGTTCAATTAAATCCTCTTTCCAGGGCGGCGAATTTCAACATGATATCCGTCGAGCTTGGATTCTTTTTTGGCAGCAGCCATTTTCGGCGGAACGATAAAATTCACCGGAGTCAGTTCATCATCCATATCAGCAAGGCTGGCACCGGCAGCAGGCTCGACCGGAATCGCGGTGCTGGTCACCGGTTCTGTCGCCGCAGCCACAACAGTTTCAGCGGAAGCTTCGGCTGCATCGGCCGCCACTAGAATTTCCTCTTCCACTTCAACTTCCTCCTCAGCCTCTTCACCCAGGAAACCGTCGATGAAGGTCAGTTCATCGCTGGCAGGCTGGGATTTCTTTTTCACCGTTTTCTTCACGATCTTTTTAACCATCACTTGTTCTGCCGCAGCGACCGGTTCCGCTTTGGCGGGCACGACTTCAGGCAGCTCTTCCAGCAGGTTGTCGATGTTCACATCCAGTGGGGACGCCGCAGGCTCCGGCTGCACCGTGGTTGCCGCGACGAAATTCGCTTCGGCTTCGGCGCGCTCCGGGGATTCTTCTTTCAGGCGAGGCAGTTCTTTCATCACAATCACTTCTTCCTCCTCCTGCTTTGGTGCCACCGGGGCCTTCATCACGGCAAGGCCCATGGTTTTCTTGAACAGGATCATCACTTTCGTGCCCTGCCCGCGCTGGGACTCGACTTTCACGTCGGCGTTGTGCTCTTTCAGAATTCCGAAGGCCACCGACAAACCCAGACCCATGTGATTCTGGAACGAGCGGGTTGTGAAGAACGGATCAAAGATCTTTTCGATATTCGCAGGTTCGATGCCCTCACCACAGTCCTCGATGTCCAGATGAGTTCCGCTTTCGGATTCGTACAGGGAAACCTTGATTTCCTTTTTCGCCATACGCTCCATGGCTTCCACCGAGTTGGTCATGATGTTCACCATCGCACGGGTCACCCCATCCACATCCAGATCTTTTGCGTGGGTGTCCTGAATGTCTTTGGTGATCTTCACACCTTTTTGTGCAAACAGCGTATCCAGCTGTTTCAGTGCACGCACCAGCGGGCCTTCAACACGCATGGCGTTTTTTTCTTTCACTTCTTCGCCAGCGTAGCCCAGAAGCTTGTCCAGCACGGAACGGGCCGCGCGGGTTTCGCGCAGAATGGAGTCCGTGCTTTGCACAACTTCACTTTCCGGAGATTTTGAAAGAATGACTTGAGAATAACCCAGGATGGAAGCCAGAGGTCCGCGCATCTCATGCGCCAGCGCTGAAGCCACACGCATCGAAGCATCCAGACGCTCTTTGTGAGCGACCTCCGGATCCTGTGCGATGACTTTTTCAACCACCGGAGCCGGAGCCGGTTTTGCCTTCGCTTCTGCCAGCTGGGTTTCCAAGGTTTCAATTTCTTTTTCTGCAGGTGAAATCACCCACAGGGCGGCGGCCGCCCCCACCAGCACCAGGCCCGCGCCCAGAAGCAGGAACTGCCACCACAATCCGGTGCGCCCCTTCATCGCCTCTTTCAGCGGAGCGGAACTGAGCACATACAGATTGCTTTGCGGGATCATTTCAAACATGCCGTAAAGATCCTGACCGGAAGCAAGTTTGAAAACAGAACTGCCGTGGGAAGAACCGCTTTTTTGCGCTTCACGGAAGACAGGATCATCACGCATCACAGTGCCCAGGTATTCAGGCACCGAGTGGCCCACCGTCAGGCCCGTGGCCGTCACAATTGAAAATGCACTCAACGAACCTTTTTGCGCGTCGATCAGGGACTGGAAGGTTTCCCCTGAGCCGATCAAAGCATAAGCGCGTGTGCCTTCCAAAAACACCAGCGCCACATAACGACCGCGCTGAGAATCCTGGAATGGCTTCACATAAAATCTCATGTCGTTGCCGCGCGCACCGATGTTGCCAATGGCCGCTTTCACGAACTCTTTGTTCCAGTTGGCGGCTTTGGAATTTTCACGAACGGACAAAGCTTGCGGATCCAGCTCGGACCCACGCACAGAGAACGCCGCCACCGCATAGTACGGCGACAAAGAGTTCCAGTTCATTTTTCCTTTTTGGAAGCTTTCAGAATTCAAACCAGAAACAAGGCGCTGCAGGGATTTCAATTCCACCGTCAATGAATGGTTGATGGCCCCCAGCTGGGTGCGGGTCTGCGCTTCAACCCAACTCATTCGATCTCCATAGACAAAACTGTCCGTCCGCCACAAGACAGCGCTGATGAAAACAGCCGCCACCGCAATCAGAACGACGATGAGTTTAACTTTCATTGAGGCAGTTCCTTCCTGTAACTTCTCCGCGCTCTTCCAAGAGCGAGATACCTTTGATTTTATTGTAGTTTTAGAAACTGGTAAGAATCAAGCAAGAGTCCTTTGCAAATGCCACTAAAAGGGGTAGAAGATCCCCACTATGAGTACTCACCGCTGCGACATTTTGATTATCGGCTCTGGCACTGCTGGCTTGGCTTTGGCTCTGAAGCTTTCGGAAAATGGAAAAGTGATCGTGCTGGCCAAAGAAAGCGCCGGCGGGACGAACTCGGCCATGGCTCAAGGTGGAATTTCCGCGGTGATGTCGGAAGAGGACAGCTTCGAGGCTCATCTGCAGGACACTTTGACCGCCGGAGCCGGCCTCTGCAAAGAAACTGTCGTTCGCAATTACGTAGAGCAAGCCCCTGATCGCATTAAAGATTTAACAAACTGGGGCGTTCATTTCGACGTCCGCAGACGTGGCTCTGAAGAAACCAACGAAGTGGATTTGACGCGCGAGGGCGGACACAGCAAAAGACGCATTCTTCACTTCGAGGACCAAACCGGTTTAGAGATCCATCGCACTTTATTGGCGCGAGTTCGCGAAAATCCGAACATCACCCTGATGGAAAAGTATTACGCCATCGACCTGATCGTGAACAAAGAAGTCGACCCTGCGGACATGGATCCGGTGACCTGCATAGGCTGTTACGCCCTTAGCAAGGACACCGGAGAGGTGCATACTTTTATAGCAAAAAACACCGCCCTAGCCACAGGGGGTGCGGGTAAGGTTTATCTTTACACTTCCAACTGGGGTGGCGCGACCGGTGACGGCATCGCGATGGCCTACCGAGTGGGCGCCCGCATCGCCAATCTGGAATTCATGCAGTTCCACCCGACGTGCCTGTTCCACCGCGAATCCCGCAACTTCCTGATTTCTGAAGCTCTGCGTGGCGAAGGTGGCGAGTTGATCGACAGCAAGGGCAACGCCTTCATGCGCAAGTATCACGAGCTGGGCTCGCTGGCTCCGCGTGATGTGGTGGCTCGTTCGATTGACAACGAAATGAAGAAAACCGGGGCCGAGTGCGTGTATCTGGACATGACCAAACTGGATCGTGAATTCCTTAAGCAGCGCTTCCCGACTATTTTCAACAAGTGTTTGGAATTTGGCATCGACATGAGCACACAGCCGATCCCGGTGGTGCCGGCCGCGCACTACCTGTGCGGCGGAGTTTTGACAGATGTTTCAGGGCGCACGGACATCACCGGTCTGTGGGCCATTGGCGAAACCGCCTGCACCGGTCTGCACGGCGCCAACCGTCTGGCCAGCAACTCTTTGCTGGAATGCCTGACCACGGCTCACAACTGCGCTGAGGAAATCAAAAAGCACTGGGACAGTTACAAGCTGACCGACAAAGAACCCAAAGCCTGGACTCATCCTCAGGAATCCAATGATGACGAGATGATCGTGATCAACCACATGTGGGACGAAATCCGCCGTCTGATGTGGAACTATATGGGGATTGTCCGCTCTAACAAACGTCTGGAACGCGCGCAGCACCGTCTGAAAAACATTCTTTCAGAGACCAAAGAATATTATTCGAACATGAAGATCCACCCGGACATTCTGGAGCTTCGTAACATCGCGATCGTAGCGGATCTGTCAGTGGAATGCGCTTTGCGCAGACATGAGTCCAGAGGCATCCATTACAATCTCGACTATCCGGAAAAGAGCAAGACCGCCCAGGATACAATCGTGGTTCGAGGCCTGAATTGACTTGCCCGTCCGGGGCGAGTCACGGCAAGCTAAGACAGTATGTACAAACGATCTGAAGGCTTCTTTAAGGGCTACCAAGACATCAATCTTTTCTTCCAGATTTGGGACAATCCCGAAGCCCGCGGCACCGTGATCATCACGCACGGCCATGGCGAACATTCGGAATCCTATCACCGACTGATCAAAGCTTTTGAAAACGACAAATGGAGTTTTTACGGCTGGGATCTGCGTGGTCACGGTCGTTCGGACGGACGCCGCGGTTACGTTGCGGAATTTGACGATTACTGCAAGGACTACAAAATCTTCCTCGACATGGTTATGAAAGAGGAAAAGGTCAAAAAAGGTCCGGTGATTTTGTACTGTCATTCCATGGGTGGCTTGATTCAGCTGAAAACCCTGCTGCAAAATTCCGATATCGACTGCACCGCGATGGTGATCAGCGCTCCGCTGCTGGGCCTGACAGTTCCGGTTCCGGCGTTCAAAGCCAAAGGTGCTGGCATTCTGAACAAACTTCTGCCGCAGATCACGATGGGGAATGAACTTTCCAACGACATGCTGACACGCGATCCGGATGTGATTCGTGAATACGAACAGGATGCTCTTCGCCACACGCGTGTGTCTCCGGGTGCATTCCTTGGGTTCCTGGATTCTTTTGAATTCGTCAACCCTCGTGCCAATCAGCTAAAGAAACCGGCCCTGGTGATTGTGTCTGACGCCGATCCGGTGATCAGCACGTCCGCTGCGAAAGCGTTGTACGAACATCTTGGGACCACTCAAAAAGAGCTTTACGTCTATCCGGGCGGCAAGCATGAATTGATCAACGATACGATCCGCCAGACCGTGTATGCGGATATCAAAAAGTTCCTCGACGGTTTTTTGGAGTCTAAGTAATGAGATATATTCTGGCCTTGGCCACTGTCACAATCCTGTCCGCCTGCGCTTCCACTTATGAAGTGACCCCGTCCGGTCGCACCCTGCGCACGTCTGACGAATACATGCAAGTTCTGGAAGACAACTCGGACAAACTTCGCACCTACAACGGCTTTTACAATGTGCTGGATGTCGAAGGCATTCAGCTGAATTCCAAAGTCGCGGCAGCCCAGCTGGATCAGAGCATGCGCCTGTATCAGTGGACGGAAGAAAAATACGCAGAAGAAAAAGCGAAGTTTGAACAGCGTCTTTCCAAGCAGTCTGAATTCTTTGTGACCTTCTTTACACCAGAAAGAAAGAACGACGATCTGTACAAAGCTGACACTGTGTGGAGAATCTTCCTGGATGTGGACGGCCGCCGCTTCGAAGGCAAAGCCACAAGAATCAAACTGCCGCTGGCTGAAATCCAGGGTCTGTACCCGATTCACAACCGCTTCTCGACCCCTTACACCTTCACGTTCCCGGTCCCGATGATTTCCATCGAGGGCAAGGACCAGAAGCTGACCATCACCGGCCCGGTGGGCTCAGGAACTTTAAGCTACAAATCTTCAAAATAAAAAAAGCCCGCTGTGAAAGCGGGCTTTTTAGTTTTAAGAGCGCTTGAACCGGCGCATGACTTCCATTTCAAACAGGGGCTTCGCAAGTTTTGCGATCTTCAAGCCCACCCCCGTCAAGCCCGATGGTTCCACCACTTCCAGATCATGCAACACAGCTTCGCGGATGACTTCGGCATACTTGCCCGGAGTCATTGATTCCGACGGAATCACAAAGTTTTTGGAATACAGAGTTTCGATTTCATCAAACATGCGGGTTTTGATTCCCGGAGTGATCAGCAGCAATGTACTGACGCCGGTGTCTTTCAGCTCCAGTCGGATGCAGTTGGTGAAAGCCATCACTGCCGCCTTGGATGCCGCGTAGGTCGATGCGCACGGGAAATTCATGTACGCCGAAACGCTGGAGTTATTGATGATCTTTCCGCGCTTTCTTTTCAGCATGCCCGGCAGCACCCCTTGAGTCAGGTGCACCAGAGCGTTCACGTTCACCTGCAGCATTTTATAAACATCATCGATGGGTTGCTCTTCAATCAGACCCCCGGTCAATACACCGGCGTTGTTGAACAGAATATCCACGGGCACATCTTTGATCTGTTCCAGCAGGTGTTCAACACCTTCACGGGTCGACAGGTCTGCTTCCCAGATGTTCACGGACTTGGCGCCCAGGGATTCAAACTCTTTGATCACTTCGTCGTCTTTTTTTCTGAGCACCAAATGCAGGTTGGCTTTGTCTTCAGCACAGATTTTCGCAAAAGCACGGCCGATTCCACGACTGGCTCCGGTGATCAGGACATGACGGTTGGTGATTTCCATAAGTGCTTATCCTTCCTTGATAACTGTGCTGGGGCTTAAACCCCAGGACTTCAGAATCTCGATTTCTTCAGCGGCCGAGGTGGCTTTTTTGAATTTCGCCCCGGACTGACCGCTTACTCGCTTCTGACACGCAGGCCAGGTGCGGTGACGATAAACCAAGCCCCCCAGATTGCTCAGATAACTAAAGGCTTCTTTCTTCTTTTCACCAGGGCCCTTCATTTCTGGAAGGCTGGTGTCAGCAGGAACCTGTAAAAGATCATACGGATACTGATCCAGGCTGCCAGAGTACAAAGACACATAGTCGTTTTTGGAAAACGCCACGGCAATGCGGTCGCAACGCTCATTCCCCGGGATTCCCACGTGACCGCGGGAATAGTGCCATTCAATCTTGCCCTGAGTTCCGCGGGCGGCAACAACATGGGACAGATCTTCCCAGATATCCTGATTGGAAACTTCGCCGCCTTCGGCTGTTTTCCAGCCGCGACGACGCCACCCGTGGACCCACTGGGTGATCCCACGGATCAGATAGGTGGAGTCCGTATAAAAACGCACTGGCACCTTCATGTGGGCAACGGCTTTTAAAGCCTCAAGGGCGGCTGTCATCTCCATGCGGTTGTTGGTGGTGGATTTTTCACCATCCCCCAGCTCCTGCACCTGATTGTCAGGGTAAAGAATCACACTGCCCCAGCCCCCAGGGCCGGGATTGCCGGAGCAAGCTCCGTCGGAATAAATCATGATATGATCGCGAGTATTTGTAGACACGCCCAACATCCTTACGAGCCGGGGCTTTTCTGTCAATGCCCTGTGCGTAGTTGGCGTAGGAATTAAAGCCGCCTTGATTCATTCCGGCGCCCCCTACAGTCCCGTTCGCCCTAAGCGTTCGCACAGAAGTTCGAGACGCTTTGTCTTAGGACCCCTGTATTTTTTTGAGACAAGGTCTCCCCTGATATTCCACAATGAGTAGAATAATAGTCAGATATCCGGGGGGATGTGTGAAAAAGAATAGGTTGGCGGCTTTGGCCGGGGCGTCTATGTTGGTTCTTTCTTTTCAGAACTGTGCTCCGCAAAGTTTGCGTTTTGATATGGACTCTGAAACGGCCTATCGAATTGACGGTGAACTTCCCGAAAATGCCAAAGTGTCTGAGTTCCAAGCGGAAGAATCTGTGGAATACCCATCGACACAGTTGGTTCTGGTGGTCGATAACTCTCAAACAATGAAGCAATCACAGGAAGAACTGGTGGCTCGTATCGACAGTCTGCTGGCCTCTTTGGCCACGAAAAAGGTGACTGTGCAGCTTATGTCCACCTCCAGTTATCTTAACGCCTCTGGCTCTTTGATTTATGGAAGCCTGAAAACAGGCAGTGAAGTTTATGTGAACGACATTTCAGAGCTGGCTGCCAATGACACTCAAGCCATTACTAAAACGATTTATGGCGGAAGTCCACAGTCTATCGTGCTGGACCCCCGTGATTCGGCGTCTGTTCGTCAGTCTCGCGTGAATAGTATCAAACAATCCGTGCTGAATATGGGAACGGCGGGAAGTGATAATGAATCCGCTCTGTGTTCGATTGTTCAGTTCGCGGCAAACAAATATCAGAAACCCGCGACAAATGAGAAGGTGGTCTTCTTCGTGCTGACGGACGAAGACAATTATCAAGGTCGTCATTGTATGAATGATCTGGTTTATAACTATGACCGCACGATGTCTGTCGTTTATAAAAGAGTCAGCATTCCATTTACATTCACTGGGGTGGGCTATCGTGACGGAGTCAGCACAAACGTCGAAACGCGCACTTTCTATGGTTACAACTATCTGGCAAAAGGACAAAGTGAAGCAGGCTTGGCAGGACAGAACTGTCAAGGCGAGGACTTAAAGCGTGTTCAGGACAGTATGGCTGCGCTGGTTGGCAAGACGGCCTCTTATAACGGGGTGAATTTCCATTTTAACGAGGTTCAGCTGACAGAATGTAAATACACCGAAGTCGTTGCCACATACTATGTAGAGGAAAACGAAGGTTTAACGGATTATTGTTCTCAGGCCTATCGTGGACATGCGAATATCATGGCTTATCTTGCTTCCATTTACCCAGGGACTGCTGCGACTCAGGCCTGTAAAATGACGGGCCCAACAGGGGTGCGCCGTGGGATCGTACGCTCGGGGTATTTGCTGGAGGGCGGGACTGATATAGCCCAGAACTTCCTTCGCGATATTTCCAAGACGGCTCTGCAAGGAAACTACTTTATGGCGGTGGTGGGCAATACCCACGGTCAAAGCTGTGAGCTGAAAACGGGACAGTCTTATGCGGAAACCTTTGAACGCCTGCAAAGCTCCAGTCCTGGCGTTGTGCAGACCTATTCCCTGTGTCAGGACGATGACGGTTATAAAAAAGCCTTTGATAAAATCGCTTCGTCTGTTTCGTATATCAGCCAGGAGTTTCCTTTGGAGATTCCAGAGGGCATGAAGATCCGCGATGTGCTGTTAAAGAGAAAGAGCGGTGCAGAGCTTGAAAAGGTCAAGGCCGATCAGTACGACGTGGCTGGTGGTAAAATCAAATTCACCCTGAAACTTGCCAAGGGAGACAAGCTGACAGTCGTCGTCTTCTAAGACGCAGAGAGGTCCCCGGAATTGGCCCGGTGACCAAACCTTGGACAGTGACCTTGGGTCCTATTGCAGCTCAGGTCTGATTTTAATGGCACCCGATTCGCAGTTGAAATGGTTCTGAGGTGCCCTATGTCTTTTGCTATTCGTCCTATTCTTGGATTTCTGATCAGTGCTCTGATGGCAGCGCCTGCGTTTGCCAACAATGCTTCTGTGACATCAGCAACATCCGTGATACAAGCCCCGAAAAAGGACGGCCGCCGCTGGAGTGGCTTTATCAATTCCAGCTATTCCACCAATATGATCGACTATGAAGACGGCACCCGTGGGGAATCCATGGACTATATGGCCCGTTTCAACCTTAAGCTGAACAACACTTTCACTGCCCGTGTACAGGGTGGTTATGCGCAAGACTTGAAAGACTCCCAGAACGACTCTTTCAGCAACACCACTTTCAGTGTGAATCGCACCCCGTTTGCCTTGGGTAAGCGCCTGTCCATGAACTATCGCGCAGGGTTGGTCGCCCCGACTTCCAAAGACGCTCAAAAAAGACAAAACATGATCACGGCCCTGACAACGGGAACGACTTTCATTGTCAACCCGGACTATCTCATTTCGGGACTGGATATCACAGCGACTCTGGGTTTCAATCGCAACTTCCACCAGTATGAAACGGCTCTGGATGGATCTGTGAACACAGAATATTCATCGAACCAGGGTTTGTCCTTTGCTTACTCTTTTGCCAACGGCATTTCACTGTCTGCGGACTTCGTGCATATGAACACCTGGTCTTACCAGCGTGTGATGCGTGATTCTTTCGATTTCTCTCAGGAAATCGGCTATGAAATCAATCCAACCTTCTCGGTGGCCATGGGTCACACCAACAGCGGTTCGACGTTGAAACCGAATGGAACTGATTCCAACATCGAGATCCTGGACGAAGATTCTTCCATCGTTTACGGATCCGTGACTGTTGTTTTCTAAGGGTCATCATGAAACTGTGGCTGGTAGTTCTCATTCTGATTTTGAGTTTCCAGCCGCGGGCCCAAGCGCAAAGCCCGTCCCCCGGATTTGATATTGTTTTTGATATCGACTGGACCACCTTTTACAGCATTAAAAACCCTGACGAGCACAAAGGCGACCCTCAGCTGCGCACGGTTGAAGGCAACACCTATCGCCAAACTGATTTTTTACCTGAAATAATCGAAGCCCTGATGCATAGACATCCGGATGTGCGGATTTCGTTCTTCAGTGGCGGCACCAAATCCCGTAACGAAACCCTTTTGTCCCAGGTGTATTTGTCCGACGGCAGATCCCTTTTGCAGGTCGCCCACCGCGTTTTTTCCAAAGACCACCTGCAGGTGGTTTCTCAGGATGAGACACTGTCTTTTCCATCCCGCTTTAAAAAGAACCTCAGCCTTGTGATGCCTGAGGCCCTTCCGGCCCGCACCATTCTGATTGACGATCAAACTGACTTTGCCGTGAAACCCCATAAAGCCGTCAGCTCTTTGGGGCTCTTTGACTATTTCAAAAGCTTCGATCCGTCTCTTGCCGGGAAACCCTACGCTCCGGCCTCTTTCGAAGCCTGGAACATGGAAAGAAACAAAGCCTTGCTGTGGCTGGCCATGCTGGATACCGCGCTGGAAAACGCCCGCGTTCACGGGGACCTGGCGACGGAGGCACAGATCCAGTGGAATCAGCACCCGCAAAACCGATTCACTCTGGAAAAGGGCCGTACTCTGATCGCCCACCCCAAAGCCCCTGCCTGCGGGCGCGTGTTCTAGATCACTTTTCTTTTTTCACCAGATTTTTCAGCTTCACATAGTACAGATTCTTGAACGGATCATATCCCAGGGAATAAGCCGTGGGATAGTGCCCGCTGATCATCACCTTGTCCGGCACCGGAATCAAACTGGCAAACCACGTTGTCGCCTGGATGAACTCTTTGGTCATCATCGGCTCGATGAAGTTCATTTCTCCGTTGTAAAACCCATAGATCATCGTGCTAGTAAACGGCTGCCCGTTGTATTCAGGCGAACGCGGATCCACCCAGTGCCAGCCCATCTGCGGAACCCCTGCCGGAGTCGGAGTATAAAATGGCGGAATCAGCTCGGGTGCGGGTTGTTTCAAACACACGGCTTCATCTTCACCCTGACAGGTGATCTTTTGACGGTCCTCGGAGCTCATCATATAAAAGTGAAAATCAAAGTGCGGACGGCCATAGACTGATTCTGGTTCATGCCCGTGCGGCATCCAGTCGAGCATCACATGATTGTACGGAGGCAACGCCATCGTCGTCGGCAGAGCCACCACAAAGACCTCAGGGGCATGTTCGGAAAGACCGTCCATAGCCTCCTTCGGGAAGGCCACCCCAATAGAAAGAGGTTCTCCCAAATCAGTGGTTTCAATGAAGGTTCTCACCTCCCCATTCCCCATCGTCGTTGGAGGTCCCCAGACCACCACCACCGCATTCGCGCTGATTCCAAACAAAAAAACTGAAAGCCAAAGAGTGAGCAGCTTCATATTCTTCCTCCTTGAAGATATACCCATAGCCAATCCCCAGAACCATTCCGAGACAAGATCCTGTGTAGGGAATCAGGTGTTTGCGGCGTCTCAAAATGAGAAACGCCCGAATTGTCCCCTGATCAAACTCTGGACACCTTTCGGGGCTGAAATGCAAATAGTTCAAACTGAGGTGGTTTCACCGTGGCACCTTCAATGCATTTATATCCTCTTAGGAGAGAGTCATTTCCCGAAGACCCTTATATTCGATATGGGTCCCGAGAGGTGACATTTTAGGAATGGAGAGAGTTATGTCTAACAAGTCTCAATACGCAAAGGCCTTCACAGCCCTGCTGGCTCTGGCAATCTTTGCTACTGGTTGTACAAAGAAAAGGGACGCCGCTTTGCCGGAAGAAGCCCAGGAAAACATCTTTGCGATCAGTGACATCCCTGAGCTGCAAACTGAGAACTCTCAGTATGAAGTTCAGACTGATGACAGTCTCTCCACTCTAAGCCTGGGGGATTCCTCCAAAGCGACGGCGGAAAAAGGTGTGGTTGCGGTTCGCGACTCCCAGGTTCCAAAACGTCTTAAATATATGTTTAAAGGTCTGGAGATGTCAGGTCAGGCTGGCCAGAAGTACTCCATCACTTTCTCTGTTGATAAGCAGTTCGTGACAGCTTACAAAATCGTGACTGACACTGCTGAATTGTCCAACCTGGAAAAACACCTGGCTCAGGTGAAAGAGGAAGTTCAGCTTCAAAAGCAACTTCAGAAATCCAAAGACAACAGCAAAGCGAAGTCCATGGTGGCTTCCTTGAAAAAGATCCGTTCAGAAAAGCAGGCTCTTCTCTCCCAGAAGTCTGCTACTCTGCTGGTTCCTTTGTTCAAATTCAAAATCAATGGTTACGGTGTTTTGCAAAGAGTTAAAAATCAGTTGAATGAAGAGACCTCCACTCTTCGCATGAAAACAACTGATTGGGCTGATGCTACTCACATTCAGGTGTCCATCAACCCGGCGGACCGTATGCCAGTGGGTATCGACGCGGCTTCTCGCGGCGACCTGGACCGCACGTTCGTAATGAACAAAATCAACAACAAGTTGATGACTGCGGGCACATTGAACTCGGACTATCAGATTCCGGTGAACATGGAAAAAGACACCCGCATCCTGACTTTGCTGGATGTGGATGCTTTGCATGTGTTCGAAGTGGGTCAGGTTGGCAAAACTGTCCTGACTGATTCCCAGCTGGCTCAGTTGAAATCCGGCGCTAAGAACTCCAACGTTCGTCAATGTACTGAAGACATCGTCAAAGCTCTTCCTGCGGAAGCCCAACAGAACTGTATCCTGGTTCTGCGTTACGATGTTCCAGTAACATATGTACGTCCGGAACTGCCAGTTGTTGACTACGAAGGCAACCAGGACGCGACGATCTCTTTCAAAGAGGTTCGTGCTGGTGACTCTGTAGGTCTGGTTCAGATCGCACAAAACGTACAAGCTAAAAAAGTAGAGGCGAACACTCAGTTCGACCCGCGCACTACAATCAAAATTGCTGATGTAAAAGGCAAAGAGTTCTTCTATAAGCGCACGATCGAAGACGTGGCATTCTCTGCTGCTTCCCCAGGTCTGGCGGCTGGTATGGCCGGTTCTTTGACAATCGTTAAGTTCGACCTTGAAGAATCCCGCGTAGTGGTTCGTAAAGCGGACCTGATCGCTAACTACAAATCCGGCACGAACGCAGTTGATTACGAAGAACTGATGTCTTTGCCGGTGAAATACCTGAAACTGGAAGAGAAGGACGCTACCGGCGCGAAATACGCAATGGCCCGCCTGGTTGAAACTTCCCGTAAAGATGCTGACTACATGGAATTGGACTGGACGAAGAATTCTCTTCCACAGGACAAATCCCCATATGCTGCTATCTACGAAGGTTGCTTGACTGGCATCGCTGATGCTCAAGTGATGGACGTGAACATGAAACTGGATCAGGGTGTGTTGAGCTTCACTCAGCAGTACTCCACAGGTCTACGCTGGTCTTGCATCGGCGACTTCATGGCCTTTGATGATTACAACGGCACACCTGGTTACCAGGCAGCGGTTCGCGTGAAAGAGCGTGTCTCCTTCAAATTGAACGACGGTTCCACAGACAAAGCTTTTGTTGAATCCATCCCGTTCTCTGCTCAAAATGCAATGGGTTACGGTGTTTGGACTGTCGGTCAGGCGAATCCTGACAAAAACAACCTGCGCGGTCGCGAAGGCACTGAAAAATCTTTGCCAATGGTTCACGACTTCAGAAACGGCAAGAAACTGGTTTACACAGTAACGGGTCTTCCGACTGACAACCCGGAAATGCGCAAGCTTTACATCGAAGCGACTGAAGAGCTGGTGAAGGCATGGAACTTCGCTTACAAACAGGCCTTCAAAGGTTCTGCTTTGCAGCGTGATGGCGACTATATCGAAATGCAAATCGCTGGTGAAAACGGTGTAGAGGCTCACTTGGGTGACCTTGATAAGAACATCATCCACTTCGAGAACAAACCGGCTGACCACGGTATCCTGGGTGTATCTCAAGTTGGCTTCAACCCTCGCTCTGCGATCGTGGTTGCGGACTCTTTGATCCTTTATGCTGGTAACATGCTACAAAGCGTGGGTGCGGACTTCCGCAACATGAAGATCAAGGAAAACTGGGACAAAATGAAAGAAGACTTCCGCGAACAGGCTCGCGCTCAGCTGGCAAAACAGCAGGCTGAAGAAGCGGAAGCAGCGAAGAAAGCCCAGACTCAGCAAGGCACTGCTCAGGATAAAGCTGTAGCGGCGACTCAGTTCACCCGCAACATGGTGAACATGGTTAAAGGTGCTCAGACTGATGTTAAATCCAAAATGAAGGCTAAAAACATCGGCGCTTCCATGAACATCCTGAAAGCGGCGGTGGCTGAGCGTAAATCTTTGGGTGGCGACAGCAACTTCAAGTTCTCTTCTCCACAGACTCAGGACGCCTGGATGAACAAAGTTCACAAGGCGTTGTCTGAGAAACCTGGCATGACTCCTCGTGAAATCGAGACAGTGATGGCTCGTGAAATGCTGGCGTCGAAAGGTTCCAAGCTGTCTGCTAAAGAAAAAGCGACTTTGGCTAAAACTGTAAAAATGGGTGAAATCCACGCCAAAATGATGGCAACGATGCAAGATGCACCAGGTTGTATGAAAACATCCGCTGAACTGGCTGATTCCAGCTTCATCGCGATGCCATTCAACCAGGCGCTGAAAATCGAGATCATCAATACCCTGGGTCACGAGATGGGTCACTCCCAGGGCTTGACTCACAACTTCATCGCTTCCTTCGACAAGGCGAACTTCGCCAATGAAGACGGCACTGAAAGCAAACGTAACTACTCTTCCATCATGGACTACCTGACTCCAGGCAAGTTCAACTGGGATGGTCTGGGTACTTACGACATCCGCGCTCTGCGTGCTTCGCACCTGGGCTTGGTTGAAGCGACTCCGGAAATGATCGCGAAACTTGAAGGCAACGCTGCTTCCAAAAAGCTTTTGGTTAACGGCAAGTACCTTCACGTCAGCACGATCAAAGCCAACTTCGCTAAGAATGGCTGGGCTAACTTCAACAAGTACCAGGTTCAGGGCGTTCTGAAAGAGTACATGTACTGCACAGACAAAGACGTTGGTTACGAGCCTACGTGTGAGCGTCACGACTTCGGTACTTCCGCTCAGGAGATCGTTGAATCCAATATCAACGACTGGGAAAGCATGTACGTGAATTCGTTCCACTCCTGGGACCGTCTAGTGTTTGATGTTGGAACTTCCATCCGCGCAAGCTCCATGTCCTCTTACTACCAGTTCCGTATGCGTAAGTTCATGGACGAATTGTTCTACATGCTGGTTGTTGACAACAGAAACCCTGCGATCCAGGACTACGTACAGGCTTCTTTGAAGACGTACCTGTTCTACACGCAGCTGATCAACACTCCGGATGCGAACTCTTTGTTCCAGAGCGCGGACCGCTTCATCGCGGTTCCTTATGAGAAGAAAGAAGTGAACGAAAAAGGTGAAGAGACTGGCAAGACTTCCATGGATGTGGCGATCGTTGAAAAACGTGCGATCCAGGATATCTCCACCACGAAAGACCGTCTGGACACTGTGGGCCTTGAGTACGAAAAAATCACGGCCATGGAAATGCTGACTATGAAGGGCTACCCTTCATACAAGTACTACTACAACAGCATCCAGTTCTCGTTCCTGGATTTCGAAAAGTACATCCTGGGCATGAGCGCTGAAAACAGCCTGTTCGTGAACACGATCACTGGCATGATGCTGGATCAGTTGCAGCCGACGTTCTCTAACGAAGACGTGACTTTGCAGCCAATCCAGGGTGAAAAAGCGACGGTGACAGCCTCCATGAGATTCTATGCTGGTATCTACGGCATCCTGAATCTGGAAGCGTCCACTTTGCGTGACAAAGACAACTTTGCAACTCTGTTCAAAGTGGGTAGCAGCCTGGGTAAAGCACCTTCTGACAGAACTGCTTTGAGCCAGCTGGGTGTATCTGAGAAATCCAAAACACGTCTGAGCTTCTGGGCTTTGGACAACGCTTTGGCTTCCCAGACTTTGGTTGACGTGGCAGCTCAGAAAAACTTCTTCATCCAGAATGCCGAAGTACTGAACCCACTGATGCAGAACATGGCGATCCTTCAGCTTCAAAACCTTCTGTCCCAAGGGCAGATGGAAGCGAAACTGACTGAGGCGAAGACGGCTCTGACTGCGAAACTGAACGAGCTGAACAAGGATGGCAAAATCGTTTCTGCGGAAATGGTTAAAGCCAACCCGAACCTGAGCATTGAAAAACAGGTTGAGCTGATGGCTCAACTGAATGAACAGGTGATCTCTATCTCTGTAGCGGTTCTGACCAAACAACAGGGCGCTCAAGAGGCAGCAGGTGAACTGGCGGCTCAGACAGCTCAATTGGCAGA
Source organism: Bdellovibrio bacteriovorus HD100 (assembly GCF_000196175.1). NCBI lineage: Bacteria > Pseudomonadati > Bdellovibrionota > Bdellovibrionia > Bdellovibrionales > Pseudobdellovibrionaceae > Bdellovibrio > Bdellovibrio bacteriovorus. The sequence goes on from NC_005363.1 coordinate 3,046,524, forward strand.
AGTTCTTCCTTTGCTGGCTCTGGACTTCAACGCTTTGAACGAAGCAATGAAAACTGCGGGCGAAGCTCTGAGCAAGCAGCAAGGTCTGGAAGTTCTGGCGCAACTGGGTGACATTTCTTCCCAGTTGGTTGATGGCGGCGGTCTGGAAGTTTCCTACGGCATCATCATGAAGAACCTTGAGTTCTTGAACAAGCTGACTCTGATGACCAACCCAGAGTACAACAGATAATCAAAAGGCTCTCCTGGCGCGGATTCCTCTCTCTCCGGAATCCGCGCCTTTTTTTTGCCCAAAATCCCAATAAAAAAGGGAGGCTTCAAGCCTCCCTTTTTCTTTTCTTACGTTCTTGCTTTCGGGAACAATCCTTCGCCCTTCGTGAAGAGCTTTTTCAACCAGACACCGAAGCTGTCTTCCGGACCCGGCAGACGTTCGGCGATGATCAATCCTTCGCCGCGAAGTTTGGCCACCAATGCCTTCATCTGCTTTTCAGATTCATCCGTATGAGTGAACTTCACACCATAACCGGGAATATCAGTAAGGGTGTTCTTGTAAACCACCGTCCCGTTCACCTTGATGTGCTGACTTTGATAGGTCCAGTCCATCTCTACCGTGTCGTTTTCATTCAAAGCTGGAGCGGAGGAAAGAAACAAACCACCCTGGGAAATACTTTTGATAAAGGCCTTCTGCCCGTTGGCGGATCCCATATGATTAAAGTGGTAACGAGGAGCCGCCTCCCACCAGCGCATGCGCGGATCGAAATACACCTTCTGAACGGAAGGCACCACGAAGTAAGCCACCACCAGCACATCGATCAAAACCACCACCAGCAGAAGCACCAGAGTGCTCATGTTCATGTTGGTCCAATAGCTATAAATATTTGAAAGCAGAATCACCAGCAGACATCCCAGATAAGCCCAATAGCTCCAGCGGCGGCAGATGAAAATAAAGATCCCCGCCAGCACCGGCACCAGAACATAAAGAGCCACCAAAGGCTTTGGCAGAACTTCAAACCAGTAGGTCCACTGCTGAGACAGCGTCCTTCCAGAACGAAGTGCATTCAGCAAAAGGTTGCCCGCCGGAGCCAGGATGTGAAGCAAAGCAAGGATGATGAGGGACCATGGTTTTGTTTTCATATCAAAAATGATATGGAACCCTCAATTCCTAGACAAGGAAATAGTTGTCGATGCTTTTTTCAAGCCGTTCGTTCAACTCTTTCAGGCTGCCCAGCGCTTCGATCTTGACCACTTCGTCCACAGGATAAACAACCGCCAGTTTCACCTGCTGGACATTGTCCAGATACTTCATGCGATACAAAGCCCAGGTGTAGGCCTCCAGCTGCCTGAAAGCCGTGTCGGAATACCGTTGGGATCCGGTCTTGTAATCCACCATCCACAACGTACCATCAACAACACCCCAAAGATCGATCTGCCCCTGCATCAGGGCTTCTTTATACTTCAGAGCAAAGCCCCACTCGACGAACCCCTCATTGATGATTCGTAAAAGCGGCAATTCCGGGGTCTTCGCCAAAAACTCCAAGGGCTTTTTCAGGTCCTCATCTGAAATCTTCAAAAGCTCATCAAATGACGTGAACTTCAAGGCCTCAAACAACCGATGCGCATTGGTTCCCTGCTGAGCCCGGGCCAGTCCCGCCCCCAGTTGAGAAGCCTTCGGCGTGTAACCTCCACCAGCCTGCACTCCCTCGGGTGTTACCAGTTCAGTGACCGAGATGTATTTTCGTTTTTCAGAAGCTTCGGCCTGCCACTGCGGGCGCAGGTCCTTTTCCGCGAGGTCTTGTTCAGACATCTTGACGGGTTGAGGATTTTCACTGCGTACAACGTAAGAGAAATCTTTTTCCTCGTGAAGACCTTCTTCCAGATTCAGCGGGCAATGGGCCGCCCAGGATTTCTTCCCGACTTTTTTATCCCACAACAGTGTCACACCGGATTTTGCCCGGGTCAGAGCCACGTACAAAACACGGTTGAACTCTTCAGTTTCACGTTTGCGAAGTTCTTCCACAATCTGATCGGCCAGCACACTGCCAGCCATAGCTTGAGTTTCTTCGTTGCGCACTTTCAGGGACCATAAGCCGGTTTTTTCATGAATGCTCAGAACCGGCGCATGACTTGCGCGCGGGTCATTGCCCATGCCCGGCAAAATCACCTGATCAAACTGCAAGCCCTTGGACGCGTGCACGGTCATAAAGTTCACACGTTTGGGCTCAATCACCGGAGTCGCATCCGCGTCCTCGCCCCCTTCATCCGTGGACAGGGTTTCCAGGCTCGAATCCAGGAAGTCCAGATAGTTAAATCCCGGACGACGCTCTTCCTGCGAAAGCAAGGACACCACCTTCCACAGATTCGCCTCGCGACGGCCCGTGGAATCAATGCGGGCGGAATAATCAAACAATCCCAGATCAATCAGCGCCTTTTTCAAGGTCCAGGACAGGCCTTTGACTTCCGCCTGAGCCAGCAGCGCCTTCATCACCCGCAACGGATGAATCTCGGGCTTTTGATCCAGGTTTTTTTGCGCCTCTTTCCAGAAAGAATGACGGAAGGAATGGCAGTAAGAAAGAATCTCGCTGTCCGGCAGCGCCAGCCATGGGGATCTTAAAAGCGCCACGAAATTGGCATTGTCATGAGGATTCACCAAAAACTTCAAAACCGCCAAAGCGTCCAGCACCTCACGGCGCTCGTAGAATCCGCTGCCGCTGTGAAGCTGCAAAGGCACGCCGTATTCCTGCGCAACTTTGGCAATGTCTTCCAACGTTCTATGAGTTCGGCCCAGAACACAGATTTGCTCCGGACTGGTGCCGGCTTGCAATAGTTCCTGAATGCGCGCGACGGTGGCCAGAATTTCGGCCGAGGTCTCGTCCTCGTCACCAGTTTCAGACAGCACAACCTGCACGACTGGAACTTCCGGGCCTTTTTTCGGCTTCTTTTCATCCGGGGTCATCGCAGCAAACTGCGAACCCAGACGAGTGAAATAATGATTGAAGAACTCCAGCACTTCCGGGGAAGACCGGTAGTTCACAAGTTTGACTTGCACGTCGCCCTGCTGGGCTTCGATTTCAGCCACCTTTTCCCGGAAGACCTCGGAGCGGGCGCCACGGAAAAGATAGATACTTTGTTGTGGATCCCCGACGATGAACACCGGCTTTTCGCCGACAAGATGGCGCAACAGCTCCACTTGCACGGGGCTGGTGTCCTGATATTCATCGACCATCCAGAAGTCCCATTCTTGCGAGAACTTCACGGCGGCCTCCGGCTGATCCAAAGTGATTTTGGAGGCCAGGGTTTCAAGGTCACTCATGGACAGCAGACCGCTTTCCAGTTTCGTCTGCATAAAATCGCGACAGAAATTCTGCGCCAGCTCTTCAAACAGGGCGCAATTCTTTTCATGGCGATCCCAGTATTCGGGACGGTAACGAGGCTCGGCCAAAAGACGGTCGACGCGATCACGCAGTTCCTCCAGCTCTTCATTCAGACTTAAGCTGAACGGCGGGGTCGCTTTGCGGAAGACAGGCTTGCTGATGTTTTCCCAGAAAGATTCCAGACGGGCAAAGAAGCCCTCCCAATCACCGTTCGAGGCATTCCAGTCAAAACCGGTCATTGCACCGGCATAATCCACCCACTTGTCATTGCTGGTTTCCTGGGAAATTTCCAGACACACCCGGCGCAAAGCCCCGCCGATATCAGCCACAAACTTGGCGGTTTCTTTTTCCATCTCACCACGGCGGATGAAGGTCATTCCCGGAAAGATCACCTGTTCGCCGAAATATTTGAGCAAGGCCCCTTCCAGAGTCTGAAAGTCATATTCTTCCAAAAGTTCCTGCAACTGCGGATTTTCCAGCAGGTACTTGCGCATGATCTTGCGTGCGCCCTTGCGAATCTCGGATTCGCTCATGATTTTATAGTCCGGAGTCAGTCCGATGGCGGAACCATAGCGGGACAAGAACAGGCTTAGCACCCCGTGAATGGTTGAAATCTGCACCTGGGACTTGGAGCTGACAAACTGGAACAAACCTTTGTTCTTTTCATCGGTCTCCTCTTCAACCAGCGCTTTTCCAACAAGACGCTCTTTCAGTTCCTGGGTGGCTTTGCGGGTGAAGGTCGTCACCACGATCCGTGGGAACTTTTTATGCTTGGCTTTAAAAGCTTTCGCAAAATCCAGGAAGGTCTGGGTCAATGTCGTTGTTTTCCCCGCGCCGGCACCGGCACGCAGGATGATATTTCTTAATTCAGGTGTGGTGCCCGACATTGTCGCCTCCACTCACAGCTAGTACAGGTTTTGAAATCAGCCGGCTTCGCATCACATTCACCATTCTTGATGCGCCCCAAAGTCGTCATCAGAATCTGGCTGAACTCGGTCAGATAGCGTTCTTTGGCCTCGAAGGTGGCGTTTTTATCCTTGCGCTTATTGGCCGGGTAAAGAACGCCGGCCAGGTCATCGACCTTGAAGCCCTTGCGCTCAAAGTTTCTGAAAACATAATAGAACAATCCGATGACTTCACCTTGCACGTCCTGCACCAGGCCCTTTTCCAGAACCCACATATAGAACAGAAGCTGCAATTCATGGTTCTTCAACCATGAACCGTGGGCGGAAATCCCGCCCGAAGAACTTTTATAGTCAACCACCACCAGTTGCTTGCCACCGTCACTGTCAATACGGTCAATCTGACCGGAAATACGGAAGCAGTTGTCACGAGCCTCGGTGGAAATATCCCCGGACTGCGGATCCAGATAGAACTCAAAACGTTTTTCACGTCCGATGGTGCGGGTCTTCTTAAACTCTTCACGCCAGCGCTTTTCAAAATCCAGGAAGCGCAGTCCCAGTTGTATGTGTTTCTTTTTCAGCGGCGTCCACAGACGCTCGTCTGCGAACACCAGCTTCTTTTCCACCCGCACGGTTTCAAGCAACTGATCCAGCTCTTCAACCTTCCAGTCAAAGCGCATGGGCTCAATCGTCAGCTTTTCAAAGATGGCATGGGCTAACTGCCCGCGGGTGCGGTGATCCACGTCCAGATCAATGTCCGGCAGGTCTTTTAATTTGAAATATCTTTGTGCCGCGAAGATAAACGGACACTCCAGGAAGCTTTCCACCGCCGACGCCGAAATGCGTGGCAATTCTGGCGATGTAATTGTGGCAAAGGGAACTTTCCCCAGATCCTGAAGGATTCTTTGTTCCACCAGCTCTTTTCTTCCGGCCAGCAGCGGACGTTCCCCCCGCTGTGTGGAATGTTGCAATTCATCCCAGCGGGTTTCCAGGGGCACCGTCAGCTTTTCATGCTCGCCTTGCAAACTCATCCAGAAGGTGGCTGGTGAACACAACGAACCACTCAAGTCCGTGGCACCGAAGCAATAAAGGTCTTCATCACTGTCGGCTTCTGCCAAAAGGCGCAATTCAAACTCCAGATCGCTTTGGTCCGGATTATCCAGATAGAAACCAATGTCTTTGGCTAGTTCAAAATAGTCTTGTCCTGAAAGCTGGGTCTTGTTGCGCCCCTTCAGAGCTTCATCGGTCAGACCCACGAAGATACGACGACGGGCTTTTTCACTGTGGGCCGACATCAGCTTCGTCACCATGATCCCGCGAGGCTCACCTTTTTCCAAAGTGTATTCCTTGGCCGCGACGATGCTTTCAAGATAGCTCAGCCATTCTTTCCAGGTCAGGGATGTGCCGGCCACAGCGTTTTGCAGAAGTTCACGCAAAACAACCTGCACGATATCGGTTTCATCGGAATTCCAGGACAATAAAGCTTTAGCGACAAATTCATCGCGCTTTAAGAAACCGCCCAGATCCATCTGTTCGAAAAAGACCTTATGCACGATTTCATTGCGCGCCAGATCCTCATTGACATAGAGGCTCTTAAACAGGGACCGGAACTCCTCGTAGCGCAGTTGTTGGGCCTCTTCTTTTTCAAAGAATGAAATCTCCAGATCCGAAGTCGACAGTCGGCCGCTTTTGGATCTGAGCAGCGCCAGCCAGCGGGTCACCGAAGGCAGGCTTTGGGCCTTGTGAGTGATGTCTTTTTGCGCGGGAATCCCCTCTTCAGCCAGATACGCCTGAAGCACGGGCCAATAGGTTTCAATGTCCGGGGCAATAACGGCGATATTTTCAGCGACGATGCCCTGATCCAGCCACTGACGGACCTGACCAACACTGTGTTTGATTTCAGCCAGCATGCCTGAGAAGCGCAGAACTTCGGACTTCTTTTCCCCACGCACCACCGCCGGCAGCTTTTGCACTGCCGTGCTCATCGCACGCAGGTCTTCATAAGGTTGCAACAGGAAGTGGAAGTCCGACCGCCAGGCAGGGGTTGGTTCTAGCACCACGACATCGACAGCGCGTGAAAGCGCCTGCAGCAGCTCAGCCTCCACCCGCGTGATCTCTCCGCTGAGATCCACGATCAAGGGCATGCTCCAGACTCTTTCCAGGTCATTGAAGTTTTGCAGGTACGCGGTGATCCAGTCCGCCGTGATCACACGGTGTTCCTGAAGCAGCTTTAGCGCGCAGAAACGCGCGCGTAAATACCATTCCTTCCAGCGGTTCATGGCTTCCGGATGACTTTCAAACCATTCCGTCAGACGAGATGTGCCTTCCGGATGAAAGATGACAGCCGCCATCTGATCGATATAACTAAACACAGTGTCTTCGGCAGAGGAATTCACACCCAGAACATCGGCGTGTTCATCCATGATCGTGCGCAGAAGAGATCTGGCAAACGGATCACTGACCAGACGAAGCCCCGGATCCAGACGCTTCAGCAGCATCTTCCACAGGTCACTGGCACGCAGAACGGATTCATCGATGTACTGGCCATCACGGCCCAGGATTTTCTGCTGAAGTTCAAATTTGGTGCGCAGATCCGACACGAGCCAGGATTGCTCGCGGGGATTGTAATTGGCGAAGATCTCAGAAATCTGAGATCTGCTTTCAATGGAAATTACTTTCAGCATCAGTACTACCGGCGTTGTTTCAGTTTTCTCTTCTTGCCGCTAGTATCCGTGAATTTGAAGTTAGCATCAAAGCTTAAATCAATGCTGAGGCCCACCATGATGCGATTGTCAGCACTCTGACCCGGATAGACACCCAGCTCTTCTGTGTAACTTGCAGCATCAAGACGGAAAATAAAGAAATCAAAGCCCGCACCATAAGAGAAATAACCCTGATTGATACCGGCGCGCAGATCCAGGAACGGAATTGAAATCTCGGTCCCCAAATGCAGCTTTTTACCAATCTGAATTTCCGGATCCAGAAGGTGCTGACCTTCCAGCGCGACAATCCAGTCAAGGCCCGGAAGATCAAATCCCAAGGACACCCCGGCCCCCAGATTCTGAGGAATGTGCGATGGAGCATCATTGCCCGATGTCTTTTCGAAAGCTGTGTTACCCACATCTTTCCAAACCACCGTCAAAGTCGGATTCAGTGGAGTGTCGGCCTGGGTCATCAGTGCGATGTCCACGCCATAGCCAGTCCCTTTGTTGTTAAACTCATCCATGATGGCACTGAGATCGCCCGCATTCGCCACAGTCGTCAGCCCTAGCTCTTGCACATCCCCGCCCCAGCGGTTCACACGCTTCATCGCAAGCCCCAGATAAGTTTTCGGTCCCAGCGGATAAGCCCCGCCGATATAGTAGGCCGAGTCATTGCGGAAGTAGGTGGTGAACTCTGGATAACCCGGATTGTGCAGTTCTAACGAAAGAGTGTAATCCGTATAGTAACCAAAGCCGATGTACGGCAGGGCAATCGCGGCACTGCCTGTCCCCAGGAAATGGAAACGTCTGCCGAACAAGCCGTTGTAAGTCGACGGATCATTCGCGTCGATGCCTTCGATGGCATCCAGATCCTCGGTGCTAGGCACCCGACCACCCAAACCAACACTCAAAAGATGAATGTCCAATCCTTCGATTTTACCCATTGCCGCAGGATTCGTGAACAGCGCCTCGGACCCCTGCACTGTGGTCAGTATCGTGCCCCCCATCCCCATGGAACGGATAGGCCGGTACATCTGATTGATTTCTTGCGCCTGCAGAGGCAGACCCAGAAGCAAAAGAATGAAAGACGCCAGGAGCTTCATCATCAGAACCCCGGAATCTTCAGACGAGGGCAGCAGGCCGCCGCGTCGGGATAAACTTTGGTTGGATCACAAGTGCCGAATCCCATGCCGTTGGCATCCATCAGCACGCGGATTGTATAAAGTAATTCGGGTGTCACGGCCGCTTCATTGGTGGCCGTGCAGTTCCCCGCCCCGGCTACAGATTCACACTGGGTAAGCGCATCCTGCAGGGCTGTTAATGTGGAATTGTCTCCGGAAAGAACCGAAGCCAGCGCCGAGATGTTTTCAAAAATCAGTCCTATTCCTGACGCGACTTTTTTGGCTTCTGTATCAGTGACTGAACGGGTGGGCGCCACCACCGGAGCCGGAATTGCCAGAGGGTTTTGTGGACTTGGACCTGGTTGATCCCAGCCATCGGTGGCTGTGGCTGTGCCAGGAGCTCCCGAATAGTTATGGCAAACACTGAAGTCCGTATTATAGACACCGTCAGCGACGCCATCATTGGTCGGATCCAGTTTCGCTCCCAGAGTTGTCCCGATACGGGCAATTCCCAGTATGGTCATGAAAAGATTCTGATCCTGCGTGCGTTCAAGCACTGTTCCCAGAGACGAGATGATTGTGATGGCCTGATCACAGGACGCTGTATCCAGAGTGTTGCCACCAAAAATAGAAACAAAGAACGGGAAAATATTGGCCGATGGACTATTCTGCATCCCGCTGATGATATCAACGAAAGTGAATCCACACTTGCCGGCATAGGCCCCTGCCAGAGTTTCTTTCACACTGACTTTGGCAGCATAAGAAGGCGAAATCTGATTTTCGATAATATCAATAGCTTCGTCCCACTCCAGGGCATCGAGCTTTTTCTTGGCCTCATAATAAAGTGCATCGTCTGAATCCGTGTCAGAGACATCGGTCAGCAGATTGGGCTGCGCACAGGAGGTGGTCAGTACCAGGCTCAGCAGAATTATGAAAGCTTGTTTAACACATTTCATGCTTCATCCTTAAAACCGGTATGCGAACTTGACGGTGTATCGTCTGTCTTCTTTCGGTGAATCTGAGGTGCCGATCTCTTCGCCGTAGGTGGCAAACTGCCACTGAAAACGTTCGGAGGCGAGCTCCATACCAGCGGTCCAATACCTTTGATTATATCCGGCACGGGCAAAAACCACATCCCCGAAGTTCAATTCGAGACCGCCGTGGATCAATTTGGCCTTATCCTCTTCATCCCCTGATGTTAATAAACCACGGTACTCCACCGTCCATGCCGAGCGAACATAGTTAGAATGAATCGGAAAGATTGCTGCCGCGACATCAATGTCCTGCTTCACCAAATTGGGACGGTTGGCTGTGTCCAATCGGACACCATGTGCCTGATCGAAACTGGTGCCACCCACATCACGAACCACCGCTGCCAGCGTTGGAATCATTTTCCAGGGAGCTGCCAAAATCAAACCGACATCTGTTGAAAGCCCCACACCTTCACTGGCGATGGAGTCATAACTCATAGGACCCGTCGCTGATAAAACAGGATCATCCACTTCCACGCGGCTGATCAGTTTAGTGTTGAAGCCAAGCTTCACCCGGCCGTCAAAGAAGCGGAAATTGAAACCGAGTACGAAGGCCAAATCATTGCGATAGTATGCATCCACAGTGCTGCCATCGGCCGACATTGTCGCATCCAAAGTGTAATTGCCATAAATGCCGACACCGAAGTTTCTTCCCACAAAGGACGGCATAACCTGAAGTTTGGCGTGATAAGGAGTGCCGCGCTTTTTATCCAAAGCACCCAGCACGTCTTCAAGGCTGTAGGGATTTGAAAAAGACTGGTCCGCATAGAAACCTTGAGTCTCGGAGCCAAATTCAATCTCTGGATCGAAGATCGTCCCATAGAAATCACGCAGTTTACCCAACGCTGCGGGATTCACCAGCAAAGCGGTCTCATCATTGGTGACAGCAAGGCAAGCCCCACCCATTCCCAGGCAGCGCACCCCACTGTAAAAACTATGACGCTCACGTGCGTTCACGTCCGGCGTGAACACCATCAAAAGAAACATTTGAATGAGCGCTATCCACAAAATCCGTTTCATAGATACCTCGTTTAAAAACATCGAATCAAGTCATCAGACTTATCGGACGTTTTCGGGCTCACATTGAGACGTTTCAGAAAAATACATTCAAACGTCCGGCTTACATAATTGTTACGAATTCAGGACCAATGTCGATTGTGAGTTAAGGACCCCGGATGAATTCCGATAAGTTCTCTGTACCTAAGACCAAGGAGTATCCAGGATGTTTTCGAAGAAAGTCGCAACAATGATTCTAGGATTGAGCGCAGCTCTTCTCACGGGATGTGAGGCTGAACAAACTGAAAAAGATATGATTGCCGAAGCCCAGTTCTGTCTGGACGAAGCGCGAGATGCGGCTTCTGCCAATGCCTGCATGAGCAAAATCAACGGCATCACCTCTCCGAACGCCTATACATTAAGATGTGCTGCCGGGTTTATCTCTTCCGGTATCACTTCCGCCGCCAATCTTTCCTCGGCCCTGACTGCGATCAGTGACGGTGGTGGCCCAACAGACATGCTGACCGCCCTGAACTTTGGCGACGTCAGCCTGGTGAACAACACGGCAGAATACTGCAATCAATCAGGTCAAAAAGGTCTGGCTTTGATCGGCGCGATGGCGAAAAGTGCCACGGCTCTTTCAAATGCAGCGGAACTTCTGAACCTGGGTTCTTGCGGTGGTGACCTGTCCGGCTGCGACACTGCGGCGATTGAAGGTGCTATCAACGACATTATTGCTGATCCGAACTCCCCGGCTGCTGTGGAAGCCATCGAAGCTATCGGTTCATCTATTCAGACAGTATATTCCGTAACTTGTGGCGGAACCAATAACGCCAACACAGACATCTGTGGTGATATCAACCAAGCGGCCGCCACTGCCGGCATTGACATGTCCACCGCCGACATCAACGCCATCGGCCAAGCCCTGCTCGCCCAATGGCAACCATAAAAGGTACCTGCTTACTTTTGCAGAAGCTCTGCAGCAAAATAGAAAACGGCCCACTTTAGGGCCGTTTTGCTTTTTCTAAATCTGTATTTCGGACAAATAACTCGATGCTTCTGCAGAACTGCGGTGGGCCCTCCTGTGGAGGGTGCCGCAGAGGTACCTTTTAGAAGTCGAGGTTAAGGCGGGTCATGTAGACGCGGCTTTCTACGGGGGTGTTGCGGGTGCCGACGTCATCTGCGTAACTTGCGAAGTCCAGGTTGAAGATTCCCAGCTCAGCCGAGATACCTGCTGTCCAGAAAGCCTCTTTCAAGCCCACACGATAATGACCTTTCCACCAAGTGGATACGGTCCAGTCGAACTCAAAGCCCAAGTGAACACCTTTTCTCCAGTTGAAATCCGGATGACCCAAATCACGCACATCCAGCACGCCGCGACCACCAAAGATCCACATGCTTGGATATTCCCAGCGCGTTCCGATGTCCACCACTCGATAAAGCTTCTCAGGAGTACCACTTTGCGCTTCTTTGTTCAGAAGCTTCAAAGAAGAACCAAAGCCTGTTTCTGCCACGTTTCGAACCACCAAACCCACTGTCGGGCTGGCCAGACGAAGCACTGACCACAAACCTGAATCCGGCAGCTCTGGCGTCCACAAGAAGCCGATGTCGGCATCAATAGTGTAACCTTCCAGCATGTCTTCTTTTCTGATGATCTCATCGCCACCAGCAAAGTCCGTCGCGCTGATCGGACGGCTGTAGAAGCCACGATTCACAAACTTACCGGTCACACCCCAGGAAAGGCGGCCATGATTCACACCTTTCATGTCATCCGCATAGGACAGAGCCAAAGTGGTGTCGGCATAGACGGTCGTGTTGACTGTCGGCCCCACCTGCTGGTGCATGGCCATTTCCACAGACAGATCCGCAGGGATCAGGGCGATTCCCCAGTTGGGACGAACCCAGAAGCCTTCCATCGGCGCGATACGCATGGAATAGACCTCGCCATAGTTCTTTTCGATCAGCTCCAGATAAGCCTGCTGCTTTTGCTGCTCGGTCTGATTGCTGCTTTCGATATCCTGGAACTCGTTATAGAAGTCCATCGCCCCCGGCGTTCCACCGGCCGTCAAAGACAGATTGATCTGCCCGTCCTCACGACGAGCCAGACCTGCGGGATTATAAAAGATGGCGGAGTAATCATTGGCGACCGCGACAAAAGCATCACCCATCCCAAGGGCGCGAGGAGCCTGATAGTGGTGGTGAATGGTGGTGCTGATGCTTTCAGCCTGCGCAGATACAGTGGTGATCATCGCAGACAGACCCGCGAGGAACAGGAATCCTCTATTGAACATAAATTTTGCCTCCAAAATTCTTACCATTGATTGTAGACATAATTTATACTTTGTCTTATGCGAGTTTTTCTAAGCCTCCTTTTTTTGACCTTGGTCGTGAGTTCAATTCAGAGCCTTGCGGCGCCTGCAACGACGACCACTATAGAAACATCTCCTCTCTCTGCTGAGGATGATCCCGATCTGGCAACTGTAAAAGTCTCAGATTTCGCCGAACGCAAAGAATTTCTGATTCAGACGGCGGTGGGATATCAGAGTGGAAACTATCTGGAACGCGACGAATGGTCCCAAGGCCCTTACCTGGCACTGCGCTTTGCTTTGATTAAACAATCGCCGCTACCGGCCTGGGACTATGAAATTTCCTATAACACTGAGGAATTCCTCGGCATTGGAGTGGGTCATCGCTGGTACTTCGCAGAAGAAGACCGTTACCTGCCTTACGCCCGTCTGGGTGGCAACGCCTATCTGGAGTCCTCGGATGGTGTGACGGGTTTGATTGAAATTCGCCGCTGGCGGGTGCATGCCGGGATCGGCGCTGGTGAAACGTTCACCGGCGAAATCGGCACCGGGTTTTCAGTGACCGGACCGGATATCTATGCCCAGTTCGGATACAACTTTCAATTCTGATTTTTTAGTTCTTCCAGCCACTTCAGCACCCGGTCCACTTCGCGCAACAAATGCTGCTCGTCGCGGTTGTTGTGCAGAACAAAGTCCGCCTGCTGCTCTTTGAACTGAATGGGAATCTGGGACGCGATCCGCATCTCGATTTCATCCTCGCTCCAGTTCTGGCGGCGCAGACGCTCTTTTTGTTGCTCCTTCGTGCAGGCCACCACAATCACACCATCAAACTGATCCTTCGCGCGAGTCTCAAACAACAAGGGGATATCATAGATGGCGAGCTTGTGCCCCATGTCCTCGTACAGACGACGACGACGGCGGGTCTCTTCGCGGATCAACGGATGAGTGATCGCTTCCAGCTTGTGCAAAAGCTCGGGGTGACCGAAGACCTTCTGCCCAAGCTTGCGTCGGTCCAGGGCTCCGTCGGCAGTCAAAAACTCTGGACCGAACTCTTGTATGACGGACTTAAGTCCAGCAGAGCCCGGCTTCACGACTTCCTTGGCAATTTCATCAGCATCCACCACCGGAATGTCGTGAGTTCGGAGCATTCTGCTGACCGTGCTCTTGCCACAGGCTATACCTCCGGTCAGTCCAATCCATTTCATATTTGAAACTCCTTAAGGATTATTTTTATTTTACCGATAGTCTTCTCAAAGGGGAACATGATTTCATGTCTCAAGCTGTGGAACAGTTCGGAAAATACATTCTTCTAGAGAGACTCGCCGCCGGCGGAATGGCGGAAGTGTATCTTTCTAAATCCACAGGTGCCGTGGGCGTCAATAAGTTCGTCGCTATCAAGCGCATTCTTCCCCAATATTCCGATCATCAGGACTTTATTGAGATGTTCAAGGAAGAGGCAAAGATCGCCGTGAATCTGAATCACGGGAACGTTGTCTCAATTTACGATTTCGGGGTCGAAAGAGCCCAGTTCTTCCTTGTCATGGAATACGTCGAGGGCCGCAACCTTCGCCAGATCCTGAATGAACTTAAGAAAACCAACACTCAATTCACCATCGAGCAGATCGTATACATGATCAAAGAGGTGGCAGCTGGTCTTGACCACGCTCACCGTTGCATCGATGGCACCACCGGCAAACCACTGAACATCGTTCACCGCGACATGAGTCCGCAGAACATCATGGTCAGCTTTGAAGGTGAAGTGAAGATCATCGACTTCGGTATCGCCAAAGCGGAAACGCAGATGGAAGCCACCAAAGCCGGTACTCTTAAAGGTAAATACGGTTACATGAGCCCTGAGCAGGCCGATGGTCAGTCCATCGACCCGCGCACGGATATTTTCTCCATGGGTATCGTCCTGTGGGAGCTTCTGGCCAACGACCGCCTGTTCACTTCCAACAGTGAAGCGGCGATCCTGCGCAAGATCCGTGAATGTCAGGTGCCTTCCATCAGAAAGATCAATCCTTCCGTTCCACCGGAGCTGGAAAGAATTGTGAACAAGGCGCTGGCCAAAGACAAAAGCCTGCGCTATCAGACTGCGGCGGCCTTCCACCGTGACCTGAACCGTTTCCTGAATACTCAGTATCCAGAGTTCTCCCCGCACGACTTCAGCGTGTTCATGAAGAATGCCTTCTCGGCCGCCTTCCTTGAGCAGCGTCGCAAGCTGGTTGAGTTCGCCAAGATTCAGTCGCAGCCTTCTTCTGAAGACAAAACCATTGTCACTCAGACAGACATGCGCACGCCACAACGTCCTCCGGCTTATGCCCCTCCCGCGGAAGCAGCCGAAGGCGAAGAGCGTCTGGATCTGGACACGTCCACTGATATTCGTGTGAATCTGGACAATCTGAAAACGCCACCAAAACCTTCCATGCCGAAGGTTCCAGGCGCAACAGACACCAACATCACACAAACCCGCACGTCGGCAACAGGCACTTTTGCCTCAGGCCCGGGCACCATGACTCGCACACCTTCCAGCGTCTCCCCGATGGGAACACGCACGTCCATTGGCAGACCGGCGCCAAGTTCTTCCATGGAAGACATCACCGGTATCGCGATGAAAGCGGTGGGTGCATTGCTGGTTGTCGTGGGCTTGTGGTGGGGTTACACCAATTTCGTAGCAAAAAAATCTCCGGGTAAATCCGGTGCGACAGCAGGTCTGACACCGAAACCGGCCACCGCGGGCAACGCCCAGGCTGCCGGCACCCTGCAACAGACTGAACTGGCTGCCACCTCTCCGGAATACACTGTCACCATCTATTCCAATCCGGGCGGCGCCCGCGTGGTGATTGATGGCAATGACACGGGTGAATTCACACCGGTGCGCAAGACCGTGAAAGCCAACACTCCTTACAGTCTGCGACTGGTGAAGGAAGGTTACACGGATCTGGTGACAACCATCACTCCCACTTATGAGGCGTACTCTTTCACTGGAACTCTTCAACGACTTCCACGAGTGGCTTCCCTGATTATCAACATCGTCAACGGCGGTGCTAATCCGGAACTTCGTATTGCCGGCGTTCCAGTCAGCATCAAACCGAGCGGCGACGCTTATCTGATTCAGGCTGAAGTTGGTGTCAAAATACAGGCTAGAAACAAGACGACAGGACTCTCTGCAGAAACCACAATTACGGTTCCAGCAGACCAGAGAAAAATTGTAGATTTATATCTGAAATAATCACTTCGTCGCAAGTCACGGCAACCAGGAGTTTTCATCATGACGAAGCCCACCACTTTGGGTCATTCCATTCTAAGCATGCGCAGCCGCAACCCTCACCACGTGGCTGTCAAATACAAGGTCAACGATTCCTGGAAAGAAAAAAGCTGGAATGAATACTACTCCGACATCGAAGCCGTCGGCTGTGCCCTGCTGTCTTTGGGAATCAAACCCGGTGACCGAGTTGCCATCATGGCCAACACCCGTGTTGAATGGTCCACAACGGATCTGGGCATCTTTGGTATCAAGGCCATCACCGTTCCGATCTATCAGAACAACACCGCCGACGATGTGGAATACATTCTGAACAACTCCGAATCCCGTATCCTGATTTGCGAAAGCCGCGGCCCTTTGAAAACCTTTGAATCCGTCCGATCCAAATGCCCGAAAGTGGAAAAGGTCATCGTCTTTGACGAGACCTGCCCGAACCCGGATGTGGTCACGTGGCCGAAGCTTTTGCAGATGGGAAAAGACTATCTGGCAAAACACCCCAGCCAGTTCCAGGAGCTGTGTGCATCCCTGACTCAGGAAGATATCGCCACGATTTTGTACACTTCCGGAACCACCGGCCGCCCGAAAGGGGTGGTCATGACACACCTTCAGGCCATCAGCGAAGTCAGTGAAGCATTCCCTCTTTGTGGCGCCACCGAAGCTGACACCTCCTTGTCTTTCCTGCCCTATGCCCACATTTTGGGTCGTATTGAGCACTGGGGTCACGCTTACATCGGATTCACCCTGGCCTTCGCAGAAAGCTTGGAGAAGATCCGCGGCAATTTGACCGAAGTGCGCCCGACATTCATGATTTCTGTTCCGCGCATCTTTGAAAAAATCTATGCGGCAGTCATAGCCCAGATCCAAACCCAGCCTTTGAAAATGAAAGTCTTCAACTGGGCCCTGGAAATTGGCACCAAAGTCGGCGAATACAAAATGAGCGGCCAAGTTCTGCCGCTGGATCTGCTGGTTAAGTACGAACTTGCAAAAAAACTTGTCCTGGACAAAATTCCGACGGCATTCGGTGGTCGCCTGCGCTTCGCCATCAGTGGTGGTGCGCCGATCCCGCGTGAAATTGCCCTGTTCTTCCACGCCGCGGGCATTCTGATTCTGGAAGGCTATGGTCTGACTGAAACCACAGCCGCCGTTACGGTCAATACACCTTTCAACTATAAATTCGGCAGCGTCGGCCGTCCCATTGGCGAAGTGAAGCTGAAGATTGCGGAAGATGGCGAGATTCTGGTAAAGAGCGACAAGGTGATGAAGGAATACTATAAAAATCCTGAAGCCACCAAGGAAGCCTTCACCGATGGCTGGTTCCACACCGGCGACATTGGAGAAATCCTGCCTGGTGGTGACCTAAAAATCACTGATCGCAAAAAAGATCTGATTAAAACCGCAGGTGGCAAGTACGTGGCACCGCAGCGCCTGGAAGGACTGCTCAGTCTGTCCCCATACATTGCCAACGTTTTGGTCCACGGTGACCAAAGAAAGTACATCGTGGCTTTGGTCACACTGGACCGCCCGACTGTGGAAAATCTGGCCAAGGAAAAACAGGTCAGCTATTCCGACTGGAATTCCTTGGTACAGTCCCCGTTTGTGCAGGATCTGATCAGGAAAGCTGTGGCCGAAACCAACTCGCAGCTGGCGAGCTTTGAAAGCATCAAAAAATACGTCATTCTTCCCAATGAATTTACAGTGGAAGGCGGCGAACTGACACCGTCCCTGAAAGTGAAAAGAAAAGTGCTGGATCAACGCTTCAAGGACAAAATCGAAGAGCTCTATCTATGAGGACCCTGCTGGTCACCTCGGCGGTGACGTTTGTTCCGCACAACTACGACAAGCTGACGTTGCCGTTGGCACAAGAGCCTCATATTGAGGCTCTTGTCGTTATAGACAACCGAAGCTGGGACATTCTGCTTAAAGCGTTCCTGTTGATGCTGACTCTGGCCGCCCCGCGCATGGGCTGGCAACTGCTGATAAACTTCTTCGACAACTCTCTGAAACGAAAACAGCAGGCCTATGAGGCCGCTGGAAAAAAGGTGTACGTCGTCAAGGACATCAATTCAGAAGAATCCCTGGCTCTGCTGATCCGCCTGCAGCCAGATCTGATTCTGAATGCGCGCACGCGTTCATTTTTCAAAAAGAAACTGCTGGCCATTCCCAAAATGGGATGCCTGAACATCCACCATGGACTGCTTCCGGATCAGCGTGGGCTGATGTGTGATTTTTGGGCCCATCTTTTAGACACCCCGGCAGGATTTTCCATTCATGAAATGACCTCGAAACTGGATGACGGCGCCTTGCTAAAGGTCGTGGAAGTTCCCTCCGATAAAAAGGATTATCTAAAGTCCCTGGATCTTGGAGCGTCATTCGAAGCAAAAGCAGCCTCGCAGATCCTTCAGGAGTTCGCCTCCCAAGGTAAGATTCAGGGTCTTGAGAACCAGAAAACTGAAAGAACTGTTTACAGAAGCAATCCACGCTTGCGTGATTTTTACCGGCTTCGTTCAAAAGGAGTCAGAATATGAAAACCATCATTGCTCTGCACGGAAACCCCGGCCATCCCGAGGACTGGAGCCTTTTGCAAAAGAGTCTGGATCCCAACGCCTACAGACTGCTGGCGGTTGAAGCTGACAGCGAGGAATGGATCCGCCTGCTGACTCAGGACAAATCCAAAAAAATTCTGCTGGGTCATTCCTGGGGCGGCTATCGTATTCTGAAATCCCTGCCAAAGTATCAGGACTATGTTGAACAGGTGGTGCTGGTCACTCCTTATATCAAACCGGAGCGTCCCCTTTCGGCCGTGGCCAAGGGACTCTTACAGTTGCCGATTCTGGGCGACAAGCTGATTCAATCGAGCCATACAAAATCCAAAGACGGTTTCTTTGCTGATCTGATTCATCCCCTGAAAGCCGATGCTCTTCCGTATCTGGCCAAGGTTCAAGAACGCCTGCAGGACTGGAAGCTGTGGCAAAAAACTGTCGCCAACAAAATGAAAATGGAAGCTCAGCCGTGGTCCTCGGGTGATGTCTGCAAAGTTCCGGTGACGGTGATCTATGGCCGCCAGGACAAGATCAGTCAGGATTACGCACAGAATGAAATCGTCTCTAAATACCCGTCCCACAAAATTGTCCATGTCGACAATGCCGGACATGGACTGCTGTGGTCTCACGTTCAGGACATTCTGAAAGTACTGACGACAGAAGCCAGCAGCAATGCTTCAGACTCTGACAGCAAGATCGGCTACTATCCAGGTGAAGACGGACGAAACAACGTCATCACCTACATGGAAAAACACCTGAGCGAATTCCCAGAACGCGTGGCTTTGCGCTGGGCCAACCCGCAAGCTTTAGCGCAGTGGAACGGGGATCCGAAAACCCCGATCAAACACGATGAAATCACCTATCGCCATTTCGCCGCCCGCATCAACTCGTTTGCACGGGGCCTGATGGATATCGGCATCAAAAAAGGCGACCGGGTTATCATCTTCCTGCCGATGAGTCTGGACATGTACACCGCCATGTTTGCGGTTCAGCGTATTGGCGCCATTGCCGTGTTCCTGGATTCCTGGGCACGCAGTCACCATCTGGGTGCTTCCGCAGAATGCGTGGGCCCGAAAGCCATGATCAGCTTTAAAATGGCGTTTGATCTGGTGGAACAGGTGCCGGAATTCAAGTCCATGCCGATCCGTGTTCTGTACGGCCCTGGCGACAAGTTCACGCACAAGTTTGAAGAGCTGCTGAAAGCAGATCCTTCACCCATTGAACCGGTGGAAAGCGAATTCACCGCTTTGATCACTTTCACCACAGGATCCACAGGAAAGCCCAAGGGTGCCAACCGCACTCACCGTTTCCTTTCGGCCCAGCACCATGCGCTTTCTCACGTGATTCCGTACACCGAGAAAGACAAGGACATGCCGGCCTTCCCGATTTTCAGTCTGAACAATCTGGCTTCAGGTGTAACCACCATTTTGCCAGCGTTGAATCTGGCGGCTCCGGCGGCCCACGACTCGGCATTGCTGGCGTGTCAGATTCTGCATGAAAATATCAACTGCACGACCCTGTCACCGAGTATGCTGGTGGGGGTCGCCAAGTTCTGTAAAGAAAACAACATCCAGCTGACCGGACTGCGCCGGGTGGTGACTGGTGGAGCGCCGATTTCCAAGGATGACGTCAAAGCATTCTATGAAATCGCTCCGCAAACCGATCTGTGGATTTTGTATGGTTCGACAGAAGCAGAACCGATGGCCCACATTGAAGGCCGCGACATGCTGAAAGAAAGCAATATCACCGACCCTGAAATCATCGAGGAAGGTGTGAACGTCGGTCATATCAGTGAAGACATCGACTATCGTTTCATCCGTATCAAAGATGGTCCCATCGAACTGAAGGACTCCCCATGGTCCCAGATCGAGGTTGCCAACGGTGAAGTGGGTGAATTCATCTGCACGGGGGACCACGTCTGCCGCGACTATTACAACAATCCAGAGGCCTTCAAGACCACAAAAATTATGGATGAAAAGAACCGCGTATGGCATCGCACAGGCGACTTGGCTTACATTGATCCCGACAAGAACCTGTGGATCGTGGGCCGGGTGAACAACGCCATCGAACGCGCCGGCAAGTACTACTTCCCGGTTCGTGCCGAAGTTCTGTTAAAGCGTATGGACTTCACCTATCGCTGTGCTTTCCTGGGTATGGATGATGCGAAGCTCGGCCAGGCCACTTATGCGGTCGTCGAACTGAAAGAAGGCATCGACGCGGCAACTTTTGATTTTGCCACTGCGAAAAAAGAAATCCAGCGTGTCTTTGAAAAGAACAAAATCCCGGTGGATGAGATCAAATTCGTCAACAAGGTTCCGATGGATCCGCGCCACCATTCCAAAGTTGAATACAAAGTGCTGCGTGACCAACTGAAGGAACCAGGAGTTGTCATTGGCTAAGTGGTGGATCCTGGTCAAAGAAAGATTCAGTCCGGCCTCTTATGTGCCCATGATATTGCTGTTCACGTGGGCCAACGGGTTGTATCTGACCAACTCGCTAGAGCAGGACTGGAACTGGTCCCGCTTCGCCGTGGTTTTTGTGCTGCTGCTGTCGTTCTTTTTCCGCATGCGCCTGTTTGATGAAATCAAGGACTATGAAGTCGACCTGAAGATCAACCCCACCCGCCCTCTGGCGCGCGGGGTTTTGTCCGTAGCGCAGGTCAAAAAAGCCCTGTTGGTTCTGATCGTGCTGGAACTGGTGATCGCTGGTTCTTTGGGGCTTTCACCTTTCCTGGTGCACGCCATTGCCATTGGCTACAGCCTGATGATGTACGAAGAGTTCTTCATCGGGGATCTGCTGCGCCCGCATCTGACGACATATGCGGTGTCTCACACCTTCGTAAGTGCCTTGTTGGGATTGTCCGCGGGCGTTGCCATGACCGGCATGGATCTGACCCAGCTAAAGACCGAACACGGTCTGTTCTTTTTGATGAACTGGTTCTTTTTCAACTTGTTTGAATTTGCCCGAAAGACCTTCGCCCCTGAAGAAGAGCGCGACCATGTTCCCAGCTATTCCAATATTTTTGGGTGCACCGGAGCCTGGGCCCTATCAATAAGTCAGGCGGTTTTGGGTGTGGCTTTGATCTATTTCCTGCATCCCAGCCTGTGGCCACCGATAGCCTTGACCCTGTATGTGGCTGTGAGCCTTGCCTATCTTTTGCGTAAATCACGCAAGACAGCGGCCTTCTTTAGAAATATCAGCGGCGTTTATCTGCTTGTTCACTACATCATCCTTATTTGTATCTTGGGAGTTTAACCATGCTTGTCACCCCCAAATCGACCCTGTTTTTTGCAAAGAACGAAGCCGGTGGTAAAGGCTTCAATCTTTATCTGATGTCCCAGGCCGGCTTGCCGGTTCCTGAATGGGTGGTTTTTGGCAAGCGCTACTTCCATGAATTCCTGCAGTCCGCGGACGTGAAAGTCCGTCTGGAAGGAATTTTAGACCGCCTGCTTCGTCAGGAGCTGACACCCGCTTTGGCGGAAAAAGAAGTTCTAAGTTTGTTTGAATCAACTCCCCTGCCGGCAACGGTTGAATCTTCTTTGGAAGAAGCCTTGCATTCCCTGGGGTCTGACAAGGTCTTTTCCGTGCGTTCTTCCGCCGCGGACGAAGACAGTCTGTCGCATTCTTTTGCCGGACAGCTTTCAAGCTATCTGTATGTCTCTGGCAAAGCCGACATTCTGAAATACATTCGTCAGTGTTGGGCTTCGGCGTTTTCTGAACGCGGTCTGGTGTACCGCCTGGAAAACAAAATTGATCTTAAGAAAATCTCGGTGTCTGTGGTTCTTCAGCGCATGATTGATCCGGATAAATCCGGTGTTTTGTTCACCTGTGACCCCGTGGCGAAAAAAACCGACACCTTCGTCGTTTCCTCGGTGTATGGCGTGGGCGAGGGCCTTGTTTCCGGAGCTTTGGATGCGGATTCGTTCTGGCTTGATGCCAAAAGCGGAAAGATGCTGCGTGAAGAACTGGTCGAGAAAAAAGAGATGATGAAAAAGTCCGCCTCCGGTCATTGCGAAATGAAGCCGGTCAGCGCGGATAAAGTGAACACCGCCTCTTTAAATTCTGAAGAAATGAATGGCCTGTACCGCTTGGGACAAAAAATCCAGGAACAATACCACCGGCCTCAAGATATCGAGTGGGCCGTGGAAAGTGGCAAGATCTATATTCTGCAGACCCGTCCGGTCACAAGCCTTGATCAGGATCTGATTGGTTATCCGAACCTTTGGGATAACTCGAACATCATCGAATCCTATGGGGGATTGACGTCGCCATTGAGTTTCAGCTTCGCACTGAGAAACTACAAAGCCGTCTATGTGCAGTTCTGTGAGGTTCTGGGGGTTCCCAATGACATCATCAAGGACATGGACTCGTACCTAAGCTATATGCTGGGGTCTTTGAACGGACGCGTTTACTATAATCTGTTTAACTGGTACAAGCTGGTCGGTGTCTTGCCGGGCTTTAAACAAAACCGCGAGTTCATGGAAACCATGATGGGTGTTTCTGAAGCACTCAGCGATGAAATCGCCAATCGTATCAAGCCCCATCCTTCCTGGGACACTCCGGTGGGCCGCCTGCGCAAGGCGATCACGGGCTTTAACTTTATCAAATACCACTTCACTATTCAGACAGTCGTTGACGACTTCCTGACCACCTTCCACAAGGACTATGACCGTTTCCGCGCCATGCCGCTAAAACGCATGCGCGGAGATCAGTTGATACGCGTGTACATGGATGTGGAAAGAAACATGCTGGGCCGCTGGAAGGCGCCGATCATCAATGACTTCCTGTGCATGGTGCACTTTGGTCTTTTGCGCAAACTGACGACCACCTGGCTGAAGGAACTTGATTCCACCATTCAGAATGATCTTCTGGCTGGCGAAGGCGGACTGGAAAGTGCCGAACCCACCAAGGCGTTGTTGCGACTGGCAGCAAAAGCCAACCAGAATGAAGGCCTGCGCAAACTGATTGAAGAAACCGATCCGAAAGAAGGCCTTGAAGCCCTGAATCAGTCTCAATACACCGAGTTCTATAAGCTGGTGCTGGACTATCTGGATCGCTTCGGCTTCCGCTGCATGAGCGAAATGAAACTGGAAGAGATCGATCTTCTGACCGACCCAAGTTATCTGTTTGTGTGTCTGAAGAACTATCTGAAATCCGGTCAGGTGGAAGCCCATGACGACACTCACGAAAAGAATCTGCGTCAGCAGGCCGAAGCCAAAGTGGCCGGGCATCTGACGGGCATAAAACAGAAAATCTATTTCTGGGTTCTGAAACACGCCCGCAAAGCGGTGAAAAACCGCGAAAACACCCGCTTTGCCCGCACCCGTATCTACGGGATTGCGCGCACGATCTTCCAGACTATCGGTGAAGACCTGGCTTCCTTGGGCGCTCTGGAGAATTCCCGTGATATCTTCTGGCTGACCATCGAAGAGGTCTTTGGGATTTACAACGGCACCCTGCCGTCATTCGATCTGAAAGCCTTCGTAGAACTTCGCAAGAAGGACTATGCCCGCTTCACTGAAGAAACCGACCCGCGTGTTATGACCCGTGGAGCGGTTTATTGGAACAACACATTCATCAAAGAAGAAGACCTGTCACAGGTCAGCAGTGAAACTGGCGACTGGGATCTGAAAGGTCTGCCGTGCTGTCCGGGGGTGCTTGAAGGTGTGGTGAAAGTCATCATCAATCCAAGCGACAACCTGGATCTGAATGGCGAGATTCTGGTCACTGCCCGAACCGATCCAGGATGGGTGCCACTGTATCCGTCGATTTCAGGTCTGCTGGTGGAACGAGGAAGTCTGCTTTCGCATTCCGCCATCGTGGCCCGAGAAATGGGAATCCCGGCGATCGTCAGCATCCCAGGGCTGACCAAGAAACTGAAAACCGGAATGCGCGTGCGGATTGACGCCAAAGCCGGAACCATCAAAATCCTGTCAGAATAGCGGCGCTGCTTCAGCTTGCGCACCTGCCGGTGCTCCAGCACTGCCGGCGAGTCCGAAAAAAAAAAGGGCTGCGAAATTTATCGCAGCCCTTTTGCTTTTTGGGGAAAGCATTTTTAGGGACTAAAGTTTCAAAGTTCCCAATTCAAACTGTTCAAGACCTTTGAAGATCATCTTCAGCTGATCAGAGAACACTGTGGACTTGCGGGAATCCAGATCCACCGTCGTGCAGGGAACTGCGCCAACAAGTTTCTTCAGAACTTTACATTTCACTGTCGTGGAGCAACTGGTGTTGTTGCAGGCCACAGGTGTGCCGTTGAAGAAGCTCAATGTCGGGTTGGTCATGAAAGCTTGAGTGTCAATAGCCTCAGAACAAGCTCTGCGGCGAACGCCGGACTTGTCAGAAGGACACATCCAGTCCTTCACCGCTTCAAGAAGATCAGCACGGGAAGACTGCAAAGTCAGTGGCTTCACAGTTGGAGTTAACAATGTGAAGTGAATCATCGCTTGAGGAATCAAAGCATCCACCGGAGAGAACACTTTATAGAAGCCCAAACCACGGCTGAATGTACCGAAAGAATCCACATAAGGAGAGTTCACGGGCTTCAAACGCAGACATTTTTTTGTCGTGCATTCCAGGGTCTGCTGAGTGATACGGGACGTGGTTCCGATACGAGTCAGGTTATCTGGATAATAGCCAACATCGTGATAGTACCAGTTGCCGTCAGTCATCATCTCTTGGAAGTCAGAGGATGCGAAAGAACCAAACACCGGGCGACGCCACATTTTTGCAGCCGCCGGGGCCAACAGCCAACCCGAGTTGCAGGAATGGAACACCACAAAGGCATTCGGCGCCAAAACGCTGCCCAGTTGTGCGAACTCTTCGTCTTCATGATCCAAACGGTCCCGTTTGTCCTGAAGGCGGAAACCATTATAGGTATTGGCATGTCCATAGAACTGTAAAGAAGAAATCGGCGCATTCAAATACTGCAGAGCCAATACCAGGCGTTCTTTACCCAGATCGTCGTTGTCAGCCTTACGGAAGCCAAAGCCTGCATTAGCCAGCATCGCGCTTTCCGCGGACAGGGATTCATTCACCGCGCTGATAATCACGCGCTGTCTTTGTGGAAAACGGTCACGGGAGACTTTAGCGCCAATGATCGCAGACTGAAGGAACTGTGTCCCCTGGTCATTACCAAAACCCGCTACAAATACGTCAGTAGGAACGCCTGCACGAAGCTTTGCCGGTTCAGAAGCAATCAGATAGGCCGCACTTTTTTGCGCCCAGGAACCCGCCACAAAAGCCAGAGCTCCCACGAGAAGCTTGAATTTCATTTTGACCTCACAAGTTAAAAACAGAGGCCACGTTCTACCACAAACACGAGGCGATCTAAACATTCTGTGATAATTCACAAAGCCGCCTGAAAAGAGTTCAGTAAAACGTCACATTGTCAAAAACTTAGACAGCAAAGCCCGTCGTAAAGCCTGCGTTTTCCCTCTGAAATGGGCATAACTCTCGCACCTGTCCCCGTGTGACTTAAAAATGGAGATTATATGAAAATTCTGAAATCGTTCGTCCTTGTAGCTTTGAGTCTTTCCGCCGTGAACGCTTCCGCTTATGGCCTGGAGTGCACGACTCAATCCCATATCATGGATTATTTGACTTTAGACCGCGATGGCGGTGAAGAAACCATCACCGTGAACTATCTGAGCGAACAAAAAGAACGCTTCCTGGTGATCAAGCACACGAAAGAACACATTGTCGCCGTCAAAGGCCAAGTCAGCGAGTCGAACCCAAGAAAAGTCGAACTGATGTTGGATGAATCCGGCAACGGCCAGATGGCCCTTTACGGACAAACAGCCGACGTCAGCTGCACCGAAAAGTAAATAAGACAAGCAACCGGGAACCAAAGGCGATTCAAAACGGTTGCTATGCAAGGCGGAGGTAAGCCCTCGCAGCGCAGGCGTGCTCTAAGCACGTCGGAGCGAGAAGGCTTGCCGACAACGCAGTCAGAGCGGCCGTTTTCAACCGCCGACTTTTCTAAATATATGGAACTGGTAAACGCCAGTTCCATCTTTGTTTTGGGCCCAGACATTCTTGTCGCCGAGCTCTTCCCACCCCTTCAGATCAATTGCCGTTGGCGCACGCATAAAGGATCGGATCACCATCTGGGTGCCGGCTTTGCTATCTGTGTTCAGTCTTTGCAAAATCTGATTGGCATCGCGCTGTTCAAGATAAGAAATCGTGTCGGACAAAGAGATAAAGTCATAGGCATGCTTTGGCAGCTCTTCCAGAAGATTGCCGTGTAAATAGCGCACTTCGGTTTTCGACTTTTTCACCGCCGCAACAATGTGTTCGTGCGCTTCCAAGGGAAGGCCTTCTTCATAGGCAATACGCCCCAGGAAAAGGATCTGCATGAAATAGTTTTTGCGAACCAACTGCGTGCGGAAGATACGGTCAAACTCTTCCATGATAAACTGCCATGGAGCGCGCTGTTCGGTCTTGTGGTCGGCGCGACCACTGAAATGGCCTTTGTACAGGTATTTATTAAAGACAAATTCACTTGCCGCCACACGTATAAAGCTGTTCCAGCGGATTTTCGGCCAGTGCTTTTCATAAAGCTCGATCTGTTCAGAGAGAGTCTGTGCGGCAAACACCTTACTGAAATCACACTGCAAGACATCACGGAACAAATAACCCAGCTTCTGGAAGTGGGATTCCCAGCGGCCCAACAGAATGAAACCACGCGGTTTCCAACCTTCCATGCGCTCTTGCCAGTAACTGGTGGCTGCGGCAGATAAGGTCAGACGCTTGAACAGCTCTTCACGACTGTCGCCTTCGTCATGCCCCCCTTGCAAAGCCCCGCGATAGCCCATCAGGAACAGGTATTCCTCATAGCTCAATGTCTTCATCGCCTGCAGGCGCAGCTCGCACAAATACAACTGACTGACCGACATGTCGATCACATCCAGATTCTTCGGGTTCTTCGCAATCAGCGGCAGACAGCGAGCCCCGGATCCAGCGATGCTGAATACGCGGTTGGCGCCTTCGGGCAACAGTTCAAATTCAATGCGCGTATCTTCGTTGGACAGGGTGTAGTTCAAATCAGAGAAGTATTCTTTTGCCATTGCTGACTCCCTTTAAAAAGGCAAACTGCCGGTAAATTCCAAACGCAAACCGACAACATAACCGCCGGTGATTTCTTCATACATATCGTAAAGCCCGCCGTCTTTCCCCTGATAACTCTGGGCAAAGATGGTGGAGGTAAAATAGTCCGTCCAGTTATAACCATAACTGCCATTCACAAAAAGATCCTTGGTGGTATCGTTCTGATAAAGCTGGAAGAACACGTCATGACGGTTCGGATTCCACTGCGCACTGACGTAATAAGACACCTGAGTCTGCGTCCCCGTCAGTGTGTTGACCTCATAAGCCGTCACCTGTGGCAGCACCACCCAGTTCCCCAGGAACAGATCCATCCCCACCGTACCAAAGCTGCGATCACTTTTGATCGTGTCCGGCAAAGTGGTGTCGTCCACATAGCCGTACTCAAATTTGGGAACTGCGGTTTCAAAGGCATAGTTGGCGGTGAAACCATAGTGATTGCGATTCAGAATCTGTGCAGACACCAACGACAGACCAAAACCTTTGACGTCCATCTTCAAACGGCCACCAAAACTGGTGTTTTTTTCTTCCACAGGCTCTGGTGCCGGGATGGGATAGGTGGACTCTGCCACATCCCCGATTCCGACCAGATCCAAAGACCACGTTTCACGGGCATAAGAAAAAGACGCCCCGGTCGGATGAGTCAGCTGATCCTGGAAAGGATCAAAGAAAAGCCTTGCCCAGCGACGGCCCGACCATACATCGAGAGAAGGCAGGGACCACATTTCACTCCAGCGGATGGCCTGACGGCCCACACGCACATAGAAAGAATCCAGCTTGAATTCCAGATAGGCTTCCTGCAAGTATCCTTTGGACGGAGACCGGCGAATATAGGCCTGATCTTCGTTGCCTTCAAAGTCGCCGAAACCTTCAATGAAGATTCCGAAGGGCCCCAGGTTGCTGTTGAGTTTGCCTTTCAGAATCAAACGATTGGCAAGTTCGTCCTCTTGACCACGGATATACTCGTAACGAGGCGCAAACACCAGGTCTGCCCTCGCCCACGGAGTCATCATCAGAAGTGCAAGAAGAACCAGAAATCTCACTTACTTCATGCTCTCCATATTGCGGACCGTGAAGAAGGAATCACTGAAGTCCCTCTTGTCCATGGAAAGAATGCGGATGTAGCTGATTTGTTTGTTGGTGTCTTCGATTTTCAAAGTCGTCGGACGGAAGGCGCCCGAGATGTTTTTGTAATCTTCAAAAGCCGCGCGCTTCAAAACGGTCTTTCCATTCAGACCCAGGTATTCCGCACGCAAGGGAGCAAAGGAGCCTTTCTTAAGCCACAGGCGAACCCATGCATAAGTCAGATTGTCTTTGTTCCCCTTTAAAAGAAGTTGAACTTCGTTGGTATTTTCACTTTCTTTGGTCACATCATAGTCCCCATACCAGCGGGTGCGGGAGATGTCCCCGTTTGCGACTTGGCCGGACAGCTTTTGCGCCAAAGACAATCGCATGGAACGCTTCAGATTCGGAACATACGCGTTGAAATCACGGTCCAGCATCAGCATATTGCGGCCCTTGTCGCGGGCCGGTTCTTTGGTGACGATCAGGGTTTTGTCCTGACCTTTCAAATAAACCTGGAACACCGAGGTGTTTTCAGAGGTTTCAACCTTGATTTTCATTTCATAGGATTCAGCAGGGTTGCGGATATTGTCCGCTTTTTTTACCCATTCTGCAGGATTTTCCGCCAGGGCATGCAAAGAGAATAACAAGCTGCTGATCGCCAAAAGTGTCTTCATGACATCTCCTTATTTTTTTCTTTTAGACAACGCCAGTTCGCGGGTCAGTTCGATTTCCTTGTCGGTGATGATTCCGGTATGCCCCTGAATCGCCGCAAGTTTAACCCCGTGGCGTTTCGCCATCTGATATATCTGTTTTACTTTGTGCCACTCGATATCGCGGCCCATAGTGAAAGGCTCGTACTGACCTTCCAAAGTCAGCAGCGCTGTTTCCGCCAGACACGCATACACCGTGTTCCCCGGAAGACCCATATCAAAATTCATTTCCACTGGTCCCGGCAACACCACTTCACCTGATTCAATAATCAGTACATCGGGACGCTGTTTGGCATCTTCAATGTCGAAATCCAATGGACGAGAACAGTCACACACCACCGCTCCTGGCTTCAAGCGCATGACATCGACGATTTTGTGATCAAATGCTGACGTTGCCGTCACCAGGACATCGGCATCCGCCGCCAGCTCATTGGCATCGGTGGTGATAGTCACCTCGCAGTTTGGCGACATCTGCTGGATTTCCTGGCGCAGCTCTTCCAGACGGTTGAGTCGTGGAGCCACCAGACACAGGCGCTTAAAGATCATCGACAGCAACTTCGCCGAAACTTTACCGATGGAGCCGGTCGCCCCGATCACCATCGCCATGCCATCGACATAGCCCGTGTTCGGATCCTGCTTCAACAGACGCATCTTCTGCACCACATCCGCCAGTGCCCATAACGTGGCCGAGGCACTGAGGCTGTTCCCGGTGGTGACCGGAATCGGGCTGTTTTGATTGATGGTGATTCCCTGATCGCCCACAATTTTGGTGTAAGCGCCAAGGCCGATCATTTTCGCGCCTCGATTGGCGGCATCGTAACAGATGCTTTCAATCTTGCGATAGATCACTTCCGGGTCCGAATTCTTCAGCACCTTCGGGGTCGCTGGCAAGGCATAGATAATCCCGTTGATTTCCTTGCCGTTGCTTTCACTGATGATGTGTTTGATATGACCATAGACGAACGGCGGCGCTTTCGCAGCCATACGGTCAAACGGATCATTCCAGGTTTTTGGCATGTGCTTCAGCACGCCCAGTCCCGGCACATGCATAAAGTCATTATGAGAAAGCGCATGAATCACGAAGGCAAAATCCGGCTCCGGCTGGCTGAAGACCTTATTTCGAACCGCATTGAAGCCTTGAGAGATCTTTGTCTGCGTCGATGAGTTTCTGGTCATCACGTACTTGCGCGCCACCTGACGGATCTCGACGTCCTCGGTGATGAGCTGTTCCCATTCTTCGATGGACAAAGCCGCCGTGCGTTTGTGCGACAAGCGCAGCATGGCATCCAGAACAGAATAGTTCATGTACGGATGCACCCGGTAGTTTTCAGGGAACAGATTGATGATACTGCGTGGGGAATACTTTTTGGCTTCTTCCTCCATCGCCGGGTGCGCTGACCAGATCACCAGATCCTTGCCGCGCACAAAGTCCGTCGCCTGATCGAACAAAAGCAACATCGGCAGATCACAGAACACGTACTGCACATTTTCAACCTGCGCGGCCAAAGAAGACCGGCTGATCTTTTGCATCTTGGTTTGCGCCAGCGGCGTGTTTCGCTTCATGTCTTTGATGTTCGCCACATTCAAAGCCAGCTTTGAAAGAGTCATCAAACCCGGGAAGGGCTGAATCATCCATGGCAGACCCAATAGCGAGTACGCATCGCCGATATAGACTGATTTGCGGTAACGGTGACGGATGTATTCTTCAAGCTCCGTGCAAAGCACTGCTGTGGGGAAGAACGTCCCGCGTTCCGGCTGAATGACTCCGGATTCGATATGTTTCACCAAAGAATTGATATTGGCGATTTCACGCAAACCCGTCCCGTCACACAGAGGTACCGGGGACGGCGTTGCCATGATTTCCAGGTATTGACGGTGAACATAGCTTTTCTGATCCAGCTTGATCACTGGTGGCAAGCTGGTCAAGGCAAAGGCATCCACCTGATTGCGCAGGGTTTCGATCAGTCTGACAACCGCATCAACCGAGAAGTTGGCACTGAAGCGCTGAACTTCATAGTGATCCCCGGCAAAGTCAAATTCATAAGCGGCATCCCAGTGCGGGCGTCCGAAACTGATCTCAGCGATTCGATACGTACGCTTCATATCCGCTCCAGAATTTTTGTTCGTATTGGAAGAATTCAGGACACCATGTTTCACCCAGGATTTCCCGGGTGCTGGTGGTGTCATATATCGGGAAGTTCATCAGGTAATGCAGCTCTTCTTCCGGAAAGCGTGCGATGAAACTGGAAAGCTTCAGCACCAGGGCTTCGGAAATCTTATCGACCAGGATCACTCCTTTGTGAGGAATTGCCTGGGACTTCAAGGCCGAAAGATAAAGATCACGAACCGCCAACCCCTGATTCGGGGTCACGTGGAAACTGTGATACCCCTGAGGTTTGGTCTGCACCGCCCACTCACAGAATTTCACAATGGCTTCAGCACACTTGTCGACCGGAACCAGCGGCAAACGGGTTTTGTCATTCCCCGGAAGAGGCAATGACGTCGGAATGGATTCAACCACCGAGCGGATTTTATTGAAGGCCTCCGCCGAATGATAAGGACCATCGATGCGCTCGATACGGCCCGTTTTGGTGTCCCCGACCAAGACGCCCAAGCGCAGGTTGATACGACCGGTGGTGTGAACCATCGGCCAGTTTTGCAGAACCTGTTCTCCATGGGCTTTGGATTCCGAATAAG
This sequence comes from Bdellovibrio bacteriovorus HD100, assembly GCF_000196175.1. NCBI lineage: Bacteria > Pseudomonadati > Bdellovibrionota > Bdellovibrionia > Bdellovibrionales > Pseudobdellovibrionaceae > Bdellovibrio > Bdellovibrio bacteriovorus. The sequence goes on from NC_005363.1 coordinate 3,078,332, forward strand.
CATCCGGAAAAGTCTTTTGGAAGTTCAAATCGTTGGGTTTCACCACCGTCAACGGGGAATTGATCCCGGCCGCCACGGTGCTGGTGTTCACGAAGAAGGGAATTTCAAGAGATTCGGCCACCTTCAAAGCCGTGCCCATGGCCGAGATATTGTGCTGATAGCAATCCACTTTGGATGCGGTCAGCTCATACAGTCCAGCCATGTGCAGGAACAGCGCGTATTTCTTTTTGCGAAGAGCGTCCAGATCCAGGCCCGCATTCCACTGACAAAGGTCTCCCTGGACTTCAGTCTTGCCTGAACGGGACAACACGTCCACTTCGAATTTTTCGCGAAGCAAAGGAATGACCTGTTTACCCAGGAAGCCAGTGCCTCCGGTAACAAGAATGCGTGGTTTGGTCACGATGACCTCCGAATAGAACTATTGTCGGACCATGACTGGCAGTCCGTGATGCAGGCAACGAACTGTGATTTCCTGAACATCTCTGAGAAGGATCTCGCCATCCCCAAAGAAAGTCAAAGCGCGCTGGGGATTCTGGCTCTTTAGTCTGAACTCTTTCAGCTCGAAAGACTTAAAGACCGGAGATTTCTCGACGGAACCGCGACGAAGATGGTAAGCCGCCAAAGTGTGCCCAGGAATACTGTTGGTTTCAGAAAGAAGCAGGTTCACCGTACCGTCTGTATTGGAGGTAAACGGCGCCGGAACAAAACTGGAGCCGATCTTTTGCTGATTATTGATCAGAACGATCGGCGAAGACGTTTCGACATTCACTTTGCCAGGAATTTCAATTTCCAGACCCCAGCCTTCCGGATTCCAGGTGCGAATCGCTTCGGCGGTCATCATGGAATAAACACTCGGCCCCATTTTTTTGACCGCGTGATAACTTTTCTGTGCAAGGAAACGATAAGCCTTTGCTGACTTCGGACAATTCGCCAAGGTCTGCAAGTGAGAACGGAATTTATTAGCCAGTTCGGCCGCTTTGGCCGGAAGTCCCAGACCTCCGTTGGTCAGCATGTAAGCGACTTGTTCACCCGAGCTGACTTCAATCACGTCGATGTTTTTCACAACACCTTCAAAGATATTGCGAACAGCGGTATCAATTCTGGTGGATACACCAATTTCATGAGCCAAATCGTTGGCGGTGCCGGAACGAACAATGGCAATCGGAGGAATCTGCGCGCCGTTTTGATATTTCATGATGGCCTGAATCGCCACGTTGATAGTGCCGTCACCACCGCAAATGATAAAGTAATCCGTTTTCTTCGCTTGCTCTTCCTGAACAAAGTCAAACATCTCTGTCATCGTCGAAGGACGACAGAAACGCAGATCGCAGCGGAAAAGCGCTTCACGCACTTTCGCCTCGATCAACTCTGCATTCACAGAGCCTGCTTTGGAATTAACAAGGACGGACACTCTCATATTATTGGTTCTCCGAGAGGACTATATAGCAAACCTCATACCCAACTTGTATCAACCTGAGAAGCATTCAATTGGATCTCACCGTATTTATTCAGCTCCAAAACGTCATTTTGGCACCGCTGACCAAAAAGTGATCACTTTGAGACAACATTCCCTCAGATCTGTCTGCTCTCCCTCATATCTTCCATTACCGGAACGTCATCTTATGAGGACTCCTTGTATCTCGTGGAGCACTAAAAGCACCAGGTGCTCCAAAAGTACTCTGATTATCTTGAGCGCTCTTTAACAAATCCCGAAAAGTATTATGAAACACGACGTGAAAACCTCGTAAACGGCACGTAGAAGGTACGCACTATGTTCAAGAAAATCTCAACTTCGCTCGCACTTCTCATTCTGGCCTTAACCACGTCGGCATGCACGATGAGTCTGGATCGCTTCGGCCAGCTCATTTCCCCATCCATCGGAGACGATGATCCATCGCCTGCGGTCTCGGTTATTAAAGGAACCTTTCCGCTGGGACAACCGGCCTTCAACCTTCAGGACAAATCATTTTTGAGTGCCGCACCCGGAAACAAGTTTGTTGGTGCCTCTCTGTTTGACCACAAAATTTATGTTTTCACTGCAGAGGGAAAAACACTGAAAAGCATTTCTCTTCCTGCCGCCTCGAAGTGGCCGGATGGTGAAATAACCTCTTTGGGAGTGGACTCTACAGGCTTGATCTATGTTGGTCTTGTCGAAAGAAGCGGGGGCACCGCAATTCGCGAATACATTCAAAAATACAATCTTGATGGAGTTTCTCAGGGTGTCTTTAAAGACTTTGTTCAAGAAGGCGGCATCTTCCCTTCTGCCCAAGACATTGCATTTGATTCTTCTGACAATGTTTATCTGGCTTTGAACTATTTCTACCAGATTCGCAAATACAACAAAAACACCGGTGCCCAAATGGCGGCTTACGGAGCCGGCACATCCGGCAGCGCTGATGGCGAATTTTGGGGTAACACCAAATTCACTCTTGATTCCTCTGGGAACGTTTATGTCGTGGATACCTGGTCAGATCGACTGCAAAAATTTCTGCCCAACGGAAGCTTCGACAGCAAGGTCACCTGGCCGACACAAATCCTGCCGGTCGCACCAGCAACGGTTGCATCCAGCAACGTCGCTGACCTGACACTTTTATCCAATGGCAACTTCCTGATCAGTCAAAGCGACAGCAACGGCTATCTTATTTCATTTGATCCGACCGGAGCCTTGCTCTTTATCACTGATGGAAGCGCCGGAGCCACACAGTTCACGAGCAGCCCCGTTGTCTTTGCCGAAGCTGGAAATGAAGTCTATGTCATGAACAGTTCTACAACCCGAGTTTACAACAAAATCACGGGAGCTTTGGCCCGTAAATATGATCCCACCTTATCGAATGCACTTGGACTGGCCCGAGACACCCTGGGTAACACTTATGTCAGCGATATGGGTGGCATCAAGCGCTTTGACACTACTGGGTTCAGTGACCTGTCCTTTGCGGCAGGCACTATGATGTACGATATCGACATCGACAGTCAGGGTATCATTTACGGCTCTAACCTGCTTACTGGAAAAATCATGAAGTACAATCCGGACGGAACATCGGCTGGCGAGATCACTCCAACAGGCACAACGTACTTCCTGGATATCGTTTACGACAAAACGCTGGAAGCCGATGTTATCTATCAGACAGATGCCACCAATGGTGTAATTCGAAAGCTCACCACAGCGGGAGTGGAAATTGGAACCATTGGAGCAGGACAGATCATTTCACCCATCAGTGTTGCGGCAACCAGTGATGGTGGTGTGATTGTTTCAGATGCACAAAATACGGGTCCAGGCGCCCCATTCCGCGCATTGGTGAAAATCAACCCGGATAACAGCGTAGCTTGGACAATTTTGCCGGGTGCCGCAGGTAATATCACCACTATCCTCGGCATTGCCGTAGACAAAGACGGCAGTATTTTAGCAGCGGATGCCGCTGGAAATAAAATCGTTCGCTTCTCTGCTGACGGCGCGCACATGACCACCTATGGTCAAGCAGGTGCTGCCGCCGGAGAGTTTACAATGCCAATCGACATCATGGTCGACGCTGGCAGCAACTTCTATGTTTCAGAGGCCGGCAACAGCCGGGTGCAGAAATTCAACTCATCAGGAGTGGTGCAAGCAGAATAAAAAAAAGCGGCTTAAAAAGCCGCTTTTTCGTTTTATGTGGAACGCAGAAGTTCCGGAATTGATTTCTTCAGAAGCTTTCTTACCGGCCACAAACTTGCCACGACGGTGGCGATCATCGGCAAGAGCAACGCCTGCAGATAGTGGCTGGGCTGAATATCCAGGAACACAAAGAACTGACGAGTGATCCCCGGGGCCGGTGGCATCGGAATACCCTGACGAAGCAAGGTCGCATCCACCAAAATTGCAATACAAATTCCCAGGAAGCCGCCCAAGATCCCCAACAAACTGTTTTCGATCATCAGGATCTTGAACAAGCGACTGCGTTTTTCTCCGTTCGCACGCAACGCTCCCATCTCGCCCGCTCTTTCCAGTAAGCCTGTGGAAATCACATTGAAAATCCCCATGGCCACAATCACCAGAATGATCGAACGGATGAACGAGAACTGAGCATTCAGGAAGTCCACCGAGTTCTGATAGTAGTTTTTGTCCAGAATCTCAAAGGGCACGGCTTCCAACGACGGATTGGCTTTGCGCAAATCCGCATCCACCGCCGGCCACGCCTCAACCCCTTTTGTCGCCAGCGAGAACATCTCGACACGAGTGGTATCAAGCAGTGCCTGCGCCTGCTTCAAATCCACACGATAGAAGGAATCATCGATGACTTTTTTACCCGTGAAGAAGATCCCCGCCACCGTCAGGTCCGCCCCGTTCAGCTGACCATTCACCGTCTGGGTCAGCAAAGTCACCACATCACCCGTTTTTGCGTCGATGCTTTCTGCCAGACCTTTTCCAAGGATGATCTGATCCTGACCTTGCAGATCATGGCCTTCGATAAAGTTCATTTCAGTGAAGAACTTGTTTTCACGCTCTGGAATCACGCCCTCACCTTTACCGCCCAGGGTGATGCCACCTTTGACGATGAAAGAATAGAAGGACACACGCGGGAAAACTTCGGTGACAGAAGCAGAACTGCGAATCTGCTTTTCGATTTCATCGGCGTTTTCAAACCACAATTTCCACGGGGTTTCGTGAACTTTACCGAAATAATTCTGCGGGAACACCTGACCGTAACCATAGTATCCATGAATCACGTTTTCACGGTACTGGTTCATCACGCCGGTGTTAAAACCCTGATAGATCAACAAACCTGCAGCGCCCAAAGCCACCGTACAAAGACTGGCCCACGTGCGGCGAGGATTTCTGAACAGATTGCGCCAGGAGATTTTCAACAGTTCCAACATTATTTAGCCTCCTGGTTTTTCGTGTTGTCGATCATGCCGTCTTTCATGCGATACACGGATTTGGCAAAACTGACCAGATGCGAATCGTGAGTCGAGAAAATGAAGCTGGTGTTTTCAGACTTCTGCAGTTCTTTGAAGGCGTTGATGGTTTTTTCTGCAGTCACCGAATCCAGATTGGCCGTCGGTTCATCAGCCAGTACCACCGCAGGCTTTTTGGCAATCGCTCGCGCAATAGCCACACGCTGACGTTGACCACCGGAAAGTTCCAGCGGTTTTTTCTTGGCGTGGTCGGCAAGTCCCAACAGATCCAAAGTTTCCATCGCCACCTTCTGGGCATTGGCGTGGTTGTAACCCAAAGAAGGCAGGAAATAAGACGTATTTTCAAGCACCGTCAAAGTGGGTATCAGATAGAAAGACTGAAAGATGAATCCAACCTTGTGCAGGCGCACGTTTTCTTTTTCAGATTCAGGAAGATGAGTGACGTCTTCGCCCGCGAACTCAAGGTGTCCATTGCTGGGGGTATCAATCAGACCCAAAAGATTCAGCAAAGTGGTTTTACCCGTTCCGCTCGGGCCCACGATGCAGGTGAAACAGCCTTTTTCCAGTTCCAGGTCAATGCCTTTCAAAACCGGCACTTGCTTGCCGTTCCAAAGGTATGAATATTCCAGGCCCTTAAGACGATACAGAGCACTCATGTTGCTGACTCCTTGAAGTTAAAGATAGAAGCGGAAGCCGATGGCGATAAAGGCGCCGGACAGATTCAAGTCACGCTGCTCGCCTGCGGCCGTGGTGACTTTGTCACCGCTGTTCACCGGACCTTTGAAAGTGGTGACAGATTTGGTGTATTCCAGATTTTCGATATTCAGCTGACGATAACCCATTTCAACAACAATGGTGGTGGTGTCGGTCAAAAGACCTTCATAACCCAAAGAGGCATTCAACAAAGTGGCTGAGCCTTTGGCTTCAACATCATGGTTGGAGACACCCGGGAAAGCTGTCTGACCGTCGGTCGTCAGGGTGTAGCTGTTCTTCATGGTCACACTGGCTGCCCCCACACCCAACGCCACAAAGGAGCGGGATCGGGCATTGCTTTGCAGGTTGAATTCAACGCCGATCTTCGGGGCATAGCCCAGAACCTGGCTGTCAGCCGTGTAGAGTTCTGTTTCAGATGCGTTGGTCGCAGAGGATCCTTCAATTGCACTGGGTTTTAGTATTTCAAGACCGAAGCGCAAACTGATGTACTGACGTGTGTACAGGAAGCCGAACTCACCGCCATAGTTGTAGCTGGAGCCGCCACTGTAGCTGACTCCGGTCGCTTCACCGTCGAAGGCCCCGGTGCCAATCGCTGACGGCCCCGCCGACACATCAAAGTAGGCGGCGAAAGTTTCGTTGTTGATATTGAAAACACGGGCCTGCGCCGAAGTTGCAGAAATCAGCAGTGCCGCGAAAAGAAGTCCCCGCACGATCACGACTACTCCGTGATCAGGTCAATGACGACCTTGCTGGTGCTTTTTTTACCCGCGACCTGATAGACGCGAACTTTGGTGTTCTTTTTCAGATCCAGAGTCAGATTCAAAGAACTGTCGACCGGATCCAGGCTCATGTTGGTTTTCACCACCGCCAAAGAGCCTTTCAGTCTTTCAGCCAGACGTTTTTGATCGATATTGGCATTCGGCATCTGAGCAAAGTCCACCACCAGACGCTGAGGATTTTTCTTCAGCTCTGCATAGTAATAACCCGGCCAGCCGCGCAGCATGCCGCCGTTGATATCACCGACATCAATCACGATGCGCTCGACTTTTTTGCCCGCATCCGCCGTACGGCGAACATCCATCAAGGTGAAACCGGTACCGGCAAGACCACCGAAACTGACACCTTCACCAGAAAGAATTTTGGAAGCCGCAGGTTTACTTTGTTGTTTGGAGATGGCTGCTTGAGCAGGCAAAGCCAATAGAGCGGCCAATACACATCCAATGTACTTCATCATGATCGACTCCTTTCGAACACATCCCTTAAGCCTAAAGGGGAACGCCCCTTCTGCCAACCCCAAATCCCCATTTTTACCCACCCTCGCCCCGTCTCAAACCAGGAACCTTTCGCGGCGCAGGGTGACGCTTTTGGGCCCCGTTTTTGTAAAAAGGGGGGCTGAGGTCGAATATATGGAGGCTGGATAGATTCTCACAAGGCACAGAACTTGGATCCCTAGGCATTGTTGAAAGATTTTTTAACCTTGGAGTGCTTTATGAAAAAGCTCATAACTTTGGTTCTGACGGTATTTGCGTTGGCAGCCTGCCAACCGGATAACAATGGTGGAAACAACACCGTGACCAACCCCGGTCAGATTGCGACCACACCACTGCAGTTGAACTGTATCAACGGAACGACTTACTGTAATAACAACGCCTATTACAACTATTCCGGCTTCATCCCTTATCCGGGCCTGTACAACTATGCTTACAACTATTCGACCATCTTTGCTCAGCAGGGATTCTGTGGTTGTCCGAATGGATATCTGCCAACTTACAACGGCACATTTGGTTTGGGCTGCGTTCAGCAACAGCTGATCACTCCTTACTGGAATGACTATTTCTTCTGGTCTTACGGATACGGCTGGGGCTTCGGCTACATGTCCATTCCGTCAGCTCCGCAGATGACGATCAATCATCCGCAGTATTCCAATATTCCAACGAATTCTAACAGCTTCTCCAGCTGCTCTCAGACCCTCACTCAGAGCTGCGTTTTGAGCCAAGGGAACACTTGCGGTGTCGGGGCGACATGCCGTCAAGTTCTGTCCGGTTCGAATCTTGGAGTTTGTGTTAAAAACTAGAGAGGCGCGGCACTTCTCGACCGTTTTAACGGACTAATATGCCGCATCATACGCCCCCTTTGGAATAACCACCAAAGGGGGCTTTCCATTTTTACCCGAAGAGAATTTTAGACGGCGGCCTTAGGGAGAGGGGGAAGGCTTTCTTGGGGCACGGGCTCCTGCCCTCTGCCGGCGCTCGCTTCGCGACCATCCCTGGGCCGGAGGCCCCAATAAAGCCTTCCCCCTCTCCCCAATGCCTCTTTCCCGGCTTGTTCGGGTAAAAAACTTGAAATCCCCCTTTGCTGGTCACTCCTGCATTATTCACGGTCCTCACAGTTTGGGCTCTGGGTGGTCTTTTCGTCGGGGTTTGGGAGTTAAAAAGTACTGTCGTTTGACCCGTCTGGTGGCGTCGGGTTGAGTCATTTTTTTATCCGGGTTTTTAGCTTTATTTCGGGTCTGTTTCATGGAAGAAAAGAAGGGTGTTTTTACTCTATCCATGGAGGTTCCTATGAATACGACTAATCCTCTTTTGCAACCCTTCAAGAACAAAGATCAGGCTGTGCCTTTTGATTTGATCAAAGTTGAGCACTATGTGCCGGCGGTTGAAGAAGCCATCAAGATGGCTAAAGAAAATGTGGCTAAGATCAAAGCCAATCCGGAGGCTCCGGATTTTGAAAATACGATTGTGGCTTTGGAAGCGGCCAGCGTTCATGCTGATCAGATTTCCACGATCTACTCCAACCTGGAAGTGGCTCATGCGGATGAAGCGCTTCAGGCTTTGGCTAAAGATATTTATCCGATGCTGACGGCTTTAAGCTCTGACATCTCTTTGGATTCTGAGATCTTTGCGCGCGTGAAAGCTGTTTATGACAAGCGCGAATCCTTGAACCTGAATCTGGAACAGACTCGCCTGCTGGAAAAGACTTACCTGTCTTTCACTCGCAACGGGGCTTTGCTGAATGCGGCTGACAAAGAGACTCTTCGTCAGATCGATCAGGAGCTTTCTGTTCTTGGTCCGAAATTCTCTGAGAACGTTTTGAAAGCGACCAATTCTTTCGAAATGCTTTTGGATAAAAAAGAAGATGTTGATGGTTTGCCTGAAGGCACACTTGAAGGTGCGGCGGCTTTGGCGAAAGCCAAAGGTCACGACGGCAAGTGGATATTCAATTTGCAGATCCCTTCTTACCTTCCGTTCATGACTTATGCAAAAAACCGCGCGCTTCGCGAGAAAATGTGGAGAGCGTTTTCTTCCAAAGCCTTCAAAGGTGAATTCGACAATCAGGCCAACGTTCTGAAAATTGTTGAGCTTCGTGACAAGCGCGCGAAAGTTTTGAAATTCACCACGCATGCTGATTTCGTGTTGGCAGAGCGTATGGCGAAAAATCCAAAAACTGTTATGGACTTCCTGAACAAACTTCTGGCGGCTTCCAAGAACGCGGGCCTGAAAGACGTTCAAGAACTGACAGAGTTCGCGAACAAGCTGGATGGTCTGACAGAGATCAAACCTTGGGACGTGGCTTATTATTCTGAAAAGCTGAAAGAAGAGCGTTATGCTTTCAACGAAGAGGACCTGCGCCCTTACTTCAAACTTGAAAACGTGGTTGAAGGTGTGTTTGCTCACGCGAAGAAACTTTACGGCCTGACGTTCAAAGAAAACAAAGAAATCCCGGTCTATCACCCGGAAGTGAAAGCTTACGAGATCTATGAAGATGCTTCTGGCAAATACATGGGTCTGTTCTATACGGATTACTTCCCGCGCGAGACCAAAAAAGGCGGCGCTTGGATGACTCAGTTCCGTTCACAGGGTCTGATCGACGGCGAAATGAAACGCCCGCACGTCAGCATCGTGTGCAACTTCACGCAGCCGACTCCGACCAAGCCGTCACTTTTGACTTATGACGAAGTTCGCACGCTCTTCCACGAATTCGGTCACGCTTTGCACGGCATGCTGTCTGAGTGTACTTATCCTTCCCTGAGCGGTACCAATGTCTATTGGGACTTCGTGGAACTTCCTTCCCAGATCATGGAAAACTGGGTGGGCGAAAAAGAGGGCCTGGACATCTTTGCCCGTCACTACGAAACCAACGAACCAATGCCGGCGGAGCTGATCGAGAAATTGAAACGCTCCCAGAAATTCCAGGCGGGTTACATGTCCTGCCGTCAGCTGCAATTCGGCCTGATGGACATGGCATGGCACTCGACGGACCCGGGCACTATCAAGGACGTGGATGCGTTTGAAGAGCTGGCAACGGCCGAAACCCGTCTGTTCCCGAAAGTGGATGGCGCGAATTCCTCTTGCAGCTTCGGCCACATCTTTGCTGGCGGTTATTCTGCGGGTTATTACTCTTACAAATGGGCAGAGGTTCTGGATGCGGATGCCTTTGAGTACTTCAAGGAAAAAGGCCTGTTCAATCAGGAAGTGGCCAAGAAGTTCAAAGACAACGTTCTAAGCCGTGGTGGCACCGAGCACCCGATGGATTTGTACAAAAAATTCCGCGGTCGTGAGCCGGATCCAAACGCTCTTTTGCGTCGTGATGGACTGATTTAATGAAGAAGAGTTCGATGGACAAAGAACACAAACAGAGCAAGCTGGTTTTGAAAGAAAACGGCAGCATTGGTTTGGTCTATCGCCTGGAGACTGCGCAAGCGGTCTCTTTGGCTAAAAAGGTCGCGGAGTTTTTGAAAGAACGCGGCTTTGAAGTCTTCACCTGCCCCGACCAAAAAGTGGTTGCAGGCACGAAGGCGGCTAAAACCAAAAAGCACATGGACGATCTGAAACTGGTGATCGTACTGGGCGGTGACGGGACTTACCTGCGCGCCGTTCGTTTGCTGGAAGGTCGCAGTGTTCCTATTCTGGGCTTTAACATGGGCTCTTTGGGGTTCCTGACGGCTCACAGTGCGGATTCCTGCTTTGATATCATCGAAAAAACTCTGGAAGGGAAAATGGTTCAGCGTCCGCGCTCCATGATCTATTCCAAAATTCTGCGCAAAGGAAAGGTTCGTGCCGAGTACCATGCGCTGAACGACATGGTGATTGAAAGGGGCTCGATGTCCCAATTGATCAACACGGCGATTTATTCTGAAAAGTTCCTGGTAAGTCAGGTGAAGGCCGATGGTTTCATCGTGGCCAGCCCTTCGGGCTCCACGGCGTACAATCTGGCTGCGGGTGGCCCGATCTGCCATCCGGAATCCCCGGTGTTTGTGGTGACTCCGGTGGCGCCGCACAGCCTGACTTCCCGTCCGTTGTTGTTCCCGGATGACCGGGAGCTTTCTTTCCGTCTGGAGGGTAAAACCCAAAAGGCCCACTTCATCGTGGACGGACAGAAGATGACGGAGCTGACGGCCGATGACGAAGTCATCGTCAGCCGTTCCTGTTATGACCACTGGATGGTTCGTGAAGCCAATCACAACTATTTCCATTTGCTGCGCGAGAAACTGAAATTCGGCGATCGAAACTGAGCTTGAGGAAAGATTATGTTACTTGAGTTGAAAGTGTCCAATTTTGCGATTATCGAAAACCTTCATGTCTCTTTCAAAGAGGGACTGAACATCATGAGCGGTGAAACCGGCGCCGGTAAATCCGTTCTGCTGAAAAGTCTGTCCTTGTTGATGGGTGGCAAAGGTTCCAGCGACACCATTCGCACAGGCGCCACCCAGGCGACCATCGAGGGTTCGTTTGATATTTCCGCCCGCCCCGACATTCAGAAGATGTTGCATGATATGGGAATTGAAGCGGATGAACACACCCTGATCGTTCGCCGCGTGCTAAGCTCTGGCGACAAATCCAAAGTGTACCTGAATGGCAGCCTGAGCACCCTGAACAGCCTGCGCGATATCGTGGCGCCGATGGTGGAACTGGCGGGTCATTCAGCGCCGCTGATTGAAATGACCGGTCAGCATGAAAACCGCAATCTGATGTCCAAACACTATCATCTGGATCTTTTGGATCAGTACGCGGGCACCTGGGACAAACGTTTGTTGTTCACGGAAAAATTCAACCGCTATCACGCGATCTTTGCTGAAATCAAAAAACTTGAAAGCGATGCCAAACAAAAGGCCCAGCGCCTGGATTTTTTGACTTATCAGCGTGATGAAATCGCCAATCTGGATCTGTCCCCGGGCGAGGACCACGAACTGGAAGTCGAAGTCAAAAAACTGAAGAACTCAAACCGCATAGGTGCGTTCGTGGATCAGGCGGAATCGGCTCTGTACACAGACGATGATTCCGCGATCAGCCGCCTGAATGCGATCCTGAAAAAAGGCCTAGAGATTTCCAACGTCGACCCGCAAATCGCGGCGAAGCTGGAAAACCTGGAACAGGCCAAGACTTTGATTGATGAAAGCATCTATGATCTGCGCCAGTACGCAAACAAGATCGATGCCGACCCCCAACGTCTGGAAGAAGCCGAAAGCCGCCTGAGCGATCTGCGCAAGCTGCAGAAAAAATACGGCGCGACCGTCGATGACATCCTGAAAGCTTTGATGGAGATGGAAATTGAAATCTCCAACCTGCAAAACTCTGAAAGCCGCGTCGAATCTTTGAAAAAAGAAGCTGCTGTTATTTTGAAAGAGCTTGAAACCCTGGGTGCGGATCTGCACAAACGCCGTCAAAAAGGAGCCGAGCTTCTGGCCGACAGCGTGAACGCAGAACTGCTGGATCTGAACATGAAAGGTGTGACCTTCCACGTGATGACCGAAAAGCTGCAGGAACTGGCGTCCACGGGCTTGAGTGATGTCGAGTTCCTGAGCCAAACCTCCAGCAAAGACGCCAAACGCCCATTGGCGAAGTTTGCTTCAGGTGGTGAGTTGAGCCGTATTCTTCTGTCTTTAAAGCGTGTGGTGGGTTCCAGCAATCAGCCGCGCACTTATCTGTTTGATGAAGTGGATACCGGCGTGTCTGGCGAAACGGCAGAAAAAGTCGGTCGCAAGCTGCGCACGATTGCCAAAGGACAACAGGTTGTCTGCGTGACTCACCTTCCTCAGGTGGCGGCCTTCGGGGATATTCACTTCTTTATCCAGAAGTCCCCGCAAAAGGATTCTGTTTCTATGGTTGTGTCAGAACTCAAACAAAAAGACCGAGTTCAGGAAATCGCCCGCCTTATCAGCGGTGAAAAGATCTCCAAAACATCCCTGGCCCACGCCGAGCAACTCTTGGCAGAAGCCAAACAAAACTAAGTCCAAAGAAAGGCTGCCTCCGGGCAGCCTTTCTTATTTGTAAGTTCCCCCCTCCTAAGCCGATCCCCTACCATTGAAGCCTACACTCATATTTTAAGGAGCACGGACTATGATTCTTGTTATGGGAGCTACAGGTCACATCGGTTCAAAAATCACCACTCACCTTCTTGCCAACAGCCAACAAGTGCGCTGCGTGGCCCGCAAGTTCCCGAACAAAGACGCCTACCGTGGCGCAGAACTGGCACAAGGGGACGCCAATGACGTCAGCTTTCTGATGGACTGTATGCGCGGCTGTTCTGCCGTGTTTACGATGATTCCACCGGACATGAGCGCCAAGGAAGTGCGCTTTTACCAGAACAAATTCGGTGAGGTGATCGCCGAAGCCATCGAAGAAGCCGGAGTTAAAAAAGTCGTGAATCTTTCCAGCGTCGGTGCAGACCTGGAAAGCGGCACCGGCCCGATCCTGGGACTGCACGACCAGGAAGAAAGACTGAACTCCATCACCCGAGCCGACATCATGCACTTGCGCCCGACTTACTTTATGGAAAATCTGCTCAGCGGAATTCCCAGCATCATTTCCATGAACCGCTTTTTTGGAACCATTTCCAGCGAAGTCCCGGTGCCGATGATTGCCACCCGTGACATTGCCGCACGGGCCGCCTTCCTACTGATGCATCCGGAATTCAAATCCCACAATGTCGAATATCTTCTGGGTGAACGGGATGTCACCTTCGACGAGGCCCTGCGTATTCTTGGCCAGGCCATCAAAAAACCTGAAATCGAATACGTCGAGGTTCCTGAACAGGAAATGAGAAACTACCTGATTGGCGCCGGACTGACCGAGGACTGGTCAGATGCCATGCTGGAAATGAACCGCTCCTTTAACAATGGATCGATCGCCGGCACTGTCAACCGGGACAAAAAGAACACCACCGCAACATCTTTGGAGGAGTTCGCCCGGACAACATTCCTGGATGCCTACACACGCGCCCAGCGCACTGACGCTGACAGAAAATCCCGACCATCCTCGGAGCGTGAGGCCAGACCGTAAGGTCTTGTGCTTCCCAACTCCCGGAAGATGGTGATAGCCTTTTCGAATGAAAATAAGTGTCTTGGCTATCGCACTTCTGGGAGTATCCTGCATGCACAAAAATTATCTTGATTATCCGAAACCTGAAAAGATCACAACTCAGCTGTCCAAACACGGCGACATCCGTATGGACGACTATTTCTGGCTGCGCGAGCGTGAAAATCCCAAAGTCGTCGACTATCTGAAGAAAGAAAACGCCTACACTGCAGAAATGATGAAACCGGCACTGGAGCTAGAGGAAAAAATATTTCAGGAGCTGAAGTCCCGCGTGAAAGAAGACGAATCTTTCGTGCCTGCTAAAGACGGTGACTATTGGTATTCAGCAAGATTTGAGAAGGCCCAGCAGTATCCGCTGCACACCCGCCACAAAGGCAGCCCGACAGGGCCTGAAGAAATTCTGATCAACGTTCCGGAACTGGCAAAAGGTCACACCTATTTCAGCTCGACCGGCCCGCGTATGAGTCCGAACCATAAGATGATGGCCTATGCGGTGGATACCGTCGGTCGTCGTTTCTATACAATCCATTTCAAGGATCTGACCACCGGGAAAGTTCTGGCGGAAAAAATTGAAAATGTCACTGGCAACCTGAGCTGGGCCAATGACAACGAAACCATCTTCTATTCTGAACAGCACCCGGAAACCCTGCGTTCCGAGAAGGTCTATCGCTACAACATCAAAACGCACAAGAAGGATCTTGTTTACCACGAAAAAGACGACACCTTCAGCGTTTACGTTTACAAATCCCTGTCTGAAAAATTTATCTTCATCGCGTCTTACAGCACTCTGACGACCGAGACACGTTTCATGTCGGCGGACCACCCGCTAGGAACTTTCAAGGTGTTCAACCCGCGCGAACGCGCGCACGAATACTCAGTGACGGATGGTGGCGACAAGTTCTATATCGTTTCTAACAAGAACGCGCGCAATTACAAATTGATGGTGGCAGACCTGGAGCACACCGAGGAGAAACACTGGAAGGAACTGATCCCCCACCGGGATGACACCTATCTGGAAAGCGTCACCGTGTTTAAAAGCTTCATCGCTTTGGATGAACGCCATAACGGGCTTACCCAGGTGCGTATTGCCGACCGCAATGCCCAAAACCCTTACGAACTAAAATTTGCGGATCCAAGTTACCTGGCGTCTGTGGGAGACAACCGCGAATACGACACCGAATGGCTGCGCTATAACTATGAATCCATGCGCCTGCCGGATTCTGTTTATGACCTGAACGTTAAAACCAAAGAACAGGTGCTGAGAAAGGTGAAGGAGATCCCGAACTACAACGCCGACTTGTATAAAACCGAGCGTGTCTTCCTGACGGTTCGTGACGGCACCAAAGTTCCAGTGTCCCTGATCATGAAAAAGGATTTTAAGAAGGACGGCAAGTCCTCGATGCTGGTCTACGGCTATGGCTCTTACGGTGCGAACATGGACCCTTGGTTCAGCAGCAATCTGTTCAGTCTGGTGGATCGTGGTTTTGTCTATGCCAAAGCCCACATCCGTGGGGGTTCCGAGATGGGCCGTCACTGGTATGACCAGGGCCGCACACATTCAAAGATGAACACCTTCAATGACTTTATTGATGTGACCGAAGCCTTGATCAAAGAGGGCTATTCCTCGGCCGAACACACTTTCGCCATGGGCGGAAGTGCCGGCGGCCTATTGATGGGAGCGGTGATGAATCTGCGCCCGGATCTTTACAAGGGCATCGTGGCGCAAGTGCCGTTCGTGGATGTGATCTCTACGATGCTGGATGATAGCATTCCCCTGACCACCAGTGAATACGACCAGTGGGGCAATCCGAACGTGAAAGAGGATTACGAATACATCCGCAAGTATTCCCCTTATGACAACGTCAAGAGCCAGGCTTATCCGAATGTTTTGGTGACCACTGGCTTCCACGATTCTCAGGTGCAGTACTGGGAGCCGGCGAAGTGGGTGCCGAAGCTTCGTGAACACAATAAAGGGACTTCGATGATTCTTTTGAAGACCGACATGGAGTCAGGTCATGGAGGGGCTTCCGGCCGCTTCGATCAATTGAAAGAAACGGCCACGGAATATGCGTTTATTCTGATGGTTAACGGAAATAAGAATTAGTCTCTTACATCCTGCACGATGATCAGCGCACTGAAAGTGTTGAACTTCACAGTTTCGCCGGTCTTCTGGCTTGTCCAGTACTGAGAATTGATGTACTTCACGCTGCCATCCTCATTCAACACCGGAGTTCCGTCCGGATTGATTTCAGGGATGGTGGCGCGCTCAGTTTCCTTCACACGGTTGAACAGCTCTTCAGCGGTTTTAGCATCCTGACGGGTGCAACCCCCAGAAGCGCGGCCTCCAAGATAGTCCGTGTATTTCTTGTAAACTTCATGCAAAGCCAAACCGTTGTCCACGTCATAGAAGATCGCAAACGGCATGGATGAATCCCAGGAACTGGAATGGTGATCTTTGGACAGGAATTTCGGTGTGTAATAGCCTGTCGGCGTCTGAGACCAGTAAGATTTCGCCGGAGCGCCCGTGCACTCTTTGTTTTTACGTTTCAGCTCCAGACCTTCACGGCCTGTGGAAACTTTGGAATTGATCACAACACGGCCATACTCATACACGCGCATTGTCTGGGCGGTGCGACCATGTTCAGCCTTATTGATCACGATCACATAGCGGAAATCGCGCAGCCAGGGCTTGGAATAGAAATCCTGCTCGCTGAAGGCCTGCTGCTGACGCAGGTATTCCGGCAGACGCGGCGTAATAGCTTTTTCATATGAATATACCTGGCTGTATTCCTGGTCTTCATACTTACAGTCATTAAACGCGTTTTTCACCTTACCCCAGAAAGAGGCCGAGGCGGATTGACTGACAACCAGAGCCGCGGCTACGACTCCGTACTTCATAACGTTCTTCATAATCACTCCGTTCTTTCTTTAAAAGACGAAGTTCATACAGCAAAGACTCTGCCACATTTTGAGACACTGATCTGAAAGCTGGAAGCTTTGAATGGAAAAGCCCCCGGAAAGGGGCCCTTAAAAGTCACGTCGTAAAGAAGTTCAACAGCGGGTGCTTGGGAGTCCTAAAAACCCTCAATGGTGCCCACCTGGCGATCGTCATCAAAGGGGATCACCTCGCTGGCGGCAGATTGCTTCGCTGCCTTCTTTGGCAAGGGCTTTGAGGATTGAGAGGTTTTCACAACAGCAGCTCCATTCACCGGAGCCGAAGCTGCCGCAGGGGCCACGGCAGTCAGGCTTCCTTTGCCATGAATCACTTCGTTCAATTGTGAAGTCAGCTTCTGCGATGTCGCCGCCATCGTGTCGATCTCGGCGCTGGAAGCAGCGATCTCTTCAGCGGAAGCGGCATTGCCTTGTGCCGCCTGATCCAGCTGGTTCATGGCTTTGCTGATCTGCTGAATACCGGCCGTCTGCTCGGTGCTGGCTGTGGCGATTTCAGTGTTCAGGTCAGATACTTTTTTAACGGAGGTCACAATATTATCCAGAACCAGGCCGCTGGAACTGGCAATCTGACTGCCCTCTTCCACCTGCTGCACGGACTGTTTGATCAGCTGGGTGATGTCTTTGGCGGCAGAGGCACTTCTTTGTGCCAGCGCCCGCACGGCTTCGGCCACGACGGCAAAACCTTTCCCCTGCTCTCCGGCACGAGCCGCTTCCACTGCCGCATTCAGGGCCAGCAAGTTGGTCTGGAAAGCGATATCATCAATCACATGAATGATCTCTTCAATCTTGCGAGAGGAAGCGGAAATCTGCTCCATGGAAGAAATCAGTTTTGAAATCTCACCCTGGCCTTTTTCCGCCACTTCACGGGAGGAGGCCGACAGACTGGCCGCCTGCTTGGCATTGTCAGAGTTCATCTGCACCATCGAGGAAAGTTCTTCCAAAGACGCCACAGTTTCCTCCAACGAAGCGGCCGCCTCGGTCGAAGACTGGGACAGACTCGAGCCCGCACTGGTCATCTGAGTCACCGCACCCGCCACATGATTACTGGCTTCGGTCAGCTGCTCAGAAATGGCAGAGATCTGTTTGGACATGCGCGCCGCGATCCACAGCAACGTGCCCGAAATCAGAATGTTTCCGACGATTGTCGTCAGAATATTCCACATCTTCACAGATTCCTCGGCCGCATGCGCCAGCTGTCCTTCGGTGGCAGCTTTGCCTTCATAGATTTTTAAAGCCGCCTCAGTAAATTCGCTGACCGGCACCCCAGCGACTGTATAGTCGCCTCGCAAAAGCTCTTCAGCCCTTTCCAGGCCCGCGGCGTCTTTGCTTTTGAGGTTCTTCAGGATGTCCTCCATGATGGCAAGAATCGCCGGGAACTTGTCCTGAGCTTTGTCGAAGAGGACTTTTTCTTCGGCAGTGAAAGAAGTCTTCATGTATTTTTCATAATCTTTGCGATAGGAATCCAAAGCCTTAGCAGCCAACTCCAGTTCGCCGTCGATCTCTTTGCCTGTCTTGAAAAGACTTAAAGCCGAGTACGCACGGAACCCAAAGGCGTTTCGGGAAATGCGCATGTCCGTCAGAATCAGAATATTGGGAATGATCTCGTTGTGCGAACTTTTCAGAAGCTCGTTCACCCGGCCCACACCGTTGACGGAAATGACCCCCACCATACAGAAGGCCACAATGGGAAGGGCCGCTGCAAATAAAAGCTTTCCTTTGATGCCACGAAACCAGGATGTGATGTTGCCCATAGATGTATGATCCTCCACTACGTTCTGATCTACTCTTCGTTTTGATCGGAGCTTTACTGAAGGGCTCGGGCCTGTTTGTTAACGGAAGGTAATTTTTTAGACCTGGTCGGTGGACACTGCTCTCGCCTGTTCAGGCGAGAGCTTTTGACCTATGCAAGGAACTAGACCAGTTTGCGAAGCACGTAATGGAGGATGCCCCCATTTTTGTAGTACTCAAGTTCAACTGCGGTGTCGATACGAGAGCGCACTTTCACGTCCTCTTTCTGACCGTTGGCGCGATGAATGGTCAACATCAAATCCTGCTGTGGCTTCATGCCGGATTCAATGCCGGAAATATCGAACGTCTCTGAGCCATCCAGATGCAAAGTCTTGCGATCCGTGCCCGGATGGAACTGCAGAGGCAACACCCCCATACCAATCAGGTTGGAACGGTGAATACGCTCGAAACTTTCCGCGATCACGGCTTTCACACCCAGAAGACGAGTGCCCTTGGCAGCCCAGTCCCGGGAAGAACCCGTGCCGTACTCTTTACCGGCGATCACCACCAAAGGCGTCATCGTGGACTGATACTTTACCGAAGCATCGTATATGGCCAGCGTTTCACCGCTTGGCACGTACTTGGTCATGCCGCCTTCCACCCCCTGAAGCATTTCGTTTTTAATGCGGATGTTGGCGAAAGTCCCGCGCACCATCACCTCGTCATTACCACGACGGGATCCGTAAGAGTTGAAGTCTTTGGCATCCACCCCATGGGACATCAGATAGCGTCCTGCCGGAGAATCCTTTTTGATACTTCCCGCCGGAGAAATATGGTCCGTCGTGATTGAATCACCCAGGATTGCCAAAGGACGAGCGCCCTTCACGTCATGAACCGCTTCCGGCTTCAGGGCCATGCCCTCAAAGTACGGGGGGTTCTTGATGTAAGTGCTCTTTTCCCAGTTGTAGACCTGGGAAGACGTGGTGTTGATTTTTTGCCAGTCTTCGGTGCCAGCAAAAACATTTCCGTAACGCGTGTCGAACATTTTAGTTTCAACGGTTTTGTTGATGGTGTCCTGAATCTCCTGACTGCTTGGCCAGATGTCCTTCAGATAAACAGGCTTTCCAGATGAATCATTGCCCAAAGAATCGCGGGTGATATCAATCATCATGTTGCCCGCCAATGCGTGCGCCACCACCAGCATCGGAGACGCCAGATAGTTGGCTTTCACATGCGGATTGATGCGGCCTTCAAAGTTGCGGTTTCCGGAAAGAACCGACGCCACAACCAGATTTCCTTTTTCAACCGCCCCCGCCACCGGAGGATCCAGCGGTCCGGAGTTCCCGATACAGGTCGTGCAACCGTAACCCACAAGATTGAAACCCAGCTTATCCAGATAAGTTTGCAAACCGGCGCGCTCCAGATAGTCCGTCACCACCTGAGACCCGGGAGCCAGGGATGTCTTCACCCACGGCTTCACGGTCAGGCCCTTTTCCACGGCTTTCTTCGCCACCAGACCGGCGCCGATCATCACCGATGGATTGGAGGTGTTCGTGCAGCTGGTGATCGCGGCAATCACCACGTCCCCGTGACCCAAAGAGTAGTTTTGAGTGTCGACGGTCACCGCCGAAGCGGATTTGGTCGCTTTGTCGGCCTCCACCTGGAAACCCGCCACCAGTTGTTTTTTGAAATCTTCAGCAGCGCCAGCCAGAACCACACGGTCTTGCGGGCGCTTAGGGCCGGCCAAAGAAGGCTCGACAGTGGACATGTCCAAGTGAAGAGTGTCGTTGAAGTGATAGTGCTTCTCCGCTTCTTCCGAACGCCACAACCCGGTTTCTTTCGCATAGGCTTCAACCAAAGCAATGGTCGCGGCATCCCGACCGGACAGACGCAGATACTTCATAGTTTGCTCATCCACCGGGAAGAATCCGCAGGTTGCGCCGTATTCAGGTGCCATGTTGGCAATCGTCGCCCGATCCGCCAAAGACATGGTTGCCAGACCCGGGCCATAGAATTCAACAAACTTTCCAACCACACCTTTTTTACGCAGCATTTGCGTGATGGTCAGGACAAGATCCGTCGCCGTCGTGCCTTCCTGCATTTTTCCATCAAGCTTAAAGCCGACCACTTCCGGAATCAGCATGCTTAGAGGCTGTCCCAGCATCACCGCTTCCGCCTCGATGCCACCCACACCCCAGCCCAACACAGCCAGACCGTTGATCATGGTGGTGTGACTGTCTGTGCCCACCAAGGTGTCAGGGAAGGCATTAGCCCCCTCAGGCCCTTGATTGGACCACACGGTTTTACCCAGATATTCCAGATTCACCTGGTGACAAATACCTGTGCCCGGCGGAACCACTTTGAAATTCTGGAACGCGTTCTGCCCCCACTTCAGGAAGACATAACGTTCGTGATTGCGCTCAAACTCCATTTTCACGTTTTCATCAAAGGACTTCGGCGTACCGAAGGCATCGACCATCACCGAGTGGTCAATCACCAGATCGACCGGCACCAGCGGGTTGATTTTTTTCGGATCACCGCCCAGAGACTTCATCGCATCCCGCATCGCCGCCAGATCCACGACCGCCGGCACCCCGGTAAAGTCCTGCATCAGCACTCGCGCCGGGAAGAATGAAATTTCGCGGGTCAGGGATTCGTTGCTCAGGCTCAGCAGGGAATCAATGTCCTCTTTGCTGACATGCAGCCCATCTTCGTGGCGCAGAAGGTTTTCCAAAAGGACCTTCAGCGACACCGGAAGTTTTTTAATGTTGGGATGCTGGATTTTGTGAGCGTTGAAAATGGTGTAGCTCTGTGAGCCCACCTGAAGTTTCGATTTCGTCTTAAAACTGTCTTTGGATTGAATGAACATGAGAGGCTCCTTCCTCTCAATTCCACTCCCCTCTTAGAAATTTATCAAGCCAAAAAGCCCCGATCTGGGTTTTCACATCGCTCACTTTTCCCTCGAGAACAAGCTGCATAAGGTCTGCGGGTTTTACTTCGACAACCTCAATAAACTCACCCTGATCCAGACGCTGCTCCAGATGAGTCAGGTCCCTGGCCAGATACAAATCAATGTGCTCGTTGGAATAACCAATGACAGGATGGATTGTGGTCAGGAACTTCCAGTCTTTGGCTTCATAGCCGGTCTCTTCGAGCAGTTCTCTTTTTGCCGTCAGAAGGGTTTCTTCGTTGTGGTCTCGTTTTCCGGCAGGAAACTCGAGAAAAACTTTTTTAACCGCGTGACGGTACTGATGAATCATCACCACATTCCCATTTGGCAAAAGCGGAATCATCATCGCGGCGCCGGGATGCAGAATGTACTCACGGGTGTAGGTGCGCCCGTCGGGAGCCTGCACCTGATCCTGTTCAATTTTGAGGTATCGTCCTTTAAAAATCTGACGCGTGGACAGCGTCTTTTCTTCCAAATGCTTCATGGTATTCAGAGTCTCATACCGACACGCTGAAGTCGCTCCATTTCGTCTGGACCAAAGATGGTCCCGCCTTTTGTCCAAAAGGTGTAGAATGGGTGTGGCTCATAGGTGTTGAAATAGTGAGTGTTGTATAGAATGTGTTAAATCAAATTGAAAGATCAGGAGGATCACTATGAGAGCTTTGAATAAGGTGGGACTGTTCATGTCCACCGCTCTTCTTGTTTCAGTTATGTTTGCCCAGGACGCAAATGCACAACGCCGCCTCAGCCGTGGCCCCAGCCTTTCAGGCGACATGGCTTTGGGTATTGGTATTTCCACAGTCTCTGCCGGACAAAATGACATGGACTCCCTGATTGATGCGGCTCGCGCCAGCGCGGCCAACGCCGACACCAAAGCCATGGGCAGCGCCTGGGAATTTTATGCCAACTGGTCTTATCGTTTCAGCGGCACCTCTTACGCTTTTGTATTCCGTCCGTCTTACTTCATGCAGGGCACAGAAGGTTCAGGCACTGACGGAAGCTACGACTACAAGTTGACGGGCTACACAGTGTTCCCGATCTTCCGTATCTATCCGCTGGAAAACTCCTTCATCAAGTTCTACATGCAGACAGGCCTGGGTTACGGCAGCCTCAGTGGTGAAATCACCGCCGGCACCAAGAATCTGGATTTCAAAGGCAGTGCCTTTGGTGCGATGGGTGGTATCGGTGTCGACTTCTGCTTCACCGAAGCCCACTGCCTGACAGTGGAAGGGAATCTGCGCTATATGCCGATTGAAAGAAATCTGACGACGGGTGGTAATTGTACCGGGGCCAGCGATATTCCTGGGGTAAGTCAGTGCGGCGGGGACTCGGAAGTGGAGCGCAATGGAAAAGACCTTGCGACCACTATGTCAGGTATTCAGGGCCTGATTGGCTACACCATGAACTTCTAGTAAAGATCCTGTCTTATTTCCGGACTCGTTCCGTCAAAAGCCGCCTCATCGAGGTGGCTTTTTTTATTCCCACTATGAGACTTAAGAAGTGCCCGTTTATTGCCGATATTCTAACAGCATGAACACACGGGACGTGAGTAAAATCGCCATATTAGGGATGATCGTGATGATCCTCTCCGCCTGCTCGGACGCCAGTCCCGAGGTCTCTGTTTTGCGTTCTATGGAAAGCCTGGAATTCAATCCCAACCACGTGGTCACCTCCAGTCTGACCAGCGTGCCCCTGCAGGCCACTTGCGCCAACTTCATCGGAAAAATTGAAATGAGTCTGGACGGCGGCGCCACCTGGATCACTCCGACCAGCTATGACGGTACGGCTGCCTCAGCTTGTGTCAACGGCAAGTTCAATGTCAGTCTTTCAAACTTAAAGGCCCCATGGAGTTCTTTGGCCATTGCCGCCGGCCAAACCTTGAAAGTGAAATTCCGCGCGCAACCGCGTCCCAATAATTTTTTCTATAAAGAAGTGACCGTGCTTTATTCACCTTCTTCCACCCGCAGTCAGGAAGTCCTGATTGGCAGCGCCGAACAGGCCGGCGGTGGATACCGAGTGAAAAGCCGTCTCCGTCATCAGCAGCAACACGTCGCTGCCGGTGGCAACTTCAAAATCAAAGGGAGAATCACTGAATGAAAAATCTGATTCCCTCCCTCTTTCTGATTTTGTCAGGTGTTGCCGTTCAGGCTGCGTCCCCTTCACCGGGACCGCTGTTCACCTATGAAGGTCTTTTGACCGACGCCGGCAGCACAGCCATCACCACAACCCAGACAGTGCAGTTGCAGATCATCTATCCAGCCAGCTGCGTGGTCTTTGAAGAAACCCACAGCATCACGCCCGGCTCCAGCGGCGAGTTCAGTGTGATTGTCGGCAGCGGAACCCGCACCGACTCCACTGGCAACACCGCCGATCGCATTTTTGCCTCTTCAGGCAATGTGACCTGTGCCGACACCAGCTCTGTCGTGGCTTCCGGGTTCACGACACGCTCTTTGCGCGTGCGAGTCGGCGGAACAGATCTGACTCCGGACGTGGCGATCAACACGGTTCCTTTTGCCATCAATGCGGCACGCCTGGCCGACAAGACGGCGACGGACTTTGTGCAGATCAGTGCCTCCACGACACAAGCCAATGCCGACAGTGTGTTCAGCCGTTACAACACTCTTAACAGCGTTCTGAATTTGTTTGCCACACCTGGCACCAACGGTCAGCTTTTGATCGGAACAGGCACAGGCTACACGCCCGCGACACTGACTGCGGGTTCGGGGATCAATATCACCAACGGCTCTGGCAGCATCACGATTTCTGCCAGCGGTGGTGGTGGATCCGTGACCTCCGTCACGGCTTTGTCGCCGTTGGTTGTGGGCGGCACCGCTGCTGTTCCCGAAATTGCCTTGCCACAGGCAAATTCCACCACAAACGGTTTCCTCAGCTCGACCGATTGGCAGGCTTTCAATAACAAACAAAACAAAACCCTTTCCAGCGGCAACATCTGGGTGGGCAATGTGGTTGGCTCTGCTGCAGAAGTTTCCGTCAGCGGCGATGCCACCTTGAATTCTTCAGGCGTTCTAAGCCTTGCCAATGTCGGCACTGCGGGAACTTACGCCAAGGTCACCACTGATGCCAAGGGCCGCGTGACATCGGGCTCGGCCCTGACGGCGGCGGATATTCCCTCTCTGGACTGGAGTAAAATCACTTCGGGACTGCCGGCCACTCTGGGTGGGTACGGGATCAGTGATGCGGTAAAGAACATGGGTGGTTCTCCAAGCATCCAGTCAGGAACTGATGCCGCCCGTCCGGCTCCGGGCACAGCAGGCAGAATCTATATTTCTTCTGACACCAATCAGATCTATCGCGACACCGGCTCTGCCTGGAACACTCTGGGCGGCGGCGGAGGTGCGGCTCTGCCTATCAGCCTGACCACCGAAGTCACTGGCATCTTGCCAATTGCAAATGGCGGTACCGGCTCTTCTTCCGTTGCCGGGGCCATGTCTGCCCTTTCCCCGCTTTCGACCAAAGGGGATCTTCTTGTTCACAATGGCACTGCCAACGTCCGCCTGCCCGCGGGAGCCTCGGGTCAGGTACTGGCTGCTGACACCACAGATGCAAACGGTGTGAAGTGGGTCACGGCCCCTGCGGGTACCGTGACTGCTGTGACTGGAAACGCCCCGGTTATGGTTTCAAACAACACAACGACTCCATTGATATCAGTCAGTGATGCCACGACCAGCACCAAGGGTGTTGTGCAAATCGGAAACGGCCTGAATGTCACTTCCGGCACTGTCAGTGTCAATCCAGGCTCATTCCCGTCAGTGGTTCCAGTCACCAAGGGTGGTACCGGGACGGGCACCTTCAACGCCAACAAACTGGTTTACACCAACGCCTCAGGCTCAGCCTTTACCGAGTTTGCCTGCGGCATTGGCATGGCCATCGCCTTTGATGGCACAGGTATCGCAGGCTGTTCAAGTTACAGCTCTTTGGGAGTCATCGTGAACTCTGGAAACTCGCTTGGCATCCCTATGGCTGTCGGTACGAACGATGCTTTCAGTCTGTCTTTTGAAACCAACAACACCCCACGGATGACGATTGATGACGTCGGTCGTGTCGGTGTGGGCACAACCGCACCGACGAGCGCGTTGCACGTGATCGGCACCGGAGAAGTTGCGCGCTTTGTGACGTCGGCGACCGGTGGGGTCGTGATTGACTCCACGGCACTGAACTACAATCCCTCTCTGATCTATAGAAAAACCAACATCAACCGCTGGTCGATGATGGTGAATGCCGCCTCTGAAACGGGAGGCAACGCCGGCTCCAACCTGAGCATTCTGCGCTATGACGACACCGGCGCCACCCTGGGCGCGGCAGTGACCATTGATCGCGCTTCAGGCTTTTTTGGTATTAACACGGCGGCGCCAGCCTACAACATTCATGTCACGGGAACTGCCGGCTTAAGCACAGGCTCTGCGTGGACTGTCGCATCTGATGCGCGCCTCAAGGACGTGCATGGCGACTATGAGTTCGGCTTGAGTGAAATCCTGAAGCTGCACACTGTTCGCTATAACTACAAAAAAGACAATGCCGCAAAAATCCCGTCGGATGTTCCGATGGTGGGTTTCATCGCGCAGGAAGTTCAGCAGGTCATCCCGGATGCGGTGAAAACCCGTGCGGACGGCTATCTGGAACTGAACGTGGATCCGATTCACTGGGCGACAGTCAATGCCGTCAAAGAACTTCACGGCATGTGCAAAGCCACTGAGGAACAGCTGAACACCATCACTCGCCGTGTGTCTTCTTTGGAAGAAGACGCTGCTGTGAAAGACCTGCGCATCAAAGCTCTGGAAGACGAAAACAAAAATCTCAAAAAAGATCTCGAACTGATCAAAGCCAAACTCGGCCTTCAGTAATCTCATATCGAAACTGCAAAACATACCAATATCATACGACGTGTGGGTGATACTTCCACAGTTCTTACAATTTTGTTAATCTTGTGGATAGCTGATTGTTGAGGTACGTAATGACTAAATCACTGTTCTTGGCTGTGCTGTTGGTGTCCCCATTTGCACTGGCAAAAAAACAAAATGAACCCAATATTCACACGCGTGGTCTGCTTAAGAAAATCACGTGCAGCTATCACGGAAGCGGAAAAACCCCAACTGGGGAAAGCATCGGCTCGGTGGATTTTGCCGATCCGGAAAAAACTGTTTGTGATCCCCTGGGAAGCGGCTCTGCCAACAACAGCGAAAACGGACTGTTTGCGAAATTGTTCGTAAAAAGCCCGGAAATGTCCAGCCCCGTTAAAAGTGTGATGGACTATTACAACCAAGGTGTGAAGCTGGATCAGGATCTTTATTTTTCGGATGTGAATGTCCCGACCCGTATTTTTACAGATGGCTTTGCCACCAAAAACGGCGAAGTGCTCGTGGATGCCAGCGGCAACAAGCTGATCGAAAACTTTGCCATCGAATACACCTCTGTTCTGAAGCTTTCAGACCAGGATCGCGAAGGCCACTACGAGATTTCACTGCTGTCGGATGACGGCGCCCGCCTGTTTGTGAAAGAGGCTGGTGTGTGGAATGAACTGGTGAACAACGATGGTGTGCACCCGACCCGCCTGGGCTGCCCTTATCGCACAGTGGAAATGAAGAAAGACACCGAACTGCCGATCCGTATTCTGTACTATCAGGGGCCCCGCTATCACATCGCCAACGTAATGCTGTGGAAGCACCACAAGAAAGCGCAAAGCTGGAAAAAACCCTCTTCCCATTCACTGTGTGGCATTCAGAGCAATAGTTTCTTCTATAACCCCAAAACCGGAAAAAAACAGGCCGCGGTGAAGGTTCTGGAGGCCACCGGCTGGGATGTGGTTGCTCCGGCAAACTTCCACATGCCTCCTTTGAAACCCAATCCATGCGTCGAACCTGACTTCGCCATCAGCGACTTTAAAGTGGCCTCCCTGGCGGCTCCAAATGCAGAGATCACCTGGTCGACAAACTTCCCGTCTACCAGCCAGATCTATATCGTCAATATCTTCACGGGTGAGGAAATGTACACGACTGTTGATACCGAGATGGTCACAAGCCACAAAGCTGTCTTAAGCGGCCTGATCCACGGTTTGCAGTATCAGATCCAGGCCATCAGTGTGGACGCCAAGGGCAAAGAGGTCCGCAGCCCTGCTGTCATGCTTCTGCCCTAGGCATGAACCGGGCTCGCCGACAATGCCCGCATTGAGCCCTTGTTGACGCGCTGTCAACACGTCATTTATCAGCCCCCGCGGTTGAGGGGCATCCCTGTTGATTTTTTACCTGGGACCTGATTATCTGTCCCATATGGAAACAAAATACTTATCAGGTTTCGGAAATCATTTTTCCACAGAAGCTCGCCCGAACTCTTTGCCTCAGGACCAGAACTCTCCGCAAAAGGCCCCGGCGGGTCTTTATCCTGAACAGCTGAGCGGAACCGCTTTCACAGCTCCTCGCCATTCCAATATGTTCTCCTGGCTTTACCGGATCCGTCCGTCCGTGATGCACAAACCTTTTGCCCCGCTGAAGGATCTGACGGCGAAGACCTTCTTCAAACCTCAGCACATCAACCCCAATCAAATGCGCTGGAATCCGCTGGCAGACACTTCCGCGAAACAGGATTTCGTGGAAGGCATCCGCACCGTGTGTGGTACAGGTTCTGTGCACGAACAACGTGGTTTGAATGCGCACCTTTATTCTTTCAACAAGTCCATGGACACGCGTTACTTCATGAATGCGGATGGTGACTTCCTGCTGGTTCCGCAAAAAGGTGCTTTGCATGTAAAAACCGAAATGGGCTTTATGGAAGTTGAACCCGGCGAAATCGCCCTGGTTCCCCGCGGAGTGAAGTTCCAGGTGAATCCGCTGAAAGACGGCACCACTTGCACCGGCTATATCGGTGAAAACTTTGGTGCAGCTTTCAGACTGCCGGACCTGGGCCCGATTGGCGCCAATGGTTTGGCGCACCGTCGTCACTTCCTGACTCCGGTGGCGGCGTTTGAAGACAAAGAAGGAAAGTTTGAACTGGTCGGCAAATTTGCCGGCGAACTGTGGGGCGCTGAAATCGGTCACTCGCCACTGGATGTGGTGGCATGGCACGGAAACTTTGTGCCGTTCAAGTATGACCTGCGCAAATTCAACACCATCAACACCGTCAGCTACGATCATCCAGATCCATCCATCTTCACCGTGCTGACTTCACCAAGTGAAGTGCCGGGCACCGCGAACGTGGACTTTGCGATCTTCCCACCGCGCTGGATGGTGGGTGAACACACCTTCCGCCCACCGTACTTCCACCGCAACTGCATGAGCGAATACATGGGTTTGATCTATGGCGAATACGACGCGAAAACCGCTGGGGGTTTTGTTCCTGGGGGCGGCAGCTTGCACAACTTCTATTCCGCCCACGGACCGGATGTCGATGCCTTTGAAAAAGCCAGCAATGTGGATTTGAAACCACACAAGATTGAAGCCACCATGGCCTTTATGTTTGAATCCCGTTCGCCGTATATGGTGACAGACTTCGCGATGGGGAAAGACTTCCTACAGGGCGATTATCAAAACTGCTGGCAGGGTTTTAAAAAGTACTTCAAATAAAGAAAAAGCCGGGGCAGCCCGGCTTTTTTTATTTCATTCGTGCGTGGAAAATACGAGTGTCATATTCAATCCGCACCATTCCGTTTTTTTGATACTTGTCGAACAAAGCCTGCAGCTCCGCTTTCATGGCCGGATAAACTTCGCTGTCCGCCTGAGGCATATATGACGAAGACAACAGACGCCCTAACAAGCCATCAAAATCCAGATCCTGATAATTGAAGATCACATGTTCGTTGTAGGCCCCCAGAAAACTTTCAATCTGCTTCTGATCAATGTTGTTGTGACGAACCTGCTTATAGTCTGAACCGTACTTCGCAATCAGCGCTTCATAGTCCACGTTAAATCCCGTGCCCGTCATGCGACGATCATTCCAGATCAACGCCGCGGTTCCCGGCGATTTCAGAATGCGTTTGAATTCTTTCTGCGTCGCCACTGGCTCAAACCAGTGAAAGGCCTGAGCGGCAATCACGAAATCCACGCTGTCGGCAGGCAGCCCGGTGTTTTCCGATGAACCATTCACACTGCGAAAGTCAGGATAACCCACCAGGTTCTTTTCGGCAGCAGCCCGCATTTTGGCGTTGGGTTCAACCCCGTACACGGTGTTGCCATGGTTTAGAAAGATCTCGGCGGAAATCCCAGTTCCCGAACCCACATCGGCAACCGCACTTGCCGCGGTCAGCCCCAATTGGTCGGTGAAAAACTTAAGAAGTTCAGAAGGATACGAGGGTCGAAACTTGACGTAGTTATCAACCCGGTCGCTGAATCGTTGAGTCGGTTTGAAATCCATATCCAGATTCTGTCGCAGCGCTTCGGAAAAAGTAAGCAGGTACCTTTTAGTTGGCCCTCCTGCGGAGGGTGCCCCAGCAGGTACCTTTTAGTTTATGATGTCCATTTTCTTTTGGATTTTAATTGGGGTCAGGTGGCCGTTGCCGGATTCGGTGTGCCCGATCAGCTCGACAGTGGCTGTGACTTTTTCGGGGCTGCCAATTGGCAATCCGCCGCACTTGATCGGACAAGTCAGATCCAGAATTTCGTTATTGGTCATGCGCACCGGGATGCCAATGGCATCCAACTGATAATCAGAATAGGTGCAGGTGTAAGAACGCACGGAAGATTTGAATGTCACCTGAATCATCGCCGGAGCAAAGAATTCACCACTGCGGTTGGCGATGCGAATCTGAGGAATATCAATATACGGCGAAGCGATGTCACGACGGTTGGAACCATCCTGATAAGACATGCAGCTGATGGAGGTGGAGTGAATGACGAAGGCCTCTTTTTGCACTGTCATTTCCACAGATGCCTGAGTTGTCACAGCGAACAATAGTACCAAAGCGCTGACGGTTAATCTCATAAATCCTCCTCAGAAGGCAGATACACCCATTCGCCCACGCCATTTTTCAGGCAGAAGACTTTCACACGCTCTTCAAACCACGAACCCAGATTCACCGAACGCACCGAGTGGCCGTTGATGGTTTCCGTGTGATCATCAAAGACGTGCATGTGTCCAGAGACAATCAGATCAAAAGGCTTTTCCGCATAGGCCACTGGTGTGTGCTTGCGGATCATTGAGATTAGCTCCCCTTCGTTGGAAACACGATAGTGTCCACTGCGCTCCCGGCTTTTTTTGCTGGCTTTGTTCCCGATATGATCCCAGAACTTGCCCGGTAAAATATTGCCCAAAGGTTTGATGTAAGGATTGCGGATGATGCTGCGGTATTTGAGGTACTTTTCGTCATTCAGATTGATCAGATCCCCGTGCTCACAGCGCACGCGAACCCCATCAATCAGATAGTACTGAGCCTCGACAAAAACTTCGATCCCCAGATGCTTTTGGAAGTAACCTTCCACATGCACGTCGTGATTGCCTTCAATGAAGGTGATGCGGGCCCCGGCTTTGCGAAGGTCCCCCAGTGTCTGCATCAAAGGCTCGAACTTTTTGGCGAAATAAGTGTGCCCACCGACCCACAGATCGAAGATGTCCCCGAGCATGAAAAGGTGAACTTGCCGGGGATTGCCCGCCAGCAAAGAACGCAAAAAGCGCAACAGGATTTTCCCATTGCGCTCTTCAGCGGTTTTCAAGTGAATGTCGGATATGAACCAGGCTTCCACTATTCTTTATTCAGATCGAATCCTTGTTTCTTGCGGATGAAGGCAGGAACTTCAAGATTCTGGCTGGAGAACGGAGAGCTCAGGACTTCACGAGCCATGCGGCGCGCTTCTTCCAAAGACTGCTGTTCGTGATCCACGTTCATGGATAGTTGTTCCGGGTTCGCGTGCTTGGATTTCAAGTCCTGGCTTTCTTTGAAAGCGCGGGCTTTAGCCAGCAACATGTCACGCGGAGACAAAGATGATTCCACTTGCGGCTGGATCGGGGTTGCAACTTCCTGTTGTACAGGAACCTGCTGAGCCTGAACCGGCATCTGAGGCATCATGTTTTGTGCTGCCTGCTGAGCCATTTGTGGAGTCACGGCAGCTACAGGGGGAACAACCACAGTCTCAGTAACCTGAGGAGCTGCCTCTGTCTGCTGTGGTTGATGCGTAAAAGACTGAACCTGAGTTTGAACCGCAGTGATCGGCGGAAGTTCAACCGCTGGCATCTGAGGCATAACAGGCATTTGTGGCATAGTCGGCATCACCGGCATTTGCGGGAACTGAGGCATTTGTGGCATCTGCGTCATCTGTGGCATTTGAGCCATCTGTTGCGGCATTTGCGGCATCTGCATGTTCATGCCACCGAAGTGAGCTGCGTTCTGGTTCAGGAAATTCTGCATTTGATTTACCTGAGCCATGTCGTTCACAAGTTTCACTTCGTGAGAGTCGAAACCAGTTGCGATCACAGTCACACGAACTTCATCGCCCATGCTTTCATCGATAACCGCACCGAAGATGATTTCTGCATCTTCATGAGCCGCTTCAGTGATCAGAGTGGAAGCTTCGTTCACTTCGTACAGGGACAGGTCAGAACCACCCGTTACGTTGATGATGATGCCTGTCGCGCCATCGATCTTAACATTTTCCAGCAACGGAGAAGAGATCGCCGCTGTGGCAGCTTCAACCGCACGGTTGTCACCTTTCGCAGCGCCAGTACCCATGATTGCAATGCCTTTGGAAGACATAACAGTGCGGATATCAGCGAAGTCCAGATTGATAAGACCGCGGATGTTGATCAGATCAGAGATACCTTTAACTGCCTGAAGAAGAACTTCATCAGCTTTTTTGAAGGTTTCCAGAAGCGGCGTTCTTTCCGCAGCGATGGAAAGAAGTTTCTGATTCGGGATCACGATCAGAGTGTCCACGTTTTCTTTCAGATCCGCCAGGCCGCCCTCTGCGTGCTTGCCGCGTTTTTTACCTTCGAACAGGAACGGCTTGGTAACCACACCGATAGTCAAAGCGCCAAGTTCACGCGCAATCTTCGCGACGATCGGCGCGCCACCCGTACCAGTTCCGCCACCCATACCTGCAGTGACGAACACCATGTCCGCGCCTTCCAATTTTTCAACGATCTCATTGTAGGATTCGATCGCAGCTCTGCGACCCACATCCGGATTTGCACCTGCACCAAGACCTTTTGTAAGGTCAAGACCCAGCTGGATCTTATTCGGAGACTTGCTGGCGTTCAGGGCCTGGATGTCTGTATTGGCAACGATGAACTCAACACCGTTCATGCCGGATTCGATCATTGTGGCCACCGCGTTGCTACCGCCACCGCCGACGCCCACTACTTTAATATTTGCACCGATATTGATATTTTCTTCCAACTCAAACATTTGATCCTCCCCACAGAATCATCCGCCGTCGCCGAGGCTTGGGCGAACTCAGGCTATAAATTTAAAAAATCTGTCCAAAAAATTCTTTGATCTTCTTGGTGATACCGTCCAGCGATTCACCAATGTTCACTTCCTGTTGCTGTTGGTGCGTCTGAAGCAGGTCTTTTCTCTGCCCCAATGCATACTGCAACAGTCCGACAGCGGCGGAGAATTCTCCAGACTTCACCACATCCGTCAGACCACCGATTTCACGAGGAGCCCCTCTGCGAACCGGAATATCAAAGATAAACTCTCCCATTTCGATCAGACCATCCAGGTTGCTTGCGCCACCTGTAAGAACGATCCCGCCACCAAGCATTGGCATCAGGCCGCTCATACGAATGTCATTGGCAATCAGGTTCAGAGTTTCCTCTGCACGAGCTTCAATAACATCCGCAAGGTCCTTGCGAGGAATCACGCGGGATTTTCTGCCGCCGACACCCTCGACCTCAACAGTTTCATTTTCATTCACCATGGAAGCCATGGCACAGCCATGCTTCTTTTTCAACTCTTCCGCCGCGAACTGCGGAGTTCTCAACCCCACCGCCACGTCGTGAGTGAAGTGCTGGCCACCCACTGGAATTACAGAGGAGTGAGCCACACTGCCGTTGACGAAGTAAAGGGCGTTACAAGCGCCGCCACCCATATCAACCACGCACACACCCAGATTCTTTTCATCGTTGGACATCACCGCCGTTGCGGATGCCAGCTGGGAAAGAACCAGGCCTGCGATTTTCAAACCGGCTTTTTCAACACATTTTACAGTATTATTGATGGCACTCTG
Source organism: Bdellovibrio bacteriovorus HD100 (assembly GCF_000196175.1). NCBI lineage: Bacteria > Pseudomonadati > Bdellovibrionota > Bdellovibrionia > Bdellovibrionales > Pseudobdellovibrionaceae > Bdellovibrio > Bdellovibrio bacteriovorus. Next base: position 3,112,048 of record NC_005363.1, read on the forward strand.
ACCGCCGGTCACGATGTGCACATTGGCTTCCAAGCGGATGCCGGACATGCCGATAGGATCCGTGATCCCGTCCTGGCCGTCGACTTTGAATTCTCTTGGAAGTACGTGAAGAACAGAACGATCCGTTGGAACCGCCACTGCCTTGGCAGCTTCGATCACGCGGTCAATTTCAGAGGCCGTGACTTCGCGGTTCTTGATCGCGACCATGCCCTTGGAATCAAATGAAGAAATGTGCGAACCAGCAACACCCACCCACACTTCGGAGACGGTGTAACCGGACATCAATTCTGCTTCTTCTTTGGCTTTTCTGATGGAATCAGTCGTGGCTTCGATATTGACTACGACACCCTGGCGGATCCCAGTATTGGGAGCGGTGCCTACGCCTGCGACTTCGATTTTTCCTTCGGGATTAACTGTGCCGATGACAAAAGAGACCTTGGTAGAACCAATGTCCAAGCCAGCCAATACCGGAGCTTTGGGTTTTGATGTACTCATCCTTAAGTCCTCACGGATGCCTAAACTATAAAAGTTTCAGGAAAGACCACCCGTTAAAATCATTTTAAGGGGCTTCTAAGGGGGCATCTACCCGACTTTGATCGGTCTTCCAGACTTAAGCTTAGGGATCCTTACGCAACCTGACAAGGACTTTCTTTGACAGATTCGCGTCTATGACGCGCGCGTCAAACTGGCGGGATTCGAGATAATCGACGACTTGGCTGACTCGTGCAGACTTCAAAGATACTTGGTCTTCGCCCATCTTCACCTGGATTCCCGTTTTGATCATGGTCATCCAGAAACCTTCTTTATTGTCGTAACGAATTTCAGAAATTGTTTTTCGGCTGAATGATCCTTCGGCAGGAATCTGCTCAACCACATCAACAGCCTTCTTGCGAAGTTCTGTTTTTTTCACAAAGCTTTCACCGTCAAGCAACACAACATCCGGAGCCTGTTTGCTTTCGACCGGATCCAGGAACGTTCCATCTTTGATAATAGGAACAAGCTTCCCACCCTTGGCCATGAACAGAAGCTTCACTTCGTGCGGGCGCACGCGCACCGACAACGTCGTCGGCCAGCTTCTTTTAATGTTCAAACCCTCCACCCAGTTCAGGGCATCAACTTCACGGGATACTTTTTTTAGTTTGATATTCCAAAGGGACACTCCCTTGTAACGGGCAAGACTTGCTTCCAGTCGATCCACGTGAGGTCGCAAAAACTGCTCCTGCCCCGCAGGTGGATTTTCAAGCACAACCTCGACTGTACGAATGTTGAAGAATCCGTTTTCATTCAGATAAAAAAGCGTCCCCGCAAGAGCTGCAGGCAGAACAATGAATCCAAAGATGAGTTTAAAAACGAGCTTCTTCACAGTCGGAAATCCTCTGCTGTCGTGAATTTTAGATTAGCAACAAGATCGCCAACAATGAAACGCTGTCCGCAAAACAAGACCAAGGTCTTTGACTGGACCTTTGGGCACTTTGCTTTTCGATCAGTAACAAAACGAGCTTTCGTCTATATTGTTTTCCACCTCTTCTCCGATAGATAGCAGGCGAAGGAGACTCTATGAAATTTGGCAGCAAGGTAATTCTGAATGTGGCGATATCCTGTGTGGTCTGCACACTGGCTGCGGTTGGCATCTCTTCTTCCAAAATACATGAGCAAGGACGTGAGCAGCTGGTCGACAAATCCCAGGCCATCCTGTCCCGTCTTGAATCCATGCGCAGTTATGTCGCCACCTCCGGAAATCTGAAAGAAGACTTCGCCGCAGCGGTTGAAAAATATCCGGACGGCAATCTGCCTGAAGACGTGCGCAAACAATTGCTGCGCAAAGTTCCCATCGTGGCTTCCATGGCTGTGGGTTTTGAAAACGCGGAAAAGGACGGATACAAATTCCGCGTGTTCACCGCGGCTCCGCGCCGCGAATCAAACAAGGCCACCGCATCAGAACTTGAGATCCTGAAACGCTTCGAAGCAGATCCAAATCTGAAAGAAGTTGTCGAAGGGGACGACCGACAGGTGGTGGTTTACCGTCCTGTGCGCCTGTCCGAAGCCCAAGGCTGCCTGCTGTGCCACGGACACCCTTCCAAGAGCCCGTGGGGCAATGGCAAGGACATCCTGGGTTTCCCAATGGAAAACTGGGGCGACAACAAACTGCATGGTGTCTTTGCTGTGACCTCCTCCACCGACCGTGTGGCGGAAGCCGCCATCAACACGACTTATTCAATCCTGTTATGGGCCCTGCTGATCACCGTGGTGATTCTGGCCGTGTCCTACGTGCTGCTGCGCTCACCTCTGGGCGCACTGATGGAAGCCATCGGCACTCTTAATCGCGCCGGCACTCAGGTCTCCACCACCGGCAATGAAATCTTCAGCTCCAGCCAGAGCCTGAGCAATTCTGCCGTCAAAGCCGCGGCTTCCATCGAAGAAACCTCGGCGTCAACTGAAGAAGTGTCCAGCATGGTCAAGATGAATTCCCAGCACGCCTCCAAGGCCCGTGATCTGGCACACACCGCTCAGGAAAAAGCGCGCATCGGAGAACGAGAGGTTCAGAAACTGACCACTTCGATGGATGAAATCACCTCCAGCTCCAAAAAGATCGAAGAAATCATCACCGTGATCGACGACATCGCCTTCCAGACCAACCTGCTGGCCCTGAATGCCTCGGTCGAGGCCGCCCGTGCCGGTGAGCATGGAAAAGGTTTTGCCGTCGTCGCCGACGCGGTTCGCAGCCTGGCACAACGAAGCGCCACTTCCGCCAAAGAGATCTCCAATCTGATCAACGACAGCGTTGAAAAGATTGAATCCGGCCACGAGGTCGTTCGATCCAGTGCGGAATCTTTGAAAGAAATTGTGACAACCATTGAAAAGCTGTCGGCCCTGAACACAGAAATTTCCGGAGCCAGCTCGGAGCAGGAACAAGGGATCCTACAAATCAACAAAGCACTGACAGACATGGATAAGATCACGCAAGCCAATGCCGCCTCGGCTGAAGAATGCGCCGCCGCTTCAGAAGAGCTGACACGTCAATCATCCGTCATGGAAGAAGCAGTCCAGCAACTAAATGTTATTATTAGCGGAAACACAGACAAGTCCGCATCCTGATACAAAAATAAACAAATGATGACGGGAATCATAGACCCGCAGATTTAAAGTGCTATCCTTCGAAGCAAGGAGGATAGCATGACCACTCATTCACTTCTTATTGCCGACGAACTGGAACACAAGGATGAAGCATCTTTAAAAAGATCCCAGGTAAACCGTCGCTTCGCCTCGGACCTGTCTGTCCGCCTGAATTGCCCAGTGTCATTGTTGTACGTCAAAACTCTCAAGGACATCCCGGGACGCCTGGCGCTTTCCTATGCGGAAAAAGCCAAGGTCATCAGTCACAAGCACCATCAGTTGGCTCCGGTCATGAAAAACTTTGCTTTACCAGGAAAACTGATTGTGAAGTTCGGCTCGCCGGTAAAAGAGATTTCCGGTGCATCGAAAGACACTAACACCATTGAAGCTTTGATTCTGGGGTCCCGCGCACTGAAGGGCATGGATCGTTTCTTCCTGGGAAGTGTCGCTGAAGAAGTCGTGCGCAATGTAAAACGCCCGGTTTATATCCTGGGTCCCGGCACTCAGCGTGACGACTACTCTCTGCCCACAAAAAAAGAACTGCGCATTGCCATCGTCACCGATCTGACGAAAAAGTGCCGTGCCTCGGAAACTTATGGCGTCAGCCTTGCCAAGCGTCTGGGCGCCCACGTGGTGCTTTATCATTCGGTCGCAGAAACCCTGCGCTCTGTCGAACAGTACATGTTCGCCGCCGGTGAAGCCACTCCCAGCATCGACACTATCTATGCCGATATCAAAAGAGATGCACAAAACTCGATGGAAAAGAAACTGGAACGACTGCGCAGCAAAGGCATTTCCTGTGAAGGAATCATCGAACAGGAAAAGACTCCTCTGGTGAAGGTCTTCCTGGAAGGCCCGGCAGGCAACTGCGACTTGATCTGCATGGGCGACGAAAGCCAGGGCGGACTTTTAGGCGCACTTCTGGGCTCAAATCTTCGCGACATGATCGCAAACGCCCCCGTTCCGGTCATTGTTGTCCGCTCTTAACGAGGGTGTCTCAGCATGAGACACCCTTTTTTCGTCTTCCCCATTTTGTCATGTGCGCAAGCTGTGGACGCCCTTCCTTGCCTGATTCTTAACTGGCGCTGGACGGCACTTTGCAGTTTTTGCGAGTATGAAACTCAAAGCCCTTTTCTGCCTTGGCCTGCTGGTTATGTTTGGGAGCCCTTCAGTTGAAGCGGCCACCAAACGCATTTGCACCATGACCCTGAACTCCGCCGACGAAAAAGAGGCGCTAAGGCAGCTTTATGCGTCCGAGGACGTGGTGATCACCGAGCTGGTTCCTGCCGAAGGCAAGAACCCCCGCTGGCTGCAAAACGCCTGCGAATCCGGCATCCAGTGCGACGTGCTTTTGATTTCCGGCCACTTTGGCGGCGTGTTCTTTGGTGAAGGCAACAGCACCACTTTGGATTTAAAAGAAATCGAACGACTGAGCTGCGAAAACTCCTGCCCGGGGATCTTAAGCAAACCCAAGGATGTCTTCCTGATGGGTTGCAACACCTTATCCAGCAAAACACCGGACAAACGCTCGATCGAAGAATATGTGGAAGTTCTGATCAAAAACGGCTTCCCCCGTGACCTGGCAGAGCGCGTGGCTTTTTCCCGCTATTCGGAATATGGCATGAGCATCAGTCAAATCTTCTCTTCCGCCTTCAACAACGTCGAACGCCTGCACGGCTTCACCAGCACCGGCCCCCTGGGGAAGGTCGCGGCTCCGCTTTTGAAAAAAGCCCTGCGCGACACCAGTGCTCAGACCCTGTTTAGCAAAGGCCCGGACACCAAGAAACTCAATCAGCTTTTCGCCGGCAGCAGCTATCGCATTGTCTCTCCGAAAACCGAGTCTGATCCAAACTACAAAGCCCTGACTTGCAACGCATATTCCGATAGCATCAACGAAAACCGCGAGGCCATCCATTTCCTGTCCAAAAAACTGCATCTGAAAAAATACTATGAGCCTCTTTTGGAGGCGACTCAAAACCCGCTGTTCATGTCGCTGTTGCAGGACACCCTGCGCGCGTCTCCGGAGGCAACCCGCAATTTTGAAAACTTCTTCCTGGAAATCGGCGCGGCCCGCTCTTTGCCGCTGAAGATGAAAATGCAATTCCTGGATCTGCAGGCGCAACTGGGTCTTTTGCCCGCCACGGTGAAGGCCGAACAGCAGGAACGGCTGATCCGCCAGCGCTTGGGGGATGGTTTGAACTTTATCGTCACCGATCAGTTCTGCGCCATGAAGGATCTGCTTAAAAGCACCGAACTGAAAGCCGGCTGGTTGCCTTACACCTCCAATGCCTGGCAGTTTATTCCCCGTCTGTCGCAGTGTTTCGGCAGCTATGACATGGGCATCGAAGGACTGCTGAAAGAGATGATGTACAGTAACGAATCTCCGATTCGTCGCGAGGCCCTGCGTGCCCTCAAAGGCCGTTTGTATTCCCATGACTTCAGTCAGTTGCTGAAAGCCTCTGCTCAATGGCCCCAGCGCGACCGCCTGGACATGAGCTACAGTATCGGCTTGAAAGCTCCGACGGAAATGCTGCCACCGATAGTTGAAACTTGTCTGGCAAAAGCCGCCACCGGTGACAATGCCGAATCCCGCGATGGTTATCGCTGGTACTGCCTCAACCAGTTCGAGCAGCTGATTGACAATCCTTTGAAATGTCATCTTGTTGCACGCAGCTTTGAAACACAAAGCGTGACCGGTTTGGACTGGAACTGTTTGACCCGATTTAACCACGAAATCCACCTGGGGTCGTGCCTTGAAGCGGCCGATCGCAACGCCGATATTGAGAGTTCCGACAATGTTCGCTGGTACTGCTGGTCCAAATTGTCTGAACAAAAACAATTGAGCCGGTCCGAATGTCTTGCTTTGGCCTCTTCAATGAAAATTCAAGGAAATCGCTTCAAGGCCAACTGGAACTGCATGAATCGTATCGCAAATTGACCTCGGGGCCCGCCAGGTTTACAAAGTAAACTCTGGAGGCCACGCATGAAAAACACCCTGCTCTTTTCTTTTTTGCCACCGGCTTCGGTCCTTGAACGTGCACTTAGCCAGTTCAAGGCCACCATTTCCGCCAAAGAACTTTCCGTCGAAGAAATGCTGGATCAGGTTCACAAGATCCAACCAGCCGCCATCGTCGTGGTCCCGCGCCAGAAAATCACCGCTGAAGTTATCAAAGCCCTGCCGGATTCCGTAAAGATCATCGCCACCTCCAGTGTGGGTTTTGATCATCTGGATATCGCGGCCGCCAAAGAGCGCGGCATCCTTCTGAGCAACACCCCGGATGTGCTGACGGAATGCACGGCGGATCTGGGTATGATGCTGCTTTTGAATGCCTGCCGTCGCGGCCGTGAATATCTTTCCATCATGCAAGAGGGCTGGAGAAAAACCTACAGCCAGACCGACATGCTGGGCCTGCAAGTCAGCGGGAGAACTTTGGGCATTCTGGGCATGGGTCGCATCGGCCGGGCCCTGGCAGACCGCGCCCGCGGCTTTGGTATGAAGATCATCTATTGCAACAACAAACGCCTGCCGCCGGAACTGGAAAAAGATGCGGTGTATTTCAAAAACTTCCACGACATGCTTCCGCATTGTCAGATCATTTCTTTAAATGCACCCAACACACCGGAAACCAAAGGTATCATGAACAGCAAAAGTTTTTCCCTGCTGCCTAAAAACGCCGTGCTGGTGAATGTGGCTCGCGGAACTTTAGTGGATGAAGACGCATTGATCAAAGCCCTTGAAAGCGGACACCTGTTCGCGGCCGGACTTGATGTGTTCTGCCACGAACCGGACTACAATCTGCGCTTGCGGGATTTTCCGAATGTGTTCTTAACTCCGCACATGGGAAGTGCGACGGTGGAAACCCGATCCGCCATGGGTCACCGGGCCTTGGACAATGTCACCGCGGCGCTGGAAGGCCAACGCCCCGGGGATTTTTTGTATTAAAGCTGATTCAGGACTTCCAGTCCCAGTTTCCAGCCGTCTCCGGCACCGAGGGTGACAAACACGTCGCCCTCTTTCAGCATGCCCAGAATTTTCTGAGTCGCTTTATCATCGCGCACAAAGTACTGGGCATGTTCGTGCTTCATCTCGGAAGCCAGTTTTTCACTGGTCACCCCCGGGATTGGCGCTTCACCTGCAGGATAGATATCTGTCAACAGAACCTGATCAGCCTCCATAAAGGCCGTGGTAAAGTCATGCCAGCAGTGCTGTGTGCGGGAATAACGATGTGGCTGGAAGAACACCACCAGTCTTTGCTTCGGATACTTTTCCCGGAAGGCCTGCAGAACCGCGCGCACTTCTGTCGGATGGTGACCATAGTCATCATAGACTTTGATGCCTTTTTTCTCGCCTTTGAAGTGGAAACGACGATCCACCCCTTCATAGCGCTGAAGACCCTTGGCACAAGTTGCAAACGGAATCCCGGCTGCCACACCCGCACAGATTGCCGCCACGGCGTTCAGGGCATTGTGACGACCTGGAACTTTCAAATCAAATTCGCCCACCAGGTGTTTGGTGCCCAGCAACCGGTCATTGCGGTGAACGGCATAGTGACCATGTTCGCCCGTCACCACCAGGTCATTTTTTTCGTCAAAGCCATAGAACAGGATTCTTTTCGGGAAGTTTTCAAAGATCTGACGAACCAACGGATCATCCCCGCACACGATGACTTTGCCATAGAACGGAACTTTCAGGGCAAAATCGTGGAAGGACTTCTGCACATTTTCAAAGGTCTTGAAGTGCTCCAGATGGTCCGAGTCAATATTGGTGATGATCGCGATTTCCGGAGACAGCTTGTGGAAGCTGCCGTCGGATTCGTCGGCTTCCGCCACCAGCCATTCACCAGAACCCAGCATCGCCGTGGATTTGATCAACTCAAAGCGGCCGCCGATCACAATCGTCGGACTTAAGTTCGCTTCCAGGAAAATCGCAGACGTCATGGAAGTGGTTGTCGTCTTGCCGTGAGTTCCGGCCACCGCGATACCGCGTTTCAGGCGCATGATTTCCGCCAACGCCTCGGCACGCGGGATCAGCGGGATCTGACGGGCGCGGGCTTCTGAAATCTCGGGATTTCCGTACTGAATCGCACTGGAGTATACCACCACGTCAGCGTCACCCACGTTGCTGGAGGCGTGGCCTTTGAAGACCTTCACACCCAGTTCTTTCAGTCTTTCGGTGTTGGCGTTTTCCGCCTGATCACTGCCCGACACTTTCGCGCCGATATTGTGCAACAGCTCCGCGAGGCCGCACATACCGATGCCTCCAACACCTACGAAATGGAATTTGGCGTGCTGTAACTTCATTGCAGGATTTCCTTTGCGATCACGGTCGCAGATTGAGGGATGTAGAAGTTCTTTATATTCCGAACCATTTGTTCACGCAAAGCTTTATCGGCCCGCAAAGATTGGACTTCTGAAATCAACCTTTCCGGCGTTAAATCTTTCTGCAAGATCATGCGACCGGCATTCTTTTCGACCAGACTTTCTGCATTCTTTTGCTGGTGATTGTCCGCAGCTGGCAGCGGGACAATGATGGGAATGATACCAAAGGCCGCCGCCTCGGCAATAGAGCTCGCCCCACCTCGGCAGACAATAATGTCCGCCCACTGATAGTACTTGGCCATGTCATAAATGAATTCAAACGGCTGCACTTCACATGGCGCGTTCTTGTATTTTTCAGACACCGCCTGGAAGTCGGCACTGCCCAATTGGTGAACGACAGAAAGATCCTTCACCCAGTCCCCGCCGCCCAGAACCGCATCGCTCAGGCAGTTGTTGATGATGCGGGAGCCCTGGCTGCCGCCAAAGGCCAACAGGTGAAACTTTTGATTCTCCGAAGAATCATGCACCGCCGCTTCGATCTCGGCACGAACCGGCATCCCGGTTTGAATGATGCTGTCACCCTTCAGATGCTTTTTGGCTTCGTTGAACACCACAAAACATTTGTCGACGAAGCGGGACAAAATGCGATTGGCCATTCCTGGCATCGCATTGGGTTCCCACACCGCCGTGTTAAAACCAATAATGCTGGCGGCCAGCACAAACGGGCCGGAAGCGTAACCACCCACACCGATCACATACAAAGGCTTCAGTTGCCCCAGTAAACGGATGGACTGCCACAGACCCACGGGGATCTTCAGCAGGGTTTTCATTTTTTGAATCGGACTTTTTACATTCAATTGACCGGATTCGATCAGATGCAGAGGGAAACCCTCGCGGGGAACAATCTTGCTTTCAAGACCCCGGGCCGTGCCGACAAAGTGCACTTCGATGCTGGGATCGAGCTTTTGCAAAGCCCGGGCGATGGCAATACCCGGATAGATGTGTCCGCCAGTGCCTCCGCCGGCGATCACGATATTTTTCTTAACAGTCATTTTAATTTTTCACCTTTGAAGCTGTCCAACGGGAACCAAAGCGACGGGAAAACTTGTCTTCTTCGAAAGAGTTCTCGATGTTCAGAATAAGACCAAACATAAAGCACAAGGACACCAGGGAGCTTCCACCGTAACTCAAGAACGGCAGAGTCAAACCTTTGGTGGGAAGAAGCCCCATCACCACCCCTGCATTGATAAAGACACTCAAGCCAAATGTCACTGACAAACCCAGAGCCAATGCTCTTTTGAATGGCTCCTCAGCTTTGACCGCAATCTGCATTCCGCGGAAAACAACAAAGCCGTACAGGGCCAAAATCAATACGAAACCGACAAAGCCCATCTCTTCCCCCAGCACGGCCAGGGTGAAGTCTGTGTGCGCTTCAGGAAGGAAGAACAGTTTTCCCTGCCCCTGACCCAAACCCGCTCCGGTCAATCCCCCCGAGTGGAAGCTCAGCATGCTTTGAATCACCTGGAAACCTTTTTGCGCCGGGTCCGCCCAAGGATCCAGGAAAGCCAACACACGCGCACGACGGTAAGGCACTGTCATCACCAGGAAATAGAACGCCGGGACCATCACCGCCACTGCGCCGATGATGTATTTCCACTGCAGACCGAACGCAAACAGCAACGTGACTGCCACCATCACGATGATGGCAAAGGTTCCAAAGTCAGGCTGTTTCAGCAACAAAGCCATCGGGGCCACCAGGGCCACAAAAATCCAGTGCCACTTCACACGCCCCAGGAAGTTTTCCTGACGGCACAGCAAACTTGCAAACCACACACTGAAGGCAATCTTCAGAAGCTCGCCCGGCTCAAAGCGCACACCCAATGGCAATTGAATCCAGCGGGTCGCACCACCCACTCGCACACCCAGGCCCGGAACAAAGGTCGCGAGAACTCCCAGCGTGGCCACGAACCACAAAGCCCAGCCATACTTTTCGATATAGCGAAAAGGAATGTGGATGGTTGCCACCAGAATACCCATGGCCAGAACCGTAAAGATCAATTGTCGTTTGAAGAAGAACAGACCGTCGCCGTAGGATTCGATCGCGAAGATGAAACTGGAGGAATAAACTTGAACCAGCCCGATTCCCAAAAGAGTGATGATAGCAAGAAACAGGCTGCTGGACAGATATCTCAACATAAACGTGGACTCCCCGAGAAAGTGGCTTCACGAGCCACTTTCTAAGTTAATCAGAAGTCCAGTTTAAGGTCTATCGGGACGGAAAAAAGCTGGACCCGATTACTCGGAGATCACTTCGGCGTCAGACTGCTCAGCTTCCTGCTTGGAAGGAGTCGTCACCGGCGCTTTTTTTACAGCCGCTTTTTTCTCCGCACGTCCGGACGTAGCGCAGCAATAGATCACACCGTTCTGATCGGAAGTGTTTTTGTAGTTGGTGATGGAGAAGTTGCGGTTGGCGTCGCAGCGGTTGGCCATTTTCATGCTCAGCTCGACATCAAGATCGTGGTAAACGTCGCCACTTAGGAATTCACAGAACATGCCTGTGCTGGCTGCCATCTTTTCACGCTGTTCCTGGCGGGCTTTGAAAGATCCGGAAGCACAACCGGAAAGAATAAGTGCTGATGTGGATAATGCAAAAAGCAGACGACGAGACACGGGAGCCCTCCTGGCAATGTTAATACTCAAAGGGCCTCATCCTCGAGGCCCTTTGCTTGTTTCTTGATTGTAAATTATCAGTGAAACTTTCTCACGATTTCTTTGAAATAATCGCCGCGTTCTTCGAAACTGTCAAACATGTCAAAGCTTGAGCAACCCGGAGAAAGCAGGACAACGTCCCCGATTCTCGACTTTTGGTAAGCGATCAAAACCGCCTCCTCAAATGTACCGATCAGGAAGGTTTCAGAGAAGTCACCAAGGTCGCGATTGATACGTTCTTTGGCTTCCCCGACCAAGATCAGGGTTTTCACCTTGCGTTTCACGGACGTGCGCAAAGGCTCATAATTCAGATTCGTATCTTTACCACCGGCGATCAGGATCACGTTTTCATCAAAAGTGTCCAAAGCGCGCAGGACCGCGTGCACGTTGGTGGCTTTGGAGTCGTTGTAGAACATCACTCCGCCCACTTTGCGCACGTACTCGATACGGTGAGGAAGACCGGTGAAAGTGTTGATCACTTTCTGAACCGCTTCACGGGTTGCACCATGTTCACGGGATGCCAGGATCGCCGCCATGATGTTTTCCACGGAATGTTTACCGCGCATTTTCATGCCCTTGATGTTGAAGCTTTCGATCTCTGGACCGGTGCGAACACGGATTTCGTCGCCGATATTCACAGCGCCACCGATGTTCATGATTTGAGGCTCCAAAGCCGGTTTGCGCGAGAAGTAGAAGATACGACCGCGCTGAACCGCCGGATCACGAGCCAGTTCAACAACCGCGTTGTCATCCGCATTCAAAATGCTGGTGGTCGCCTGGTTGGTGTTTTTGAAGATACGGCGTTTTGCGTTTACGTATTCTTCCATGGAACGGTAACGATCCAGGTGGTTTTCAGCCAAGTTCGTGAACACGATGTTGCCCGGATTGAAAGTGTCACAGTGTTCAAGCATGAAGCTTGATACTTCCGCGATCACCACTTGCGCTTTGTCATCCAGACGCAGGTAATCCACCAGCGGCTTTTCATTCGCTCCGCCAACCCAGGTTTTTACGCCGGATTCAGTCAGAATCGCCTCAGTGATTTTCGCCACTGTGGTTTTACCGTTGGTCCCGGTCAGGCCGATGATCGGCTCTTTGATGAAGCCGGCAGAGAATTCGAATTCACCGGTGATCTTGATGCCTTGGGAACGGGCATAATCAAAGATCTTCAGATTGCTTGGAACACCCGGGGAAAGAATCACCAGATCCTGTGCAATGAAGGTTTTCGGACTGTGGCCGCCCAGTTCAAACTTGATTGGCAGCTCACCCAGTTGCTCCAGCTGAACAGAAAGCTCCGGCTTGGATTTGTGGTCTGTCACTGTCACTTGTGCGCCATGTTTGGTCAGGAAGTGAGCCAGGGAAACCCCTGTCTTGCCCAATCCCACAACCAAAATGCGTTTGTCTTTTAAATCACTATACTCTTTATACATCTTCTTACCTCAACTTCAGAGTGGCCAAACTTAATACTGCAAGCAAAATGGAAATGATCCAGAAACGAACAATGATCTTGGTTTCGGTCAATCCGCCCAATTCAAAGTGGTGATGAATCGGCGCCATTTTGAAAACTCTTTTACCGGTCATTTTGAAAGAGATCACCTGAGTGATCACTGACAATGCTTCGACCACGAAAACCCCGCCCAGGACAAGCATCAACAACTCATTTTGAGTGATGACAGCCATCGAGCCAAGGAAACCGCCCAGGGACAACGAACCCACGTCCCCCATGAAGACTTGCGCCGGATACGCATTGAACCACAGGAAGCCCATGCCCGCAGCGACGATGGTCGCCGCCACAATGCTCAACTCCCCGGCACCCACCACGTGGGGGATTTGCAGATAGTTCGCGATCGAGAAATGGCCCGTGACGTAAGCAAACAGACCCAAAGTCGCCGCCGAAATCATCACCGGAACAATCGCCAGTCCATCCAGACCGTCGGTCAGATTCACAGCGTTCGCGGTACCGACAACAACCAGGGCTGCGAAGATCACATAGAAGTAACCCAGATCAATGGAAACAGATTTCATGAATGGAATGGTCACTGCGGTGCTCAGACCGTGGAAGTGAACCAGGGCCGCCACCACAAGTCCGCTGATCAAAAACTCGCCAGCCAGACGGATTTTACCGGACAGACCTTTGGAGTTCTTTTTGCTGACTTTCAACCAGTCATCCATGTAACCGATCAAGCCGAAGCCCCAAGTGACAATCAGAACACCCCATACCAGCGGGTTCATCATATCCACCCACAACAGGCACGGAATCAAAGTGGAAAGAAGAATCAGACCACCACCCATGGTAGGTGTGCCGGCTTTCTTTTTATGGGTCTGAGGACCGTCGTCGCGGATCGCCTGGCCAAAGTGCTTCAACTGAAGACGTTTGATAAAATGCGGACCCCAAATCCAGCACAGCAAGAAGGCTGTGAAAAAGGCAATGAAGGTTCTGACCGTGATGTACCTGAATACGTTCAGTGGCGAGAACTCATCTGCCATTGAATAAAGCCATTGGTAAAGCATGCTGCGCTGATCCCCTGTTGTGACCTAAAAATTTAAATTTGCTAGGAACTTAAAGGGTTTAGCATATTCGCTGGACAAAAATCAAGCGGAAGTTCATAAGTATATGTAATCATTGATGTTTAATAAATTATCTGAGATATGACAGGGCTCATGTTTACGGCCCCCGAAAGTGCTAAGATGAAGGCATGCAAGGAGGTCGTTGTGAAAATTGCGTTGAAAGACCATATGTCCCGAAAGCTCATCACTGTCAGCAAAGACGCCACAGCTGCGGAGGCATTGCGCCTGATGAACAACTATTGGATTCGCCATCTTCCCGTGCTGGATGAAGAAGAGGACTATATCGTCGGCATGCTGTCGGAGCGGGATCTGCTGCGCTCGCCACACTCTGAAACTCCCGTTGAAAAACTTATGAGTTCCCCGCTGAAAACTTTCCCTGTCGAAGCGCCCATGAAAGCCGTGGTCGATGCGATGATCGAAGAAAAGGTTTCAGCCTTTCTGATCACAAAAGATGATGAAGTGGTGGGCATTGTGACTTCGGAAGACATGCTGGTGCTGCTGGATCAGATCCTGAAAAAAGATGAATCCTCAGACGCCCCCTGGGTCCTGGGAGATCTTTTCGCAAACCCACTCCTGCAAAGAACCGCCTACCTGGTAGGCCAAGCCGGCGTCTGATTTTTATTGTTTTTCGGCGAAGTCGAGAGGCTCGCACGGGAAAACGAAGCGTTCCAGCTTTGTCCCGCGCGAGGCTTTGACGACGGCGATATCACCAGTTTTTAGGAAACCTGCCAGATCCTGGCCGGAAGAATCTTTATAGTCTTTTTCGATCAGCGCCAGGTTTTTGTATCCGGCGCTGCTCAAACCCTTGGCGAAGGCATCAGCGTCATCGCCGATAAAATAAACTTTATCAAAGCCGGCTTGTCCGACCCAGGTGCCCAGCTCTTCATGCAGATTTGCGGATGCAGATCCCAGTTCCCGCATCTGACCGAAGACACCGACTTTGCGGCCCGGAACTGTCAGAAGTTTCATGTTGTCGATCAACGCCTTCATGCTGTCGGGATTGGCGTTGTAAGCATCAAAGATCATCTGCGCACCGGACTTCAGGTGCACCAGTTGATTGCGACCCCAGTTGGTCTTGCACGCAGGAAGCCCCGCCCACACCTGTGCCGGAGTCATGCCGACCGCCAAACCCACACTGGCTGCCGCCATCAGGTTCGTCAGATTCTGCGCACCGAAGACCTGAACACGCGCGGTGCCCGCCTCCCCGCCGATAGAACCCTTGATGGAGATCTCACTCATGTTCATGGACGAAATCATCAGATGCACATCGGCACGAGGATCTTCGGAAGAGAATGTCAGGATGCGCGCCTTCGGGAACTTGTCGCGCGCTTTGACGTACATGTTGTGAGTCTGGGTGTTGTCGAGGTTATAAATGCGCACCGTCTGATCACCGGCGGCTTCATAAATTTCCTCTTTGGCTTCCGCCACCTTTTCAATGGTGCCGAAGAATTCCATGTGCGCACGACCCACCATGGTGCAGACCACCACATCGGGCTCTGCAATATGCACCAGCTCGGTGATTTCACCGGCGTGATTCATGCCCATCTCGATGATCGCCACGTCTTTATTCGGCGGCAGTTGCAACAACGTGAAAGGAACACCCCAGTGATTGTTAAAGCTTCCTTTGTTGTAGTGAACATCCATGGAAGAACCCACCAGCGCTGCGGTAAATTCTTTGGTCGTCGTTTTACCGTTGGAGCCGGTGATCCCGACAATGCGGGCGCTGGATTCATGACGGGCCCAGTTGCCAAGTTTTTGCAAAGCTTTGAGGGTGTCGGGAACCAACAGGATGGTGGCTTTGTCTTTCAGTTTTTCTATCAGCGCATTTTCTTCATGCACCAGCAAACCGGAAGCGCCTTGTTCAACGGCTTTATCCAGGAAATTGTGAGCGTCAAAGGCCTCGCCTTTAAGGGCGATGAAAAGCTGACCCTGCAACTGCGCACGGGTGTCGGTGCCTATGCCGGCGAAATTGGTTTCTTTCTGGCTCAGGATTTTTGCACCTGTGACTTTGACGATGGTTTGCAGGTCCATGGCTCTCATGTTTATCTCCCTTGCAAGGCCTCTTCGGCCACCTTCACATCACTGAAGGGGAACTTCTGGGTTCCGATAATTTGATAATCTTCGTGGCCTTTGCCGGCGATCAGAATCACGTCGCCTTCCTGGGCTCGCTTCAGGGTCTGGGTGATGGCATCCTTGCGGTCCACCACCGTTGTGGCTTTGGCTTTGTTGGCTCCGCCCACTCCCGCCAGAATGTCCTGGATGATGGTTTGCGGGTCTTCTGTGCGCGGATTGTCCGAGGTGATCACGACTTCGTCTGAATACTTCAAAGCCATTTCAGCCATCAAAGGCCGTTTGCCTTTGTCACGATCCCCGCCGCAGCCAAAGATCGTCCAGATGCGGGATTGCGACTGCAGGTTTTCGCGAACCTTGGTCAAAGCCATCAGTACATTTTCCAGAGCGTCCGGCGTATGGGCATAATCCACAAAGACAGAAAGATTTTTATCATTCGGCACGGACTGCAAACGCCCCGGCACGCCGGTGAAACGATCCAAAGCTTCAATGCAGATATTCAGCGGAAGTCCTGCCGACAGTCCGGCCCCCAAGGCCGCCAAAGCATTCATCACATTGTGAGTGCCCGACATCGGCAGACGCACTTCCCCTTCCCCGACCGGAGTCCACACTTTGAAGTGAGTCAGGGCAAAGTCCATCTTCAGAATTTCATAACGAATGTCAGAATCTTTTTCACCGTAAGTCCACAGCACCGCCGGATCCGCCACACGCAAACGGCGACCGAACTTGTCAGCGGTGTTGACGATGGCAAAACACGGACGCTTGTGAGTCTTCCACAACAAGTCCGTGAACAGGCGTTGTTTCGCCTCCAGATAGCTTTCCATCGTGTTGTGATAATCCAGATGATCGCGGGTCAGGTTCGTGAAAATCACAGTGTTGAAAGGAACGCTGTCCACACGGCGCTGATCCAGAGCGTGCGAGGAAACCTCCATCGCTACCGCCAAGGCCCCTGCCGAGCGGAATTCACGCAGGCGCTTTTGCAGAAAGACCGGATCCGGCGTGGTCATTTCTGAAGGCCACACCTGATCGCCCAGATGATGATTGACCGTGCCGATCACGCCAGTTGGAATTTTGCCGTGGTTCAAAATGGCTTCGGTCATGTAAGTGACAGAAGTTTTGCCGTTAGTGCCGGTCACCCCGACACAGAATAATTCCTGCCCTGGATCCCAGTAAAAACGACTGGCCAGAACATCCAGCACTTCGCGGGAGTTTGGCACCTGTACCACGACCCCTTCATAACCCTCAGGGATTTTCGCTTTGTCTTCCACCACCAGGGCCGCAGCCCCTTTTGCGACGGCATCAGGAATAAAAGTGTGCCCGTCCAGTTTGTTACCGCGAATCGCGACAAACACCGAACCCGGCACCACAAGGCGTGCGTCGTTGAAGACCCCTGTCACTTCAATATGAGAGAATGCGTTTTCAGGAATCCCCGGCAGAATGGAAAAGAGATGTTGCAGTTTCACGCACTAAGAGTAACTTAGGTCTCAGATATGAGACAACTCGGAAAACTACATTGCCAAGAAATAAATCATAACGACGATGCGCCATGGGTCATCTTCTTCCATGGTTATGGCGCTGATGCCAACGACCTGTTTTCTCTAGGGGAAATCATTCCCACAAAGAAGACATACAACTGGTTATTTCCAAATGGAAATCTGGAAGTGCCCATCGGCCCGGCCTGGACGGGACGCGCCTGGTGGACAATTGACATGATGGAAATTCAGCGCGCCCAAGAGCGCGGCGAACACCGTGACTTCAGCAACGACACACCGAAAGGCATGAGCAAAGCCTATGACCTGGCCATGGAGATGATCCGCCAGATGAAAGTTCCATGGAACAAAATCGTGCTGGGTGGATTCAGCCAGGGCGCGATGCTGGCGACAGAGATCTATCTGCGCGCCCCGGAAACTCCGAAGGGTCTTGTGATCATGTCCGGAACACTGGTTCATCAGGACGAATGGAAACAGTACGTTCCCAATCGCGCCGGCCAGCGATTCTATCAAAGCCATGGCATCAACGATGCGGTTCTGGGCTACAAACAGGCTCAAAAGCTTGAGACCCTGCTAACCCAAAACGGCATGAAAGGATCCCTGCAAGGGTTCCGGGGCGGTCATGAAATTCCAATGCCGGTGATCACCCAAATCGGGGAATATCTGAACACGATTCCGTAATTGCAACGTGACTTCGCAACAGCCACGGTGAAAATAAGAGCATGAAAACTCTGATCACCCTGGCTTTTCTTTTGACGTCCTTTTCTGCCTTTGCTCACCGCCTAGTCCTGGAGGACCCTTCTGAAATTCAAACTTTGGAAGAAGCTGATTTCAATCTGGGCCGCGTGCTGTTTTCCCTTCCCGGCGCCGATAATAAAAAGCTGCTGGAACATCCCGCTTACAACTCTTTGGTGGCTGATCTGGAAAAGGATCTGGAAGCCTTAAAAACTCAGGATTCAAAACTGGGTGTGGGAATGAACTATGTTCACCGTCTGTTTGATATTCGCTGGCTGAAATCACCGGCGGCAAGATTTGAGCTGGTGGGTGTCGTCAATCGCATGGATCGCGCGGTCTTTAATCCCGGCACTTGTGGCGAGGTCCGTTTGATCTATCGCCTGGCCTATACCAAAACTCAGAATCAAACCCTGATACAGTCCCGCCTGCCAATGACCCTGAACGCCGTCTTTAAACTTCCGGCCACCCCGAACTGCCAGGCCGTCGCCAAACAGTGGTCCTCTCAACAAAAACCGCCACTGAAACCCTGGGTGACTTTGGCAAATCTGAAGTCCCTGGAGGTCAATCTGCAAGCCGTGCGCTGGCCATCGACCATCCGTGGTGACATGGGCGGACATGCTGAATACTTCCTGCGGGTGTACCGCCTGCAAAACAATGTCTTTGTGGCTTCCGCGATGGAAAACACTCCGGATGTAGCCCGCCTGCAAAGCAATTCCGCTTTGCGCGCAGAACTGCTGGCTTGGATCTCCACTCCGGAAAACATCAAAGCCCTGGATGCCGGGATTTTGAATATTCCGGAAAAGTTTCTGACCACCAAAAGCTCTTCCTTCGCTTTGCACGGGATGAACCGCCTGGCCAACCGCCCGTTTGATCAGATCTTCAAAAAAGAGGACTTTAAGAATCTGAAGCTGACTGATCTGGAAAATATTTATGGCCCTTCTTCCTTCCGTCGCCGCCTGAATGACCTTTCCTGTGCTGGCTGCCATCAGGGGCGCACGATTGCGGGCTTCCATTTTCTGGGGAAAGATCCAGAGTCGACGATCTTTGCCAATTCTGTCTTTTCTTCCCAGTCCCCGCACATGATGCAGGAACAAAAGCGCCGTCAGGTCTATTTCCAAAATATCTTCCAGGGAAAGGCGGCCGACAACTCCAGGCCGTTTTCCGAGCGGGACCCGAAGACCCCGGGAGCCATGAATGCTCACTGCGGCTTGCCGGGTTCAGAGTATCAGGCATGGACTTGCGCCGCAGGTCTGAAGTGCATGGCGGTGGTGACACCGGAAGGTTCGAAAGAAATCGGCGAATGCCTGCCCGAACAGCCAATGGCGGGAAATCCCTGCGAGCCCGGCACCGTTTCACAAACGGCGAACTCTCACGGCGATAAGATGAAGGCCGGAACCAGAACATCCTGCCCCTCCCACCAATACTGCCAGACCACTAAAGTAGGATTCCCTGGTGGGATGTGTTCCGGAGGCTGCGAGCAACTGACCTCGGGTGAAGCGTGCGGAGCCATTGCGGTTCTTCAGGGATTCAATGACTGCCTGGCCCGTCATCGTCCTTTCGGAGAGTGCCTGGCGCAGAACACCCGACCAGCGGGATTGCAGGCTTGCGATGACACGATTTCATGCCGTGCCGATTACATCTGCAACAAGACCCAATCAGGAAAAGGCGTCTGTATTCCACCCTACTTCCTGTTCCAACTGCGCGTGGACGGCCACCCCAAACCGATCTAAGTTTCTTTTCACAGACGAAGGGCCCATTGCGGCCCCACTGTCTGCACCCTCATGCGGTACCTACGACCAGACCGATTCTTGCTCGGTGGAATGGTCAAAAATCCTTGATAATCTATGACCCTATGTTCAATTCAAAAGCTTCCAAGGGCAAAAAATTTATCGACCAGCAGATTGTCAAACTGGCCGACGGCGAAATCCTTTTCCGCGAAGGGGATCTCAGTCGCGAAATGTACATCGTGCAAAAAGGCGCCGTCGAAGTCTTTAAAAGAGTCGAAGGTCAGACGATGATTTTAGGTCGCGTCGACCGCGGCAGCATGGTGGGTGAAATGTCCCTGCTGGAGTCCCTGCCTCGATCCGCTTCAGCTCAGGCTGTGGGCGAAACCACACTGCTGATGTTTGATCCGGGCAGCTTTCTGCTAAAAATCCGTCGTGATCCGACATTTGCTTTTGAGCTTATGAAACAACTGAGCGGTCGCATCCGTTCGACGAATGAAAAGCTGATTACACTGATGGCCGCTGAGCAGTTATCCAGGAACGATCTGCAAGAAATCGCGGAATCCACCTTATGATTATTGATGTCACCACAGAAAAGATGGTGGTCATTTCAGATCTGCATCTGGGGAATCCTTTTTCTGAAGCGAAAAAATCCCTGATTGAATTTCTGTACTGGGCGGCTGAAAACAAATATGACGTCTGTATCAACGGCGACGGACTGGAAATCGCGCAAGTGTCCTTCCGCAAGATGGCAGAGGACGTGCCCGAGGTCTTTCGCGCCGTCAAAGCCATCACCAAGGCTGGCAACCGCGTATTTTACGTTGTGGGAAACCACGACATCGTCCTTGAAAACTTTCTGGAAGACTGGGGTCCTTTGACCCTGGCGCCTTTTTTGAACGTTCGGTGCGGCAAGCAGCGCATCCGGATCGAACACGGTCATCTGTATGACCCGTTTTTTGTCAAGCGCCCGGACCTGTACGAGTTTCTGACCTGGCTGGGCGGCTTTGCCCTGATGGTCAGCCCTAGAATTTATAAAGCCTGGATCAAATTTGAAGAACTGAAATCCCGCCTGCGCCGTCGCTTCCGTGGCAGCAGCGAGGTTCCGTGCCTGCCCGGGGAACATCCGGATTTTGTGATTGCAGCTGAAGAAATCTGCTCGCGTGGTTTTGATGCGATCATCTTTGGTCACACTCACCATCCGGGCACCATTGATCTTCCACAAGGAAGGTACTTCAACAGCGGTTCCTGGATGATTTCACCAACCTATATTGGCATCACCAGCCAAGATGTGGTTCTGAGTCAGTTTGAAGCCGACAAGGGTGCTTAGCCGCTTTTAAAGGCGGCGTGCAGGATCGCCCAGCTCTGCCAGCACATCCCAGCCGAACTTTTCCAGTTTGGAATCACCGATGCCATAGATGTTTTTCATCTCGTCCAGGGTGCGCGGATTTTTCACCGCCAACTGCCGCAGGGTCAGATCTCCAAAGACCACGAAGGCGGGCACATCCAGCTCTTTCGCTTTTTCACGTCTCCAGCGTTTAAGAACTTCCATGCGTTTTTCCTGCATCTCATCCAGCACGATATCGTCGGTGTTGATGATCTTTTTGGACTTGCTGGAGGCTTTTTTCAGCTTGGTGACAACCTGATCCACCTTCGCCAGCGGAGTCACAGATTTCTGGATACGACGGGCTGATTTCGGGTCACAGCTGTCACAGTGCCCGCAACGCTCAATACGCTGGGAGTCTTTGTAATAGGTCAGGATCTCGGCGTGACGGCACTCACCACCTTCGGAATAGTTCACCAGGGCGTCCAAGTTTCTCCAGCGCGCGTCTTTGATTTCATCCGGCGCTTCGGAACTGTGAATGAAGAAGGACTGCAAACCCTTGTCTTTCTTTGAATACAACGTCAGACAGGTCGAATGCTCGCCATCACGGCCCGCACGCCCCATTTCCTGATAAAGAGCATCGATATTGGCGGGAATCTGGAAATGCACCACCAGGCGCACATCCGGTTGATCGATTCCCATGCCGAAAGCATTGGTCGCCACCAGAATGCGCAGCTCCCCTTTGGCATAAGCTTCCTGGGTGCTGGTGCGAACTTCGGAAGTCAGGCCAGCATGGTAGTAGCCAACGCTTTTACCGAACTTCTTCTGCAGAAAGGCCGCAATACTTTCAGTCACTTTACGAGTACCGCAGTAAACGATGATCCGGCCTTCAGGGGTTTGTTTGATACTTTGAAGCAGCAGCAGAAGTTTTGCGTCTTCGTCTTCACAAAGCTCTACCTGATAATACAAATTGGAGCGATAGAACCCGTGGACCATGCGCTCGGGCTTTTGCAGTTTCAGATGTTTAGAGATGTCATCCAAAACAGTCGGAGTCGCCGAGGCGGTCAGCGCCAGCACCGGTACATCCGGGCACAGTTTTTTCAAAACATTGAGCTGCGCATATTCCTCGCGGAAGTCATGCCCCCACTGAGAAACGCAGTGAGCTTCATCAATTGCAAAAAGTCCGACGGTGCGGTTTTGCACCCAGCGATGGAAACCTTCTTTTTGCGCACGCTCCGGGGAAAGATATAAAACAAAGGCGCCGCCCTTGTTGATTTCGGCGAACACCTCGCGTTTGTCATCATCACTTTGTCCGGAATGCAGGGCGCCTGCCGGAATGCCGTATCGACGCAGCGATGCCACTTGATCCTTCATCAGAGCAATCAGCGGGGAAATAACGATGACAAGTTTTTGCGTGGCCACGGCAGGATACTGATAACACAGCGATTTACCGCCGCCGGTCGGAAGGACCGCCAACACATCACGGCCGCCCATCACCGATTCGATGATCTCTTTTTGCCCGCGTCGGAAACCGGAAAGATTGAAGTATTTTTTTAGCTGGTTTTCCTGCGGGCTGACGGCGATTTCCATAAACGACACTTTCATTCAAAGACCCCTTGATTTCAACAAGATTGCACGGCTTCTTGTGCTGCCGCGCAAACAGGCAGCAATTTCCAGGCAGGGCTGTAAGTGCCCTGAATCCCTCAGGAGTTTCCAGCAATTTCCGAAATCCAGTCGGAAAAATTTTGCAAGACCTCTCCGGCTATTTATGCGAACCTATAAAGCCGAAGGAGTTTTTATGAAGGCACTCTCAATTCTACTGATTCCTGCGCTTTTTTTGGGTTGCACCTCCCCTTCCCCGAAAGAGGCTCCAGCAGCGGCTGTTAAGGCCGCCCCCGCAGAACCTTATCCGGACAAAGCCGTCTGTTTTCTGCTGATTGATGCCCAAACCGGACAAATTCAAAAATCCGTGAACGAGGAAAACTGCCAGGTGCAACGACCGGCCTGTTCGACTTTCAAGGTTCCTTTGGCGGTGATGGGGTTTGATTCCGGCATCCTGAAAAACGAAAGCACGAAGTTCAAATGGAACGGCAAGAAGCATTCGATTGCGGAATGGAACAAAGACCAAACCGCCGCTTCGTGGATGAAAAACTCGACCGTTTGGTATTCCCAAATGCTGACCGGAAAAATGGGCTTTCAAAAGCTGAAGACTTACCTTCGCAAATTTGACTATGGCAACCAGGACATTTCTGGCGGGATTAAAACGGCGTGGCTGACGCCGGCGTCGTTCACCCCGGAGGAAAAGGGTTTCTCTTTGCGCATTTCCGGATTTGAGCAAACTGATTTCCTGAAAAAACTTCTGTACGACAAGCTGCCGGCCACCAAACGCTCGCAGGAACTGACCAAGAAAATCATGTTCCTTGAAAAGACCCCGAAGGGTTACGACTTCAGCGGAAAAACAGGATCCGGCTATACAGATGAAACCTTAAAACGCCGCATCGGCTGGTTCGTGGGAACTTTGACAACCGCCGACCGCCAGTATGTCTTTGCAACCAACTACATCGACACTGTCGACGTAGAAAACGCCGAATACGGCAGCCGCTTCGCCAAACAACTAACCATCGACCTGCTAAAAGAAGAAAACCTCTGGTAAAAAAAAAGGTACCTGCTTACTTTTTCCGAAGCGGCGCATCTGGCGCAATGCTTCTGCAAAAGTAAGCAGGTACCTTTTGGTTATTTCATGATGACGGTGATTTCTTTGCTTTCGGGGACTTGGGAGCCGGCGGTGGGGAAGACTTCACTGACGGTGCCTTGGCCCACAAACTTCACTTTCAAATCCTGGCCGCTGACTTTGCGAAGAACTTCGCGGGTGGTCAGGTTCATCAGGTTTGGAACTGTGTCGCCAGTCTCTACGTTTGTGACTTTGTCCAGTTCGGTCGCTGTCAGGATCGCTCTTGGAGCTTCGGCTTTCTTAACAATTTTAGGTTCGGAAGCCACTCGGCGAACTTTCGGATTCACCGTGGATTCTTCAGCCAACTGCAAAGGGGCAATGCCTTCTTTGCGAACAGCATAAGAGGCAATTCGAGAAAACACCGGAGCTGCCACTGTGGCCGCGTAATACGATTTGCGCGGGGAATCGACCGCCACATAGATCACAAACTTCGGATCGTTGGCTGGGATGAATCCGCCAAAGCTGGAGATATAGGCGCCACGCAGGTAGCCGCGCCCGTTCGGATTTACTTTCTGGGCCGTTCCAGTTTTGCCCGCAACCATGAAACCATCCACACGCGCATTGCCACCAGTGCCACCCTTTGTGGTTACGCCCACCAACATGGCACGCATTTGCGCCGCCTGCTCTGCGGAAAGAATACGACGGATGGGTTTTGGCTGGACTTCAACCAGCTCGCCGGTTTCCGCATCGCGCATGCTTTGCACGATGTACGGCGTATTCAGGACACCCCCGTTGGCAATCGCCGCAAAAGCGTTGGCAATCTGCAAAGGTGTTGTTGAAATCCCGTGACCGAAAGAGATATTGGAAAGCAAGTGCTGTCTCCAAGGCAGAGACTGCACCATCCCGCGGGCTTCACCCGGCAGATCCACACCCAAGCGCTGACCAAAACCGAAATCAAGCAGGCCCTGGCGCAAACGCTCCTGACCCATTTTGAAAGCGATCTTGGTTGTACCCACATTCGAGGACACCGCAAGAATTTCGGAAACAGTCAGGTCTTCGAACTTCTCTCTGGTTTCCGCTTCTTTGATGATGCGATCACCCACCCGGAAGCTTCCTTTTTCACAATAGAACTTGGTGTTGGGCTGAATCAGTCCATCACGCAAAGCTGCGGCGATCACAAAAGCTTTCATCGTGGACCCGGGCTCAAACGCGTCGGTCACAATCTTGTTGCGACGATATTCTGAAGGGGATTTTGCAGCCTTGTTCACATCAAACGTCGGAGCAGATGCCAGTGCCAGAATTTTGGAAGTCTTTGCATCCAGAATCACACCCACCGCATGATCAGCTTCAAACTGGGAAACCGCATTGGCAAGTTCACTTTCCAGACGGTACTGCAAATCGGAATCCACGGTCAGTTTCAGCTCAGTTCCTTCCGGATTTTCGATGAACATCAAACCGTCGTTGATCAATGGACGCCCACGGGCATCCCGCTTCACCAGGACTTTTTTCTTGTTCCCCATCAAAGCCTGATTGTAGCCAAGCTCCAGTCCTTCAAGCCCCTGCCCTTCACTGCCCAGGAAACCCAGAGTTTGTGCCAGCAAAGTTTCATTCGGATAAACACGGCGCCATTCCTCAACAAAAGAAAGACCACGGATGTCCCAGGATTTGATTTCGTCGGCCTTGTCCTGCTCCAGCATGCGCTGAATCCACACAAAGCGGCGGTTGCCATCCTTGATTTTGGCATACACAGATTCCGGAGACTGATTCAAAACTTTCGCGAGCTTTTTGGCGACCTGTTTGCGGTTTTCCAAAAGTTTCGGATCGGCATACAGTGAATAAGCCGCCGCCGACATGGCAAGGTCACGGCCATTGCTGTCAACAATCGCCCCACGGCGTGCCGGCAAAGAAACCTTGGTTTGGAACTGACGGTTCTGCAAAGCATTCAAACGGTCATTGGGAAGAAATTGAAGATAGGCTGCGCGCATCGCCAAAGCGGACCACAACACCAGAATTCCGACGAAGATGACAACAATACGTGATTTCAACTTACAGATCCTTTTTTGCGATGCCTTTTTCAGCCACAGTGTTCATCTCAGAAGCCAGTGGACCGGTCAGATGAATGATCTGATTGGCCTGAACCTTTTTAAGAGTGAATTTTTGCTGAGCCACGGAATCCAAAAGCTGAGGACGCGTGATTTTTGCCAAAGAGATTTCCTTGGTGCGTTTTTCTTCCCAGACTTTTTTGTGTTCGCGGGTCAGCTTCAGAACGCTGTAACCCATACGGCGTTCTTCCATCTGCAGGAACACGATTGAAAACAAAGTAAAGATGACAATAAGAATACTGAAGAAAGGTTTTAGCTGCTTAAAGTTTTGTGAGCTCATCCTGAGCACTCCTCTCGAATATTCTCAGCTTCGCAGAGCGTGAGCGAGAATTTCTGTCACACTCTTCCTGAGTGGGAACAATTACTTTCTTAGTCACCGTGCGGCCCAAATCCTCGGACTCACGGAAAATATTTTTTACAATACGGTCTTCCAGAGAGTGGAAAGAGATCACCGCCAGTCGCCCGCCGGGATTCAGCGCGCGAATCATTTTCGGAATCGCCTCTGCCACCACTTCCAGTTCGGAATTCACCGCCAGTCGCAAAGCCATGAAATACTTCGTGGCCGGGTGATGGCCTTTAACCTGCCATCCGTCCACGCGTTCAATCAGCCCTGCCAGGGCGCCTGTTGTCTGGAATGCTTTTGTTTTGCGGTCATTGACGATCGCACGCACGACTCGGGAAGGGCGATAGACCTCGCCGTATTCCTTGAAGATTCGAATGAGCTCATCCTCAGAAGCCGTATTAATAAGCACCTCAGCCGTCAGTCCCTGCTGCTGGTTCATTCTCATATCCAGGGGGCCGTCGTTATAAAAACTAAAGCCTCGTTCTCCCTGGTCCAATTGCGGAGAACTCACACCTAGATCTAAGAGCATCATATCAAAGTTATTTAGATTGTGTTCTGAAAACTGCGTGAAATTACCATGGATTACGTTTAACTGGCCCTTCTCGACTTCAGTCTGGAAGCGGCTTTGCGCAAAGGCAATCGCTGCCAGATCTTGGTCCATGACCGTGGCTTTCATCTGGGGGTAAGCATACTTTAGCGCCATGTAGTGACCGCCCCGGCCAAAAGTCCCGTCGAAGTAGCTCAGTTCTTTTTTGTCTCGCAGAGGATAAAACGCCGCCAGCACTTCCTGAAGCAGAACAGGATAATGTTCAGGAGAGAATTCAAAGGGAAGCTCGACCTTCGGCGGGATGACTTCTTCCTGACGTTCAATTCGTTCACCGGATTTGGGCTTGTACTTCTTCATGGGCGCGCGCTTTCGCTATAGTTTTCGGGCTATTAGATGATTCAAGGTATGAATTATTCTATTGAGCGTCAAGTCGCTTTGCCTTAACCTGTTTTTAAGGCTTCTTCGTATTGAAAAGGATTTCGATGCTTATCAACTGCCCCCGCTGTGGTTTTCAACAACCTAAAGACAAGTACTGCGCGCAGTGTGGCGTTGATATGGAAAGCTTTAAGCCCGCAACTCCACCGGCGTGGAAGCGCTTTTTTGGCAATCCCCTGATTCAATTGTCTTTGGTGGTCGTTGTTGCCGGCGGTGTTGGCATCACTCTTTATAAAAAAGGCCAGCAAAACCTGGAGCGCCGGGTGAGCTATCTGAAATCCACAGTTCAAATTAATTCCGCTGGCGGCCCGGTGGATGTGCCACCGCCAGAGGACACCGCAAACTTTGCCCAACAGGAAACTCAGGAAGCGACACAATCTTCTGAAGCTGCTGACGGCACCATCGATGCTTATAAAGTGGAACCAACCCCTGCCGCTGTCACCGCGGTGGCTGCACCTGCCGCTCCGGAACAGACAGATCGCACGGGCCGCGCAGTCGCCAAGGCCGGAGCCCACCTGATTGTCTATTACACCGAAGTTTCTCGTGGCCGCCTGAATGCCATCTTTGGCGCCAGCCGCTCCACCGGGCAGTTCATGAATTTCAACGAGTATTCCGCAGGCATTCTGCCGGACTTTGAGAAAAACGTGATGAACCGCCCTGACATCAAAATCCTGCACAAGGAAGACCGCCCTCTGACCGCCTCCAGAACTTTGCAGTGGTCTTACACACTGAAAGACCGCAGAAATCCAGCCATTGAAATCGGCCTGACCACGTTCTTTGAACTGAACGACTTTGATAACAACAACCTGCGCGGCAATCTGGAGATTCAAAGAAACTGGCGTGAGCCGGCTCCCGGCGGCGGATTTGAACTGCAGCGCAAGTCCTTCCCGGCGATCTTTGAAATCGGCGGCGAGACTGGTTTCTTCATGTCTGGCGTGATGCCTCCGATGTCCAACATGGGCCCGGAAGAAGACCAGCTGATGAGTTTTGATATCTACAAGATCCTGCGCTCCCCCCAATTCCGTTCCGGCGAGAGTGACTTTGTGATCTTTGTTGAGTTCGAAAAAGGCAACTGATTCACCAAAGGCAGTAGCATGGCATTTCAACAGGAGCTGAGGCACCACTATGGCCCTCAAGTACACATCATTGACAGCCCTTTCCTTAACGGTCTTTTAGCCAAACTCTGCCACCCCGACACCTATCAGCCCGAAATCAATCGCATCGTGGAAGTGCTTTACACCCACATGATCTCCATCACGATCAACAACGAATTTGCGATGGAAAAATTTGAGCAGGAAACCCGCATGACCGCGATGCACCCGGATAAAAAGCTGTCGGGTTCCCGCATCAACCCGGGGCAGAAGGCTGTCAGTGTGAATCTGGCCCGCGCCGGAACTTATCCCAGCCACATCTGTTACAACTTCCTGCATTTTTCCCTGCCGGGACAAAACGTGCGTCAGGACCATATCTTTGCCGCCCGGGTGACAAACAGCAAAGATGCGGTCACTGGAGCTGAGTTCGGCGGCATGAAAATCGGCGGCGACGTAAAAGACGCTCATGTGATCTTCCCGGACCCCATGGGGGCCACGGGCAATACCATGGTGACAGCCATTGACCACTATAAGACCCATATTGAAGGTCCAGCCCGCAAATTTATAGCCCTTAATTTGATTGTGACGCCTGAGTATTTGAAGAATGTACTTGCCGCGCACCCCGAGGTCGTAATCTATGCCTTAAGACTTGACCGGGGACTGTCCCCTCAGGCAGTTTTAGATGCAACTCCGGGACAGTATTGGGACCAGGAACGCGGCTTGAACGACAAACAGTATATCGTTCCAGGCGGCGGTGGCTTTGGCGAAATCATGAACAACTCCTTCGTGTGAGTTGGAGAAAGGATGACCATGACTAATCTTTCATTGAAACCTTACATCACTGAAGAGCAGATTCAGCAAAAAGTGAAAGAGCTTGGAGCGACCCTTTCCAAGAAATACAAAAACGAAAAGGTCGTAGCGATCTGCGTTTTGAAGGGTTCTTTCATGTTCTATTCTGATCTGGTTCGTAACATCGAAGCAGACATCACTTGTGAATTCTTCGGCGTGGCTTCTTACCACGGTGGCACTTCTTCTTCTGGCGAAGTGAAAGTGACTTTGGATCTGGCGGGTCCGGTTGAAAACTGCCACGTGATTCTGGTGGAGGACATCGTCGATACAGGTCTGACCATGAACTATCTGAAAAACGCGATCCAGTCCCGCAAACCAAAGTCTTTGACGACGGTGGCGTTGTTAGAAAAGCCGGATGCGTTGAAAGTAAAATGCGATATCGACCACGTTGGTTTCAAAATCGCCAACGACTTTGTGGTGGGTTATGGTTTGGATTACCAGGGTTACTACAGAAACCTGCCTTACATCGCACAAGTTCAAAACTTCCAGTAAGCAAGACGACTGCACAAATGAAAAAGGAGCCCGCAAGGCTCCTTTTTTCGTTTCAGCAACATTTCTCCCTCAGGGACAGAGGTCCTTTTGAATCAGAGGGTCGGGAATTTGGCGGCTGATTTCACAAATTCTCTGGTCAAGAATTCCGAAGACATCCCAGTTTGAAAACAGGTTTTGAGCTCGCCCCTTGACCACACCAATTTGCTTCCACTGATTCCCGGTTCTCACAAACAACGGAGCCCCGGAATCCCCCGGCTGAACTCGTGCCCGTGATTTGGACTCCAGATACCCACTCCAGGTTTTGCTGATGTTATTCAGAGGGGCCATTCTTCGGGTGTCATTAGTGGAAATCTCCTCAAACGGGTTGATGGTAACCACCGTAGGCACGTAATCATTCAACTTACTCAATACGGAACCCACTTGCTGCTGAGAAAACAAACCAGCAAAAACAGTCCCGGGAATCACCCGCAGGTCCTGCTCAAAAACAACAACGGCAATGTCTTCGGCGGGCCCAATTTTCAAGCGAACCTTTTCAGTCTTCAAGCGACTGGTGAGCTGATGGGGAAGGTATATCTTCCCGTGAATACGTTCCCTGATTTTAGAGCCGTAACCGACACGACGACGCTCGCCATCCGGACGTGTGACATAGAGATACTCTCCGATCTGAACGTCAAACTCCCGCTTTTGCAAAGCTTCGGCTTGAAAAACGCAATGAGCGGCCGTGATCATCACACGAGGACTGACCAGGTTGCCGTTACAAAATCCACTGAGTTCTTCACGGGCTTTTTCATCATATTGGGTGACACTATAGAATACGACGGAATCAAAATCCGGACTGATGGCAGGTTCTGCATGAGTCAACGCCCACCCATTCAGTCCCATTAACAATGATAAAAGAACAGACCCCATCATCCCCCCTCTGCGCAAATCAGAACTTGCAGTTCATTTCAGCCAGAACCTTTTCCTTAAAAATGGTCTTCACTGAATCCAGTGCATACCCCAAAGAAATGTCCTTCAGATCCGGGGACACCTTCAGCATCAGCACCTGGTAGTCCTGACCTTCCGGCCCCATCGCCGCCAGCTTTTCCTTTTTCGTCAGAACACCATCACGGTAAGTGATACTAAGACCCGGACGCGCCACCAGAACGCCTTCTTTCAACGGCAACTGAGTCGCTGCGATTCGGATGGAGTCCTGAATGCCGGTTTCTTTATCCGAACGCAAGGAAACAACCACGGCACCCTTGCCGTCTTTTTGCCTTTCCACGGAGTAGTCACAAGACGTTGCATCCGTGTTCAGAAGATTGGAAAAACCCAGAACTTCTTTGGTCGATTTGGACACTTCCGTCGCGGCGAAAGTCACGGTCCCAAAAAACAGAATAACGGCGCTAATGGCAAAGAGGTGCTTTTTCATAGGGCGCAGTATAGGGGGGCTTTTTCCCCCTTGAAAGAGGCAATAAACGGCCCTTCGAAAATCCCAAAGAGCCTTCTAATTTCATACACTTAGCCACCATGAAAAAGCTGCCTGTCAAAACTTCACACAGGCCTTTTCAAAGCTTTTAGCGCATCAGAATGCCGACACCGAAAAGTACGTACAAAAGCGAGGACCCGTAGTTGATCCACTTCATCGAAATCTTCTGTGTGAGTTTTTCACCAAACACCACCGCCAAACCATCAGCAAACATCATCCCGGCCGTGGTACCCAAGGTGACCAGCAGAATGTTTTGATACTTCGCTGCCAAGGCCACCGTGCTGAGCTGGGTTTTGTCGCCGATTTCAGCGAAGAAGAATAAAATGGTCGTTGTCCAGAAGGCTCCCCATTTCATATTGTCAGCATTGGAGTCATCTTTGTCCGGAATCAGAATCCACAGGGCAAAACCAAAGAACGTCAAAGCCAGGGCCCAGTTCAACCACTGACCTGGAACGGTGGCCGCGATCCACTCCCCGGCCCAAGCCGCCAGGGCGTGGTTTAAAACTGTCGCGGTGAAAATCCCAGCCATTACATGCCATGGCTTTTTGAACTTTGATGCCAAAACCAGCGCCAACAACTGAGTTTTATCGCCCATTTCTGTGGCGGCGACCAGTAAGAATGAATTGATGATTGCTTCCATGTGCCCTCGATACGGTTATGACCGTGGGGGCTTGCTTCAAAAAGAAAACGAGACCACACGGTGCTTTGTTAAAAACACTCGTGTCAGTCTCGTCAACAGAAGGACTTTTGGGGTCCTTAGGCATTTAAACCGGAGTTCATCACTCAGTATGTCGGTTTAAATCAAATCTTGGGAAAGATTGCGACTACTCCCTAACTACCCGGCCAACTTACGAAGACGGCAATTGAAAGTCAAAAGAAAACTCCCCGCAACTTGATGTTGCGGCTGACATTCTACACCTTGGCGAATCGGACCGAAAACTCTATAACTGGGGGGATGAAGACATCAATAAAAACGCAGTTGATTCGCTCGCTTGTCGCGGCCCTGACGGCCTTGGGCCTTTTGGCTTTTTTACTTTGGTACACTCAGCGTCCGCCGACGTTGGGTGGTGACTTTAAACTAAACCACAACGGCAAGACTTGGCAGTTTTCTGAAAACGCAAAAAAACTGAATCTTCTTTATGTTGGCTACGCGAAATGCCCGGACGTGTGCCCGATGGCGCTCAGCTATTCCGCCCAAGCCTTCAAACAACTCACTGAAAAAGAGCGTGAAAATGTGCAACTGATCTTTATCAGTGTGGATGCAGAAAACGACACGGCAGAGTCGGTGTCAGTCTACGCTCACCAATTCAATCCGGAGTTCATCGGTCTGACCGGCACCACCGCTGAAATCGATGCCGCGATCAAACCGTTTGGCGCCAGCTACATCGTGGAAAAAGATCCGAAGTCCTATCTGGGTTATTCGATCTCGCACACCGACCGTGTATTTGTTTTGAATAAAAAAGGCATTGTTGTCGAAAGCATCCAAAGCCCGCGCTCTGCCGATGAAATTATAACTAAAATTAAGGAGAACCTATGAAAGCCATCGTACTTGCAGTCCTGACAGTGGCCTTGAGCCCTGTGACATTTGCCGCAAAATCCGTAGTTACTATTTCTGATGCCCGCATCTTTGCGCCAATCAAAGGCACCAATGCGACAGCCGGTTATGGCGTAATCACGAACACGACCGACAAGGAAGTGACTGTCACAGTTGAAAAGATCGAGCCATTCAAGGCAGTTGAAATGCACGAAACCGTGGAAAAAGACGGTCGCATGGCCATGCAGAAGGTGGAAAAGCTGACCATCCCGGCGAAGAAATCCGCGGAACTAAAACCCGGCGGCAACCACATCATGCTGTTTGACCCCACCCGCGAAGTCAAAGCCGACGAGACACTGAAAGTGTCCCTGAAGGTGAACGGCAAGACTGAATCCTTCGACTTCAAAGTCATCCCCCGCGTGGAGACCAAAAAAGAAGAACATCACCACCATCACTAGTCCCAACAGTGATTGAAATAGAAAAAGGCGGAGCATTCACTCCGCCTTTTTTCTTGTATTGGACCTCGACGTTGGGACTAAACCAATTCAAATTAACTTAACAATCTAAAGTATGTTTATTATTCATCCGAACTATGTGGCCGGAGGAATAATGCCAGCACGCCACTTTATATTTACCAGTATCTTCATCTTCTCCTCGTCCGTCTTTGCGCAAGAGCCAACTTCTCCTGAGGTCACAAGTGAACCTGTTGCAATTTCGGAAGTAAAAGAAGTGGCCCCGCAGACAACGGTTCCGGCAGTACAAGCCGAACCTATTGCCGCACCAGTTCCAGTTGCTCCAACTCCGGCACAAGCTCCTGCTCCAGCTGTCGACCCAAAAGTCGAAGCTATGCAAAAGCAGATCGAAGAAATGCAGAAGCAACTTCAAACTCTTTCCGCGCCAAAAACAGAGTCTCCGACACCCCCGCGGCCTTTAGAGAGCTCAAAATCACCTCAAATCTCTGGAGAAAAGGCACTAACAACTCCGCCACTGACTTTCCCGGAATTTGAAGTGCTACGACCAAGAGACGTATCTTTAAGTTGGCTATATAGGAACGACTCCATCGAAAGAGACGAATCCCAAGGCGGTTCCACGAGCAGCTCCAAAATCAAAATGACGAAGCTACAAATAGAGTTCACAAGAAACTTCTCAAAGTTCGAACTGGGTGCTTTTTTGAGCACTGAATATGCAGAAAATGATGACTTAAACGTAAGTACGGCTATCGGAGGCCCACTCATTAAGATCAACTTCATCGAGAACGCTCCAGGGCACAACTTCATTCCATACTTTGCCGGATACTACTGCCTTGCCGGCTACGAACGTAACAGTTCAACATCCTCAAAACTGGAGCTGTCTGGAAATGGCTTGGCTTTTGGCTTTGGTTTTAACTGGTTCCCCTTCGGCGAACTCTTCGCGCTGAATGCTGAGCTAAGCCAGCTAAAGGGCGAAATCGACAACGATGCGAATCCAAAACTAACAGTCGAGGAAGAACAAACCTCTCTGCAACTTGGCTGGAGAATCTACTTCTAAAGAAAATCCAATAAAGAATAAAAAAAGGCGGAGCAATCACTCCGCCTTTTTTCGTTTTAGACCTAGCGCAAGTCAAATAGTAGGAATTCGGTTTCCTTCAAGGCTTTGATCTTCAGGTTCTCTTCCTCGACGACCAGGGCATCCCCTGATTTCAGAATTTGACCGTTCACGTCCAGTTCACCTTCGGCCAATTGCAGCCAGGCTCCCCGTTTGGAACGCAAAGCGAATTCCTGCTCATACCCTTCGGTAAAGACCGACGCATACAGATCCGCATCCTGGTTGATCTTCTGACTGCCCTCGCGGCCGTCTTTGGAAACGATCAGTTTGAACTGATTCAGTTTCTGTTCACGGGTGAAGGACTGCTGGGTGTAACCCGGAGTCGCTCCAACCACGTCAGGCATGATCCAGATCTGGAACAGCTGAAGATCCTCCGTCTCGGACGGATTGTATTCGCTGTGGCGCATACCGGTTCCGGCGTGCATCGTTTGAATTTCTCCGGCTTTAATCTGACCGACGTTGCCCAGACTGTCTCTGTGCTCCACGGCGCCTTTCAGCACATAAGTGATGATCTCCATGTCACGGTGCGGGTGCGCAGGGAATCCGGAGGATTTGGCAATCCAGTCCTGATTGATCACACGCAAGTCCCGGTAACCCATGAACTTTGGATCGTAGTAGTCGGCGAAAGAAAACGTGTGCATGGATTTCAGCCAGCCACCGAACTCTGCATAGCCTCTGTCCTCGGATTTGCGTTGATACATCATAATGACCTCCCACTTGAAACGGAGACTTGGTTGATTGTTGTCTGCTTTAGCTTGGGCAGGAACTCCATTTCTTCGTAAATAATATTACACAACTAGACGATCTAAAAAAATTATAATTTTTTGATTAACATGATCTAATTTTTTGATATACTTTTTGAGGTATGACACTGGATCAACTGCAAGTACTTCAAACCATAGTTAAATCGGGAAGCTTCCGGGCCGCTTCCCAGGAACTGCATCGCGCGCAAAGTGCGGTCAGCTATGCCATGCGCACTCTTGAAGGTGAGCTGGGCTTTAAAATTTTCAGCCGTGACCAGTACCGCCCGACATTGACCCCGCAGGGCCGCGCTTTCTTAAAGAAAGCCGACGACCTGATCCTTCAGTTCACTGAGCTGGGGGAAACTGCAGAATTATTGAAAAGAGGACATGAACCGATCATCCGTCTGGCCGTCAGCGCTCTGTGGCCCCTCCCGAACTTGGTCAGTGCGCTGAAGGAATTCTCCTCCCGTTTCCCCCAGACGGAGATCAAAATTATCCACGATGTTCTGAGTGCCGATGAACATCTGCTGGAGGATCATGCCGACATTTCCTTAGGCACAATTTTCAACGACAAAGGGCTTCTCATCACTGAGGAGCTTTTCACTGTGAACATGGTGATGGTGTGTTCGGCCAAGCATCCGCTGGCGAAGCTGAAAAAAACCACCACCGAGGATCTGAAGAAATATCCTCAGATTGTTCTTTCCAGCACAGTGAAAAGCTCCAATCGCTCGGGAGGTGTCGTGAATCCCGCCAACACCATCAGCGTTCAGGATCTGCAAACGAAGAAGGCCTTCTTAGAGGGCGGCTTGGGTTACGGACGCATGCCAGATTTCGCAGTTAAAGAGGAAATCAAGCAAAAATCCCTCGTGACACTGGGGCAAAAAGCGATCCCGCTTCACGCCAGCATCGGTCGACACTCCGCGAAGGAGCTTGGCCCGTGCGGCAAATTCCTCTGGGACTATTTTTCACGTGGACAAGGCAAGAAGCTAAAATAGAATGTTCAGCGACACAGGGACCATAACTTTCCCACAGTACGGTACCCGCAAGGAGGCAGAATGAAGCAGTATCACGATCTCATCAAAACAGTTCTAGAACATGGCGTGAAAAAAGAGGACCGCACAGGCACCGGCACTATTTCCATGTTCGGTTATCAGATGCGCTACAATCTGCAAGAGGGCTTCCCTCTGCTGACCACCAAAAAACTGCACACGCGCTCGATCTTTCATGAACTGCTGTGGTTCCTGAAGGGTGAAACCAACATCAAGTATCTTCACGACAACAAAGTGACGATCTGGGATGAATGGGCTGATGAAAACGGCAACCTGGGCCCGGTGTACGGAAAACAATGGCGCTCCTGGGAAACGGCCGACGGCCGCACCATCGATCAGATCACCAACGTCGTAGAGCAAATCAAAAAGAATCCGAACTCCCGCCGCATGCTGGTGGTGGCGTTCAATCCGGGCGACGTTGACAAGATGGCTTTGCCGCCATGTCACGCCTTCTTCCAGTTCTATGTGGCGAACGGAAAGCTTTCCTGCCAGCTGTATCAGCGCAGTGCTGATATCTTCCTGGGCGTGCCGTTCAATATCGCCAGCTACGCTTTGCTGACCCATATGATCGCGCAAGTTTGTGATCTTGAAGTGGGTGACTTTGTTCACACCCTGGGTGATGCGCATCTTTACCTGAATCACCTTGAACAGGCGAACCTGCAACTGACCCGTGAATTCCGTCCACTGCCTCAGTTGAAACTGAACCCGGCAAAGAAGGATCTTTTCGACTTCACTTACGAAGACATCGAAATCATCGGTTACGATCCGCACCCGGCCATCAAGGCTGAGGTGGCAGTATGATTTTGACTCATGTGGTGGCCTGTTCGCAGAACCGTGTGATTGGCGCGCAAGGGGGCCTTCCCTGGAGTCTGCCCGAGGACATGAAGTTCTTCCGCGAAACCACCAAGGGTCATATCATGATCATGGGGCGCAAGACGTTTGATTCTTTCAACGGCCGCGCCCTTCCCAACCGCTACCACATAGTGGTGACACGCGACCCGTCCAAACAAAGCTTCAACTCCACCGAATCCAGCCCCGTGGTTTTCGTTGCTTCCATCGAAGAAGCGGTGAAACACGCCGAACCTTTGACTGCAAAATGGGGCGACGAGGTTTTCATTATTGGCGGCGGCGAAATCTACAAACAGGCAATGCCGATCACGGACAAAATCTATCTGACGCTGATCCACCGCGAGTTTCCGGGGGACACTTATTACCCTGAAATTGACGAAAAGGTGTTCACTCAGACTGAGCGACGTGACATCGAAACGCCTATTCCTTTTTCGTTTCTGACTTACTTGCGCAAGTAGGGTCCAGAATCAAGTCTCATGTTGAGACTGATTCAATTTGGACTCTACCAACGCGATATTTTTTCCGAGAATAGAGGTAAGACGCTAATCCCGGAGTGCCTTATGAGCTCAACAACCGCAAAACGATTCAGAACCAAAGAGATGGCTTCGATCGAAGTGTACGGCCACATCGGCATCCTGGTGGCGAAGCTCAGAAACATCTCCCAGACCGGCGCTTTCCTGGAAGTTTCCCAAGGGGACTATGTCCCACAAAAAGGCGACCTGCTGAACCTTACAGTCAAGTTAGACACTGTCGATCGTACGCACAACGTGGCGGCCGAAGTGATCTGGAGCAAAGGACTGGGACTGGGTATTTGCTTTATCAACAAGGATCAAATCCTTGAAAGAATGATGGCCAAAGCCGGCTCCTTCTAATAAGATCTCTGCAACATGCAGATCCAAAACTCTCACGACCTCAGCTCTTCCAACACCCTTCAGTTGCGCTCATTAGCAGAGCGTTTTGTCGAGCTGTACACGCCTGCGGATCTGTCCACCCTGCTGATGAATCCTGAACTGAAGAACCTGCCTTGGAAAATCCTGGGTGGCGGCAGCAATCTGGTATTGCCTTCACAGATCGAGGGACTGGTTCTGAAAGTATCTAACCTCGGACGCAAGCTGATTCACGAAGATCCGGATTACTGGTTCGTCAAAGCCCAGGCCGGAGAAGTCTGGAACGACTTCGTTCAGTGGACCCTGGAAGAAGGCTATTGGGGCCTTGAGAATCTGTCTTTGATTCCTGGCACAGTGGGTGCGGCCCCGATCCAAAATATCGGCGCCTACGGCGTAGAGGTTAAAGACACCCTGTGGGAAGTCCACGCCCTGGATTTGCAGACTGGTGAACCCAGAGTCTTCAGTAATAAAGAATGTCAGTTTTCGTACCGCGACAGCTACTTCAAACAAGAAGGTGCGGGCCGCTATCTGATCTGGGATGTGACCTTCCGTCTGCCAAAGAAAAATGTGCTGCACTTGGAATACGGCGACATCCGCAAAGAAGTTGAGCGCAACAACTGGCCTCAGGATCCCCGTCACGTGGCCCAGGCCGTGATCAACATCCGCCAAAGCAAACTGCCGGATCCAAAAGTGATCGGCAATGCCGGAAGCTTCTTCAAAAACCCCATCGTCAGCAAAGAACTGCGCGATGGCTTGCTTTCCAAACACAACGACCTGGTCAGCTTCCCGTACGAAGACCGCTACAAACTTGCGGCCGGTTGGCTGATTGATCGCGCGGGCTGGAAGGGCAAAAAGCTGGGCCCTGTGGGCATGTATGAAAAGCAGGCGCTGGTTCTTGTAAACCACGGCGGTGCGACCGCAGATGACGTGTGGAAGCTGGCTCGCCAGGTGTCTTCTGACGTTCACACCCAATTCGGCGTCGAAATCGAAGCCGAACCCATCCGCTGGTAACAGACACTGCTCACGACAACATCAGTGCATGTATTTTTCTGCGATAGTGGCGACAGATCCTCGTGGACCGCTTCTGCGGTCCTGAACCTAGACTTTAGTCTCAGCTCCCCTACCAAAGCCTTGTACCCTAACACATAAACCTCTCACAATATGGTATCTGAGTTCTGTCTCAGAAACCCAAGGAGGGGTTATGAAGAAGACCACCATGTGGATGGCGGCCGTTGCCATTTCCGCTATCAGCTTTTTGCCGCTGCAAAACGCACAATCTGTAGATACCACTCAATATTGGATGAAGGTTCGCGCGGAAGACAAATTCCAGCGAAGCCTGGTTGCCAATACCGGTGCTTCCATTGAAGCGACTCGTGAAGACTATGTGATCGCCGTCGGCAGTCTGGAAGAAAAAAACGCCGTCGAAGACCTGGGACTTCTTGAAGTCAGCTTCCCGATGACCGACGCCATGGACTTCCCGGCGAAAGACGCCGCCTTCCACAACTATGCGGAAATGACCGAGAAACTTAGAACTCTGACGTCCCGGCACACCGACATTTCCCAAATGAATTCCATCGGAAAGTCCCTGGAGGGCCGTGATATCTGGGCCATCCGCATTTCCGGCGATCTTGCCAATGCGGACACTTTGCCAGCGGCGATCTTTATGGGTGGTCACCACGCGCGTGAACATCTGTCCATCGAGCTGCCACTGTACTATGTGGAATACCTGCTGACCGAATACGCCAACGGCAATCCACGCATTCAGCGTTTGGTGAATGCCCGCGATCTGCACTTCATCCCGATGGTCAATCCGGACGGAGCTGAATTTGACATTTCCACGGGCAGCTATAAATCCTGGAGAAAAAACCGCAGACAAAACAGCAACGGAACTTACGGTGTGGATCTGAACCGCAACTACGGTTACGGCTGGGGCGGCGGTGGAGCCAGCACCAACCCGAGCAGCGACACCTTCCGTGGACCATCGGCCTTCAGCGAACCCGAAACTCAGGCAATTAAAAACTATGTTGAGTCCCACGAGAACATCACAAGCCTGCTTTCCTTCCACACGTTCTCGCAGCTGATCCTTTATCCTTGGGGTCACCAGTACGAAGGGATCTCCAACACTCGTGACAAACAGGTTCACGAAGTGATGGCAAAGAAGATGGCGGAGTGGAATGGCTATGAGCCCAAACAAGCCTCTGGCTTGTACATCGCCAGCGGGGACACGACGGACTGGGCTTACGGGGAACACAAGATCATTTCATTCACTTTCGAACTGGATCCGGCCAACAGCGGCTGGGGCTCGGGCGGTTTCTATCCAGGCGCGCAGATCATCCCGGAAGTGCAAAGAAAGAATCTAGAACCGGTTCTTTACATGATCGAACACGCTGACAATCCCTATCGCGTGCTTGATGGCAATGGTCCGATCTTCAAACCCTAGTTTAGCGAATCAAAATTAACTCTGAAAAAGGCGGCGCAAGTCGCCTTTTTTATTGCTGTTCGACATGGAATCCGTGACATAAACTTAGCGAAGGTCCAAAAAAATTCAATTGGACTGTCAGAATATGCCAGACCGACTTCATGCTTGATGTATGCCAAATATCAGCTATCAAATCATCCCGCTTCACCACGTGTGCGAAACGCAAAAAGATCTTCTGAACGATGTATATGGCCTGTGGGAGGACACCTTCGGTCGTGTTCTTACCCGTGCCGGAGTCGAACTGGATCACGACGATTTCTTCCGCTGTCATGCTGCGGGAGTGCTGTTGTATAAGAATGAAATAGTCGGCTTCAACCTGTTCACCACATTCGATCTGAATCTGCGTGCTCATCAAAATCACAACTATTTCAAAGAACTCGATCCGCAGTTTGTGAAGTCGGTCACCAAGCAGGGCAACAAAATCATGACTATGGAATACTTCACCCTGGCACCACTGTGGCGCAAGCAGTCCCAGGAAATACCCTGGGGCGAGATTCTGACCGGGCTGGGTTTGTTCTATATGGATCAGTCCCCGGCGGACTTTGTCGTGGGCACACCAAGGGTGGATCTGAAGGTCGACACCATGTGCGAACGACTGGGGGCGAGCATTCAGGGGCACATCGAAAAGATGAACTACAAGTGCGCGATCGCGGTGTTTGAGAAAAAAGAGGCACGAAGCTTTGAAAACCCGCTGACCCATCACTGGGTGCGCAAGCTGTGGGCTAAATACACACACCACAAGGCTGAAAAACACGCAAAACAGCAACAGAAAGAGGCGACAGCCGAAGAAACCTCTGCCTCACCGCCTCCATTTGAGCTGACCCTTGCCGAGGCGGCAGCCTGATAATAGACTCTAGGCCATCCCAATACCCGGAGGTATTCAAGTGGCCTATCACGTTCACAGCGACAAACCGTATTTTGACCTGATCATCGGAGACAAAACCTTTTCATCCTGGTCCATGCGTGCGTGGCTGGTGGCGGTGCAATCCGGTTTGCCATTCCGTGAAATCAACATCACTTTGGATCAGCCAAAAACGGCGGCACAGATCGCAAAATTCTCTCCATCCGGAAAAGTGCCGGCTCTGAAACAAGGCAAAATTGTCCTGTGGGATTCTTTGGCGATTGCGGAATACCTGAATGAACTTTCTCCAGAAGCAAAATTGTGGCCTGAAGACATCGGTGCCCGCGCGCTGGCCCGCACCTACGCGGCAGAAGTGCATTCCGGTTTTGCGTCCCTGCGATCCCAACTGAGCATGGATCTGAAACACTCGGAAGAAATCCGCCATTTGACTCCGGCAACCATCAGTGACATCAACCGCGTCCTGGAAATGTGGACCACCGCTTTGAAAGTCAGCGAAGGGCCTTACCTGTTCGGGGACTTCTGCATCGCCGATGCCTTCTTTGCGCCGATTGTCTTCCGCTTCCTGTCTTACAAAATTCAGATCAAAGACAAGATGGCCAAAGCCTATATGAAGAACATCCAGGACCACCACGGAGTGCAATTCTGGGTCGAGGAAGCTTTAAAAGAGAAAACTCCCCGTAAAGTCTTTTGACACCCGGGAAAAGCTTTCAACAAGCCCCCACAGCCCCTTTACATATAGACGCGAAAAGGTGAACTTCTGATCCCATGAAGTTCACCTTTT
Organism: Bdellovibrio bacteriovorus HD100; assembly: GCF_000196175.1. Classification (NCBI taxonomy): domain Bacteria; kingdom Pseudomonadati; phylum Bdellovibrionota; class Bdellovibrionia; order Bdellovibrionales; family Pseudobdellovibrionaceae; genus Bdellovibrio; species Bdellovibrio bacteriovorus. Next base: position 3,153,861 of record NC_005363.1, read on the forward strand.
TTTCTTTTCTGCTAGTTCTTTCCACATGCTCCCAGGCCCTGGCAGCGCGCGCGATTGTGATGATGAAGGATGCTTCCGCTTTCCAGCGCACGCTGAACACCCGCGGCACCTGGTCCCAGTCCCTGCCGGGCAAAATCGAAAAAAGCCTGCCACAACTTCACACTTTCATCGTCGACACTGAAAACCCCGCCGACATCGAACGCCTGAAGTCCGCTCCGGGTGTGGCCTATGTCGAAAAGGAATACTTCCACCCGGCTCCCCCACGAGTCAGTGAGGGCGCCGTTCTTGCCAATATCGATGTCGTTACCCCCGGCAGCCCTTGGGGCATTGAAGCGGTGAAAGCCCCGCAAGCGTGGAGCAAATCCAACAAAGGTGATGGCATCCGCGTTCTGGTTTTGGACAGCGGAATGAATGCGTCTCATCCTTCGCTGGCTCCGAACTTTGAACGAGGCCGCAACTTCACGGGCGAAGATGGGATCTATGATTTCTATGATCGCACAGGTCACGGCACCCATGTGGGCGGCACCATTGCAGCTGCTGAAGATGGCAATGGCTTTTCCGGTGTTGCACCGAAAGCAAAACTGCTGGCCGCCAAAGTCTGTGTGGATTCAGGTTGTTCCAACACCGCTATCGTCGCCGGGATTTCCTGGGGGATTGATCAAGGTGTGGACGTGATGAATCTTTCATTGGGAAGCTCGGGTGGGTCCCCGGCTGAAAAAGCCGCTTTGTTGCGTGCGGATCAGGCCGGGATCACCGTCGTGGCGGCCACGGGGAACTATGGCATCAACGAAGTCTTCTTCCCCGCCTCCGCCCCGTCGGTGATCGCGGTGGGCGCTGTAGACAAAAATTTGAATCACGCGGTGTTTTCACAGTACGGCCCGGAAGTGTCTGTGGTGGCTCCGGGGGTTCAGATCGTGTCGACCATTCCCGTGGGCTCGGGTCGATCCAGCACTGTGACCCTTGCGGAGGCCACGGGACCACAAACACTGAAGGCCTATCACTTTAAGGGCACGGCGGTTCCTTATACTGAGCAAACACGTGCTGTCGTGGACTGCGGCTTGGGTGATCCGGCGGACTTTGCCGGGAAAGACGTCAAAGACAAACATGTGCTGGTCACTTTAAACCGCGTCACTCCGATCGAAGACCAGATCCGCAATGCCATGCGCGCCGGCGCCACCAGCGTGATTGTCGCCAACGACAGACCGGGCCTGATAGAAACGCGCTTGTTTGAAAAAGACAATGTGTTGTTTGCAGTGGGCTTTTTCGTAGAGCAGGCCGTGGGTGAAAAGATCCGCGCCTTGGTTAAAACATCGCCTGAAACTTTGGTCAGCCTGAAGTCTGAGCTTACAAGTTACAAAGAAACCTTCGGGACGTCGATGGCCACTCCGCACGTGGCCGGTGTAGCCGCTTTAGTGAAGGCTGCGAACAAAAAACTAAAGCCCTCAGAGGTGAAGGCTTTATTGATGAAAACCGCCACACCGATGCCGCCCAACGAAGACAATCGTTATGGCTCGGGCCTGGTCAATGCCGAGGCCGCGGTGGAGGCGGCTCTGGAAATCAAATAACTCTTTTCACAGCCATTTTAACCAGCGACTTGTCTGTCATGCGCTTTTTCACTGCGCGCAGCAGACTGTCCAGATTCACCTGAACATTGTCATTAGTGTCGACACAGACACCGCCCACCCATGTCTGATCATTCACAACATGAATGTCCTGATGGCTGGCCGCAGTCACATCGACTTTGTCACCGTCAACTTTGATTTCAGCCTGAACTGATTCGCTGGCACCCTCGCCGAATTCCGATTCATCCCAGTCTACTTTGATCACGTGGCTGTTGCTGACCTTGATCAGGCACAGGCCTGTTTTGCGGTTGATGATGCTGATATCCCCACTGCCAGAGGACTTTTTATCGCTGAACAGGCTGTCCAAAGCACCGGCATACACGTCGGACGAATTCAGTGATGCCAGGACCAGGCCCTTCAGATCGCCGGTCTCCTGCTGAATTTGCTCTTGCGGCATCAGTTCCTGAATCCAGGATTTAAACTGCGAATCCGGCAGTTTCTGCAGCTTCTGAATCAAAGTTTTTGAATGGCCGTGATAAAGCGCTGCCAACTGCACCCGGAAATCAGAAATCGGGTTAAAGAAGCTCCAGTTTTCCAGCACCTTCATGCCCATCTTGTCTGTCTGGCTGCCGAAGTGAGCAAAGATTTTCATAATCGCCCGTGGAGTGCTGGCCTGGGACTGTGTCAGCAGCACGTCACCGGAATTCCAAAGCTTCAGCAGATCCTTGGCCTGAATTTCACGGTCTTCCGGCAGATTGATTCTCAGGGTTTGCCCGTCCAGGGCCAGAACGCCTTCACTGCCCTCAACATTCAGAGCGCTGATTTCCACGCGGTTGAAGTTGAACAGCATGCCGTTCTTTTTTCCGAAATTGCGGGCATGGAAATAAGCCACGAATTGCAAAGCCTCGTGAGTGTTTCGGCGCAGAAGCTTTTCCGCTTTGCGTTTTCCCACCAGGAAGTAAGAATCTTTGACTATGCGGAAAGTTTTTCCCGAGCCATCAAGGCGGGTGCCCACCATTTCGATGGCCGGCAGCTGATCCTGCGGGAAGTACTTCGTGCGGAAGGACGCCAGATCTTCCGCCGAAGTCGGCAACTGATAACTTTGGCTGAGACGCTGGAAATAGTCCTTGAAAGTCTTCTCTGCCGACGGGGCCAGGGAAGGAATCAAGGTGGAGTTCAGGCACGACAGCATCTGCTGCTCATCGGGTAAAATGCAGGAGTCCTTATCCGCAGCCGCCGCCACAGAACCTGACGTCATCACAAAACCCGCCACCAATAGTTTTATAAGACCTGACTTTGCGCCCATGATCCGACCTCTCTTTATATATGAGTCTTAACAGAGCAAAGCCTGTGCCCTTTAATGGCGGTTTAAAGGGCAGCCAAGGACACTCCCTTTGTGCACCTGACTATTTGCGCTTCCAAAGAATGTCGACTGTCAAATTATGAGACAGTCATTTGATTTCAGGCGGCTCTTATTTGCATATAAATCTGGCCGGAACCTTGCTTTAATGCCCAGTGCTTATTGGAGTGCGAACATGATGAAGCTCTTGTTGGTTGTAGCTGCGATGATTGGATTGGGTGCTTTCCGTGCGGAAGCCACCCCGCTTTGCCATGTGGCGAAGTCCACCAAACTTGCCATGGATCAGCGCGATGACCTGCGCTTGAAATGTCTGAAACAAAAAAAGAACCAGATCAAAGTTTCCCAGTGCCTGGGTGTGGCTGCCTCCATGGAATATTCCACCAATGCGGAAGAAGCCCGCCTGGTGTGCCTGTATGATCTGCGCCAACAACCCAACCTTAAAGAATGCCACTCGATCACCAAGTTGATGGAGTTCCCGGACTCGGGGGATGAAGCCCGTTGGGAGTGCCTGCGCAAGTTCAATCGCACCATCACCAAAAAGCAATGCCAGAAACTGGCTCAATCCATGAGTTATCCGGCCAACGAACAGCGTGCACAAATTTACTGCGAGCAAGAACTGCAGTAGATTTGTCCGGTTTTGAAACGAGATCTAGGCAACATCACTGACCCGGTCTAACATGGATATGTGGTAAAGACGTTGCTGGGATCTCTTGTTTCAATCTGTTTTATTCTGACCGCTGGCTGCAGCGGCAGTTCCAGCACGGAATCCAGCTTTCCGCACTCAAACTCCCGAACGTATTTCAAAAGCACGGCAAAGATCTCGATGGAAGTTTATTATGAAACGGGGTCTGAACCCTTCACGGGAACCACCCTCAGTGGAATGAACTACTGGCAGATTCTGGAAGACAATCTGACGGCGATCTTCCAGTATCGCAGTGCTGCTCCGACCATTGCCGTTCCAAAAACTCTGGCCGAAATGACGGCGATCCCGGCTCAAGGCAAGACAGAGTGGACTGGCATCGATATCGTCAATCTGCACAAGCAGTATCACAGTCAGCTTCCCACCCGTGCAGATTCCCGTTTCTATCTTTATTTCCTGGACGGCAACTACAGCACCGGATCCGGCCCTGAAACCGGAGTCATAGGCGTCAGCCTTGGCGGGACCCCGATCATTGCGATCTTTAAAGATGTCGTGCGAAGCTCGGGGGCAAATCCCAACGGCGTGGTTCCCAAATACGTGGAGCAAAGCACGCTGGTGCACGAAATGGGGCACGCCCTGGGATTTGTGAACAACGGCGTTCCGATGGTCACAGTTCATCAGGACACGGCTCATGGAGCTCATACAACCAATTCGGATTGTGTGATGTATTGGATGAACGAAGGCGCTTCGGATCTATCGAACTTTCTTCAGAACTACATCAACTCGGGCGACACAGTGATGTGGGGTCCTGAAGTTCTTCAAGACGCCCAAGCCTATAGTGAATAAAACCTCGCATAAATCTTCATTATTTATTTACAAACATTACAGAATTGCAAAAAACCAGACTTGCCCCCGCGTCCAGTCAATCCTATTCTGTCCACATGGAACTAGGTCCGCAGAAAGGCTTTTCGTTGAACATGATGTCATCTGAAGAAAAAACGAAGAAAACTAAGATTATTGTAAAGGCTCCCACACAAGAACGTTCTCGCCAGACAGTAGCAACAATCCTGGATGCCTGCTCCCGCCTCTTGGTCAGTGAAGGATTCTATTCCATCACGACCGATAAAATTGCCAAAGAAGCCGGTGTCAGCATCGGTTCACTGTATCAGTTCTTTGGTAACAAAGAGTCCGTTGTTCAAGCTGTTGTGAAAAACATTCTTGAAGAAGACAAACGCATCTTCAGTGAGAAAATGCGTGCCATTTCCCCATTGCCACCTGAGCAGCGTGTGAAGGGCATGATTGAACTGGCTGTTGAAACCACTCGTCGCAACTCGGAACTTCGCTCTAAACTGACCACCATTCAGTACTATGTTGCCGAAGCTGCTTACATGTCCGAGACGATCCGTTTCTTCCAGGAGGTTGTTCGTTACAATCTTCCGCAGATCCCGGGCCGCGACATGGAAAAGATCTCTTACATCATGGTGAACGCCTTCATCGGCCTGACCAACACGATGGCGATCGACAATCCAACTGCCATCCACGATACAGCCGTTGTGGAAGAGATCTATCAGCTCTTCCACAAATACCTGGATCTAAGCGGCCCCGCTCCGGTGGCAGCTGTGAATCGCAATAAAGGTGATTTTATCTAAGCCATCCGCACATTCGAAAATAAAAAAGCCGGGAGACAATCCCGGCTTTTTTTATTTCCAATTTCCAATCTCTAATTTCTATTTTCTTTTATCTTCCATCGCCACCATGCGGTCGCGGCGGGCCAGGGTGATCAAAGCGACATTGTATTTGTCCTTTGGAACCGCGATCACCGTCTTAGCCGGGATCGGGTGGCCTTTGCGGGCCTTGAAGGTCAGGTGGGGATTGAAGACCTGGGCCTTGCGATCATCACCATCAAACCAGGCCACAATCTCTTTGTACTTCACAGACACCGGCAGCTTCAGATCCTGGGAATCCAGCGGCTTGGACCACACCACAGAACCGAAATACTTGCCCGCGTTCTTTTCCACTTCCAATGCCGCCAGGAAGCTTGCATAGAAGTTGCGGGACGCAAAACCAAAGGTCTTGCTGGATTTCACATCCGTCACCAACTGCCCCAGCTCACGGGTGCCGTACTTTTCAGTCAGCTTGCGCACACCGGTTGGACCGTGATTGTAACCTGTCACCGCCAGCGGCCAGGAGTTCAGCATGGAATAGTTCTGACGAAGAAGTTTCGCCGCCAGTTTTGTTGCTTCCATCGGATGATTGCGGTTGTCCACCGCAGTTGAAATCATCTTATAAGGACGAGCCGTGTAAGGCATGATCTGCCACAGACCACTGGCCCCCACTTTGGAGCGCGCCATGATGTTGAAAGAACTTTCAACAAACGCCAGACGCGTCAGTTCCACCGGAACTTTGGCATCACGGAAGATTTTTTCCATATCCTCGATATAACGACCGGAATAGAAGATCGCCTCCTGCATGCGGTCCTTTTGACCCAGCTGGAAACGCAGGCGCTCCGCCGCTTCCGGGGAATTCAGCTTCAGCGCAATTTCCTTTTTAACTTCATCAACGCGCTTTTGCTTCGCACGCTCTGTTGTCAGGCCCGTCAGATCAACGATCTCGTAAACCTTCTCAACGTTTTCAGAATCGTGAATCACACCCTGGTTGGTGGAATATTTAGTATAGATATCAATCCAGAACTGAACTTGCTTGTCCATGCCTTTGGGAATGGAGAATGCGGTCTCATGGTAACCCAGTGACGCGGTTTGATCGGAAAAGACCGGAGCACGCCAAGGACGGCTTTCTTCCGGGCTGCGACCCAAAACCTGCGGCACCACCTGCTCAGCAATATTTCCCTGTGCCATTGCCACAGGAGCGCCTAGCATAAAAACGTATAGAACTGAGACACTAAGTTTCATCATGGGAGGTCCACCTTCCACCTTTTCAATCGGCTTATTTTACAAGATAGATAAGTAAATTATCAAAAAACGCGCGAATCTTCGTCTCATCCGTGGAACCGTTGTAAACGAAAGAGAAAGTCACAACTCGCCCGTCTTCCAAACCCGCATAACCCGCTAATGAGACCACGCCTGTCAGGAATCCCGTTTTCGCACGCACCCAGCGTTCTGCCGGAGAATTCTTCATGCGTTTTTTAAGCGTGCCATCAACCCCGGCGATCGGCAAGGAGGTCAGGAACTCGGGCTGGACCCGGAAATCGTTGCGTAAATGCTGCAGGACCTTCCACATCGCGAAAGAGGACAGCTTGTTCTGGCGCGACAAACCTGAAGGAGACTGCAGATTGTATTGCTCTGCCGGCACACCCAGACTTTGCATGTGCTCATTGATAACAAGCACGCCGTCGGCCAGCGTCGCCCCTTTTGTTTTTTTCACCGCCCCCAAATTCTTGGTCAGCATCTCGGCAACATAGTTGTTTGAAAACTTGTTCATGTCGGCAACCATCTGCTCAATCGGTTTGCTTTCCGATTCAGCCACCAGTTCGGCCTTCTCTGGTGTGACACCGTTCCTGATCGTACCGGTGAGTTGAATTCCTCTTTGCGCCAGGAAAGCTTTCAAATTGTATCCTGCCCAAAGGTCCGGCTGCGTGATGTTCTTAAAGACCACCACTTCCTTCAAACCCTGACCAATGCTGCCACCCACGTGAATCACATCACCTGGGAATTTCTTGTCTTCATCGCGGTCCGCCAGCAGATTGTTCGCGGAACCGCTCACCGTCTTGGCCTTGTTCACCAGGCGGATATAGTCATTTTCCGGATCAATCGTCACTTCAGCACCGTTACCGGCCCCGTTGGCACGCACAAAGATATTCACCGAATTCCAGTTGAAACTCATCGCCCCGACCGGCGCATCGTAAGCGCGATCCACACGCTCTTTCTGACGGCTCAAGTCGTAACGGACTCTGTCAAACAGAGAGTCGTCCACGACAATATCGCCTTCAATCTTTTTGATTTTGGTACGGGTAAAGGCATTCACCAAATACCACATATTTTCAGAGACAAAAGAAGGATCCCCGCCGCCTTTAAGATACAAAGTCCCCTTCAAGGTCCCGCTTTTAAGATCCCCGCTGGTCAAAAGCTGAGTTTTGAATTTAGTCCCCGGAGGAAATGAAGCCAAAACCGCGGAAGCCGTCGCAATTTTCGAAATGGACGCCGGGACCATCATCTTGTTCCCATTCACATCCAAAAGAGTCTTCAGCTCTTCCCCTTCACCGATGGTCGCATAAATACCCAAATCTTTGGTGTTCACGCCGTACTTCTTAGCCAGCCCCTCAAACTCTTTGGAAATATCCTTAAACTTATCATCCGCGTGAACATTGAAAGAAATCAGCGCAACGACCAAAGAAATCAATAAAGCTTTCACTCAACTCTCCCCATAAAAACCAATCCAGATAACCGTTCCAAATCACCTGCAGAAAACGCAAGTCCAACAACGCAGTCAGATGAGCCTTTTTCACGCGTTCTAGACGATGGTAATGTTGGTGTTTTTCTTTCGCAAGTCCTACGGTCACTTGTTAGACTGAAGTTCATGAAAAAACGTGAATGGCTAATTGTGATTCTGCCACTTCTGGCGACGTGGTCTTTGGACCGCATCACCAAGATCTGGGCCACGGGAATCACGCAGTTGAAATCCTATGGTCCCGTGCACTTCGTTCTTCATCATAACCATGGGGCTATGCTGGGGCTGTTCTCGGATCTGCCGTCTGTGCTGCGTATCGTGTCCCTTTCAACCGGCGGCGCGTTTTTGCTGGCGACTTATGCTTTGATTCAATATCTGCTTCCGATTAAATCCCTCACTTTGCGCTCGGGCCTTTCCATCCTGATTGGCGGAATCATCGGCAATGTCACGGACCGCATCATCTGGGGTTATGTGGTGGATTTCATCGTGGTCGGCACTCCGTCCCTGTCCAGTCCGGCATTCAATATCGCCGATGCCCTGCAGTGGGTGGGATATGGTCTGATCGTCTATGCGATCATCCGCGAGGGTGAATTGCTATGGCCCGAAAACAACGTGCGCAAACAGTACTGGGTGAACATGCCTTTCCAGCTGAAATACTGTTTTATTCTGATGGGTGTGGGTTTAAGTCTGACGCTGATCTGCTCGGTGTTTTCCTATACCTACATGCGTGTGACGATTCAGGAGCTGGTGGGCAACAACGCCTTTTTGCTGAACAAGTTTCTGGTGCCCTTTGTGATCACCTTTATGATCATCTCGGTTGCGTTCTGTGCGATCTTGTTTGCGGTGGGCCGTCTGATTTCCCACCGTATTGCCGGTCCACTTTATGCCTTTGAGCGCTTCCTGAACCAGGCCCTGGAAGGCAAAGCCGAAGCCCATCTCAAGCTCCGCACCGGAGACGAATTCAAACATCTGGAAGAACTGGCTGACGAAATCAACAAACGCCTGCACCAGATTAAAAAAGAGCGTACCGTCAATGTGATCGAATACAAAGAAGAGGGCTAGCCCCTCTTTTGGTCCTGATTTCCGCGTAAATCCACAGGTTTTCCCTCTGAATTCCGATAAACAAACCATGCGCAGTACATTGATCGCAATTCTATTTTTGACGGCCTTCCCTTTGGCAGAAGCTCTTGCCGAGAACTGCAGTATTTCCAGCATCCAAACACAGGCCAAGCAAATCGCTCTAGGCTATCAAAAATACGATATGTCGATGGAGATCGACTCACTGACCAGCCGCATGCAGCGATGCAAGATTCCCAGCCGCAGACTGGGGGTGCCTGACACTTTCTATCCCACCCTGCGCACTCAAACCCTTCGTGCTGAATTCAACCGCATCCAGGTCGATATGGAACAATATGCCAACACCGGTCGCATTAATGAATTTGTCGAAGCCTACACGGCTTATGGTAAAGCCCTGGGTTTTCCTCCGAATATTCTGAAGTCCTTCACGAACGGTCTTAAAGCCAAGGCTGAAAAATCCTATGCCCGCGAAAAGAAATCCTGCAAACCCATGGACGTCAGCAAAGAAATGGGTCCGGTGCGAAATCAGGATTCCATCGGCTGGTGTTATGCATTTGCGGCCGCGGATATACTGTCTTTCAAACTGAAAAAGAAAATCTCTGCGGCGGACATTGCCGTAAACTATAACGACAGCCTGTTCAACACCGGCGCCAAATACGTCGGAGTCAAAGCCGGCAGTCTTGAAGGCGGCTTCCCTTCCAGCGCCCTGGAAGGAGCCATCGAAAAGGGCCTGTGTCTGGAAAAAGATTTTCCAAGCGAAGACAACATCAACGGTGAATACCAGGAGCTGATCACCCAGATTGACAAACTGGGACGGGATGAAATCACGTCGTGGTCCGCCCCCAACTGTGAAAAGGTCTATCAAACCTCCCGCCGTCTGTTCCCGAATGTGAGCACCAAGGACCTGGAACACATCCTGAAAACTTCTTCGCGCGCGGACTTCATCGACCAGATGGCCAACCGCACGTGCAAACAGCGTATCAAGACAAACTTGAAAGTGTCTTCCCCGTGGACCTTCCGTGAAAAATCCTTGGGTGATGAAATTGACGAGCAATTGAGCGCCAAAAATCCGGTAGTCCTTAGCTATGATGCCACTGGCCTTACCGACCGCCGGGACTATTCCGAGCTGGGCATGCATGCCAGTGTGCTGGTCGGTCGCAGATTCAATGAAAAATCCGGACAGTGCGAATATCTTCTAAGAAATTCCTGGGGCCGTAGCTGCGGTTACTATGATCCCTCTTATCAGTGCAAAGAGGGCAATATCTGGATTCCGAAAGCGGACATCGTAAAACGAGGCAAGGGTGCAACTTATGTTAAGTAGTCTGATTCTGTTTCTGACAACGCCTGTGTTTGCCGCGGATCTGACCTGCCAAAAAGGCAGCTTCCGCATGCCGTACAATGCTGAAACCAAAGTCGTTGAAGCGCAGACTTACTGTTTCAATGAAGACCGTACCGAGCTTTACTCCAAAGACTGCCAAAACCGTAAATGCACGGCTTTCACAGTCGATATCGAAGTTAAGACAGCGGACATTCTGGATCAAAAAAGCAATCCGGGCTTCAATCTGTGCCGCAAGCTGGGGGGCAAGCCGGAGTTGTTGGAATTTGAAGCCTCCAAAGAGTGGTTTTCCCTGGATCGCTGTGTCTTCAAGGACGGCTCCTTTGTGAGCACCGGCGAACTGGTGCGCCACTATCTGCGCCCACGCAAATAGTTCGAACCCAAAAGCCCTCAGTTCGGTTTTATCCCTATTTCAGCCAACTGTCCTGAGGCTCACATTCCTTGGCATCGAATCCAGCAGGTATTTGCTACATCCTGAGGCAGCGATCCCCCTGGATTTATAAGGTTTTTTGAAGTCGCACTGGCTTTTGCAACAGCCTGTGCTATACCCTTCGCCATGAACGAAACCACGCCTCTTAAAGCCGTCCTTGTCGGTATCCAACTTCAACGCACTTCAGATCAGGAACTCAAAGGGTCTTTGACGGAACTTTCCCGTCTGGTCACCACTCTGGGGTATGAAGTTGTCGGCCAGATGTCCCAGCGTCGCAGCTCGACCAAAACCGCCACCGTCCTGGGTGATGGCAAACTGAAAGAACTGGCCGAGTGGACCGGCGGCACGGGCAAAATCAGTCCAAACTTCACCAAGAAAAAACACAAGGCCGCTTTGCGCTTTAAAAAAGACGAAGAAGAAGACGATCTTTTCGGTGATGACGTCGAAGAAGTTTTCGAGGTTGAAGAAGGCGCTGAAGACATGGATTCTTCCGGCGACACAACACCTCAGGAAAAAGCCCAGGTTGTGGTTATTGACTGCGATCTTTCCCCGTCCCAGTTGCGCAATCTTGAAAGCGCCACCGGTGCCCAGGTTCTCGACCGCACCGGGGTGATCATTGAAATCTTCAGCCGTCACGCCCGCACGCGTGCAGCCCGTCTGCAAGTTGAAATTGCGCGTTTGACGTATGTGGCTCCACGCATGCGTGAATCCACTGCTGGCGATGACCGTCAGGGTGGTGGCGGTAAAGGGGCCGGTGAAACCAGCATCGAGCTGGATCGTCGTAAGATCCGCGACCGCATCAAGGAACTGAAGCAGGAACTGGCTTCCATTTCCCAGGAGCTGGACACCCGTCGCGCGCGCCGTGAACAGGAACTGACCGTGGCCCTGGTGGGTTACACCAATGCCGGCAAGTCCTCGTTGATGCGGGCATTAACCGGCAGTGATGTGCTGATCGCCGACAAATTGTTTGCAACCCTGGACACCACCGTTCGTATTCTTTATCCGGAAACCAAACCCAAGATTCTGGTTTCAGACACTGTGGGGTTTATCAAAAAACTTCCGCATGATCTGGTGGCGTCTTTCAAATCCACACTGGATGAGGCGGCGAATGCGTCGTTGCTTCTGTACACCGTGGACTGCTCCGATCCGACATTCCGCTCACAACTGGAAGTCACCCGCACCGTCCTGGCAGAGGTCGGCGCGCAGGATATTCCAAGCAAGCTGATCTTCAACAAGCGCGACCGCCTGAGCCCTGAAGAAGAAGCCGAACTGGCAAAAGAATTCCCGGAAGCTCACTTCATGTCGGCGAAAAACGCGGATGATGTGGCGACCCTGCATTCCATGCTGGTAAAACACTTTGAAAACGAGATGGTCGAGGAAGATGTTCTGATCCCCTACACCACTCAGGGTGCCATCGGTGAAATCCGCGGCAAAATGCGTGTACTGAACGAGTCCTATGAAGCCAACGGCGTGGTTCTGAAAATCCGCGCGCACCGCGAAGACCTGCAATCCATGAAAGAGCGCTATGGTCTGATTCCGGGTAAAGGTAAAAAGAAAAACAACCTAAGCTGGAACATCGACGAAGATTAGTTCCTCGGGGTCGGCCCCACCACCGAGGGTGGGGCTCTCAAATTGAGACGAGCAACAGTTTCTTTCAAAACACGACAAGCGTTCTAAACTAGCAATCGCCTTTTACCGAATAGTTCCTGGGAACTGCCTCCTGGAACTCTCGTGTAAAGGCAATAAATGACTTCTTACTTCCGGATTCTATCACTCTGTCTTGTCATTACTGGCTGCTCCATCGATGCCAGCATCCTTTCGTCCGACAGTTCCTCTGTAAGCCCGCCTTCACTCACACCAGACACAGACACATCATTGGTATTTGGCGACAACGGGTTTGTTAGATTTAAGCTGAAAACCGGCGGAATTCCCGGCGAAAACGATTCCAACGCCCTCACGGTTCAGGCCGATGGCAAGATCCTGCTGGCGGGTTATGCCGATGTTATTGACGGAGAAGATTTTGGAATCCTCCGTCTGAACGCTGATGGCACCCTGGACACCAGCTTTGCCGGAGACGGCAGCTGGACTTATGCTCCCGGAATAAACAACTTTGACAACCTAATGGATATCACCACCCAACCCGACGGAAAAATCCTGGGTGTGGGCCTGAGCAATGAAGGCAGTACGTCGTCTATTGCCCTGGTGCGACTCAATTCCGACGGCACTCCGGACGTCGGCTTTGGCACGGTGGGCTTCTCGTATCTTAACCTGCCTTCGGCGACAGAGAGCGAAGGAAAGAAAATACAGCTTTTGGCCAACGGAAAAATTCTGGTCGCTGGAATAGCTTTTGTCTCTCCTTACAACCAGATCTTTGTGGCCCGTTACAATTCAGACGGAAGCCTCGACACCACTTTCAACTCTGGATCGGGTTTCAATATTTTGACAATCGCCGGACGTAACAATGACGTTTACGACCTTAAAACCGACAGTCTGGGAAGAATCATTGTCAGCGGTTATACTTGGCCTACCGGAGACCTGAGCGGTGTGATCGCCCGTTTGAGCAGCGACGGAAGCCTTGATACGGCGTTTGGTGGCACCGGGATTGTCATCACCAACCGCAGCAGTTCGGCGAACGACAGCATCTACAGCATCCATCCTCTAAGCGATGGCAGCATCCTCGTCGCGGGAGCCCTGACCACGGCTGGAAACTCCAATTGTTATCTTTCAAAATACACAGCTGCAGGAGCGGTAGACGCCACCTTCAACGGAACAGGAATTTCTGTTGTGGACTTTGGAGGAAGCGATGTTTGCCGAGGCATGGATGTCATGAGTGATGGCAGCATTATGATGAGCGGGAACAGCGCCAACAACTTTGTTGCAGCGAAACTGACTGCCGCCGGGGCTCTGGATGCCAGCTATGGTGCCAGCGGACTCGTCAGTGTCGACGTCACGGGCAACACAAAGTACGACTACATGGCAGACTCGCACCTGCTCAGCGACGATAAGCTTCTAATTGCAGGTTATACGTTTACCGACAATGAAGAGTACTCCGTGGCCCGACTCAACCCTGACGGCAGCCTGGATACCACACTGAACGGCACTGGAACCGGATACTATGACATTGAAGGGGACCCCTACGATGCCATTGCCTGCATCACACTGCAGCCTGATGGAAAAGTTCTGCTCGGAGGCGCATCACAGAGCAATGACTGGGGCAAAACAGCTGTGGCACGCCTGAATCTTGACGGCACTCTGGACTCTTCATTCGGCAGCAATGGCTCCACCCTGGCTTATCCCTTGCCCAACGAGTACGCTTCCTTCGGCAATGTGCACGTCCTGGCAAACGGAAAAATTCTTGCGTCCGGAGACGTGGATGGAAACTTCCTGCTGGCCCGTTACAACACAGACGGCACCCTCGACACCACATTCGCGAGTGGAGCAGGATTTGTCCTGACAAGCTTGACCGCCGGAACCACTGAGTCTGTTTCCAGCATGCTGGTGCAGCCTGACGGAAAAATTGTGCTTATCGGCAGTGAAGATAACAACATCGCTCTGGCCCGGTACAATCCGGATGGCTCACTGGACGGCAGCTTCGGCACCGGAGGAACTTTGCTTCTGGATCTGGGCGACGTCGACCGGGCCCATGATGGACGATACTTGAGTGACGGGAAGCTGCTGATTACAGGCACAACACAAAACATGTTCATGCTTCTAAGACTGAATTCAAACGGAACTCTGGACACGACCTGGGGCTCTGGCACGGGCTATCTGACAACAAATTTTGGCGGCACAAATCACGTCCACGTAAAAATGGCGATTCTGCCGGACGACCGAGTCATTCTGGCAGGACAAGTGGACTCCCATTTTGGCGTGGCTAGATACAACGCCGACGGCAGCCTGGACCCGAGCTTCGGCACCGCGGGGTCTACTCTTGTGACAGTCGCAGGCAGTACCGCTGAAGACTTCCATGACCTGGGCGTGCAAAGTGATGGGCGAATACTGCTTGTAGGCGGCGCAGTTCACGGAGCCCTTTACAAAGCAATAGTATTAAGACTGAATACAGATGGCAGCATAGACTCCAGCTTCGGCACAGCCGGAGTGGTTTTAGAACAACCTGCCGCCGAAAACTTTGAGTCTGACTTCAGAGCGATTGCGATCAACTCCGATGACAGCTTCTATGTCGCGGGTCTTCAGCACAAACACCGTAACTACAGCATCGTCTATAAGTACGGAAAAAACGGAGTGCGCTAAGTGCCTAGATCCAAATGACCTGGGCATCGCTGATACGATTCAGATAATAGCGTTTTGCCGCCTGATCCTTGTGACAGAACGCCTGGAGGTAATCCCCGTCCGGATTTCTGACAATCCCAATCGGGGTCACACGACGGGTGGAACCTCGGTCTGATCCGCCCTCGTAAACCATATCGACATCTTTTTTGGTCTGAATCGCTTCGATGATGGACTTGAACTGAGGTGCACTGAGTGACGCCAGAGAATAGTCCTTCCACCACAGATTTTTTCCCTGACTTTTGATGGCTCCAGCCAAAGTCATTTCCGGTGGCATCTTGGCAAAACAAGCCAACCCCACGTGCAGACAGGCTTTCGCATCGTCGTAGGCCCGGTGGGCCTGGCCCCCGTCAATGTTCAGATGTCTGACCAGAGTCTGCAACTTGTGGTTTTCCACGCCATGAATCCATTTGCGCGAAAGCAGGCTGGTGCACAATGCCGGTTCCGGCAACAACGGCAGCTGATTCTTTTCAAAATCAATGGCCATGAAACCCAGATCAAAAGGTGCGTGATGAGCCATCACAATCGCCCCTTTGAAGAATTCATGGATCTCGCGGATCTTTTCGGTGATCAACGGGGCGTCGGCGACCATTTCGTTGGTGATGCCGTGAATCCCGATGATGAAGTCAGTCATCGGCTCGCGCGGCTTGAAAAGAAACTGCAAGCGGCCGACTTCTTCGCCCTTGTACCACTTCACAGCGCCAAACTCGACCACGTCATGCCCCACCGGATAAGCTCCGCTGGTTTCAGTATCAAAGGCGACATAAGTGTATTCATTCAGTGGCAAATCAAGATTCATAGCGGGCTAATCTACCTTTCTTGGGGCTGTTGGTCCAGTTCCCCGTACGCAGTAAATGCGAAAACTTTGTTTTTCGCACCGGACTGGGTCACAATAAGACGAACTATCTATGCGAAGATACATTGCTTTTACCATTATTCTAATCAGCACTTTGGGGGCCGCGGCCGCCAAAGCCAGCACGTCTCCAACCTTTGCGCTGTCCGGTGATGTGAGCCTGCTTTCACACTATGTGGAACATGGGCTTTCCCAATCCGACAAGTCTCCGGCATTGCAGGGATCATTCTGGTTCAACTTTGGATCTCAATTCCGTCTGGGAGTCTGGGGTTCGAACACGAATTTTGAGCAAGGTGATGACCACTTCAACCTGCGCATGAATGCGGAAGTGAAAGTGGACTTCTCGCAAAACACAGCTCTGGAAATCGGTTACACCAAAAGTCAGTACTACAATGGCGGTGACCACAACGGCGATCTGCTCAGCCTGCACCTGAACCTGTGGAAGTCACGCATCATGTACGACACCAACTCCAACTGGGAAGCGACCCATGAAAAGTCCGAACGCTTTGCTTTTGGCAACATCATGGATGTTTTTGGCGGCTGGAAATGGAACAACGAAATCGGCTATAACACACCGGACGTTGAAACAATCAATCCGTACTTTGATGCACGGACCGGACTGGGAACAAAATGGGGCGTGATTTTCTTTGAAGGAGCCCTCACCGCGACCAGTGAAAGCTCCCAGTTTGATGGGGCCGGTGACTATTTCTTTATTCTGTCTGCATCGACGGATCTGTAATGCCCGTCTCTTCTTTCAGGTCCTGATCCACTTGCTGTTTCAGGTCCTTCTTTTCCGCCTCTTTGCGGTTGCTGATCTGATTCACGAAGCTGTCATACACCGACATGTCCACACGGGAAGGTCCGAACAAGGTTTCCAGCTTGCGCGGCTTTTGCCCATCGGAAGTGATTTCCTTCTGCGCGATTTTCACACGAATGAAACCCACCAGTTTCGCCGGATCAATTTCACCGCGTTTTTCCTTCACACTGATACCACCAGAAACATTCACGGTGTTGTTTTCAAGTGAAGCCAGGATCTTGGCGCGAACGATATCAAAACGCTCGGAAGCCACTTTGTTGGCAGACATCACACTGCCATCCGGAACCGCCTGAATAAACAGACCCGAAGTCAGCTTGATATCCGCATCTTTCAAACCAGTGGTGATGCCTTTGATCTTGTCCATGACTTTCACAAAGTTGGCATTCGGCGTGGAGGTGCCACGCTCAAACAACATGTAGTCAGGAATATCAAAGTCATATCCATCCGGAGTGACTGTCACGTTCTTTGCCACATCGGTCATCTGATCCGCCAGATAAGCCGCCACCACCTTCGTGGAGCCCATATCCAACAGGTTCGGAGTCTTGTCTGCCGGTTCCATGAAACTCTGGAAGGCCTTCAACGGCTCGTTCAGAATATCCAGGAAAAGTTTTTCCAGGGTGATTTCGGCACCGAAGTTCTGGAAATTGTATTCAATAACAGAAGGTGTGGAGAAGTAATCTGAAACCGCTTTTTTGGTTTCTTCAGATTGCCCCACCAGCCACATAACCAGGAAGAACGCCATCAAGGCCGTCATAAAGTCGGCCAAGGCCACCTTCCAGGAACCCCCGTGGTGACCGCCGCCGGAAACTATGATCTTTTTGATAACGATCGTCTGTTTCTTCTCTGCCATAATTAAGCTGCTTTCTTAATTTCTTTCGTTGCCTTGTCGACTTCCTCAAAGGATGGACGCTCTTCAGGCATGATCGAGCGACGTGCGTACTCGACACACACAATCGGAGGTGCACCTCTTTGCAAAGCCACCATCGCAGCTTTGATACAACCCAGGTAACGACCTTCAGCATCAATATCCGCACCCATTTTCGTCGCCGTCGGACCAATCAGACCGTACGCTCCGAAAACCCCCAGCATCGTTCCAACCAGGGCGCTTGCAACCAAGGCACCGATCTTTTCAACCCCGTCCGTCAAGTGGGCCATCGTTTTAACGATACCCAAAACCGCGGCAACGATCCCCAGACCCGGGAAACCGTCGGCCACTGTCTGCACGGCGTGAACCGCCATGTGCTCTTCGTGGTGAATGGCTTTGATGTCGGCATCCAGCAGATCATCAACATCGTACGGAGACATCTCTGCTGACAGCGTGATTTTCATCGTGTCACAAAGGAAGTGAACCGCATGATGGTTGTGCATGAAACTTGGATAAGCTTTGAAGATGTCACTCTTGTCCGGTTCCTCGATGTGTTTCTCGATACCTTGAGGACCTTCCTTACGGAAAGCCTGGAACAACTGGAACATCATCTGCAACAGTTCGACATAATCCTGCTTCTGAGGACCTTTCGCCGTCATTGCCTTGATACTCATTTTGAATCCGGCTTTGATGACCTTCATCGGATTTGCAATAATGTACGCTCCGAGGGCTGCGCCCCCGATAATCATCAGCTCCAGAGGGGCCGCCTTGATGATCACGGACATGTTACCGCCGGCTATGAGGAAGCCGCCGAACACCATCACGAATACAACTAATATACCTACAAAACCCATAAGATATGACCTCTCAGTTTCTCTATCGGACCGAACTGTGTTAATATTGAGTCAGTCGCAAATAAACTTGCCCATGGTCCGGAGAGATACTAAGAGGAAACTCATGAGAATCAGCCTGCTTTACGTTGTAGCCATCCTGCTTTCCCTGATCACAAGTCCAAGGTCTTGGGCTGCAGATCCCAACGACACCGACCCGTTACTGGCAGAAACCAAAGTCGTGCCTTACGAATGGAGCCCGGGCCAGGGCGGCAATATCGAAATAAAAATGACGCTCCCCGAAGGATATCACGCGTATGAAGACAAATTCAGCGTGGTGATCCTGGAACCAGACGGCTTCAAAGTGGCTCCGTTCAAGATTGAGCCGATCGTTGAGTGGCATGACAAGTTCTCCAAGAAGATGCGCAGCGGGGTTGAAAAAGCTGCGACACTCACGGCACATATTGAAGCGCCTCACCGCTTCCTGAAAAAACACACCAAAATGAAAATGGAGCTCACTTATCAGGCGTGTTCAGATCAGTTCTGTCTGTTCCCGACCACAAAACTGATTGAAGTTCCAATTGTCGTGACCATGGTGGAAGGTGAATCCCAAATTCTGGAAGCCGACGTGCAACCAATGGCTGCACCAACGGATTTCTTTGATACCGCCAACTTCCAGAAGTATCTGGGAAGCAGCATGATCGCCGGTTTGATCTTTGTGTTCTTCGCCGGGATCTTCACCAGCTTCACTCCGTGCATCTTCCCGATGATCCCGATCACCCTGGCAGTTCTGGGAAATCACTCGAATGAAAGAACCCGCCTGCAGAATTTCTTCACCAGCTGTATTTATGTGCTGGGCATTGCAACCACCTATTCCCTGCTGGGCCTGGCTGCGGCTTCCAGCGGAGGTTTGTTCGGCGCCAGTCTGGGGAATCCTTATGTTCTGACCGTGGTCTGTGCGATTTTCCTGGCGATGGCACTTTCGATGTACGGACTGTATGATTTGCAGGTGCCAGCCTTCCTGCGCAACAAACTGGGACGCGGAACCAAAAAGCAAGGTGTCATCGGTGTATATCTGACGGGATTGTTTGCCGGTATCGTGGCAAGCCCTTGTGTCGGACCGGTGCTGGTGGCGATTTTGACTTACGTGGCCTCGACACAGAACAAGATGATGGGCTTCCTGTATCTGTTCGTTTACGCCCTGGGCTTGGGATTGATTTTCATTGTGCTGGGGCTGTTCAATCAACTGGCCAATTCCCTGCCTCGTTCCGGTCCATGGATGAATGCGTTCAAGTTCATTCTGGGAACCCTGATGCTTTCGGCATTCTATTACTATCTGGAATTGCTGCTGCCGGCGCGCTGGTTTGACGGCGCCCTTGCCATCGGTCTGATTGTTCTGGCCAGCATCTATGGCGCCTTCTTGCCAGCCAAAGGCCAAAGCGCCCTTCGCCACATTCAAAAAGGTCTGATGCAGGCTTTGCTGGTTGTCGGCATTGGTTACGCAGTGATCGCCGTGCTGGATCTGCGCCCTTATATCCGCGGGCAGATGATGGGTGGCGCGAGCATCAATCAAATCCAAAAATTGAACTGGCGGCCCTACTCTGATGCCGCCCTGGCCCAAGCCACCAAAGAGCAGAAGCCGGTGATAATCGATTTCTGGGCGGACTGGTGTGCGGCCTGCCTTGAGCTGGAAGAACACACCTTCACCGATCCTCGTGTGCGGGCCATGTCTGAAAATTATGTGTTGTTGAAATTTGATGCGACCAAAGATTCACCGGAACTGCGTGAACTGAAAAAGAAATACCACATTCAGGGTTTACCGACGGTGGTGTTCATCAACCCACACGGAGTGTGGATTGATGCTTTGACTTTGACTCAGTTTGAAAAGGCCCCTGAATTCCTGAAACGAATGGAAAAGGGCCGTCAGTAATCGATCAGGCTCCGAGCACTTCGGAGCTGAGGATCTGAACCTGCTGCTGCAGTTCGTGGGCACGACGTTCGATTTCCCCCGCCGTTGCGGCGATCTCTTCTGAAGACGCCGCATTGCTTTGCGATGCCTGATCCAGCTGGTTCATGGCCTTGCTGATCTGGGAAATGCCTTGTGACTGTTCGCTGCTGGCCTGGGCGATCTCGCGATTTAACACCACAACCTGCTCAACCGAAGACACGATTCTGGACAGAACCTGGCCGGAATTATCCGCCACCACGCTGCCTTTTTCTGTTCGCTCCACACTTTCCTTGATCAGACCGTTGATTTCTTTGGCCGCTGTGGCGGACCGCTGAGCCAGCGCACGCACGGCTTCAGCCACGACGGCGAAGCCTTTCCCCTGTTCACCGGCACGGGCCGCTTCGACCGCGGCATTCAGTGCCAGCAGGTTCGTCTGAAAGGCGATGTCATCGATAACGTGGATGATCTCTTCAATTTTTTTGGAATCGCGGGAAATCTGCGACATGGATTCAATCAGACCGTTGATTTCACGCTCCCCTTCTTTGGCCACAGACGAAGAACCATCCGCCAAAGACGAAGCCTGTTTCGCACTGTCAGAATTTCGCGAAACCATCGAAGTCATTTCTTCCAAGGAAGCCACCGTTTCTTCCAGAGAGGCCGCCGCTTCGGTGGAAGACGTGGACAATGCCTGGCCCGCCACGGACAGCTGGGAAATCGCGCCAGAGACATTCTGACTGATTTCGGTCAGCGCCCCGACAACCCGGCCGACAGAACCGGAAACGCGGTTCGCAATCCACAACATGATCAGGAACAGCACCAAGGAAGACCCCAATGCCACACCCACAATCAAAGACGCCTTTTGGGCGCGTTCTTTTTTCTGCAGTTCATTGTTGGATTTGCTGATGGCCGTATACATCTCATAAATCTTGGTGATTGTGTGATCGATCTGGATTTGCAGCACCTGCCAAGGTCCGCCCTTATCCACAAGGCTGACCACAAATTCAAAGTCCGCCGGAGTTCCGCGCAGCAAAGCTTCGCGCACCTGTTTGGTGTATTCAAGATACTTTGGATAGTTGTCCTTCATCGCACGGAATGCCTCGGCCTCGCCCTGGATGAAATTCTGCTTTTCGTATTCGGCCATCGCCGCCTTGTAAGAATCCACCGAACGATCCAGCAGACCCACAAAGTTTTCGCGGTTTTTCATGTCCTCTTTGTTCGCCAAAGCTGCGAAAGTGAAATAGCCGATATTGGCGCGATTCAGATTCAGCTGGCCCAACAGGCGGATATTTGGCACATACACTTCGTAAGATTCATTCAGCATGGTCCCGATCTGACTGAAACCCTGAAAGCTGATCCACGCTGTCACCGACAGAGCGATCAGCGGCAAGACCGCCACACCCAGAAGTTTTCCACGAAGGCCCTTAAACTGTGCTTTAAAATTCATAGACATACCTTATTAAAAGATCCAAAGAAGCTTGGCTTGTGGCACATTTTCAACCACACCCTGGATGCCGTACTTGTTGTTCCAGTATTTGTATTCAACGCCGATCTTCAACGGCACTTTGTTTTGCGTGCGACGATTGAAGTCGTAAAGGAAACTGGCCTGGGTGTGAATGTTGTCCTTCAACGGACCTTCCTGCCCTGCCCAGTCCACAAAACCGGAAAACTCCAGCGGAAAGACCTCACCACCAAAACGTTTCAACCACACCACAGTCAGCTGACCGGTGTGCCCGTCGACCCCCAAAGCGTCGCGATACAGGAACTGGGTGCCCAGGTAATCAAACCACAGATCTTTCCATTCCAAGGTCACTCCGCCCAGATTCACCCGGCGAGCGGGCCCCTGCGGGATTTCAAAGTTCAATTGCAACAAAACGTCCTTCAACACCCCTTCTGGCGGCGTCAAGACGCCGGTCTTACCCAGACTTAGGGCTGGAGAGAATTCACCGTAGTAAGCAGTGCTGTTTTCGGTGTCGGGGCTGGTGATATCAAAGAAGAAAAAATTGGAGCCGTAGGCCCAGGAACTCAAGTGCTCAAAAGTCACGACGGTGGCTGAATAGCTGTCATCGTTGCCTTTTTTGTATTCGTTCCCATGCAGGAATTGGATGTTGGTTTGTGACCAGTCAGCAGCAGAAGAAGTCGCAGCTACAGTTGTCGTCAAAATGAATGCGAGCACATGAAATAGAATTTTGTTTTTAGTCATTCCACCTAGGTTAGACAACCTAAGTATCTATAAACAACTCGCATTCATATTTCCCTACGAAGTGCTGGCTACTCTGTGTAGGTGACGTCGATGATATAATTTCCCAGCGTTTTGACCAAAGTCGAGTTCAGGGTGACTTTGCCATCAGCAACAGAATAGTCCTGGCCCGGAATCAGTGTCTTACCATTCAGCTGAACCGACAGAACTTTTTTGACGTTTTCACTCTGCAAAGAAAACTCTGTCGTCGCATAATCAACGACTCGTTCAGAAAGCTTGGTAAAGCCGGCACTCCAGTCTGCGGCACACACTTCAAAGGCGGCTCCGGCACTGGCGGTGATCAGTGATCTGTAGACATCACTGGGGCGGGCCCGGCACTTGCTGGTGGCGCTTGCAATAAAGCCAAAGACTTTATAGGAACCGTTCCGGCCGAAAGCACGAATCATACGATCCTGGAATGTCTCGGCCGTGATATAGTCCTCGTCCACCGCAAGATTTTTAATAATACCGACGTAGCCATTCAGGTTTTCAGCATCAAACTGAACTGTGGTGTTGTCGCGTGCCGAAGAGTCATCATCCGTCACAAACACAAAAACCTTCTGCGATTGCGGGCGAAAGAATTCACTCAATGAAGAATAAGCTTTGTCATAGCGACTGTTCGCCTGAATCTTTTTGCAGAAAGCATCCGTTGCGGATTCAGGGCAAGTGGCCGCCGCCGCCACCAACAGCAGATTATAACTATGCACCATAAAATCCACCTGCTGTCCGTTTTTCATGGTCTCGGGCAAAGCCACATGGGTCTTCAGCGAAAAGGCGTCCTTTTTGGAAACCAGGGCCACTCGCAGATCCACTTGGTTTTCCACCAGGTGCGCGAACTTTTCAAAATTTTTGCGAATGATTTCAGCCCCGCTGGTCATGGACGCGGAGTTGTCGATCACCCACACCATATCAATGACTTTTGCTTTTGAAGCCGCGGTGAAGGTTTGTGACTTTAGAACCGGAGCTTCTTCTTCCGGCACCACTTCTTCCTGCATTTCTACCGAAGAAGCCAGTTCGACCGAGTCTTTAAAGGTCACGGCGGAAGGGGCACAGTTTTGAAAAAGAAGCGTGGAAGCCAGAAAGACAACGGTCAGCATGATATAACGTTTCTGCATATTCCCCCCCACCCGCCTTCACTGTCGGTGAAGGTTCTTAAGGCAAGAGTCATTCCAAGGCCGCAGGCCTCGGAATTCGATCTGGCGGGTCCGGCACTGTCTAGGGAAATACCTCCTTACCTGCGTCTCGTTCTGAATTTCCGTCGAGGTTACAAGGACTTCGCGCAACAACAATGTGGCCTTACAAGAATCCTGACACTGACCAAGTTCCATGCACCGAACCCAAGACCATGTCCCAGATCATATTCATCAGGAAAGCATTGGAGTTATAATGGATCTATATCAAGGAGGCTTTATGTCTGTCTTTTCAAAAAATGAGGGCTCTGTGGATCGAACTTTGCGTATCGTGGTGGGCCTGGGCCTGATAAGCCTGGCCTTTGTCGGCCCCGCCAACCCGTGGTTCTTGCTGGGCACAATCCCGTTGGTCACAGGCCTTGTGGGCTGGTGTCCTGCTTATCAGATTTTTGGTCTGTCCACCTGCCAACATAAAAAAGTAATGAAAATGTAAACGCTGGCAAACAAGAAAAAGGCCCTTTTCAGGGCCTTTTTTTTATTCATTTACAGACGCTTCAGTCGCGCGATCTCCATTTTGGCTTCATTCAATGCCGCCTGGCTGGAAATCATCTGCGCTTCTTTTTCGGCCAGAAGTTTTTGCAGGTGGTTCATGCGCACTTCAAAACTTTTTATCACGTTGTTGTGGCGATCGACCATTTCCTGAACTTTCAGATCAAAACTTTTGCGTTCGTTCACACGTTGGGAAAGCTGGGTGATCTTCTGACCAGCCTCAGTGGCAAGGCCATTGTGGCTTTGCTCCAGGCGGTTCAAAAGGTGGTGCTGCTTTTCAAACTTGATGTTGGAGGTCTTGATCAGTTCGTTGACGGTGGCGACGACCTTGTTCAACTGTTCAGCCAGGGCCTGGTTCTGGGCTTTGACTTCAAAAATCTGGCGATCTGTATTCAGGTAGTTGTTCGGGGATGTCCCCACGGCAGAAACGCTGTCCATAGCGGTGTTCTTGGCCACTTTCTTTTCCCCAAACAATTCCGGATTCAATTCTTTATGCATATCGGGCCCCTCCATAGGACTTAAAAAATTCTTCTTTTCCATTATATTTTCTCTGGACTAAAAATTCAAATGTTCATACTTTAGGGCCCGAGGGAAGGAGACAGAAAAAAATGCTTAAAGTCGGACAACTTTTGAAGTTTGTTTCTGATCTGAATCCTCAGAATACACCGACGCGTTTGTCTTTCTTCAATTTCCTGCGTGGTTTCCCTCATCCTGACGACGTTTTGACCCCTGAATTGATCGAAATGTTCTTCAATTACTGCATGGATTACCCGCACTGGGCGTCCAACAAACAGCAATTGGGTCACGAAGTTCAGTTTTTGCTGGAGAATTTCAATAGCTTCTATCAGCAGAAGTTTGACCTGAATCCGATTCGCTTCCCGCAGAACATGCAGCTGATCGAAATCGAGCACTTTGCTGACCTTATTGACGCGGTGAGCTCTTATCTTAAGACTCAGTGCGCCGAAGGCGAGAAGTTCCGCATCCTGCCGGATCAGAACAAAAGAGCCATTGCCATCATCCTGCGCGAAGACAAATCCCTGGAAGTTCGCACTTTCGACCGCAAATTCACCATCCGCGACGGTCTTTTGGAGCCTCTTCGCAAAGATCTGGTTCTTTACTACAACTCCGACCTGGAACTGAGCTCGCAGCACACCCACAAAATCGAGGTGGCTCCGTATATTACTGCCCAGTTCCGCGTGATGGGCGACAAGGTTACTGGATCCCTGTTGCGTGGTTATGTTTTCCAAAAGCTGCTTGAGATGAAAAACGAGCCGCTGCAGGAACAGACCCGCCTGCTTTTCCCGATCAAGCGCCTGGAGCAATTCTTTGTCGACCGTCGAACCGATCCTTACTATCAAGACCTGGTAAGCCAGCTTGAAAGAACCTGCGCCCTGATCCAACAAGGCGATTCTGAGGCCCTGAAATGGTCCTCCATCGTTCTGAGCAAGGCGGAAACCGCGGTGGACAACGTCTTTTTGGGAGACAAACTCATGACTCTGCTGGCTCGCGACCTCCGCCATGCCATCGCCGAGTACAACCGTAAGAATATCTCCTCTTCCGGCCTGAGTGGTGATATATTGATCACTCAACAATTACCCGAGGCCGATGAAGAATGTCTGAAAATAACTCCTCTGAAAGAGTTCGACTTAATAAACTAATTGCTGACAGTGGACTGGCATCCCGTCGTCATGCAGACCGCATGATCGAAGAGGGCCTGGTGACCGTGAACGGTAAACGCGTTTACGAGCTGGGTATCAAAGTTGATCCTCAAAGCGACCGTATTCTTGTTGATGGCAAGCCTCTGCGCAAGCCGCTGACCCAGAAGATCTACGCTATTCTGAATAAACCCACCGGCGTTCTGACCACCATGGATGACCCGCATGACCGCCCAACAGTGGCGGAATACCTGACCGAGCTTCCAGTGCGCGTGTTCCCGGTAGGTCGTCTGGACTGGGACTCTGAAGGCATGCTGCTTTTGACCAACGATGGTGATTTCGCCAACAAGGTCATGCACCCAAAAGCTGAAGTAACCAAAACTTACCTGGTGAAACTGAACGGCAAACCTGAACCATTCCAGTTGGAAAAGCTTAAAAAAGGCGTTTCCATCGTGGGCGGCAAAGTTTCTGCCCGTCACATTGAAAAGATCAAAAAGACCGGCGACAACAAATCTGAAAAGTACGAATGGTACAAAATCGTGATCACTGAGGGTAAAAACCGTCAGATCCGTCAGATGTTCGCAAAAATCGGTTTTGATGTGATGAGACTTCAGCGTGTGGCGATCGGTCGTCTGCGTATGGGGGCGGTAAAAACCGGCGAACTGGTTTATCTGAACGATGCCGCTGTTCAACGTGTCTTCCTGGCGGATGATCCGGAAGAGATCAAAACAAAACGCACTTACAAGGGCCGCGCCACTTCTGAAAAGAAAACGGCGAAACCGGCTTCCAAAGTGAAGACCACCAAGAAACCAAGCAAATACAAAAACGGTAAAAAAGTTTAAAGCCATTTCATTATGAAAAACATGAACCCACGTCTTCGCGGATCTTTGGAAATTTCTGTAGCGAGCGTGGGTTTTGGTTTTTTGGGGATCTTCGGTAAATGGGCTTTCCAGTCGGGACTGTCCGTCGGTGAGCTGCTGTCTTACCGCTTTGCTCTGGCGGCGGTGCTTTTGTGGATCTTCCTGCTTTTGTTCCGGCCTTCCTGGGTGCGACTGAGCGTGCGCCAGATCGTGATCGCGGCTTTGCTGGGGATCTTTGGTTATGCCTTCTTTTCCACCCTTTACTTCACAGCCGTCGATGGCCTGAGCATTACTCTGGCAGCGCTGCTGCTTTACACGTACCCTTTCTGGGTAAATGTCTTTTCCCACTTTTTTACCCAGGACAAAATCTCCGGGAAAGAAGCCCTGTGTTTGGTGGCGGCCTCCTCGGGTCTGGTGATGCTGCTGTGGGGGCATATCGAAGTTAAAAATATCTGGGCCGTGGCCGCGGGGCTGGGCGCCGCCATCAGCTACGCAATTTACGTTTTACTGTCCGGTCGCCTGCAAAAGAATGTGCGCCCTATCACTTCAGCCCTTTATGTGATCACCTTCGGTGCGCTGGCTCTTTCGCTTTTCCATCATCCCCACTATTCCGCGATCAGCAACCTGAGTGATATTCAAGCCACCAGCATCCTGGGGCTGGCCTTTGTCTGCACAATCATCCCACTGACGCTGGAACTGGCCGCTTTGCAAAAACTAAAAAGCACCGAAGTGGCTTTGTTGATGATGATTGAGCCGATCACCGCCGCCCTGATGGGTGCTTTGATCTTCCATGAACGGCTCACGCCCGTGCAACTGCTTGGCGCCCTGGTCATCGGTGCAGCCCTGGTCACGAACACTCTCTATTCACGACCGACCCCGTCTGCCGACTAGTTCCAAAGTCCAAAGTCTTGTGAAAATCTCAAAGACTCTTCAACAACTTCAGTTTCATTGTCTCAATCTGAAACACTTATCCGCGAACAAATCATAATTGTATTAGTTGGCGGCAACAAACTGGACTTGGACTCTCGCAATCTGTTAAGAAGCCGATAAGAATGACATGAGAAACGGAACGTATTCTGTCTTAATTCTCGTGTTCTTTTGGTCTGCGGTGGCCCTGGCTGCACCCAATTCTCTGACATATCAAGGACGTATCGTTAACTCCGACGGCAAGGGCCTGGAATACAACAACG
Organism: Bdellovibrio bacteriovorus HD100; assembly: GCF_000196175.1. Taxonomy (NCBI): domain Bacteria; kingdom Pseudomonadati; phylum Bdellovibrionota; class Bdellovibrionia; order Bdellovibrionales; family Pseudobdellovibrionaceae; genus Bdellovibrio; species Bdellovibrio bacteriovorus. The sequence goes on from NC_005363.1 coordinate 3,181,890, forward strand.
TCAGCTTTCTTTTTGAAATCACAAATCCTTCCGGCACTTGCGTGCTTTATCGTGAACAGAAAAATGGTGTGAATCTTCAGAACTCGGGTGGTGTGTTTGACGTGCCGATTGGCTCGGGCACCAAGATGTTCCCGACGGATCCTCTGTACACTTTGATTGATTCCTTCAACAATGCCCGCTCTCACGACTGTTCCGGTGGCGCCACTTATAGTGCCGTGGCCGGTGATGCGCGTTTGTTGAAAGTGCAATTCCATGATGGTTCGGGCTGGAAGGTGATTTCACCGGCGAATGAAATTCGTTCTGTGCCTTATTCTGCATACTCTTACTCAGCAGAACGTCTGGGCACCAAAACTGAAAGTGACTTCCTTGCCAAAGCGGGACTTCCCACGTGTCCGGCCAACACCTATCTGACCTGGAATGGCACCGCCCTTTCCTGTGCGGGAATCAGTGGTGCCAATGGCGGCACGGTCACTGATGTTACTTCCACGAACTCTTACATCACCATCGCTAATGGAAATTCGACTCCGGCTTTGACCCTGAACGTGGGCACTGCGGCTGGCACCGTGGCTGCGGGTAACGATGCCCGTTTTACTGATGCGCGTGTTCCAACTGGAGCTGCCGCCGGAGACCTGGATGGAACGTATCCCAATCCGTCCGTGGCAAAACTTCAGGGCACGGCGGTTTCCAACGCGGCTCCCGCCAGTGGAAACTTCCTGAAATACAATGGCACGGCGTGGACTCCTTCGACCATCGCCCAAAGTGATGTGACAGGACTTTCTGCGACTTTGAGTTCTTATATGACAGACGCTGAGTTCAGCACCGCCGTTGCCAACGCCGGTTGTGCGGCTCATGAAACCATGTACTGGAATGCGGTGGCGGGTTTTTCCTGTCAGGCAATCAATGTGTCTTTGGCCGGCGATGTCGGCGGGACGATCGGAGCTTCGTCTGTAAATAAAATCAAAGGTGTGACTGTCGATACCACCGGACTGGTGGCGGGTCAGGTTTTAAAGTACGACGGAACCAAGTGGGCGCCAGCGGCGGACAATGACTCCAACTCGGGCGGTACAGTTACGAATATCGCGACGGGCACGGGTCTTTCCGGTGGACCGATCACTTCCACGGGCACTATTTCTTTGGCCAACACTGCGGTGACTGCCGCTTCTTATGGTTCCACGACTCAAGTGGGCACTTTCACTGTTGATGCTCAGGGGCGTTTGACGGCGGCGAGCAATGCTGCCATTGCCTTCCCGGTGACGACGGTTGCAGGCCGCACTGGGGCTGTGACTTTGGATGTGGGCGATGTGGGTAACGGCGCTGGCAAGTACTTTATCTATCGCCCGAACAACACGGCTTGTACTGACGGCCAGGTTCTAAAATGGATCAACGCCAATTCCCGTTGGGAGTGTGCGAACGACACCGACACTTCATCCGGTGGTACGATTACGAACATCGCGACGGGCACGGGTCTTTCCGGTGGACCGATCACTTCCACCGGGACAATTTCTTTGGCAAACACAGCGGTGACTGCCGCTTCTTATGGTTCCACAACTCAAGTGGGCACTTTCACTGTTGATGCTCAGGGGCGTTTGACGGCGGCGAGCAATGCTGCCATCGCCTTCCCGGTGACGACGGTTGCAGGCCGCACTGGGGCTGTGGTTTTGGATGCAGCTGATATCACAAGTGGTGCAGGCAAATATCTGACCTATCGTCCAAACAACACGGCTTGTACTGATGGCCAGGTGTTAAAATGGGTCAATGCCAATTCCCGCTGGGAGTGCGGCACTGACACGGACACTTCTTCTGGCGGTACGGTGACGAACATCGCGACAGGAACCGGCCTGACCGGTGGTCCGATCACTTCTACAGGCACGATTGCATTGGCAAATACAGCGGTGACACCTGGTTCTTACACGCGCGCTTCGATCACGGTGGATGCTCAAGGTCGTTTGACGGCGGCTTCCAGTGGGGCTGCCATCAATCTGACATCTGATGTGACTGGCACCCTGCCGATTGCCAACGGCGGTACTGGAGCAACAACCGCTTTGGCGGCCTTCAATGGTCTTTCTCCTTTAACAACCAAAGGGGATGTTCTGGCTAACGATGGCACGAACGACATCCGCCTGCCTGCGGGCACCAACGGTCAGGTTTTGACGGCGGATTCTGCTCAAGCTTCCGGTTTAAGATGGGCCACGCCAACTGTGGGCACTGTGACAAATGTCACTGGCACAGCTCCCGTTCAGGTTGCGACCGGCACAACCACTCCGGTGATTTCCGTGGACCCGGCAACAACCGGCGCTCGCGGTGTTGTGCAGGTGGGTTCAGGGATCGCAGTTACTTCAGGCACGATCAGTGCGGATCCGGCGAACTTCCCGTCAGCCGTTCCTGTATCTAAAGGTGGTACGGGTGCGACGTCTTTGACGGCCGACCGACTGCTGGTTTCTAACGGCACAGGTTCTGCGGTGATTCCATTTACTTGCGGCACGGCCCAAATGCTGACCTTCAATGCGTCTGGCGTGATGGGATGTACAAACTTTGCTTCGACCGCCTTCTTTGCCAACGGCGGGAACACACTGGCTGGCAATGCCACGCTGGGAACGAACGACGCCTATTCTTTGGCACTGGAAACCAACAACGTCACACGCATGACAATCTCGAATGCGGGTTATGTCGGTATCGGCCAGACACCTGACACCAATGCGGGTCTGGCGGTGATGGCTCCGGCGACAACCAAGTCCGCTTTGATCCTGAATTCCCCGGCTGCTGGTAAAGTTGAAATGGATTTCCTGCGCAATGGAACCTGGCTGGGTACTTTTGGTTACGCTAATGCCGCGACTTCTGATCTTTATGTTTCCAATGGCAGTAACGCACACATCATCTTTGATACGAACAATGTTGAAAAAATGAGAATCACCAACGATGGCAGGGTCGGCATTGATGCTGAAAGCCCTGGCGCCCGCTTCCAGGTGGGTGAATGGAACGCAACTGCCAACTACAACGCCGTGTTTGTGGGCTCTTATCACAACACTCTGGGACAGGCTCAATTCGTGGGTAACTGGAACAGTGCCGGCTATTGGGGTATCGGCCCTGTGGCCAATCCTGCCAACAGCACCGTGGGAATTGGAAATGCCAATGCTCAAGGCGACTGGCGCGCGACTCAGGATTTGAAGCTGTTTGTTCCAGGCGGTTTGGGCCTGGGCGAAGCTCTTTCTCCGGAAAGAATCATTCACGTCAAAGGCACTGGTGGCGGCAATGACGACGTCTACATCCAGAGTATTGGTAATACCGGCGAACCCGCATACATTCTAACCAAAGCGCGTGGCAGCTCGGGCGCTGAAACGGCAGTGCTGGCGGGGGATTCCCTGGGCTTCCTGTCCATGCGTGGTTATGATGGTGCGGCCTACTATAGCGGTGCCAGCATTGCGAGTGTCGCGGAAGCCGATTTTGCCACGACAAAATCCGCCTACATGTCTTTCGCAACTCTGAACAACGGTTCATCTGGTGAAAAAATGCGTATCACTGGTGGTGGATATGTCGGTATTGGCACCAGCCTCCCGTCAGTAAAACTGCATGTTCAAGGTTCAACTTATTCTGCCTCGTCAGTAGCACTGGAAAGAAATGAAGATTCGATTTCAGGTCCGGGCATTCAGTTGATGAAGTCCCGCGGAACCTCCTCGGCCAAAACAGCGGTCGCCTCCGGAGATGTCCTGGGTAACGTTCTGTTCAACGGTTACGGAGACGCCACCACCGTGGGTCTTGGCGGCCAAATTCAAAGCATCGCCTCTGCCACCTGGACATCCACTTCAGTCCCGGCGGACCTGGCCTTCCTGACCCACTCAGGCACTGGAAACGTCAGCATACCAACTGAACGCATGCGTATTTACAGCAACGGTTGGGTCACAATGGGTGCCAGCTCCGGCGCAACGGGTGGGGCTCCGCTTTATCTGAAAAACGCCTCAGCTCCTTACATCGGCTTTGAAGAGGTTGATGCCGCTCAGAAGTTCTTCATGGGACTTGATGGTGGTAACTTCTGGATTCGTCCAGGCCCGACCACAGCCACCCCGGATGCAATCACCGTCACCAATGCCGGCAACGTTTATATTGGTGGCAATACAGGTTCACGCAAGCTGTTCGTCAACGGTACTTCCGGTGGTACGGCAGCCTGGGAAAACTTATCTGATGCCCGGCTGAAGTCAGACATAGAAGTCATCCCTGATTCTCTAAAGAAAATCCTGTCTCTGCGCGGAGTGACCTTCAACTGGCGCCACGATGTCCGACCGGATCTGGATCTTATTGAGAAAAAAGACATGGGTGTGATCGCCCAGGACGTCGAACGTGTGTTCCCTGAAGCCGTCGACAAAGATGAGAAAGGCTTCCGTGCAGTGGCCTACACCAAATTGATCGGCCCGATGATTGAAGCCTTTAAAGAGCTTTATAAGTCCGTATCCGGCGTTAAGGCCGAAGTCCTGGCTCAGAAGCGAGAAATCGCCTCTTTGAAGCAAGAGAACCAGGAGCTTCGTGAAGCGATCTGCGAGGTCAATCCCAAAGCTAAGGTCTGTATCAAAAAGAAATAACCTCCATTAAATCCCTGAAAAAGCTCTGGGATTTGCCTCACGAATTCCTGTTAAAAAGCCGATAAGAACCACATGAGAAACGGAACGTATTTGATCGCAATACTCTCATTGCTCACGGGCATTTTCGCGTTGGCTTCGCCCAACTCGCTGACCTATCAAGGCCGCATTTTGAAATCCGACGGCCACGCTCTCGAGTACAACAACGTCAGCTTTCTCTTTGAAATCACCAGTCCTAACGGCAGTTGTGTAATTTATCGGGAACAAAAAGACGGCGTGAACATGGTGAATTCAGCCGGTGTGTTTGACGTACCAATCGGGTCCGGCACCAAACTTTTCCCGGCCGATCCTCTTTTCACTTTGCTTGAATCTTTCAACAACTCCAAAGTTCACAATTGTTTTGGTGGTTCCACCTATTCCGCACAAGCCGGCGACACACGCCTGCTGAAGGTGCAATTCCACGACGGTTCGGGCTGGAAGATCATCTCCCCTTCCAATGAAATCCGCACAGTTCCTTATGCAGCCTATGCCCTGTCTTCAGAGAAACTCGGAACCAAAACCGAAGAGGACTTCCTGCAGAAAGCCGGCTTGCCGACTTGCGCAGCAGGCACCTTCCTAAGCTGGAATGGCACCGCTTTAAGTTGTTCCGGCGTTTCTGGTGCCAATGGCGGTACTGTGTCCGATGTCACTTCGGCCAATGCTTATATCACTATCACCAATGGCACAACGACCCCACAGCTGACTTTGAATGTAGGCCAAAATGCCAATCAAGTCGCAGCCGGAAATGATCCACGCTTCACTGATGCGCGCGTCCCGTCGGGTGCCGCCGCGGGCGACCTGGGTGGAACTTATCCAAATCCTTCAGTTGCTAAACTCCAGGGCGTAGCGGTTTCTGCCACAGCACCCACAAATGGGCACTTCTTAAAATTCAACGGCACACAGTGGTTGTCGGCACAGATCAGCACTTCAGATGTGAATGGCCTGAACACGACACTGGACAACTACATGACCGAAGCGGATTTTAACACAGCCGTCGCCAACGCCAACTGTGCGGCTCATCAGACAATGTATTGGAATGCTGTCACGGGCTTCAGCTGTCAGTCTATCAACGTCTCTGTTGCGGGTGATGTCAGTGGCACCATTGGTGCCGTGGCCGTGAATAAAATCAAAGGCATCACTGTCGACACAACAGGTTTGGTCGCCGGACAGGTGCTGAAATATGACGGCACCAAGTTCGCACCCGCCGCAGACAATGACGCCAATTCCGGCGGAACTGTGACCAACATCGCAACCGGCACGGGGCTTTCCGGAGGTCCAATCACTTCGACCGGCACGATCTCGCTGGCTAATACAGCGGTGACGGCCGCATCTTATGGTTCCAGCACTCAAGTCGGCACCTTCACCGTCGATGCCCAAGGGCGTCTGACGGCGGCAAACAATGCCGCCATTGCTTTCCCGGTGACGACGGTTGCAGGTCGCACGGGTGCGATTACTTTGGATGCTGCTGACATCGGCAGTGGTGCTGGTAAATATTTGACTTATCGTCCGAACAACACGGCTTGTACTGATGGCCAGGTTTTAAAATGGGTGTCTGCGAACAATCGGTGGGAGTGCGGTACTGATACTGACACTTCTTCCGGCGGTACTGTGACAAACATCGCAACCGGTACCGGTCTGTCTGGTGGTCCGATCACCTCCACCGGGACAATTTCTTTGGCCAACACGACAGTCACTCCGGCTGTTTATGGCTCCAACACACAAGTTGGAACTTTCACAGTTGATGCTCAAGGTCGCCTGACGGCGGCAAGCAACGCTGCCATCGCCTTCCCGGTCACAACCGTTGCTGGCCGCACTGGTTCTGTGACGTTGGATGTGGGTGATGTGGGTAATGGCGCTGGTAAATACTTTGTCTATCGTCCGAACAATACCGCTTGTACTGATGGCCAGGTTTTAAAATGGGTGTCTGCGAACAATCGATGGGAGTGCGGTACTGATACTGACACTTCTTCCGGCGGTACTGTGACCAACATCGCAACGGGCACTGGTTTGACAGGCGGCCCGATCACCTCCACCGGGACGATTGCATTAGCCAATACGACGGTAACGGCGGGATCTTACACTCGCGCTTCCATCACAGTGGATGCTCAAGGTCGTTTGACGGCGGCGTCCAGTGGCGCGGCAATCAATCTGGCTTCAGATATCACCGGCACTTTGCCGATTGCAAATGGCGGCACCGGGACGACAACGGCTTTGGGGGCATTCAATGCGTTGTCTCCTCTGACAACCAAAGGGGACGTTCTGGTTCGCGATGCCACCAACAATATCCGTCTGCCGGTGGGTACAAACGGTCAGGTGCTGACTGCCGACAGTGCTGTTGCCGCGGGTGTAAAATGGGCGACTCCCAACGCGGGAACTGTGACCAATGTCTCTGGTACAGCGCCGGTTCAGGTGGCTACGGGCACTTCAACACCAGTGATTTCCGTTGATGCTGCGACAACGGGAGCTCGCGGTGTGGTTCAGGTGGGCTCGGGTATCGCGGTTTCCTCAGGCACTATCAGTGCTGATCCGGCGAACTTCCCGTCTGCCGTACCGGTATCCAAAGGTGGTACGGGCGCGACGTCTTTGACGGCCGACCGTCTGCTTGTTTCCAACGGCACAGGTTCTGCGGTGATTCCATTTACCTGCGGCACCGCACAGATGCTGACCTTCAATGCGTCGGGTGTGATGGGTTGTACGAGTTATTCTTCTTCGGGGATTTTTGCCAATGGCGGCAATAGCTTTGGTACTGCGGCAGTCCTGGGCACCAACGACGCCCAGTCTTTGACCTTTGAAACAGACGCCAATCCCCGCATGACCATTCTTGCCACAGGCAAAGTCGGCGTGAACGAAACGGCTCCGACAGGGAACCTGCATCTTTCCAACACAGGGGCGGTGGACTTGCGCATTCAGGACAAGTCCGGCACTCCGGTCACCATGCGCATTCTTTCCCAAGGTGGCGCGAACTATATTGAATCCGGTACGGATTTCACCAACACCACTTCAGCGGACCTGCACTTCACCGACATGATGGGTGTGAACAAGTGGATGACCATCAAGGCGGACGGCAAGGTAGGTATCAACACCAATGCACCGGCGACCAACTTCCAGGTCAAAGGTGGCGCGGTGATTGGGGATCTTGCCCCTTTCCCAAGTGCCTTTAGCGCCATCACAACGGAAGCATTGAATGCGACCTTGCGCAATCACACTGAAACAACCGGCAATTATGTGGCGGCAGGTGCCTACCAGCGCTTCAGCCCTACTGCCAATTCCACTTTGTCGACACATTCCCTGGTCAGTATCGTTGTTCCCAACGTACCTTCCGGCGTGACTGTAACAAGTCAGAATGAAGCCTTCCACGCCAATGCCACACGCAACCGCTATGCGGGGAACGTGGATGCGGGAACAGTCTCATACCTGGCTTCCGGACAATTCGTCTATGGACATGAAAACTACGTCGTCGGCAATGCCCCGGCAACCACGGACGCATTTGGTATTCGAATCGTCCCGCATCTGCAGTCCGGCACCGTGACGAACATGTATGACTTGTTCCTGCAGAACCCGTCAACAGGCGGGACCGTCACAAATCGCTACGGAATCTATCAGCAAAGCACGACCGCGAAAAACTATTTCGCCGGAGCCACGGGCTTTAATACAGCCACAAGTCCGCTGGCGAATATACACATCGGAAGCTCGGGCGCTGGCAACACGGCCTACTCGTCTTTCCAGATGGGTAATGACGCCACATCAAGCAACAACTTCCACATCGTCAATGAGTTCGCCACCAACCGCCGCCTGAACTTCTACAAAGGAAACCTGGGTTCCGGCGGTCTGCTAATGTCTTTAAGCGACACCGGCTATTTTACAGTGGGTGAAACCGCTGCCACGGGCGGTGGGGTCCTATCTCTTAAACCTGGTGGAATCGATCACACTTACATCCAGTTCTATGCCCGCACAGCCTCCCCAACTACACGCACGGGATACTTCGGAACTCCGGCATCTGGCAGCACCAACATGAACGTTGCCAACGAGATGGAAGGTGGACAGATCGATTTCCTCACCAAGAGTGGCGGCGCTGTCAGCGCCAAGATGACCTTGTCGGCGGTCGGAAACCTGACCACGGCAGGAACTGTGAACGGCGCTTCTGATATTCGCCTGAAAAAAGAAATCCACGTTCTGGATGGAAGCCTGGATAAAATCCTGCAACTGAAGCCGTCTTCCTATCACTGGAAAGATCCGAATGCAGATCCACGACTGCAGATGGGTTTCATCGCTCAGGAGCTTGAAAAAGTTTATCCAAATGTGGTGGAAGAAAACAAAAAAGGTATCAAAGCTGTTTCCTACATCAACATGATCGCTCCGATCACAAGTGCAGTGCAGGAGCTTTACCATAAATTCAAAGCGATCCTCACCAATCATGACGAGCGTATTTCCAATCTGGAGACGCAGATGACCGCCTTACAAAAGCAAAATGAGCTTCTGCTCAAACAGAATGAAGATCTAATGAAATATATCAAGTCTCAAAATGAGAACACTCAACGTCTGCCGGCTTCCAGCCGATAAGACAGTAACACTGAGGTATTGCGTGAAAAGGTTCGTTATAGCTTCACTACTAATACTCGCCACGGGATGTTCTATGGAAGCATCTCTGGAGCAGCTTGCCGAAATTGCTCCTCCGCCAATCAAATTCCAGGATCCGGCAAAGACCACAGGTTTGGTGTCCGGCTCTACTCAGACCGGTACGGCCACAGGTGGTGGTGTGACCTATCACGTGCAAAGCACGGTGGGGAACTACATGTCCGGTATCGAACAGAAAACTGCTGATGACACCTACAAGGTGTACAGCTCGGTTCAGGGCGCCATCGTTTCCAACTAACCTCGGCCCCCACATTCGATTTAACTTTGAAGCCCCTTGCGACCCAAGGGGCTTTTTGCTGCCTTGTAGCCAGAAAAAACAACCAGGCACCTTTTCCCCGTTCTTTGGTCCAGTGGATTTAAGTTTCAAAATAAGACAGCCGATAAAGGAATCAGACAAACCATGGAAGGGTTTTCTTATGATGTTCTTACTGGCGATACTTTTCGGATTTACGACTCCATCCCACGCGGCTGACATGTCCGTGGTGGATGTCCGCCGCAATATCACGCTGTCGGAAACCGACACCGTCTATAAAGACTTCTACATCAACGCCGGCCCCGGCTCTGGATTGAAAAAGAATCTCGTGGTCACGGCCGTTCGCAAGATCAACATCCGTGACGCCAGTGGCGCCAATGCCGTTGGTGAAATCCTGGTTCCCGTGGGGCAGCTGAAGATCATCGCCATTTACGACCGTGTGGCCGTGGCCCGTGAATTCACCCTGCTTTCCCGTGATGAGCTGCCAATGCTGGAGCAAATCGGCATCATGACCGGCGACCGCATCGACCTGGGTGGGTCCTTTATCGACAACTCCAAACCCAAAGCCAAAAGAAAGGTCGCTGAGGCTGAAACTCCGGCCGCCACCCCGGAAGCTTTGGTCACCGTGACCACGGTTACGACCCCGGCCCAAGCCGCCCAAAACCCTGTAGTTTCTGCAAACCCCTCCCCGGTGGTTCCTGCGGCAAATACAGCTCCGGCGGCCCTGGCTTTGACCCCGGCCCCAACAGCGGAAAGACTTGATAATTCGGTGGTTTCTGATAACACCACTCGGAATGAGTGACACAAATTCCTACTTCCGAATCCGCCTAAGCCAGGTTCCTGCTGAACTTGAAGATATCATCACCACCCACTGCTTTGAATGTGGCGCTTCCGGCGTCACCGAGGCTTTGCCGTTTTCGCAGCCAGATCTGACTTACGATCCCAAAATTCTTCATGTGCGCGCCCACGAAATGGACGTGTTCTTCAACGAACGCCCGGAATGCAATTTCTTCGACGGCTTGCTTGAGCTGAATGAAGGCATCAAATGGCACATCCACGAGGAAGAAACCAAAGACTGGCTGGAAGAATGGAAAAAAGGCTTCAAACCTTTCAAACTGGTCGGCGACTTCTGGGTTGTTCCATCCTGGTTGACCCCTCCAGAAGAATGCAAACACCCGATCTATATTGATCCGGGCATGGCCTTCGGCACCGGCACTCACGCCACCACTCAGATGATGGCGTTCTTCATCCACAAGCTTTCTGAAAAATACAAAGGCGATCTGGCGAACTGGGCAATGCTGGATGTGGGCACGGGCACCGCGATCCTTGCGATGCTGGCACAGATGTCCGGTATGGGATTGGTTGCGGGTATCGAGATTGATCCTGAAGCCCGCCGTGTGGCCCGTGAAAACGTGAAGCTGAACAAGCTGCCACAAATTGAAATTCCAGAAACACAAATCGAAGACATCCGCGATCAGTATGACGTGGTTGTGGCCAACATCATCGATGGTGTTCTGATCAACATCAAAAAAGATCTGCTGCGTGTTCTGAAGCCGGGCGGCCACATGCTGCTGACCGGGATTCTGGAAGAGCGTGACAATCACTTCTTTGAAAAGTTCATGGAAAACTCTGGCCTGACCGTGGTTCGTCGAATTGAAAAAGACGAATGGGTTGGATACTGGGTTCAGTCATGAGACGCTACTGGATCGAAAAAAAGGATCTGTTCCAGGATCAGGTGAATTTCACCGGCGACGTCTTTCATCACATCTTCGATGTCTGCCGTCAGGAGATTGGTTCCAAATTCGAAGTGCTGACTGAAGACAGCAAGGCGTACTTTGTTGAAGTCACTCACGTGTCCAAAAAGAACGCCACGGCCCGCGTGCTGGAAGAACGAATCATCCCCGCGTTGAAAGAGCCGCACCTGCACCTGGTGCTTTCCCTGTCGCGCTTTCCCGTGATGGACGCCATCATGGAAAAAGCGGTTGAAATGGGCGTGACCAGCATTCAACCGTTCTTTTCTGAATTCAGCTTCTTAAGAAAAGGCGAAAAGCTATCTGACAATAAAACCGACCGCTGGGACAAGATCGTCAAATCCGCCACCCAGCAAAGTGGCCGCGGCGACCTGATGAAGGTTCACCCTGCCATCCCATTTGAAAAGATCTCGGATTTGATTAACCGAAATGGGTCCGGCGTGGGTCTATTTGCTTATGAGGGTCCGTCGACTCTAAGCATCAAGGAATACGTCAGCAAGGTCAAAGCCGACCACCCCGCCGGGATCAAAGATGTCTGGATTATCGTGGGCAGCGAAGGGGGATTCTCACACCGTGAGGTCGAAGAATTCCAGAAACTAGGCCTTCATCCAGTCACACTGGGACCCCAAGTTCTACGAGTTGAAACGGCTTGCATGACCTTGGTCTCCGTCCTAAAGTATGACTTTGATCTGATGTGTTGATTTAAGGAGAAGGCATGGATCCTTTTGAGGAATTTGAGTTTAAGCCCCTCACGGATGGTTTGGGTTTTCACAAGAAAAAACAGGCAAATCCAGCGTCCCAAGCTCCGGAAGAAAGCTTCGTAGCCACCCCACGCATCAAGGACCAAGGTCTGGAGCTGATTGAAGAATCCTCCACCGATCCTCTTCGCCCCCCATTGCCACGCAAAAAAGCTGCCACTTCTTTGCCACCGACTCCAGGTGGTTTGACAGAAGTGGGCGGTGACGGCACGTCTTCGGCGGCAGTGGATGAGATCCTGAAAACTCTGCAGAAAAACCGTCGCCTGGATTTCGAAAAATCCACGGCAAAACAAAAGATCACGGGTACAGCTGCCAAAGAAGAATTCAAAAAAACCACCTTCAGCTTCTCGGCCGCTTTGTTGGACGGAATGCTGGTCGTGGCAGCAAGTCTTCTTTGCATGATCATCCTGTTGGTTGTGACGAAAGTGGACCTGATCGGCAATCTGACCAATCCGGACTCTCAAGGCATGATCTATCTGGCGACCTTCAGCCTGTTTGCGGGTGTGTCGTTCATTTATCTGACTGTGAACCGCATCTTTATCGGTTGCACTCCGGGTGAGTGGGCGTTTGATCAACGCATCGGAAAACCTGAAGAGCTGAACAAAGCCGCTTACTCTTTGAAAGTGGTTGCTCGCTCTTTGGTGGTGATCGCAACGGGTTTTGTGATCCTTCCGATTCTGTCAGTTCTGTTTAATAAAGATATCACGGGCTCTATCACTGGGGCTCAGCTGTTCAAAAAGGCATAAGTTCTATGGGTCAGGTCTGTAATCTCGATAACATTGAAACGACTCTGGCCCCTCTTCGTGCTGCCGGCAAAAAAATCGTATTCACCAATGGCTGCTTTGACCTTCTTCACGTGGGTCATGTGCGCTATCTTCAAGAAGCCCAAAAGCTGGGCGATCTGCTGGTGGTGGGCGTGAACTCGGATGCCAGCGTGAAACGCCTGAAAGGCCCTACCCGTCCGGTGCAGATCGAAGCCGATCGGGCCGAGATTCTGGCGGCGCTGAATGCCGTGGACTTCACCGTCATCTTCACTGAAGACACTCCGGAAAATCTGATTCACAAAGTTCGCCCCGACATTCTGGTCAAAGGCGGCGACTGGAAAATTGATTCCATCGTGGGCGCTCCGTTTGTGATGTCCTATGGTGGCCAAGTCATGTCCCTGCAGTTTGTTGATGGCAAGTCCACAACCAAACTGATCGAAAAAGCGCAAAAGTAATTTTCAGCGATCTAGAAACGGAAGCCGATTTTTCCTGAGTATACAGAATCGGCATAGCGGTCGATCTGCATGGCGATGAACATCTTGGAGATGTCGACGTTGATACCGAAGACCGCGTGGTCTTCGACAATATCCTGAGTCACGGTGTTTTGATCTGCGGTGATCCCGTCCGGACCGCCGATGAAGGTGCCAATAGCACGCAGACGCCCACCACCCACATAGATCGCCAGACGATTCATGGTGACAGTCGCAATCAAATCATAACCCATGCTGGACACATTGATCAGATTTGAAAAGTTCGCACCCCCGCCATAAACCATTGCCGTCAAGGTCAGAGGAAAGAAACTGGCTTCATAAAAGCCCCAGCGCAGTTGCGCGCCGAAGTTCTGCATCTTTTCTTCCTGTACGGTCGGAGTAAAGTACACGTGCGCATCGATATTGTAGTATAGACCTTTGCCGATAGTCAGAGTGTAAAAACTGAATTCACCCTTGTCCTGAGTCTTACTGCCCAAGGCGGAAAGATCTTCGGCTGGAATAAACTCCGTGGAAAGCCCCACCTCAATCCCGGTGTAACCACCCAGTGGGTACGGATTATCAAGAATTTTGGAGGCCGATCCAAATCCCAAAATCTGCAAAGTGCGGATCTGATCACCCTGGGTCAGATTGCGGGGCAAATCAGTGGCGGCGTGGGAATAAGAAGTTCCCACCAATGTGATCATTAAAATGAAGCTGCGCCAGAAATTAGAAAAGCCCATAAATATGGGCTTATTCTCATCGAAAAAGACGGGGGCTGTCCAGTTTTAAAGAGACGCAACCGCCGCAGTTTGAATTTGACTCAAGGCTGCAGAAGCCAAGCCTGCAATTTCGCTGTCCTGGCTCTGTGCCAGTTGCTGGAAGATTGGAACAAACTTGCTGTAGCTTTCCACAGAATTTGCCACCACGTCACCGCGGGAACCGCGTGGATCCGACAAGTTCGTGCCTGTTTTAGCTGCTGCATAACCCTGCATCACGACTTGTGTCGCTGCATTCACCACTTCTGCGTTGTTGGTTTGCAAAGCAGACATCAAGTAAGGCAAGCGACCGGAAACCGCGTAAGTCATCATATAGCTTTGTACTTGCGGCTGAACTTCTGGAGCCAGGGAATCATGATACTGAGCTGCCACCGCGAAACTTTTTGCGCTGTAAGCACCCTTCAAGGCCATCAGACCCAGCAGCTGAGTTTCCGATTTATTACCACGAAGAAGATCCGTCACGATTGTATAGAAAGTCTGATCGTCCACTTCTTTGGCTTCATAAGCAGCAACCAGCTTTGCCACGTTTTCTTTTGTAGGCTGAGCCTGCAAAAGAGCGCGCCACTGATCACCGGACAAGTTGGACTTGTTCGGCTCTGCCTGTTTGTTATTTCCGGAAGTGTCTTCAGCGATCTGATTGTTGCCGTTGCCATCCCCTACAGTGATGTCTTCACCCAGATTGGCGCGGGTTTCATCCGCACCCACCACGTTAACCTCAACAGATGGCTTCTTGATTTCAGTTGGAGCTTTGGAGTTTTCTTTCTTTTTAGCTGCAGTTTTAGTCGCCGCTGGCTTTTGACCTGCTGCTTGAGCTTCTGCTTTCTTCGCATCAGCTTTTTTCTTTTCAAACGGGTTCTTGTAATCACGGGAGATTTCGCGGTCACCCAGGTCAAACAACGCCGCCAGAATGGATTTAGGGCGAGGCATTTCGTAAACGACCTCAATCTCTTTGATGGCATTTTGAACAGGCGATTTCAACAGATAGCTCATCCCGCCCACCATCACGATGGCAAAGCCGACGATTGCGATTTCGAGTTTTTTATCTGTGAAGCTCATAGGGGCCTCCTGTTCTTATCTGTATGTAAGAGCAGTGCCTGTGCCACCTATTGGCGAATATAGAGCATTTAGCGCAATTCACTCTGAGACAGAGCCGTACTTGCGCAACCCCCTGTCAGGTTTTTGATCATTTCTCAGACTGAGACAGCGGTATTAGACGTGGCTGGAGCCGGGGCAGAAGCCTGGGCGGGGGCCAATAGAAGGGAACTCGCGGCAGGTGTCCGGGCGTTTTTCATAGACCGTGCACAGGCGGGTTTTCGTGTCCAGGAAGAGGCAATCGCGGTTCGCTTTTTGAGACAGCATGAAGAACTCGGTGCCCGAGCGGTAGGACACGATAATGCCCTCTTTCATCAGACGCTTGGCTAATTTTTTGATGGAGCCCTGGGCCTCGTCTTCGGTGGCGACACCCAGGCGGATCAGGTCGGAGATTTTGATTTCGACCGGCATCGTGCAACAGCCGCCATGGCAGCCATTGCACATTCCAGATTTATAGGGTTTCCACGTCGAAGGACGGTCGATATCAGGCTTTTTCATGAACTTTAACTATGGAAGCTGCTGCTTTCTTTTAACCAGTTTACTGTTGTACTTCGCAGACGGATCTGCGGCAGTCAGCAATACAACACTGTAACCACGGTTGTAAAGCTCGCGCAAAAACTGAGGCATGATTTCAGCGGTTCTTCTTTGAATGTCGTGGAAAAGCACGATACCACGTCCCTGACTCTCGACGTTCGCAAGAACGCGGGCCAGCAACTGTTCATTGCTTTGAGTTCTCCAGTCATCACTTTCGATATTCCAAGCAAACTCGCCTGTGGATTTGGTTTTCAGGAAAGCTTTCAAATCCTTGGAAGTCTCACCATAAGGGAAGCGGAACACAGGGTCCACCCAGCCCAAAACATCAAAGACCGCCTGGTGACCACCGCGAACTTCCGCAGCCGCTTCATCGAACGTCAGGTTGCGATTGCCCATTTGTTTATAGCAGGCAACGCTGGTTCCCAAGCACGCGTGTGTGATCGAGTGACTGCCGATAACATGTCCATCAGCGGCAACACGCTTCAAAGCCTCCGGATTGGTTCGTACAGATTTACCAGTAGCGAAGAACATTGCTTTCGCATTCACTTCCTTCAAAGCACGCAAGATCGCGTCTGTGTACAGGCCGTGAGGACCGTCGTCAAAAGTCAGAACGACTTCCTTGCGAGCCACGTCACCTCTTACCGCCATATATCCATTGGACATATCCCGCTTTTGGGTGTTGTCAGGGAAACGGAAAGAATTCCGTGACTGCACAGCTTTCAGAGCATGCCCTGGTACGGACATAGACTCACGCTGTTCATCGAAGTGCTCATCCACCTGAGCCAGAAGCTCTTCTTTACAACCGCTCACCAAAGCGCGGTTGTTTTCATCGCGGATTTCATTTTCAAACAAAGTCAGATCCTGAGCCGGAAGAGCCTGAAGCTCTTTGCACAGTTCAGTCTTCATGGATTCACGCTTGCTGGAATCAACCATGAATTCATGGCGCCAGTTAGCAAACAATGCTTCCGGGTTGGCTTCAGAGTTTTCCCACTCAACCAGCGTTTGCGCTGATTGGTTGTCAGACACTGCCTGACGAACACTGCTGCCGATCTGGCTTCCACATCCCACCAAGGAAGCCGCAGACACGATTAACATTCCCCCGAAAACAAGCTTCTTCATATACACCTACTGAGAAACGTCAGTTCCCTGACCTACATTAAGAACGTTCCAAGCAATCTTCTGCTGATCGTCCTCGATTTCGTCTTCCTTCTTGGCTTCCGGTTTCTTTAAACTGAATTTGATCTTGGAGTTTTCAATAATCACACGTGGATCCACGGAGTGATTGTCGAAGATAACCAAGTTGCGGGAGGCCTGCGCCGTCACCACATGCGGGTTCCACAGGTATCTGAAATAGATCACCAAAGAACCAATAAACTGACTTAGCAACAATGACAAAAGACCCAGGCTCAACAGACCGATCTGCGGCAGGGTTGTTTCCCAACGGGCTCTTTCCAGAACCTCAAAACGTGTGTCGATGGAAATCTTCATCGCATCCAGCTTTGTCAACGCCGTGCTGAGTTCCTTGTAACGGTTGAACTCCAGCTCGGATTTCTTTTTCAGGTCGTCGACCATCTGGGCGGCGAACGGCAGGTCCTTCACTTCTTTCTTCAGACGTGCGATGGAAGCCTGCACCTGACCCAGCTTGCTGGACAGGATGTTGTTTTCGATTTTCAAAGCCTCAATACGGCCACCCACGCCGTACAGCGCGCTTTCTCTCTGCTTGCCACGACCGGCTTGCAGATAGTCGATCATCTTTTTGTTTTCAGCCATTTTCAGTTTGATCTCGTTGGACCGAACCAAGAGGTCTGAAACGTATTCACCCATTTTGTCTTTGGAAGCCAACGGCAGCAGATTTTCATCTTTGTTCTGCATCTCGGCCAGTTGTTTACCCAAAGACACCAGCTTCTCATCGGCATCGGCCTTTTGTTTCACCATGAAGTCTTCCACGCGGTTGATTTCACTCAGCTCCCGGGTTTTTAACTTCTCTGCCGCCAGTTCAGACACTGTGTTGGAAAGGAACAAGGACATGGACTTGATCGGTGTCACCGCAGAAACGCGGATCTCGAAATCAGAATCCAGATTGATTTTTGTCCAGGTATTCAGAACCTGCAAAAGCTGAACTTTGTTTTCCGGATTGGCTTCCAGGCCGTTCAGGTACTTGTCTTTGAAGATCTCAAAACCTTTGCGCTCTTCCAGAGTGATTTCTTTGCTGTTACCACGGGCCTGAATGCGGTTCAGCAGATCCTCATAGAATTCGCGGGTTTTCAGATACTCGATATGTTTGGAAAGAACACTGCTGCCCTTTTTGGATTCCTGAACCGATTTGGACATACCAAAGAACTGGTTCGAGAACGCCTGCAAAGAGGAGTTCTGAGAATCGTGAATCACAATCGTGGAGTTGGCCACGAACGGAACCTTAACGGCATAAACCAAAGCGCTGATTGCAAAGAGAACTGCGGTAAACAGGGCAAACATCCGCCAGTGCGACAGATATAGTTTGATAATTTCGCCAACTGTTAATTCCGGTTCAATATGTTGATCACTCATATTTCCCCACCTTCTAGTGTCACGAACCTGTAAGCATTGGTTGTGCCACCGAAAAATGGCTTTGGCCTGTGTTATATAAGCAATGAGGATTAAGAGTTTGAAATTACTTCACGGCAGAGCGCCCATTTGACAACTTCCACAGCAGGAGGACCGCCAGAATGAATAGGCTCCCAACCAGCGGACCGAAGGCAAGCCCCAGTCGGAAATGGGTTACTTCGGGCTGCTTAGTCAAGGCCCACGTCAGGATCTGTCCGGTAACAGCCAATGCCACCCCCCGGGAGACTTTTCCGACCATCTTCCAGACTCCGAAGTAAAGCCCCAGCTCATCTTGTCCTGTGCGATCCTCTTCCGCCTTCACTATATCAGTCAGCAGAGACTCTAAAAGCACCGCAGAGCCCACCAGGACACCCCCGACCCCCGAAGCCCATAACAAAGCCCACCCCACCTGCTCTGGCGGCAGCATCGGGTAAATAAAGGAACTGACCATCCCCAAGATAAACACCCCCCACATCAGGGCCTGGCGCTTGGGCACGTACCTGACCAATAAAAGCCAGCCCGGGATGGAGATGGTAAAGGACAGCAAAAACAGCAGCAAAACTGCCGTGATCTCTTTTTCCGAAAACTCAAGAGCTTCCCGATAGAAATACAGAGCCACCGAGGAGTTAAAGGTCAGCCCGATATTCGCCACGAAATAAGCCGCCAACAGCGGCATAAAGCTGTGGTTTTTCAAAGGTTGAAAGAGCGAAAATTTCGCCAGGGCCTGGCCTTGCCGGGCCGGGCGATTGTAGCGAAGGGCCGTGTACCACGATACCAGCGTGCCCACACACAAAAGCAGTACAATCATCCAAGCCGTCAGTGCATAGGGTTTCGATTCGCGTGCAATCAGAAAGTATCCCGGCACCGCAATTCCGAAGATCGCCCCCAGATTGCCGAAAGCCAGACGCCAGCCAATCAACTTGGAGCGCTCGTGGGAATCCACAGCCAGATCCCCCACCAAGGCTGAATATGGCACACTCAAGCAGGTATAGGCCGTATTCACCAGCAGCGAAAACCCCAGCAGATAAAGAAATTTGGCCGTCATGGATTCCATCGGCGGAGGATTCAGCAGCCCCATGATGCTCACACACAAAAACACCAACCCCCAAGGCAGAAAAGAATAACGTTCGCCCCGCTTAAAGCGCACGCGATCGGAATAGTAGCCAATCACCGGATCAATCAGCGCATCCCAAAAGATCGCCAAGCCCAGAGCCAGTCCGGCCATGGAAGAATTTAAACCCACTTCCTGAGTGTAAAAGACGAGCAAATGCAGACGCAGGAAAATCTCAACACAGTTGATTCCCAACTCTGCAAAGCCGTAGCCGAAGCCTTTCATTATTTTCCTGTTCGAGAGACCGACGCAGCAATGAAACCAAAGACCATCCAGTAAAGACGGTCTGCCATGCCTCCTAGAGACAAGTGTATGTGATAAATGACCAGAATTGGAATATGGGACAATAAATAGATCGCCACCTGTCGCTTGGAGATGTCAAAGCTCACAAGGGCTTTGAAAGAACCCACAACCATCAGGATCAACGAAATGCCAGCAAGCACAATCAGCGGCCAACCGCCGATCACCCCGGCCGAGACAAAGATATTATGCGGGTCTTTCATGGCGTTATAGTTGGAAACATCGACCTCATTGCCAGAGGCAAATTTGGAAAGAAGCCCGTGCCCCAACCAGGGCTGCTGCAGGAAGATCTGACTGCCGCGCTCAACCTCTTCCCAGCGGGAGGCAATCCCGTCTTGCGCCTCACGGGTGCCCAAGGCGTTTTGACCTGTGGCCACACCCCGGGCAAAATCATAAACCTGCGAACCGAAGAACAGCGCGAACGTCAGAAGGACCGACAGCGAAGCAAATTTGAAAATGCGCCCCTGATTGGTTTCGGTTTTATGTAAAACCATCGTAACAATAAAAGCCACCACTGCCGCTGCGGCAGAAGACCGCGTGCCGGTCAGAATGATGGCAAAGAAACTTCCAGCCAGCACCAGCGCGCTGAAAACCTTATGTTTCATTTTCTGGTCTTCCAACAAAGTTCCCAGTGAAAATACAAAGGCCACCGTCGCACAGGTCACCATGTGCGGAATGTGCTTAAAGACGCCCACAAAACGACCGCCTTTAAATACCGCGCCACCAGCAACCACCCACAGCACGAGAGAAATCAGCACCAGCACTCCCGACCAGCGCTGAACGAAGTACATGAAATCCTTCACGTCCCACAGGCTGGGAATGATCATGCCGTAAATCACCACCATAAACAGCGACACGGCCAGGGCCCCGACTTGCATGACCGGAGATTCCTCGGTGTTCACAAAGCTGATTTGCAAAAGTGTCTGAACGGTCATGGTCAGGATCAAAGCAAAGACAAAGAGCTTATAGAAGCCACTTAAATGATGCCGGTCGCGCACCTTCAACCACATCAGGCCCAGTGGCAGCCCCAACAGGAAGCACAAAAACACATTCACGAAGGGATGCATGCCCTGCTGAAAAATCAAAAAAGAAAAGCTGTAAGGAACGGGAAGCAAAAAGCTTCCCAAAGAGATCTTGGAAAGGAATAACAGGGCCACCAGGGCTTTGATCAGAAATAGAATTCGACCATCGCGGGCCCGGATCATTATTTATCCCCAGTATTTTTATCGATCAGAACCGCTGTCAGCACGATACCCAAAACGATGGACACGATGGTGATACCGCGGGAAGCCTCGCTGCTGATCCAAGGTGTGCGTGGAGGAACATACACAAAGTCGTCCTGTCCCAACTTGAGGTTTTTGCCGCCGCCGTACTTGATGATCTTTTCGGCATCCACCTCATAGGCGCCTTGATATTCACTCAGCGCTTTCATATTAAGATCTGACCATGATTTCGGCTCGGTTTTACGAACCAAAACTTCAGACAGGTCCCCCCCGTTCGTGGTTCCACCCGCCAAAGTTAAAAGCTTCAGAAGTTCGGTGTTTGCAGGAACGTAATAGATGCCCGGTTTATAAACCGCCCCCAACAATTGAACACTGATCAGGGATTCTTTAGGGGAAGAACGGAAGATATATTCAGAGGCTTGTGCCGGCGGCTTGATGTCGCTTAACAAACCCAACTCTTGGGCATGAACAGCCGGGGTGCAAGCCAACCCGAAAACGAAAGCCACAAAAAGGCGCAGGGACTTTTGGATATTCATTACTCGCTCCTTCTACACTCGTGCATATTCAACACTGGACCTAAATCGAGAGCCTCGACTCTTGTCAATAAATTTCGATGACTTGACTTCCGTCTGTGCTTCACAATGAAGTCTATGACGAACTCTGTTCCTGATCACGAAAAACTTTTTGATGAGATCTGCGGCAAACTCAATGAGCTAAGCACACAACCGGAAGACGGTCCAGTGCCAGCCCCACCAAAGTATGAGCAGATGCAAGTTCAGATGAAAAAATTCCATTCAGAGCTGGTAGGCAGCCAGGAAGAACTTCGCGAGAAGATCAAGTCCCTGGAGAACGTGTCTTACGGTGCTGAAACGTTGGACGCACAACTGCAGGGCCTTGCCAATCAACTGATTGCGGAGCGCTCGAACAACACCAAGCTGAGCGGCGATCTGGCGAAGTCTTTGGAACTGAGCCTGCAACTGCAGCTGGAAATCCAGGGCCTGAAAGCGCGCGCCTTGCAAATGCAAAGTGAAGAAAAGAAATACAGCCAGGCACTGTTTGAAAAGAACAAACAACTGCAAAGAGACCTGGATCTGAATCAGGCGTTGAAAGACGAAACCGCCATGGAACTGATGAAAGCGAAAAGCGCTTTCGCCAAAGAACAGTCTCTATGGGAAGAACAGCGTGACCATTTCGAAAAAGAAATCCACAACCTGAAAGGTGAACGCCAGAACCTTCAGAACAATGTGGAAGAGCTGCAAACCATCATCACTCAGCGTGATGAGACCATCACTTCTCTGAATGAAGAGATCGAAAAGATCTCAACGTCCTTCAGCGAAGTGGAGGCTTCAGCGGCTCAGCAAAATGACGTTTTGAAGAATCTGATGTCCGTTGCAGAAACCAAGATTGTTGAAATGAAGCTGGCTTTGGATAAAAAAGCCCTGGAAGCGCAGGACTACTACAGTCACCTGCAGCAGGCTTTGACTCAGCTGGGTGTTTTGAAACAAGAAAATGGTGCGTTGAAAGAATACGTAGCGAAGCTGAACTACTACCACCAGCAAGCGCAACACGCGCAGATGGCGGTGGCGCAGATGGCTCAGGTTGCTGCCGCTCAGGTTCAGGGAACTCCGGTTCCTCAGCAGCAACAACAGATTTCAACTTAGTTCTTTCCTTTTCTCAGGCCTCGATCACGCGGGACTATTTGGTGACCGCGTGACGAGGAAGATCCGGATACGATCTGTAGTCCAACACTTGCTTGGCCGCATCACCCTTGATTCTAAAATACGGAATGTTGGTTTTCACATCGCCCAAGCCCAGCTTCTTAAACGGATTCTTGGCGTTGTTCCAGCTGTAGTGCCCGGTAAAGAAGTCAAATCGGCCCAGCCCCTTGATGCCATGACCACGGTCACGGATCACAAAGTAGCCACTGTGCTTGGAACCATCTGGCAATTCCAAACCCACCACCGCAGGAATGAAAATCACCTCACCCGGCTTATAGATCGTCAGATCCGCTGCCAAAGTATAGAACGGATCAAGACAGGAGCTGCGCACACCATAACCGAAACGACAGCCGTCTTCCGGGATTTCAAAGAAACGATCCTGACCCTGGAAGTTACCGATGATGTTAAATGTGTGAGTCACACCTTTTTGCACAACTCCGCAGGTGCCCTGCAGTGAGCACGCGGCTGCGGTTTTTGGACAAACCTTCAACAACGTCTTACCACCCTCACCATAAAGAGGTCTTTTGGTGTTTGCCGGGCACAGGGTTGATTTGTCTTCATCAATAATCACAAAGTAATAAACAGTCGGCTTCAATACACCCGGGCCCACCATCTGACTGCGGGGTATGGATGGAACTTCAGGTTCCTCTTCGCTGTTTTCCGGGGCTTCTTCAGCAATTTTTTCCGGCACCACAGGTTTGGCTGGTTTGGGTTCTGATTTCGGTTCCGGTTTGGTTTCTGGTTTGGTCTCCGGCTTCGGAGTTACAACCTTTGGAGCTTCCTCTTTTGGCTGCTGTGGTTTTGGAGCTGGCGTCTTCGGCGTCTCCGCAGGCGGCGCTTCTTCCTTCACCGTTTCAGTCTTGGTGGCATTCGCATTTTTTGGGGCCTGAGTTTTTTTGGGAGCGATGACTTCGATCACTTCCTCTTCATCAGTGCCCATGGCTTCTTCATAGCCATAATAGCCGTAGCTGTCCTTATTCACTTCGGACGGCAGCTGATTGGTACCTTGAGTGGCGTGGAATGTATGAACTCCAGCCTTCATCTGCCCGCAGGCCGACAACGCCAGCAAAGCAGCTAACAGACTAGGTATTGCAATATGTTTCTTACTCATATTCAAACTCCTGACCTTGAGACGGGCGCAGAATACCAAGGTCCCCATGAAACCCGGGATTTTTGTGTTCCCCTTGAAAAGATGAAAAACGAGGTGACGAAAATAGGTACCGATAAAAACCGGTGCCATGTTATTCTACTGTAATGAGCACAGACACTTTTCTATCCATCGACTTCGGCACAAGTAATTCCCTGGTAGGCGCTTACCATCAAGGCAAGCGTTATGAGGCCCTGACTTTGGATGAAAAAGCCTCGGATCCGACCATGATGCGGACCCTGCTCTATTTCCCGAACCCGGATCTTTGCTACTATGGCGCTGAGGCGATTGAGCAGTATATTCAGCAGGATATGGAAGGCCGTCTGTTCCGCTCTTTCAAGTCCCACCTGCCCAATCAGAACTATCTGGGAACGGTTCTGGACAACCGCATCCTGACCCTGGAAACCCTGATCGGGGTTTTTCTGCTGGAGTTGAAAAAACGAGCTGAAAAAAGTTTAGACACTGAGGTCACCAAGGCCGTGATCGGAAGACCGGCTAGATATTCCATGGATTCGGTGGCGGACGGCTTTGCCCTGCACCGGATGCAAAAAGCCGCGGCCTTCGCTGGCTTTAAAGAAGTGCAATTTGTTCCGGAACCTTTGGCGGCCGCCTTTGACTACCGCCGCCAGCTGACCTCAGAAAAGATTGTTCTGATCGGGGACTTTGGCGGAGGAACCTCGGATTTCACCCTGATCAAGCTGCGCCCTTCCGGGTTCTCGAAAGACGACGTGCTGGCCATCGATGGCTGCCCGCTGGCGGGGGATGCCCTGGACAGCGTATTTATGAGTCACAAGCTGAATGAATATTTTGGTGCCAAGTCCCGCTATCGCCTGCCGATGGGAAGCAACGTGATGACCATGCCCAAAGGTGTGACCCTGCGCCTGAATCATCCCGCGCACATCGTGCACTTGAAAGAAAAAGACACTTACGAATTCATCCGTGAAGTTAAAAAGTGCTCTTTGACCGCCAAGGATGCCGAAGCCGTGGAAAGATTGTTCGTCCTGATCGAAGACCAGCAGATCTTCCCGTTCTTTGAAAACATTGAAAGAACCAAACGTGCTCTTTCCAACAGCAATGAGACGGATTTTGAATTCGATTATCCGGGTCTGGAAATCAGCGAACACTTCACCAGTCCGCAGTTTGTCGAATGGGCCAAAGACACCCGCGAAAACATCTTTGCGTCCCTAGATCAGTGCCTGAAGGACGGAAACGTCACAGCCGATCAGGTGGATCTGGTGTGCCTGACCGGCGGAACTGCCAAAGTGCCGTTCATTCAGAAGGAATTTGAAAAGCGTTTCGGTCTGGAGCGACTGCAAACCCAGTCTCACTTCCACTCGGTGCTTTCCGGCCTGACAGAAGCGGCGGGCTTTGTGGCACAAGGAACTCAGATTCTTTAAGCAGGAGCTATTTCTGCCCCTGCTTTTTTTGCGTAAGAATAAAGCGGACCGACATATCCTTGGCAAAACCAGACACCTTCAAGCTTGCGAAAGACCCCTCCTGCAGGCGCTGCACGGGGGTTTGGCCTTCGGCGACCTTGGAGCCGCCCATTGGGATTGCAGTGAAGCTTAACATGGTCGAAAAAGACTCAAGGCGATCCGGACGATTTTCAAGGCGGTAAGAGGTCGAATCCACGAACATACGTATTCCGTGACGCTCTTCCAATTCGCCAGGCGCTTCGTAGCGGTATGAAATTCCATAAAAATCAGATCTGCGATTGAACAACTGCTCGGCCTGATAGTCACTGTACTCGATCATCGCACAATCGCCATTCACACACCATTCAGCCGACAAACTGACTGTCGGCAACGGAGCTTGAGGAAAATAAAAATCAGGCAGCGCCGCGACGCGAGTGTGCACAGCGCAGTCCCGATCATCCAGACAGATCTGCAAATCCAGATTCTGCTCGGTGATGGTGAGGGTTTCAACAAGACCTGTCTCGAGGTTCACAAGTTGCCACTGACGGCCATCGTTGTTTTGAATTTGATATTTAACTTTATAGTAGTGCGCACCCAACGAGATCACACGATCCACGTGATCTTTGGCAAAGACATACCAAGAACGAAACAGACCCGGATATCCTTGGCCGCCAGAAATATAGTTTTCCGCCACCCACGCGCCTTCAACGGCTCCGGCCCGGGCAGGCCCGCCAACGATACAAACCACCAGACACAAAAGAGATGCGGTAAAAAAGTTTCTCATAGAAATAAGCCTAACTTCGCTTCCTCACCGAGTCACAATGCAATGTGATAGAAGCGCACTGTTCCACCCGTGCAACAGTGATTTGCATTTCCGCGGCCTAGCGAAACAGTCAAAACTAGCCGATAATCAAAGCATGAAACTTCCTTCCCGGCCTTTCAGTCGCAGATCTTTGCTTTTCGGTGCCGGCAGCCTTGCTGCTGTCGCCGGGCTTAGTCAGCTGACCTCGGCCAAGGAGCTGCTTATGATTTTCGACCCCTCCCGCAAAAATGACTCTGCAAAAATGCCCGCTCTGTTTATCGGTCACGGCAGCCCTATGAACGCCATCGAAGACAATCAATACGGTCAGCGCTGGCTGGAGCTGGGTCAAGAGATCGGAAAACCCAAAGCGATTCTTTGTGTGTCGGCCCACTGGCTGAGCGCCGGGACTTGGGTCACCCAAATGGAACGACCGCGCACGATTCATGACTTCTATGGTTTCCCCCAAGCCCTGCACGATATGCAATACCCGGCTCCGGGAAATCCGGAACTGGCAGCAGAGCTTCGCCGCCTTTCCAAGAATCCAAAAATTCAAGCCGATGAAAAATCCTGGGGCCTGGATCACGGCACATGGTCCGTGCTGGCCAAGATGTATCCCGAGGCCGACGTGCCGGTGGTGCAACTATCCATCGATATGTCAGAGCCCGCAAGTTTCCATCTGGAGCTGGGTAAAACCCTGGGCCAGTTGCGTGAACAGGGTGTCTTGATTCTGGGAAGCGGAAATATCGTTCATAACCTGCGTCGCATGGACTGGAATCAGCCGCGCAAGGGTTTTGACTGGGCTGAAGAATTTGATGAATGGGTGAAGGCTCGTCTGATCGATCGCGATTTTAAAGCCATCGGTGATGACTATGCCAAAACCCTGGCGGGACAACTGAGCGTGCCGACGCCGGATCACTATCTGCCTTTGCTGTATGTGCTGGGTGCCGCCGATGAAAAAGACAACCTGAAGTTTGAGCTGGAAGGCTTTGACATGGGAAGCATCTCGATGCGCGCGCTGAGCTTTGGCAGAAAGGTCTAAGTCATGAGCCTGCAATACATCTATCGTCCGGCAAAAGTTAAATCCTCTGAAAAATCCCCCGTGCTGTTGTTGCTTCACGGGGTTGGCTCCAACGAGCAGTCACTGCTTTCACTGACTGAGGGACTCGATCCCCGCTTTGCGGTTTACAGTTTGCGCGCTCCTCTGGTTTTGGGGGCCGGAAGCTTTGCGTGGTTTCATGTGAATTTCACTGCCCAAGGTCCTTTGCACAACCAGCAAGAGGCCGAACAATCGCGAAAGATCCTGATTGATTTCATTCGTACCTTGCCAAAAGAAAATCCGGACATCGACGCTGAGAATATTTTCGTTCTGGGATTCAGCCAGGGTACGATCATGGGACTTTCTTTGGCTTTGACCGAACCCGATCTGTTCAAGGGCCTTGTCGCCATTTCCGGGCGCACACTGCAGGAAACTTCCGCGCAAGCCAAAGAGCGCACCTATTCGCGTTCACCGAAAGTGCTGCTGATGCATGGACGTCAGGACAGCAAACTTCCCTATACTCACGGCTTGAACACCGAGGCCGTATTGAAGGCCGCCTCATTTGATTTTCAATTTGAAAGTTATGAAGCAGACCATCACATCACGCCGCAGATGCTTCAGGACCTGCACCAGTGGCTAATAAAACGCATTTCAGCCGGACCGCAATGATTTGCTGCGGCCTCTCAGTTACATTTTTGCTGCACAATGCGCTAACATTGGGTATCTGAACGACTAAGAGGTGAACTTATGATTCAAGCATTCCGTATTTTGGGTTGGCTCGAAGGGGCTTCCTTCCTGATTCTTCTTTTGATCGCTATGCCTATGAAATACATGGCCGGCAATCCCGCTTTGGTTAAATCCATGGGTCCAATCCACGGTTTCCTGTTCATCGGTTACATCCTGATGGCAAACTTCATTGCCAGCGAACTGAACTGGTCTATGAAACAAAGAATTCTTTCCTTCGCAGCCGCCGTGCTTCCCGCCGGCACTTTCTGGTTTGAACGTAAATATCTCGATAAGAAAGAGACTGTTTAGGAAAAACAAAAAAGGCCCGGAAACGGGCCTTTTTTATTTTCCAGAAGATCTCTTTCTTTACCTAACTCCGCCAAGAGTGCTCATTGCATAATCCATTCTTACTTTGAACTCATCAGACCTGAGATAGTCGTATGCTCTTTTGCCAAAAATGACTGCATCAAAATCTTTGCCCATCTTTTTATTCAGATAGATGGCCACTACGATGGCTGGAATTAATCCGACGACCACAGGACCCGGCACTAACGCCGAAACAGTAAAGGTGGCGCCAGCAATGATTCCTCCGCGCGAAATGGCTTTGCCACATACCAAAGAATTGTATCCCATGGCCATGGCAACAACTGCAATTGCCAGAGTTAAAGGATTTATAGACACTGCACCGCCGACCAATAGCGCACCAATCGTTTTTGAAAAGTTCTCTTTGTCTTCCTTCTTCCATGCAAAGAACAAACCCACCGCACTCAGCGTACCGGCAAGAATAGCTTCAACAGCCTCCTGGCCATTAACTGTAACCAAGTCCCGGGCCGTCTCTTCATCAAAGACTTTTCTTAGGATTAGATAAAGGTTCTCTGTTAAATCGCCGAAAACCGGCATTCCCGCCGGAGAGGACAGATCCGTAAAATATGCTTTTGACCATTCTTGAAATATTTCAGAATTCGACCAGTCGTTCTCTTTCCCAATCTGTCTGGCGCGCTCGATCGATTCAAAGAATGTGTGTCCGCCATCAAGTATCCTATGGTTAGAGGGTGAAAACTTAAGCAATGTATCAGCATCAATCGCTCCGACGCCTGATTTCAGAAAATCGGAATCCATAGCTTTTGATACTTCAGACTTATAGGTATTCAAGGATTGAAACCAATCCATTGAAGACACTTGCTGAGATATAACTGAAGCAGATGAAACACCTACCGCGAAGAGGGACTTCGATTCGTTTTTAATTTTTTCAATTGTTTCATCAGCGATACCGATAGCTTCAAAGAGAGTCTTCTTCATTCACAACCCCACTCTTGCTACATCGGCATAAACAAAATTTAACTTAAAGGCTGCATCACTTCGAGACAGAGGCTTTTCGGCAAAAAACTAAACGCATCGCTTCGGAAAAAGTAAGTAGGTACCTTTTAAACCAATATCAAAGGTTGCTCAAAACGGTTCAGCCGCAAGGCGGAGGGGGTCGGCTGCCACGGAGGCGTGCTCCTAGCACGTCGGAGAGCAAGACGGCCCCCGACAACGCAGTCGGATGGGCCGTTTTCAGCGACCGCCTTAATGCACGTAGTGGACGTACATTTTTAGGTAGAACCCTTCCGGGAACTGCATCAGTGTCGGATGGTCAGCCGCATGGCCCCCGCGCAGAACGCTGCGAAGTTCGGCGTAGTTTCTCAAAGACGCCTTACGAATGGCATCGCGGAATTCTTCTTCTTCCAGCAAACCGGAACAAGAGCATGACGCCACAAATCCGTTCTTTTTGACCAGACGGAATGCGTGCGTGTTCATCTTAAGGTAAGCGTGCTTCCCGATTGGGATGTCTTTTTTGGATTTGATAAACGCCGGTGGGTCCGCGATCACGATGTCATAGTGAGTGCTTGGCAAAGCCGCCAAACCTTCAGACACGTCCATTTCGTGAACGATGACTTCCGCCCCTTCACGTTCGGCATTCTTCTTCGCGAAAGCCAATGCGGTCTTGGAGATATCTGCCAAAGACACTTCCACTTCAAAGCCCAAAGACTTCAAAGCACGTGTGATCTGCGTGGACCAGTGACCGACATAGCAGCACAGATCCAAAACACGGATCTTGCGCGGCTGTTGGGTTTTGGCCCAGTTCTTAAATAACCCCACTGCCAGGAAGATGTTGTGAGTCTGATCCAGGAAGAAACCCGTTTTTTGGCCTTCAACCAGATCACAGCTCATGGTGATGGTGCCGTCGTCACCTGCGGCGTTTAGCACGATCTCAACATCGCGCAGGTTCATGTCCGGCAGATCCTTGATCAGGCGCGGTTCTTCAACCTGCAAGCCTTCAAGCTTGCGCACACCCACGTCGTTACGAATCACCACAGCCGTTTGATCCCAGCCAAACTCGGACAGACCTTGCGCATGAGCTTTTTCAGCCAAACCTTTGAAGAAGCCTTCGGCATCCTTCAGGGCTTCGTTCATTCCCGCCGTCACCAACTGGGCAGCAAAAAGCTGAGCACGTTTGCCGTTTTGTACGATCACATAGTAATCCAGAACCAAACCTGGGATGAAATCAGATTCGCCAAACGCCAGACGGAAGCTGCCACGGAAGCCCGCAGCCTTTCTTACGCGCCAAGAGTTGAAGATCTTTTCATGAAGGAAGTCAAAACTGGTAGGATCCTTGTCCTGGCTGTTGAAGCTCAACGCACGGAAAGAAATCAGGGAATGAGGATTGCCGTAACCGCGGGCCAAAAACTGCCCCTTGGAATCCTGAAGCTCTACCGCCGCACCTGCGGGATGACCCTTAGGGCTTACCAGCAGCTCGTTTGAGAACACCCATGGGTGTCCACTGCGAATTCTTTTATCGGCTCCCTGACGAAGACGCCACACTGTCATCATAAACTATTCACCCTCAACTGCGAAAACAACCAACTCGGTGATTTCTTTTTTTGAAAAATTATTGTCACTCATTATCAGCAAACTGCGCCGGCCATCCGGAAGTTTCGGCCCCCAGGCCAAAGCTTCAAAGTTCTGCACACGTTTGTCGCCACGTTTTTTACCAAGATCAGATTCAAAATCCACCAGCTTTGTTTTTTCAACACCCGTGAACTTCGCACCTTCCAACTTACTCACACCCGAAACGTCCGTGCCCTTGGCAAGGTCCACCAGATACAGCGTGATCGTATTGGCCCAGATCTTTTTCGGCAGCAGGCGCACTCCGCGTTCCAGCA
Organism: Bdellovibrio bacteriovorus HD100; assembly: GCF_000196175.1. Taxonomy (NCBI): domain Bacteria; kingdom Pseudomonadati; phylum Bdellovibrionota; class Bdellovibrionia; order Bdellovibrionales; family Pseudobdellovibrionaceae; genus Bdellovibrio; species Bdellovibrio bacteriovorus. The sequence goes on from NC_005363.1 coordinate 3,212,794, forward strand.
CAATCAGCTTTGTTTCACTGACAGCCAGGATTTCCGAAGCCCCGCGGAAGACTTCTTTTCCCCCATGCCCGTCTTTCAACGGATCCAGGCGATAGGCGTACTCGGCCACCGGCTGATAGCCTTTTTCAGGCTTGTCTTCGTACTTGAGAATTCGCAGCCAGTCGCCTTTTTCCTCTTCCCCGGCGACATAATCCTGAAAAAGGGAAGTTTCTACACTCGCAAACAGCACCTTTCCGTCATTGGAACTTGAGAGTCCCTCAAACGAAAGGTTGTTCTGCACGCCCTGCTTTTGCTGGCCGATGGATTCAGGTAAAAACTTGGCCGGAATGGGCAGGTCAGCTTTCCACGCCCCTTGCGGATCTATACGAAAGATCCGGGGCATTTCGCGGGGTTTGGAGTTGTTGTCGCCCTCAGAAGAAACCAGCAAATCCCCTGACGGCAACAGCGCCAGCCCCTCGGGATCCAAAATCGCGGCCCGCTCCCCGGTTTTGGGAAGGCCCGAAATAAAGCTGACGGATTTAGGATTTAAAGAAACAGACTTCCCCGAGATCTTCAGGTCAAAGCCGTAAAAGCGAGGCTCCCCGAACTTTCCACGATCATCAGAAAGCGCCCACAAGGTGTCGCCATTGAAGACCATGCCGGAAAGACCACCGATGGTGGTCTTTTTGAACTCGGTACCGGTTTTGATGGAGGTTTCACCGAAATGTTCCAAACTCAAAGCCTGCGCTTTGAGTGAGAACAGCAAAACCAGGCAAATTCCGGTTCCTCGAAGCATCTTAACTTCTCCAGCGAAGCTCAGTTTCTTTCACAGGGTGATTGAATTCACGTTTACCCTCAAGATGGTCATGGTACTCAGTTTTCAAAGCATAGTACCACTTGGCTTGAGTGTCGGCGTCCTTGATCAGCATCAGACTTGGATCATAACGTAGACCGTCTTGCTGTTTGGTCACCGCATCCATGTCCTGACCCAGGAACTTTTTAGAGAATTGATGAATCGCCGGCTTCAAAAGTGTCAGCCAAGGGATGTCCCAGTACGCCAATTGAGTCACACGCGTGTTGTTTTCATCCACCGGAGTCAGCGCCGTATAAGAATAGAAATTACGAGGACCGACTTCGATATGCTCGACACGCACGCAAGGAAGCGTGAAGGTGATCTCGGTCGTCGGAGTGCCGCCAAGGATCTTATAAGCCTTGGAATTTTTCGAAGGCTGGTGACGAACCATCTGGAAACCGTAATTTACCGGAGCAAATTTCTTTTTCTTTTCCAGCATGGTTTTTTCAGAACGCCAGAACCAGCTTTTGTGCACGTAAGGACCGTGCGCCGGGTCCATCAGGCCGATCACCGCGTGATCGACGTGACATGGGAAGTTCACCACGTAAGTCAGATTCGGTTTCACATCCGCCGGGAACGCTTTCATCACCGGAATCGCCGGTGCTTTGGAAACATCATAGTCCTTGTCACCCACAAAGACCCAGATCAGGCCTTGAGCTTCGTGAACAGGATAAGAGCGCACTTTGATTTTATTCGGATTCAGTTCCTGATCCGGGCACAGGGAAGGAATCTCGGTGCACATGCCGGTGCCGTCAAACTTCCAGCCGTGATAAGGGCATTCGATCTGATCATTCACCACGCGGCCATAGCTCAGCGGAATGCCACGGTGGGGACAGATATCACGCATCGCCGACACTTTGCCTTTAGAATCACGATAGAACACGATGGGCTCACCCAAGATCTTGCGGGCCGTGGCTTTATTCACCGCCAGCTCTGCACTTGGAATTCCCACATACCAAACATTTTTCAAAAATCCGCTGTACATAAATTCCTCTGAACTAGAATTGAGGGTCGCGGGCGCGTTGCTCCGCCAACTGGCAGGTGTTCTTCAGAAGCATGGCAATGGTCATCGGACCTACACCACCTGGAACCGGAGTCGCTGCCTTCGCCCAGCCATCAAGCTCTTCAAAGCGAACATCTCCACAGAGTTTTCCGCCCTGGCCTGAGCCGTGCATACCCACATCAATCACGATCGCATCTTTTTTAAAATCTTCTTTACCCAAGAGTCGGGCCTTACCAGCCGCGACGACAACCAAATCCGCCTGCTTAGTGAGCTCTGACATATTGGAAGTTTTGGAGTGGCACAATGTGACTGTCGCGTTGGCTTCAGTCAAGAGCAGAGCCATGGGTTTTCCCACAATATTGCTGCGACCAACGACCACGGCCTTTTTCCCCTCCACCGGGATTCGATAATGTTTCAGAATCTCCATCACTCCCGCCGGAGTGCACGGGCTGACCAGGGGTTTTCCGGCAAAGAAATAACCCAAGGATTCGTAAGTCAGACCATCGGCATCTTTTTCAGCGGAAACAAGCTTCAAAACCTCGTCGGAACTCAAGTGCTTCGGCAACGGGAACTGAACCAGAATGCCGTCCACGCCATTGTCGTTGTTCAGTTTGCTTAGAATCTGATTCAGTTCGCTTTGGGTGGTTTCGGCCGGCAGAGTATGGATCGTGGAGGTCATCCCGATTTTTTCGCAGGCGATTTTTTTGTTCTTAACGTAAACGTGGCTCGCCTTATCGTCGCCGACAATGACGACCGACAGCTGAGGAGCCCGGCCATAAGTTTCTTTAAACTTTGCCACTCGGGGAACAAGGGACGCACGCACCTCTTTCGCGACTTCTTTTCCGTCAAGAATCAGCACCATGACCTCCCCTGTTTTTTGAGCCTTAAATTTGCGTCATTTCTGAACAAAATTCAATACTTATTACCACTTTGGCGTTTCTCCACGACATCTTTACCCTCGTCGTCTTTAAGCTGCCAAGACCCGGTTTTTACTTGCGTCAGCCGGGGCTATCGGGTTACAAACCCTCTATAACTAAGGGGATTTTCTAAATGGCTGAAAAAGTTAAGCTTTCTAAAGACGGTAGTTCCATTGACTTCGTTCAATCTGACAGCCTTCCTACGTCCCTGAAGAAGTTCCGTCAAAGCCCGGAAATCGAAGGTTTCTACCGCTTTATCTTCGAAAACGACCTTCAAAAAGAAGCTTACGATATCTTGGATCGTATTATTATCCAGCGTAAGGCTAAAAAAGCCGGCGCAAAAAAAGAAGCTGCTGCTGCTGCCAAAGAAGAAAAAGCCGCTGCCAAGAAAGCTGAAGCTACAAAAGCTAAAAAGAAGTAGTTCTCCAAAAAGTCCGGACCTCCGGACTTTTTTTTTGCTTTAATCGCACCCCGCCCCTGTCCGATCTTTGCTTTCACCTCCTGCCACAGGAGAAATCATGAAAGCTCAAACCATCATCAAAAATAAAAAAGGCCAGGGACTTGTTGAGTACCTGATCATTGTCGCCATCGTTGCCGTCGGCAGTATTTCCGTCATCAAAGTTGTCGGTGCGAACATCGACGTTCAGTTCGCCAATGTGGCCCAAGCCCTGGGCGGAACCGACAGCCGCAAGAAAGAAGCTCACAAAGTCACGGACACCATGTACAAGAAGCGCGACTTCAGCGATTTCTTTGAAGGCTCCGTCAACTCGAAATCAGACAGCAAATAGATATGAAATCCCTGAATCAAAAAGGACAAGCTCTGCTGGAGGCGGCCTTGGTGCTGCCGCTGCTGTTAGCCACAGGCACGGCACTGGCTTTTCTATTCTATCGCACGATGATTTTCTATTATGCTGACCACCAACTGCATGAAGCCCTGATCTGTGCTGAATCCGTGCAAGTATCCACCTGTAAAAACCATCTGGAAAAGAGTCTGCAAAAGCTGGTGTTTAAAGACACCCGGTTCAATGTTCGCCTGAACAGGTCCATCACTGGCAGCTCCGGGCGCATCGAAATCGCACTTCAACCGGAAATCAATATTTCGAAAGAACTGCGACTGACCAGCCGGGGCTGGTAATGAAGGATCAAAACGGTTTTGCCGCCATCCTGATATTGGCCCTGCTGCCAATACTGTTGTCCGGGCTGTTTTTGGTCGCGGCATTGATGGGTTTCCTGCAACTGGATCTGGCGATGAAACACACCTGCCGCAGTGAGGGAATGCAGGGGCAGGAAAAAGTCCGTCCCCATCTGGAAAAGCTGCTGTCGCTGAATCCCAAATCCATCAAACTTAAAACCCAGTGGCTGGCAGCTCAAGCAAAGCTGGCAGCCGCCGTCGCCTCGGGAAATCCCGCCGCTATCGCAGCCGCCGAACAGCGCCTGCTGCAGGTTCAAAGCTGGCGCCAAGCTCTGGAAGCCCGGCAAAAACAACTGATCCAACAAAGCAACCTGCAGCTTCAGCGCAGTCATAACTCAACCCGTGCGCAGCTTTATCGCACCAGCAGGGAAAACCAGACACGGCTGAATTTCCTGACGATCAAAACCCAGATTGAAAATGAATCCCTCCCACGCTTGGCGGTCCGTCCGGACTTTCCGGACACGGCGCCGACTTACAGCCCCGAACAGTCTTTTGAACTTCGTCAGGCTTTGGCGCAACGCTGGCAGTACCGAATCGCGCTGCGCCCGCCCTTGTCCAGTTTCCTGAAGGCGGATTTCGGCTTTGAAAAAGCCTGCGCCGTCACTTTGACCAAAGGACCCGTACAATGGAAAACACAAATAACAAAGGGCAGATACTCATTGAAGTCTGTCTGGTGATGGCCTTGGTGCTGCTGATTTTCTTCGCGGCCTTTTCCCATCTTTCAAAACTAAAATCTGCGCAACAACGCCACCAATTCACAAAAGAGAAGTCTTATGTTTCAAAAGACCGTTTCAAATCTAAAAAGTAACTGGCCACTTGTGGGTTTTCTGGTGATCGGCCTGATCGCCTTTATCAGCAGCCCTTCCAATTCTGAACAAGATCCGCTGGAAACCGTGGCGCCCCCCGCATCGGTGGACACTTATATCCCTGCAGGCCACGTGCTGGTGCCGATTGAAATTGCCAATGCCGAATCACTGGCATCGCTCGTGGGTGACATGGGTGGAGTCGTGGATCTTTATCTGGCCAGCAACGATACGCAAAAAGGCGGATTGAAAGTGGGAAGCAAGTTGAAGCTGCTGCGCGCTCCCCTGAACCCCCAGCAATATGCCGTGCTGGTCAAAGACAGCGAAAGCCCAAGATTGCTGAGCTTTAGCGGTCCCTTCATTGCCGTTGTTCAAAACCCTGAAGCCCGCGGCAACAGCGTCACTCCAGCGTCAGCGCCGCGCAAAGCCGTGCGCATCGAATATCAAAACTAGGAACCAACATGAAAACGCTGTTTGCAATTCTATTCCTTCTTCTGGCGCCGACTGCCCAGGCCCAGGTTCTGATTCAGGCGCCCTCGGCCTCCCCGACGGACTTTAAAAAATATTTGCAGGAAAACCCCACCACACGGTCCTACGGTGATGTGCAAATTGAAAAGCTGCAACAAGCCCCCGATCAGGAGCAGCAGTTGTTTCATCTGGCAGATCTTTCCCCAAATGAAGTACCGCAGGGGCTTGATACTTTGACTCGTCTGAATCAGCAGTCAGCACTTTCAACTTTAAGTCTGCAGTTTCTGCGGGACCTGACCTCAAAGTGGCAAAGCGGAAAACCCTCCCCGCAAATACAAAGCTCGGTGCGGAATCTGCACTGCAAATTCAGTTTGTTGCAGCAGGAATCCGGCCCCACACCATGCGCTGTCGAAACGGTGTCTTTGGAAAACCTAAGAAAGCTCAATCCGTGGATGAAAGCTTTGGCGGTGGAAAGTCAGCTGATCCCGCTGGAAGAAAGCAGTCGACTAAGAATCGTGACCGAGGCTCCATATCACTTCACGCTGATTTCTGACTCCCACGCCAGTGTTAAATTTTATGGAACATTTGCGCAGCTTTTGCAGCAAACCAACACCCCACAAGCCCTGATTGAAGGCGGCTGCGGCGGCTTTCAATCCCAAATTGACGATATAAGTCTGTCCCTGCAGGCCCGGGTGTTTTTTACTCCCAGCTGCGTACAAGCCACCAATCAGGCCGATGAAGAAACAGAAAAAAGTTGGGTGCAAAGAAATAAAAAGTGGCTGATCCCCACGGCGGCCATCCTTGTGGGTGGCGGAATCTATGCAATGAAAGACAAAAAGATAACTATCGACAAACCGTCGTTTAAATAATCCTTTTGCCGTTAAAGACAACCTCTTTAACCACGCCATCCTCGATCACCGAATGGCAATCCGGCGCAAAGGTTTTATCCGGGTGTGCGTGCACCACCGTGATGTCGCCGTTGAATTTGCGAATGCGGGCCTGAGGGCTTTCCTCCAAGGCCAGATAGTTGCGCCAGAAAGACGATGGCTCCACCGGACTGTCGCAACCAAAAGAAATCGGGATCTGCGCCAGGCGCAAAGCCTCCCACGGGAAAACATACGGGTAAAGCTCTCTCAGTTTTTCCATCAACCACACACGGTCACTCAACCAATGACAAGGCTGCATATGACAGCGCACATGCAAAGGTTTCATCATCTGAATGGTTTCCGGGCGCAGAATCTGCGCGTGTTCCAGATTCAAACGACCCACAGCCCCTTGTGCCGAGATCTTGCGTGCGGTCTGCACAATGTGATGAGCCGCCTCGTCACCAATGGTGTGAACGGAAAACTCAAGCCCCGCAGCCCAAGTGCGTTTCATGATCATTTCAATATCGGCCAGGTCCCAAAGAATGCGACCCTGATTGCCAGAACGCTCCCCGTTGTATGGTCGACTGAGCAAAGCTGTCTCGGATCCCAAAGAACCATCATAGAAAACCTTGATGCCTTTGGAACGAAGCAACGGACGTTCCTGCTTTTTTGTCTCGACCGCCAGAGTCAGCATGCGCTCAAAATCATTCATGTCATGAGAGGTGAAGTTTTCCTCGATCGCCAATGTCAGGTCGCCGGCATCCGCCACTTCACACAGCATATTCCACAGGGACTCGGTGCAGCTCAGGTCGCGCACGTGAGTGAAGCCTGCGGCGTTGAACGTGCGGCAGGCTTGCAGGATGTTGGCTCGTTGCTGGGATTTAGAGAACGAAGGCAGATGATCCCAGGCACGCAGATGGTCTTTTTCAGTCAGAATGCCGGTCGCGGACTCCAGGCCCATTTCTTTGAGGGCTGTGGTATTCAACCAGCTGCTGTGACCGTCCATGCGGGCAAAATAAACCGGAATATCGGGGAAGACTTTATCAAGAAGATCTTTGTGCGGCTGTTCGTGTGCAGGCCACTGACGCTCATCCCAACCAAACCCCACCAGCCAGTGCTGACGATAATATCCCGGCTTGGTGCGATCCAGATTCTGCAGATCCTGCAGGGATGTGATCGACTCCAGACGAAGCCCCGAAGCGAATTCGCCCGTGGCGATAAAGTGGACATGACTGTCGTAAAGACGCGGGATTTTAAAAAGCATAAGGCCCTCTGTTTTAGCAGAAGGCCTTAGTTTATTTAACTGTTTAATTTGTTATTTAGCGAGCAGAAGGGATTGGAGCCGGACCTGTTGTCCCGCCTGTACCCGGAACCGGAATCGGCTGAGGACCGCCGATACCACCACCAATTGGAGTTGGACCGATACCTGTGCCACCACCGATACCAATACCGATAGAGCCACCCACGCCGCCTACGCCGTATTGAACTTGCTGGATTCTATACAACAATCCATAAAGTTCCTGCTGCAAGCTTGCCACAACCTGCTGTCTTTGAACCTGCTGTTGCATGTAAGACTGCTGCTGTTGGATGTACTGTTGATACTGTTGCATTTGCATTTGCATCATCTGCTGCTGCATCTGAAGCATACCAAGGCTTCCCGCCATGCCACCAGCCATGCCGCCCATGCCTGCCATACCGCCGGCCATTGCGCCCATGCCCATCATGCCACCTGGATATGCGCCCATCATTCCGGCCATACCACCCATGCCGCCCATCATAGCGCCAGGGTAAGCACCCATCATGCCGCCAGCCAAACCGCCGACCATCGCACCAGGCATACCGCCCATCATTCCGGCCATACCACCCATGCCACCCATCATCGCGCCTGGGTAAGCACCCATCATACCGGCCATGCCGCCCATACCGCCCATCATAGCACCTGGGTAAGCACCCATCATGCCACCAGCGAGACCGCCGACCATTGCGCCAGGATATGCGCCCATCATGCCGGCCATGCCACCCATACCGCCCATCATAGCGCCTGGGTAAGCACCCATCATACCGCCACCCATCATAGCACCTGGGTAAGCTCCGATAATTCCACTAGCCAATGCGCCCATGCCCATCATGCCACCTGGATACGCGCCCATCATGCCGGCCATGCCACCCATGCCGCCCATCATAGAGCCTGGGTAACCACCCATCATCGCACCAGGGTAAGCGCCCATCATGCCACCGGCCATACCGCCGATTATACCACCCATGCCGCCGTAAGGTCCGCCCATGCCCCATGGACCGGCCATACCCCAAGGACCCATCCCTGGCATATAGATACCGCCGCCCAAGCCACCCATGCCCGGCATACCATATGGGTTCCCCCACATACCATTGCCGTTCATGCCGCCGTAAGGACCCATCATACCGTAGGCACCACCGTTATTGCCGGCACAACCGAATGCACCCGCACCGATACCACCGCCGATAGAACCATAGATACCACTGCCGCCACCGACCATCTGGCCGATACCGGTACCAATCGCGCCCAAACCGTAACCGTAGCCCATGGATGCCCAAGGGTCTGTCGGCCAACCAATGTTGGAGTTCGCGTCAGCAATCATTTGATTTGTTTTGTAACCAGCAAGGATGGACAAACCACCCAAAGCGACGTTCCCGATCACAGAACCCCAGTTTGTTTCTGGTTTCTGATACTGATAACCGGAGCCGGACGCGATACAGTCAACGCACACGCCACCCTCAGAGATCTCACGACGACGTTCACGCTGTTCATCAGCGTAATCCTCTTTCGCGATCTTGATGTCTTCTTTTCTGTTGTCGATCAGGTTCTTCAAAGCATCAATTTCACGAGTGACTTTGTTTCTTTGAGAATAACCCTTTTTGTAATCAGAAAGACCTTTTTTACAATCTTCAGTCGTTGCACGACCTTTTTCACTTTGACGGAATTTTGGAGTGGAACAAACCGTACCGGACACAGAACCGTTTTTATTCGGATCACAAACGCGCGCCCATTCCTGGATGCTAAAGCCGTGAACTTCACGAGTGCCGCCAGCCTGAACGGAAGCATCACCTTCCTGACCTTGAGCGATGAACTCATCACTCGCGCCCATGCCTTTGTACTCTTTACAGCTGACGTTGTTCTCGATGTGCTCAAACATCAATTCTGTATAGTCTTCAGATACCACGTCTTCGACATCTTTACGGGAACGAGTCAGGGATCTGTCGATCTTCTTCAATTCAGATTGTTTTGCACGAAGCTGCTTTTGTGCTTCGCTGATTTCAGCCTGAGCTTCTTTGATTTCATCTAGATAGCTGGAAGAACCGGCACCAGCAGAGTAATCATACGGGCAGGCTTGCATGCCACCGTACATCCCTGTGCCCCATGATTGGGCTTGAGCACCAACTGCATAGCTCATCACCAAAGTGAAAAGAGCTGCAATGCGCATCCAAAACTTCATACACGATCTCCTGAAAAGGAATAAAAAAACTTCTATCGTTCCACTCTTCGTCAGAATAGCGCTTCAACTTGATGCATTCCCGGTCTAAATGTTGAAAGATTATGAATCTGGACTGTCGACCAGCATATTTCTCACATTTAGCAGGACTCGACCCGGACGGTACGATGGACCAGCTGGAAATCCTTTGCACTGGCTATTTCCAGATCCTACACTACCTCATATGATTAAAAGCACAATTTTGTGTGTCGACGACGAAGTGGATAATGTTGACGCCCTGGAACGCCTGTTCCGAAAGAAATACAACGTCTTAAAAGCCACCTCTGGGAAAGAGGCTTTGGCAGTGCTGGACGAACATCCGGGCCCCGTGGCTCTTATCATCACCGATCAGCGCATGCCAGAAATGACCGGCGTGGAATTCCTGGAAAAAACTCTGACGTCTCATCCTGAGACTGTGCGTATTTTGCTGACCGGTTACACCGATCTGGAATCCGTGATCAGTGCTGTGAATAAAGGTCAGATATTCCGTTACCTGACCAAACCCTGGGACCCGGTGGATCTTTCAAACACCGTGGAGCACGCCATCGACCGCTATGTCCTGGGTCAGGAACTGAAAGCGAAAAACACAGAACTGGCGCGCGCCTTGGAAGAACTTAAAAGCCTGGATGTTGCCAAATCCAATTTCATGATTCTGATCAACCATGAACTGAAAACTCCGCTGACTTCGATCTTGAGTTTTTCTTCGCTGCTGGCGGAATCAAAACTGAACGACGAAGACAAACTGATGGTGAACCGTATCACCCGCAGTGCCGAGCGCCTGAAAACCCTGGTCGAAGATGTTCTGCTGGTGGTGCGTGCGGAAACCAATCAACTGAAAATCGACATGCAGCAGGTAGCCTTCACCCAGTTTGACGAAGCCGTCAGCAAAGAAGTGCAGGATTTGCTGAACAAAAAACAGCAAAAGCTTGTCAGCAAGCTCGAACCGCTGGCCGTCACCGCCGATGTTCGCCTGATCAAACAAGTCATGCTGCGATTAATTCATAATGCCGCAAAATTCGGAACTGATGGCAGCGAGATTCATCTGGAAAGCATGAAAAGCGGCAACAACCTGCGCTTTGTGGTTTCCAATATCGGCCCTCACCTGCCCTCCTCGGTCGTGGATAAAATCATGAAGCCCTTCTTTATTGATGAGGACGTCATGCACCACTCCACCGGAACGGGCTTGGGCCTGACGATCTGCCAGTCTATTTTAAAGTCGCATCAGTCCCACCTGCAGTTTAAAAACACGGCTCAGGGTGTGATGGTCTTCTTTGAACTGCCACTGGCCTAGGGTGTCCGGCCCGCGGCTCTGACCCCGCACTATCCCGCCAACAACTCTGCACGGGCTTTGCTTTAAAGCCCGCACATGAAAACTTTGCTGTTTTTCCTGATGCTTATTTCTTTCCCTGCTTACTCTCAGACCGCGCTGGTGCTGGGGCTGGGCGAACAAAAGACCGTGCCTTTGCAAGGGCAGGATCGTGTGTGGATTCAAGACCGCGAAATCCTGACCGCCGAAGGTCAGGGTGGAAGGCTTCTATTGGTGGGTCGTCGCGAAGGCTTCACCACGGTTAAAGTGGGCGCCGTCCTTTACAGCGTGCAGGTTCTGCATCCCTCCAAGAAAGACTCCTTTCAGGATCTGACAACATATTTGAAAACGCGCGTGGGTTTGCACGCGTCCCTAAAAGAAGGTGATCTTTTGATTGAGGGCCAGCTGTATCGCCTGCAGGACTGGATTCATCTGGCGGATCATATGCGCACAAAAAACCTGAACTATCAAATGCGGGCACGGATGACCGCTTCCTTGCAGCAACTGGCCCAAGAGCATTTCAGCAATTTGTTTTACAAGGCGCATTTGCCGCCGCAAACACTGATCTTTGAACCTGCCTTGGAAGTCCGAGTCAGCGGCACCGATCAGACCTTCCGAAAATACAGCAGGCTTCTGATGCCCTTTGGAGTCAGCCTGCTAAAGGACGAAACCAGTCTGGATATTGCCCCGACCATCAAGGTGCAAATCACTGTCGCCGAAATCAAAAAAGACTTTTCCCTGAAGTACGGCTTGCGCCCGCCGGCGGGTTATTCCGCCAAGCTTATGCCTGACGGAGTTTGGGAAAGGGATGAACTTCCTTTCAACCTGACCGCCTTGGAGGCTCAGGGCCAGGGGAAAATTCTGGCAAGCCCGAACATTCTTTGTCGCAGCGGAAAAGAGGCCGAGTTTCTGGCGGGGGGCGAATTCCCGATCAAGATCATGAACTATAAAATGCAGGACATCGTGTGGAAGCGCTATGGGATCTTACTGCGGGTCAAACCCAAAGCGGACGCCGCCGGACGCATGAGCATCTCGATTGAAACCGAAGTTTCCACCGTGGATGACTCTCGCAAAGTCGATGATGTTCCCGGAATTTTGACCAACCGGGTTTCCAGCCACTTTGATCTGACCAGACCGCAGACCATTGCGCTGTCAGGTCTGCTAAAAAGCGAAGACGGAAAAAGTTCCGAAGGGCTTCCCCTGCTTTCACGCCTGCCGGTGGTGGGGGCGCTGTTTGCCAGCAAGGACTTTAAGGAAAACCGCTCTGAGCTTGTCATCTTTGTACGACCTTCTATTTTGCGCGAGGGCGAGGAAAATCCGATGCCCCAGCATCTGAACACTTTGCAGGGTCGGCGCCTATGATGACAGAGGCCAAACACCTCTATGACAGAATTCATGAAGATATTCTGAAGCTTCCGCTGAATGAGTTTCTGCTCAGCTCCGAAGAGCAGCACAAACTGCGCTCTCAGCGTATTGAGCAGATTCTGGAACTGCACACGGCTTCCGCCGCCCCCGAGACACGAACGCGGGTGCAAAATGAAATGCACGCCTGGGGCCCGATTGAAAGCCTGCTGACGGATGAAGGTATCACAGAGATTCTGATCAATGGCCCTTCGGCCATCTGGCTTGAAAGAAACGGTCACCTGCAGAAGCATCCGGACTGTTTTTTCTCCGACACCAGCTATCGCAATTTCCTGGATCGCCTCAGCCATGCCGCCCAAGCCCACATCACCACCGAGTTTCCCTGCGCTGATGGCCGTTTTGGGGATTTCCGTCTAAGCCTGATTGGGGCTGAACTGACGCAGACTCATCCCCATGTGACCTTGCGTCGCCATCCTAAAAATCCCTGGAGCTTTGCCCGACTGGCGGAACATCAATGGTGCCCGGCCGACTGCCTGCCATTTTTTGAAGAGCTTGTAAAACGCCGTAAGAACTTTCTGGTGGTGGGGCCCACGGGATCTGGAAAAACCTCGGTGCTGAATTCATTTTTAAATCTGATGCCGGAAAACGAACGCATGGTGGTGATCGAAGACACCTCTGAGATTTCCCTTCCCAACAAAGCCAGCTTGAAACTTTTAACCCGCGAAGATCCCCAAGGGGTTTTACCTTCCGTGGATCAGGCGCAATTGGTGCGACGCTCTTTGCGCTTGCGGCCCGATCGCATGGTCATGGGTGAAGTGCGTGGCGCGGAAGCCAAGGACTTTTTAATGGCACTTGCCACCGGCCACAGTGGCAGTTTTGGCACCTTGCACGCGCAGGATGCGGGCCAGGCGCTGATACGTCTGGAAATGCTGATTCAGATGGGGGCTCCGCAATGGAGTCTTTCTGCGATCCGCAGGCTGATTCAAATGTCTTTGGATTATGTGATTGTGGCGGAAAGAAAAACCGATGGTTCACGCCGCATGAAAGGCGTCTATCGCATCACTTCATTGGAAGAAACGGGATTTCTGCTGGAGCAGGAAAAGTAAAAACCCGGAAAGCGAGGGGCGCCGTCCGGGTTTTTGAGATTTAAGCTACAACTTTTGTGGTGTCGGTCTGCGGTTTCAGTGGAGCTTGCTCCGGAGCGCGCAGATCTTTTTCAACAAAGAACAGTCCTTCGTTCTCGGTTGCTTTGGTGAAGGTTTCTTCCGACTTCGTCTGGTCGCCTTCGCGGGCCACAGATTTCGGATTATTGAAGAACTTCTGATTCAGGTCTTCAATCACCTTCAGCTTGTTCGTTTCGCCAGCCGGTCTTTTATAAACGGGAGAGGCCTCCGGCTGCATTTGTTGTTCAGGAAGATTTCCGGTTGCCCGCATTTCTTCCATCTGTTTGCTCAACGTGATGCGATCACCCAGGGAGTTCTTCCCCATCGGTCGGCCCAGGGCCAAAGCTCCGGGACGGGCTGGCTGGGAAGCCGAAGTGTCTACCGCTCGAGTCCTTGCCGTTGCTGGAAGGATTCCGCTGATTTTTTCCATCTCACACCTCCGTGCGTATCCATGAAGTCCATCCTGGTCTTCACTTGATAGAAAACGTATCGGAATCGAACGTATAAACTTGAGACGAAATTGGGAAATCTGGACCTAGGACCAGCTGATAAACTGCCAAGGACTTGCCGGATGCCCCAGCAGCTTTTCACAGATGGCTTTGACTCGAGGATCATCAGCCCCCGACCAGAACGTGCGCCCGATCAGGAAGCTTTGGGAAAAATCCATCCAATTATCAAAGCGGCCTTCAACAATCGGAGCCAGCTTCAGAATCTCGGACCACGCCTGAATATCGGAAAGGTGCCCGGCAACGAAGCTCAGACGCACCAGATGAATATAGCGGGAAGCATCCCAGGCCAGGATTCCGGGTTCCTTTAAATACTTATTCGTGCGCTGAACCCACAAGGCCAGCTTGCTGTAGTCCGCATCACTCATCTGCAGCTCCTGGTCCTCCTCCAGATCAAAGCGGAAGATCTGACGGAACTTTTCCATGGAAACAGCATCAATGCTGCCGTCCGAAGGCAAAGCCGATCTTAAAACATTGAATTTTGTACGGTGACCCTGGGTCCGGATGTTTTCCAGAGTCTTCTGACAGGACTCCCGGTCCGAGACGCCCCAGAACTCTTCCAGAATTCCCAGGCAATCCAATTTTATCTCGGGGCCATAGTTCATATCCAGACGGAAGAAGTACTCACCAATCTCGTCCAGAATTTGTTCGCGGGTTTCCGGAGCCAGCTCCGCCCCGTCCACAAGATCAGACCCGACAACTTGAAACAGCTCATCAAGAACTTGATTTTCCTCGATAAACGGCGCACCCAAAGACATCAATTTTTTTTCAAGATCTGTTTCTGGCAAAATGCGCTGCATGGGAACCCCTTTTCACCGGCCTTGTTCAATTCAAATACGTTTCAATTGCTTTTTCAATGTGTTAGTTTCTTCGCATGTTAAAGAAGCTCCTGCTTGCCGGTGCGGCATTATTTTTTATTCTTGCTGGCTCTTTGATGTTGTTGATGGGTTACGTCTTCAATAACCCCGGAACTGTTTTTAACGCCTTCAATTCCGTCGCAGACCGATTTTTGCAAGGTCAGACTCATGAAGAAAACGAGGAATTTTTTCTGCAAGGTATGGACGAGATTTTGATCTCTTCCCGCCGTGTGGATGTTGAACTGCGCACTTACAACGGCAGCACCCTGAAAGTGCGCCTGTCCGGCAAAGTGCCGCGTTTTGAAGAAGGCCAGTACATACTGCAAACAGCAGAAAAAACCCGTCTGCATCTGGAGTTTCAAGAACCCCTGGCCAGTCACTGGATTCAGATGAATGTGAATGGCCAGGAGCTGAGCCAGTCCACCGACTCGCATCTGAAAGCCGAAGTTTACGTGCCTGAGACTTTCAAAAAACAGATCCGCATTGAAACCCGCGAAGGACATGTAACCCTGCGCCTGCCACCAGCAGCGTTGTACGAACTGGATCTGCAGTCCATCTCGGGGCCTATCGACAACTCCCTGAAGCAAGAGCCTGGGACCGGTGTCGAACCAACAGAGGTGGGCCGCATTCAAGTCCAGACTGTTGAAGGACCCATCACCGTGCAGTCCGCCCTTGAGTAACTCCCGGCAGATTCAAAAAGCCTGATATCTGAAAACAAAAAAGCCCGGAATGTTTCCATCCCGGGCTTTTTGTTTTTATCTTTTAACTCTTCTTCAGATCTTCCAGATGCTTTTCAGCCAGAGTGCTCAGACGAACACCGACTTCCGCCAGCTGATCACGGTTCACCTCGCTTGGGCAGTCAGACATCAAGTCTGTTGCTTTCGCGGTTTTCGGGAACGCAATCACTTCACGGATCGCATCTGTTTCACAAAGCAGCATCACCAGACGGTCCATACCCCACGCGATACCACCGTGCGGAGGAGTTCCGTATTTCAAAGCCTCCAGGAAGAAGCCGAACTTGTGCTGAGTTTCTTCCTCGCTCATGCCCAACAGACGGAACATCGCCTGCTGAATTTCATTGCGATAGATACGGATACTTCCGCCACCCATTTCGTAACCGTTGCACACAAGGTCGTAGGCTTTCGCCAGCATCTTGCCGTAAGCAGCTTCGTTGTTGTTCACCAGATCCTGCGCGAACTCATCCTTCGGGGATGTGAACGGATGGTGACGAGCCACCCAGCGCTTTTCGTCCGGAGAGTACTCAAGCAACGGGAAGTCCACCACCCACAGGAATTTGTATTTGCTGTTGTCGATCAGATTCAACTCACGGCCCAGGTGCAAGCGCAACGTGGACAGTGCCGCACAAGCGGTGTCGTAATCATCCGCAACAACCAAAGCACAGTCACCGGCTTCACCGCCGCAGGCTTTGAACATTTCAGCCAGTTTTTCAGGACTGAAGAATTTGGAAACAGAAGAAGACAGCGTGCCGTCAGCTTCTGATTTGATCCACACAAGACCTTTAGCGCCCGCGCGTTTCGCCATGTCCGTCAGTTTATCCAACTGACCACGGGAATAGCTGCCACCTTTCGGAGCCGCGATACCACGAACGATCCCGCCACGAGCCAGAACATCGTCAAAGACCTTGAAGCCTGAACCCGTCACGATGGATTTAAGATCCTTGATCTCAACCCCGAAACGCGTGTCCGGCTTGTCGATGCCGTATCTGTCCATGGCTTCCTGATAAGTCATGCGCGGGATGGCTCCCACGTCGATGCCTTTGATCTCTTTCCAGATCGTGCGCAGAAGTTTTTCGTTCATCTCCATGATGTCTTCCTGATCGATGTAGGACATTTCCATATCGATCTGGGAGAATTCCGGCTGACGGTCCGCACGCAAGTCTTCGTCACGGAAGCAGCGGGCGATCTGGAAGTATCTGTCGTAACCGGAGATCATCAAAAGCTGCTTCAACGTCTGCGGAGACTGAGGAAGCGCATAGAAATGGCCCGGGTTCACGCGGGAAGGAACAAGATAGTCACGAGCGCCTTCCGGAGTGGATTTGTAAAGGATCGGAGTTTCAACTTCCAGGAAACCGTTGTCAGAAAGGAAACGACGCACCAGCTGAGCCACCTTGTGACGGGTGATCAGATGACTGGACAGGCGCGCGCTGCGCAGATCCAGGTAACGGTATTTCAAGCGCAGCATTTCGTTCACGTTCGTGTCGCTGACCTGGAATGGCGGCACCGCGGATTCATTCAGAATCTCGCAGCGGATCGCTTCCACTTCAACTTCACCGGTTTTGATTTTCGCATTCTTCATGCCGTCTGGACGGGCACGAACCACACCCTCCACGGCCAGAACAAATTCACCGCGCAGATTTTTTGAGGAAGCGGTCTCGGCTTTATTTGGATCCAGAACAACCTGAACGATGCCTTCACGGTCGCGCAAATCGATGAATACCAAACTGCCGTGGTCACGTCGAACATCGACCCAACCCATCAGTACAACTTTTTGACCTGCCTGGGAAACGCCCAGACTTCCGCAATAATGTGTTCTTTTTAGCTCTTTAACAAACTTCATATGTCTACCTTGTTCGTGGGCCCCAGATTTACATATTGTGCCATTGCAGTCAAAAACCATATTCTTATACTCTCCATAACAAAACCTATAGAGAGGCCCCTCGACCAGAGGCATTCTGCTTCATTTACCAATAATTCCCCCCTATAATTTCATCTCAGTAACCCATCACGCTTCGAGGTTTGAAGATGCCTAAGTTTACAATTGATCATTCCAGCAACCATTCTGCTGAAGAGGCCTACAAAAAGATTAAAGAATTCCTCTCGAATGATCAGGATATTCGACGCTTTGACCCAAAAATCCAGTGCTCTTTCGATGACAGCGCCAAGTGCGCCAACCTCAAGGGATCCCAGTTTAAAGCGGATATGGCCGTGGCGGCCGCTGGCGCAGGGAGCAAAGTCTCTGTCACTGTGGATCTGCCGTTGATGCTGACTCCCTTCAAAGGTAAAGTCACCGAGACTCTGCAAAGGAAACTGGCTAAATATCTTGGTTAGTTGAACTTATGGCGAAAACGAAAGCAAAAAGCCCCTCCACCCCCAAGACCAAATCCCCGTCCAAGACGGCTTCAGCCAAGAAGCCCTCGGGCAAGGCCGCGTCTGGGAAAAACACAAAGCCCGCCCCCACTGAATCAAAGTCAGTCGTGGCCGAGCTGGTGGACGATGCTCACAGCGACGAACTTCGCTCGCATGAAGAGGCCGAAAAAGCCTACGCCGTCCCCAGTGTCGAGGACGACCTTCCCGATGTGGAGGAGGACACCAAGACTCTTGCTGTCGCCGACACCTCCAAAGCGCTGACTTCGGCGGATCCTTTGGTGATGTATCTGAACGAGATCCGTCGCTACAAAGTTTTGACCCGCGAAGAAGAAATGGCCCTGGCCAAAAAATACTTTGAAAGCAAAGACCCTGAAGCTGCCCAGGCCCTGGTGAAAGCCAACCTGCGTTTTGTGGTGAAGGTCGCCGCCGAGTATTCCAAGTTCGGATCCAAGATGATTGATCTGATCCAAGAGGGCAATGTCGGCCTGATGCACGCTGTGCGTGAATTCAACCCTTACAAAGGGGCTCGCCTGATCACCTATGCGGTGTGGTGGATTCGCGGCTATATTCAAGAGTTCCTGATGCGTCAGTATTCCATGGTGCGCATCGGAACCACTCAAAATCAGCGCAAACTGTTTTATCAGCTGCAAAAAGAAAAAGAAGCTCTGGATGCCATGGGCATTGAACCCAATATTGGTTTAATCAGCAGCCGTCTGGGCATCCCGGAGGACGAAGTGCGTGACATGACCATGCGCATGTCCGGACGTGATGTCAGTCTGGATCGTCCCGTGGACGACGAATCCGGCACCACTCTGGGCGACCTGCAGCGCGGCCCTTCAGACCAACCTCTGGATGAGGCCCTGGCCCACAACGAACAGCTGGAGATCTTAAAGCAAAAGATTGAGGAAATCCGTCCCGAGCTTTCCGAACGTGAAAAGATCATTCTGGATGAACGCATCCTGAATGACGACCCCCTGACCCTGCAGGAGATCGGTGAAAAGCACGGCATCACCCGCGAGGCCGTCCGTCAGATGGAGGCCCGCCTGATGAAAAAAATCAAAGCCAAGATGGAAGAAGACGCCTCGGAATAGGCGTCTTTTCATTTAGTAGCGCAATACACCCCGACCGCGAAGGTTCAGCACTATATCCTCTTGAGGAGTCAACTCGATTTCAAGCTCCGCCCGTTTCAGCCCCACTGTGCGCGGCTGAAAGAACACACGAATACGGCACTGCTGACCCCGAAACAAAATCTGCGGGCAGTTTTCGGCATAATCAAATGCGGGCGGTCCACTCAGATCAAAATCATTGATATACATGGGAAGACCGCTGTTGTTGCGCAGGAAGAACGTCGCACGTCTTTCTTCAAACAGCCCCACCCGCCCGAAATTATAATAATAATCCCGATCCAGCGTGGTCGCTTCATCCGTCACATTGATCACATACACTTCGTTCAAATCGGTCTCGATGTCATCCTCATAACCAAAAACGGGAGAAGCGAGGAGAAGACCCAGAAAAACACTTGCTAAGATTTTCATAAGCACCTCCATTAAAAATCATTCTCGGCGCGCACGACTTACTTCGCAAAACGAATTTCTTCGATGGAGGGAATTTCATAAAAAGGACCGTCTGATGTCAGACCTCAGGGGACATCCCGCCCCGGACCAGAGGGCACTATGCCCCCGCAATGAGGCCAAAGATCAAAAACAAAAAAGGGCCCCCCATTTTCAGGAAGGCCCCTTTTCGCTCGAAGACAAAAGGAGAACAGCTATCTGCTGGTTCTTCTGTCGTTTCTATCTTGTTGAGGTCTTTGGGAAGTCTGAGAACCTCTTTCAGAAGAGCGCTCTCTTTCCCCCCCACGGCTGCTTTCTTCTCTTTGAGATCTGTCTTTATTCAGATCACCCTGTTGTGGCCTGTTTGTTCTTTCTGTTCCCACGGTTTCCTCCTTGTGGTTGTGATAAGCATTCATGCTTATACAGAACCCCTAAGCAAAGACCCTGCCACTTTTTATGTGCCCCATAACAAAAAACTCCCGGGATTTCTCTCCGGGAGTTTTCAACTTTTTTCCGATTTCAAATCTCTAATTTCAACCTGCTGGTTATCAGGCGATTTCAAGCTCGCCGGCGCCGATGGTCGCTGCCAGCTTCGCACGCAGACGGGCTACGGCCTGAGCATGCAACTGAGAAACACGGGACTCGGTCACACGCAGTACCTGACCGATCTCTTTCAGATTCAGGTCTTCGTAATAATACAAAGAAAGAACCAGACGTTGTCTTTCTGGCAGCTCCTCAATCGCCTGAGCCACCACTTCTTTGATGTTTTTGACATTCAACTGATTGAAAGGGCTGTTGGTGCGGGAACCTTCAAGGATGTCCATGATGGACTTCTTGTCGGTGTTGCTGAAACTTGTCGCCTGGTCAATTGGCAACAGGCTGACCGGGCGAACCTGATTCACCAGATCATGGAATTCATCAATCGACACATTCAGGGCTTTAGCCACTTCTTCGTCAGAGGGAGTACGACCAAGATCGGCTTCCAGTTGCACCATGGTTTTATCCAGGAGCTTGGCTTTGTCACGGATCGAGCGGGGAACCCAGTCCTGTGCACGAAGTTCATCCAGAATGGCACCACGAATGCGGAATTCTGCGTAGGTTTTGAATTTATTGTCACGAGTGGAATCGTACTTTTCAATCGCATCCATCAGACCGATGACACCTGCAGAAATAAGGTCATCCAGTTCGATATTGGAGGGAAGTCTTACCGCAATCTTCTGAGCGATGAACTTAATTAGCGGAGCATATTCTCTGATAAGGTCATCTTTTTGCGTCGGAGCGAGCTTGCGTGGCTCTTCCTTGTACTTCTTCAACAATGCCGCGTTTTTCCCCATATTTTCCCTCTTGAAGTCTATGTTATCAAACAGGTCCGTGCCCTAAAAGTCCAATTCTCACATAACTGTGGAGTTGGACCTAAGCGCTCCCCACGACCTGATCCCAGAACATCTGCATGCCACCGGTGATCTCAATTTGTTTGGAGGACTTCTCCACCTGATTACAAATTTGACGAATCGCTTTAGAAGATTCAGCACCGATATCTTGTCTCACAATGAGACGCTGCATCTGGTTTGCTTTTCGCAAAACCACATCATTGGGAACCGAGCCCCAATAATCCAGACCAATGTAGAGGAACTTGTTCACCACATCGTTGAAGCGCTGGTAAAGTCCCAGCCCTTCCTGTTCATCACGCACTTGATTGCAAATAATAGAGAAGTGATTGACCTTGTACTGCTTGTGCAGAACCTTGATCAGCGCATACGCATCCGCAAAACTGGCCGGATCCGGAGTGATCACGACTGAAACAGTTTGCGCCGCTGAATTCAGGAACAACACGTTTTCGGCAATCCCCGGAGCGGTATCAATCAGCAGATAGTCAAAACCCAGTGGCAAAGCACTGACAGCCTCGACCATGGCTCTTCGTTCGAAGTGATTCAAATGATTGAACTCAACCACACCACTGCCACCCGGAATCAGGAAGACGTCCTTGGACACTTCCATCAGGATGTCGCGCATCTCTTTGCGGCCGGCGATAATGTCATGCATGTTTCCGGTAGGACGAACCCCAAAAAGGATGTCCACGTTGGCCATCCCCAGATCCCCGTCCAAGATCAGCACTTTTTTGCCTTTTTGCGCCAGAGACAGGGCAAGGTTCGCCACCAGCGTGGTCTTCCCGACCCCGCCTTTGCCGGAGGTGATGCTGATGGTGCGCGTGCGCTGCATATCAAAAGAGTTCATGTTTCTCATACAGCTTCAGAGTCCTGTTGTTTAAATTTAGTGATTCTGAAAATCAGATCCAAAAGACGCTCTTTGGTTGCGAATTCAAAGTCCTCGGGAACACGCGGTCCGATGCCGAAGGAGTGCAAAGGCACGTCAAAGCGTTTCATAAAGTTGTAAATCGTTCCATGCTGGGTGGATTCATCCAAAGACGTGAAGATCACATCTTTATAGCCCAGAACCGAGTATCTGCGCCCCAGTTCCGTCGCATCACCGTCTTTGGCGTTGGTTGACAACGTCAAATGGATGTTGGGATTCAAGGCCGCCGGTGGCAGCAGACTTTTCAGCATCTGAATTTCTTCGTTGCTCTTCAGGCTCAGGCCCGTGTAATCCACAAGCACACAATCCACATTCGCCAGATAGCGCATCAGATTTGTCCAGTCATTCTGGGTGCGAATCACTGAGAATGGCACGTTCAGAATCTGCGCGTAAATCTTCATCTGATCAGCCGCGCCCACTTTGAAAGTGTCCGTTGTGAACAGGGCAATCTTCTTGCCTTCCCGCACCACCATCTGGCTGGCCATCTTGATCAATGCCGAGGTCTTACCGCTGCCAGCAGGACCGACAAAGCAGTGGATTTTCCCTTGCGTTGGGTTCTGGGCAATCTTGGTGTTGTCCAAAACATGGCGGGCCACATAAGCTTCAACCAGGGATTTATTTTTCAATTTCAATGCTGGAAGGGTTTCCTGTGCCGTGGTCAGGATCTCTGCCGCGATTTCCGGAGCCATGCCTGCTTTGGTCAGCTTTTCAAAGACGAAGCTCAGGTCGTAGTTGATGCCATAGTCAGCGCCCGGGTGCGAACCCGTGAACGTCTGAGGCATCTGCTGGAACTGCGTGATCACTTGCTTCAGGCTGGCGATTTCATTTTTCAATGCAATCACTTCCGGACTTTCCGCCGCCACCACAGGTCTTGGCGCCGGAGCCGCTTTTACTGGTGCCGGTGCCGGAGCCGCGGGTTTACGTGGTGCTGTGTTGTTTCCGCGGGAGAAGATTTCATCCTGCTCCTGGAAAGCATTCAATGCTCTTTGAGCAGCGTTGCGAACGCGTGTTTCAGATTCATCTTCAATGTCGATATAACGACGCTGAGTGATCGGAGCCGGAGCCGTGTTCTTTTGCACATGCTTTTCCACCATTTTGTGGATCAGCTCTTTTTGCTGGCGGGCCGTGCTGTTGTTGAATCTGACACGATCCTGCTCACGCAGACGGGATTCAGCAAATTTCTTCTTTTGCAGGGTTTCCTCGGATACGGCGGCCGTGATTTCCACACTGCCCTCGCCGACAAGACCGAAGCTCTTGTTGTTGTCGCGAGCCGACAGGATGATGGCGTCCGGACCCAACTGGGTCTTCACCATCTCAAGGGCTTCTTTCATGGTACGTGCTTCAAATTTCTTAACCTGCATGGCTCATCTCCACGAGTGCAACCGATTTTACATCCGCATCCGACGACAACTCATTGTGTGAAAGCACCACAAGCTGCGGGATAAAGCGGGACGTTAACTTATACAAATGACGACGCGATGTCGGGCTGGTCAGCAGGATCGGCTGACCGGCCACTTCCGGATGGTGTTCCACCGTCCGCGCGATTTCGTTGATCAGACGATGGGCCGTCGTCGGGTCCATCACCAGCTGAACGCCCTGCTCTGTCTGCAGCAGGGAATTGGCGATCAGCTCTTCAATGTGCGGGTGCAAAGTCATCACCGGGATATTGCCCATATCCGTGGTGTATTTCGCGGTGATACCGCGGGCCAGACTGCGACGAACCTGCTCTGTCAGGACCTCGACATCTTTCGTGCGAGGAGCATCGTCGGCCAAGGTTTCAAAGATCGTCAGAAGATCACGGATCGAAACCTGTTCTTTCAACAGGTTCTGAAGCACGCGAACCACAGATCCCAGTGGCAGCAGATCCGGGATAAGTTCTTCAACCACTTTTGGATGAGACTTTTTGAAGTTCTCAATAAGAGTGGAGGCTTCCTGACGACCCAGAAGTTCATGCGCATGGGTACGGATAATTTCTGTAAGATGAGTTGCCATAACAGTCGGCAAATCCACCACCGTGTAACCGGCAATTTCAGCGTCTTCTTTACGCACAGGCGAAATCCACAAAGCATCCAGGCCAAACGCCGGTTCTTTGGTTGGAATCCCCTCGATACGCTCGGCGACGTTGCCCGGATCCATCGCCAGAAGTGCTTCCGGACGAAGGGTGCCACCACCCACGCGGTTGCCCTTGATCATCAGGCGGTATTCGCCCGGGGCCAACTGCAGGTTGTCGCGGATGTGGATGCTTGGAACCACGATCCCCAGATCCAGTGCAAACTGCTTGCGGATACTGACGATACGCTCCAGCAGATCCCCGCTGTGATCGGATTCAACAATATTGATAAGACCATAACCAACTTCCAGCTCGACCATGTCCAGCGGAAGCATCGTTTCGATATTCTCTTTTTTCGGAGCAGACAAAGCCGCTTCCGATTGCTTCTTGGAAGCTTCCGCCTGTTCAGCACGGGCTTTTTTGATAACCCAGGAAGTCGCACACAACAATCCGCCCATCAGCAGGAACGGAATCGTTGGAAGACCCGGCACCAGCCCCATCAAGATCAGCACAGCACCCGAGATCATCACGGCCCGAGGCTTCACGAACAACTGACCCGTGACCTCTTCACCCACATCTTTGTCAGAATTCGAGGTACGAGTGACGATGATACCGGCCGCCGTGGAAATAACCAGAGCCGGGATCTGAGAAAGCAGACCGTCACCGATCGTCAGCATGGTGTAGTATTTTGCCGCGGTCCCGACATCCAGACCTTTTTGAATAACACCGATAGCGAGACCACCGATAATGTTGATCAGAGTGATGATGATACCGGCAATGGCATCACCGCGAACGAACTTGGAGGCACCGTCCATCGCGCCGTAAAAGTCCGCTTCACCTTCCACCTGCTTACGGCGCTTGCGCGCTTCGGCTTCAGTGATGTGACCGGAATTCAGCTCTGCATCGATGGACATCTGTTTACCAGGCATCGCATCCAAGGTGAAACGAGCTGCAACTTCCGCCACGCGCCCGGAACCCTTGGTGATAACCATGAAGTTGATGACCATCAAAATCAGGAACATCACGAAACCGATGACATAGTTTCCGCCGACCACGAAATTCGCAAAGGATGCGATCACGTGACCCGCGGCCTGTTCACCGGTGTGCCCTTCGGTCAAAATCAAACGGGTCGTCGCCACGTTCAGGGACAGACGGAACAAAGTCGTCATTAGCAGCAGGGACGGGAAAGACGTGAAATCCAAAGCCCGGTCGGTATAAATACTGACCAAAAGAATCAAAATGCTGATTGCCAAAGAGAATGTCAGAGTCAAATCCAGCATCATCGGAGGCAACGGTATGATCATTACCGCCAAAACAGCCAAAAGACCAAATGCAATGAAAAGATCCGTATTCTTCGTGATCTTATCGAATCGTTTTAGGAACTGAAACAACTGATCCATTATCTTTTCTTCCTACGCAAACGGTAAACGTATGAAAGCACTTCAGCCACAGCCACGAAGAGCTCCCGGGGAATAACCTGTCCAATTTTCAATGTCTTGAAGATCGTGCGCGCCAGTGGTTTGTTTTCCACGATAGGCACATTGTTTTCGCGCGCGATTTCCTTGATCTTTTCCGCCACGTGATCCGCACCCATCGCCACGATTTGCGGCGCCGGCAGATTGTCCGTGTACTTCAGAACCACCGCAATGTGGGTCGGATTCGTGATGACAACGTCCGCCTTCGGAATCTCGGACATCATGCGCTTGCTCGCCATTTCACGCTGAATACGGCGAATGCGCGATTTGATCATCGGATCACCCTCGCGCTGCTTGTGTTCTTCCTTGACCTCTTGTTTGGTCATCATCATTTTCTTTTCAAGATCAAAACGCTGATAGAAATAGTCAGCACCGGCAATCACCAGCATCACCGCGCCAACACCACCCAGCAGCTTCACCACGATCACCCCAATGTAGGCGATGATCTGGTCGATGGAGTACGTCAGCATGTATGGGACTTGCGTCACTTCACTGCGCAGCAGGAAATAAAGAACCATCGCCACCGCACCCATTTTCAGGATGGATTTCAACGCTTCCACAACGGCACGCATACTGAAGACACGTTTGAAGCCTTCAACCGGATTTACTTTTTCAAAATTAGGGGAAACGGCGTCTTCGACTTGCAGGAAGCCGATTTGAACAATCGAGGAAGCTGCGCCGATGATACCGGCAAACAGCAGAACCGGAGCAATCAGGATCATGGCTTTCATGCCGCAGTACTGAGCGGCTTCAGTGAAGTTTCCTTCACGCACCATTTTGACCATGTCGTCGCCGAAAGAGTGCTGGAAAACTTCGTACATTTCCTTGAAGAAGAAACGGCCCAAAGCATACACGCCACCAGCCGCCGCAAGTAACATTACTGCGGACGCCAGCTCCTTTGTATGTGCAACATTTCCGCGCTTCCGGAATTCTTCCCGTCTCGCGTCCGTTGCTTCTTCGGACTTTTCGCCGTTATCTTCAGCCATCTCGTTCCTTCCTAGAACTTAAAAGCCTTACCCTATAAGTGTTTCATCACATCAAACAGTTTGCTAGCTGTGATTTCAACAACCCCATTCATTTCCATAATCAAAAGCGGAAGGCAGATAAACACCACTGCCATACCCAGCATGATCGTCACTGGCATACTTGTTACCAGGACGTTGATCTGGGGCACCGCTCTTCCCAGAATACCCATCGCCAGATTGACAATCAGGATCGCCACCAGAACCGGGGCACACATCTTGATCGCCATCACAAATGCCACTTGCCCGAATACGGCGATTTCGGCAAACGGCCCAAAATTCAAAGCCAAAGAACTGACCGGCACAAGCTCATAGCTTTGCGCGATCGCACTGATCAGCATGTGATGGCCGTTGATGGCCAAAAACACCAAAGTCGCCATGGCAGAATAGAACTGCTCGATCACCCCACCCTGGGAACCCATCATCGGGTTATAAAGCTGAGCCGCGCTCAGACCCACGCTCATGGAAACCAAGTCCCCTGTCATACTGACCACAAAGAAGAACAACCGGGTTAAAAAACCCAGCGCCAATCCGACAATCAATTCCCGGACGGCCAAGCCAATGATTTCATTGGAAATTACGAGGTAGTCCACGTTGCCGACTTTAACCACCGGGTAAAGCACCATGCTCAATACCAGGGAAAGCAGGATCTTAACCGGCGTATTCACCAACGGAGAGCCAAAAACCGCGGAAGAGATCACATACGCCAGCATGCGCAGCAGAACCAGCGCAAACAGCAGAATCTGAGCCTCGGTCATCGCACTCCAGTTCAGCACTATTCCCTCACCATCACGGCAATATTTTCAAAAAGATTCACAGTGTAAGAGCTCATCACGTCCATCATCCATGGCCCGGCCAGAACGAACACCGCCGCCACCACAATCATCTTTGGAATGAAGGTCAACGTCGCCTCATTGATCTGAGTCAGCGCCTGAAAGATACTGACTGCCAAACCCACAACCAGTGTGCTGATCAAAAGTGGCGCCGCCAGCATGGCTGTCGTGCGAAGAGCGTCCTGTCCCAGTCTGATTACCAATTCATCTGTCATTTTTCACCTCACCCGAAACTCTTGACCATGGAACCGATGAGCAAACCCCATCCATCCACCAGGACAAAAAGCATGATCTTAAAGGGCAACGAAATCACAACTGGAGGAAGCATCATCATACCCATCGCCATCAGAACGCTGGCTGCGACGATGTCGATCACCAGGAATGGCAGGAAGATGATAAAGCCGATCTGGAAGGCCGTTTTCAGTTCGGACACCACAAAGGCCGGAACCAAAACCATTGTCGGAACATCGGCACGGGTTTTTGGTTTTTCAACTTTGGAAAGTTTGATGAACAAAGCCAGATCCGAATCACGGGTCTGATTGAACATAAACTTGCGCAGAGGTGCGAAAGTTCTTTCAATCGCCTGATCCTGGGAAATCGTGCCAGCCATATAAGGCTGGATGCCGTTGGTGTTCATTTCATTGAACGCCGGCTGCATCACAAAGAAAGTCAAAAACAAAGCCAGGCCAACCAAAAGCTGGTTCGGCGGCATCTGCTGCACACCCATCGCCTGACGCAGGAAGGACAGCACAATAATAATACGGGTGAAGCCGGTCATCATGATCAGGATCGCCGGCGCCAAAGTCAGCACCGTCATGACCATGATCAACTTCACCGCGTTCACAACCTCATTCGGGTTGTCGGTTGTTTTGAAACCCAGATTCATTGTTGGCAATGTCACTTGGGCAAACGCACTGGAACCGAAGAAGAATACCAGAGGCAAAAGAAGCAGACTCCAAAGAGCCCATTTATTTCTGATCACTGAAAAGACCTCATGCCTTTAAGACGTTTGGAAACGATATCCTTGATTCCACTGATCGCAAATTCGTCGTCCAGATCCAGGTCCTTGGCACTGCGCTTGCGAGGGGCCGGAGCTTCCTCGTCCGCAGTCGTGTCGTCAAAGTCCACATTTTTGGAGGTGGACTGACCCAGAACTTTGCCAAAACTTTGTGGCGCTTCTTCAGGCACTTCGTCATCCAGAAGGGACAGGGACTTGATCATGGAGATGTTATGATCCGTCACACCGATCAGAATGGATTCGCCCGCCACACGCACGATTGCCAGACTTTTCTTCGGACCCAGGTAATGCTGCTGCAAAACCTTGATCTGAGTCTGATGCTTCATCGCTTTGGGAACTTTATACTTGCGCAGGAAGAAGAACGCGCCCGTACCCACAACACCCAGCATGGACAGGGTGAACAGAATACGGAAAACGCCGCCGCCCTCAGAGGCTGCTTTCTTGTTGGATTCCAGATTCAGAAGAATCTCGGACTCTTTGCGGTTGTCATTTTTAGTGACATCCTTGGGCTCTGCTGTCGCGGCCGCGGAAAGCTCCTGGGATTCAGACGCCACTGCCGTCGCCGGGGACGTTTCTTCCGCCTGAGCCGAAACTGAAACTACAAAGATCAAAGAAAGCAACCAACGCATCTTCATACCTCTTATCTGAGCTGCTCTACGCGCTCAGCAGGTGAAATAATATCCGTCAAACGCACGCCGAACTTTTCGTTCACCACCACGGCTTCACCGCGGGCGATCAACTTGTCGTTCACATAAACTTCCATCGGCTCGCCCGCCAGTTTGCTCAGTTCGATCACGGAACCTTGAGTCAGGTTCAGCAGCTCGCTGACCGGCATTTTGGTGCGGCCCAGCTCCACAGACACTTTCAAAGGGATGTCGAGGATCAGGCTCAGGTTTCTGTCTTTATGTGTTGGCATCTCGCTGGAAGCTTTTCTTCCGCTGGATTCAGCCATACCAGCAGCTTCCGCCACCAGCTGATCCGCCAGATTATCCAATGTATCGTCGCTCATTCATCCCCCTACTTTTCCACCGGTCTGGTCACTTGCACAGCCACGGTTCCATGATGTATTCCGTAATAACCTTTAAACTTTCTGACACCTTCGACCGCCACGTCGAATTCTCCTGAGGCATCCTGATCCAGCGGAATCACATCGCCGACTTTCAGGTTCATAAGATCCTTCAGCTTGATCTCGGTTTCGCCCAGGTTCACTTTGATCTCCATGTCTGTTTCCAGAAGCTGTTCCTGGATGATCGCAGTCCATAGCTTTTTGTCTGTCTGATCGGTCTCAACCTGGAAACCGGTCTGCAGTTTCTGTTTGATTGGCTCGATGGTCGCGTAAGGAATCACGATGGAGATCGTGCCAGTCGCGTTTTCAAGCTCCACGTCGAATGTGGAGGCAATAACCACGTCCGTCGGAGGCACGATACCCACGAACTGCGGGTTCACCTCGGTACGAACAAAAGAACAGCCGATCTTTTCAATGGAGGCCCAGGCCATTTCCATATCGTTGATCGCCAGTCCCACCACCTTTTGGACAATGGAAAGCTCAATCGGGGTGAAATCCTTGCCGTCGATTTTTGTATAAGGGCGGTCAGCCCCGCCAAAGAAGCTGTCCACCAACGCATAAGCCAGCTTGCTTTCGATCACGAACAATGCGGAACCACGCAGGTTTCCGAAACGCAGCACCGACATGCACGTCGGCATTGGCAGTGTATTGATGAATTCCCCGAATTTCAGGAATTCAGTGGAGGTCAGCGTGATGGAGGCGATTTTACGCAGAGCTGATGACAAAGAAACGCGGAAGGCACGCATGAATTTCTCGTAGATGACTTCCAACTGCGGAAGTCGGCCACGAATAATACGGTCCTGGCTGGTCAGATCATAAGATACGATCTTGCGCTCGTCGACCTTGCCGACGTTCTGCGTTTCGGGCTTGGATGCTTCCGGCGAGCCCACGTCCCCGTCAGAGACCGCGGCTAACAGAGCATCCACTTCACTTTGTGAAAGAACCTGATTCATAGTCCTGCCTTAGTTATAGATAAACTCGGTGAAGAACACGTTGGAAATCTTCCCCTGGACCAGGAAAGAATTGATGGTGTCCTTGATTTCACTGCGAAGACTGTCTTTGCCGTCCCTGGAGGAAACATCCTCGTAGGTCTTGCTGGATAGAATAATAATAATGATGTCGCGGATCTGGGCTTTGCGCTTTTCCAGCTCCTCCATGACATGGCTGCCGGTCACTTCCAGCTCCATGTTCACCTTTGCGACTTTACGGCCTTTGGAGCCCGCCAGATTCACAATAAAGGTTTCCAGAGGAACGACTTTACCGATGACCTCTTTTTCTTCAGTGGCCTCTTTGTGCTGAGCCTCGGCTTCGCCTTTGATCACTTGTTCAATTTTGGGTTCTGCCGCCTCTTTTTTACGATTGGAATAGAGCATGAATCCCACACCTGCAACGACGAGCATATTAACGACCGCCAAGGCAATAAGTAGAATAGGCTTTTGTCCAGATCCCCCGCTCGGAGCTGACGATACATCCGATGCTGCCGCTTTTTCTTCAGCCACTTCATCCTCCATGATGAATGACCACATAGTGGTCCTATCAAGATTGAAAGCAACACGGATGCCAACAGGACCTTCGCCGAGGGCCAATGACTGCGGTCCAACATATTTGAATTGGGGCAATTTTTGCCCCTGTGGTGAATGTTTGCCGGGTAGTAATTCTATGACAGGCGCCAAAGTTTTGGCGCGAAAATTTGACTATTTCGCCAAACAGGCGCCCCATTAAGGTAGCAACTATGGCTAAGGAGGTTCTTATGAACAAAGATATCTTCCAAGGTAAAATCAAGGAAATATCCGGCGAGCTTCGCAAAAAATGGGGTGCCCTCACCGACGATGACATCCAGAAAACCAAAGGCAACATGGAGGCCCTCAGCGGTTTGGTTCAGCAAAAAATCGGACTTTCCAAAGAAGAAGCGTCAAAACAGCTTTCCGAATTCATGACAGACATTGATAAGAAATTCACCAGCACCGGCGAGTCCGCCAGTGACAAAGTGAATTCAAAAATCGATGCCATCAAAAACAAGCTGTCTCACTAGTCCCCCCGACTGTGGTCGAGGGAAGGAGATGTTATGGACAAACAAATCTTTGATGAAAAGTTCGGAGCGTTCTCAACGGCTCTGAAACAGAAATTCGCCGGGCTGAACTTGACCGACGAAGAAATTAAAAAGGCGATGAAAAATCCCGATGATCTGGTCACTCTGGTTTCTGCAAAAACTGGTATCTCCAGAGAAGAGGCCGACAAACGGGTGCATCAGGCCATGAGCACCGTGGGTATTGATGACACCCAAGTCAAAGGCTTCATGGAAAAATGGGGCGACAAAGTCGGCGATAAAATCGCGGACATCAAAAATAAATTCAGCCATTGAGGCTTCAGGGAGGAGCCACGGCTCCTCCCTATCCGCCCCGGCTCCACCCCTGTCGGGTAAAAAACACAAATTTATTTGTGCTCCCTAATATAATTCTTCCTAGAAACCTATCCCCTTGTTGAAAAGCAGATGCACCTAGTGGTATCTAGTGGATCACTTTTTAAGGAGATTCCCATGGCTCGTCTGATTTTTTCTGTCCTTTCCATGATCCTGGCTGCTGGCGCAGCAAACGCTGACATCACCCTGAATAAAGTTATTGATGGCTCTGTCGCTTACTGTGACTCCACCCGCGGCATTCCAGCACCCACCGCAAAAGTTGTGCAATTGTCCCTGATCAGCTCTTCTTCCAGCGAAGAAGAACAAGAGACCACTTTGCGTGTTTCCTTGGTAAAGTGCCAGGATTCCCAGTGGGTACTTGATTCCGCCCCAACCCGCGAGTCCTACGTAGCACCGAATGGTGTCAAAGTAGAAATCACCTACAGCAACTATGAGATGCTTCTGGTGAACAAGAACTCGGACGTGCTGTTGCAAACGGACCTGGAGCACTTGAACCAGGGCGCCGTGCAGGAGCGATCTGTATTCTTCTATAAAACCAGAGAAGTGCCTCAGGACGTTGACGTGATCATCCGCACCCGTAAAAACGTGAAGGCCGATAACGGTGTTGAGTACTCCGAAAGTGTGACCTTCGGATCTTTCCGTATCCGTTTGAATTAAACCGCTCTGAAGCGCCCTTTTTGTGTTTTATACCTGTCAAAATTCCTGACAGTTTATTTCCTGGAAAGGGCGTACTATAAGGTCTCTTATTTACAAGGGGACCTTGATGAAATACGCCTTGCCATACATCCTCGGGACAGCGCTTTTCTGCACTGCCCTTTCCGTGTCCGCAGCCCAGCAGGACGGCATCAGCCGTAAAATCATTTCCCAGGGCGTGCCTGCCGACGCAGTCCATCGCCTGAGCAAGTTCATGTACGAAAATCGCGGTCGCAGCTTCCAGCAGGACACCTACACCTGTGAAGGCAAGGACCCGGCCAGTGTGCGCCCCTGCGAGGAAGAAAAACGCAGCCGCAGCAGCAAGTACGTCACTCTGAACAGCCCTCAGTATGTGGTCATCGTCGACTATTCCGCCCCGTCCACGCAAAGACGCTTTTACTTCATCAATCTGCGCAATGGCGTGGTCGAGAAATACTACACCTCTCACGGTATCGGCAGCGGCGACGGCAACTATGCCTATCGCTTCAGTAACACCAAGGATTCACGCCAGACTTCTTTGGGAATCTATCTGACGGGTGAAGTGTACACAGGCTCTTACGGAAAAACCCTGCGCATGTACGGTCTGCAAAAATCCAACGATCAGGCCTATAACCGTGACATTGTCGTGCATGGAGCCTGGTATGTGGGTGAAGAGTTCATCAACTCCATCAACAAAAAAACCGGACAGCCCTATGGCCGCCTGGGTTTAAGCTGGGGTTGCCCGGCACTGTCATTGTCGATGGCGGAAAAGCTGATTCCGCTTTTGAAAGGTGGCAGCGTGATTTATCACTACCACCCGGCTTTGATTGACGAGGCCCAGTCGGGCCGTCTGGTTTCGACCAAGAAAAAGAACTAGTCCGTGCCTACGCTCAGGCGAGGCACGAGGACCTTTTGAATCTCTGTGACCATATCAGCATTCCCGGCCACGATGGAGTTCTTGTACGGTGTGTAGGCTTCTCCACGATATGTCTGCACAACGCCGCCTGCTTCCTCGACAAGAAGAATACCTGCAGCAGCATCCCACGGCTGGATGTTGCGTTCCCAATAACCGTCAAACACCCCGCGCGCCACTTGCGCCAGATCATAAGCGGCGGCACCAGGACGGCGCACACCCCGGCACTTGCGAACCATCTCATCAAAGATTCTTAGCTGTTCGGAAATCACATGTTCATGCTCGGACACAAAACCCGTGGCCAGCAGACCTTTCTTCAGTTCTGTGTTCTTGCTGACTCGCAAAGGCTTGCCATTAACGAATGCGCCCTGACCGCGAATCGCGGTGTATGTTTCATTCAACATCGGCACATCAATCACTGCGAGCTGAATCTGACCGTCAATTTCCAAACCCAAGCTGATGCAGAAAATCGGGAAACGATGTACATAGTTCGTGGTCCCATCCAGTGGATCCAAGATCCAGCGCCCGTTTGCGCCGGCCTTGCTCCACGCGACCTTTGTCCCGGTTCCGTGGGAAGCGGCGAAAGTTTCTTCGCCCAAAAATTCAATTTCCGGAAAATTTTTCCTAAGATGCTCTGCAATGACTCTTTCTGATTCTTTGTCGGCTTCGCTGACAAGGCCCGCTTGGAACTTTTCCTCGACGTGCTCTAAGTTACCGAAATAATTGAGAAGCACTTGGCGCCCGAGGTTGACAGCTTCAATAGCTTGACCTAAGACCTGCTTCCAATCCCTTGATTTTACGCTGTTTTCCACGCTTTCCCCTTCGGGCAGGACCCTTGGATGATTGACCAGTTCAGAGGATTAACGCTAACATGTTTGCAGGGCCAAAGGAAGGGCCCGAAACTTAAGCATTCAAGCGGGTTTAAAAATTATGAGGATTGAAAAAATGAGTTCTAAAACGGATGTGATGGTGAAACTAGCTTTAGTTTTCTTTATTTCTTTGCTGTCTTTCTCTATCGGCACATTTGTAGGCAAGAAGTACAGTGACAATCAACATCAGCTGGCGGCTTTGGAACCACAAAAATCCTCTCACACCCAAGAGCGTGAAGTCGCTTCTGTTCCTGAACACGGGACTTCCGAAGGCAAAGTAGGCGCGATGACAGATGAAGAAATCGCGAAACTGGCTGAAGAATTCGTGGCTGATGAAGCAACTCCGGCGACAACTGAAAATGAAGCCACACCTGCTCACGGTGAACACGCGGCTCCTGCCGGTCACCACGGTGAAATCGCTGAAACCAAAGTTGAATCCAAAGAACCTAAAGTTGAAACTCACAAACCGAATTCAACCAAAGGTGACAAAACCCCAGTAACCCAGCACAACGAACCTTCTGAAGCTGCGAAAAACGTAGCGGCAGGCAAAGCACCAACAACGTTGGAAGCTGCTGAGAAGAAAGTATCGTCCAAAGAGGACCGTCTGCCTTCTTCCCTTCCAAAAGATGTGGCGCAGTTCGCGGTGGGCAAATTCACTGTGCAAGTGGCGTCTTATGCTGATGAAGCCGAAGCTCAGAAAATGGCTTCGGACCTGAAGAACAAAGGTTACAGCGCGTTCTATATCCCGGCAAACATCAAAGGCAAACAGTGGTTCCGCGTCAGTGTTGGCCAGTTTGCGACTCAGAAGGAAGCGCAAGCTTACCGCAATGATCTGCTGAGCAAAGCCAAAGTCAGCTCTGCGATCGTGCAAAAGATCACTGAGTAATTGTTCACCCGCTTTTAATTAAATTCCTAAGGAAGCCTCGTTCGAAAGAACGGGGCTTTTTTTTATAGAGGAACCACAAGGCCCGCGCGCAGCACAGCCCCCAGGGTGGGGTTGGGATCAAAGTCAGAACCCATCAGGGCACGGCCTTCCATTCCCACAGTCACACCAAACTGGCTGGTGCTTAAGATAAACAGCTCTAAGCCCGCCGACAGACCACCCATCACTTTCATACCGGTTTTATCAGAACGGCTGTCGGTCATGAATCGTGTGATGACTTCTTCTTCATAGCCACCGACTCCGGCACCGAAATAGATCACGCCACGCATGCCGCCTTCTTTGCCACTCAGGGCATTGTAACGGCCCCACACTGTCATGTCCTGATGACGGCGCTCGATACTGGAAGTGCTGTTGCCTGTGGTATCGGTAAAGTCAGCGTACTCCACCAGAACACTGTAGTGTTTGCGGTGATAGCCGATGGAAAAATTCCGAGGCTGACGGCTTTCCAGATCACCGGAATTGCCGCGTTCATAGCGCATTTCATAGTTGATCGGATACGCGGCCAACAAGGACACCGGCGCTTCGGCCGGCAGCTTCAGGCGCGACTCCTGCGCAAAGGCACCCAGGGACATCAATAGAGTCAATAAACCTG
The DNA here is from genome assembly GCF_000196175.1 of Bdellovibrio bacteriovorus HD100. Lineage (NCBI taxonomy): Bacteria > Pseudomonadati > Bdellovibrionota > Bdellovibrionia > Bdellovibrionales > Pseudobdellovibrionaceae > Bdellovibrio > Bdellovibrio bacteriovorus. Next base: position 3,248,420 of record NC_005363.1, read on the forward strand.
CTGCGAATTTCATTTACTTCACTTCCTGAGATTCAGGATTTGCCGCCGTTTCCGCCTTGATCACCCAGCCGGCTTCTTCCACACAGGAATAAACCATCGGGGTTTCCGCCGAAGTTTCCAGAACCCCCGCCAGAAATTCGCACTCTTTCTTTTTCATTGCGCCCAGTTCTTTCACCAAGCTCTGAACGAACTGATCGTGCGTATAGTAGGTGTCTTTCTTTTCAGCCAGGTCGGATTTCAAGGAAGGCAGCATTTTCAGGATGATCTTCGCCACTTCTTTGCGGGCGGCAAGATCTTCAAGACCGCGCTCTTTGGAATAGATGTCCGTGAACTTTTTCAGCATGCGGGAAAACTGGGTTCCCACGGTGTAGGCATAACCCGTGACATAGTCGCGGAACTTCGCGCGTTCACCCGAGGCATGGAACAGCTCCAGGTTGTTGCGCACAACCGTTTTATTCGGAAGCTCCTGGACACCGAAAAGATCATTCACTTCAAGAGAGCGCACACGTTTCTGGCTTGGCAGGGACTGAGCGATGAAATCAGGATTTCCCGTGTACATCCAGCCCCAGAAATCAGCCAGGCCTTCATTCAGACCGCGCATCATTGTAAGGCGGTGGAACTTCAAAAGGGTGGCTTCATCCAGTTCATCCCCGATCAGCACCGGTTTTTCACGACGACCACGACCCGACAGATCCTCTTGCACGATGGCCGCGTCCTCCATAAAGGATTCACGACTGTGAACACCCGTGTCTTCATCGACAACATCTTTCAGAACCAGTTTGAAGAACAAAGAATGGAAGTGTTCGTGCGCCAGAATTCCGGCGTTGATCGCAATCGCCAGGCCACTTTGAGTGTAAGGGACCACCAGCATGGAATCCGTGGTTCCGTCATAGAAAGCATTGTTGGCGCCGGAAGAACCCTTCACTCTGACGCCCACGCCGACATCGCGAGGCCACTGGTTCACACCACCCGCTCCCAGTTCTTCATCAAGCAGCGCCAGTTTTTGGGTGTGCGCATAGATGGTGACCAGTTGCTGGGTCATTTCATTGGCCGGGATAAAGTCGCCTTGTTTATTTTTAATAAAACGAGCCACCGCAGGGCGGCCATGCAGATTGTTGTTTGTAATGCGCGGGCTGAGGAAGAAACGAACGAATTTACCGGTGACTGTCTGCAGGTCTTCGATCCCCAGCAGCTCCACCGTCTGCAGAGAATAACCGGCTTTTGAGTTGGACTGCGGTGCCAGCACACGGACATTGCCGGACTGATCAGCGCTCTCAGACTGCGGGGCACAGGCACTCAAGGTGCTGGCCACTAAAATTGCTGCTGTGATCCGGCTAAAAACGCGCTTCACAAAGTCCTCTCTAAGTTCTATAAACGGAGGGGTTTCCTCGCTCACTTGACTTATTGCGTTATAGTTATAGTGGAGAATGGCGAAAACCTCAATGAAAACTTAGGGATAGACAAACTTTGTCAGTCTCACCAGAAGTTCGACAGCCCCTGCAAACGCACATTAAGGAAGCCGCCATGGATGTACTTGATTTTGTTACGAAAAATCTGAACCCCGCGCAGAAGGATGCCGTCGAAACCCTGGAAGGGCCTTTGCTTATCCTTGCCGGCGCCGGTTCGGGCAAAACTCGCGTGCTCACCCACCGCATGGCCAACATGATCGGCCAGGGGGTCGCGGCTTCCGACGAAATCCTGTGTGTGACCTTTACCAATAAGGCCGCCAAAGAGATGGAACATCGTATTTACAAGATTCTGTCGGACATGGGCGCCGTGGTCCAAACCCAGCTTTGGATCAGCACATTCCACAGCTTCTGCGTTCGTGTTCTGCGCCAGCACATCACACTTCTGGATTACAAGCCCTTCTTCGGTATCTATGATTCCTCCGATCAGCTCAGCCAGATCAAGAAAGTCATGACCGCGCTGGATATTAACGACAAGATGTATCCCGCGAAAAACTTCCAGAGCCGTATCAGCAGCGCCAAGATGATGGGTCTTTCCCCGGAAGGTTTGGAAAAATCCTCGAAGCGTTTGATGGATCAAAAGACCGTGGAAGTTTACAAAGCCTATGAGCGCGAAATGAAAAAGGCCAACAGCCTTGATTTCGATGATCTGCTTTTGAAAACCTATGATCTGTTCCGCATGTACCCAGATGTTCTGCAGATGTATCAGAAAAAATTCCGCTACATCATGGTGGACGAGTACCAGGACACCAATCACATTCAGTACCTTCTGGTGCAGATGCTGGCTTCCGCTCACCGCAACTTGTGCGTAGTGGGTGACGAGGATCAGTCGATCTACAGCTGGCGTGGGGCCGACATCAAAAACATCCTGGATTTTGAAAAAGACTTCCGTGATGCGAAGGTGATCAAGCTTGAGGAAAATTACCGATCCAGCGCCAACATCGTCAATGGCGCCACGGCCGTAATCAAAAACAACTCGCAACGCAAAGACAAAACTCTTTTCACATCGAACGATCCGGGTGATCTGATTCACGTGCGCGAGGAAAAGAACGAGTACGAAGAAGGCCGCTTTGTCGCCAAGACCATTCAGTCGATGATGAATGAGGGCGAAGGCTCTTACAACGACTATGCGATCTTCTATCGCACCAATGCCCAGTCGCGCGTTCTGGAAGAACAGCTGCGCACCATGGGCATTCCGTATCGCCTGGTGGGCGGCGTGCGCTTCTATGAACGCATGGAAATCAAAGACATGATTTCCTACCTGAAGCTGTCCATCAATCCGGCGGATGATATCGCCTTAAAGCGCATCATCAACGTTCCAGCCCGCGGTATCGGCAAAACCACGATTGAAAAAATCGAAGAATACGCGGCTCATAAAAACTTGAGCATGTTCGAAGCGGCCGAAAAAGCCTGCGAAGAGCGCCTGTTCAATGCCGGCACCACCGGCAAGATCCGTCGTTTTATCGACCTGATGAAAGACCTTCAGCAAAACGCCCAGCATCTGAAACTGCTGGAATTCTTTGCCGTGGTTCTGGATCGCACGGAATATCTGGCGGCTTTGAAAAAAGACGAATCTCCGGAATCCCAGGCGCGCATCGAAAACTTGGAGGAACTGGACAACGCCATTGCCCAGTTCGTGCAAGAGCGCGGTGAAGAATCCACACTGATCAGCTTCCTGGAAGAAATGGCTTTGGTTAACGATGTCGATTCTTTGGATCAGGAGCAGAATTCAGTGACCATGATGACCCTGCACATCTCCAAGGGTCTTGAGTATCCGTACGTGTTTGTGGTGGGGCTTGAAGAAAATCTGTTCCCAAGTGCGCGCAGCGCAGAAAGCGACAACGAGCAGGATGTCGAGGAAGAGCGCCGCCTGGCTTACGTGGGCATGACTCGCGCTCGTCAGAAGCTGTGGCTGACCTATGCGAAAATGAGACGCGTGTGGGGCCAGGAGCAGTTCAATCCTCCGTCGCGATTCATTAAGGAAATCCCGCAGAATCTGATCGACTTTAAAACGTCCGCCGAAGCGCCGCGCTTTATGGCCCGCTATGGTTCCAGCTCTTATGACTCTGACTTTGGCGGCACGCCGAAATGGGGCGCCACTAGCAGCGATCGCAACCGCGCACGCACACAAAGTTACGATGATGCACAAGACTTCCCGGATTACGAAAATGACGGGGCCGGCTCTGCACCCTTTTCCAAAGGTATGCGCGTCAGACACCCGACGTTTGGTGTCGGCACCGTGTATGCCACGGAAGGCACTGGCGAAAACTTCAAAGTCAGCGTGATGTTCACGGATAACACCGTGAAGAAATTCGTTGTGAAGTACGCCCGCCTGGAGCGCGTGTAGTCATATTTTTTTGTTGCACCAACGTGAGGATAACTGACAAACTTCTTCGGGTTACTAACAAGGAGTAATTAATGAAAAAGTTGATCGTTGTCCTTTGCCTATTGTCCTCTTCTGTTTCCTTCGCGGCTAGAAACGTCGCTTCTTATGGCGGGAAAACTGCCAGCATCAATCTGGGCATGAACAGCTCTGCATTGAACATCGGTGGCCGTATGGAATTCGACGATGCTCAAGGTGCACTGGGGGCTTACCTGTTCCTGCAAACTGAAAAGAAAGACGCAGGCATCCCACAAGTTCTGAGCTTCGGTGCTCACTCTTTGTTGAGACTTGTTGAAGCTTCCAACGTCACGGCATTCCTGGCTCCAGGTATTGGCATCTCCATGATCAAAATGGATGGCGCTGATGATAAAACCGTTGTGGGCGCAAGCTTCCGTTACGGCGCTCAGTTCAAACTTCCGAATGGCGCGGGTGCCTTGGGTATCGAGCGTTTTGAAGCTTGGAACTGGTTCGACGAAGACACTTCTTCTTCTGTCGCATTCACTTCGGCAGTTTATTCTTTCAATTTCTAATTAAAGAATTTATCGCGATTCACCTAAAAAGCCCGGCTCTGACCGGGCTTTTTTCGTTTGGCCCCCGAATGTTAAAGCGAATCCGTCTCGCGGAATCGTCCTTCTCTCACTCAAAAGTCGTAGTCATAACGTCAAAGAACCCTCTCATTGTTTTATTTCCCTTATGTTTGCGCCCTTCGCTCCGATCAATGAGGGTCGTTAAATTTTCTTTACATCTGTTCACCAAAGGGCGTTTATGAGAACCTGGAGTTTAAAAGCAAAACTGACTTTAATGGGATTGTCTGTTGCCCTGCTTGCTGCCACCAGCGGAGCTTTGGGCTTCTATTTCCTGCACAAGGTCAGCGCAGAGTACAACATAGTTGCACACGAAAACCTGCCCTCACTTAAAGAACTGGCCGATCTTCGCTCCACCATCCGCGAACTGCGCCTGCATGTTCGCAGCATCGGCCTTGCTGGAAACACACAGGAAGAAGTGAACATCTATATAGAAAAATCCAAAGAACAGATTGCCAACCTTGAAAGGCACATCGAAGCCTACGAAAAGATCGACCCTTCCGCAAAAGACCGTGCAAGCTATAAGGAATTCATCGCCGGGTGGCATGAGTTCAAATCCTTCGGTGGTGAGATTCTGTCCATGAGTGCGAACTATCAGGAAAACGAATCCAAGGTCGTATCTTTGATTCGCGATGTGTGTCCGGCCAAAGCCCAAAAAATCTATGCTCCCCTTCTGAACGAAACCACTTATCAGGTTCAGTATGCGGATCGCTCCGCCCACGAAGCCACAGCGGCGGAAAAGCAGGCCCGCTTCTGGGTGACAGTCTTTGCCGCCGTATCAATTGTCCTGGCGGGACTGGTTTCTTTCTTTGCATCGTCTTCCATCGCCAAAACGGTCAAACAGATCTGTGACGCCCTGGCGGACAACTCGCAGGAAGTACACAAAGCCGCCAGCTATCTTTCCGAAACCAGCGTGACTGTGCAAAACGGCGCCAGCAAAGCGTCTTCGATGCTGGAAGCCAGCACGGCCTCGATCAGCCAGATTGAAGCCATCGTGAAAATCAGCAGTGAGCGCGCCCTGCAGGCCAAGGTCGCTTCCGAAGAATCAAAAACTTCGGCAGAAGATGGCTCCGGTGCGATCAAACAACTGATGCACTCGATGGAAAAGATCAGCGACAGCTCGAAAAAAATGCAGGATATTATCAACATCATCGAGGACATCTCTTTCCAGACGAATCTGCTGGCGCTGAATGCCGCCGTAGAGGCAGCGCGCGCGGGAGAGGCCGGACGTGGCTTTGCCGTGGTGGCGGAAGCCGTGCGCTCTTTGGCACAAAGAAGTTCCGTGTCTGCGAAGGAGATTTCGGACTTGATCTCCCAAAGCGCCAGCTACATCGAAGAAGGGGTTTCCAAGGCCGGACAAAGCCAGGATGTCCTGTCCCGCATCCACAAAGACATTGAAAAGGTGTCTTCTTATAATCAGGATATTGCTTCGTCCAGCGAAGAGCAGCGTGTGGGCATCCAGCAGGTTTCCGGCGCCCTGGTCAGCCTGGACACGACCTCCCAAAGCAACACGAAAGCATCTGAGCAAGTTTCATCCATCGCCAAAGAGCTGAATGAAAAAACCGAAGCTGTGGATTCGCTGATTTCTGAGTTGCGTGGATTGATCGAAGGCCGTAAGGCGGCTTAAGACGAAAAAAAAGGGGCCCCGGGAAAGGGCCCCCTAACGGAGTACTTGCTAACCGATCAGCTTTAACGCCAACTGGTTTGCTTGATTTGCCTGAGACAGAATCGAAGTTCCTGCCTGCAGTAAAATATTATTTCTGACCATTTCACTGGATGCCGTTGCGACATCAGTATCACGAATACGGCTGTTGGCAGCAGACAGGTTTTCCTGAGTCACACCCAGGTTGTCCACTGTCGATGTCAGTCGATTCTGCAAAGCCCCCAGATAAGCCCGGGTGCCGCTGACATTCGTCTGCGCATCGTCCAGTCGTTTCAGTGCTGTCTGAGCCCCTTCTTTCGAAGAGAAATCCAGTCCTTCCAGACCCAGAGCATCCAGCGTCGCCGCGTGTTCGCCCGCATTAAAGCTGATGCGATCCGCGAAATCGTCGTTGCCGATACCCACCTGGAAGTCAAACTTCGGCGCCGAACCATCCAGCAATTTCGTCGTACCCCAGGTCGTGGACTTGGCAATACGCTGCATTTCGCTGGTCAGCTGAGTCACTTCTTTGTTGAGCATCCCGCGCTCGGTTTCCCCGACAGTGTCAGAGGCCGACTGGATCGCCAGTTCACGCAGACGCACAATGATGTTGCCGACTTCATTCAGACCACCCTCGGCCGTCTGGATCATCGAAATACCATCGTTGGCATTTCGCTGAGCCTGGGCAGCAGAGCGAATCTGTGCTTTCAATCCTTCCGAGATCGCCAAGCCCGCAGCATCATCTGCTGCTTTATTGATTCGACTGCCCGAAGCGAGTTTGGCCATAGAATCATTTACGATTCTTTGCGAACCCGCCAGATTTCTTTGGGCGTTCAGGGCTGCAATATTGGTTGTTACTCTCATTCCCATCTATTTCCTCGCTACTTCGTCATAACCATGGCTTAGCCTCCTTGAATAATTGACCGCCTACATCCGAGTTTGCGGTGTCTGTTCTGCTGAACTTTTCGGGACTTCGACGATGTACTTCACGGGACTATGGAATGAATTTTTCACCGGACGTTAACAACTTTTCCAACAGACCTGTACTGACGGATTGTATCTATTTTGGAACGTCTGTTCGAAGGGCCAAAAAACCCACGAGAACTTGTTTTCTTTGAGGTGAAAATAGAAGAGGCTGTCTCAGTGCGAGATGCACACCGACTTGCTGTTTTTCAGATGAGCCCACTCGGCCTCGTACATCGAGGCATCAGGCTTGCGGATCTTTTCAGGTGCAGGGCTGACGTATTCAGCCTTCACTCCGTCCCAACCGACATAGTGACGAGTGCGGCCTTCCTGGCCGACTTCAAAGTTCGGCACCAGATAAGTTTTCCCCCCGCCATTGGGAATATCCAAAGACAGATTCGGCATCGCAAGGCCGGACAGGTGACCCCACAGCTCTTTCTGAATTTCCAGGGAATCTTCCACAGAGGTGCGCAAATGATCAGTCCCCAAAGATGGGTCACACTGGAACATGTAGTAAGGCTTCACACGCAGGAACAACAGGCGGCGGTTCAAGGCCTGCACCAATGCCGGATGATTATTGATGCCGTTTAATAGCACCATCTGATTCATCACAGGCACTCCATTGTCCACAAGACGCTCCAGCGCCTCGACAGCTTCGGCTGTCAGCTCGTCGGGATGATTAAAGTGCGACATCAAAAACACGGGCTTGTGCTTTTTTAGAATCTGCACAAGATCTTCCGTCACGCGCATCGGGCACACCACCGGCATGCGGGAACCAATGCGGATGATCTCGACGTGTTCGATCGCACGCAAGTCACCCAGCACGCGATCCAGTTGTTTGTCACTGACCGTCAGCGGATCGCCGCCGGACAGAATGACCTCACGAATCCCGGTGTGGGACCGGATGTAGGAAAGTGCTTGTTCGTATTCTTCGTTGCGGATAAAGGCCTGCTCTTGCCCGGTGAAATGCTTGCGGGTGCAGAAGCGGCAATAAACGCTGCAGATATCCGTGATCAGGAACAACACACGATCTGAATAGCGATGGATCAAACGAGGTGCTGCCTTGTTCTGGCGTTCGCCCAAAGGATCGAGCATCTGCTGATCCCCCTCTTCGATTTCAAATCGATGCGGCATCAGGATCTGACGGATCGATTGCCCGGCATCACCTTTGGCAAGACTGGCATAATAAGGCGTCGTGCGCACGTTGAAGAGTTCTTTCCCACCCACAAACGCCGCCTTTTCATCCGCACTTAATTCAAAATGCTGGGCGAAATCGTCCTGGGTTTTCAGGGAATGACGAAGCTGCCAGGTCCAATTATTCCAATCGGATTCGGCGATATGTTCAGGCCTAGGGCTTCGCGGGAAATGAAACTTCATGGCTGTTTTATGAAGGAAAGTGGCCCATTTAGCAAGCGGAAGGGCCCTTTTTCCCTCTAAAAGTGACCGAAAGGGGCGCTTTTTCACGCTTTGCCTTTCGCCCCCTTAAACAGCGCTAAGCCCATGAAATCCGGTCTTTTTTAAGGGTTCTCACGGCGAGACACCAGAAGTTCTACAACCTCCATGAGCCGTGCAATGAATCTCAACATGAGAACTCTTAGCTATTTCCTGTGTTTAGCGGTGCTGGCACGAACCTCGGGTTTTGGCCCGGCCTTCGCTTTACATAAGTGTAGATAAAAGGGACTGGATGTTCCTTTCATATAGGAGGACTTATGAAATTCACTTACCCGCAAAAGAAATGGGTTCTGACATCGGCTCTGCTGGCTGTCTTGGGATTCAATGTATCGTTCAACACTCATAATGACGGAATTGCTTCCGCAGACTTCGCTTCCACAAGCGGCGATCTGACTGAAAGCAAGGTTTACACCGCTGAAGGTGTGATGCCCGTTAAGTACATTGATAACGGTGATGAAGAAGTCCTGGCTTTGGTTCCAAAAAGAACAACTGAAGGTAAAGTCTGCGAAGGCAAGTGTGGTTACGACACCATCGTCCTGAGCGCTAAAAACAAATCTGATATCGATGCACTGAATGTTGAGCTGATGAAAAAGTTGGCTGAACAACCAGCTGCTGCGAAAAAGAAAGTAGCTAAAGAAGAAGTGGCGGAAGCAGATGCTGAGGCTACGGGTGAAGAAGAAGTGGTAGCCAAGAAGAAAGTCAGCCCGCTTGATCGCATCATGAAGCGTGACTGCTCAACTGAATATAATGAAGCGGCAACACTTTCTTGTGCAAAAAACAAGTTTGTAGAAGCACTGAAAGATTCAAAGAAATCAAAAGACATCTCCGCTGAGGATGCTCTGGAGTTCTATAAAAAAGAGATCCAGCCACGCTTGGTTGCGCAACTTTCTGAGGCTCGCAGAATCACTTCTGCCCAAAGACGAGCTGCTACCAACCCTAGCGCTTGGCAGTCTTATAGAGCTTCCGAAGACTTCGACCGTTCACCAACCGATATCCATGAAATGATCAATAGCTCTCTTGCGGTGGTAGAAGATCTGATTATCAAAGTACCTTCAAAATATGAAGCAGTTAGATCCAGAGTAATCCTGGCCGAAACTGAAATTCTTAAATTTGAAGCGCAGCAAATCAAAGCTCAAGAAAGTGCAAAAAACTATCCTGAAGCTGGCGCAAAACTACATGAAACCACGCTTTTGAAAGAAGCGATGTATGCATTGACTCAGCAGTCTCTAAGAACTGCTCTTAGCAATGATACCATCACAGATGTTCAAAGCAATGCTTACAACAGATTTATGGATGAGTTCTACAAGAACATCAATACTCTGCTTGGCCCGAATGGACAGCTACCAACTGGAACTTCAACAATTGATCCATCCATCAACTTATCACCACGCCTACAAAACCCTGGTCGCATTAGCGGAACAACGAGCACAATCGGCACACTGCCTACAACGCCGACCACTCCCGGAACAATCCCTTCCGGAGTGTCCTCCAGAACTGGGGCAACACTAAGCACTCAGTCGCAAAGCCAACTGAGTGTACACCCGAACAGCGGTGGTGTGACCTTCGGAACTCCACGCGACGCAACTGCCGAAGCTTTGCAACAGAGAGCATTGATCCGCGGTCGTCAGTAATTATTGACTGAAAAAATTGAAGCGATCCTCCGAAGGGCCCACGATGGGCCCTTTTTTGTTTTTAACGCATCATCACGCGCAGACGAACCGGCTCGCCCGGGCGAAGTGTCGTCAAATATGTACGGAAGATATTAACTTTGGCTTTCTGGAAGACATCCGTTCTTTGCATGCCGAAACGGTAGTCGCCTTCAAGTCTCCAGACCGGTTTGGACCAGCCTTGTTCGGTGATGATTTCGGCTCTTTGGATGCGGGCCCCGTTAGGGTTCATGATTTGAACCATGACTTCCTGATATTCGGCTTTGCTTTTACGCAAAAACACCTGCTGAAAAGTCGGTTGATCAGCAAAAATCATTTCGTTGGCCACTTCCGTCCAGGCCTGAGCGGCAGGAGCTGAGAACATCGCTAGAGCCAACAAAGACCCCAAAAGCACTTTCATAGAACCTCCGATTTGAATTGCTGACCTGATATTACAAAGACAGGGGACAAAGTCTAACTGATTTTGGGCAAAAAAAATCCCGGGGGACTTTCGCCCCCCGGGCCCTGCTCACCACCAAACAAGATGTTTCAAGTAGTCATCAAGCTGTCGTACAAGTTGCAATCGTGCTGTAATCAAAAGCTGATGGCGGCTTTAGATGCAAATCCAAATGTAAACCCGTTATCCAGGTTTCCGTCTGCTCCAGACCCGTTTTTCCAAGCTTCGCCTGGGAACAGAAGACCGACCTGATTCACCCACTGGATTTTATCACTGTGTTTGTAAACCACGTCGATATCCCATTCTAGGCCCAGATCTTTTGTAGAATCAACAGAAGAATTCTGGGTCTGCATCAATTGTGCATAAACCAGAGTGTTGCGTAGGTCGACTCTTTCGGACCAGGCATAGTTCACGGATGGAGCAAGGTAAATTGCGTTGCTCACGTATTCATCATCCGCAGAATTCCCAACAGTCAGATTCGGATTGGTGCGATAAGCGTTGGTATTCAGGAAGTCTTTCATGCCCAAACGATGGTTGAACAACAACATCGCCACATCATAGTTTTGATTGAAGGCATAACCTCCGAAGCCAGAAGAACCCGCGTCTTCACCCGTCGCCATACCAGCACGAACTCTGTAATCCCACTTGGATTCCTTGGCCGGAACTTCAACTTCCAAAGCCACACCGAAACCATTCAAGGACACAGAATCACCACCCGAGGTCAAAACACCCGTTTCACCGCTTTGGAAACCGGCTTCCAGTTTGAAACCAAAGGAGTCAAAACCGCGCCCAAATACCACGTTGGTGCGCTGAACGTTCATGCTTTCACCGACGGTCGCGCCTGCGCCACCGATCGCATCGGTCTGCTCCGGAGATTGATACCCCAGGGATCCTTTGCCACCTTTGGAAGTTTCCTGATAAACGCCCAAAATGGTTTTATTTTCTGCATTTTCATACTGAAGGTGCAGTCCCATAGTAGAAATAGACTCACCCTGGCCGAAACCCGTTGACTGCTTGCGGCCCAAAGAAGGCATGAAGAACCAGTCACCCACCACGATTTTATAGCCCACGATATCGCGGGTGTCATACCAGTGGTCGAAAAGACCCTTGCCGGCGTTGTAAGTCATTCCCAAACCGAATTCAAACGGAGCGCGGCCCACAACCAAAGCACCGTATTCCTGGTTCACAGTCAGATAAAGCTGGCTGACACGAACGTTGGTGGAACCCTGATTTGTCGAAGTTGCAGGAGAAGAATTGGAACCACCAGCCACTGTGTTGGTGTTCAAACCCCAGATTTCCCCCAGTTGGGAGTTCGGATAAGCCGAGCTGTTCAGAACATCAAAACGGGAAACAACGTTCACACCGTCAGCCGCAATCACAGTCGGGCTTAGATAAAGATAGTTGGTGCCGTAAGCTTTTCTTTCCGTCGGAGAACCCAAAGATGGACGATCAATCTCAGTCCATTCAAAACGGTAACCCCCACTCCAATCCAAAGACAGGGCGTGAGCCGCCGGCGTCGCCAATGCGACAGAAAGACCCAATGCTTTCAAAAAGTTCTTTTTCAACATCTTTATTCCTTTACTTGGAAACCACGCCCATCACATCCGCTTCACGCAGAATAATGAGGTCTTCATTTTGAATTTTGATTTTAGAACCGGCGTATTCAGAGAACACCACTTTGTCCCCGACCTGCACATCCATCGGACGCACATGACCTTTTTTGTTCATGTGCCCGCGTCCAACAGCCACCACGAAACCTTGCAGGTTCCCGGAAGTATCAGCCACAGAATCAGGAATATACAAACCACCCGCGGTCATTTTCTCGGCACCAGAAACCTGAACCATCAGACGGTCATCCAATGGAGTGACAAAGCCACTCAAATCCAGTTTTTTAACAGGGGCAGATTCACGCACCAAGTGAGCCGTAGGCATGGCGATCTTAGGCGCCGCCGCTTTAGCAGGTTTCGCTGCCGTTTTTTTTGCCGCAGGTTTGGCCGCTTTCACTGCCTTTTTAGCGACCGGCTTCTTTGCTACGGCCTTTTTCACCCCAGGCTTTTTAGCAGCAACTTTTTTAGCTGGTGCTTTAGCCGCCGTTTTCTTGGCGGGAGCTTTCTTTTTTGCGGGAGCTGGTTTTTTAGCGGCTTTTGCAGGAGATTTTTTTACACCGCTTTTTTTGACGGTCTTTTTAACGACCTTTTTTACACTGGCTTTTTTAGCAGAAGATTTCTTCTTAGCCACAAACAATCCTTTCACAAAGGCAACTTATGAAAAACATTTTCAAAGGTTGTTCACCGAGTGAGTTTTGTACTACTCTGTCATCTATGATGCGACCACGATTAAAGACTATTTTATTGGCTTTTACAATCCTTCTGACGCTTGTAATCATCTGCGGGCTTGGCATTGGAGCTTACTCCTACTTTGCACTAGAGAAAGAGCTGACTGCCAAACTGGAGTCGAAAAAGTTCATCGTTCCGACTGAGTTTTACGCAGCTCCACCAACATTCCAGACGCACAGTCAGATTCAGATTTCAGATATCGAAAAACAGCTTCTGCGTCAGAACTATCGCCGTCGCGAGTTCGATCAACGACTGCTCTCGGGAGATTACTTTATTGCCACACGTGAACAGTGCGCGGCCCGTCTGCAGGTTGGTTTGGACGAAAACCAGGACGCCTGCATCGGGTGGGTCACTCAAGACACCCGCACCCAGGACGTGGACAGCTCGATTCAAGTTCTGGTGGTGCAGAAAGACCGTTTGATTTCCCGCATCTTCAAAGGGGCACCTTTTGAGGAGGTGCAGGAAGCCGTCAGCGAAGCTCCCCTTCTTGCTCAATATATCGGCAACGAACCCCTCATGCAGAAAACCGTCACCCTGGGTGAGGTCCCACCGATGTGTTCCAACGCCGTGATGTCCATCGAAGACGCCCAGTTCCTGGAACATGGCGGAGTCAGCTTCAAAGGCATCTTCCGTGCTCTGGTAAAAAACGTCACTTCCGGTCGCCGAGCCCAAGGGGGCAGCACCATCACTCAGCAGCTGGTGAAAAACTACTTCCTGACCAGTGAAAGAACCCTGAAACGAAAGTACCAGGAGTTCATCATGTCCGTGCTACTGGAGTCCCGCTTCAGCAAAGACCAGATTCTGGAAACTTATCTGAACGTCATCTATCTGGGACAAAACGGAGCCTTCCAGGTGCGTGGTTACGGCGCTGCTGCCCGTTACTACTTTGGCAAAGAGCTGACCGATCTGAACATCAGCGAATGCGCGCTGATGGCGGCGATTGTGAACAGCCCGGGCCTTTACAATCCATTTAAGAAACCTGAAAATGCCGAGCGCCGACGCAACTTGGTACTCACCAAAATGAAGGGCCTGAACTATATTTCTCAAGCCCAATTCGACGAAGCCGACCGCCAGCCCCTTCCTGGAGCCCCACGCACCATCGCCTCAGAAACCGCGCCCTACTATCTGGATGCCGTTCGTAAACAGCTGACAGCTCAAGGACTCAGCCCTGATGGATTAAAGATCTATACCGGCCTTGATCTGGAAGCTCAGGAAACCGCACAGGATGCCTTGCGCGGCCATTTGGAAAATCTGGAAAAAAACAACAAACACATTTCAAACCTCAAAGCCAAAGGTCATTCTTTGGAGGGCACCGTTCTTGTCGGCAACAATCAGACGGGGCTTGTCAGCGTGGTGGTTGGGGGTCGTAACTTCCGGATGACACAGTTCAATCGCGCTATTGACGGACACCGCCAGATCGGCTCGATCATGAAGCCCTTCGTGTTCCTGACTGCCCTGCTGAACAAAACTGAATCGGGTGAACCCTACACTCCGGTGACTTTGTTGAATGATGAAAAGTTCACTTATAAATACGAGGGCCAAGCCTGGTCCCCGGACAACTATGGCAAAAAATACTTTGGCACCGTGCCGATGTTTTATGCGCTGAAAAATTCACTGAATGCCGCCACCGCCTCTTTGGGGCTTGCGGTGGGCCTGGGGAACATCATTGATGTGACCCACGAAATGGGTGTGACCTCGCATCTTAAATCCTTCCCGGCAATGACTTTGGGCGCATTTGAAATGTATCCAAAAGAAGTTTTGCAAAGCTATATGACTCTGGCAGCGATGGGACAAAGACCATCTCTGTCGTTTATCAGACGCGCACTGAATTCAGACAATGTCGAAGTCTTCGTGCACGATCCCCGTCCAGTACCGACTGTGGATCCTGCGGCGGTGGCAAGTCTGGTCAGCATGATGAAACAAACCATTTTATCAGGAACTGCCCGCTCGATCACTATGAATGGCTTCTTCAACCCGGCAGCAGGAAAAACCGGCACCACCAGCGACAACAAAGACGCATGGTTCGCGGGTTTCACGCCGTATCTGACCACGGTTGTGTGGGTGGGTTACGACAACAATCTGCCGCACAAACTGACGGGTTCCAATGGTGCTGTACCGGTATGGACTCAAGTAATGAAAAAGATTGGCACCCGATTCCCCGCCGACGATTTCCCTTGGCCGGAGAACACCGAAAAAGTGATGCTGGATCAGAAGACTCTCGAGGCCTTGAACGCTTACAAAGAGGGTGATCCAACTCAAGTGGAACTCGTATTTGACAAGGAAAAATCCCCCGACCTTTGATCTGAAAACCGCTCCCAGAGCGGAGAACACGCCTTCGTCTGATAGAATTGACGAATGAATAGATTTCTTTGTGTTGTTCTGTGTGCCGGAGCTTTTATTCTGACAGGTTGCAATCACTTTGGATTTGCATTCAAGTGGGCCGACACCTATATCGCCTCAAAGGTGGATGACTATTTTGATATCTCAAGCTCGCAAAGCCGGCACCTGAAAGACGGCGTGCAAAAGGATCTGGGGGAAATCAAAAGCGCTGTTCTGCCTCAGTGGATCGCGCGCTTGAAAGGGCTGCAACAAGAGGTGCAAAAAGGCGCCCTCAACGCCTCCCGCACCAGTTTCTATTTCGATCTGTTCCTGAAAGACGTTGAGCAAATCAACGCGCGCTTCGCTGATACGGCCGGAAGGTTTATTGCCTCAACCCAGCCCCGGCAGCTCACCGCCTTCGCCCGGGAATTTGCAAAGAAAACCCAGGACGATCTGAACAAGTTTCATCAGACCTCCAAGTACCGCAAGGAAATGCGCAACAAGTACACCGACCACTTTGAAATGTTTCTGGGCTCGCTGACGGCACAGCAGAAAAAGATGATCGAAGCCCACCTGGATTCATCACCCTTTCCCGGCGAACTGAAGGCGCGTAACAAAGCCCACATCCTGTCCCTCTACCTGCAGCAAATGACCACCCCCGAAGCAAAGAGAGAGTTTTTAAAAACCTATTACGACAACCCCGCCGCCATGGATCTGCCCGAATATCAAACGGCCTTCAACGAATACAAACAACAACTGCAGAAGCTTATTATCGAGGTCTTGGGCTGTATGGATTTAAAGCAGAAAAAGAATCTGATTGAAAATCTGAATGAAAAAACAGCACAGCTGGAAAAAATAGCAAAGGCGGGTTAACCCCGCCTTTTTCTTTACAGTACGATTTCCAGGCCTTCGTGGGCAAAGTCCCATTCGACCGGCGGCAAAGAGTTCTGGTTTGCCGAGGCAAAACGCTGACGGGATTCAAAGTATTCCTTCGTCTGGCGTTTTAGCTCTTGCACGTGTTCGATGCGCGCGCCCGGATCATGGTGGGCAAACAAAACTTTTTGAATGCCCTCACGAATGGCGATATCCAGCCCGACTTGCGCGGCACTGTGGCCCCAATTGGCTTTTTCCGCCAGCTCCGGCAGCGTGT
This sequence comes from Bdellovibrio bacteriovorus HD100, assembly GCF_000196175.1. Lineage (NCBI taxonomy): Bacteria > Pseudomonadati > Bdellovibrionota > Bdellovibrionia > Bdellovibrionales > Pseudobdellovibrionaceae > Bdellovibrio > Bdellovibrio bacteriovorus. The sequence continues at coordinate 3,264,815 of NC_005363.1, forward strand.
ATTGCGCATCGAAGTACATCAGGTTCACGTTTTGATACAGCGGCAGGTCTTCACCCAGCTCTTCGCGGGTGATACGAGTGCCCTCAGTATCCACACAGTGAGCGTAAGCCTTACCGCCACACTCCACTTTCAGGCCCCAGCACGGATCCGGATGATCCAGCTTGTAGGGGGTGATGGTCATGTCCTCCAGCTGATAAGGCTTGCGGGGTTCCATAACATGGAAGTGAATTTTGGCTTTCAAAGCTTCAAACGGAACCGGGAAATACGGACGCTGGAAGATCCCACGGATCAGCTTTTCCAGTTCAGGCTGCACAGCATAGTAATGGACTTCGCAGCCCGGGATAAAATTCGGAGTAAAGAAGGGCAGACCAATCACATGATCCCAATGGAAATGGGTCATAAAGATATGGAAAGGACCTTTGCCACGGCCCGTGGTGCCGGTCATGATACGCTCACTTAAATTGCGAATGCCGCTGCCGCCATCAAGGATCAACTGACCTTTGGGGCTTTGAATTTCCACGCAAGTTGTCGCAGCTCCATAGCCACCCACCTGGGGTACTTCCAAACTTTGAATATAGCGGGAAATCTGGGACGGATCGCGATAACCGGCCGAGAAGAAGTTTCTAAGAACTCCTTCCACATGATAAGTCCAATCCGTGGGTGGAGGTGCGGACGGCAGAGAGCCCCTAACCCCCCAAAATTTTATCGTAAGCGACATATATGGAACAGAATGTACTGTTTAGAAACACGAATCAATCTACATATTATTGGGTCGGGCTTTTGTCGTAATTCACAATCACAAATTCAGACGATGGTACAGCCTGACAGGTACGAACAACTCGACTTACCTCTTTATTTTCCGAAGTAAGGCCCTCTTCGATCAAAGCTTCGCAGGTTCCGCAATTCCCCTCCATACACGAGTAAGGCGGGTTCAATCGGGCAATCAAAGCCACATCCAAAAGCGTGCGTCCAGACTCGGCTTCGACTTCATATTCCTGACCCTTGAGGATGTATTTGATCTTCATTCTGTCATCACATCATCGCCGGGGCTGTACCGCCAAATACTTTCTACTGCTAAGCGGTATTTACCGGTAATTTGGCCCAATAGAGTTTTTGCTTTGTGTTTTGAAAGATTCTTTACTACCACTCTTGCCGGGTTGTAACGTCCCCCGAAGTTACGGAACTCCCGGGGCGGCGCAAATGACCGCAAATTAATTCATGGATGTATGAAGAGGAGAGCTTATGATGCTCAAAAAACGTGTTCTGACTGCCGCTTTGGCCGCAGCCCTTTCACTGATGATCACTTCCCCGGCCCAAGCAGGGTGGGAAGTTCTTAAACCTGCCAATGCCTGGGAAAAAATCAAAAAACAAGTGGCGAAACAGGAAATCAGCGGCAGCCTGACCCTGGTGAATGCAGATATTATCGACGGCATCTCCACTTCCCTGCGCTACAAAATTGAATCCGAACCGTCCTATGTTGACGGATACTACACTCGCATCGACAAATACATCATGGATTTCGGCGTGGATATCGGTGACCTGATCAACGATATGGACAGCCCGGTCAGCTTCGGCATCAACAAAGGCACTGAAATTATCTTTGCCCGTCAGTTCAAAAGCCAAAAAGACTCTTTGCTGACTTTACCCTACACAATGAGAAACCTGCCTTTGACGGCAGAAAAAGCCATCACCCGTCTGGTGCCTGGCGACTTCGTGGCGTTCGAAGGCAAAATCAGCCTGATTTTGTCATTGGGCTACGACACCCTGAAGGGCTCCTTCGAAGCCGGTGCTTCCACACACGCTTACCTGTCCGGCAACTTCATGGTTCACCTGTTCCGTATGGCTGACAATAAAATGCGCGTGAAACTGATCGCCGTTCGCGGCGAAGGCGTGGGCGCCAATGCCGGTGTAGAGGTGGAAGACCTGGAAGTACTGGGTGTGAACCTGATCGACAACCGCATCGAAAAATGGCTGAACTTCGTGCCATTGAAAGCCAGCGCCGGTTTGGGCAAAAAAGACGTGATCATGCTTGATTACGTGTTTGACCTGGACAACGCGCAGGCAGCTCAGGCCTACGACGGTTTGATGCAGAATAAAGTGATGTTCAAGGATGTTAAAATCCTGAATCCACTGGCGTCCCGCAATGACCTGCAAAACCAGCTATTGGCAGACCTGACCGATGTTGAAGCGATCACTTTGGAAGACGCCCAGGTGCCGGCACAACAGCGCCGTATCGACCGCGTGTTCAAAGGCTCCTCTGAAGGTATTTACCGTGATGCAAAGACCAAGTTCTCTTTGAGCCTGCTGAAATTTGAAGCCGGTCGCGCTTATGGTGAAAACAAAGTTCTTTCCTTCGACAAAAAAGACCAGGAAAGACACTTCCTGCTGGATACTTTCTCCAAATACAAAAAGTCCAAAATCCTGTTTGGTCTGTTTGGTGAAGAAACTCTGGCGACATCCAACTTGCTGTTCACTTCAAACAACAAGTGGGCGCCTCAGCGTTTCGTGACCCTGACTTCCAGCAACGAAATGAAAATGCGTGACGTTTCTTCACGCGACTTCCGCGAAATCCAGAAGATCGTCCAGGAAACCATTGGTCCGAAGGAATACAGCAAAATCCCTTGGCACCTGTGGTCCTTTGAAAATGGCAAGATCGTGAATGGCTACTTCAAACAGGAAGTCTTCTTCAATCCGGATGCACTGGCTTACCTGCCATATATGACGAATGAAGCTTTTGTTGCAAAGTTCAAAGCCTACATCGCGACAAAAAGCCGCCCTCGCTCCACTCCAATTATTGGCGTCCTGATTCCACCTAAAGGTGCGATCGGCAACTGGATGGCGGCATTCACAGGCGACATCAAACGCATTGCGGACCGCCTGCAGATCATCATCAATCCAGCGACAACCGTTGAAAAACGCTTCGAGGCGTTTGAAGACTTGCAGGAGATCGGCATCTGGAGAGAACGCGGCGTGGGCTTCCTGATGTCCCTGGTTCCAGAGACTTCCCAGCACCAGCTGATGCGCTATGAGATGGTGTTGTCTGCAAAAGGCACTACACCGATCCAGTACAGCTTCGGCACTTTTGCTGAAGAAAGCCTGTACCGCTCCCTGATGTACATCCAGAACATCATCCACAACCGCAGCTTCGACCTGCGCCTGTTCTCGGATGATGCCGGTGAGTACCGCACTCACACCAAACCAGCTCCGCTGATGTAATTATTTAATCGAGATGAAATTTAAGATCCCGGGTTGCCCAGCAATCCGGGATTTTTTTTAGAATGAATCCACAAAGACTTCCAGCACTTGGGAGTTGTAGGCATCACTGGAGAACAGAACCCGGTTGGAGGTCGCCATCACACTGTTCCAGACCCCGGTATTCCCCTGCAGACCCGGCATGTGATTCTTCAGACCCGTGCCATCACCTTTGACTGAATAAAGGCTTAAGACACCGTCCTTGTCATTATCCGCCCGGAAGAACACACGATCCGCCAACTCTGACACAAAGGTGTCATAGATATCCGCAAAGGAGTTCAGTGTGACAAGCTTGCGACTTTCCGTCCCGTCCCACTTCACCGCAAAGAGATCCCATTTGCCCACGGTTTCGATCAAACCGGTGTACACAATGGTTTTGTTGGCATCATTCAGGAACTTCACGGATGTCCCGTTGTTGGCATTCACCTGACCACCGGCAATCGGATTCTGACTGATTTTTCGAATATCCGAGCCATCCAGGTTCATACTGTACAGCTCATAGATGTCCGGCGAGGACTCACTCAGTGTGATCAGGCGTTTGTTCGCCCCTTCCGTCAGCGTCTGATACAAAGACGTGTGCGAAGTCGCCGGAAGACCTGGGTTGATATCGAACTGAACCTGATCAGAAAGGCGGAAAGTTTTAAGTGATGTGCGTCCGTTGGTCACAAAGTCCCCCGGGATGACAGCGTACTCGGAATCCTCAGAGAATCTGCAACCAGAACCCATGCGAGTGGGGTCCACCCCTTGTGCAGCCATATAGTTCACCCCGGCGGGATTGGCAGCTGATGCGACTTTCACATCGTAAACACCACTAACAGAAGTGATACCCCAGTAACACACCCACTGCGAATCCGGGGAAATCACAAAACTTGCCAGATCGTAACCAGCAGCAATCACGCTGTTAATGCGAGTCACGGTGCCGCTTCCATCCACGGCCACTTTGCCGATTTCCCACTTTGCATCAATGTCATAGTCCCAGCGAACCACGATGTAACTGCCATCAGGCGCCACATCCCAGTCCGTATAAATCACTGGATGAGCAAAGTCCGGCGTGATTTTCACCGCACCTGTTCCATCCAGATTCACCCGGTGTATTTCAGGAATCGTGTCCACGGTGATGTCACCAATATAATAAAGCTTCTGAGTCGCTTCATTGAACTTAAAGGCCGTAATCGCACCGTTCGGATTGGTGATCGGAACGCTCACTTTAACAGGTGCCGCTCCATTGCTGTTACCCACATATAGTTCCTGCAAACCAGAAGTGTCCTGATCTGCCAAATAGATAATCTTGGTTCCATCATCTGTAAATGCAAAGGTCGTCAGTTTACCGCCCCCTGCAGGATAGGCCTTAGTCACACGCACCAAGTTGCTGCCATTCGGGTCTGAGGCATAAAGGTGCATTTCTGCATCCACCTCAGGATTTCCCCGGAAAGCAACTTTGGTTCCGCTAGCAGGTGGAGGCACAAAGAAATAATCCCCGGAGCGAATCAGCGGCATATTGATTTTCACGGAGGAACTGACCGCAAGATTCAAGCTCGCCCGGTACAGACCGTTAACGGCTTCAATATTGTCGTCAGCGAGCATCATCACTGTGCTGCGATCCCAATCGAAGAAGTACTGCAGGTTGCCCGTCAGCACATCACCATCAAGATTGCTGATCACCGGGCTCAACCTGCGATTGGAACTGCCGTCCACGGCTGAAATATACATTTCGTATTTTCCATCAACTTCCAGATCAGCGATATAGGCGACACGGTCCCCAGAAGGACTGACTTCCAGCACCGGATAGTTTCGCACCACTGAGGCTTGCGCCTGTGGGGTCAATAAAACCGGCGTTCCGCTGCCATCGGCATTTATGGCAAGCAAATCATATTTCATCTCTCCCACCGCCGGCGGCGAGATCCCACTTACGTCGGCCTGCCAGATAATTTTTTGCCCGTTGCCGGTGAAGTTGATCGTATTTTTCTCAATCCCCTGGTGTCCCCCATTTCGCACGACCGTTGTCGTTGATAGGCGTAGCAATCCAGTTCCATCCGGGTTGGCAATATGCAGATCAAAGCGATAAGAACTGATGGCTTGGGTGAAAGCGATTTTGGAGGAATCCGGCGACCAGACAAAGGATCCGACATCCATTGTGGTAGCGGTACAAGGCACAGTCACCCGGTTGTCTGTTCGAGCCTGCAGGTCATAGACCCACATCTCCAGGCATGTCGCCATCCCACGATCAATTCGGTAGGCCACATAGCGGGAGTTCGGACTGATTTCAGCCATCGCCGACACTCCATTAAATGACGTCGCCGAAACGTCAATCACTTCACCAGTCACCAACGATACCGCACCAAGAGCCATACCAACATTATTGAAAGTTTTGTTTTCGCGATAGACGACCCATTTGCTGTCCGCGCTGATGATATAGTCTGACTGCACCGCCTCGTTGGTTGCCATTGCAGGCCCCAGACGACGCAGGTTCGTGCCATTCACATTCACAGCATACAAGTTGATCGCTTCATCAATGTCCTTGTCCATGCGGAACACAACTGTCGATCCATCCGGCGATATTCTAAATTCGCGCACGTCTCCGCCAGCCACCATCGCGCCATTCAGTTTCGTCTGCGCCCCAGTTAAAACATTGATTGCATACAAATTAAATTCATTGTCTGTCGGCCCCACGTCTCCGATGGCAATGACCGTGTTCTGATCCGGCGTCAGAGCATAAGTAGTAACACCCCCGGTGGGATTGACCGAAGTTGGACCCATCAACACACGATCACCGCTGCCGTCGATTTTCACAGAATGCAGCTCTTTCAATTGCACACGTCCAATTGTGAATCGCACATAAAGAGCACGGCTGTGCTTGGGAACAGGCGTGATCGCGGAGGTCTGATCCAAGCCCCACTGCCCGGACATCGGATTGATTCGTGTCAAACCTGTGCCATCAAAGTTCACAAGACCCAAATCCACCATGTCATCGTTGCGCAAAGGTGACGACAACAGCACCCGACCGGAATCCCCGTATTGCGCGATCTGACGAACCGCCGGATAACCGGTAGAAGTCACATCCGGACTGATCTTCTGCCACTGCGGATAACGAATCGTCACAGATTTGGTTTCAGAGATATTTCCTGCCGTATCGAAATGCTGAATGTAGAAATCAATGGAACTTGCCGTCTGGGCGGAAAGATCCATGCGCAGCTCCCACTGATGCAAAGCCGAGCACACCAGGAAATGTTCCGATGGCAGGGACGTCACAACCTTCACCAGATTCAGAGCATCCGAACAGGCCCCGGTGATCGGATAGTTCGCACGCAGTGAAGACGCCGGATAGTTGTCAGCATTGTCCGGTGCGTTTACTGTCACTGTCGGCGGAGTCAGATCCACAAGAACTGTTTTTGTATCAAGAGAGGTTCTTTTCAATTCAGTTTCATTTTGTGAAACCGTCATTTGGATCTCGCCCTCGCTCAGTCCGTCCAGATCCAGCACAACCTCAAAAGTTTTAGAGGCATCACAAATGCCTTCATAAGTGCCACGCCCTTCCAGCGTGATCTGCACAGGTTCACCCACATGCTGACACGAACCCTTGATAGCGTAAGAACGAATATTGGAGGAATTAATGGCCTTGTTGCTTTCATCCAAAACGATGAACAACTGATTACGGCTGGTCAGATCCTCAAGATTAGCATCAAGGGAACAACCCGTGAAAATGAATATCGCCGCAAGGACGTACAGGATATGCAATACCATACAGAGTTTATCGGAACCCTTAGAGTCCCGCTGGAGGATTTTTCCTCTGAAAATCCCCTTTTTTCCGTATTCTGGTTCCATACCGAGCAGATCTGAGAATATGAAACTTTCCACTCGGAAAAGCATGAGTTTCCTTCGACAAACAGAGCTCAGCTTATGAGTTTCCTCGTCTTTGCCGCCAGCCAAGAAACCCAGGGACCTTTTAGACACCCCCTGAAATAGTTTCCTTTTGCCCCCAGCTCCTTCGAAAGAGGACAAAAATACACCACCCTATGCATTCCTAAGTATATGAAATTACTTAATTAATTTAATGCCTTGTTGTGTCTCATTGTGGAACGCTTATTGCATCATCCAAGGACGATGGAACAAAGACGATTTAAAGACATTGTGGCATTCAAATGGAACCAGGGAGCTCCCTTGGCTTTCCACGCCCGCAATCTGGAAATCGCCGAGATCTCTGAAGACACCTGGAACCAGATGAGCCAGGAATCCTTGGGTGCTGACGATGCCGCCGTGGCGCTGAAAAACTGGGAGCTGGAAAACAGCCCTGACGTCAAATCCGGTCGCCTCTCTGTCGGCATTCGCAGCCTGACCATCAACGTGACCCAGATCTGCAACTTGAAATGCACGTACTGCGCCGCTGGTGGTGACGGCACTTATGGCTCCGCACAAACCAAAATCAACGTTGAAAAAACTTTGCCGCAATTGAAGTTCTTCCTGGAGCGTGTTCCTACCGGTGGCAGATTCAACATCACCTTCCTGGGTGGCGAACCATTATTGTATCCGGATGGCATTCAAGAGATCGGCAACTATGTTCGCCTGATGACCGCGGGTCAGAATGTTCAGGCTTCCTTTTCGATTGTGACCAACGGCACCTTGATCAATGAAAAGACCCTGAAGGTGCTGACTTCGCTAAAAACCAACATCACTGTCAGCCTGGACGGCCCGGCAGAAACCAACGACAAGGCCCGCCCTTCCAAAGACGGTCGCGGCAGCACTTCTTTGGTCGTTGAAGGCCTGAAGCAGCTTTCTGCCGTTCGTGAATCCCTGGGGCGTTTGACTTTGCACGGTGTTTTCAACCGCGAAAACCTGGAACTGGTGAAAGCGTATGAGTTCTACAAAACTCTGAATGCCGATCGCTATGAATTCACCTATTCCGTGGAAGAAAACGACGACGCAAGCAACAAGCTGTTCGTCGATCAGATGAATCAGATCGCTGACATGGCTTACAAAGCCGGCGGCGAGGAAGAGCTTCGCAAAGTGGGCATCTTCGACCAGTACTTCAATGCTCTGGACAATCAGCAGCAGACGGAAAACTTCTGCGGCTCTGGCAAATCCTTCCTGGTGATGGACGCCAAAAACAACCTGTTCACCTGCCCATGGGAAGTGGGGAACAAGGAAGAACAAGTCGGACAAGGCACAGACGTTGACTTTGCCCGCATGGAGGCCGAACAGGCGCCATTGATTGAAAAAAACAACTGCCAAAGCTGCTGGGCGCGATTCCTGTGCGGTGGCGGCTGCATGTTCATCCACAAGAAAGGCACGGGCAGCAAGCACCAAAAGGACGGTCAGTTCTGCTTCCGCACGCGCAGCTTGATTGGAACCACTTTTATGTACTATAAATTAAGCAGGGCCACCTGCTAGAGGAAACTATGACACAGCAAACACATATCAAAAAAATCAAACCTCTGAAGCCCAAACCTTCATCCACTACCAAGCTGGCCGGTCCTGGCGGCGGTACTGGCGAAGGCTGCATCCCGGTTCGCTAATCAGAATTGATTAAACTTTAAAGACAGGTTGTATGACTCTTCCTCCCTCCCTTGAAGAGAATTCCGGAGCCTCCAAAAGACGCTCCTACCAGGCGCTTGCGCTGCGAATGTTGTTCGCAGTGGGGATTTCTTTTTTCATCGGCCAGACCAACCTGGATTATCTTGAGTCCTATCTTTACGATCTGCGCGTTCGCACGAAAGTCATCAACTCCACCTCCGGCAATGTCGAGCTGATCTATATCACTCCACAGACTGTTCAGTTCTATAAAGGTTATCCTTCCGCCACGGAACAGATCGCCCTTTTGAAGGCCCTGAACAACAGCGGCGCCAAAGCCATCGCCTATGACTTTGCCTTTGACGAGGTTCCTGGAACGACTGACGAAAAGAACGCGTGGGAATCCGCCATTGTTTCTTCCCCGCACGTCTTTGTCGCCGGTCGCACAACTCCCATGAAGGGTGAAGAAAACCAGATGTTCCTGCAGGAGCCTTTGGAGCAGATCTCCATTTCTCCGGCACCCAAAACCACCGACCTTGTGAACTTTGCCAAAGACGGCGTCACCCGCCGTATGATCCTGACCTATCAGGACCGCCCGATGCTGCCTGTACGTCTGGCAAGTCTGGTGAATCCGCAGACCATGCAGGTGGAAAACATCCGCGGTCAGTTTGATTTCTATGGCACCGATCAAGCCTACATTGATTTCCATCCGGCGCGCTCTTATCCAGCGACTTCATTTGAATCTATTCTTAAAGGCGAGGCTGATTTGTCCCGCTTCAAGGACAAGATCATTCTGATCGGGACGGATCTGGGCTTGAACGAAGCTGAATACATCATGACTCCTTTCAGCCGTGAAGTGACGGCCATGACCCGCATTGAAATGCAGGCCAACGTCATCGACACATTGATCAAGAACTCCGGCCCGGTGAAAGTCTCTGGCTATTTAAGCTGGTTGTTCATTTTGGCGGCGTCTATTCTGACCACTCAGGTCGTGCTGACGATGAAACCAACACGCGGTCTGATCGTTCTGGGCGCAACCCTGTTGGGGTTTGTTGTTCTGTGTGCGGGCGCTTACTGGGGCTTCGGACTGTGGCTGCCAATGGCCGCCCCACTATTGACGATCTTCCTGTGTTATTATTTCTTCATCCCTTACCGCCTGATCGTCGAAAACCGCCGCAGCTGGGAATACTATCAGAAGAACAAGCTGCTCAGTCAGGTGGAAGAACTTAAAACCAACTTCATTTCCATGATGTCCCATGACCTGAAAACACCGATTGCACGCATCCAGGGCATGACAGACGTGATTTTGACCGACTCGGTGGCCCTCAGCAACCAGCAGCGCGAGGCCGTGGACACTATCAAACATTCCTCAGATGATTTATTGAAGTTCATCAACGCCATCTTAAGCTACGGTAAAATCGAAAGCCAGGGCGTGCAGCTGAACATGCAAAGCAAGGACATCAATAACCTTCTGCAAGAGGTTATTCGCAAGCACGAGTTTCTGGCCAGGGTGAAACGCATTCAGATCGTGTCGGAACTGGAGCCCATGTTCCCGGTTCAGGTCGACCCTGAACTGATGAAACAGGTGTTCTCGAACCTGGTGGAAAACGCCATCAAATACAGCCCGGAAGACACGAAAATCATGGTCAGCAGCGAGGAAACACCCTCCAAGGTGATCGTTCAGGTGGCCGACCAGGGGCCGGGCATCCCGCAGGATGAATTGCAGAATATCTTTATGAAGTTCTTCAGATCGAAAAACGTCAAATCCTCCCCTATCAAGGGTTCGGGGTTGGGCCTGTATCTGGCGAAATACTTCACGGAATTACATCACGGAAACATTTTTGTAGAATCTTCCCATGGTAATGGTTCCACATTTACGGTAGAACTACCCATCGAACAAGGGGGCACTCATGCTTAAGGTTTTGGTTGTAGACGATGATCAGGGCTTAAGACTTTCGGTAAAGTCCGCACTTGCGGTTACTCAGCGCTTCGAAGTTGATGAAGCTTTCGATGGCGTGAATGCCATGGAGAAAGTGAAAAACGGCGACAAGAAGTACGACCTTGTTCTGCTTGATGTCGACATGCCTCGCATGAACGGCCTTGAAGCCCTTCGCCAGATCAAAGAATTCGATCCAGGCATCATCGTGATCATCATGACCGCCCACGCGACCTTTGAGTCTGCCATTCAGGCAGTCAAAGACGGCGCTTACAACTATCTGCAGAAACCAGTGGCGGGTGATGATCTGCTGGCTTTGATCGACAAAGCCGTGAACGCCCACAATCTTATTTCCAATATCGCAGCCTCTGCCCCCGTGATGGTGGAAGAAGGCCGCAAGATCATCGGCCACACATCCCAGATGCAGAAGGTGTTCAACATCATCCACCGTCTGGCGAAAGTGGAAACCCCGGTTCTAATCCGTGGTGCTTCCGGTACGGGTAAAGAACTGGTGGCGAAAGCCATCCACTTCAACTCGGCCCGCAAAGACGAAAAGTTCGTGGCGATCAACTGCTCTGCCATCCCGGAAAATCTGTTTGAATCAGAATTGTTCGGTCACGAAAAAGGCTCTTTCACCGGCGCTGACCAGCGCAAGATTGGTAAATTCCAATTCGCTGAAGGCGGCACTTTGTTCCTGGATGAAGTGGGCGACATGCCTCAGCTGATGCAGGTGAAAATCCTGCGTGTCCTTCAGGAAAAACTGTTCACGCCAGTGGGTTCCAACCGTGAATTCCCAACGAACGTGCGTATCATCGCTGCGACCAACCGTCCTTTGGAGGACATGATCAAGGCCGGCACCTTTCGTGAGGATCTATTCTATCGCCTGAATGTCGTACCTATATTCCTGCCGGCTTTGGCTGAACGCAAAGACGACATGGAACATATGGTGAACATCTTTATCCGCAAGTTCAACCAGGCCCATGGCAAACGCATCAACGGCATTGCACCGGACGCCATGGCGGTTTTGAAAAAACACAGCTGGCCAGGAAACATCCGTGAACTGGAAAACGTGATCGAACACGCTTTCGTTCTGGAAATGTCCAACATCATCACGATTGCTTCTTTGCCGGAAGCTTTGTTGATCGCGACTGGCACAAACCTGATCGACGTTCCTCCGGTTCAGGAAACCGCTCAGAACGTGGCGTCTGCGGGCATCAGCTCTGCAGCTCAGGCACACGCTTCTTTGGGTGATGACGAGGACAGCGATGTTGGCGGCATGGACCTGGACGAAGAAGACGGTGAAATGATCGCTTACTCTGGTGAAAATCTGGATTTCAACGCCCAGAAAGAAGCTTTCGAGAAAGAATTTATTATCAAGGCTCTGAAAACCTTCCGCGGACGCATCAATCAGACAGCATTGCATGCGAACATTCCAAAGAAGACTCTTCTCAGAAAAATCGAAAAGTACGGCATCATCGCCAAAGACTATTCAAACTAGTTCCGAAGCTGATTTTCTATTTGTGCTGTGACGAACTGCCGGGACCTCCCGGCAGTTCTTTTTTGTGCCACTCGTTTTCTCAGTTTATTTTCATCGGACACCGCTCTTAGCACTCCGTAATTTCAAATCGCAAACTCGATGATAAAGTGAGTGAGTACAATCGAGCTGAACGAAAAGCGGTTGCGCCCAATCAACCTGCCTCCTAGATCTAAGATATTGGAGGTTCCTCGAATGGAAAACACATACAGACAACCTCAGTCAGTTCGCCACAATCTTAAGTTCCGACTGCTGCAGGTCAAATCCATCACTGACCTTTCCCCGCGCATGAGGCGCATCACTTTGACAGGTGAAGACCTCGCTGATTTTTACAGCGCGTCCCCTGATGATCACGTCAAAGTCTTCTTCCCAAAGCCCGGTGAAAAAATGCCGGTGGTTCCAGAACTTGGTCCTCAGGGACCGGTCTTCCCGGAAGGCGAAAAGCCGATCATGCGTGACTACACTCCACGCCGTTATGATAACGCCACCAAAGAGCTGGATCTGGAATTCTTCCTGCACGAAAAGGGGCCCGCGGCGGACTGGGCGCGCACGGCCCAAATCGGCAGCTATCTGGGTGTTGGCGGCCCTCGCGGGTCCACCGTCGTTCCTTATGACTTTGACTGGTACCTTTTGATCGGTGATGAATGTGCAATTCCGTCTTTTGCACGCCGTCTGAGCGAACTGCCGGCCAATGCCGAAGCCGTGGTCGTGGTTGAAATCGGAAGTGAATCGGAAAAACGCGACTTTGAATCGCAAGCGCTTGTAACAACTCACTGGGTATTGCGTGAAAATCACCCACCGGGAACCGCTGCAAAACTGAAAGAATCTGTGCTGAAGGCCCTGCTTCCGCATGGTGATTATTTCTGCTGGATCGCCACCGAACTGCAAACATCCAAAGAGCTCAAAGAGCTGGTAGAAACTGTTCGCGGCGCCAATCCGGACTGGGTGAAAGCCACCGGATACTGGAAGAAACACGAAACTACTTAATGTCCTTAGCTGCTGGAACTCCCGGAACCACAAGGGTTTCGGGAGTCACCAATAAAATCTCTTCCGGCAAATCAAGAAAAAGTTTTTCATAAAAGAGCTCTTTCTGCGTCGCCTCTAGTTTTGTAATCACCTTAAATGTCCCCTATCTAGAGATGCATATTTTTTAAGCATTGAATTGTTTGGAAATAGTGAGGTCTCTGCATTGACTCAATCTTACGAACTCTGTAGTTTCAGTCCCTCACTCCCGGAGATTTTTAGTTAATGACCATGAATCCGTTGCCACCACAGGCTTACACGAAAGAGACGATGCTCAAAGCCTATCAATGGCTTATGGTGCAGAATAGCTCTATCAAGGAAATGGCAACGACTCCGGACATTCTGGTCAGCCTGTATCTGAAGGCCACCCGTGATGGTGAACACTCCCTGGAAAGACCCAGCATCCAGAACTTCAAAAATGAACTGAAAAGTCTGGCCGGCATGATGGGCGAATTGGATCGCGCTCCTCAGGCTAGCTCCGTTGTCGTACAAGCCGCCGCAGCAGCCGCTGTTCAGGCTCAACCGATGATGGCGCCTCAGCAGCCAGTTCATCAAGTTCAACACGTTCAGCACGTCCCTCAGATGCAACAGCAGGTGCTGCCACCGGTTCAGCCTGTGATGACGATGCCACCGGCACCGACGACGCAAACTCAGGTTTCCTACACCGAAAAGACTTTGACGACGACCTCCCGCACCCCTGAAACCCTTGATATGCTTGATTGTGGCTCCAAAGCCATGATTCAGGAAGTCAAAGACGAGTTCAACCTGAGTTCGGATCTGGAAGCCCTCAGAATGCTGATCAAGATCGGCTACAGCCGATCCAAGGGACTTCTGAAGTAAGCCATATCTCAACGAAATCATTTAATATCTTATTTAAACTAGGCTATACTCCCCCGCATGAAGAAAAAATACATTTGGTTAGTGCTTATTTCCGGCCTTCTTGTGGCCATGGACCAACTGGTAAAAGTGTACGTTCACACGCACTTCCACCTGGGTGAATCCGTTATCGTAATTCCGAACTTCTTCAATCTGACTTATGTTAGAAACTTCGGTGCAGCGTTTGGATTCCTGGCTGAAAGCCATCCCTCTTTCCGTGAGATCTTCTTCCTGTCCATGCCGCCGATCGCATTGCTGATCATTCTGGGCATCCTGCGTGGAGTGAAAGATGACGACACAAAACAGATCATCGCTCTGTCCAGCATCTTTGGTGGTGCTATCGGGAACTACATCGACCGCGTGCGCTTCCGTTACGTGATCGACTTCCTGGATTTCCATCTGTACAACCGCTGGAGCTGGCCAGCCTTCAACATCGCCGACATGGCGATCGTGGGCGGCGTCGCCCTGCTTCTGCTGTTGATGTTCCTGGAAAATAAGAAGAATAAGGAAAAAGAAGAAGGCGCCACATAGGCGCCTTTTTTATTTGTGCTATTTGCGGGGAATGTTCTTGCGCAGTTTGCGCTGCAGGCTCTGGCGGTGCAGACCCAGCTTTTTGGCGGCCTGGGTGATATTGCCTTCCGAACTTTGCAGGACATAGTCGATGTATTCACGCTCCATGCGCGCCAGGGAAATCTCTTCCTCCGGCAGCTCCATGTTTTCAGCCTGATCGCTGAAGGCTCTCAGAATCATCTCTACAGTCACTGGCTTGGCGATAAAGTTGTGTGCGCCCAGCTGCATGGCCTTCACTGCGGAAGCCACACTGCCAAAGCCACTCATCATCACGACTTTGACTTGCGGATGGCGGGTTTTAAGATCCTTTAAAAGCTCCAGTCCGTTTTCACTGCCCACACGCAAATCCAAAAGCGCCCAGTCGATTTCTGAAAGCTCGGCCACTGATGGCATATCAGCATAGGCCTTTACCTGAAAGCCGCGTTCCTGAAGTTCTTCGGTCAACACTTCACGCAAACCCTGGTCGTCTTCCACCAGCAAAAGTCGTTTTCCGTGTTGTTCCATTATTTTTCCTCCAAAGGCAGACGGATGCGGGACGTAACGCCCTTGCCGCTGACGTTATTGGTGATCACAAAATCCCCGCCACTGGCCTGAGCCATCATCTGCGCAGAATAAATCCCCAGTCCGTTGCCGGCTTCTTTACCGGTCACAAAGGGTTCACCCAAACGGGACAAAATCTCTGCCGAAATTCCAGAGCCCTTGTCGACCACTTCCAGCACCGCCCAGGTGTCTTCCTGAAACAGGCGCACGTAAAGTGGACTTTGCGCAGGCGAAGCTTCCAAAGCGTTGTCCAAAAGATCAAACAATGTCTGGGAAAAAGCCAGTGTTTGCAGACGGCACCACAAAGAATCAATCGTCAGATGGGATTCCACCACGATGCCGGGATTTTCTTTTTCCCAGACGCCGATCAAATCCTTCACCAGCACGGGAAGCTCCACGCGCTGAAGTTCACTTTGTGACGAACGCGAAAAGACCGATGCCATGTGCTGGAATACACGAACGCACTCATCCAGTGAGCTTTGAGCTTTTTCAAATTCTTCACGGGCGCCGGAACTTTCATCAGGCAGTTTACGCAAGCCACGCTCCATACGAAGCTTCAGGGAATTCATCGGCGTCGCCAACTGGTGAGAGAACCCTGCCGTCAAGGCACCCAACGCTTTCAGGCGGTCGGCCTGATGCTGACGATCCTGCAAAAGACGAATGCGCTTTTCTTTACGCGCCAGCAGACTTGAAAAATAATGACTGACAAACCAGCTGGCCGTGATCAACACCCACTGGGAAAGAAAACGCAAAGACAGTTCTGAAAAATCAATACCCACGGTTTTTTGCGAATCCAGCCAGGTTTCATATTGCAACAGTGTCAGCAACAGCAATACGGACGCTCCAAAAACGTAAGAAGCTTTCTTGCGCAAAAGCATCCCGCCCAGGAACGAGTGAATACACAAAATGCTGACGAACGGATTGTCAGCGGAACCACTTACGAACAACAAACCCGAGGCCGCCAGCAAATCCACCCACAGGTGAACCAGCACTTGTTTTTGCCCATAGTCCTCTTGTTTGGGCCAGATGCTGTGAGCCAGAACATTCAAAATGGCCAACAAAGTCAGAACCGCAATGATGTATGGGAAATGCCGCTTGTCCAAATAGCCCCACTTCAAAAGTGGAATGGTTCCAAGCAACAAAGAGACAATAGCGATCCAACGAAAACGAATCAGTCCTGGCATGCGCCCCTTGTAGCTTGTGCCCCCCGGGGGTGCAACCGCAGACTTTGATATGCAACGATTCGCTGCCCCTTATGTCGTAATTTCAAGGGCTTACAGCTTTCCAAACCCAACTTCACTTCAGCTTTGTGGTTTAAATGCAAATATCTTGCAATTAGAAAGTGGCCTTGTTAAAAGCAAAAGAATCCAAGGAGTACCCATGAAATTCATCCTCTCTATTTTGCTGGCCCTGCCTGTATCTGCTTTTGCCCATGAACACGATCACGATCATGGCAACACCATTCTGAACCAGTCTCCGGTGACCTTGGCATCGGTGGCCGCTTTGGAACTTTTTGAAACCGGAAACATCGGAAAACTTGTCGGCTTTCAAACTTTCAAAGCAGATGATGAAGCCGCAGTGAAACTGACCTATATGGATAACTCCGGCACGGCCCGTGTGGTGGGTTATGACTGCCATTTGCATGCTCACGGTGATGCGCAGGAAGCTCACTGTCATGATTCCGCTGATTTGGGCGTGATCGACACCCCAGCCAATGACGTCAGTTTTGGCGTTGATGAATTCACCGCTTCTTTGACTTATTCCGCCGACATCTTCTCCAGAAAAATTGCGCCTTTGTCCCAAATCACGAATGTGAAAATGTGGCAGACTGGCGGCAATATCTGGGCAACACTGACTCACGATGCCGGAGCAGGTGAAGTGAAGTCTCATTTTATGTGTCACGTGCACGGCGATCATTTTGACTGCCACCGCAGCAGAAACCCGGGCCCGAACGAACCCCGCTATCAGGAGTAGTCCATGAAAACGCTTTTCGCTGTTTTATTCTGCCTGACGCTGGCAGCCTGTGGTGGCGGCCACAACCCCGACAAAAACAACCTCAGCAAAGCACTTCAGGTGGGCGACTCCTCTTATTACGACCTGGGTGCGGGCAAGGGTCTGATGACTGAAGGCATTTCGGAGGTCTCTTCGGGTGCGAACTTTGAGGTCACCTTCACCCTGAATGATGGGGGATCTTTGAGCCTGCACACGTTTGCAAGTTCCAACCTGCAAAGTGGATTCACCGTGACGTTCACACGCACCGGAACCACCCTGCAGGTGCATGCCGATGCTCAAGGGAATGTGCAGGATTGGAGTTCTTTGTTTGCTGCCGTTGATGCGTCAGGCACTTTGACTTTCAACCTGGATATTCACAACAATGAGCGTCCCGCCCACGTGCTGATCTGGAATGGAGCCAAAGCACCTGATATGGACCACACGAACACCGTTTATAACAGTGCAGAAGACAGCCTGGATCTGAACTATGATGCCGCTCCCGGAAATGGTTCCGGCCGGGCCTGGGGCTTCACCGCCACGAACGCTCAACTTTTGAATGCACGACTTTCTTCCCCACAGGATGGACACTGATGAAAAAACTGATTCTGACTGCCGCTTTGATTTCCACCACCGTGACGACAGCTTCAGCCCAGGTTCTGCAGAACATGCAATCCGCGGCAGCTCTGGATCTGGTGGCACAGCTAAACTTCGAGGATTCTGCAGAAAACAAACTCGATATCCGGGCTGCCGAATTGATGTTCTTTGGACCGCTGGATCCGACCTTTGATGCTTACTTGAACTTTGCAGCTCACAATGAAGAAGGCGAATTCATGGCCGAAGTCCACGAAGCCTAT
Source organism: Bdellovibrio bacteriovorus HD100 (assembly GCF_000196175.1). Classification (NCBI taxonomy): domain Bacteria; kingdom Pseudomonadati; phylum Bdellovibrionota; class Bdellovibrionia; order Bdellovibrionales; family Pseudobdellovibrionaceae; genus Bdellovibrio; species Bdellovibrio bacteriovorus. Next base: position 3,282,897 of record NC_005363.1, read on the forward strand.
GTGGGCTCCAGCAAAGTGATTCCTAATTCCCGCTTCCGCGTCGGAAAGTTCTTTTTGGGCGTGGGTCGACTGAATCAGTTCCACCAGCACGACTGGGCGTTTGTTTCGGCTCCCCGTGTTCAGGCTGAATTTTTTGATGAAGAAGGCATCGCTGACACGGGTGCCGAGTTTTCAACTCTGCTTCCCACAGACAGCTATTGGGACATCACCCTGGGTGTGACCAATGGCTACACTTACGGCCACAGCCACGATGAAGGTGAAAAACCGCAGGTGCCCACTCACTATATCCACCCGGTGAACTTCGTCGATTTTGGTGAGGCCGGTGCCCTTCAGTGGGGCATGAACTATCTCGGCCGCACGGATGCCGCCGAAACCAAAACCCAGCTGTACGGATTGGACTTTGTATTTAAAAAAATGGAAGGCAAAACGCTGAGCTTTTTGTTCCAGTCTGAAATCTGGTACCGCAACTTAAGCGGTCCCGGGGCAGACACTCAGGAAGACATCGGGGCTTACTTCTATCCGCAGATGTCCTTGTCAGAAAGGCTGTTGCTGGGTCTTCGTGTGGATCTGTTCTCGGATCTGTCGCGCAGCTTTATCAGTGATGGCTCCCGACAAAAAAATCTGGATTATGGATTTGTCCCGACTTTGACTTTTAAAAACAGCGAGTTCTCTTTGCTGCGCGTGGCATACACCTATGATAATCAAACTTATCAGGGCGAATCCGACACCATCAGCCAGAAAATTGAACTGCAGTGGGTGGCGATTTTGGGTGCCCACCCGGCCCATTCATTCTAGGAGCCTGTCATGAATAAATTTTTGCTGTCCGTTCTGTTCGTGTTCAGTGCTTCGGCCCAGGCCAAAATCAGAGTGGTCACCACTTTGCCCGATATCGCCGAAGTGGTGCGCGCCATCGGACAGGATCAGGTGGAAGTGCAAAGCCTGCTGTCCGGTTCTGAAGATGCGCATTTTGCCGAAGCCCGTCCTGACTATATTTTGAAAGTAAATCGTGCCGACATCGTCTGCTCCATGGGGCTGGAACTGGAAGTCGGCTGGCTTCCGAAAGTTCTTTCCAAATCAGGAAATGCAAAAATTCAAGATGGCGGGACGGGTTCCTGTATTCTTGGTAACAGCATCAAACCTCTGGATGTCCCGACCGGCGTTATCAACCGCTCCTTGGGTGATGTGCACGCGCACGGGAATCCACACTTCACTTTAAGCCCTTTGAAAATGGCCGAAGCCGGCCGCGAAGTGGTTCGAGTGCTGTCGGTGGCGCTGCCTCAGGAAAGTGCGGTGTTCGAGAAAAATTATGATGCCTTCAAAGCCGAGATGACCCGCCTGCAAGAGCGTCTGGCCAAAACCGTGAAGAAAACCAAAGTGATGGAGTACCACAAGGAATTCACTTATTTCTTCAATGCTTATGGCCTTGAGTCTGCGGGTTCTTTGGAAGAAAAACCGGGAATGCCTCCGTCCGCAGCGCGCATTGCTCAGGCCGCCAAACTTGCCAAGGACAATAAAGTGACTGTGCTTTTTGCGACCGCCTCAGCGCCGCATAAAACTTTGGAGCGTTTCCAGGAGCTGTCCGGTGTTCCCGTGGTGGTTGTGCCTTCCTATGTGCCAGCCAAAGGCGATGCCAATTCCATTGCGAAACTGCAGGAACTGCTGGTGGGGTCTGTAAAATGAGTTCTTTGCTTTCCGCCCGTGATTTGCAGGTTCGAAGCTCTGAAGGCCTTGCCCTTTCACCGGTGGTGAACCTGGAACTGAATGAGGGCGAGGTGCTTTTTCTGCGCGGAGAAAATGGCGCAGGGAAAAGCACGCTGCTCAAGACCCTGCTGGGTCTGCATAAATACTTCGATGGCCTTTTTCATTTTTCAATTCCGCAAAAAGACATCCAGTATCTGCCTCAACTGGGCACGCTGCATTTTCATCTGCCGCTGACGTTGCGTGATCTGCTGGGTGATGGCGAAGGATCGCATCCATTGTTAAAGAATATGGATCTGGATAAGAAGTGGAATACTGCCAGTGGCGGCGAAAGACAGAAAATCCTTCTTTCTGCCGTGCTTGCGAAAAAACCGCGCCTGCTGATTCTGGATGAACCGTTTAATCACGTCGATTCTGAATCAACCCTGCAGCTGGAGGAAGCTCTGGGTTCTTACCTGAAAGAAAATCCACAGAGTTCTTTGATACTGGTGTCCCATCGCGCTTTGACGGCCGAATGGAACCGAGTTCGTGTGCTGGAGATCCGATGACATCCTTTATTGAACTGCTGCAAATTTACAAATGGTCCCTGCCGTCTTCGATCCTGATGGCGGCGGTTCTGGCATTGATCGGATCCCAGTGGAGTGCCCGGGAAAAAAGTGCGCAGATCTTCGTTCTGGGACAAGGGGCCTCTTTGGGTATTGTCCTGGGGCTGGTGATCAATATCCTGCTGGGCACGGACTTTCATGGCATCAGCCTGGCCGCCGGATTGTCCCTGGGCTGGGTGACTTTGTTGTTGATGGATCAGCTGATTCAGACCAAGTCAGATCGCAATCATATTTATCTGACCCTGTTCGTGTTCTTCCTGTCATTGACCTACTTGATCAGCTATCTGACGCCTGCTTTGGAAAGTCATATTGCCGCATCTTACTTCGGTGATCTGGCGGTGATGAGCGACACAGGAGCACAACTTTGTCTGCTGGCGGCCATGCTGTTTGGATTCTTTGCTCTGAAGTTCTGGAGATCGTTGTCTTTGGCTTCTTTTCAGATGGTCAATCACAGCTACATTCACCGCACCTGGCAAAACCGCATTTTTGACGTGGGTACACTGCTACTGACGACAATGGCGATTCAAAGCATGGGCTATCTTTTCACCATCGGGTCCCTGTTCATAGCAACCAGCTTCACCGCCTCACGCAGCCGCAATCTGCAAAGTTATCTGATTAGAATGCTGGTGATTTCTCTGGGCGGAACGGCCTTGGGTTTCATGATCTCGCTATTATCCACAAACCTGCCCACAGTGCCTTGCGTGCTTCTGGGACAGATGTTGCTGGGACTGATCACTTATACAAAGAAATAATGGAATGACGGCTGGGCTTCACGCTTCTGGCCGTCAACATTGAACATGCAGATCACTTCCGTGCAGACGCCTTTTTTTACGTTGAACACAGTCAAATCCGCATTTTCGATGATCTGATGAAGGCCGCGCCCCGCGCCACCTTTATTGGCATTCATGCTTCCCGCCGAGCCATTGTAACAACTGAGCAGATAATCGATGATGATATCCTTGGTCAAAGAACCGAACGGATCCTTCACCCCCACGGCCAGATAAACCCCGTCACTGGCGTAACGAAGCTGGGACTGCTGGTGGGTGTCCAGTTGAATTTCCTCTTTACGGGACACATGATTGAAAATGGATTTGCCGGTTGAATCCACCGGTGCATCATAGATCGCATTCATCAGCATTTCTTCAACCACCGTGTTCACACGGTCCAAAATGGTGGAACGAACCCCCATCTTTTTGAAGTAGCCGTACAGATCCTCACGAAGGGATTCCCGCTGGGTGGAGTTGGAAACAACTTTTCTTTGAACTTCCACACCCCAGGTCAGATACTTTTCGATGCCGAAAAGATCCTTGTTCAGAAGCTTTCCCAGCGCCGTCAAAACATAGCGAATGGTCGCGTTGCGGTCTTCGGCGTCCCGGGAAATGATATGATCCACATAACGATTGCCTTCCAGAATGCGCAGGTTGCCCTGAACATCTTTACTGGTCAGCAGAATAGAATAAGGTGTCTTTTTGCCTTCGTGGACCTCTTTAAGGACATCCACGCAGCCCTCTTCACACAAAACAACGTCATACTGGTTGTCGCGCAGGAATTCGCGCGCACCATCGGAGCTGTCGGCAATATCCAACTGAACTCCGGTGCCCCCCAATGCCATGCGGATCGGAAGCTGTTGCTTTTTTTCCGGCTCGACCAACAGAACGCGGCCACCCACTTTTTGGATTTTTTGCTGAGCTTCGTGAAGCTCGCGATTCAGGATCTCAAAGAGGCGCGCTTTTTCGTTGGTTTTCATAAGACGTTCTGTGAGGACATTGCAGTAAATCTGGAATAACAAGGCCTTAAAACGGTCCTTGTCCTTGGGATGAACATGGCCGAAATCCTCAGAACGGATCACAAAACATTCCACCGCCGACAAAGCCTTGACCGTGGTCGATGTTGGATTGGACGTGATCACACTCATTTCACCGAACACTTCACCCGGGGTTTCCAGGGTGGCAATCACCTCAGAAGCCAGGGAAATTTCAACTTTTCCGGATCTCAAAAAGAACAGAGAGCTGTTTTGTTTGCCCTCTTGAAGAATGAAGGACCCCGCCGCGAATGACTCGCAGTGAACCATGGCCGAAGTCTGCAAAAGCAGATCATCCGCAAAAGACTTGAAGAAAGAAAAGGCCCTAATTTCTTTGGCGATTTCAGCCGGGTGCAACTTCATATAGGCCCTATTATGTCTGTAGTTCCGGGCCCTTGGCCAGAATCGTCTTGAATATTCTTGGTAATCAAAGAAAATTAAGTCTATCGTCGGTATAGCGGAGGCCGCTTGTTTCCATTCATCCCCCTGTCGCCCACTCTTAACGTTCCCACTTACTATCTCGTTCTGAGTCTGACGGTTTGTATTGGTCTGATCTGGATCACCTTCAGGGCGGACAAGTTTGAACTGTCCCGCAAAGTCACGCTGGACTTAAGTCTGATCATCATGGTCAGTGGATTTATCGGCGGACGCCTGTTTCATGTCTTCTATGAAAACTTTGAGCACTATCAAGAAGACTTCACCCGCATCTTCTACTTCTGGAATGGCGGCTTTGTCTTTTATGGCGGCGCCATCCTGGCGGGTCTGTGCAGTCTGCTGTACATGATCTTTGTGGCGCGAGTGCCTTTTGAAGACTACCTGGATTTGTTTGCGCCGGTTTTATCCTTTGCTTACATGCTGGGACGAGTGGCCTGCCTGCTGGCGGGCTGCTGCTACGGAGGAGCCTGCGATCTTCCCTGGGCGGTAAATGGCCTGCATCCGACGCAGGCCTATGCCTCGCTTTGGGAACTGGGTGTGCTGTTCATTTTGCTGGGATCCGAAACCACAGCACACTCGCTGCGCCCGAAATTGCTGAAGAATCCAGGCAGCATCTTTTTTCTATGGATGGTCTTGCATGGGATCGGCCGGCTTTTGATGGAAGCCTTCCGCGATGACTTCCGCGGCCCTTCACTGGGTCTGTCGATTTCCAGCTGGATCAGTCTGACGGTGATTGCTTTGGGATTATTCCTGATGATTCGCCGACCAACAAGCCGGAGCTGAACAGCGCCCACCCGTCTGGCACAAAGCCCCTGCCAGATAAGTATCCAGACGACACTGATGGGACGGATACACGTTTCTTAAAAGCTCCGTCGACGCCGGCGCCGGTGTCCACAAAGAAACCTCCGCTGACTTTTGCGAATCATAGCGTTTGAAGAACTGCACCATTTCCACCCCGGTCTGTGCCGTGCGGGCGCAAAGCTCATTGCCACCACAAAGTGCCAGAACTTGCGGGTTGATCTCGGTCACCAGTTCCGGATGTGCTTTCAAAAACTGCGGTAGACATTCTTTCGTGGCATAGAAATCAGACTGACCTTCTGTGGATGACCACTCTGCCCACTGAATTGTCTGGCGCGGTTCACCCGCAATAACATGGCCAATTTCATGGCACAGTATGCCTGCCAGTACCGGCAAGGTTGCCCCTGGCGCCCGCGCCATTCCACCCCAAAGGGATACCTGCATGTATTGTTCTTTATCCTGTGCGAAGGCTGCAAAGTAAGGGCTTTCCCATTCATTCGGAATCACCAAAGGTTTGCCGGTGCCACGAAACACCGGCATGATGTACTTCACCTGAAATTCATTAAGCAGCGCACGATACTGCGCCTCGGTCACATCCGAAACTGCAAGACTTCCCGGCGGCAGGAAGAAGTATCCCGCCTCTTGGGCAAAGGACGTCCCTGAAGTGCGGGCCTTCAAAGGCTTTTGCGTCTGAACCATGGCAATAAGTCCCACCAGAAGAAGTGTCGCCAGAATATAGGGAAGATATTTTTTGGTTTTGCGGCTCATAGGGACAGCAACATACCACACTTCAGGACAAAGTCCCACCCGACAAGAGAATGCATGAAAGTTTCCACCCTGAGTGACAGAAAATGTTCTTTTCATCCCACCTTAGTCACTGAAATCAAACAAAAGCTCATCTCCGGCGGGCACACATTCTGCTAGGACTCAACGTCGACAGTATTTTTTGTAACTTCGGAGGATTTTATGCGCGTATCAATATCTGTTTTGTTGATGTCTTTTGTTTTTTCCACCCAGGCTTTTGCTTCGGCCTTTGATTCATTGAATGATCAAAAGCTGCAAGAGCAGGCTCTGACTCTTTTGGAACAAAATGCAGCTTCGATGCGCCTGACTGGCGATGTTCGCGCCGAAGAAAAACTGACAGAGATTCTGGCTAAAGTGCAGGCTTACAACGACGAGATTCTGACCCGCCTTTCCGAAGGCCAGGATCTGGAAAACATGACCAGCGCTGTTTCCCACACCGACACCAAATGCAGCATTGATCAGGGTGGAAAGTCCGCCGTGTGCAATCTGCTGATCTCCTACCGCCCGCTGGGCGAAACCAACGTTCGCTTCCATGTGGACCTGGATGACGCCGGCAATGCCGTGGGTATTTCCAACACTGCCGACATCACTCGCGGCGACTAAATCCTGTTGTGCTTTCAATAAGTTCACACCCTGTCTCAGATTGAGACAGGGTTTTTGCCATTCTCCGGGGGCTTCGGCCACCGGGCTTCTTCGCGGTCAGTGACACAAAATGGCCGACCTTATAAATAAGTAAACACCTCGGCGCGCCCCAGCTGCATTTAAACCCTCTTTCAACATTCCGACCTGATGGCATGACTCCTGTATTGCAGTGTAAGTGAGGAAAAATATCGAGAGAGAGGTTTATTATGAAAAGGCTCATCGTTTCGTTTATCGCAATCTATAGCGCGCTGATTTTAGCAGCGTGCGGAAAAAGTGGTGGTGGTGGAAACACCAATACCGGTGTGATCCCTAACTGTGCCGTTGGCACTGTGTGGAATGGATCCTCCTGCGTTGTGGTCAATGGCGGCGGCAACGTCGTAACCGGCCCAACCCAATTCTATGACTATAACTATTATGGCAATAACACGAACTACCGCGGCAGCCTGAGCATCGTGAACAGTGGTGCTTACGCAACCTTCCTGAAAGAAGCTTTGGCAGTTTGTGGTCGCACTATCTGGGGTATCGAAGCTGGTTTGGCCAAGTGTGAAAACTGGACATCCGGTTCTTTGATGGTGTCTTTCTCTATCGATGGTTCCATGAGACCGGTGGTCAGATTTGAAGCATACCCTGCTCCAAACTGGTATCAGTACACATTGAGCCTGGGAATCAACGCTGGTGGAGTTGCTTTCAACCCGCTGATTCTTTCCAACAACAACACTTTCAGTCTGATCAACAGCAGCAAAGGCTTTGAAATCCGCGCTCAGGGTTCTTACCTGAACGGTGGCGGCCTGCGCCTGATCCAGGTAATGGTAAAAGAGGGAACTTTGGCGCAGAACCAGTTCGCGTACGAACTTTACTTCCCGCACAATGGTGTTGCGACGAAGTTCGCAACAGGTGTTTTCAAGCGTTACTAAGCTCCGCGTCTTGCACTGGGTGCGGGACATGGATAAATTCCGACTATGACCGAATCTCAATCTCGACAGGTCAAATGCCCGCAATGCGGGCGTTTGGCTTTGTACTCAAGTGAAAATCCCTTCCGCCCTTTCTGCTCTGAAAGATGCAGACTTATTGATCTTGGTGAGTGGGCTTCCGAGTCCTACCGAATTCCCGTCAAAGATTCTTCAAGTGATTCTTTAACTTCCATGGATGATGATGATTATCCAGGCGAAGACAAACATTAGTATCAGCCGCAAATCCACACTCAGAGACCTTTTCACATTTTGCAGTTGACGAAATTCTGATTATGGATTTTCATGGAGCTGTCATTGGATGACGAAGAGTTATCATCACGATTTTATAATCAACATCGGATACACAAACGTGTCCAACAAGAGGAGTTCAAATGAACAAAGCTCAACTTATCGAAAAAATCGCTACTGAAACAAAAGTTTCCAAAGCTCAAGCAGAAGCAATCCTTGATTGCGCTGTAGAAAACATCAAAAAATCCGTTAAAAAAGGTGACGATGTTAAATTGGTTGGCTTCGGTACTTTCACTAAAGCTAAACGTAAAGCTCGCACTGGTCGCAACCCACAAACTGGTAAAGCGATCAAAATCCCTGCTGCATGGGCTCCGAAGTTCCGCGCAGGTGCTGAATTCAAAGCTATGGTTAAGTAATTAACCGAAGTCTTTCGATTTCTGAAAAGGCGTCCCGCAAGGACGCCTTTTTTATTTTGTCTATACGATAAACCTCCGGTAGCCTTGATCCCATGGCTCAGTTTGATAAGAAAATTCAGAAAATTGGTGTGTACACAAGCGGCGGCGATGCCCCGGGTATGAATGCGGCAATCCGCGCAGTGGTGCGTGTGGGGATCTCGCAAAAACTTGAAGTGTACGGAATTCATAATGGCTATGTTGGCATGATCGAAAACAAGATCGAGCCTTTGCAATTGCGTGACATGGCCAACATCATCCAGCGCGGCGGTACAATCCTGAAAACCGGTCGCTCCACTGAATTCATGCGCCCCGAAGGCCGGGCCCGTGCCGCTCAGAATATCAAAAATTTGGGACTTGATGCCCTGGTCTGCATCGGTGGTGATGGCTCCTTCCGTGGTGCTCACGCCCTTTGGGAAGAACATCAGATCCCCGTCGTCGGCGTTCCCGGCACCATCGACAATGACATCTTCGGCAGCGACAAAACCATCGGCTTTGATACGGCTGTGAACACAGCTCTTGAAGCAATTGACCGCATTCGTGACACCGCCGCCTCTCACGACCGTTTGTTCATCGTTGAAGTGATGGGCAGAAACTCGGGCTTCATCGCCTCTCACGTGGGCCTTGCGGGTGGCGCGGAAGAAATCTTCACTCCGGATGCCAACACCACTGTTGAAAAAGCCATCGACCGCATCAACGAAGCCAAATCCCGCGGCAAAACCAGCAGCATCATCATCACCGCTGAAGGACAGAAACCGGGACGCGCGTATGATCTGGCCGATGCCATCCGCAAAAAATCCGGTATGGACGCAAAAGTTTGTATTCTTGGACACCAACAACGTGGTGGCTCCCCGACAGCGGCCGACCGTATTCTTGCCAGCCGCATGGGTGCTGCTGCCGTGGATGCTTTGTTCAAAGGGTATTGCGACGTCATGATCGGCACGGAAGGTGAACGACTTATTCAGGTGCCTTTGGACCTCGTGTACAAGAATGAAAAGAAAAACCAGTTGGATCTGATCTCGCTGGCGAGTGTTCTGGCAACTTAAACCCGTCCTCACGTTTTTACCTTGACCTCGACTGTAGGAGCTTGAATTCTATGGAGTATTCCATTTAAGCAACCCACAGCGAGGTCCACATGAAAAAACTCCTCTTGGCTCTGATTTTGGTTCTGCCACTCATCAGCGGCTGCACCAAAAAAGAAAATGAAATTGTTATCGGTGAATATGATTCCCTGACTGGAAGCGATGCCACGTTCGGCCTCAGCTCCAACAAGGGTGTGCGCCTGGCATTGGATGAAATCAACGCCGCGGGCGGGGTCAAAGGCAAAAAAATCAGCCTGGTGACTTTGGACGATCAGGGTAAAAACGAAGAAGCGGCCTCTGCGGTGACCCGTTTGATCACCCAAAACAATGTCGTGGCGATCATCGGTGGCGTTGCCAGCGGCAGATCCAAAGCCGCTGCTCCGATTGCCCAGTCCAACAAAGTTCCCTTTGTCTCCCCGGCTTCCACGAATCCGGATGTGACCAAGGCCGGTGACTATGTCTTCCGCGTCTGCTTCATCGACCCGTTCCAGGGCATGGTGATGGCAAAGTTCGCCAAAGAAAACCTGAAGATCAAAAAAGCTGCGATCCTGCGTGACGTGAAAAATGACTACAGCGTGGGTCTGGCGGATGTGTTCGCGGCAGAGTTCAAAAAAGGTGGCGGTGAGATCGTTGCCGATCTGAGCTATCAGGCCGGTGACATTGACTTCAAAGCCCAGCTGACTCAAATCCGTTCTAAAAATCCGGAAGCGATCTATGTTCCGGGTTATTACACTGAAGTGGGCCTGATTGCCCAGCAAGCCCGCCAACTGGGCGTGAAAGTGCCATTGATGGGTGGCGACGGATGGGATTCTGACAAATTGTACGAGATCGGCAAAGAAGCCATCAACGGCAACTATTACTCCAACCACTACACCACGGAGTCCACCGATCCTGCGGTGACTGAGTTCATTAAAAAATTCAAAGCCAAGTACAATGAAACTCCGGATGCTTTGGCGGCTTTGGGTTACGATGCTGCCAAAATCCTGGTGGCGGCAATTGAACGTGCGCCAGACTTGTCAGGCAAAGCCATTCGTGATGAACTATCCAAGACCAAAGATTTCCCTGGCGTGACCGGGAAAATCAGCCTGAATGAAAACCGCGACGCTGTGAAAAGCGCGGTGGTCATCCAGGTGGACGGCAACAACCGCAAGTTTGTGACGACCATCAACCCATAAGGACGTGCATGCAGGATTTCGTACAGCATTTGATCAACGGAGTGAGCCTTGGATCCATCTACGCATTGATCGCCCTGGGCTACACGATGGTGTACGGAATCCTGAAAATGATCAACTTCGCCCACTCGGATGTTTACATGGTGGGCGCCTTTGCCGCCTACTATTTCGCCCGCTGGCTGGGAATTGAAAACAACCCCGGCTTCAGCACTCTTCTGACCCTGATTGTAATCACGATGATCTGCTGCAGCCTTCTGGGGCTGGTGATTGAACGCCTGGCGTACCGCCCGCTTAGAAACTCACCAAAACTGAACGTCCTGATCACCGCCATTGGTGTCAGCTTGTTTTTGCAGTATTCCGGTCAGGTGGTTTTTGGAGCCGATCCCAAAGTCTTTCCTGAAGTCATGAAAGACTTTGTGATCTTCTCTATCGGCATCGTTGAAGTCCGCTCTTTTGATGTGACGGTTCTGGGTGTGGGCATTGTTGCCATGCTGGGACTGCAGTTCCTGCTGTTCAAAACAAAAATGGGCCGTGCCATGCGGGCGGTGAGCGCCAACCCGATGGTGGCCAGCCTGATGGGTGTGAACCCGGACCGCATTATTGCCTTCACGTTTGTTGTCGGATCCTCTCTGGCCGGAATTGGCAGTGTTCTGGTCGGCATGAAGTATCCCAAGATTGACCCGCTGATGGGCATGATGATCGGCATGAAGGCGTTTGTCGCCGCAGTTCTGGGTGGCATCGGCAACGTCGGTGGTGCGGTCCTGGGTGCGATGATCATGGGCCTTTCCGAAGAAATGGTCGTGGCTTATCTTTCCAGCACCTACCGTGATGCTTTGGCCTTTGGAATTCTGATTGTGATTCTGATCTTTAAGCCGGCAGGTCTGCTGGGTAAATACTCTGTGGAGAAGGTCTGATGAAAGCCTTAAAAAACCCGGCACTGACACTGCTTTGTCTGGCGGTCCTGGGACTTGGACTGGATTTTGGCGTCAATGCCTACATCAAACTGATCCTGCTTTTTGCCACTGTGAACTGCCTGCTGTCGATGAGTCTGAATCTGGTCAATGGTTACACCGGACAGTTTTCTTTGGGGCACGCAGGTTTTATGGCGATCGGGGCTTACTTTTCCGCTTACGCTTCCACCAAGTGGGGCTTTCTGCCTGAATCCCTGCAACTGCTTCAATCCTTTGTCTTTGTCATCGGTGCGGGTCTTGCCGCTGCGGTGGCTGGCTTTCTGGTGGGTCTGCCTTCATTGCGTTTGAAGGGTGACTATCTGGCCATTGTCACTCTGGGTTTTGGCGAAATCATCCGCGTGGCGCTGCTGAATATGGATTTCCTGGGGGGACCGCGCGGTCTTTCCGGCATTCCCAGCTTTGGTTCATTCCCGTTTGCCTTTATGTTTGCATCCGTGTGGCTGGTGATTTGTTTCTTCACCATCTGGCGGGTCATGCATTCCAGTCACGGGCGCGGGTTCTTGAGTGTGCGTGAAGACGAGATCGCTGCGGAAGCCATGGGTATCAACACCACCCGCATGAAAGTAAAAGCTTTTGTGCTTTCCAGCTTCTTTGCCGGTGTGGCGGGGGCTTTGTTTGCGCACTTTACTAATTTCATCAATCCATCCTCTTTCACCTTCCTGCAAAGTGTGAATGCCGTGATCATGGTGGTTCTGGGTGGCATGGGTTCCATGACCGGCTCCATCGTGGCGGCGGTCATCATCACCGTTTTGCCAGAAGCCCTGCGCCCGCTGCAAGAACTGACCGGTGTGGATCTGCGCATGGTGATCTATTCCCTGGCTTTGATTCTGATGATGATTCTTCGACCAAAAGGTTTGTTCGGGGATATGGAATTCAGCGATGTTTGGAGAAAATATGTCCGACGTTCTGCTTGAGGCCCGCAAGATCACCATGCAGTTTGGCGGCCTGAAAGCCGTTGACTCTTTGGAATTCCAAATCAAAAAAGGCCAGTTGGCTGGCCTGATCGGACCCAATGGTGCCGGCAAGACCACAGCGTTCAATATGCTGACGGGGGTTTATCAGCCCACTTCCGGCGAAGTCCTGATGGAAGGTCAAAGTCTGAAGGGCCTGGCACCTTATGAAATCTCCCACCGTGGAGTGACCCGCACATTCCAGAATATCCGTCTGTTTAAAAATCTGACCGTTCTGGACAACGTTCTGATCGCAGGTCACCAGCATGTGCGCTATGGTCTGTTCGATACTTTGTTTCAGACTGATTCCTTCCGCGTCGACGAGCAACGTCTGCAGGACAAGGCCATTGATTTGCTGAAAATCTTCAAACTGCAGGATAAAGCGCACAAACCGGCGACGTCCCTGCCTTATGGTGAGCAGCGCAAGCTTGAAATCGTCCGCGCCCTGGCGACGGATCCGAAAATCATTCTGCTGGATGAACCCGCTGCCGGCATGAATCACTCAGAGACCCACCATCTGATGGAAACCATCGCCCAGATCCGCGAGGATTTCAAACTGACCGTGCTTTTGATTGAGCACGACATGAAGCTGGTGATGGGAATCTGCGAAAACATCATTGTTCTGGATCACGGCGTGAAGATCGAAGAAGGGGCTCCGCAAAAAGTGCAAAGCTCGCAGAAAGTGATCGAAGCCTATCTGGGTGTTGAGGAGGCGGAATGAATCCATTGCTGACCATTGAAAATCTGGATGTCTATTATGGTTCCATTCACGCTTTAAAAGGCATCAGCTTCGCCGTCAACGAAGGCGAAGTGGTCTCCTTGATCGGCGCCAACGGTGCCGGGAAAACAACCACACTTCGTGCGATTTCCGGTATCGTTCCCAGCCAGGGCCACATCCGTTTCCGTGGCGAAGATTTAAATAAAGTTTCCACTTTCAAACGCGTCGGGCTGGGTATTGCCCAATCCCCTGAAGGCCGCGGCGTGTTCCCGCAAATGAGTGTGCTTGAAAATCTGGAGATGGGGGCCTATTCCCGCTCGGACAAAGTCAAAATCAAACAAGATCTGGAAATGTGCTTAACCCTGTTCCCAAGAATGAAAGAACGCATGTCCCAGATGGCCGGAACTCTTTCCGGTGGTGAGCAGCAGATGCTGGCCATCAGCCGGGCGCTGATGGCAAAACCCCGTCTGCTGCTTTTGGATGAGCCGTCTTTGGGACTGGCTCCGCTGATTGTGGCGCAGATTTTTGAGATCGTAAAAAAGCTGAATCAGGAAGAGGGCATGACTGTTCTTCTGGTCGAGCAAAATGCCCGCATGGCGCTGAAGATTTCCCAAAGAGCCTATGTATTAGAGTGCGGTCGCATTGTGATGCAGGACTCGGCACACAATCTTCTGAACAATGACGAAGTCCGTAAAAGCTATCTCGGAGTCTAGAATCCCCCCAGAGGACCGAGAGTTCCTCTGGATTATCCCGACCATGGCATTGCAAAGTATTCCGTGGGTCATTTTTCAGGAACATTCAAACTGTCTCAGACTGAGATTGAAGGCCCGTAAGTCTTTATAATCCCTTTTGAAACTCCGAATAAATAAGCATGACTAGAACGTTCTTCTGCTTAGTTTTCGGTCTTCTTCTGCTTTCATCTTGTACGACCAAGAATGATCTGTCCTTGTTTTTCTCCAGCGAAAACACCCCTCAGGTAACATTGAAGCTAAACTCCGGAATCAACTACACCGGGCAAAGCACCATTCCAGTTGAAATCATCACGTCCCAGGAATTGACCGAAATGAGTCTGTCCGTCAGCGCCATGTGCTCTGACGTCTTTGAAACTTATGTTCAGCAGAAAACCGTCAATCTTCCGAATGTGGAAGGTGAACACACCATTTCTGTGCGGGTTAAAAACAAGGATGGCTTCACCAGCGATTGCACCAAAGCCAAGATTGTATTTGATAAGACGGCACCGGTCGTTTCTGAAACGATGACTTTGGTGAACACCCGCTCACTTCCTGATGTGTCACCGAAACTGAATACTCCCGTCACGACCGATACTTTATCAGGAGTAGCCAAGTACGAACTCAAACTGGTGAAAACGGCCGGAAACACTGTCATCAAAGATTGGACCACCAAAGACAAAGAGGCTCTCTACTTCGATGGCCTGACATTGCCGGACTCTGAAGTCGACACCTACTTTTACATGATCCGCGCCACAGACAAAGTCGGCAACGTCAGCGCGGAAAAACAGTCTCCGAACTTCATCGTTGGCCCTGTCGTCACTATTACAGGCGCACTCATCTACGATCAAGACAGCCCCATGGGAAGTGCGACCATCCAGCTTTCGCGAGCAAGCCCCGTTTCCACAACCGTCGCGGTCAAAAGCGTCTCGCGGTCAGCGATTGCAGGTCTGGACTTCCTTTATCCGGACATTATTCCAACTGAGGTGGTCATTGCGGCCGGAGCCACCTCAGCAGATACCTATTTCTCGATTATGACTTCAACGCTGCCAGGCCCTGACAAAGCTTTCGATTTACAGGTGACCTCAACCACAAATGCGATCACAGGCAGCCCTTCGTCTTTCACGGTGGATCTGGTAAACACCAACACAGCCATCACGGCACAAGCGGCAAATGGCTATCGCGCGGTTCGTGGAGCCAAGGGACATATGTGCGGACTTCGTACTGACAACAAGATGGATTGTTGGGGCGCGATAAGTTACGCAAATGGATCAACTTCAGAGCAGCTCACTGCCAAAGAAGTCGTGGGCGCGACAAACATCGTCTCTGTTGCCGAGGGGTATGGAGATCACACCTGCTATATTGACAGCCTCGGGGATCTTTACTGCTTTGGAAACAGCGGCTATAAGAATCTTGGTCACAATTCCTACACCTCCTCAACAACACCGATCAAGGTTCCTTCCAGCAACATAAAAAAGGCTGCGGTGGGAATTTACTTCACTTGCTTTATTGACTCTTCTGACCAAGTTCAATGTTTTGGAAAGAATGACGACGCCGAGCTAGGACAGCCGATTTCATTTTCAAATGGAATACCGACGGTTTATGCCTCTATTACCAAAGCTCTGGATATTGCAGCTGGCAACAAAATTGCCTGCGCCATTGATGAAGTATCAGGCACACGCTCCGTGAAGTGCTGGGGTAAAACTGAATCTGCAAGCAGCCATGTGCCAGTTACAATTACGGGACTGCCCTCTGATATCCAGTCCATTTCAGTCAACGGCAGCATTACGGCCGACGTCAGACATGGCTGCGGCCTGTCCGAACAGGGCCTTGTCTATTGCTGGGGAAGCAACTTCCGATCCCGTCGTGGACTTGCCAGCGGGGCCGTGACATGGACCACCGCGAACTATGTCGGTCTTCCTGTGAAAGCTGTCAAAGTTCAGGCTGGTACAGACACCAGTTGCGCTCTGGGAGAAGACAAAAAACTTTACTGCTGGGGTTCGGGGCTGCCGAACGCGACCAACAGCCATCAGTATCAGGAAAGCTATGTCCCCGTCCAACTGGACAACTTCGGTGACACCATTACCGACTTCCAGCTCACTGAACTGGCCAGTTGCGCTGTCACAACCTCTTCTAATATCAAGTGCTGGGGAATCAACTCACTGGGTGAAATGGGCAACGGGCAAACTGCATCCGCAATGCAGGGAACTGCTCTGAATGTCGCGGGATCCTTTGACAAGTATAAACAGCTTGCCACTGGTGTCTTTACAACATGCGCTCTTAAATCCAACAACACGGTGACCTGCTGGGGCAACAACGACTACGGACAGCTCGGCAATGGATCACACAGTACTTATTCCCGCCCCCACTACACCTTGCCAATTTCCAACGTAAAAAAAGTGGTTGGCCAAAACATACACTTTTGTGCACTGACCACGGGCGGATCCGTCTACTGCTGGGGATCGAACTGGAGCGGGCGGATCGGCAACAATGCCACAGCCCTCCCTACGGACGTGGTCCTGACTCCTTACCTGATACCCAACACATATCCCAACAGCACTGCGGGCCTTCCCTCTGGAATCAAGGACATCTCAGTCGGCTATAATCACTCTTGTGCGGTCACTTCCGAAGGTGGTGTGACCTGCTGGGGCAATAACTCTGCAGGGGAGCTCGGCCATCCAAGCATCGGAAGTGCCTTCAGCTATCCGCAGATGATTCCCAGCTTGTCGACAGGAGTCGACAGTGTCGCGCTTGGCATCAATGCCACCTGCGCAGTTAAAAACAACGCCACCACCAAGCAGGTCTATTGCTGGGGCTGGAACCGCAACCGCGTTCTGGGGCCATCTGCCGTCGCATTGAATGCTTCCACAGAAGTTCCTCAACTGATTGACACCATCACAACGACAAAAGAGGTAAAGGTTTTCATTTCTTTTGAGACCGCCTGCTATATACACGATGGCACCACCAAATGCTGGGGATATCGCAGTACTTTCAAGGGAATGCCAGCCAATGTGCCTGATGGAACTTATATCACCACCCCGACAGCAATTCCCGAACTGGCTGGAGCCACTGACCTTCATTTGAATCCTTATTCGGGATGCGCCCTTATGAGCACCGGGAAAGCCAAGTGCTGGGGCGCCGACTACAGTCGGATCTTCAGCACTGGCATCTCCTGGATTGGAACTCCGGTCGAACCTCCGGCACTTCAAAACTCACAGGTAACGGCCATTGCACTTGGAACGACCTACTCCAGCGCCGGACCCATTCATGCCTGCGCCATCACGTCTTTAGGGGACCTGAAGTGCTGGGGTGTCAGCACTTATGGAGAAGGCCACGATCGCTTCTTCCATCAAACTCCGCAATTGGTATTAAAATAGCCAGCCGTAACGGAACTCCAGATGGGTCTCAAAAATTGAGACCTTGGAGTTGTCCTTGTCGTCAGAGCCGGTGTGCTGACCCTGAAAAAAGGTTCCGTACGTGTAAACCCCCAACGACCGCTCATAATCAAGCGCATATCCCAGGCCCAGGGTGCCGGAAACTGCAAAGCCACTGTAGGTATGATCAATGCCCATATAGAACGGATGCATGCGCATGGACACATCGGTGTACCATTTGTTGTTGTGGGAAAAAAGCTCGGCATATCCGCCGCCGGTGGCGCTGACATGCATGCCGGTCCCGATCCCGGCCTCTGTCGCACTTTTTACAAACGAATACGCACGACGTTCAAACTCACCACCCAGAAGATAACCATATTGAACCTTAAACAAGGGGTTGCGATAAGTCCAATGACGCTTGGTAAATGCCACATCGCCTTTTATATTATAAATTCTTTCCGCCGCAGAGGTGTTCAGCAGATTATTAAAAGCAAACGTGCTTGTATAAGCCTGCAGGCGAATCGACCGTTCCGTCTTCCAGTTCCATCTTCTTTCAAAGGACAATGTATCAAAAGTGAAAGACTGCTGATCCAGCGTTGTCACAATCGGGCTTGTGTCCTGCTTTTGCACCGACCCCATCAAACCCAAACCTGCCCACATCAAATCGCGTGAACAGAAATCCTTGCCGACTTTGTCCAGCATCGGCATCGCTGTGACTTTCATTTCTGCACTGACGCCTTTGATCCTGATCAGGTAGCGGAACCGTTCATCCCCAAAAAGCTCCAGTGGGACTGCGATCATCTGCGCATCCAATGGGACATTCAGTGATATCAAAAATTTGCCAGTGTCCGCCTTCAGTGGCAGATTGACCAGCGGTAAAATCACCGGAGGCAGGGGCTTGTTTTTCTTGTCATACAAAAGAATACGACGACTCCAGAAGCGGATGTTCAGATCCTCTTGAAGTTCGCCGGAAATCTTCAGCTGCATGACTTCCTGGTTCGGCATTTTAATAATTTCAAACTGGTCCCACACGGCCTTGGGCTCCCGCAGGATGTTACGACAATCCGTCTGAAAAGGATGGATGTGCTTTTGCAATGAAGAAAACGGAACCACCTCCACCGCAGCTTTGTTCACCATAATCTGTTCAGCCTTGACGGCCTTGCGCGGCTGCGCCCCTGAAGGCAGACTGCCAAAGACCAGCGCGGCTGCAACGAAGTATCTACTGAGAAACGCCAAAATAGAATACTCCTGTTTCACTCCAGGCCGAAGCCATGTACTTGTTGCGTCCCCGAACCCGGAAGTACCACTGCCCATTGGCGATCGGCTTCTTTAGCACATACTCCATGGCCTCAACTCTGATTTCCGTCGCATCTTTGAAGTTTGGATTTCTGGCCATTTCCAGGGCATACCATTCATTCTCTGGCGACTCGGTCCACGAGAACTTAATCGACACTGGCACCCCTTTGGGGATCAGAAACACTTCGCTTTTTTTCGGCGTCACCAATTTGGGCGTAATCAGCGGCGCCGGTTTGCCATAGGATACCGCCAAAATCGGTGTCGGCAACCCGAACAGCTTGCTTTCGTCCACAACCGGCCAGACCCGGAAATAATACCAGCCCTCTTCACTGACGTTATGGAAGAACTCCACATTTTCTGTTTCCAGCATCTGGGAGCCAGCCATTTTCGGATCCCGGCTTAACTCCACACGGTACTTTTTCGCAGAATCACGATGAGTCCACACAAGATGGAACTGAGGGGAAGATCCCGGCTGATCAAAGATCGGCGGCAAAACTTCCTTTTTTTCGATCGACGGTCCTTTGATCACACCTTTGATTTGATACACCTCAGACGGCGGCGAATACTCGCCCTCGACAGACCTTGCCACCAGACGCATATAACCCGGAACAGATTCATTGTGCTTCAGCTCATAAGGGGGATTGGCAACAACGACATTCTTAAGAATGCGGCTGAACTTGGGTCCTTCAGCTATTTGCACCAGATAGTCGACCGCATAAGGAACCGGGTTCCAGGCCAAAGTCATCTCTGAAAGACCGGTGGTACCAATTTTTTCATCGGTTTTTGAAAGCAGCGGCGCTGACAAAGGCGGACGAACAATCACTTTCGCCGGATCAGACCATTCAGAATACAGATTGTTGCCATAGGCTTTGCGCACCCGGATGTTATATTCACCCGACACATCCAGGAAACTTTTCAAAGGTTCCGGGCCTTCGTATTCATCAAAGATCTCATCAAAACCTTTGTTCTTCCCGACCTGCATATGGAACTTTTCGCCGGGCTTGGCATCCTTGACCGGAACATTCAAGGACCACTTGCCGCGTTCCTTGAATGTCAAAGCTGGCAGCCCGATCTTGGCACTTCCCAAACGTTCAATGCGGAAGGTGCGTGTGTCAGAAAAATGCGGAATGCCATCCGTATTTTCAACCAGACGCCAATAGTACTCTCCAGCACCCAAATCCTTGGGAATCACCGCTTCTTTCATTTCAGACACGTCTTCCGATCGGGTCTCAGTCAGGAAGTCAGCCGTGCGGCTGGTCTGCAATGTCAGCTTTTTTCCTTCCCCGCCCTTCCAGCGGAAGAACTCCAGTCCCTGGCCATAAAGAACTTTTTTCGGAGCGGGCTCCACCAGGACCAGCTTTTCTTTTACCACCTCGGTCATCTTCAATGCCGGGGCTTTTTTTACTTCGGATTCCGGTCCGATCTTGATGTCGCCCCCACCACCGGCGGAAACTTCAGAAGTCCCCGAACCAGCGCCCTCAGCGGAATCTTGTTCGCCCTGTTTGCCAGAATCTGTGTCGTCTTTGTCTGACGCCGCCGGATCGGCGATGCTCAGGGCATCCCCGGCTCCCAGGGTCTTTTTCTGATCTCCGTTTTCCAAAGTAACCGACCCGGATGCCATTGACAGCGTCAGTTGCCCAGAGGCGTCCTTTTTGGCAAACAGTCCATAGGGTGCATCGGCCTTCAACACCAGATCAGAATTCCCAACGCGCACACTTAAAGGTTTTCCGTGGCCTTTGCCTTCCACATGCAGACTTCCCCGTTCAAGATTCAGCGCCAGCGTGCCAGCCTGCACGTTTTCGGAGATCCGCAAAAGCGTCTCTGCCGGAACGTGAATGACGTCCTTGTTGCGCATTTCCAACAGCGCTTCAGAAGAAGGGCCGGTGAAAACTTCAGATCCATTGTATAATTTTTGGGATTGGGCGGCGTCCGCCCAGAAAAACCCGGTGGCGTGCTTATAGCGCAGTTCGTTTTTCACATTGCGAACTTCTGCCAGGGTCGGCCCGAGGTTTTCACTATTCACCTCGGCCTTGAACAGAAACTGTTTTGCCACAATGAAAGACAAGACCGAAATTCCAAGAATACATGCAACGATGATTTTTTTCATGGTGTGCAGTCATTATGTCTGACCGAAAACAACCCTGCCAGCAGTTTTAGCGGAACACCAGAGGCCGCGACCTAGGTCACGACATCTTCTGCAAAAGAACTTCGAATTCTGTACCGTGCCCGTCTTTCACCGGAATGCGCACGGAAACTTTTCCATCATGCGCTTCAACGACGGCTTTCACAAATGTCAACCCCAGGCCCATGCCATATTCAGAGCGGCTCTTGTCGCTGCGATAAAGTTTTTGCCAGATCATGCCGTGCTCATCCGCCGAAATCCCCGGGCCAGAGTCCGTCACCCGAATGATGACGTTCTCAGTATGATTGATGGTTTCAATGGTCACTTCCCCGCCCGGTGGCGTGTACTTGTGCGCATTATCCAGCAGATTGGCGATCACCCGGCTGATCAGTTTGGCATCGACCATGGCCCAGTCATGACTGTCGAGTTTTTGCACCACACGGATGTCTTTTTCCTCGAAGGCCATTTCATAAAGACTCATGATCTCTTTAACCAGATCACTGATAAATTTCTTTTCGATCTTCAACTTTTTACTGCGATTCTCTGCCTCGGTGATATCCGTCAGCACCTGCAGGAAGTTCAGAATCTTGTCCGAGTTTTCAAAACAGCTTTGCAAAGCCTCGCGATAGGATTCCACGTCCCCTTCGCTGGTCAATGCCAGCTCCGCACGACCGCGCAAGCGGGTCACCGGGGTGCGGATGTCGTGCGCCAGGTGATCAAAGGCCTCTTTCAGACCACTCACCAGCCCCTCGATTTTATCGAGCATTTTATTGAACAGAACCTTCAGCTCTTCCAGCTCGTCATCACTGCCCCCGATCGGAACACGTGTGGAAAGGGAACCGCCTTCGATCTTTTTCATGGATGTGATCAGCTCACGCACCGGACTGAGCGTTCGGTTGGACAGGAACAATCCCCCGAGAAACCCGATAAGGGCCACGGGCAATAGCAGCCACCAGAAGATCTTTTGTAAGTTGCGCAGCTGCAGGCTCAGACTTTCCGTGCTTTTACCCACAACCAGACGGCTGCCATCCTTCAAGGTCGTCCCCAGAATGATGATTGTGTCGCCTCCATGCATCTCACGCATGGCAAACTCGAAGATCTGCCCGCGATGGCGGTTCATCTCTTCTTTTAGTTTTTCCATGTTTAATTTAAAGCTCGGAAAAGGCTCGTGATGATAAGTCTCTTCCCCTTTCGGGCTGAAGACACTGACCAGCAAAGCTGCATCACGATCATAATTGGGAATATAAAGGAAGTAGTCTTTAAATTCACCCAGACCCCGCACTTCGATGCGATTGCGGTATTCTTCCAGCTTGGAAGAAAGCACACCACGTTCCTGCTCTTGCAAGCCGTGACTGATCTGAAAATAAAGAAAACTAAAGATGACTGTGGAACTTAGAATCAGCACCAGAGAATACGCAAGCGTCAGCTTGGTGCTGATTCGAAAGAGTGTCGGTTTAAGACGACTTGAGGACATATCCTACGCCTCTAACCGTGTAGATAAGGCGAGTAGGGAAATCTTTTTCCAGTTTGTTTCTGAGTCGGCATACAAGTACGTCCACCACGTTCGTTTGAGGGTCAAAATCATAGTTCCAGACTTCCTTCAGGATCGTCTGCTTACCAATGATTTTATTTGGATTACTCATGAACAGGTCAAGAAGAACAAATTCTCTTTCCTGAAGGTCCAGCTTTCTGCCGGCACGAACCACATCGCGGTTCAGACGGTTCAGCTTCAAGTCCTGGAAAACCAGTTGAGTCACTTCGGATGCTTTTTGAGAGCGCTTCAACAGATTTTTCACGCGAATCTGAAGTTCAGCCATCGCGAAAGGTTTCGTCAGATAGTCATCACCACCCATGCTCAAACCCTTTAAGCGGTCATCCAACTCCCGCAATGCACTCAGGATCAAAATCGGGGTGTTGATTTCTTTTTCACGCAAAGACTTTGCAAAAGTGTAACCGTCCATCTCAGGCAGCATCAAATCCAAAACGATAATATCGTAATGATTGGTTTGCGCTTTTTCAAAGGCTCTGCGTCCGTTGGATTCAACATCAACATCACCTTCAAGCTCACCCAGGCCCTGTTTTACTATTGTTGCGATCTCGTTATCATCTTCGACTACTAAGCATCTCATCGAGAGTCACCTTTGTTACTGGTTCGTAAAATCTATAGCCAATTTATAGCAGATTTGTTTCTAAACAAAAGAAGCAAATTTCATATTGGAGCCCTAAATACCCATTATTACACAGATTTAATCGGAACCCGTCGAGAGATTGCAAAGATGAAACTAAACAACATGGTATTCACTATTGCCAAACGAAAAAAAACAGGCTCCGGGTCAGGGAGCCTGTCGACATGGTCATGGTAGGTTTAGACTAGCGGAAATTATCGTTTCAACTGGATCACTTCGTTCAGAAGTTCGTCCGTCGTCGTGATGGTTTTGGCATTGGCCTGGAAACCACGCTGATTCTGGATCATGTTCACGAACTCTGTAGCCAGATCGACAGTGGATCTTTCCAAAGATTTTGCGAACAGTTTACCGCGGCCGGCAGCGCCTGGAGCACCTACGGAAGCAGTACCGGAGTCTCTGGATTCTTTCAAACGGTTGTTACCAACTTTGAACAGAGCCTCTGGGTTTTCAAACTTTGCCAAAGCGATCTGGGCAAGGTCATTGGCCTGACCGTTGGAGTATACCGCTGTCAAAGTACCTTCGTCATTGAAGGACAAGCCAGTGATTGTACCCGCAGCCGCGCCATCCTGGTGCCAAGAGATCAGGTCCGAGTTTTTACCGTACTGCTTAGTACCGTCCAAACCTTTACCGCCGTCCTTGATCGCATCACCGAAGTTCAGCTTCACTTGCTGGTCCTGCAAAGCACCACCTTTGAAGTTGAAGTTCGTGGACGTTGTTTCCTGAGAATCCAGTTTACCGTCAACGGTGAACATCAGTTTACCAGCAGCCACTTCAGACATTTTGCCTTCTTCGCCGCCAGTGATCTCTTTACCGTCAACCAAACCTTTGAATTCCCATTCGCGGTCGTTAACTTTGTTGAAGAAGAAGCTGACAAGGTGTTTGTTACCCTGAGAGTCATACATCTCAACACCAGTGGAATAGTGAGAAGTGGAGTAAGGATCCGCTGGGTCGAACTTCTTGGTTGGCTCCATGCGGGAATCCAGGTTCAGATCCAGTTTCAATTCTTTGGTTGCTTTAGCCGGGATCAGAGCGCGAGGGAATTTGATATCGGTCATTTTGTTGACGATATTGCCCTTCTCATCTGTAGAGAAGCCCTGTACGCGTTGATTGTCGTTTGTTACCAGGTAGCCTTCACGGTCGAAGTGGAAGGAACCGTCACGAGTGTAGGACTCACCGTCGGAACCTTTAACCTTGAAGTAACCGTCACCGGAGATTGCAAGGTCCGTCACTTTTTCAGTGGCGTCGATGTTACCCTGGGAAAGGATTGGATTTACGGCACCGATCTTCACACCGCGGCCAATTTGGTTACCACCCACAATACCTTTTAGATTTTTGGAGATGATGTCCTGGAACTCTGCACGGCTTGCTTTGAAACCGATAGTGTTCGCATTGGCGATATTGTCCCCGATAACACCCAGAGCCTCGCCCTGTGCTGTCATACCGGATACACCAGTGTACAATGAAGAAAGAATACCCATGTGACCTCCATGTCGTTGGCAGAATTAGTCGAATTCCGCCGTTTTGGAGGGCCTCCTCTACGAGGACCAGCCCTAATATTTAGTTTTTAAATCCAGCTGCTTATCTGTCTCTTCGGGACAGCTTCACAGTTTGCCTCTGAGCTTCCTGCTCGTTGGCTATCGCGCTACAGAACCACTGTTGAGTCGATGTTGGTGAACACGTTCTCTTTGAGCGCATTCTTGTCCATCACCGTGACAACTGTGTTGTTCTTCACGCTGACGATCAGTGCCGAGTCATTCATCAAAATCAATGAATCCTTGGAACCTTTCGCCGCCGCTCTCGAAACCGCGTCTGAAAGTTTTGAGATGTCCTCTGGAGAATAATTGATTCCCCGGGTTCTCATACGTTCAATCGCATGATTCGAAAACTTAACCCCTTCCGCGCCCTTCACCGGGCCTGCAGGATTCATCTGTCCCAGGTTCTGAGGCTTCAGGCCTCCGAGCTGATCCAGCGTGTCCTTGAAGGAAGGTCCCGTACCATCGAGCTGAGGTTGTTTAACCTTGGCCGGCTGCTGCGGGATGAGTTGATCAAGAGTTTGTATCTTCTTTAAATCGACCATTACTTCGCTGTCTCCTTGGCAATCTTTTCCATCATGTCGCGGGACAAGCCCACATTGTTCATGATGTTAGATTTTGCTACAGGAGCAGGATTCATGGAAGAGTTTTGTAACTCTGCATTCCCCTCTTTCATAGTTTGTCCTTTAGCATCATCTTTCTTCAAGTCTAGGTTTGTTACATCATTTACTTTCTGGTCGGTGGTCATAAGACGTGGGTCTGTAATCTTCTTCACGTCAGAGAAACGAATCGCCTGATTTCCCACGTGAAGCACAGGGCCTTCATTGGAATAGCTCACGCCAGTGATCATTCCGTCGAAGTCTGTTTTGATTCCCATCTTCTTACCATCAGCAGTTTTGGCTTCTGCGATGAATTGATATTCACCAGGCAAAGCCTTCATTGCTTTTTCGTCTTCACCATTCCAGGTCAGTTTGTTTTCGCCCGCTTTCAGTGATTTCAGATTGTACGTGCGCACGACATTCCCTTCGGCATCACGAACTTTCACCGACACTTCGCTTGCAGCCATTGGCAGAGTGAATTTGAAATCATGCTCTCTGTCATTCGTGCCGCGCACCACTTTCGAAGAATCACCTGCGACTGCTTTACCGATCAGATTCAGTGCCTGGAAGTTTTCCGAAGGCTTCTGACCGTTCTTCATTTCATCAAGTGACTTGTTCATGTTCTGCATCTGCTCCAGAGAGGAGAAGCTTGCCAACTGTGCCGCCATCTCATGGCTCTTCAGTGGATTCGTCGGATCCTGATTTTTCATCTGTGTCAGCATCAGCTTGAAGAAGGCATCCTTGTCCAGGCTTGGATTACCGACCGCGCGAACTTTCTTGGAGGGATCTGTCCAGTTGGCATCGACAATTTTATTCAGAACTTCGCCGACGTTTTCACCGCCCAGCTTTTCTCTGTCTGCCACGCTCATGTTGGAAGCTCCGGCGGTCTCAGGTTTTGTCTGAGTCGGTCCGAAGGCATTCACTCCAAGTTTCGCGTTCACCATCGTCATGCTTAACTCCTTTAAGCTACAAGATTCAGTCCACTGCCACGGCCTTCAACTTTGCGAGTCGGCGTTGAACGCGTCTCGATCGGCTGAAGTGGATCGCGACGACCGCCATAACCTTTCAGTGAAGGCATGTCTGCGAAAGATTCCTTGCGGCCCTGGGATCCGAAGTTCTCATTGAACTGGTTCCAGAACTGGCGCGCCTGATCTCTTTGCTGATTACCGTTCATGTTGGTCTGGTTTTGGGTAGCCGTATCCGCGGATGTCGAGTTCACCACATCCACCTTTACATTCTCCATGGACAATTTGTGAGCAGCAAGACTGGTTTTCAGTTCAGCTAGACTGGACTCGATGGCTTTTTTAGCCTCCTGAGTATCTGCTGACATCTGCATGTTCACTTTACCGTCCTGAAGCATGACTTTCAGGTGAATGGTTCCCATGCCCTCCGGGGTCATCTGAACCTTCATTTCGCCGCCACCGCGTTTGATCAGGTACTGAGCCTGATTCATCAGCTGCTTCACGGCCGCCTCGTTTTCCTTGGCATCAACCGGTGCCTGTGGTGCCGTCCCTGCCAGAGGCAAAGCCGCATCCATCTTCAGGGATTCACCCTTGATCGGAGCACCATGGACATTCTGAAGCCCTTCAAGACCCTGCTTGAATTCACCGGATGTCAGAGTGGACTTTTCACCCATCTCCTTTTCGGCGCTCATGCCTTTCATGAAGTCATTGCCCTGTTGCATCAGATTACCACCCTGGGATTCATTGCGCATGAATTCCTGGGAAAGCTTGGCCTGCACTTCCAGCGGATTCAAAGCCTGAGCCGTCGGAATCTTCGGAGCCTCCGGCGTTTTAACCGCTTGAGTAAACTCTGCCATCAGTTCCGCGCCCTGTTCTGAAACCGCCGCTTCAGCCGCAACACCAGTTCCCTGGGCCGCCTGTGCTTCAGTCGCTTTCTTTGCCGCCAAGGCCGCCAGCAACGCCGGCGACATGGTGTCCTTCATCTGACCCTGCAGATGCGGTGGAAGTTCAGGAAGCTTTGGCGCCTGCTGCTGAGGCATTTCCGGAAGTGGCATGTCCATCGGGATTTCCTGTTTCGGAATATCCGCAAAAGACGCCTCATCCAGATCCATGTTCTGCATGGCCGCAGCATCAAGCTGCCCCAACGCCGCTGAAGGCAATGGTTTTGCCTGCGCGTCTGTCCAGAATTTTTGATTTAAACGGTCGACGGTATTACCCAGCATGTTCTGCTTTGCCTGCGCCTGTTCAGCACGCAGCTGCACACCGGCCTGAGTCACCACGCCAGCACCCACAGCAAATTCCGGAGCCTTCGCCGGCGCAGGAGTCTGCTGCAACTGCAGCAACAAGCCCGCATACATCGCCTGCGCTTTGTCTGCGTCCTCATCACTGAGTCCCAATTGAGAGATCACGGCTTGTGCCGTCTCTTCCGGGGATTGTACTAGTTGGGTGTCGTCCAGCTGGGACATCGCCTCCACGAGTCGCGTGGGGGATATTTCGAATTCACTCTCGAAGGAGTCCATGAATTCTTTTATTTTTTGCTGTCGAACCGTTCCCTTTCGTTCTGTTTTCCCATCGTTTTGGCTGACCTCGGGTTCCTTCCCCTTTTTCGCTTCGGTCTTTTCAGGCTTTTCATTCTTCGCCTTCATGTCCCGTTGCGGTGGCTCTTTTATTTCTTTCGGGTCTTTCGAGGTTATTTTCTCCTCGAGAGCTTTGCCGAAGGATGAGCCGGATCCGGTTCCCTTGAAGTCTTTCTCCACCCCTCTGTCAGGTGGTGACTTCATCTCGGTCGCACCCACCATGGGGGGTACGATACTTTGTAACAAACCTTCCTCCTTCCCTGGAAAAAACTGTCGTTACTGTCTTATTTCGCGCTCGCTGGAGCACGACGCTTGTAGCCCGCAAACATCTCAGACAAAATCTGAGCTTTTTCAGGCTTCAACAAATTCATAATATCAGCAGCATTCTTCTTTTTCATACGACCAAGTATTTCAATTGCCAAATCCTCGTCCATCGTCTCAAAGACTTTGGCCGCCTGGGGTGGCTTCATATTGGTGTACATCTGTACCAAGGTATCGACTTTCTCGTCATCCGCCTTGACCCGGTCTTCCAGAATGCCGGAGATCTTGCTGCGCATCTCTTCCAGCTCTTTCAGGCGTTTCTCAAGTTCCACCTTCTGGGTGGCAAGTTCGGTCTCCATGCGGTTCAGTTCTTCTTCACGCGCATCAAGCTCTTTGTTTCTTTCATTCAGTTTTTGCAGGTGATCAATTTCAGCCCCGCTCAGTGCCGCCGTCACCGGGGCTTCGGCTTTCGGCTCTGCCGGAGTTGGCTCTGCCGGAGCCGCTGAAGGCTGGGCAATCGCTTCGCCGGTCATCTGAACTTCGACACGTTTGATGATGTTTTCAACTTCTTCGTGATTCTGGAATCCCCAGATGGCAACCATAAAACCAAAGAAAGACACGCCAATCATTTTCCATGGTACCGGAGCTTTTTTCTTTTTCTTTGGTGCAGACATTTTCATACGACGGCGGATCTGCTGCTCAACGTCCTCGGAAGCCAGATCCAGATGCAGTTTCGGAGAAGCGTTTCTTTTCTGAAACTTCACTCCGTTGTTCTGGTCGGCAACCTGGCGTGCATTTTTGAAGAACTGATCGTATCCGCTTTTCATCTGCCTATGATTCCTTCACAGCTTTAAACCGCAGGATGGACTGCTCATCCATTTCCTTCTGGTCATTGGAAAGACGCTCAGCCCGATATTCTTCGAACTTGTTTTCGCGCATCTTCTCCATAATTTTATATTCCAGAGCGGCTTGTCGCAAAATTTCTCTCTTGGCCTCGACCAATTTCTCGAATTCCTGAACTTTTTGCATTTGTCTCTGGATGCGGATTTGCTGACCTTGAAGAAACTCGTGGATCTGGGAAAGAGCTGGACCTTGGGCCCCACCTTGATTGCTCAATGCCCCCACCTGCGCATGGGCGCTCTGAACCTGGTTGCCCATCTGATTCAGACGAGCCAGTTCCTCTTGATAAAGGTTCACGGCTTCCTGAAAGTCCTTTTGCGCCAGATTCTCTTTGATCTTGCGATGCTCAAGAACTTTTTGAAGTGGAAATTTGAATTTCATGGTCCACCTCTATCAGGCGTTAATAAGAATCTGCTGCATCTGGCGCACGGTCTGTGTGAAGTTGGTCGGGTCCTCGACTCTTTGTTTAAGGAAGTCGTTCACCTGATCAATCACCTTCACGGCCCGGTCAATCTTGGGATTGGATCCCGGCTTGTAGGCACCGATGTTGATCAAATCCTCGGCGTCTTTATAGACCGCCAGGGTTTCACGCAGCTTTTGCGCCAGCTTGGAGTGCTCTGGCGAGGACACGGCCCGCATCACCCGGCTGGCACTTTGCATGATATCAATCGCCGGGAAGTGACCCTTCTGAGCCAAAGAGCGGCTTAGAACGATGTGCCCGTCCACGATGGAACGAACTGAATCTCCGATCGGATCATTCATGTCATCCCCTTCCACCAGCGTCGTATAGAAGCCGGTGATGCTGCCTTCGCCCTCAAAGGACCCGGCACGCTCAAGCAGCTTAGGCAGGGTGGCAAAGACGCTGGGGGTGTAACCCTTTTGGGATGGTGGTTCACCGGTACTCAGACCGATTTCCCTTTGAGCCATCGCAAAACGAGTCACGGAGTCCATCATCAACAACACATTCTTCCCCTGAGAGGAGAAGTATTCAGCCAGAGCCGTCGCCACATAAGCGCCCCGCATACGCAGCAGCGGGCTTTGGTCACTGGTCACACAGACAACAACCGATCTTTTCATCCCTTCCGGGCCCAGATCGTGCTCGATAAATTCGCGCACCTCACGTCCACGTTCACCGATCATGGCAATCACGTTGACGTCGGCATTCGTATTACGGGCCATCATACCCAGCAATACGGACTTACCCACACCGGAACCCGCCATAATAGCGACACGCTGGCCCAGTCCTGCGGTTAATGCGCCATTGATGGCACGAATCCCCAGGTCAATAGGCTCACGGATCGGACGGCGATCCAGAGGGTTGCGAACTTCACTGTACAAAGGAACTTCACGGAAATTTTCGACTTCGCCCTTGTCATCCAGAGGACGACCCAGGCCATCCACCACACGGCCCAAAAGCTCTTCACCCGCGCGCACGGTGGCGATCTGACGGGCCAGGACGATTTTTGATCCCAGGGCCACGCCTCTCATGTCATTCAGAGCCATCATCAGAACATGCTTGTCCTTGAACCCCACCACTTCGGCCAGGAAGGATTTTTCCATCCCGCTGGGATTGATGGACACGATACTGCCAACGCTTGCGCCCGGCAGATATCCTTTGATAAGCATCCCGTTCACTTCCGTGACTTTGCCGCTGTCCTTCGTCAAGTGGACAGACTGGATCACGTCAGAATACTTATCCAGGTTCAGTTCAAATTCGCTCATTAACCGGCAATCCTGTCTTTAACTTTGGGCATGTTTTCAGAAAGAACAGACCACAACTGTTCCACGCGCTGTTCAATGCGGGCATCGACTTCACCATAGTTGGTTTCAACAATGCAACCGCCGTCAGCCACTTCGGCGTTGGGTTCAAATTTGATTTTTTTGATGAATTCAAATTCACGGCCGGTCTCGGATTTAAGCTCCTCAAGGAAGTCAAACTGAGTCTGGGACACATGAACGGTGATTTCTTCCTCGTCCTGAGCCAAACCAACCGCGTCGCGCAGGATTCCCACCATCGCGTCGTTGTTGCTGTTAAGTTCGGTTTTGGCCAGACGGGAGGCCATCTGGAACATCAGTTTCAGCAGATGGGCTTCGTTGAATCCGGACATTTCTTTTTTAAGTTCTTTGATGGTCAGCAACAGGGTGTCCAAACCGGCCATACGCTCGGCGATATCCGCAGACACCTGTTCGAAGGCCTCTTTACGGCCCTCTTCCAGACCCAGGCGATAGGCTTCCTGATAGGCGCCTTCCTGGATTTCTTTCAGCTTTTCCAAAGCGGCCACTTCGACTTTTTCCTCGTCGTTGCCTTTTTCCACCTGATCAATACCCGTCTGCACAC
Organism: Bdellovibrio bacteriovorus HD100; assembly: GCF_000196175.1. Taxonomy (NCBI): domain Bacteria; kingdom Pseudomonadati; phylum Bdellovibrionota; class Bdellovibrionia; order Bdellovibrionales; family Pseudobdellovibrionaceae; genus Bdellovibrio; species Bdellovibrio bacteriovorus. The sequence continues at coordinate 3,314,099 of NC_005363.1, forward strand.
GCACGGCATCGTTCATGCGGAAATCAGAGCCTTTGCTCTTTTCTGCCAGATAGTTCATGGCCTGCTCGGGAGTCCCCAGATCGAAACGCATGGGAACAAACTCGAGCACTGTTTTTTCAGCCACTTCCTTGGACAGAACGGACTTGGAGGCGCGATTAGACCATTGCATCTTCTGAACCACCTCTTGCGATCAGGATTTTTCCTTCGGCTTCCAGACGGCGTGCCACGTTCACAATCTCCTGCTGAGCCGACTCGACGTCGGACAGACGGGATGGACCCATGTTCGACAGATCCTCACGCAGCATCTCGGCCGCACGGGCAGAGATGTTCTTGAAGATCTTCGTACGAATCTCTTCGCTGGAAGTTTTGAGCGCCAGCAGAAGTTTTTCGTTCGCCACTTCCTTGAGAAGCGACTGAATGCCACGGTCGTCGATTTTCACGATGTCGTCGAAGACGAACATCAGTTTGCGGATCTCTTCGGCCAGCAGAGGATCTTTTTCCTCCAGGCGCGACATGATCGCGGTTTCCGTGTTCTTGTCCATGACGTTGAGCATTTCCGCCACCGGATGTACGCCACCCAATGCCGCCTGCTCGACCGTCGCCGTATTGGACAACTGGTTCTTCAATACACGGTCAATTTCAGCAATCAATTCAGGATCGACGTGCTCCAGATTCGCCATACGCAGAACCACTTCGGCCTGCAGGGCTTCCGGAAGACGTTTCAGAACCTCGCCTTTTTTCTCGGGCTCAAGATGCGCCAGGATCACGGCTACGGTCTGCGGGTGCTCATTCACCAGGAAGGTCGCCAAAGATTTTGCGTCGACCATCTCCAGGGACTCCAAAGAACGGGAACCACCGGAAGTGATGTTCAAGCCCCCCAGGATGCCACGGGCTCTTTCCTCACCCAGGGCGTCCACAATGGTGTCCTTGGCAGAGATATTTTCAGAGAAAATGTAGTCTTCAGTTTCAGAGATCATTTCGTAGTACTCTTCCAGCACACGTTTGGTCACGTGAACCGGCACTACACGCAATTTGCTCATTTGATTGATAAGCTTGCGGATGTCAGAGTCGTCCATACGGCGAAGCAAAACCTTCACCGCATCCTTGCCAAGGTAATTGATCAGGATTGCGGCCTTGTCGAAGCCCTTGAGATTTTCATACTCAATATTATCTGACTTATGAAGTTTCATTAGCCATCCTTCCTAACCAGCCACATGCCAAAGGCGTTGGCTGCTTTTTCCTCGTCACGACTCATTGATGACAGGATACGATCTTTCAGCAATTCAGATTCGGCCTTCTCAGGATCAATGGATTCCTGAAGGACCGGCAAAGCGGTGGACATGCCCGGAAGGGTGTTATCCACAGACTGCAGCTCTTCCAGCTCTTCGATTGTGCGAGGAAGCATTTCCTCAACAGAATCCTGGAAGCTGTCGGTGATCCACTGCATGAACGGGCGCACCACGATGAAGAAGAACAGCGCCAAGCTGAATCCCAGCAATGCCCACTTGAACAACGCGTGGATCAGCTTTTTTCTTTCCAGCGTCGTCAGGATCTTTTCTGCTTCAGAGAAGTCTTCCGGCTGGAACTGGATATTTTCAATTTTTACACTGTCGCCACGGGCGGTATTGAAACCGATCGCATTCTTAACCAGATCCTCGTACTTGCGCAGCTCTTCAGCCGAGCGCGGTTTCCAAGTCGTTTCGGTGGTGCCGTCGGCTTTGGTTGTCGTCGTCATCATGCCGTCAACAACCACGGCCACACTCACGCGCTCCAGATTCCCTGCGGATTCACGGATATTACGCACGGTTTTTGGCACGTCATAGTTCGTTGTCTTGATTTCTTTTTTAACATCCTGACGGAAGCCCACAGTCCCCTGGTCCTCTGCCCCCGGCAGATTGGAACGGGAACCCGGCACACCGGCTGGATTGGTGCGGGAGCCGTCCAAAGATTCCTCTTCAGACTGCTGGGAACGGATGGCTGTTTTGTCCGGATCCACGGATTCTTCCACAGAAGAAATCACACGGTGATTCAGAGTCGCATCCACTTTCGCCACAACCTTGGCATGACCAACAACCTTTGTCAGGATGTCTTCGATACGGTCTTCCAGGTCGCCTTCAATTTTGGCTTTCAGATCCAGCAGTTCATTGGAACCACCAGTTGTCCCGTCAGCCACGCGGGTCAGAACTTTACCACGCTCATCCAGGACTGTGACTTTGTCCGCGTCCATGCCTTCAACAGAGTTCGCCACCAGATAACGAACACCGCGAACTTGCTCCGGAGTCAGCTCTTTACCCTGGTGCAATTCCACCACGACAGACGCTGACGCCTGACCGCCCTCTTCAAGGAAGGTCTTTTTGTTTGGCAAAGCCAGAATCACTTTGGATTGTTTCACTGCTGTCAGCGTGTTGATCGCACGCATCAGCTCACCCTGAAGGGCCCGCTGATAATTGATCTTCTGAGCATAGGAGTTCATGCCGAAATCCTGCTTGTCGAAGATCTCAAGACCGATCGAGCCCATTTTCGGGGAACCGATTTCGGACATCAATGTCATCTGGGTTGAGTGCAGCAGTTCTTTTGGAATGGCGATTGTCTTACCGCCATCACGCAGCTGGAACGGCACATTCTTTTCGTTCAGCTTTCCAACGATTGTGGAAACCTGCTCCGTCGGAATGTTTGTGAACAATGGCACATAGTCTTTCCCTGAAGCCATAAACAGCATCGTGAAAAGTGCCACCGCCGCAATTACAGTAACCGCAATTACTGAAAGTCTTTTGGTCGGACCCAGGTTTTTGAAGAACTCGCGAAACTGGACAACCAATCCACCAAAAATCTTATTCAAGGAAACCCCTCCAGCCTAAGGAAAACTAAACCTGCATCTTCATAACTTCTTGGTACGCATCAATAATCTTGTTGCGCACTTGCACCATCACCTTCAGGGCGATGTCTGCTTTTTCCGCGGCGATCATCACATCGGCCACGTTGTCCGTTTTGCCAGTCGCGAGATTCTGCATGGCTTTATCTGAAGCCTTTTGCATTTCATTCACGCTGCCTACGGCGTCTTTCAGGGTGTCGGCGAAGCTCTTACCCGTACCGGATGTCGAACTCGTTGAAGGGGTGTTCTCGATGCTTAATGACTTGGAATCACGGACGATTCCATTATCGAGAAACCTGTTTGCATTTGATACAGTAAAACCCTCCATGGCTTCACCTTCTCCTCTGATAAAATTGTATTAAACTTGCGTAAAAAAGTCCTTAATTTTTGCCGGGGTCTAGGAAGGAATTACCTGCCTATTTCCAGCGCGGAAAGCGCCATATCCTTCGACGCCTGAACCGCTGTCACGTTGGCCTCGTAGGAACGCGACGCCTGTATCATATTGGTCATTTCTTCCATCAAATTGATATTCGGATAAGCCACGTATCCGTCTGCATTTGCATCAGGATGGTCCGGTTCATACTTGAGCAGCGGCGCCTTGCGATCCGAGATCACATCAGTGACCTGGACCCTCTGGAAACTTCCTGCCGGATCCGTCGAGGAAATGATCTCGCCAAAGTTTTTGGCATCGGGCATCGCCTCGAAAACCACGTCCTTACGGCGATACGGACCACCCTCGGGGGTCTGGGTCGTGTTAATGTTGGCGATATTGCTGGCAATGGTATTCATGCGCATTCTTTGCGCCGCCATACCACTGCTGCTGATTCTCATCCCCGTCAAAAAATCAGCCATCTATTACCGCCCTTCGGTTGCGGCATACTTCAGTGCCGCCATTTTCTTGTTGATCAGTTGCAGAGCCGCTTTGTACATGATCGCGTTCTCTGACAACGCCGACATTTCTTTTTCCACATCGACGGTGTTTCCGTCGTTGTTCACAGCCCCTTCCGGATCATCATAGATATCCGGGCGGGTTTTGCTGACCGAGATGCCGCCCACCGCGAAGTGTTCCGGATTGCTCGTGCTCAGGGAGTTTGCGCCATCCAGATCCAGCGCTCTTTGCAAAGCGCCTTCGAAGTCCATTTTCTTGGCGTGATAACCCGGAGTCTCGGCATTGGCGATATTCGAGGAGGTCACATTGTGACGGAGCTGCCTCATGCTCAGTGAGGTCGCCAGCGCGTTGGTTGTTTTATCGAAGATATTACTCATAAAACACCTGCTTCCTTGTACTCATTAAGTTTGTTTCTCAAGGTACGAATACTGATTCCAAGCATTTGCGCCGCACGGGTGCGGTTCTGGGCGGTCAGCTCCAGAGTCTGAATAATTAGACGCTTCTCGACCTCAGAAAGGGACATGCCCGGGGCAAAATCCAGGTCCATATCCTCGACCACAGCCTCAAACTGGATGGATTCAGGCCCAATCAGTGAAGATTTTGCAAGAACCACGGCTCTTTCCAGCACATTTTCAAGTTCACGGATGTTGCCCGGCCAGTTCCAGGTGTTCAGGCGGTCGAAACCTTCCGCCGTCAAACGCAAGCCCGACTTGCCGTGCATGATCTGGGACACTTCCAGAATAAAATTCACAATGTTCTGGAAGTCCTGACGACGGTCTTCCAGGCGCGGCAGTTCCAGATGAACAACCGCCAGCTTATAGAACAGATCCTGACGGAATTGTTCCTGCTTCACCAACGCGCGCAGATCGCGACGGGATGTGGAAATGAAACGAGGGCGCGTGCCGTCAGCTCTTTCCACCAGCTTCATCAGGTCATTTTGCAATGCCACAGAAGCGCAATCCAGATCTTCAATCAGCAAAGTACCGCCATCCACGCGCGAGAAGTCAAAGCCACCGGCGTTTTTGCAATCCAGGCAGTACAGGCGTGCTGAACGGCTTTTGGTGTAAATGTAACGAGCCAGACTTGTTTTACCCACACCGGCCTCACCGACCAGAAGCAAACTTGCCTGCGTTGAAGCCAACTGCAAGCTCAGCTGTTTCACTTCGTGCATTCTTCTATCTTCGATGTGTAGAGCATCAAAATCAAAGTACGACATCCAAACTCCTATTGGCCTTGCTCGTTCTCAGACATAGCTGGAATTCTTTTGATATATTTCTTGTAATCGTCACGCCATTCTGAATTCTTCAACTGCTCCTGAGCCAGATTCTTCCAGAACCCGCTCTTGTCACCTTTGAAGTCATTCCAGACCTCGGCCGCTTTCTGGATCTCACCTGCTTTGAAGTAGATCTGACCCAGTTTGTAACGGATGGAGGAAAGCGGACGATTGTCTTCGTACTTTTCCAGCAGCTTTTCATAGGAACCTGTCGCCAGATCCTGCTGTTTTTTACTCAGATAGATATCACCCATCATTTCCAGCGCCTTGGCGTGGATCACCGGGGAAATCTTGCCGGAATCACTTTGCAATTTGTCGATCATTTCCAAAGACTGGATGGCTTCATCCGGTTTGCTTTGTTTCACCTGAAGTTCAGCCAGTTTCAGATAAGGTTCAGCCACCAGTTGCGGCTGACCTTTCCACGTGCGCAAAAGTTCGCCCAGGTAACGAACCGCAGAATCATTGTCCCCGCGTTTTTCCAGCAGACGAACCGCGATGTTCACGCGTTCAATCTGAGATTGTTCGTCCATTTTTTCCGGCGTTTTGATGTTTTTCAGATAGTCATAAGCCTGATTGTATTTTTGCTCCTGAGTGAACACGTTGGAAAGACGCAGGTTCAGTTCGTCCTCGGAAGGAATCTGCTCTTTCACCTGAATTTCTTTGGCTTCCGCGGTGCCACGAATTGCATAAATACGGTTCAAAACGTCTTTGTAGTATCTTTCCGCTTCAACCGGAACCCCGGCCATCTCAAATGCACGACCGACATTATATTTGGTATCCAGACGCTTGGAGTTTTTCAGCCAGTTGTCAGCATATTGACTGTGGGTTTTCAATGCCTTGATGAAGTTGCCATCGTTAACTTCGGATTCCAGCTTGTCATTGATGTTGGAAACAATACGATTGGTCAGCAGCGGAACATCCACAGAAGTGGGATGTTCTTTATAGTATTTGGAAAGCAGATCCACCGCTTTTTGGTGTTCACCACGGTGAGTGTAACCATCCGCCACCATCACAGTTGCAAACTGCTCGATGTTCGGAAGATCAATCTTTTTAGCCAATGACATGATTTCTTCAACGGCGTGGTTTACTTCCTTCGGCTTCATGCCTTTCATGCGCGTGCTCAAAAGACGCAAACGCGCAATCACTGCATTTGGAGTTTCACCATAACGGAAGTACGTTTCAAGGTAAGCCCCCATCACGCGGGACTTGTCGGCACCGAAGATTTCAAGCAACTCACCCATGCGCGTCATCGCAAATGCCGAATGGTTGCTGCTTGGGAATTTTTTTACGAATTCACGATAGGTGTCCAGACTTTGCGGATACTTGTTCATCATGAACAAAGATTCCGCCTGATTGAAGAAGGCATTCGGGTAAGAGCTTTGTCCCTCTGGATACTTCTTCAAAGCTTTCTGATATTCATCAACCGCTTTTGCATAGTTCTTGCCGCGCACCCACACGTCACCACGACGGTAGGCTGCTTCCACTTTCAAATCACGGTTGAAAGCTTCTTTTTCAACCTGATCAAACTGGGCAATTGCATCTGTCCATTTGTTCAGCTTCATGAAAGCCAAACCCATGCCCAGACGCGCCAGATCCTTGGAAACAGATTCTTTGCCCGAGAAGTTTTTGTTGTCGATGTGTTCTTGGAACAAACGCAGGGAATTGAGTGCATCGCCTTTTTCCAAAGCCAGGAAGCCCGTCTTCACTGACGTTCTTTCCGCCAAAGGAGAACGCGGATACTTAGCGACTGCCTCTTTATATTTCTGCATCGCCTCGTCATAGTCTTTCATGCGGCCTTCTTCCTTCCACAGGGCCAGGTGAACGTCGGCGGTCATGAAATCAATGACTTCGTTGTATTCAGATTTTGGATATTTGTCTTTGAACCAGGCCTGAGTTTTCAGGTAAACGCCATAGCGCTGCTTTTCAAACAACGTCAAAAGCAAACGAGCCTGTTTGTTTTCTTCCGTGGACTGCGGGGAAATCTGGTAGATCGCCGGAGTGATCTTCATTTTCTCCCAGTAGCTGACCGGAGTTTCCAGCATCGGGAACGGGATATAATAGTTATCCTTGGCGCGGATCATCGCCTCTTCTTTGATCTCATAGTCTTTGACCGAGAAGCGGGAATAGTCCGGATCGCCACCGTCAAAGATACCGGATTTCACTGAATCATTAGCGGCAAAGCCCACGCCCTGATCTGCAATCGCCAAAGTGTCCGCCGCTGGCTTACGGTTCTTGTCAGTTTTAGCTTTCGCCACAGGTTTCACATCTTTAGCCGGCAACTCGGTCGGAATTTGTGTGTCTTTTTTGGCAACTGCTTTGCCGTCTTTTTTAGGCTTCGCAGATGGATTCACATAGAAATCCATGATCAGCCGAGAAGGCTGATCCGTCAGGTAATCAAATGTCTCGATGTCTTCACCAGAAAGGGTGAACTGAATCACGTTCTTGCCATCCGGACCCTTGCGGTCCACAGCCACCGACGTCACAAAATCACTTTTAAAGGAGGAAAGAGAACCGATCGTGGATTCATCCAACGCCGGCACGGTCATTTCAACGACAACCTGACCTTTTTTATCAAGGCGTTTGACGTCGTAATCCCAATTTTGCTGGCCCGACAGTTCCATGTGAACAGTGTCGCCCTGAAAATTAATGATTCCATTGACCTTCGCCGCTTGCGCTGAAGCTAGACCAAAGAACAGGCATCCTGCCACAATCAAATTACGTAAAGTGTTCACTCCTTGAACCCCTTCTCTTCCCTTCGTTCTGCTATTGCACATACGGTGCCACCTCTTTCAAAGGTCCATTGGCAAATAATTTCCAGATGGGCAAAAAGTTTCATAGAATTTCCAACACCACCGCCAAAACGCTGACGGCGAGACGACCCGGCCCTAGGAAAGGCCACACCCAAACCAGCCGCTTCGGACAGTCCTCGCGGACGCCGTCCCGTTGGGACGTGCTGCTGTGGAACTTGCGTCTGGCTTGGGTGTGGCCTTTCCTAGAGCCTGGTGTGCCGGCAAATTTTGGCGGTATCTGGGTGCACGCTGTGCGTGTTCTCTGATCTTTTTCTACGCGCTACCGAGAGCTCTCGGTGGGGCGCTGGAAGCAGTGGGAAAATTCTTGTCTGGAAGGTCGGACAGCTTGGTCTAGGGCGGATAGGGGGAGCGGTGGTGGCTCAGCCCCAAGTTCCGCAGCAGTAGGCCCAAAGGGCCACGTCCGCGAGGATGTGTTCGAAGGGGATGAGGCGCCACCGCTCCCCCTATCCGCCCTAGACCGAGGCACTGTTTCGCCGTACAGACTCTGGATTTTTCCTCAATTTATTCCGATGGATGGGTGCTATGAAGAACATCTTTGTTTGTTGCATCTTGAGTTTGCTTTTTGTTGGGTGTGTGTCGGTGAATTTGCCGGGGCGGAAATCTGTGCCTGCAAAGGGTGTGGAGTTTTCTTCGCCTGGTTCGCCTTTTAAATCCATTGATGCAGGCAATTCTGACAAAGCTTGGTTGAGTTCGTCGACTGGGAACACGATTTCTTTTGTTTCTGACTGTGGTGGGGCGGATCCGTCTTTGCAGCAAATGGAAACAGAGTCTTTGGCGGCGCTTTCCAATCTGGATGTGAAATCAGATACTTTGATGTTCAATGGCCGCGAGGCTCGTCAATCGGTGGCTACAGGCACTGTGGATGGCATTCCGGTGCAACTTTCCCTTTTGGTGTTTAAGAAGAATAACTGCAACTACACTTTGAGTTATGGTGGCGTTCAGAAGCAGTTTGCGGCTGAACTGAAACACTTTGAAGATTTTAAGGCTCAGTTTAAGGCTCCGTAATGAATAATCTCGCCCTGCCCTTCACAGTCTTTATGATGGAAGTCCTCTTCTTTATCGGTGGAGTGGGGCTGCTCAGCCGTGATGTTTTCCGTGAAACCATTCATGGTCGCATCTATTACAAACTGATCTCTGAACAAATCTACCAGATCGGCATGCGTTCTTTGCCCTTGATCGTGATCACGGCCGTCAGTATCGGCATGGTGATGTCCCTGCAGTTTGGTATGGGACTGGAAAAGTTCGGTGGTAAGCTTTATGTTCCCAAGCTGCTGGCCGTGACCATCCTGCGTGAAATGGGTCCGGTGTTCACCAGTCTGATGCTGGCAGCCCGCGTGGGCGCTGGTATTGCCAGCGAGATCGGCAGTATGGTCGTCACCCAGCAAATTGATGCGATTCGTGCCCTGGGCACGTCCCCGATCAAAAAGATCGTTATTCCCCGTGTCCTGGCTTGCCTGATCACTTTGCCGATCCTGGTTTCTATTGCCAACATCGTCGGAAACCTTGGCGGTCTGATCATCGGCGCGACCGAATTGAATCTGGATCCTAATTTCTATTATCTGAAAGTGATGACGACTTCCAACATCCAGGACTATCTGTCCGGATTTGCGAAGACCTTCTTCTTTGCCATCTTTATCGCCATTCCGTCCTGCTATTTCGGTCTGAATGTAAAAGCCGGGACTAAAGAGGTCGGCATTGCCACCACCAAGGCGGTGGTTGTGTCCTCGATCCTGATTGTGGTCGGTGACTTTTTCCTTTCAAAACTTTTCTGGATCGTGGAGAAAATGATATGAGCGAAACCAGACAAGGCGTCATCGAAGTTGTGGACTTTAAAAAGTCCTTCGGCAGCAAAAAAGTGCACCAGGGTGTGAACTTCTATGTGCGTAAAGGTGAATGTCTGGGCCTGATCGGTGGATCTGGCGCCGGAAAAAGCGTTATCCTGCGCAGTCTGGTGGGGCTGGAGAAGCCCGACAGCGGGCAGATTCTGATCAATGGCGTGGACATCACTCCAATGAAAGAAACCGAACTGATCGAAATCCGCAAAAAAGTGGCCTATGCCTTCCAGGGCGGGGCCCTGTTTGACTCGATGTCGGTGTATGAAAATCTGGCGTACCCTTTACGTGAGCATTTCAACTTCAGCGAAGAGGAAATCTCCCGCCAGATCAAAGAAACCCTGCAGGAATTCGGTCTGCCGGGATCTGAACACCTGCTTCCCGGAAATCTTTCCGGCGGTATGCAAAAACGTGTGGGCCTGGCCCGCGCGATGATGATGCATCCGGAAGTCGTTTTGTACGATGAGCCAACAGCGGGTCTTGACCCCTACAACACCAAACGTATCCAGGAATCCATCTTAAGCCTGAAGGCCAAGGGTGTGACCTCGATTCTGGTGACCCATGACATGCCGACGGTCTATGCCGTGTGTGACAAAGTCGCCCTGCTGCTGAATGGAAAAATCGGCGAGCAGTACACAATTGAAAAACTCAAACAAGAGCCCCCAGGGGCCATGAGCCAGTTCATCAACGGAGAAAGTGCTTAATGGAATCTCACTTCGGCACCCAAATCAAAGTCGGAATCTTTTTGACCATCGGGATCTTTCTGATTCTGGCCACCATCTTTATGCTCGGCGCGGACAAGGCTTTGTTCACTAGCTATGTGCGTGTGCATGCTCACTTTGATCAGGTTCAGGGTCTGGCGGTGGGCAGCGTTGTGTCCCTGTCCGGTGTGACGGTGGGTAACGTTGAAACCATCACCTTCCTGCCAGAGAAAAACTCTTTGGACGTAAAGATGAAAATCAACGAAGACTACATCGACCGCATTCGCCAGGGTTCTCAGGTTGAAATCCGCACGCAAGGAGCCTTGGGTGACAAGTTCGTCTTTATCATCCCGGGTGACCCGCGCGCAGAAAGCCTGAAAGAAGGCGACATACTGGAAGTGGCAAAACCGACCGACTTTCTGGGCATCGTTTCTGAGCGTGGCAACGAAACCAACAAAATCTTTGATATCATCAACGAGCTTTACAAAATCACGCACGCGATGAACGTGGAAAACCGCATGGGTAAAATCATGGCAAACCTGGAAACCGCCAGCACGAATTTTTCCCAGACCAGCAAAGACAGTCAGAGGTTCGTGGCGCAAATGAATGCCCACGGTGGCGGCGAAAAGCTGGGTAAGTCCATCGAGAAACTGGATTCCATTTTGTCCAAGATCGACCGGGGCGAAGGCAGTCTGGGCGCGCTGATCAATGATCCGTCCATTCACAACCGCCTGAAAAACATGCTGGGTGGCTCCAACCGCAAGAACCACGTCGAGTCCCTGCTTCGCACCTCCATCGAAAAAGAAACCAAAGACTAGCCCTTTCAGCTAGTCCACTTCAAAGACTAGCTTTCTGCTGGTCTTTTCGGTTTAGTACCGTTTTAATTCTGCAAGCTTCCTCCACTTGGTCCAGAAATTCTGCAAACCCGAGTGGAGAATCGTTTCAAAGATCTTTAGTTTTAGATTCATGGAAAATTCAAAACTACTCGAAGCATTTTCAATTGGGGTCACTTTACTGCTTATTCTGGCCGGCACGGCTCAAGCCACCGAGCACCGTCTGAAACTTCCGATGGAAGGACTGGATGAAAATCGTCTGAGTTCCGAAATCATCTATACCGACAACGAAGACACCACCGGCGATGTCCGCGAAATGAAGGTCAGCTGGTCTGAAAAGATCCCGGCCACCACCGCCACTTTGCAGGTGTCCAGCCTGATGCAGACCGAGGCTTTGGGCGCCGCTGCCCAAATTTCGTGGTCTTTTTAGGGCACTATCCAACTTTTTGACAGCCGAAATCCCATTGGCTTGCATCTAAGCTGAGTTGCATTTTTGCAAGCCAAACCCGGCATGAGAAAGTTGATCGTATTATCACTCATAATGACCGCTTGCCAGGGCCAGGTCTCCAAAGACTCCCTGGATAACTCCAACTTTGACGGTATTGTCGGCGGGACCGACGTCGCTGTGACTGAAGCCACAGCGAAACAAGCCCTGAACTTCCGCGTGCTGTATGACCCGCAAGTTACTGAAGACGAGCGCGGCACCACCACCCGCTATAAGGTGTCCCAGTGCACGGCCAGTGCTATTTCTCCCCGTCTGATCCTGACGGCGGGCCATTGTATTTCCAAACGGGAAGACGCTTTACATCGCATTGAACTTAAAGATGAACACGGTGACACCACCTATGTGAAGGCCGCAAAGTTCCTCGTTCATCCTGAGTTCGAAAATGGAAACAAAAAGTACGATCTGGCACTGGTGCTACTGGAAACGGCGCTGCCTGAGGGTATCGAGATCATGAAGTTGCCAGCCAAAGACGTGGATCTGGGCCTCAACAGCATCAAAGCCGCTGGCTTTGGCCGTATGGATGGTCGCCCGTCCTTCCCGGGCAATGTCGGCATTCTTAGAACAGCTGATCTGAACATCGCCAAATACAGCCCGATAGAGCCGGCGTTCATCGTGGATCAATCCCAAGGCAAAGGTTTCTGCCAAGGCGATTCTGGCGGTCCTGCTATCACCACGATCGGCAACGACACGATGGTGGTCGGCGTGGCTTCGAAAACATTCTTTGACGACAAACTGCCGAAGGAAGAATGGAACCTGTGCATCATGCAGGGTGAATACATGAACGTTCAATTCCACATGGATTGGATTGAAGCGACGGCAAAGATTCTTTCACAAGAGTAATACGCAGCGTGAGTGGCATGAGAATTTCAGGTTTTAGTTAGTAAGTTTCAGAAGAGACTTTTAAATACAATCTAAATGCTTTAGAAGGAAATGCTGTGAATATTCGGGCGTTACTTGTAACATTTTGCGGAATTTTAGGCTCAATTTGCGCCTATGGTTCGCTTATGGGAACAAGCACGCTGCCTGAAGGGATCAACAGCCCTTCCCTGCGCTTCGGGATGATCGACGGCATCAGCCAGAAATACACCGAAAGCGGCAGCCTGATGAATCTTGGCGACTACAAATCCGTGGTCTTCGACGCCAAATCCCTGGCAAAATTCAATTCCGACGCCAAACGCCTGATCGACGCCTTGAACCGCTTTGGCGGGCACAATCTGGGTGATGCCTTCAATCTGGGTGTCCTGCGCGTGGACACCATGCCGAAGGTTCAATACTATGCCCCGGTCTTTGCCCGTGGCATCACCAAAAACTGGACAATCGGTTTCGGTGTGCCGGTGGTGTCTTATACCAACAAAATTTCCCTGTCCCAGGAATTCTCCAATATTGAATACTACCGCGAGCAGTTCTCTGGATTGAATCCGGAACTGGATGCGGCTTTGAATACGGACCTGAGTAAAGCCACCAATGAAACTTTGACGGCAAAGGGGTACAAACCCCTGGCCAACCGTGATGAAAGCTTCATTGGTGACGTGAATGTGGTGAGCATCTACAAGTTCTATGAAAAGGGCGACATCACCATGGCCCATCAGGCCCAGCTGAATCTGCCCACCGGCCCCAAGTACGACACCGACGATCTGGCTGCGCTGAATGTTTTCGGTCGCACGAATATCACGAACTCTTTCGTTTATTCCCACAAGATCTTTGCCGGCGCCTATCTGGTGCCCTATGTGTCTTATCTGTTGAACATCCCGGACAACATCACCGCCCGGGTCCCCACCGATGAAGATGACACCTTGCCTGACGCCAATACCAAAGAAGACGTGACCCGCACCCTGGGTAACATCGCCACTGTCGGTGGCAATGCCTTCTATGAATTCAGCGACAGCTGGACACTGGGGGCTGGTTATGACTATTCCACCAAAGAAAAAGACGTCTATCGCGGTGATCGCAACACCCGCTATGACCTGCTGGCTTTGAATTCAGCTTCGACGGCTCACCGTGTGAAAGCGGAACTGACTTACAGCACAGTGAATTCTTATTTTAAAAAGACCGCTTTGATTCCCATGATGATCAGCTATCAGATTTCTGATGTCTTTGCTGGCGTGAATATCGAACGACAGCTGGCGCAGGAAATGAATTTGATGATGTTCTTCTAGAAAGGAGGGCCCATGCTACGAAAGTCTTTGCACATTCTGATGTCTTCGGCCCTGCCCCTGACCCTGGCTCTATCGGCGTGTGCGCCGAAGGTGGAAGAACGTGTCTTTGAAAAACCTCAAACCTCTTTCGGCCCGCAGTCCAAAGACACCCGTCTGAACCTGCGCGTTCGCCAGTTTGGCAAAGACACGCCAGCCTTGTACTGGGCTGGCACCATCGGCAGCGCCCGGTTCTTTGAAATCGCAGAGGCCCTGCACACTTTGGGCGCCAAAACTGAAAATCCAGCGTTGCAACAAACCGGACTGTCCTGGATTCGCCAGTACTACAGCAACCCGCAATCCACTTTGACGACGGAACTGGCCGACTCGCCTTTTGCCGCCCTGGCCACGGGACAGACTCAGGAACAAGTGCGCGGGACTTTGACCGAAGTTCTTGCTGACATCGAAAAATCACGCCCGGTGATTCGCCGGCACATCGAGGCTCTGGGCCCGGGTCTGCCTCAAGTTCCCATCAAAAATCTGAAGGAGATCCTTTCTCGCGCCGAGACATTCACCAGGATGGTACTGGCCGAAATCCCGAACATGGGGCTGATTCCGGTCATTGAAAGCGGCCTGACGGAGGAATTCCAGAAAAAGACGACGCCCCTGTTTGCGGAAGTTCGCACGTTGCTGGCGAAGCTGGCGGCCACCAAAACCCTGACTGAAACTTTGCGCCTGATTGATGACGCCGTTAAGCAGTTTGAAGTCGAACTGACCCCGGAGCTTCAGACCAGCATGCTTCAGGGCCGCAAACTGGCGGTGGGCCTGGATCGCATGTCTGACGCCCAAAGCGCTTTGACTGTGATCGTGGATGTATGGCGCATGCTGACCCCGGCCGAGCGTGAACAGAACTTCAAACCGGTGAATGAAACTCTGTACGACTTCCTGTCAAAGCAGAGCGAAGATGAATTGATTTGTCTGGCGACGGAAGGCTGCAATGGCGGCATCATTGATGGCATCACCAAAAAGATCTTCATCCTTCCCAAGATCAAAAAATTCGGTGTTGAAACTTTGCAGCGTGATTTGAACAACGCCACACGCCAGTACGTTGTGACTTCCATTGAATCCTTTGCTGCCGACTTCGTAAAAACAATGCCCCAGACCTTTGCCGACAATATCGATGTGGGTCTGACCGACAAGGCGGCTGCGATTACACGCGTGCGCGACGGCTATCAGAACTATGTGCAAAACCTGTTTAAGGTGTGGCAGAAGAAAGTCCTGCCTGCGACCGGCGGAGTTCTGCCGGGTTTTGAAAGCGCCCAAGTGCTGTTTGAGGCCTCCACCAGCAAAGCTCTGAACCTGAAACCAGCCGCAGCCTCTGCACAATTGCGCGCGGACTCCATTGGCCCTGCGATGGCGGCCAACGTGCTATTGCTGGAAGAAACCCCGGCGGATGACCCCAACGCCTTTGCCATTATGCTGGCACAAGTGAACAAGCTCGTGGCCATTGCCGGCTATCGCGATGCTGACAACAATCTGGTACCTGCATTGCTGGCGCCAGTGAATCACGAAGGCACATTGTTGGACATAATGAACTTTGATGCCTCCAAAGATCCGGGGCTTTCTTTCCGTGTTCCTGATGTCATCAAGCTGCGCGACGCCTATCATGCAGATCATGAGATGACTTACGAAAAGGATTTCTCGGCAGCGGCTTTCGCTTCCCAGATTCGTGGATTAAGCCGCATGATGCGCCTGACGGCGGACTGGAAAAAAACCGCCTATGATGAACAGCTTGGCCCGATCAAGGCACAGGACCTGACTCAGGATGCCCAGCATGAAGACCTGCAACAGCCTCTGTTCCCGAAAGACATGCTCTTTGCTTTGAATTTGGGGAATGCGGCGGTTTTGCTTCAGGACATCACCAAAAAAGCGACACCGGTATTCATGCTCAGCCTGAACAACCATCTGCTTTGGGCGGACAGTTATGGCACCACCAACGAGACCGCTGTGATGGCCGGAATCGTCGATATCAAAAAAGGTGAACGCACCCACACCGTCAGCACCCGCGACACCACAAACTTCCTGCTGGCGCTGAGTGAATTCCTGGATGCCACGGAAGGGGTTGAAAACACCAAGTCATCGATCCTGCTTGAAAAGGATGCCAATGGCGAAGCGCCTTTGGAAATTCTGAATGCAGGCCGCAAGGACATGCGTCTTTTGATCCTGGCAATTTCCAATTTCATTTCCAATCAGCTGATCACCGCCGACAAACTGGCTGTGACCAAAATGAATCTGAATGAGCGCACTCTGGAAATGAACAAAGACTATCGCGTCGAACAACAGGCGCTGGCAATTCGCGCCCTGCTGAAGGGCTGGCAGATCACGAAAATTGATTCCTACCTGTGGTCCGCCCAGGAAATTTACTATGCGATGAACCGCCAGATGTTCAACGACAAAGAAGAATTCTATATCAACAGCGACGGCAGCAAACTCAGTCTGCCCGAGCGTATCAACACCCTGCTGGCACTCAGCGAATTGAAACCGCACCTGCCGGAAGAAAGCCGCCTTCAGCTGGAAAAGCTGATGAACCCGTGGCTGGATGCACTTAAGAAACTAAAATAAGGATTTATTCGTCGTCGGATTCTGGTGCGATTTTCTGGATCATCTCTTTGAAAGTGGAGGTGTCCTCAGTTGGAACCTCCCGGCGATCCAGGGTGAACTTGATATATTTTACAAAGTTATTTTCAAACTTCTGATTGATGGTGTCACGGATGGGATCTTTCATAAAGATCATCTGCTGCATCCAGGACGAGTTGCGCACCCAAACGTACAAAACACCCCTCTGAAAACCCACTGGCTCGGCATTTTTAGCGATGGTTGGGCCTACGACTTCTTCCCATTTTGCCCATAGTTTCCAGCGCATAAACTGCTCGGACAATGGCGACTTGCCATTTTCGAAAAGTCTCTGTAGTACTTCCGAGCCGATAGATAATTTGCCTTTGGGTTTCTGTTTGGGATCCATGTAAGAAAAGGTCTACCACAAAGATGACAAATATCACTCAAAATCAAAAAATTACAGTCGTTGGAGCAGGGCTTGCGGGC
The DNA here is from genome assembly GCF_000196175.1 of Bdellovibrio bacteriovorus HD100. Classification (NCBI taxonomy): domain Bacteria; kingdom Pseudomonadati; phylum Bdellovibrionota; class Bdellovibrionia; order Bdellovibrionales; family Pseudobdellovibrionaceae; genus Bdellovibrio; species Bdellovibrio bacteriovorus. The sequence continues at coordinate 3,331,048 of NC_005363.1, forward strand.
TCAGAATGCGCTCTGCAACTAGCTGACATGGGATACAGTGTCGTTCTTTACGAGATGCGCGATAAAACCATGACTCCCGCGCACAAAACCCACAAATTCGCAGAACTTGTGTGCTCCAACTCTTTTGGCAGCTTGGGTGAACATTCCGCCCCAGGCCAACTGAAGTGGGAGGCGAAAAAGCTGAACTCTCACATCCTGCAGGCCGCTTTTGAGGCACAGGTTCCGGCCGGCCAGGCTTTGGGCATGGACCGCGAGGTCTTTTCTGCCATCATGACTGAAAAAGTCAAAAATCACCCTAACATTGAAATCCGCAATGACGTGGTGAAATCCCTGAACGACATTCCCCGTCCGGCGGTGATTGCCACGGGTCCGTTGACTCACGATGATCTGGCCGAAAGCATGCGCCAGCATTTTGGTGATGAGTTCCTTTATTTCTTTGATGCCATTGCACCAATCATCGATGCAGATTCCATCAACACGGAAATTGCGTGGAAAGCCGACCGCTATGACAAGGGCACCGGGGACTACTACAACTGCCCAATGAACAAGGAAGAATACAACCGCTTCATCGAAGAAATCCAAAAAGCCCGCAAGATCGAACCGAAAGACTTCGAGACTACGGACTTTTTTGAAGGCTGCATGCCGATTGAAGTGATGGTGGATCGTGGCCCGCAGACTTTGCGCTTTGGTCCGATGAAACCCATTGGTCTGGATGATCCTCGCACCGGCCGTTATCCATGGGCCGTGGTTCAGCTTCGTCAGGACAATAAAGAGGGCACGGCTTATAACATGGTGGGCTTCCAGACCCGCATGGCTTACGGCGAACAGGTTCGTGTGTTCCGCATGATCCCGGGCCTTGAAAACGCCGAGTTCCTGAAACTGGGAAGCATTCACCGCAATCTGTTCATCAATTCCCCGAAGCGTCTGAACAAAGACCTTTCCAGCAAGAATGATCCTTGGTTGTTCTTTGCCGGCCAGATCACGGGTGTTGAAGGTTACTTTGAATCGACCTGCACAGGCTTGATGGTGTCGCGATTCCTGAATCAGAAATTGAAAGACCAGCCGTTCAATCCTCCACCGCGCGAAAGTGCCTTTGGTTCTTTGCTTGAAGCCATCACGGATCCAACCCGTGCTGAACACTTCCAGCCAACCAATATCAACTTTGCTTTGCTGCCACCTCTGGCGGAAAAAGAGCGCGACAAAACCCTGCGCAAAGAAAAACAGATCGCCATTGCCCGCAATGTGATGGAGCAGTGGAATCCATAAAAAGCAAAAGGCCCCATCAGGGGCCTTTTTATTTAGGAGATTTCCATTTCGCGTTTTAGCTTCCAGTCCAGGGTGGGTGCATCCACTTCCGGTTTGAAGTGCTGACGGCAGCGCGCTTCGTAAGCGTCATGAGTTCCGACCAGAACCTGCCCGTCGCCACCCGCGGTTCTTTGCGTGCGGCTGGCTGGAGCTCCGCACACCACACACACGGCATGCTGCTTGGTCACGCTTTCAGCCACGGCCATCAAAGTCGGCATCGGCTCAAAGGGTTTTCCCTGCCAGTCTGTATCCAGACCCGCGATGATCACACGCAACCCGCGGTCCGCCAGATCCTGGGCAATCTGCACCAGATTTTGACCAAAGAACTGACCTTCATCGATCCCCACCACTTTCGTGTTTGGCTTTAGAAGGTTCCAGATTTCTTCAGCATCGTGAATCGGAGTGGAATCAATGGTCGTAAGATCGTGGGAAGTCACGGCCATCTCGTTGTAGCGTTTATCTATAATAGGTTTGAAAACCTGAATTTGCAGGCGCGCGAATTCCGCACGGCGCAGGCGACGGATCAGCTCTTCGGTCTTACCGCTGAACATGGAACCGACAACAACCTCAACCCAACCACGAGTGTGAACATAAGAAAACTCAGACACTAAAACCCTCCCTTTAGTGGCCATTGGCAAAAACGATCGTGGAATCTGACAGAGGAGTCAACGCCCCAAACGGGCTTTTTCGACTAGCTTGCGTCATAAAAACGAGCGATCTCTGGGTTTCTGACGCCGCCCTGTAACACCCACCGAGGACTGAGCTTTTTTACAATTTGCCGGGGATTTTGTGCACAAACCGTACAGTATTCACATTTTAAGACACAAATTCGGTGCTTAATGCTTGCACTGGCGGCGCGCCAAAGGATAGCACTGCCCCACGCTATGGGAACGATTTTAAGATTAAGACAGAAAATCGCCCGGGCCTTTCTAATCGGAGGCCTTGGGTTTACCACGGTCGCCATGAATGGCTGCGACGCCATGATTATGGACGAACAGGAGAGCTTGGCTCAGGTTCAGTCCAAAGGTGAAATCGTGGTTCTGACCACGCAAAGTCCTCTTATATATAGTCAGCCCAAACGCGGCGGGGCTTTCGGGATCGATCACGATCTTTTGGAAAACTTCGCCAGCCGCTACAACCTTAAACTGAGGTACGTGGTACTTCCGGATGAGGACTCGGTGTTGCGGGCGCTGTCTAAAGGCGAAGGGGATATCGCCGCAGCCCGCTTGAGGACTCCTCACAATATGACCGGCTTCCTGACCGGCCCTGCATACGAAGAAACTTATCTTAGCCTTTACTGCCACAAGAAGGCCCAGATCCAAAACATCCAGGATCTGAATGGCAAAAACATCTCGCTGCTGCAAAAAGACAATTACCTGGGTTTGTCGCAACGTCTGACCCAGCTTTCACCGCAAGTGAAGGTGGAGATTCAGGAAAACATAAAGACCCAGGATCTGATCTCAAGTCTTGCTCAACGCAAAAACGACTGTGTCATCGCAGAAAACTTCAGCGGTGATTTCTATGCCCGCTATCACACCTCGATTGAAAAGGTCACCGACCTGACAGCCCCCTACTCTTTGAGCTGGCAGCTGTCCCCGGACAACTCAAGTCTGCTGCATCTGATGCAACACTGGTATCAGCAGGCTTCCCGCGAAGACGAAATCATGCGCATCCTGGATCGCTACAAAACGTACCTGACCCAGTTGGATAAGCGCGATATCGCCCAGTTCTTCAAAAAAATCCGCACGACTTTGCCGACTTATAAAGAAGCCTTCCGTGATGCTGGTCGCGAACACAATCTGCCTTGGCAGCTGATCGCCTCGGTGGCTTATCAGGAATCGCACTGGAATCCGGAAGCCCGCAGCTTCACCGGAGTGCGTGGATTGATGCAGTTGACGACTGACACCGCTTTGCATGTCGGTATTGAAGACCGCACCGATCCTTTGCAAAGCATCTGGGGCGGATCCAAATATCTGCGCTCCCTGATGGACCGCGTGCCTTCCCACTTGAATTACAAAGACCGTCTGGCTTTGGCACTGGCTGCATACAATGTCGGCTGGGCTCACCTAAAAGACGCGCAAAAGCTGGCCGAAAAGATGGGCCGCAATCCTTACTCCTGGAGACACATGCGTGAGATTCTGCCATTGCTGGCGGATCCGGAATACGCCGCGGAGTTTGAATACGGACCGGCTCGTGGTTATGAGACGGTGGACTTCGTAGAACGAGTCAAATCCTTCTATAATCTGATGAACGCGGCCGGATGAAGATTCGCTCCTGGGCCCGATTTGTCGCCATCATCTGCATGGGATTACTGGCTGGGCACAGTCTGTCGATGGTGGCCATTATCGGCCCCGCGGTCACCAGCCTGGGCCCCCAATCCTTTGTTGAAGTAAACTCCATCACGGAACCCACTTTTGCGGCGATCTTTCCCTACTTCTTTATGGTTTTGCTCAGCAGTCTTGCGATCTGGTGGGTCTGTCTTTTGAAACACTGGAAGTCCCGCGAGTTCCTGATGCTGAATCTGGCATTGCTGTGTTTTATAGATCAGCTATACGTCACCTACCGCGCACAGGTGCCCCTGAACAACATCATGACCACCTGGAAGCAAAGCCATCAGTTGCCACCTAACTGGGAACACCTGCGCACAGAATGGCTTGCCATGATGAAGTATCACCTGGCACTCAGCGTGGTCGCATTTGTACTTCTGCTGACGGCCCACCATCGTCGTCATAAAACAGAATCAATTTAGTTTTCTTACTGATCTAAAATTTGCCATCGCCTGCCTCTGTGCTGACAATAAACACGATGGCCCAACTCCCGTTGCGAATTTGCATTTTTATCTGCGTTCTAAGCATCGGATTGTTCGCCGGATTCGTGCTGTACTTTGCAACGTTCGCCAGTCAGGTTCTGGCGCGCATGCCCTTGGAACAATATCTGGAATTCTATCGTGTGGCAGAGCCCTTGTTTGAACCCAAGGTGCGGCTGATCTATCTGACGATGATCGGTTCAGCCATCTGCTGGCTGATTCTCCGGAGCAGGAAATGGCGTTCGTTTGAATTTATCTGTGTGGTCTCGGCCCTTTTCTGCCTGCTGGACGAAATCATCCTGTCCTATCAGGGCCACTATAAAATCAATGTCATTTTACGCGAAGCGGGACGCACCGGAACCATTCCATCTCAATGGCTGTCGCTGCGTGAAGAATGGACTCAGTTTATGTTCATACATCTGCTGATTGTCACGGCGGGGTTCATTCTGATTTTGATGGCTTTGTACTTTTATATTGAAGGTGAAAGAAAGACTTCTGTAGAAACAAAAAACCCCGGGGGACACCCGGGGCTGAATAGTTTATTCCACCGTCACTGACTTGGCCAGGTTGCGTGGCTGATCCACGTCGTAACCCAGATTGCTTGCCAGATGATAAGACATCAACTGCAAAGGAATCACCGCCAGAATTGCGTTCACCGTCCAGTGGGCCTTCGGAATCGCCAGATAGTGTTCGCTGATCTCGCGCAGTTTTTCATTGTCACCAGTGCCGATAGAAATCACCTTGCCACCACGGGCACGGGCTTCTTCCAAATTGCTGATGGTTTTTTCGTACAGATGATCCGTCGGAGCCACCATGACAATCGCCATGCGCTCGTCAATCAATGCCAAAGGACCGTGCTTCATCTCGCCGGCGGCATAACCTTCCGCGTGCATGTAAGCCAGTTCTTTCAGCTTCAAAGCCCCTTCCATTGCAATCGGGAAGCTGGTGCCACGGCCCATGTACAGGAATCCGCGGAAAAGCTTCAGACTGGAGGCTGCTTCTTCAAAGTATTTATCGTAAGACAAAACACCTTCCATCTGACTTGGCACTGCCAGAAGGGATTTAACCAGCTCTTTTTCTTCCGCTTCGCTCATCACACCGCGAGTGCGCGCAATCGCGATCGCCAACGTATTCAAAACCGCCATGGTGCTGGTGAACGCTTTGGTGGAAGCCACCCCGATTTCAGGACCCGAGTTCATGTACAAGTGTCCATGAGCTTCACGGTCGATCGTGGAGTTTTTCACGTTACAGATACTCAAAGTCGTCGCACCCATTTCTTTGGCCATGCGAATCGCAGCCAAAGTGTCGGCCGTCTCTCCGGATTGAGAGATCGTGATCACCAGGCTCTTTGCCGGGATTACCGGATTGCGGTAACGGAATTCACTGGCGATGTCGCATTCAACAGGAACCTTGGCCAGCTGTTCGATCAGATACTTACCTACGTTGCCGGCATAGTTACTGGTGCCGCAGGCGATGATGAACACACGCTCAATGCTTTTGAAAACTTCCTGGGTTTTTGCCCAGTCAGCCTTGGCATCAAGCTCTTCCAGCTTTTGCACGGACTGCCCGCCGAAGCCCACGTTTTTCAAAGCGACCGAGAAGGTCTCTGGATTCACGTGGGGTTCGATCGCCGCCGCTACGGCGCGCGGCTGTTCGTAGATTTCTTTCAGCATGAAGTGGGCATAACCCTGCTTTTCCACCATTTCCGGATTCCAGTTCAGCTCGACAATTTTTTTCTGGATCGGGAAACCGTTGGCAGAGAAGAACTTAACATCAGCACCCTTGATAGAAGCCACTTCACGGTCTTCAAGATACACGAAGTGCTTCGTGTACTGAATCAGGGCCTGTACGTCGCTGGCAACAAAGACTTCGTCCTTGCCCATGCCCACAACCAGCGGCGGGCCGTCTTTGAAGGCCACCAGACGATCCGGCTCCTGCTCCCACATCACCAGGATCGAGAACGCACCACGGATCTTTTCAAGCACGTTCTGAACAGCTTTGAACAGATCCTTGGTCACTTCCACTTCATTGGCGATCAGATGAGCCACCAGCTCAGAATCCGTGTCTGACGTGATGTCAGCACCCTGGGCTTTCAGTTCTTCGCGGATATCCAGATAGTTTTCAATGATGCCGTTGTGAACCAGGCTGATCCCACGCACCTGATGCGGATGGGCGTTGCGCTCGGAAGGTTTGCCGTGAGTCGCCCAGCGAGTGTGCCCGATGCCGATATGACCGTCGAACTTTTCAGTCGCCAGTTTGTCTTCCAGGGCTTTCAGCTTTCCTTGTGCGCGCACGCGTTTGGTTTTGCCATGATCCAGAATGGCCACCCCGGCACTGTCATAGCCGCGGTATTCAAGTTTTTTCAAACCACTGACAATAATATCTTTAGGACTTTGTGGACCCAAGTAACCGACAATTCCACACATCTTACACCTGCTCTTTTTCTTCAGTTTCCGCAGTTTTCGCGGAGTAGTTTTCTTTTATAAATTGTTTTCCACGGGCCACGGCCAAAGCTTTCGCCGGCACGTTTTTGGTGATCGTGGAGCCGGAACCGATGATGGCATCATCACCCACTTCGATAGGCGCCACAAACTGAGTGTCGCTGCCCACGAAGACGCGGTTTCCGATTTTGGTTTTATATTTCTTTTTATCAGCAGCGTAATTGCACGTGATAGTTCCGCAGCCCACATTCACCTCTTCGCCGATTTCAGCATCCCCCAGATAAGTCAGATGACCGGCTTTGGACTTTTTCCCGAACTTCACTTTTTTCATCTCGACGAAGTTGCCAACGTGGGCTTCTTCGAAGATCTCAGTTTCCGGGCGCAGGCGCGCGTAAGGTCCCGCAGACACCTTGTTGTGCAATTTTGAGCTTTCCAGATAACTGCCGCCACGGATCTGCACACTGTCGCCGATTTCGCAGTCCGAAATAAAGGCGTTGGATTCAATCACAGTGAACGAACCGATTTTGGTGCGACCACGAATAAAGACATTCGGATAGATCACGGTGCCCGCACCGATCTCAACACTTTCTTCCACATACACGGTGCGTGGATCGATCATCAGCACGCCGTCTTCCATCAGACGCAAAGCCTTGCGCTTGAACAGCAGACGGGTGGCGCGCGCCAGCTCCAGTTGATTGTTCACGCCCACGGCCACTTTCGGAGTGGACTGAATCGCCTGGACACGGCACTTGTCCTGAATGCACAAAGCAATCAGATCGGTGATGTAGTATTCTTTTTTGGCGTTGTTATTGGAGATCTGCGGCAGGTACTCGGAAAGCACGGATGCTTTCACGATGTAAATGCCGGTATTGATCTCGCGGATTTTCAGAGCTTCAGCGGAAGCGTCTTTGGCTTCCACGATCGCGGCAAGGTCGCCCTTGTGGCGCACGATCCGGCCGAATTCGCCTGGGTTTTTCAGAACTGCCGTCACCACCGCCAGATCACATTTTTCGTCGCGGAAGATGCGCACGAAATCCTTGATGTCGGAAGCTTCGATCAACGGGTGATCCCCGTTCATGATAACCACAACACCTTCGATGGTTTCTGGTTTCGCACAACGAACCGCGTGGGCCGTGCCCAGCTGTTCATCCTGCACGTAACAGGCAACACCCATGGGTTCAACAACCTGACGAACCAGATTCTGACCATGACCAACAATCACGCGCACTTCGGCAGCGCCGGCTTGTTTGGAGGCTTGAATCACTTTTTCAATCATCGGACGGCCCGCTACAGGATGAAGGACTTTCGGGAGGGGGGACTTCATACGAGTTCCCTTGCCTGCCGCAAGAGCGATAACCGTCAACTTCTCAGATGCATTTGCTGACATTTCGAAACTTCCTTTTAAAAGCTTTTCTTATCTGAAAAAAACAGGCTTAATTGTCTCATGCAAGCAAAAATTTTTCACCAAACTTCTTGGGCCACCACCTCTCAGGGAACTTCCATTGAGCTGTATAAAAAATCACACAGCCTCAGTGACTTTTCCGAACGCCCGATTCTGTTTATTGGCGGTGTGCATGGCGACGAACCCGAGGGGGTCCGCCTGGCAGAAGAATTTTTGCACTGGCTAAAGCAGGAGGAAAGCGCCAACAGCGGTCGCCTGCGCCCCTGGATCCTCATCCCCTGCATCAATCCCGACGGCTACGGCAAGAATCAGCGCACCAACGCCAATGGCGTGGACCTGAATCGCAACTTCCCATCCCGCGACTGGAGCCCCGAAAGCAAAGCTCCCCGATACTATCCTGGCCCTTCGCCTGGGAGTGAGAGGGAAGTTCAGGCTCTGGTAAAACTCATTGAGGACGAAAAGCCACAGCTTATAGTACACTTTCATTCGTGGGAGCCTTGCGTTGTCTATACGGGAGCTCCGGGCAAACAGGCGGCCGAAACTCTGGCCACCGGGACCGGCTATGAAGCCCGCGAGGACATTGGCTATCCGACACCGGGCAGCCTTGGACAGTATGGATGGATTGAACATCAAATTCCTGTGATCTGCATCGAAGAGCAAGAGCACATCGATCTGAATCTGGTCTGGCCCCATTTCAAACCAGGCTTGGAACTTCTGATCACGGGACGGAATGCATAAATGACAAAGTACAAAAGCATCGCCTTCGATTTGGATGACACTCTGCTAGATACCTCGGGTTTGCTGGTGCCTCGTGCCTCCCAGCGGGCCTGCGAAGCTATGCTGGCAGCCGGTTTGCGATGCACCTTGGATGAATGCATGAGCGCCCGCGAAGAGCTGGCCAAGGAACTGTCCCACACCGAAATTTTCACACAGATTGCCAATCGCTTCGGAACCAACCAAAAAGGCAAAGCCATCCACGACGCGCTGGAAGAGTTTTACAATCCCCAGGTGCCGGAATCTCTGCCCCTGCTGGAAGGCTCTTTGCAAAATCTGGAAACCTTGCGCGGACGCTATAAGTTATTTCTAGTGACGATGGGTTCACGTCCGTCTCAGGAAAGAAAGATCAAAGCCCTGAACATCGCCGGTTTCTTTGACGGCATTTATATTCTGAACGGCTTTATCGGGGAAAAGAAAGACAGTGCCTTCCGTGAAATTCTGCGCACTCAAGGTCATGACCCGAAACATCTGCTGAGCATCGGCAACCGTCTGTCCAGCGAGATTCGCGACGGCAAACGTGTGGGGGCTGACACCTGCTATTTCGCCTATGGCGAACACACCGGCGAAAAACCGATGTATCCGGAAGATCATCCGGACTTTACCATCACTCACCACAAGGACCTGATCCCGACATGCGGACTTTGAAAGCCGGATTTCTGCTTATCGGCCCCTGGGATGCGCGCCTGCAAGAGCTGGGTGCCCACATCGCCACGGACTTAAATCAGGCCTGGCACTGGATCCAGGATTCCACCTATGATGTGGTGGCTTTGTCTGTGACCTTGATTCTGGGGAAAAAATTTCCGGAATTTTACGAAGAGGTCAAACGCGCCCATCCGGCCACGCAGTTTATCGCCGTGGTTCCAGCGGATTTTTCCGCCAACCAGCTGGCGCTGCTGCATGAGGAATTCACATTCCTGCGTGTGATGGAAAGCTTTCAAGATCCGGATCTGGAAACCCATCTGTTTTCCGCTTTGGAAGAAGCCAATCAGCGCAAGCAGGATGAAAATCTCGCCCTTTTGATTCGCGAACAGACAGCGCAACTCAAGCGGCTGCAAATCGAGCTGGAAGAACGGGTTCAGAAAAGAACCAAGTTCCTGACCGAAGCCCGCCGCAAACTTTTCCTGACCAATTCGCGCATTGAAGGCTTCAAACGCGCGCTGATGGCCGTGCACGAGGCCAGCTCGGTTGTTGAAATCGAACAGCTGCTGAATGATTCGCTGGCGGCCACGGTACAGACTTCGTGGATTCGCCTGTTCTTCCATCCACAGGACGAACTTTTTGCCAAACAAGTCCAGACCCAACTGAGTTTCACCCAGTTTCAGGTGCCGCTGTTCCGGCAGCATGAAAAAGTCGGTTCGATCTTTTTCTTGCGCGCCCCCGACCATCCTTTTTCCAAGGATGAAAGCGACTTTTTGACCCGCGTGGCCGAAGCTGTCGCCCTGGCGCTGGATCGCATCCAAAAGCTGAAAGAGTCTGAATCCATGAAAGAACAATGGGAGGCGACATTCAACTCGATGTCCGACCCTGTCGTTCTGATCGATACGAATTACGACATCATTCAGTCCAACAAAGCCCTGAATGAGCGCCTGAGTGAAAACAAGGAAGAGACCTCGCGCAAGTGCTTCAAGGTTTTATACAACCGCGAAGAGCCCTGCCCGGGTTGCCAGCGGGGTTCAAACTTCCGCGTCCAGTCGCGCAGTTCCGCGCGCACCTTTGAGGTCTATTCTCAAAGCCTGGTGCTGGATTCTGAAAAGCCACCGGTCTTTGTGAATCTGTATCACGACGTCACCCAGCAACTGAAGATGGAACGCCAGATCCTGGAATCCGCCAAAATGGCCGAACTGGGCACCATCGGATCGAGCATCGCCCACGAACTGAACAATCCCCTGGGTGGGATCTTGTCCTTTACTCAGCTGATCAAGATGGACATGGATCCGAAACATCCACTTTATCCAGACGTGGTGGAGATGGAAGCCGGCGTTCAGCGCTGCAAAGAAATCGTCCAGAATCTGCTGGGCTTCACCCGCGATCCCAATGCCGATCGCGAAGGCGCTGTCAGCCTGAAAGAAGTCTGCTTAAGGTCCCTGAAAATTGTCGAGCTTCAAACCAAGTCCCAAGGCATCGAGGTCAAGCTGCACTTCCCGGCCGATGATATCGTCATTCGCGGACACCTGAACATGCTGGCCCAGGCTTTGAAGAACATCCTGCAAATCTCGATTGACCGGGTCACCGACCGCATTCGCCACAACAAGAACTTCAAGGCTCTGATGGATATCGAAATCCTGATGACCGAGGCCGGGCCCGAAATCCTGATCCACGACAATGGTTCTCCGGAAAAAAGCACCTCCATGCCTTTGGGATTGGGACTTTCCGTTGCGTCCCAAATTCTGCGCGATCATGACGCCAAACTGGAAATTCTTCCTGACAAAACTGCCGGAAATGGTGTTAAGATTTCCTTCACTCCGACACACACGCCTTAGGTCTTAGGACACTTGTTGGAGCAGAGTCTTTCTCTTATCCTGAAGACTCGGAAACGAGGACCAGCTTGGCATTTAAAATGAATCGCACCCTGACACTATTGCTGTTCTCAACCGGTGTTGCGGCCACCCTGACGGTTTTCATCCTGAAATTCCTGGCCCTGAAGGAATATCGAGAAACCATTGCACTTTATGAAAAAACCGAAGCTCTTATTTCTATGATTCAGAACGTGGAAAAATCCACACTGGATCTGGAAACCGGCCAGCGCGGTTACGTGCTGACGCAGAACGAACAGTTTCTGAAGCCGTATCTGGATGCCAACGATGCGATCGAAAAGGAATTTGAACTCCTTGAAAAGAGTGCTCCGGCAACTCTGAAAGCCAGCCCTGAATATCAATCCATGTCCGCTCTGGTTCGCCAGAAAATGGAAATTTCAGAAAACGTCATCAATCAGGTGCGTGTTGGCAAACTCAGCTCCGCAATTGCTTTGGTTAAATCCGGCCAAGGCAAGGGTGTCATGGACCAGCTGCGTGAAGCGGTTAACACGGTCATCACTAACGAACGCGCCCGCGTACTGGCACTGAAAAAGGAATCCGAAATCACAGCCCAACGAAATCAATTGTGGCAGGTGCTGGGCACTGCTATGGCCTTTTTGCTGATCATCGTGGCTTATGTCATGACAGAATTTGAAGGCCGTCAGCGTCGCCAGCTCGAAAAGCAACTGGTCGAAGCCCGCAACGAAGCCCTTCAGGCTTCTCATATGAAATCAAGCTTCCTGGCCAATATGTCCCACGAAATCCGCACACCGATGAATGGAATTCTGGGCATGACCGAAGTTCTGCTGGATCAGAACCCTGAATCGGGAATCAAAAAGAAAATTCAAATCATCCGCGAATCCGCCCTGAACCTGCTGTCGCTGATCAACGGCATTCTGGATCTTTCAAAAATTGAATCCGGCAAACTGGAACTGGAAGAAAGCTATTTTGAGCCGCGCAAGCTGGTTCAGGAAGTCATCAACACCGTTGAATACTCTGCCAAATCCAAAGGACTGGATCTGCATGCCTCGGTCAGCGAACAGACGCCGGCAGCGTTTTCAGGGGATGTCCTGCGCCTGCGCCAGATCCTGATCAATCTTCTGGGGAATGCCATCAAGTTCAGCTCGGAAGGCACCGTCAGCCTGATTGTAAACTCTTTCCGCAGTGATCAGTCCCGCACCATGCTGCAGATTCAGGTCAAGGATCAGGGTCTGGGCATGGACGAAGCGACCTTGAAAAAAATCTTTTCTCCGTTTGAGCAGGCAGACAAATCCACCACCCGCAAATTCGGCGGTACCGGTCTGGGCCTTTCCATCACCAAACAACTGGTGGAGCTGATGAACGGCAAGATCGAAGTGGAAAGCAAACCCAACGAAGGCTCCATCTTCTGGGTGACCCTGCCTCTTGAGGCGATCAACGTGATGCCGGAAAACCAGCGTCCGAGGGAATCACAAAGCTATTCATCATCCCAGGCCCCTCTGAAAATTCTGGTGGCCGAAGACAACATGACCAATCAGGAAGTTGTGAGAGTCATGCTGAACCGACTGGGACACAAGTTTGACATCGTCAACAACGGGAAAGAGGCTTTGGAGAAAACCCTTTCCGGCACCTACGACATTATCCTGATGGACTGCCACATGCCCGTCATGGACGGTTATGTGGCCGCGCAAAAAATCACGGAACGTTTCCCGCAATGGTGTCAGGGGCCGGCCGTTATTGCCGTCACCGCCAACGCGATTCGCGGCGACAAAGAAGCCTGCCTGGCTGCCGGCATGTGTGACTATCTGTCAAAACCTCTGACCCTGGCAGAGCTTGATGAAAAACTGGCGCTGTGGTCACGGCATCTGAAATATGCGGCAACCCAGGTGGTTGATCCCAAAGCCATGGAAAACCTGCGCCAGATCAGCCCGGATATGGCTGACGACCTGATGAAGCAGATTCTGCAGGCATGGGGTAAAGAGGCCCCCGCCTATGTGGTGGAGATGATCGAAGCGGAAAAACGCGGGGATCTGAAAGACCTTGCTGACCGCGCCCACTATCTGAAATCAAGCTGTGTGAATGCCGGCCTGCGTGTCATGGGTCAACTGTGCAGCGATATCGAAAAGCAGGCCCGTGCGGGCACCAAAGAAGAGCTTCGTTATCTGCTGCTGCAACTTCGCTCTGAATACAAGATGGCCTGCACGCATCTGTGGCGCTCAGAAATGCTCGAAGTACCACAACAAGGAATTTCCACATGAGTTTTCAACGCATTAAATGTCCGACTCTGGTAATTGACGACAACAGCACCGACCGCATGATCATGGTGGCGGCGCTGGACACCCTGGGCTTTAAGAATATTCTTGAAGCCGAAGATGGATCCATCGCTTTGGGAAAATTGGAAAATGCCTTTGATACGCTGAACCCCGTGCAACTGATCTTTTTGGATTGGCGTATGCCCAAGCGTGATGGTGCCGCCGTTTTGCAGGAACTGAAACGGTCGCGAAAATTCAAATCCGTGAAAGTCATCATGACCACCAATGTGTCAGATGAAAACTCGGTGAAGTCCGCCTTGAAAGACGGTGTGGATGACTACATCGTTAAACCCGTCACTTTGGACCTGCTTCGCAAAAAGATCGAAAACCTGGGCTTCTAAGCCCTTGTGGCCTCACAAGGCAGGGGTTTTTGCGAATCCCTGTCAGGTCTGCCCGTCTTTTAATCAGTTCTTTCTGGTAAAATTGGAATACCCAAGTCTTCTTTAGCTGTTAGCAATTTCCATGGGTTTTGGCAGGCCTTGCTTCACGAGAAAAAGCTCGAATTTTCCTCGCCTCTGGGCTAGCAGAATCTGGCATTTTTTTCCCACCCCCGTCCAGTTTTATGGTCCTGAAAGCCTTGCCAGGCGCGGATTTTTTGACAGTCCCGTCAAAATCCCCTTATCCTGATTTTAGGCGGTTTATTCCGCCAAGAACCCACCATGGAAGGAAGGTTCATGCGTAGCCAACGTGTCCTGATATTAGATGATGAATCCTCACTCCGCACCGCTCTGTTCCGGGTGCTGGATCGCAAAGGCCTGAACGTCATCACTGCCAACAAAATCGAAGAAGCCAAAGTACTGTGCCAGGGTGACAGCCCGGTGGATCTGGCCATTGTCGATTTGAACCTTCCGGATGGCGATGGCATCGAGTTCATGACTTATCTTAAAGCGCTGACACCAGCGACCGAAGTGATCATCCTGACGGGTCATGCCACTATTGAGTCCGCGATTCGTGCGACTCAAAAAGGGGCCTTCCACTTTGTGACCAAACCCTTCAATCTTGAAGAGCTGATGAGTCTGATTGAAAAAGCCCTGACGCACAAAAAACTGCAGCAGGAAAATCAGCAACTGCGCTCTGAACTGAACAAGAAATACAAATTCGACCAGATCATCGGCACCAGCGACCAGATTCAGAATGTTCTGCGCATGATTGAACGCGTGGCAGATTCTGACTCGACAGTTCTGGTGACCGGGGAATCCGGGACCGGTAAAGAGCTGATTGCCCGCGCGATTCACTATAATTCCCCACGCGCACAAGGGCCATTTGTACCGATCAACTGCGGTGCGATCCCTTCTGAGCTTCTGGAAAGCGAACTGTTCGGTCATATGAAAGGGGCCTTCACCGGCGCCATTGCCAACCGTGTGGGCCGTTTTGAAATGGCTGACGGGGGCACGATCTTCCTGGATGAAATCGGTGATCTTGAACCATCCCTGCAGGTGAAACTTCTGCGTGCTTTGCAGGAAAGAAGTTTCGAGCCGGTGGGATCCACCAAAACTGTCAGCGTGAATGTAAGAGTGATCGCAGCGACAAACCTGAATCTGGAAGACGCTGTCGAAAACGGCCGCTTCCGTGAAGATCTTTTCTATCGCCTGAATGTGATTCCAATCACCGTGCCGGCTTTGCGCGAGCGCAAAACCGATATCCCTCTGCTGCTGAATCATTTCATGGATATCTTCAACAAAACCAAGGGCCGCGGTCTGACGGGCATCACTTCTGATGCTTTGGACTGTCTGGTGAATTACCCTTGGCCGGGCAACATCCGTGAACTTGAAAACCTGGTGGAGCGTATGACGATCCTGAAAGGCCAGGGTCAGGTGGATATTTCTGATCTGCCTTTGAAATACAAATCCGGCAAGACGGCCTCGACTGAAATCGGCGGTCTGGAGATCCCGGATATGGGCATGGACTTTAATTCGGCGGTGGACGCTTACGAAAACGCCCTGATTCTGAAAGCCCTGGAAAAAACCGGCTGGAATCGCAATCAGGCAGCGGCGTTGCTAAGACTGAACCGCACGACACTGGTGGAGAAGATCAAAAAGAAAGGTCTGACCCCGCCCAACGAAATCACCCCGATTTAAAACAAAAAACCCGCTGGCAAAATCAGCGGGTTTTTCTTTTCAGGGCTCTTTGTTCAGGTTTTCCATAATCAGCGGATACTTTGAAAGATCCCCGGTCAGCGCCTTTCTGAAGGCCTCTTCAATCCTGGAAAGATCAGGTTCAAATTTTCTTGCAAAGGTTAGATAGACCGGCACTTCATGAAAAACCGTCTTGCCCATAACCACCCGGCCCTTGGCTTCGGGATGGGAGTCCACCACACTCAGGCCCACTTCCTGAATCGCAACAAAATAGTCGATCTTGCCCCCCAGAAGATCCACCACACTTTGCAAGGGACTGGACGTGTTGATGTATTTCAATTTTCTGCGGGATGCTTCTTTGTTCAAAACGATGTTGTTGGTGGAAAATCCACCTTTGAATTTTTTCAGCTTTTCTTCGCTGAATTTTTTGTGATCGCTCAGATAAAACACCCGGGCGCGGGTACGGATGATCGGAAAAGAAACCGACACGGTTTTGTTCCTTCCCTCGGTCCAGCTTTTGTCATCGTACATGATGGCGTCCAGTTCTCCATCCACCAGCATCTGGCTGATCAACCTGCCTTGGGACGTCTGCACTGTGACTTTAAATCCGGCCTGAGCCAAGGTGCCAGTCAAAAAATCCTGGTACTGCTGGATGGCCTTCACACGATTCACATGAAATGGCAGACCCATAGTCAGAGGCCTCAGCTCTGCAGTCCGCGCATCGACAGAAATTGAACCTACAAGAAACACCAGAAGCACCAAAAGTTTCATGGCCTTATACTAACAGACTCCTTTGCCAAATTCCAAATTGCGAAAAGTAAAATTTAATCCAAGTGCCGGACATTAACGATGCTCAAGACTAATTCAAGATCCACCAGAGGTGGTGACTTCTTTGCAGCACAATTGGCTACAGGAGGATTCTCATGAAATTTGCGAGTGTATTCATTTTAATTCTGAGCTTTTCAGCTCGCCTTTTTGCAATGACAGAGCTGGAACCTGCGGCCAGCCTGAAGGCTCTGCGGACTGAATGCGATCGAGTTGAAGAATCGTTTCCAGACTTTGCGTGCCTGCGATTTGAATTTTATCAAAGCAGTGCGTCCGAACTGCAAAAGGATCTGGATGAACTGACCGAGCTCAACGACTGGCAGCTGCGCGCAGCCTCCTGGTCTTCCATGATGCAGGCTCTGCTTTCCTCCATGGAAGGCCAGATCCAACGTTACGACGATGCCGATCACATCCAGATCATGCAGCAGACCAAATCAAAGAATCATTGGGAACTATTGAGGCTGAAACAAGGCCTGGAAAATTTCTGGGTGGATCCGGACACCTATTGGTTTCCGAGCGTCAATGCGGTCAGTTTTGTCGCCGTGAACATCACCAAATTCCAGATCCTGGTGATATCTCACGGCGAAAGAAATTAATTATTTCTTGGTCGGAAACAAGTGCAGCATTTCAAAAAGCGCATCCATACCGGCCAATGCGGTGATGTCGGCGTGGTCAAACGGAGGTGAAATCTCTACCACGTCGCCGCCCACTAAATTTGGAATTTTCAAGGCGCGGAAGATGCGCTGGACTTCATAAGTCGTCAGGCCCCCCGGAACCGGTGTTCCCGTTCCCGGCGCACAGCTGGGATCCAGATTGTCGATGTCATAGCTGATATAGGTCGGTGTTTCGTCAAATGTCGGCAGGGTTTTCAGGAACTCCGTGATCGGCTGATTGCGGATTTCATCCACGGTGATCACACGAATGCCGTGTTTGTTCACGAAGTTCAGATCATCCCCGCCGGCCAACGGCCCACGAATACCGATCTGTACCATTTTCTTTGGATCCACCAGCCCTTCTTCCACGGCATGACGGGCAAAAGCTCCGTGATGGTATTCCTGACCCCAGGCCGCCGGATAGGTATCCAAGTGCGCATCAAAGTGAATGAACGCCAAAGGCTTGCCGTACTTTTTTCTTAAAGCACGCAACACCGGCAATGTCGTGGAGTGATCCCCACCCACCGCCAGAAAACGTTTGTTGTGACTTAGAACCTCGCCCACAAATTTTTCAATTTTTTCGTAAGTCTGTTTTTGATCAATCGGCACCGTTGGACAGTCGCCGATGTCGGCCACCTTCAGATTTTCAAAGAAATTTTCCATGCGGGTCATATGGAATCCCCGGCCCAAACTGGAAACCTCACGCACTTTCGCCGGAGCAAAACGACCGCCCGGACGGTAAGAAACGCCACCGTCATACGGGATGCCAAAGATACCAACTTCATAGTCGGCTTCGATAGTGACATACGGCAATCTGAAGAAAGTTTTAATTGCGGAAAAACGCGGGAACTCGCGCCCGCTCAACGGTTTGTATTCCATGGTGCTCCTCACGGACTGAACCAGCCCGGTTACAGCCTTATTCTACCCCCGTGTCGAGCCTTGGGCAATGACGCCCCTTGACTCTGCCTTGGGCTGTTGACTACATTACCGCGCATGGCGGCCCAACACGATTACAAGACAGATCACAAGCAACTGACCCAGTGGTACAACAAGAACAAACGTTCCCTGCCCTGGCGGGAAAATAAAAACCCGTATCGTATCTGGCTTTCGGAAGTCATGTTGCAACAGACCACTGTTGTTGCCGTCATTCCCTACTTTGAAAAATTCCTGCAAAAGTTCCCGACCGTTCAGGATCTGGCCAACGCCCCCGAAGCCGACGTGATGGAAGCCTGGGCCGGCCTTGGCTACTATTCCCGCGCCCGCAATCTGCACAAGGCCGCCAAGGCGCTGGCCGCCGGTGGTTTTCCAAAAACCGCCGCTGAATTACTGGAGCTTCCGGGCTTTGGCCCTTACACCTCCCGCGCGGTGGCCAGCATCGCCTTCGGTGAAAAAGTCGGTGTGCTGGACGGAAACGTCATTCGTGTTCTGTCCCGCCGCTATGGCCTGAAACTGGAATGGTGGAACGGCAAGGGTCGTGATCATCTGCAAAAGATCTCGGACGAGCTGTCCCTGCTGGGGCAGGCGGATGTCGTCAATCAGGGCCTGATGGAGCTGGGTGCGACTGTGTGCACTCCACAGAAGGTCATGTGCATGCTATGCCCGTGGGCCGCGACTTGTGTGTCCCGCGAAAAAAATCTGGTGGAAAAGCTGCCGCTGAAAAAGCCACGCAAAGAATCCGAGGTCTGGGTCTGGAAACCATTGGTCGCGATAAAAAACCAAAAGGTGGCTTTGGTACAGAATGACTATGCGCCCTTCCTGAAAGGCCAGATGATTTTCCCCGGGGAAATCAGCATGGAAAAAAACAAGCCCAAAGCCTATGATGCCAAACACAACATTACCCATCATGATATCTTTATTCAAATCACTGAAAAGAAATCACTGACGGGGAAAAACCTGCAGTGGGTGGATTTGAAAGAATTGAAGAAGGTCAATCCTTCTTCCTTACTCCAGAAAGTACTGCACAAGGTTAAACTATGAAGTGGATGAATCCGGCGATCGTGGCCCTTTGTATTCTTGCAACGGGTTGTTCACATTTGAGTGTCACCAAAGACGTTCTGACTCCGGATTATCTGCTGGCCAAAGGCTCCAAACAAATCACGTTCCTGGGTGACAATGATCACCCGCGTTTTTCCGAAGACAACGACAAACTGATTTACACCAGCCGTGGCCGTTCATCCCACAAAGGCTCGCAGATTTACGAAATGGATCTGGCGAAGAACAAAGAGCGCCGGGTGACGTTCTCTGACGGTGATGCCTTTGATGCGATCTATATCAGTGCTTCCGAGATTCTTTATTCCTCCACCACGGATGAAATCAAAGAAAGCCCGCTGCTGAACAAAACCTTCGACAAAGAATATCCTCCGTCAGATCTGTACATGAGTGATCTTTACGGCACCGAGATTGTGCGCCTGACCCAGCAACCGGGCTATGACGGACAAAGTCTGTTCATGACCCATGCTTTGAAGCCTGCAATTCTGTTCACCTCCCGCCGTGGTGGCCTGACGGGCATCTATCGTCTGGATCTGAAGAACCTGCCGGTCAGTTTAATCTCTGCAGAAAAAGACAAAGAAAAACGCTTTGCCACCCTTTCCCCTGACAGCAAACAACTGGTGTGGGTGGAAAAGGATCTGAAAGCCAACACCCAAAGCCTGGTGGCCTTCAAACTGAATGAAAAGATCCCCGTCGTTCTGAAAAGCCAGGAGGGCGAATACCGCGATCTGCAATTTGCGCCCAGATCCCCGGCCCGTCTGTTTTACAGCATCCTTCGCAAGGGTGACAAACACTGGCAGCTGGAGGTCTATGACCTGGAAAAGCAATGCACACAGGTCGTATTCAAAGGCCGTGACTCCCTGGCGTCCCCGGTGGTTTCCAATGAACCCCAAGAGCGTCTGGCATTTACTCGCAGTTTTCAGGACAAGAAACAAATTTACATTGTCGCCTTACCGACGGATTTAGGCCCTTGCCTGGAAGGCGCCCCTTCAGATACCCTGAAGAAGTGAGAAATCTGCTTGGTTTGCTGATCCTTTTACCGATGTCTGCCCTGGCGGCGCCTTATCCGGCGACGAGCTCTTCGGCATTGACCAATCCGGAAAAGGGTCTTTATTTCCTGCACAAGGGTTTCACCCTTAAAACCGAAGGCACATCCTGGGTCCCGGTTGCCACCTCTGAACAAAGCCTGCTGGACACGGTCCGCTTTGCCGCCAAAGACAACGGCAAAGGAGTCTTGAGCATTCGCACCGACAAGGTGGCTAAAACCGCGTCGCTGGAGCTTTACACGCGCAAATGGATGCGGGACTACCCGAACTATGGCTTTGAGGTGATCTCGGCCAAGAGTTTCGAATTGAACGGCAGCCCCGCTTTGGTGGTGGATATGCTTTCCCGCTCCAAGAACAAACAGATCCGTCAGGTGATCCTGAAAAATCAGGACCGCGTGGCGATCATGACCTGCCTGGATGACAAAGCCAGCTTCAGCAAGTCCCTGCAAAGCTGCAATCAGATCATGAAATCGTTCTCTTGGAATGAAGAGGAAAAAAAGCCGGTAGCGGCTCCCGCTGCCCCTGCTCCAACCACTCCGACAACGAAACAATAGCCCCTTTGAAAGCCTTCACTGGCGCGTGTTCCACGTAAGTCCACGTCATTGCGAAGTTTAACCGGCTGAACTTTAGACGACCCCATAGAAAAAGGTGAATCGCCTGGCCCCTGTCTTGTGAATTGCCCACTTGTGCTTTAACTCTATTAAAAATTCGCAAGGTGGATTCATGATTTCAAAAAGATGGGGCTCGTTGGTTCTTTCTTCCGTTCTTGGTCTTTCTTCAGTGGCCCATGCTGAAGAATTCTGGAAGTTCCAGGATCTGTACTCCGAGAACACGCAGCCTGATATCTTCAGTCATAAATATTCTTACAACAACGCCGCTCGCCCGGAAAAACTGGGTGGTGTGATCCACATCCGATTCAAAGACGCCCGCGATGTTCCTGAAATGTTCAGACAATTCCTTCCAGGTGAAGACTTTGAACGCCCGCGTGGCATCAGCGTTTATCTTGCCGTCACCAACGACTACAACCTGCTGAATCCAATTGCGGTGGGCGCTGACACTGATGACAACGGTTACACTCATGGATCAAAACTTTCCATCGGTGGCTTCCTGCCGACGGGTCATTACCTGCAGTTTGATGCGACCTCTGATTTGTACACTCGCGAAATCGAAGGCACTGCCAAACAACTTCCTGACGGTGGCCGTGGCATCGACCAGCACTTCACCAACGAAAACGTTCTAAAGTTCGTAATCGACAATATCGACAACGCACGCTCGGAAACTTTCTACTGGAAAGCCGAAGCTGGCTGGCAGCAGCTGCAGTCTGATTCCCGCGGCAACGTTCTGACCGCGGCGACCCAGCAGGACAAATTCCACCAGATGGTGAACAACCTGAAACCAGGTCAGACGAAGACACCTACCTACGTCAGCGACGGTCAGAAAACCCGTGATGGCCTGATTATGGGTCTTTATGTTGGTATCGCCAAAGAGTACGTGAACACCAAAAACACCTGCCGTGCCCGTGCGTTCACCGAACTGGGCGGCCATGGTTCCACCATCGATGGGGCCAGCTACGTGGCTGCCAACGTGGGTGGGGTTTTGTGGTGTCAGGCCGGCCCAAAAACGCTGACTTACAGAGCAGAGATCGGTCACAACTCCAAAGGTTTCCAGAATGGTTATCTGGGCTCAGGTTACGTGGATCTGTCCACGGGTAAAAAGAACTGGCGCATTGGTTTCCGACTGGAACAATCTCACGGAACTTTGCACAACTATCAGACCTACAACGGTCGCAACGTTGAAACCGGCAAAATCGATCCCACTTTCACGATCTATTACCGTCACTATTTCCAATAAAATTCAAATTTTGATTTGATCTAAAGCCAAGACGTCTTCACGACCTCTTGGCTTTTTTTTCTTCCGTCCAGTGTCGAAGGACAGCGTGAATGCCTGTCAAGAAATGATAAAGTAAGGGACGGGAGATCCTGATGAAAATTTCGCTGGCTTTCTTTCTGGTCCTGTTTTCCATGACTGTGGCAGAGTCCGCCCCAGCAGTAAGCCATTATCAAATCAGCACGGAAGACTATCCCCCTTACAATCACTACGACAAAAACAAATCCATCGTCGGCTTGGCCACCAACAAAGTCAGAAAGATCATGGAGACGTCCGGTTTCCAATACGAGATCAGATTGTATCCCTGGCTGCGGGCCTACAACCGGGCTTTGAGCGGTGCCCGCCACTGTGTTTACTCCACAGCGCGAACAGTGGACCGGGAGGCCTTGTTTCACTGGATCGGTCCTCTGGTCACCGTGGAATGGGCTCTGTTTGCTAAGAGAGGAACACCTGCGGCCTCAATTAACAAACTGGAAGAAGCCCGGCAATATGTGATTGGTGGTTTGGAAGGTGATGCCTCGTTAAGCGAGTTGAAACGTCAGGGATTCAAAACAGAGTCTGTCGTCACAAACTGGCTCAACAAAGACAAACTCGAGGGACAAAGAATCCAGCTGTGGATTGATGATCCGGTTTACATCGAGTTTGAAAAACAAAAGGGCACCGAGTTTTTTGACTACGTCAAAGTCGTTCACATCGCAAGTGTGGACCTTTATCTCGCGTGCAACATCAGCACACCTCTGAACGAAGTCGAACTTCTGCATAAATCGGCCGGGGGCTTTTAATCCCAGGCCGTAAATCCTGCGGGCGGTCCATAAACCAGCTGACTGGCTCCCGTCAGCAACTGAATTTTTGTGACCGTATCGTTGGCAATACTGGCCGCCGGGAAGACATCTCCCGCCGGCAAAGATGAAAACTGCCCTTGATAAACGCCGTTCTTATAGTACGACAACGTGCCGGCGGCAAAGTCGGCCGCGATCCCCATGACATCGCCCGCAGTCAGAGCAGGTTTGGAGCCGGTGTAAGTGGCGCCGTAAGTAAAACCGCCCTGAACCTGATACCCGCGCCCAGCGACCGAACTTCCGATATAGGCCCCCGCCAATGTCGCAGCACTGCTGGCCACCCCCACCATGGCCTCGGGGGTTCCACTTTTGACCTGAACCACCTTGCATTCAAAGTACCACTTGCCACTCGCCTTGCTGCTGTTGCCGCGAACCGAATTCCAAGAACCCCCTGTGCTGGTGACATCTCTAAAACTGTTGGAAAGTACCAGTGCAGAGGCCTTGTCCAGGGGATTCCAGCTCGTATAAAGCGGCGGCACAGTGACACTGTCAATCTGGGTCACCACCCAGCCATAGGTGGGATTTTGATATGTAAGAGTCAAAGAGCGCCCTTGCTCTGACTGAATCCAGTCCTTCGCCGCCCCTCCGGAAAAGCGATTCCCGTTGGGATTGATGGTCAGGGCATTCAGGTTGAAACTCTGACTGTTGTCCACAATCCGCACAACATCATTGGCGCTGGGATTTGCCGGAAGTGTGATCGTAAAAGGTCCGCCACTGGTGTTGGCAAAAATATGATCACCACCGCTGGCGGTATAGTTGCTGGTTTTTTCAACCCAGGAAACAGTGTTCCCTGCTGGCGGAGCCTGACTGACCCACGCTGTGCCATTCGAAGTCAGAACTTGGCCACTGGCCCCGGGACTGACAACGGCACTCAGAGAGATGTTCACACACGAAAACTGGTCCGTCACCGAGCTGTACGAAAGCGTCTGAGCCGCAGTACAGGAGACTGCAGGGAACTGAGCCGCCGCTGTGGCGGTGCGAAGATCCGCCACATTAAGAAAGGACGGAACATACTGAGTCCCGCCATCAAAGCGCAGAACCTGACCGGCGGAAGAGGGCGCTGTGGCGCTGACCGGAGTCGTTTGAATTTTGCTCACCAGCGGATGAGGGTAGTTTCCACTCAAGTCCCCACCCGCCGCTCCAGCGGGCGCACGCGCATCACTGAAACGAAGATCATTCCCCTGCGCCACTGTTCCTGCAGACGAACCAAAGGCCACCGACACGGTTTTAATGGTCGTGCCCGAAACACTGATGCCTGTCCCGGCCTGTACATCTGAAATTCCGCCTGCCCCGGCGGCATCCATCACACAGCTAAAGTTGCTGCCATCAAAGGTGATAACCTGCCCGGCCAGGCACCCCGCCGCGGGTACATTGTTTTTCTGAACAAAGTCATTGGGTCCCAACGATCCCAATTTCGAGGCGGAATGGGCCGTCAAAGAAAAAGGAACGGACCGAATCACGTTCGAAGGACTGATCTGCCTCCAGGCCGTCCCATCATAGAACTGCACCTTTAGCACACGCACATCGCCGTCCAAAGCCGTGTAAGTCGCGCCCCCGGCACAGGAATGGATGACTGAATTCACAAATGCATCTGAAAGTTTGTAAAGGGGATCGGCTGGATACTGACGGCCGCCGAGCCCGATGGGAACATCAAAGACTCCCAGGGAGTTGGCCATGTTAATGCCTTCAACCAGCTCCCGATAGATCACACAAGTGCCCGTGGGATTGGCGATCTCAAACAAAAACTTCACGTTGTTATGCTCTAAAGGCACGCCGTCAGAGGTCAGAATCCGCCCTTGATAGGTCAGACTCAAAGGACTGGCCACCGCCACTGGCAGAGCTCCGAAAAACAAGAAAACAAAAACGCCCAGAGTTCTTGAACGAAGTAGAAAGTTCTTCATGTTTTACAATTCGGACTGCCGAGGGCGCCTCTTGAACCCCCGCCAGGGCTATATTCCATCTGGAAAAAGAAAATGTTGCGAGTGTTGCACAAGCAACGCTCGCAACCGAAAGATGTCACCCCCGTTGTGGCCTAAACAGGCGCCACACCCCAGGAGCCAATGTATTTGCTTTCTATTCTGGCATATTCCGCGCAATCCCTTGTTTCGACACAAAAAACAAAGGAGCTTTTATGCGCAAGTTTATCGTTCTAGCGGCCCTGTCCCTGATGTTCTCTGCTACGGCACAGGCCAAACAAAAGGCCGTTATTATCGTCAGCGCCTACAACGAAATCACCATCATCGACAAGGCGACAAAGATTCCCGCCAATTTTCTTTTCACCGATAAAATCTGCTACACGGGAACTCCGGAAGAAGCAGAACAGATCATCCAGAAAACAATCAAGAACAGAACAGGCTTTACACTGGTTGATTTCAGAGCCTGGGACAATTTGGGCAAAATTATATTGTTTGCGCAGATCGAAACTGACAGACAGGCGACAGTCGAAATCGTGCTAAAACCTTGCAGCAAATAAACGACTGAAAAGAAAATGCCGGCAACAGTTCTGTCGCCGGCATTTGTTTTTTAATTGCGATTATCGCGAAGCCACTGGGCCATATCCAGGGCGAAGTACGTAAAGATCACATCTGCACCCGCCCGGCGGATGGAATAAAGAGTTTCCACCATACCGCGGGTTTCATCCATGATGCCGGCCTTGTGACCGGCCTTGATCAAACTGTATTCACCACTGACATTGTAAGCCGCCACTGGCAAGTTGGTGTGGGCTTTCACTTTCGCGATCACATCCAGATAACTCAAAGCAGGCTTCACCATGACCATGTCGGCACCCTCGGCCACATCCAGGTCAATCTCACGCAAAGCCTCACGCGTGTTACGATAATCCATCTGGTAGGTTTTTTTATCGCCGAATTTTGGCGCCGAATCCAACGCCTCACGGAACGGGCCATAGAAGCAGGACGCGTATTTCACCGAGTAAGAAAGAATCCCCGTGTTGGTGAAACCCTCGTTGTCCAAAGCTTCACGAATCGCCCCCACCCGGCCATCCATCATGTCCGACGGGGACACGATATCAGCCCCGGCGCGCGCATGAACCAAGGACATCTTCGCCAGCAGCTCAACGGTTTCGTCATTCAGGATTTTGCCGTTTTCCACCACACCATCATGACCGTCAGAGGAATACGGATCCAAAGCCACGTCGGTGATTAAAGTCACGTCCGGGAACTTGTCGCGAATCATTTTGAGAGTCGTGGGCATTAAGCCATTCGGATTCAAAGATTCAGTTCCGTACTTGTCTTTTTTGGACTCTGGCAGGGCTGGGAAAAGGTCGAAGGACTTGACCCCCAATGCCACGGCTTTTTCGATCAGTTTCAAGGTCAGGTCCGGGCTCAGGCGATAGATCCCCGGCATTGTGGAAATGGCCTGCTGTTGGTCCTTTCCATCCACCAAAAACAGCGGTAAAACCAGCTGCGATGCACGCAGCTCTGTTTCAGCCACCATTTGGCGCAAAGCTTCTGTCGTACGATTTCTTCTCGGTCTTTGAGTGAGTTTCATAATCGGCCTCCACCCTGGGGTCTTAAATTGGGTCATCTGCTTAAATAACAGGCAGACTTTTGCATGAGCCATGACATTTCGATGACACTTTAATGAAAGGTTAGTGATAAACCTAATCCTACATGGAAGATATACTTCTCGTTCACAGAAAATCCAATAGAAACTTCTCTGAAGAATTCGCAGCTCTGCAAGACGCCGCGATCTTCAAGACGTGTCTGCGCAAGATCCTTTTCTGCACAGAAATGGAACTGGGCAACTATGCGGATGTGATTGAACCGGAAGACACTGTTCTTCGTGGCGAAAAGGCACTGAGTCTTTTGCTTGAGATTCTGTGCGGCCTTCACTCCCCGATCGTGGGCGAGACTGAAGTCTTCGGTCAGTTCAAACTTTTCGTCGATTCCCGCAAACAAATTCAGGACCCCTTGTTCGGAGATCACCAGAAATGGCTGAACTTCATCATGGCGGAAGTGAAGAAAACGCGCGCCCAGCATCTTGTGGGCCTGGGATCCCAAAGCTACGGCAGTCTTTTGCGTCGCTACACAAAAGACATGGACTCTGTCACCATCTGCGGTTCTGGCCATCTGGCTCAGGAAATCCTTCCGTGGCTGGCTTTGAAAAAGTCCGTTCAGGTGATCTGCCGTGAACCTGCAAAAATGCAGGCCTTCGCCGATAAATACGACAATCTTACCATTTCCACTTACAATGATGCTTTTATTCACGGCGAAGCTTTGGTGATTGCTGCACCACTTACTGATGAGCGCATTGTGGAGCTGATGAACAAACAAGACACTCGCCCTCACGCGGTCTATGACCTGCGCGGGGAAGCGAACGCCCTTTCGGACATCGTTGCATCGCAATTCTCTCATGTGGGTTTCATGGGTCTTAACAAATTCTTTGCTGAGATCGAGGAAACCAAAAAAGACACCACCACCAAACTGGAGGCTTTGAAAGCCGCTCTGCTTGAGCGCGCATTGGCCTTCACACAAAGGACAGAGCTTCGCCCACTTGGTTGGGACGACATATGCGCTTAAGAATTTCCGCAAGGAAAAGTGATCTGGCCCGTCTCCAGGCCTACATGGTCGGAGACGCTCTGAAAGAAAAAAATCCACAGATCGAAATCGACTACCGTTTTCGCGAATCCCTGGGTGATAAGAACCTGACCGATCCTCTTTGGAAGATTCCGGAAAAAGGCGTCTTCACCGAGGACTTCTTCGGCGAGCTTTTGCGTGATGAAACCGATCTGGTCGTGCACTCCTGGAAAGACCTGCCAACAGAGCACAAATCCGAAACAGTGATTGCCGCGACATTGCCGCGTGCGGATCAGCGCGACCTGCTGCTGGTGAAAAAGTCCCATTTCGACAAAATCAAGACCAGCAAAACACTGAAAGTGTTCAGCTCGTCCCCACGCCGCGAATACAACCTGACAGGGTTCTTCAAAGAACACCTGCCGTTTGGTTTGCAGGACGTAAAATTTGAAAGTGTGCGCGGAAACATGCTGACTCGCGTGCGCAAGCTGATTGAGTCCCCGGAAACCGACGGCCTGATCGTGGCCAAAGCCGCCTTTGACCGTTTGTTCTCTGCGACCTTGCCGGAATTCCTGGAAGGCCAGCAGCAGCTGCGCCAGTATTTCAACGAACTGAACTGGGTGGTTCTGCCACTGAGTGTGAATCCCAATGCCGCAGCCCAAGGGGCCTTGGCGGTGGAAGTCCTGAAGTCCCGTCAGGACCTGCAGGATCTTTTGCAGTCCATCCACCATGCTGACACCTTCCATTGCTCCCAAAAAGAGCGTGATGTTCTTTCCAGCTTCGGCGGCGGCTGCCACCAGAAAATCGGCGTTGCCGTGCTGGCCCGCCCTTATGGTCAAATCACCCTGCTAAAAGGGTTGACTGACGCAGGCCAGGTTCTGGACAAACGCGAGCTGAAACTGAACAATCCAGCGCCACAATTTGCTGCACAGGACCTGTGGTCTTCTGAAGTGACGGCCGAGCGTGAGGCCCTTAAAAGCTATCAGATTCCAGCTGGCACCAACGGACTGTTTGTCGCCCGCAGCGAGGCTTGGCCGGCGGACCTGAAGTGGTCTGATTTTGTATGGACAGCGGGCCTAAAAACGTGGAAAAACCTCTCTCAAAAAGGTATATGGGTGCACGGATGTGCGGAAAGCCTGGGCGAACAGGAAGAAGCCCTTATGGATATCCTGGCCGGCAAGAAACTGGCTTGGGCCAAACTGAGCCACGAGGACGGTTACGCTTCTGATCAGGAAAACATGACTCTGGTACCGACCTATACGCTGAAAGCGCAACAGGAATACCAGAATCTGTCGGGCAAGAAGTTTTACTTCTGGAGCAGCGGCAGTCAGTTCCTGAAAGCGGCCGAACAAGAGCCGGGAATTTTATCCCAGCACCACGCCTCCGGACCGGGCAACACCCACAAAGTGATCCGATCCTATCTGGAAGAAAACAAGAATTACGATCCCAAACGACTGCATGTCTTTTTGGATCAGGAAGACTGGAGAAAACAATGCACAAAGTAACTTCTGAAGAACTTTTCCAACGCGCCCTGAAAGTCGCTCCGGGTGGAGTTCACTCCCCGGTTCGTTCGTTCAAGGGTCTTGACCGCGCTCCGGTCTTCTTCAAAAAAGCCGAAGGTGCTTACCTGACTTCCGTTGAAGACAAAAAATACATCGACTTCTGCCAAAGCTTTGGCCCGCTGATCCTGGGTCACCTGGATGCGGAAGTGAAGGAAGAAGTTCACCGCATGGTGGACACGGCTTGGACTTTCGGTGCCACTGAAATCTATTCCCTGGAGCTGGCGGAATGGATCACCAGCACTTTGCCGTTCATGGAAAAACTGCGCTTTGTATCTTCCGGCACTGAAGCCGTGATGAGTGCTTTGCGTGTGGCGCGTGCGGCAACAGGTCGCACTAAAATTCTGAAATTTGAAGGCTGCTATCACGGCCACGTCGACAACCTGCTGGTCAAAGCCGGCAGCGGTCTGGCGGGAACAGCGGCTTCTTCCAGCGCGGGCATCCCGGCGGAAGTGGCGGCTCACACTGTTGTGGCTCCATTGGACGACGAAGCGAAATTGGCTGAAGTGTTTGCCGCTCAAGGCAAAGACATTGCCGCTGTGATCATTGAACCACTTCCAGCCAACTATGGTCTTTTGGTTCAGCGTCCTGAGTTCCTGAAGAAAGTGGCTGAACTTTGCGAAAAGAACGGCAGCTTGCTGATCTTTGATGAAGTGATCTCGGGCTTCCGCGTGGGCTTGGGTGGCATGGTTGAAAAAACGGGCATCCGCCCGGACCTTGTGACCTACGGTAAAATCATCGGTGGCGGCTTCCCTGTGGGTTGCTACGGCGGCAAAGCCGAACTGATGAACATGGTGGCCCCAAGTGGTGACGTCTATCAGGCCGGAACTTTGAGCGCGAATCCGATCGGTATGCGTGCGGGTCTGACGACGCTTAAGAAAATGCAGCGTGTGGATGGCTGGAACGTACTTGAACAAAGAACCAAAAAATTCACTGACGCCATCAAAGCCGGTTTCGTAAAAAAAGGCGTAAACCTTGAGATCAGCCAGGTGGCTTCCTTGTTCTGGATCCACGGCCCGACGGCAAGTCCGATCCGTTCCATCGACCATATCCCGGCAAACCAAGGTGGCAACTTCAAGAATCTGTTCCTGAAAGCCCTGGATAAAGGTGTTTATCTGGCGCCAAACGCTTACGAAGTTGGTTTCGTTTCTTTGGCTCACTCTGATGAGCTTTTGGAGCAGGCGGCACAAATTATCGTGGATGCGGCGGAGTAAATGACTAAATCCTTCCTCAAACCCCATATCAAGACGGCATTGGCGATCCTGTGGTTCGCCTTTACCTTCTCGCTGGTGGGTTGGTGGTGGGTTTACTTCCTGCTGAAACTCAGCCCTGAAAACGCTTCACTTGAACAGATGAGAACCTCTCACCGCATGTTTGCGTGGGAAGGTTCGATCCTGCTGGCGGCGATCCTGTTTGGCGGGATTGCTTTGGTGATCTTCACCTACCGCGATCAAAAGCGCCACCAGCGCCTGCGCTTCTTCTTTTCAACGTTCAGCCATGACATCAAAACCTCTATCGCCCGTCTGCGCCTGCAGGCCGAAGTGCTGGAAGAGGATTTGAACACAACATCGCATCCGGTGATGAAACGCCTGATCCAGGACATTCAGCGTCTGGATCTGCAACTTGAAAATTCCCTGCTGCTGGCCAACCTTGAGGCCGGTCAGCTGTTGAAAGAACAGGTGTCTTTAAGTGATCTTCTGTCCAGTCTGCGCAGTGAGTTTTCCGAACTTACTGTGGAGCTTGAACGCGAAGCCAAAATCCTTGGCGACCGTCGCGCGCTATTAAGTGTTCTGCGCAATCTTCTGCAGAATTCAGTCTTGCACGGCAAAGCCACCACGGTGAAAATCCGCGTGCGCCCCCACGGCGAGGGCCACATCGAACTGGTGATCCAGGATGACGGTCTGGGCTTTAAGGGTATTCTAAAAAAACTAGGCTCCGAGATTCTGATGTCCCAGGATGTGCGCAGCAACGGCATAGGTTTGCTGCTGACAAAACGTCTTCTGGAAAAGATGAACGGCGACATCTGGTTTGAATCGAAGGAAAACGAAGGCTTCAAATCCCATATTGAACTTGAAGGGACTTTGCCATGAGAAAAATCCTTCTGGTTGAAGATGACATCTCTTTGGGTGAAACCCTGAATGCACGCCTGCAAAGGGACTATGAAGTTTCCTGGGCAAAATCCTTGAGCGAGGCCTGGTCCCTGTTTTCAAAAACCAAGGACTATGACCTGGCAATTCTGGACGTGGGCCTGCCTGATGGCAGCGGTTTTGAGCTTGCGGCAAAACTAAAAGCCACCGCTCCCATCCTGTTCCTGTTCCTGACGGCACAAGCCGATGCGGAATCCCGTCTGCAGGGATTTGAGTTGGGCGCAGAAGAATACATCCCCAAGCCTTTCCATTTGAAAGAGCTTTTGATTCGCGTAAAGCATGTGCTGGATGCCCATGCCCCGACCCGCGAACTGCAACTGGAATCCTGCGTGGTGAACTTCACGCAGATGTCCGTGACGAAGAAAACCGGTCAGATTGAGTACCCGCCGGTGACGGATCTGAAGATCCTGCAGCTTTTGATTGAAAAATCACCACGGGTGCTAAGCCGTGATGAAATTATGAACGAAATCTGGGGCGTTGATAAAAATCCCAGCCATCGCACTATCGACAACATTATCGTACGCCTGCGCCAGCTTTTGGGCGATGACGGAGAAAAACACATCCGTTCTGTTCGCGGCGTCGGTTATCAATGGTCCACTGAGGAGGCAACATGAACACTTTATTCCACAACGCACTTAAAAGAACTCCTCAGGCTGTTCCACCCATCTGGTTCATGCGCCAGGCGGGCCGCTATCACAAACACTATCAGGGCATGCGCGCCAATCATTCTTTTGACCAGCTTTGCAAACGCGCGGAGCTGGCGGCGGAAGTCGCCCGTGGCCCGGTAGCCGAATTTGATTTCGACGTTTCCATCCTTTTCAGCGATATTTTGTATCCGCTGGAAGCTCTGGGCATGGGCTTGGAATACACCGATCACGGCCCGCAACTGGGTTTCAAACTGACTCCGGAAACCATCGGCACGTTGGGTGGTGTGGAAGAAGCAGTTAAGTTTATGCACTTCCAGAAAGAAGCCGTGCAAGCGACTCGCGCGGTTCTGCCTTCCAATAAAAGTCTGATTGGCTTTGTGGGCGGTCCTTGGACCTTGTTCGTTTACGCAGTGGAAGGATCCCACGCAGGTTCTTTGATCCAGTCCAAGAAACTGGCTCCGATGTTCCCGCAGTTCCTGGAAAAGATGTACCCGCTGCTCAAAGAAAACATCCGCCTGCAACTGGAAGGTGGCGTTGAGATCGTGATGATCTTCGACACCGCTGCCGGCGAAGTTTCACCTCTGTTCTTCCAGGAATGGATCCAGCCGGTATTGGCCCGTCTGTCTCAGGACTATCCGGGCAAGATCGGTTACTATTCCAAAGGCACCCAGGCGGTGTTCTTCAATGACGCCTTCAAGGCACTGCCATGGGCAGGTCAGGGCTTCGACCACAGAAATTATCTTCCGGATTGCTTCAACATCCAGAACAAAGGCTTCGTTCAGGGCAACTTCGACCAAAGCTTGCTGTTCATGGATGAGGCTGACTTCAAAAAGGCGATGCACACCTACCTTGCGCCAATGAAGAACATGAGCAAAGAACAGCGCGCCGGCTGGGTCAGCGGCCTGGGCCATGGTGTTTTGCCGAAAACTCCTGAAAAGAATGTAAAACTGTTCGTAGATACTGTCCGTGAGGTGCTGTCATGATGAAAGATCTGCTGGCTAAATACGACGTACCGGTTCCCCGTTACACTTCCTATCCGACCGTGCCTTACTGGGAAACCAATCCCACCACGGATCAGTGGGTGCAGCATCTGCGCGCCACTTTGAAAGAAGGCACTGGCGGCTGGTCCCTGTACCTGCATATTCCTTTCTGCGAAAGTCTTTGTACTTTCTGCGGTTGCAACAACATCATCACCAAAGACCACAAGCGTGAAACACCGTACGTGGATATGGTTTTGAAAGAATGGCAGCTGTATCTGGATCAGGTTCCCGAGCTTTTGGAAAAACCGCTGAAACACATCCACTTGGGTGGCGGCACACCGACGTTCCTGTCGGCGGAGGCTTTGACCCAGTTGCTGAAACCGATTCTTTCCCGCGTAAAAATCGATACCCATGATTTTGAAGGTTCCATCGAAGTGGATCCTCGCCGCACCAATGCGGCTCAGTTGAAAGCTTTGCGAGAGCTGGGCTTCAACCGTGTCAGCATGGGTGTTCAGGATTTCCATCCCGAAGTGCAGCGTCTGGTAAACCGTATTCAGCCTTTGGAAATCACCCAGAAGCTGACTCAGGACGCGCGCGACATGGGTTATACATCCGTGAACTTTGACTTGATCTATGGATTGGCTCGCCAGACCCCGGAATCCATCACAGAAACGGCAAAGGCAACCGTGGCTTTGCGCCCGGATCGTATTGCTTTGTACAGCTTTGCCCTGGTTCCTTGGATCAAGCCGGCGCAGCGTCTGTTTAAGGACGAGGACCTGCCAAAGGCTTCTGAAAAACGCAGACTGTATGAAATCGCCCGTGGCATCCTGATCGAAGGTGGTTACGTGGAAGTGGGCATGGATCATTTTGCCCTTCCAACCGACAACCTTTGCATTGCGATGAATGAAAAACGCCTGCACAGAAACTTTATGGGTTACACCGATCAGCGCACGGATGTATTGCTGGGCATGGGTGTGTCTTCGATCTCTGAAACTCCTTACAGCTTCCATCAAAACGAAAAAGTTCTTCCGCTTTATGAAGCGGCTTTGAACGAAGGCCGCCTGCCAACTTTGCGCGGGCACATTTTGACTGAGGAAGACAAAGTCCGTCGTGAGCAGATCTTGAATCTGATGACGAACTTTGAAGTGCCATTCGTCAGTGAGGCGCAGGAAAACCAATCCAAGGAATTCCTGGCTGAAATGATCAAGGACGAACTGGTTGAGATCAAGGACCACAAGCTGATGGTGAACGAAGCCGGACGCCCATTCCTGAGAAATGCCTGTGCATTTTTCGATGAGCGCTTGAAAACCAAACAACCACAGACCAAAATCTTCTCTCAATCCATATGAAAACAGTGCATGTAATCGGCGCGGGCTTTGCGGGACTGACAGTGTCCCTGAGGCTCGCCCAAAAAGGCTTTCAGGTAGAACTTTATGAATCCTCGGACCGTGTCGGGGGATTGCTGGGTACTGACCAGACACCTTATGGCATCGCCGAACGTGCCGCCAACGCCCTGATTCGCACCGAAAAAGCCGAAGGCCTTTTCAGCGAACTGGGGCTGACTCCCAGTTTTCCCCTGGAGTCCTCTAAAAAACGTTTCCTTTTCCGCAATTCACCGAAGGCATGGCCGCTGACCTTCCTGGAGACACTGACCCTGATCGGCCGTGTGCTTCCCCGTGTTTTGATCGGCGGAAAAAAAGTCCTGCGCCCTCAGGCCGGAGAAACCCTTCTGAACTGGGGCGAGCGCAGAATCGGCAAAGCTC
This sequence comes from Bdellovibrio bacteriovorus HD100, assembly GCF_000196175.1. Taxonomy (NCBI): domain Bacteria; kingdom Pseudomonadati; phylum Bdellovibrionota; class Bdellovibrionia; order Bdellovibrionales; family Pseudobdellovibrionaceae; genus Bdellovibrio; species Bdellovibrio bacteriovorus. The sequence goes on from NC_005363.1 coordinate 3,365,528, forward strand.
CGACAAGATTTCTGCTGGGCCCTGCGATGCAGGGAATTTACGGCAATGAGATCACCCATCTTAGCGCCAGTTTGATTCTGGGTCCGCTCTTTTCCGGTGCCAAGCGCAGCAAATACAAAGGTCTTCTGACCGGCCCCGGCGGAATGCAGGACCTGGTGGACCATCTGCAAACCCGACTGCAGGAATTGGGTGTAAAGATTCACCTGAATTCCAATGTGAACCTGGCCTCTCTTGAAGGGCCGGTGGTTCTTGCGACCTCTGCAAAGGCCGCAAGCGTGCTGCTGGCGGAAAAACATCCTGAATTTTCCAAAGTTCTTTCCAAAATTCAGATGTCTTCACTGATGAGTGTGACCTTGTTCTTCACCAAGGCTCAGGAAGAATTCAAAGGTTTTGGCTGCCTGATACCACGCGGATTTGATCTGAAGGCCCTGGGGGTTCTGATGAATTCCTATATCTTCAAGGACCGCGACAAAACCTACAATGAAACATGGATTCTGGGCGGTCAGCAGGAAGAGGCGTTACTGGATCTTCCTGACAACGAAATTCTGAAACTGCTGGCCGACGAACGCTTCCGCATTCTGGGCCAGAAAGACACCCTGCTGGATTACCGTATCAACCGCTGGAAAAAGGCTTTGCCATTTTATGATCTTAATCTGGAAAACGCCCTGGCGGACCTGGCGGAAGTGCCCGAGCCAGCAGGCTTCTATCTGCATGGAAATTATCTAAGCGGTATTGGATTAAGCAAAATTCTGGAACGCAGCGATTGGATCGCCGAAAAGATTGCGAGTGAACATGGGTAAAAAAGGTCTGTTGCTGATCAATATTGGCAGCCCGAAGTCCTATCAAGTCAACGATGTGAAAAAGTACCTCAGTGAATTCCTGATGGATGAAGATGTCATCACTCTTCCCTATGTTTTGCGCTGGCCGCTGGTTAATCTTTTGATTGTTCCCCGCCGCGCGCCGTTTTCAGCGGAAAACTACAAAAAAGTCTGGATGAAAGAAGGCTCTCCGATCGCGGTTTACACCCGCCGATTTGCCGCGCTTTTACAGGAAGAATTGAAAGACCAGTTCGTGGTCAAAGTCGGCTTGCAGTACAGCGAGCCTTCCGTAGAGTCCGCCCTTAAAGACCTGCAACAAGCCGGTGTCGACGAGATTCTGGTGGCCCCGATGTTCCCGCAGTATGCCGAAGCCACCAATGGCAGCTCATTCAAGCTGGCCGAGCGCATGGCGAAGAAACTTCACCTGACCGCACCGCTTCGCCGCCTGCCTGCATTCTTTGACGACGCCTCTTTCGTCGGGACCTCTGTGAAGCTGGTCGAAGAAACCCTGCAGGACAAAGAAGTCGATCACTATCTGTTTTCATTCCACGGTCTGCCTGAAAGCCACGTGCGCAAGATCCCTGGCTGCCTGACCACCGAAGACTGCTGTTTTGAGAAAAACGCCTGCGCCAAGAACTGCTATCGTGCCCAGTGCTTTGCCACTGCGACGGCGATTGCTGAATCTCTCAATCTGGCTCCAAGTCACTGGAGTGTCGCCTTCCAGTCCCGTCTGGGGCGTGCAGAATGGCTGAAACCAGCAACAGATCACAGCCTGGAAGTGCTGGCCAAAACCGGCAAAAAGAATATCGCCGTGATCTGCCCGTCTTTTGTGGCTGATTGTATTGAGACCCTGGAAGAAATCGGCATCGGCGGGCAAGAGACCTTCCACGAACACGGCGGTGACCAGTATTATCTGGTCCCTTGCGTGAACGACAACCCGAAGTGGGTTCAGGGCTTTGCCGATCTGGTGAAAAGCATCTAAGGAATCAAAGAAAGTATCAAAGGCACAATGATGGCGGTCATCAAACCGTTGAGCGCCATCGCCAGCCCCGCAAAGGCTCCGGCCATCTCGCCGATCTGAAAGGCCCGGACTGTTCCCAGTCCATGGGCCGCAAGTCCCATCGCAAACCCCTTCACGACCGGATCTTTCACCCGCACCAGTTTCATCACGGTGGTCGCCACCAAAGCACCCACAATCCCGGTGATCATCACAAAGACTGTCGCCAAAGAAGGAGCTCCCCCGATTTTTTCGGCGATGCCCATGGCAATCGGAGTCGTTACAGATTTCGGTGTCAGCGACAACAGCACTTCATGCGGAAGCCCCATAAAGGCCCCGATAAACACCGCGCTTAAAATTCCCACGGCCGAGCCAATCACCAAAGCCACCATCAAAGGCACCAGCACCCGGCGCAAACGATCCAGTTGATTATATAGTGGCAAAGCCAAAGCCACCGTTGCCGGACCCAGCATGAAATGAATCGGTCGGACCGCCTGGAAGTATTCACGATAGGGAATTTTAGCAATCAGCAAAACCGCGATGATCGCAAACATGGAAATAACCGGCGGACTTAACAAAGGATTGTCCTTTCCCCACGCACTGATGCGTCGGGAGGCCAGATAAAACCCCAGGGTCATGATCAGGGCCCCCAATTCGATCATGGGGCCCCCTTGGTGCCGACTTTCATCAGTTGATGAAACACGAAGGCGGTCATACCCAAAGTGACAACCGTGCTGATCAGCACCGTCACCACCATGCCCACACCGTATTTGCCGAAAAGGTCGAAGTATTCAATGACCCCGACGCCTGCCGGAACAAAGAAAAGGGCCAGATGGGCGGTAATGGACCGGCTCAGGATTTCGACCTTGTCCTTTAATGAAGGGCGCACCAGCAGGGCTATAAAGAAGAAGACCATGCCCAGAACCGGGCCCGGGATAAAGAGCTTAAACAGGGCCACCACGGCTTCCCCGAGCAGCTGGAACACTAATAGGATAACAAAGGCCTGAATCATGCCCCCGACTGTATCCTCCCCCGTTCGGGCCGTCAATTTGCGGCACCCCTGACAAAGACCTGAACAGCTTCATGGTCTCCAAACCATTTAAAGCCATCTCAAGGTGGTACAAATCATGAAATACAGCCAGTGTCTCAAAGGAGAGGTAGTGATGATTCCAGCTTTGGCCAAAAAAATTCTGCACGTTACTGTTGGTACGCTTCTAGTCAGTTCCGCCGCTTCTGCGAAAGTTTACTTGAATTCCATGTGCCATATGGCCGCCAATTCAAAAACCCAGCAGATCCAAGGCGATGACAACAAAGACGACAAGTTCCCTTTGGCTTCAATCTCCAAGGTTGTAACCACCTTATGGGCTGTAGACCGTCTGGGTCCTGACTATCGCTTCAAAACCAAACTGCATGTCACACCAACTGCCAACGGTTCTTACGATATCCATATCGAAGGCAGCCGAGATCCACTGTTTGGGCGTAACATGTCCTATTTCCTGATTTCTGAACTAAACCGCATGAAAATCACCAAGATCGAAAAGCTGACTTTCGATGAAAACTTCCTGTTGGCGTGGTTGGCGGAAGAAAAGCCGATGATCGGCGGAACGACACCTAAATATGACACCGTTGAACAGCAGGCCTCTATCGTGCGTGCGACTTTGACGTCCTCTTTTGCGACGGCTATCAGTCCAGGCTATTACACTATTCTGAAAACCAAAGCGGCTCGCATTGGCGTGCAAATGTCCAATCGTCCGAAGATTGACGTGCGCACGATCAGTTTTGTGAAAAAAGCTGAGTTCCAGAAAAACGAAAAGTCCACAACGATGGTTTTGATGTCTGCGCCACTGAAAACAATCCTGAAACGCATGAACAACCAGTCCAACAACTATATCGCCGACAATCTGTACTGGAATCTGGGTGGCACTGAGGCTTTCAATGCTTACATCGCCGGTAAAATGCAGGCCGACACATCAGATATCGAATTCCACAACGGCTCTGGCAACAACGAAGGTTCTGTCGCCAAACCGGTTTACAATGAAGCCACTTGTGAAATGATGATCAAGGTTCTTTACTCTTTGGATAAATCCCTGTCTGCAAAAGGCTACGACCTTTCTGACGTGATGGCGGTTGCTGCGAAAGACAAAGCCTCCACTGTGGGCAGCTATGGCGGCGTGATGGCTGGTTCAACAACGGCAAAAACCGGAAGTGTCAACAAAGCCAAAACTCTGATGGGATCTGTATCCACTAAGAACGGCGAAATCTACTTCGCAGTTCTGATGCACACGGATTATGACAAGTCCCGCTCTGACTGGGGTGTGGCTTCTCAACAGATCAAAAACAAGGTCAGCCAGTTGATCAATCAAAACGGCGGACCAAAAGCAATCAAGTACACCGAACAATTGCCATTGCCGTTTGATAAGTATTCTTACCTGACAAAAGCGAACACTATCACGACAGAGAAGAAATAGGTGACGTATGAAAAAATCCTATCTGCTGGCCGCTCTGATCTTTTTCCTCGCGGGCCTTCTGCATGGAACAGCTTTCGCGGCGTCAGGGAAGTCCAGCAAGGCCTTGAATGAAGCGGCGGAACAAGGTGATCTGGCCAAGGTGAAAAACCTGGTTCAGAAAAACAAGATTGATCTGAACGCTCAGGACGAAACCGGCATGACCCCGCTGATGAATGCAGCGATGGGTGGAAATCTGGATATCGTCAAATTCCTGCTTTCCAAAAAAGTGAATCTGGAACTTAAAAACAACGGCGGCGAAACCGCTTTGGCCTTCGCGGTGACCAACGACGCTTACGATGTGGCTGAAGAGCTAATCAAAGCCGGCGCCAATGTGGACATCATCGTGGCGGGCGACGAGGGTGACACTCTGTTCATGCGTGCGGCCCAGAACAACAAAAAAACCGCGGAATCCATTCTGGCGAAAAATAAATCGCTAATCAACAAGGCCAACACTCTGGGTGAAACGGCCTTGTTCGCAGTGGCTCGCTACGGCACTCCTGCAGACATCGACTTCCTTATTAAAAAAGGCGCTGATCTAAAACTAAAAAACAAAAAAGGCCAGACTGCTCTGGACGTGGCAAAAGAAGCCTCCAACCAAGACACGGCAAAAGCTCTCTCCAAAAAGAAATAAGACACAAAGACCCTTTCAGGGCATAAAAAAAGCCTGCTTCCATAACGGAGCAGGCTTTTTGCTTTTTCAGGGATTTGAAATACCTGATTAAGAGAACAGACGTTTGAAGAATCCTGCGACCTTCTGGCCGATGGATTTTTGCGCTGCCATTGGCACACGCTTCTTTGCAGAAGCCCCCTGGCGCGGCTGTTGTTGACCGTGCGGCTTGCGAGCCTGGTCGTTTCTTGGTTGTCTTTGTTCGCCACGTTTTGCATCGTGAGGACGCTTCGGACCACCCTCTTGTCTTCTTGGACGGCTGTCCGGACGCTGACCGCCACCTTGAGTCTGCTGAGCACCTGCACCCTGTGCAGATTTCTGCTGACCCTCTGGACGAGGACCGCGATCCTGACGAGGTCCGCGATCACCGCGCTCGCGACGAGGACCACGGTCACCTTCACGGCGAGGACCTCTGTCACCACCACGTCCACCTTCACGAGGCGCACGCGCACGGTCCAGAGACTTTGGATAATGACCGTCATAGCTGGAAGTCATCGGTTTAAAGTCTTTCAGCAACTGGTCGTTTTCCAGATAGCCGATTTCGATTTTGTGTTTCAGATAATCTTCAATGCGACCCAAAGACTCGATGTCCTTGTCGCCCACCAAAGAAAACGCCTGACCCGTTGTGCCCGCACGGCCGGTACGACCGATACGGTGAACATAGGATTCAGAGTCCATCGGCAGTTCATAGTTCACAACCATGTCCACGCCTTTGATGTCCAGACCGCGGGCCGCAACATCCGTTGCCACCAGCACGTTCATGTCGTTTTCAGCCTTGAACTGCTCAATCACGCGGTTGCGCTGAGCCTGGGTCAGAAGGCTTGAAATCGCCATGGCTGGGACACCGTTTTCGACCAGGAACTTCGCGATGCGCTCGACGCTCATTTTGAAGTTGGTGAAGATGATGGCTTGTTTTGGATTGTGCACTTTCAGCAAAGACAGAAGATGCTGAGGCTTTTCATCAGAGCCCACGTGGAAGATCTGGTCTTTCACGTTGTCCGCTTTGGCCTGGTCACGGCTGATGTTGATTTCCACCGGCTCGGAACCGAACTGATAGATGGTGTTCAAAACATCAAAGTTCAAAGTCGCACTGAACACCAGCAACTGACGCTCACGAGGAACGCGCTGAAGGATGTACTTCATGTCGTCCTTGAAGCCCATATCAAACATTCTGTCCGCTTCATCGAAGACGATCGCACGAACCTGTTTCAGGTCCACCAGATGTTCTTTGTACAGATCGATCAAACGTCCCGGAGTCGCCACGATGAATTCAACACCGTTCTTCAACGCCTCTTTTTGTTTGTCGTAACCTGTACCGCCATAAATCGCGAAACCACGAAGGCCGGAATCAACGCTCAGTTTGTTGATGTTGTCCTGAACCTGCTCTGCCAACTCGCGCGTGGGAACCAGGATCAATACGAAGTTCTGAGGCTTCCAGTCTTTGTAAGCTCTTTTTTCGATCAGGGCTTTTTGCTCTTCGGTCACCTCACCCTGGATCGGGCGGGCTCTGAGGATACGTTCCATCACTGGAATCACGAAAGCAGCGGTTTTACCTGTTCCGGTCTGAGCAAGGCCGGCAACATCTTTACCGTCCAAAACCGGCGGGATGGCCTGTTCCTGGATCGGCGTGCAATCATCATAGTTCAACTTCTGGATTGCAGATAACAATTGGGAATCTAAATTCAATTCTGAGAATTTCAAGTTTCTATACTCCGGTCTGAAGCTCCCAAACTACTTAGCAGGGAGCCAAATGTCAAAGCAGGCGCTTAAAAGCCGCCCACAAACAGTTTCACGGCCTCCGAAAAGGCCTGAGGTTGATCTGAGTGGACCCAATGTCCAGCTCCAGGTATTACGACGCCCTTAATCATAGGGTTGCTAGCCAGCATTTTGTCGTAGTTCTCCTGACTGAGTTCCTTGGAGTTTCCTCCGCGAACCAGCAGGGTTGGCACTTTCAGGGACTTCACTTCATCCCAGCGGTCGTCTGTGCGCCCCAGGCGGACAGAGTCCAGAATGCCTTGTTTCGAAAACCGCCAATCCACAGTTCCGTTGGCTTGCTCCACCATATTCGAATAGAAGTAGTTCGCCATCACCTGGATGTTTTCCCGAGTCTTCGCCGTTTTGACAAAGTCCTCGAAGAAATAGCGCTTGGCCTCGTCTCGGGAGGCAAAAGGGCTGGGAACCAGATTCAACAAATACTCGTAATACTCATGGGCCGTGGGATTGGCCTCGGGCCCAATGTCTTCGATCACCAGGTGGGACACATACTCGGGGAATCTGGAAGCAAAGTTCAGGACGTTACGGCCCCCCATCGAGTGCCCGACCAGAACAAACTTCCCCCACCCCAACTCATCCACAATCTTTTTGAGGTCGTCCGCATAGTCTTCGGGACTGTAACCCTCGGGCGGCTGGAAGGATCTTCCGTGCCCGCGCTGGTCATAGGCCAAACACCGTTCGGTCGCCTCAATCCCCTGTATGATCCGGCGCCAGTTCTGCCCATAGCCCATCAGACCATGAACAAAGACCCATTTGCGCCCGTCTTCGGGACCATACAAGAGATGATAGAAATTATTGAGGTAAGACATATCCTTTTATACTCCCGGGCGAGGGTGCCGTCATGTTGATTTATTCAAAAGACCCTCAATTATTTCAAGGACTTAAGATCAAAGACTTGTCCTGCCGGTCTTTTGTTATTCAGGTTTGAATTTTGATGCGAAGGGATGTAGATTCAGCCTCAATGACTGCCCAGCAAAAACCCCAGCTCCACGAGGACTGGATCGACTCCTACGCATTAAGAATTGTCCGTAACCTTCAAGACGCCGGTTTTGAAACCTATCTTGTTGGTGGTTGCGTTCGTGATTTGCTTGTTGGGATTCATCCGAAAGATTTCGATATCGCCACCAGCGCTCACCCCAATCAGGTGCGCAAAAAAGTTCCAAACGCTTACGTGATCGGCCGTCGTTTCAAGCTGGTGCTTGTTAAGCGGGGCGATCAACAGTTCGAAGTTGCAACTTTCCGTCGCAATGTGACCCAGGAAGAACTGGCTGATCAGGGTGATGACTCTGTTGAAGGCGACAATTACTTCGGCACAGTGGAAGAAGACGCCGTTCGCCGCGACTTCACCTGCAACGCTGTCTTCTACGATCCGGGTCAGCACAAGCTGATCGACTATTGCGGCGGCATTCAGGACATTGAAAACCGCGTCCTGCGCATGATCGGTGACCCGAAGGCGCGTTTCATCGAAGATCCGATTCGTATTTTGCGTGCGATCCGTCTTTCTCACAAACTGCATTTCTCGATTGAAACCACCATGCGTGCGGCGATTGCTGAATGCAGCAGTGAACTGAAAAAATCCGTTCTTCCGCGTCGCCGTGAAGAGTGGCTGAAGTTCCTGCGCCTGAAAGAACCCCACCTGGCTTTCATGGAATTGTTTGACCTGCACATTCTGGAACAGATTCTGCCGGGCCTGCATTCCGTGTTTGTTGACGCCCATAAAATGGAAATCTTTGAAATCCACCTGGCGCGTATCAATCTTTCCGGCATCGACAAGAATGATCCGATCGAATTGTTTGCCGGGTTTATGATGGCCTTCATGAAAGCCCAGTACGGCGAAGAGCCCTGGAATCATGACGACCTTTCCAATGATGCAAAGCTTGCCTACTTCATGCGTGAAGAGATGGGTATCTTCAAACAAGAGATCGCCATCTTCTTCAAAGCTCTGTATCTGATGCAGGGCCTGCATAAGATTGAAAGCTACAGCCGCAAGGGCGAACGCCGTCAGGCAGCCTTTGTGATGAACGAGTCCTTCCTGCTGGCGATGAAGCTTGCGAAGATGGATTATTCCCTGTCACCTTCTCAGATGCACTACTGGGAACAGCAGTATGAAAAGTTCTCGCGTGGACCGGCTCCGCGCCAAAAACCTGAGGAAACCCACCACTAAGTCCGCTAAGGGTCTCAGTTCAAGACATCCACGATTGAATTGAGACCGGTCTATTGAAGCCACCATTCAAAAGCCTGATAATAAGACAATGTCACCCAGCGTGGATTGTCTTAAAAATCCACGTAAAACAACGGAAGGTTTTTGATATGGGACGGAACGACCAAAAGAAGAACACTTTCCTGATTATCAGCGGGGATAAAACCCGGATCCATAAATGCACTGACACCCTCAATCGAAACTTTGAAAACTGCTCTGTGTTTCATGGCTCTGAGTGGTTTGAAGCCAAGTACAAGCTGGACAACGTTCATCCCAAAGCGGTGCTGGTGGATGAGTATCTGCCCAAGGGCTCAGGCTTTGACATCGTCGCCAAAATTCTGAAAGAAAAAAACAACGACGACATTGCGATCATCATCATGTCCTATGTCGCCGACCACGACATCTTCAAACACGAAGTCGCTTCCGGGCGCATTCAGTTTCTGACTGAACCCGACCGCGAAAAAGCCCTGGTCGACTGTGTTTCAAAAATCATTTCCCCGAAAGTCGACAGCAACCAAGCCCAGTACGAGCTCAAACAACTGCAACCGGGCGACGTGCTGTTTAAAGAGGGCGACATGACCGAGGTCGCCTACATCGTGAAAAAAGGCAGTCTGCGCGCCTATTCCGAGGGCCCGGACGGAGAAAAGATCATGTTCGGAGAAATTCTGCCCGGCGAATTCGTGGGCGAGATGGGGCACTTCAATCACGAACCCCGATCGGCCACGGTGGAAGCCATCACGGAAGTGGAACTGATCGCGATTCCGAATGGCTCGTTGGACAATGTCATCTTTGCGCGCCCCTCGTGGGCAAAAGCTCTGGTCAAGACCCTGTCACTGCGGCTGAAGAAAGCCAACAAGGCCCTGACCGGCTGACAAACTACTTCAGCTTTTCCCAAAGATAGGTGTACTCGAGAGCGTTCCACAGGATCGCTTGTTCGATGTTCGCGCTGCCTGCGTGGCCGCCTTCCATGTTTTCATAATAGTAAACCGGATGCCCCTGTTCTTTCATACGTGCCACCATCTTGCGTGCGTGGCCCGGGTGAACGCGGTCGTCCTTGGTGCTGGTCATGATAAACACTTCCGGGTACTTTGCCTCTTTGCTCAGGCGCTGATACGGCGAGTATTTCAGAATGGCTTCACGCATCTTTGGATCATCCGGATCGCCGTATTCGGCCATCCAGCTGGCGCCTGCCAGCAGCTTGTGATAGCGAAGCATGTCCAGCAAAGGCACACCCACAATCACCGCATTGTACAGATCCGGACGCTGCGTGAAGGTCGCCCCCGTCAGCAGACCCCCGTTGGATCGGCCCGAAATACCCAGATGCTGTGGCGACGTGAAACCGCGTTTGATCAGGTCTTCTGAAATCGCGATGTTGTCTTCGTAAACCTTGTAGCGGTTTTCTTTCAGCACGGATTGATGCCATGCCGGACCAAACTCACCCCCGCCGCGCAGGTTGGAAATCACATAGACCCCACCCTGTTCCAGCCACACTTTACCGACCGTGCCCAGATAACTGGGCTGCATCGGCGACTGGAATCCGCCATACCCGTAAAGCAGCGTCGGATTTTTGCCATCCATCTTGATGTCCGCCTTGGAAGTCACAAAGTACGGGATCTTCGTTCCATCTTTGCTGATGGCCTCAAAACGCTGGGTCTTCATGCCCTGGTTGTTGAAACGATCCGGAGATTTCTTCAAAAGCTTGAGCATGTTTTTGCTATCACTCGCATCACCCAGGTAGGTCGATACCGGAGTGAAGAAATCCATGTACTGAGCCAGATACAGATCACTTTCCTCTTCCGTGGAGGTGACATAGGCCATGCCGTTTTCACCCAATGGCACGGATTCGGTTTTGAAGGTGTCCTCATTGGTGAAGGTCACTTTTTCGATTTTGGAAAGCACGTTGTCTGTTACATGCAGCATGATGTGGTTTTTGGTTGGATTCATGCCTTGAATGAATCTTTTGTCGGTCGGGACAAAGATCGCCTTCAGGGACGCTTGAGCCTTTTCGCCTTCGAAGATTTTATCGAATGGCATGAACACGATGCTGCCCGTTTTAAGATTTCCCAGATCAGACTTCAGCTCAAAGAACAGTTTGTTTTTGAAAACACCCCAGAACTCGGAATCCGTCGGCATCGGCAGACGCGTCTTCACACCCTTGTCATCTTCGTACCAGTTTTCGCTGGAATAGAAGCCAGTGCGGATGGAATGGAAGACATGTTTGTTGTCGCCGTCCAACTGCACATAGCTGTACACGGACATGTCTGTAGGTTCGCCTTCCATCACCAGCTTGGCCTCGCTGACTGGTGTGCCCCGCTTCCAGATTTTGGTGATACGCGGGTAACCTGAGTCCGTCATACTGCCCGGACCGAAATCCGTTCCCACATAAACGGTGTTATCGTCCTTCCATTGAACATTGCTTTTTGCCTCAGGCAATACAAAGCCGTTCGTCACAAACTGGCGGGTTTTCATATTGAATTCACGCACCACAGTGGCGTCCTTGCCCCCGCGGGACAAATAGACCAAAGCTTTTTCGTGAGCCGGTGGCAAAGTCATTGCCCCCTTCCACACCCAGTTTTCATTTTCTTTTTTGGCCAAAGCATCAATATCCAGGATCACGTCCCAGTGCGGGTGTGAGGTCATATAGTTCTGCAGGGTGGTTTTTCTCCACAAGCCGCGCACGTGCTTTCCGTCCTGCCAGAAATTATAAAGCTCGCCATTCTTCAGATGCACAGCCGGCACGCGGTCTTCCGCCAGCATGATCTTTCTTAAGTCATGCTCGATGGTTTTAAAGCGTGGATTTTGTTGAAAGTGCTCTAGTGTGCGTTTGTTTTCCGCCTTGGCAAACTCCAGGGCTTTTTCGCCTTCCACTTCTTCCAGCCACAAATACGGATCGTGCATGAGGGACTCCTTCTTGAATTGATTCGTTGTCGTACAAGCCACCAGCAGCAGGGGGCCCAGGATCAAACTTTTGCGGAAATTCATTGATGTCTCCTGACGGATTTCAGGGACTTATTCTAACCGGACGGCGGAATGAAGCAAGAAGGACAATAAAAAAAGCCCGAAGTTTCCTTCGGGCTTGGGTAAAACACTTTTTTAAAATTTGCTGGACTAAGCGGCGTTACGCGTCTGCAGCTGTTTCAGCAGATCCCCTGCGATGCGATCCAGCGGCAGAACTTTGTCTGCGGCCCCCAGCGCCACCGCTGCGGCTGGCATGCCGTACACCACGCAGGTTTCTTCATTCTGAGCCACTGTATAGGCACCGGCATTTTTCATTTCTAAAAGCCCTTCAGCGCCGTCCTTACCCATACCGGTCAGAACAACACCCATGGCATTCTTACCCACGTATTTAGCCACAGACTTCATCAGATAATCCGCCGCGGGACGAACACTGTGCAGGGCCGGGCCCTGATGCAGCTTTACGTAATAGAAGGCACCACTGCGCGTGATTTCCATGTGATAGTTGCCTGGGGCAATCAACACACGCCCTGGCACAACCTGATCGCCTTCCTGCGCCTCTTTTACCTCAAACGGGAACATCTTATCCAGATTTTCAGCAAAGGACTTGGTGAAACCCGGTGGCATATGCTGCACCACCAAAGTTCCCGGAATATCCGCCGGCATGCCGCTCAGAAAGACTTTCAGGGCTTCAGTACCACCCGTAGAAGAAGCCACCGCCAGCAACTGGTGCGTGGTTCTTGCCAAAGAGGTGCTGGCCACCTTCTGCACGGGAGCACCCGGATTGGGCACCACTGCTTTGATCGGATTGATGCGGGCTTTCGCCACGGCTTTTACTTTCTCAATGATCGCCGCCGACAGTGTTTCCAGGGACTGGGACACGTCGATGGACGGCTTTTCCATGATTTCAATCGCACCGGCTTCCAGAGCACGCAGGTAGGTCTCAGAGCCGGTCTTCGCCAAACTTGAGAAAATGATCGTGCGGGTCGGGAAATGCTGCATGACTTTTTCCAGGAAGCTGATGCCATCCATGCGCGGCATCTCCACATCCAAAGTCATTACATCGGGCTTAAGTGCCACCAGCTTGTCGCGGGCGATGTAAGGATCTGAAGCGGTGCCCACCACTTCAATGTCGGCGCAGGAGGAAAAGATTTTCTCCAGCAGCTTTCTAATCACCGCAGAGTCATCAACAATAAGGACACGAATCTTTTGTGCCATTAGGGCCTTCTTTAATTAAAGTTTTTGATAAACTGCGCGAGACATCGGCTTCAAACCTGGATGTTTCACGTTGCCTGATTCGGAGTGCCCCAGAACCAGATAGCCACCCGGCGCCAAACAGGACACCAGATTGTCGATCACACGTTTTGTTGTCGGCTCATCAAAATAAATCAGCACGTTACGGCAGAAGATCACATGGAACTTGTGCTGGAACTCGTACTTGGGATTCATCAGATTGAATGGTGCAAAACGGATCATGTTATGAATCTGATCCTTGGCTCTCCAGTACTCGTCGCCGTCAGCTTTGATTTTCTCAAAGTACTTCGTACGCTGCACAGGCGGCAGCCCCTGCATCTCGCGTTCCTCATAAGTCCCGGTAGAGGCCTTTTTCAGAACCTGCAGGTCAATATCCGTCGCCAGCAAACGAGGTTTGGCTGATGGCATTTCAGGCTGTGCTTCACACGCCGTCATCGCGATCGTGTATGGCTCCTGACCCGTACTGGCCGCCGCACACCACATGCGCAGATCCGCGCCAAACTTGCGGTGCAACTCCGGCAGAACGGACTTCAGGAAGTCGAAGTGATTCGACTCACGATAAAAAGACGTCATGTTCGTGGTCAGGGCCGAAATAAATTCAGACACCATTTCGTTGCCACCGGATTCAAGCTTGGACCAGTATTCTTCATAGGTCTTCAGGGAATGACGACGCAACAGTTTTACAATTCTATTGCGGATCAGGGCATGATTCTTTGGTGTCAGTGGCAGATCCACCCCGGCCAGGTCATACATGCGCTCAGCAAACTTCATGAACATTTTGTCCGTAAGTTTGATGTCTTCAAAGTCATATAGAGCGCCTGTGGCCTCGTTCTTCTTTACAGCGGTCATGCGGCCATTCCTCTTCCATTAGCAACGTTATTTACCAAAGCACCTGGCTCCAAAATCAAAACCGTACGGCCATCACCCAGGATCGCGGCACCCGCCACTTCCGGGATGTCCTGACCGGTGGTGATTGGTTTTACAACCACCTGCGCCTGCCCCAGGACGTCGTCCACCGGGAAAGCCATCTGACCAGTCATGGATTCAATGATCACCAGCATGGTTTCCTCACGGCGGGCACTCAAAGAGTTTTCACGGCGTTGAGCCAACTGCTGGTCTTTTTTGTTCAGACTCCAATTGATAGACCCCAGAGTTTTAGAAACATCAATCACCGGCAACAAGTGACCACGGATGCTGGCCACTTTCCCTGCGCCGGAGATGTTCGTGTAGTCCTTTGGAAGGACACGCACGATCTCGCGGATCGAATGAATCGGCAAAATGTAACGAGCGCCATCCAAAGCCACAATGATACCGTCAGTGATTGCAGTACTCAGAGGAATTGTCAGACGGAACGTCGTTCCCTGACCGGCCTTGGAGTAAATATTGATCTTACCGTTGATTTTATCCAGATTGGATTTCACCACATCCAGCCCCACACCACGACCGGACAGATCCGAAATCTTATCCGCAGTCGAGAAGCCCGGATAGAAGATGTATTGGAACACCTGTTCATCAGGGATGGACGCCGGGTCCACACCTGCAGGCACAAAGCCTTTTTCAATGGCTTTACCCAGAACCTTGTCACGGTTGATACCACCACCGTCATCTGAAATATCGATGATAACGTTACCGCCGGATTGTTTCGCCGACACGGTGACTTTGGCCGTTGCGGGTTTACCGCGCTCTTGACGAAGTTCTTTCTTTTCCACCCCGTGGTCCATCGAGTTACGAACCAAGTGAACCAAAGGGTCCCCCAGAAGCTCGAACACCGTTCTTTCAACCTCGGTTTCTTCACCGATCAGTTGCAGGTCCACTGGTTTATCCAAAGTCAAAGACACGTCACGCACAATACGCTGAATCTTGATGAACATGGATTTCAGCGGGGTCATGCGGATGCTCAAAGTTTTTTCATACAATTCACGAACAGCCTTGTCGAGCTGATCAACAATGGCTTCCAGGCGCAGATTCACACCGCTGCGAACTGTTTCGTCATGCACCAGCTGATTTTTCAATACAACCAGCTCACCCACGGCATCCAGAACCGAATCCACACGACCGGTGTCAACTTTGATGGCGCTGGTCGCATTCTTGGCATTCTTGTTATTGCCACCACCACTTCCAGATGCGGCTGCCGCCGCTGCTGGTTTGGCTGCCGCAGCTGGAGCTGCTTTTGCAGCTGGTGCCGAAGCTTCAACCGGTGTTTCCACCACCTTCAGAACCGGAGCCGTTTTTACTGCCTCTGCTTCCGCCACCGGGGCCGCTTCTGCAATGGCCGTTTTAAGTGCAGCCTCTGCTGCCTCTTTGGCATGGAATTCAGCCTGATCTTCAGGAGACATTTGAGCCAGCAGTTCAGCCAGCAGATCATGATTAATCAAGTCGTCTTCAGCTCCCGCAGAAGCTTCCGCCGCAGGTGCCTGGGCAAAGAAGTCATCCGGAGCTTCCACTTTGGGTTCATCTGCGGATGGCGCCGGAGCATGAGCATGCTTGGAGGCTTTCCCGGAAAGCTGCTCCGTGATCGCAATCAGTTCCGCGGTCAACGCGGATGGATCCCAAGGACCACCCTGTTGCTGCTGAAGGGCCGCCACGCGGTTCTTCAATTCGTCACCAGATTGCAACAACAAAGATATCACCGTGGAATTCACCAGTTCGGGACGTGATCGCAGAAGATCCAAAAGGTCTTCCATCACATGGGCAAATTTACACAAGTCTGCAAGACCGACAGCCGCAGCTCCCCCCTTAACAGAGTGGGCCACCCGAAAAATATCCGTAAGGTCTTTGGCTGGGTCTTCACTGTTTTCCAGCCTCATCATGTATTCCTCGTACTGCTCCAGCATAAATGCGGACTCATTCAGGAAATCCATTTGTAGTTCTTCAAAGAAAGAATTGTCACCGCTCATGTGCGCTCCATACAGATTAGAAAATCACATGAACATATCGGTGATCGAACATCTGAGCTATTTAGACCCTTGGTCCAGAATGAGAATCAATCCACCCTCCGATGTAAAGAATTAATGAAAGGCCCGACCATTGTCCCGCAATGAGGCGCTAAATATCTGAGAATATTATTTTTTCATGCCAGCGAGAAATTCTCTTAAGTCACCTTGGTTTTTTCGCGAAGAGTCTGTTGTTAAGATTTTAATCACGACTTTGAAAGGCGTATACAATGAGCGATGTATCTATGAAAGCAAAACCCGGTCAGTACCTAACTTTCCAATTGATGGCAGAGCAGTATGGTGTGGCCATTGAAACAGTTCGCGAGATCAATCAGTTCGGCGAAATCACGCCGGTACCACGCACCCCTGACTATGTGAAGGGTGTGATGAATCTGCGCGGTAAGATCATTCCGGTGGTCAACCTGCGTATTAAGTTCGGCATGTCTTCACAGGACACGACCCGCGACACCTGTATCATTGTCATCGACACTGAAATCGGCCAAGTGGGCATGATTGTGGATTCCGTGAAAGAGGTTGTGGACCTGCAGGAAAACCAAATCGAGCCATCCCCGGTTCTGGGCAACGAACATGCGATGTCTTTCGTTCGTGGCATGGGTAAAGTCGACAACAAAGTCGTTATCCTTGTGGATATCGTGTCTGCGTTCAATCAGGACCAGATGGGTCAGATGGCGCAGTTCTCTCACCACGACGAAGCCAAAGCCGCTTAAGAGCTTTTTTAAAAGATTCCAATACAAAACCCGCGGGCTCCAAGGCCTGCGGGTTTTGCTTTTTAAAGCCCCCAAAACCATTTAAAAACAGATACTTAGCCAGACCCCCACCCTCGTCCGCTCCGCCAGGTTCCATCTTGGACTTGGGCAATTTCTTCACTTTCAGAAATCAAACAATAAAATCAAAGACTTTTCGCTCTAAACGAGATAGCAAGACGCCATTAAACAAAGGACAAAATCATGAAATCTATCTTTTTTGTGACTGCGATGCTTTTCTCCAGCCTGTCTTTCGCCGGCCAGAGAGTTTTTGACTGCCAAGCTACCAAACTTTCCAAGAGCCCGGATGTTTCTGAAGATTTCAACATCCAAAAAAACCCAACTGTTCTTCTGATCGAAGACGCGAAGAACTGGTCTTTGAATGTTGGTGATTACTCTGTTTCCACTCTGGACAAAAACGGTCCGGCATTGGCAAGAGAATCCAGCGCCGCTTCTGACACTGAAGTTCGTTATGATTTCTGGGTTGAAGCTTCTTACGAATTCGAACTGGTGATCAACGTTGTAGACCACACTGCCAAAGTTTACTGGTGGGGTCTGGGCGAACAAACCGAAATCGGCACCTTCCAGTGCGAAGTTTCCGTTAAATAAAAAGGTACCTGCTTACATTTGCATAAACGCTGCGTAAATCGGCGTTCATTAAAGGCCCTTGGGATTTCCCGGGGCTTTTTTATTTTCTTTCGCTGACGGGATTAAACTTCAGATATAGTCCCCAGGCTTCGATCATCGAGCCGTCTTTAAACAGGCAATAGTCAAACTCGCCACCCTTTTCTGATTTCGCGATGCGGTTTTCACCGCCGGCATCCAGGCAATATCTGGCGGCAGGATTTCCCGCCAGGGCTTGGGGCAGATTCGCCCGTGGGGCCTGCTTCTGAGCCGCACTCCAAGCCTCACAGGTCGGAGTCTTTCCCTTAAAACAATCCACTGACAGTTTCAGATTCTGGTATTCTTGGACCTTCAACGGCTTATACACTTTGCCATCATAAATCTTCAGATCTGCAAAGGCTGCTGAAGCCACCAAAATCCAAACTGAAATCATCGCAAATATTTTCATTATTTGTCCTTTGGTTTGTCTGAAAGCCAGGCCAGCATTTGTTCGGGATATCCCGTATAGTTCAACAGCGTTTCAGCATCAACCCAGCCACCGTTGTAAGTGTCCTGCCACGCCTGCCCCCAGCTGTTATGAATATGAACTGCATCATAGCACTTGTTGGCTTTGTCACACATGCGGCGATAACCCGAAATCACCGCCGCATGTTTGTTTCCACCCTCAACGCCCGGAACGGGACAGTCATCGGAGTATTTTTCATTCAGACAAATATTTGAAAGCAGTATGGGATGCCCGGCAGACAATTGCTTTTTAATCTCTGCAATAGAGTTCGCATAGTTCGCCTTCTGCCCCTTCTTGGGAAACAGACTTATCTCAGTGGAGCCCATTCCTTCAAAATAAACACGATTCTTGGCCCGGGCACATTCTTTCGGGGTCACCAGTCGATCAAAGAACTTTTCATAGGTCTCTTCGCCGAATGCCTTTAGCAATCTAGCCGGATCTGTGTCGACAGCAAAATCCTTGTCCACTTCGGCCTTGGCCGTGGCAAAAAAATCAGACAGACAGGTCTGGCAGTTTTGATCAATCTTGCGGTATTCATCGTATTTTTTGCGCAAACGCTTGAACGCCGCCACCTGAGCCTCGGTCCCCACCTGCGCTCCGCCAATTTTCGTCAGAACTTTATCCAGAGACATGCACTGCTGAGAAGCCGAGTTGCCGACAAACGTTGCCGCCACTTCCAAAGTGAAAGCCCCCGGACCGCCCTCGCGAATACCACGGTAAGACGACTCGTAGGTATTCTCTCCGTCCGGATCATTTCCAAAGCGTGCCACGTCCAGCGGGGAAAACACCTCTGAATCCGGCAGATTGTTACAATCCTTTTTTTCGATTCGGCATTTTTCCGCAGTCATGATCGCGGCGGCAGCAAAAGAATAACAAAGCCCCAAAGTGTCCTGGGACATCACTTTGGGCATCGTGACTTTTTTCTCGGTCTTGGGTTGAACCGAGAAGCCTTCGCCAAAACGCGTGAAGGCCGGCATTGTTGCCGCCACTGCTGACTGTCCAAAAATCACAAACACAATCACGCTGGTCAGAAGTTTCATGAACCCCTCAGAAGTTTGGATATATATCCATTTTCACCGAAGGGATTGACACCTACTAGTGGCAATATCTGTTTACGGACCTTGGACCTGCCAATAAAAAAACCCCACAGCCATTCGACAGTGGGGTTTCATTTTATTTCACATTGCCTAACGCAGTGTCGGCCCAAAAACTGCGGGGGGCCCTCCTGTTACCAGGCGCCGCTTTTTTGGAAGAAGGTGCCTGTGGTCTCAACGATCGCGGACGCATCCACCTTGTGTTTGCGATAAAGGTCCGCCGCCGTGTAAGCACTTTGACCGAACTCCCCATGCACACCCAGGCTTTTCACCTTGAATGTCACATCGGCGTTCATCAAGGCGTGAGTCAAAATCTGACCGAAGCCCCCCAGCAACTGATGGTCTTCCACCGTGATCAAGTGGCCTTGAGTTTTTTCCAGAACCGTTTTGAAAGTCGCGATGTCCACGTGATTCACACAGGCACAGTTCACAACAACCGCTCCCACACCTTTGGATTCAAGATCTTTCGCAGCTTGCAAGGCCTGAGGAACCAAAGAGCCTGTTGTCGCAATCGCCACAGACTTCGTTTTACCCGCTGTCGTGTCGGCCAGAACCTGCGCTTTACGCAAGTCATAGGAAGTACCAGCCACATAGGTCTTAGGGAAGTTTTCACGCCCCAGGAAGAACACCGCTGAATTCGGAACTTTGCCTTCCTTGCGGGCCTTGGCGAAGTTTTCAATCACCGTGTACATCAAAGCGTCGGCTTCTTCACTGCAAGACAGGGAATACACATCCACATGCGGGATGGAAGAAACCATCGCCACATAGCTCAGCGCCTGGTGGGAAGCCCCGTCCGCCGCATCCTGGAAGCCCGTGTGAGAAAACACCGCAATCACCGGCGCTTCGGACAACGCCCCCATGGTCAAAGGCAACGCCCCTTTGGTCACACCGAACTGAGCGAAGGTGTCCACCACTGGGATGTAACCCAGTTTCGACAAACCTGCCGCCGTAGAAACCATGTTGGATTCGGCGATACCGACGTCGAAGGAATCTTGAGGGAATTCTTTACGGAAGCCCGCCACCCCTGTGGAGCCTGGCAGATCCGAAGTCACACTCAGAACCGGGAAGCCGGCTTTGCGTGCACGCACCATCGCGGAAGAAATACCGACTTGAATTTTTTCACCGGAATCTTTGACACCACTGGCTTTGATGTCGGCTTCCCATTTGTTCAGTTCGGCAATCCAGGTGTTGAAAACATCCGGCAACGCCGCGCCACCCAGAATCTCACCCAGGAAGGCTGGCAGCTCCGAAGGGCTTTTCAGAGGGAAACCGTGACCGCCCGTTGCGGATTCCGCAGTTTTCTTGGTGCCGATACCCTTTACGGTCTTAGCGTGAATAATTACAGGCGCAATCGGGTTGGCTTTCGCCTGCTCGATGGCACTGACGATCGTGTCGTAACACTTTTGCAGATCATTGCCTTCAGCCAGGTTGATCACATTCCAGCCCAGGTCTTTCAAAGAATTGAAAGTCGGAGTCATGGAGAAAGATTCCGCATCGATACGCCCGGAAAGTTTCGTGTTGTTATCGCTGATGATCAAAACATAAGGACCCATTTTGCCGGTCTTAGCCAGGCCCGGGATCGCAGCGAAAGCCTCTTTCGCTTCACCTTCCATGCACGCACCGTCAGAGATCGTGGTCACCGTCACGCGGTTCTTGCCAGAGATCGCCTCGCCCATGGCCACACCTTGAGTTTGCGGGAACGCAGAACCCAAAGGACCGTTGGAGATAAAGACACCTTCCGGGAAGCAGTGAACTTCGCCGTGACCGGTCAGACCGCTTTCGATCGAACGGAATTTTTTAAGGCTGTCCAAAGTCAGACCCGCCATTTTGTAATTGGCTTTCAAAGCATACAGACCGTTTTCGCAGTGACCGGCATCATTCACGATGTGGAACAGGTCATACCACTGCTTGTTTTCACGAGCCGCCACATCAAACACGTGACCGTGCAGTGCGGACATAAGTTCCGCCAAAGCGGCAGGACCGCCATAGTGAGAAGCCGCGCCACCAAGGACGGCGTTCATATCCATCAAAGAAACAAGGGCGCGAGTCGCGTTAGGATCGGCCACTGGAATCTGACGTCCGTCTTTGCTTTTAACAAAGCTTTTGAATTGAGGTTCTTGGGAAGGATTGCCTGCGAGTTTTGTTTTGATCTGAATCGGTTCTGTCATAGGATATAGTTTTACTGCCCAGAGCGAGGAACATCAAATGGAAAGGCTCTATTCTCACAATATTCGCGACATCCTGAAAGTGGATCTGCACCGGCATTTGGACTGCTCAGTGCGTTGGAGCACCATTCTGGAACTGGCTCCGCAAGTCGGTATTCCGCTGGCCCCCACCTCCCAGGGGCAAAAGGATCAGTTTTTGATTACGGGTCCCATGAAAGACCTGGGTTCGGTGCTCAACAAATTCATGAATGCACAGAAAGTTCTGGCCAGCGAGGAAATCCTGACCCGCGTCGCCTATGAAGCTTGTGAGGACGCCTTCAATGACGGAGTCCGTCTTCTTGAGTTGCGTTATGCGCCGACCTTCATCGCCGACGGCCACAAATCCCTGACTTTCGAAAAAATCCACCGCTCTTTGCTAAAAGGCATCGAACAGGCCCGCAAACAATTCCCGATGCTGATCGGTCTGATCTGCATCGTTCAAAGAATCAAGTCCTTTGAGGTTGCGGAAAAAGTTGTGGATTTCGCCATTGACCATAAAGACAGCTTTTTGGCTCTGGATCTGGCGGACAACGAGGAAGGCTTTGATCCAAAGGTCTTTGCACCGCTTTTCCAAAAGGCCAAAAAAGCGGGTCTGCGCATCACTGTGCATTCCGGCGAAACTCCGAACCCAGTTTCAGCCAAGTGGGTTCATGACAGCATTGAGATTTTGGGTGCTGAGCGCATCGGTCATGGCATTCAGATCATCAACGACCCGGCAGTGCTGGAGTTGGTGAAAGACCGCCGCATTCCTTTGGAGATCTGCCCGATCAGCAACTATCTGACCCAGTCCTTCCCGACCTACGAGGACCACCCCATCCGCAAACTGATGCAGGCCGGAGTTCTGGTCACCATCAACTCGGATGACCCCGGTGTGTTTGCCACGACATTGAGTGATGACTACGAAGTCCTTCACCGCGTGCACGGTTTCAGCAAAGAGGACTTCCACAAGTGCAATCAGATCGCGTTTGATGCGAGCTTCATTCCAGATATTGAAAAGAACCGCATCATGGGGGAATTCTTCGGATGAGCTATGCAGAAGAAATCCTGCATCTGATACGCGAAGACGAAGCCGTGCGCGAAGCTTTGGCCGCCACGGGCGAATTGTTTCAGGGCTATAACGCCCACATGGAAAAGGTTCATCTGCGCAACGCACGCAAGCTGAACGACCTGATCGTTGAAAAAGGTTTTCCAACTATTGATCTTGTCGGTGAAGAAGCCTGCACTGCCGCACTCAGAATCATATTGCATGCGATCAGCTGGCCGGAATTCATGCGGATGCAAGAACCCGTTCTGATGGATCTGGCGAAGAACGGAAAAGTCCCAAAAAGCTATGTCGCCATTCTTATCGACCGCATTCGCTTCTATGAAGGCCGAAAGCAGGTTTACGGCACCAACGCCGACTGGGACGAAAACGGCATCCTGCGCATCACCGATGTTGAAGATGAAAAGAATCTCAACAAAAGAAGAGCCGAGATGGGACTGGATCCCGTGGAAAGCCTGGTGATCACCCCGATGGACGGAGAATATCACCCACCAGACCCTGAAAAAAGACACAAAGAATTCATTGAATGGACCTTTAAAACCGGATGGAGAAACAATGACTAAAACAAAACTTCTTGCACTCTCGATTTCTCTGCTGGCACTGGGATGCCAGTCAACTTCAACCTCGCCAGTGATCCGCACCGCCAAAGAACGTCCGGATCATTCCACGGCAGAAGCCTTTGGCAGTCAGTACGCTATTTCCACTCAAGGGCGCTATTCAAGCAAAGCTGCCGAAAGAATGTTTGCTGAGGGCGGAAACATCATCGATGCGGTCGTTGCCGCCTCTTTCACTGTTTCAGTTGAACGCCCACAATCCACGGGCATTGGCGGTGGCGGCTTTATGTTGTTTCATGAAGCCAAGACCGGCGACACTTACGCGATTGACTTCCGCGAGCGTGCGCCACTGAAAGCGCATCAGAACATGTACATCGGAAAAGACGGCAAAGCCGATTCAAAACTTTCCCAGGATGGCATTTTGGCTGTGGCCGTTCCGGGCCTGGTTGCAGGTCTGCTGGAGATACATCAGCGCTTCGGCTCTCTGCCCCTGAAACAGGTCATGCAGCCAGCAATTGAGCTAGCCGAAAGCGGATTTGAAATCTATCCGGAATTCCACCGCGCTCTGGAAAACCGCGCGGAGGTTCTGGCAAAAGACCCATCCGCCAAAGCCATCTTCCTGACCAAAGACGGCAAGGTTCCAGCACTCGGCACCATGCTGATTCAAAAGGACCTGGCAAAGACCCTGAAGCTGATCGCCGCCAAAGGTAAAGACGGCTTCTATAAAGGTCCGGTCGCCCAGTCCATCCTGAAGTATTCCAAAGAACGCAAAGGTCTTTTGAGCCAGAAAGATTTCAACGACTATCAGGTAAAATGGCGTAAGCCCGTAGAAGGGAAGTTTCACGGATACGAAGTGATCTCGATGCCACCCCCGAGCTCTGGTGGTGTGCATGTGATTCAGTTCCTGGATTTCCTTGAAAAAGACAATCTGGCAAAGTCAGGACCACTTTCCACCAAGTCCATTCATCTGGCGGCCTCCGCTTTACAATCCGCATTTGCGGACCGTGCGACTTATCTGGGTGATCCCGAGTTCACTGACGTTCCTGTCAGCGGCCTGCTGTCGGAAAAGTATCTGCAGGAACGCCGCTCTGAGGTCCCGGAAAACCGCGCCCGCAAAGCCGGTGAAGTTTCCGCCGGTCGCGCCACGGGTTATGAATCCACGGACACCACTCACATCTCGATGATCGATGCGAAAGGTAACGCGGTTGCCACCACCCAGACCATCAACGGCTGGATGGGGGCTGCGGTTGTGGCTCCGGGCACCGGGATCGTTCTGAATAACGAAATGGATGACTTCTCGGCGCAAGTGGGAGCTTCCAACTTGTTTGGCGCGATTGGTGGAAAACCCAATGCGATTGCTCCAAAGAAAACCCCTCTGAGCAGCATGTCGCCGACCATTTTGCTTGAAAACAACAAACCTGTGATGGCCGTGGGCGCTCCGGGCGGCACCCGCATCATCAGCTGTGTGGCGCAGACGATCTTGAATTACGTCGAGTTCAAGCTGCCCCTGTATGACGCCGTCACGATGGTTCGTTATCACCAACAATGGCAGCCGGATGTGCTGTACGTCGATCCTCCAGGCCCGAAGCCGGAAGTTTTAAAGCAACTGAATGCCATGGGCTATGATGTAAAAATCGAACCGGTGCCATGTTATGTGATGGCCGTCTCAAAAGAGGGCGACAAACTGCACGGTGTGGCCGACCCGCGGGACATCGGTATCAGCATCGCCAAGTAAACTGTCACACTCCGCCTCCACCGGAGTAGGGCGGTCCAGCTTAATTCTCAGTGGATTTTCATTGTTTGATAATTGCTCTCAATTAATGGATTCCCGTGAAACTTCCCGCTTATCCTGAATAGGCGGGAGGTGCTCAGTGCGTATCGTCCATTTTGTCTCCGGAACCGAATACCAAAGTGCTCTTTTGTCAGTGGATGCGATGAATCTGCTGCCGGCAATGATGACTAAAACCTACGACACAAAAGAACTGGCCAGACTGTGCTGCAAAGCCGGCCTCTGCCCCCTCATCTTTAAAAACAAACTCACCAAATAAGCTAGAAGGTCGACTGATCAAAAGTGTGCAGCCGCAAGGCGGAGGGCTGCCCTCGCAGCGCAGGCGTGCTCCAAGCACGTCGAAGCGAGAAGGCCGCCCGACAACGCAGCCGGATGCGCGCTTTTCATCAGTCGGGCGGCGCATTTTGACTTCGTGGCAGAACTGCGCGAGGCTTTGCTTTTCCAAGCGAGGTGCTTATGCGCGAATTTTATCCAGCTCTAGAGCCTTTCAATAAAGGCATGCTGAAAGTTTCTGATATTCACACCCTTTACTGGGAAGAGTGCGGCAATCCACAAGGCAAACCTGTGGTGTTCCTGCACGGCGGCCCGGGTGGAGGTGTTCATCCGGATCATCGTCGTTTCTTTGATCCAAAAGCTTATCGCATAATTCTTTTCGACCAGCGCGGCAGCGGTCAGTCTCTGCCATGTGCAGAACTGCGTGAAAACTCCACGTGGGATCTGGTGAAAGACACCGAAACCATTCGTGAAATGCTGAAGATCGACAAATGGGTTGTCTTCGGCGGCAGTTGGGGTTCGACCCTGGCGCTGGCGTACGCGATCACTCATCCAGAGCGCGTGAAAGCTTTGGTTCTGCGCGGGATCTTCCTGTGCCGTCCGTCTGAAATTCAGTGGTTCTATCAAGAGGGCGCTTCCCACATCTTCCCGGATGTGTGGGACGAATACCTGAAGCCAATTCCTGAAAATGAACGCCATGACCTGGTGGCTGCGTACTACAAACGCCTGACTCACGAAAACGCCGACGTCCGCCTGGAAGCCGCCAAAGCGTGGAGCAAGTGGGAAGCCGCGACCTCCCGTCTGATCGTGGACCCGAAAGCCGTGGATGAATTCGATGATCCTGAATACGCGTTGAGCTTTGCGCGCATCGAGTGCCATTACTTCACTAACAACGCCTTCTTTAAAACCAACAACTGGCTGCTGGAAAACGTGGATAAAATCCGCCACATCCCGGGGGCCATTGTTCAGGGCCGCTATGACGTGGTTTGCCCGGCGAAGTCCGCCTGGGAACTGCACAAGGCCTGGCCCGAGGCAAAATTTACAATCATCCCGGATTCAGGCCACGCCGCTGCCGAGCCTGGAACCCGCTCAGCTCTTATTGAAGCCACAGACAGTTTCAGAGATCTGTAAGACTTTCAAAGCCATAGGGGGTTTTTCCCCTTATGGCTGATATAAGCATTATCATCTTGTCACGTGGTGCCAAAAAGGGTTTATTCAGTCCCACGAACCACAAACTTTGTGGGACGAAATCCGGGGGGATTTTAGTGAAACTGAATAAGTTGCTAATTTCGGGGATCATGGCAAGTCTGGCACTTTCAGCCTGCGCGCCACAGAAAAACGACTCCAGCATTCTGACATCTGGAGACGGAATCATCGGGGGAACGGAAGTTAAATCCGAAGACTCCATCAGCCAAAGCATCGTGGCAGTTTATGACGCCTTCGAGGGTCAAATCTGCACAGGCTCTCTTCTTCCCAACAACATCGTTCTGACAGCCGCTCACTGCATCGGCCTTTTCCAGGAAGACATGTACGTCTTCTTCGGCACGACAATCACGTCCGCCAGCGAACACCGCAAAGTCGAAAAAATTGAAGTGTCCCAATACTGGGAAAACCGCCGCGGTGAAGAGTTCGACACGGGTGATATTGCTCTTATCAAATTCTCGGGTGAAGCTCCGAAGGGCTACAAACCAGCCACGTTCCTGACCAGCAGACGCAACATCAAAAAGGGCGCGGAGATCGTTCTGGCAGGTTATGGCATCGCTGATGGCAAAACCGGCGATGGCATCGGCACTTTGCGCACCACCAAAGTCAAAATTGAAAATACCAACTACAGCACCTCTGAATTCCTGGTGGACCAGACTCAAGGCACCGGGGCTTGCCACGGTGATTCCGGAGGGCCTGCGTACCTTGAACAAAACGGCAAACTGTACCTGATGGGCATCACCAGCCGTGGAGTGAAAGATGACGCCAACGACTGTTCTCAGTACTCGGCTTTCACCAGCACTCTTTACTACAAATCCTGGATCAACCGCATGGTGACCAGACTTTCCAGTTCTCTGGTTGACCCCAACCAATTGATGACAAAATAGTCCGAAGAATTATGAAAACGAAGTTGTACGTAAGCTCTTTGATCGTTTTGATTCTGTCCGCCTGCGGAGGCTATGAAGCCTCCTACTCCCCGGTTCCGGACGATACAGCCATTGTCGGCGGCACGGTGACGGCCAAGGACAATATCATTTCCCAATATGTGGTGCTGATCTATGACAACCCGACAAAAACCTACTGCACGGGTGCCTTGATTTCAAAGCGCCTGATTCTGACAGCCGCTCACTGTGTAGGTAAAGGCGCCGAGGGTCTGACTTTGGCTTTCGGCCTGAACCCGCTGGCCGGTCAATACGTCATGAAAAAGGCCCACAAGGTGGCCACTCACGACAAATACAAAAAGTTAAACTCTACAGAGCGCAATGACATCGCTTTGATCTCGATGAAAGAGGATGCGCCGGCATTCTATCGTCCATTGACCCTGCCGGATTCCAAATTCCCAATCAGCAAAGACCTGATCTTCACGGCGGCTGGTTACGGGCGCATCTCGGGCAAAAAAACTTCGGCGGATGACACACAAGGTTCCGGCAAACTGCGCCACGTGGATCTGACCATCAGTCATTTCAGCAGCGACGAAACTCAGTTTTATATCAATCAGGAAGACGGCAAAGGCATTTGCAATGGGGATTCCGGTGGTCCGGCCCTGATGCGCTATTCAGGCAAAGATTACGTCGTGGGTGTGGCATCGGCGATTTCCTGGACGGTGCCTGGCGAAGTCAAAGCCAGCCAGAAAAGCCAGTACATCGACAACAAAGACCTTTGCAAAGACAAATCCATCTACATGAATGTGATTAAATATCGCCAGTGGATTGATGATAATTCAAAGAAGCTTCTGTAAAAGCTGACGAATTCTTTCGCCCAGTTCTTTCGGGCTGTCGAACAAAACCCGGTGACTGGAAGAGGGCACTGTTTCAAAGTGGAACCCCGGAACCTCTTCCGTCAGACGACGGGACATCTCCAGGAACTTTTCATCACGCTCCCCGACCATCCAGATCAGCTTCTGGGTTTGTTTTTCCAGCAGACCACGCATGTTTTTCTGCTGCGCCAAAGACCACTGTGTCAGCGCCAGGCTCAACGTTTCGCGCGAGTATTCTTTTTCGGACCGCGATGGTTCAGCCTCGGCCCCGCCAAACACCGGCTGGGCGTTCCAGTTGCGCAAAACCATGTCCCACGGAGCCTTTAAAAATTCCTCAGCCCAATAGGAGTCATTCATCCAGCGCTGACGCCGTTCTTCAGAAATAGGATCAAAGGAATCGTGCATGTCGTTGAAGCCGGGATTGGTGGACACCAACATGACTTTGTAAAACAGAGCGGGCTTTTTTTCGAGCGCATGCAGCGCCAGACGACCACCCAAAGAATATCCGACCAAAACATTGCGGGCGGCACTGCCACCACCGTGAATTTCAACCCATCTGACAAAGTTTTCCGCCCAGGTCTCGAACGAATGTGTCGGCCCCAAGGAAAGCTCTTTGAAATAGTCTGGTGTAAAGATGCGCAGTCCTTCAGTTTGCGGAAGGTGCGCCTTTACAAGCGCCCAGTCCGTCGGTCTTCCGAGGAAGCCATGAAGGAAAAAGAGATTCACTCTTTCCACAATAAGTCGTACTCCTTCCAGAATTCCTGAGTGTGTTCCCAGTTAGGACTCAGCTCAATGATCTGATGGTCCGCCAGGTTCAACTCTTTGTTGTCTTCTGGAATAGTATGCCATTTGTCGTAGGACCAGTTCCACATCTTTGCCCACGATTCGAAAGAAATCTGGTGTTTGTTTATGAAAATCTCTTTCTTAAACATGCGGTGGAAAATCTGCCCTCCACCGTTGTTAATCACAACAACGCGGAATTTTTTCGCATCCAGTTGGGAAGTTACCCAAAGTGACGATAAATCATACAGTGCTGTTAAATCTCCAACAAGACACCAGTTTTCCAGCTCGGGGTGCGCCCAACCCAGGAATGTGGAGATTTGTCCGTCGATACCGTTGGCGCCACGATTGGCCGCCACACGCGCCGGAGGGAAGTCATGCGAAGAGCTGGAATCCCATTCACGGATCGGCAGCGAGTTTCCAAGATAAACCGACGAGCCCTTCATGCGTTTTGAAATCGCATAGATCATGCCCTGCTCAGAATCAGGGTATTTATCCAGCAGCTGGCGAATCTGCGTCGCACGGGCCGCGTCCTCGATGTTCACCTTCACGTTTTCGTGATGTGGGTACGAGAACTCCACCTGGCTGAGCAAATCCAAAGAATTGCAGTGCTGAACCGGACGGCTCAGACCTGTGAAGTGATTGAAGCTGACAGAGAAAACCGGAAGCTCTTTGTATTTGTCTTCCAGATCACGCCACACTCGTGCCGTCGGAATACCACCGATGCGCAAGATGGAATCACAAACGCCCATCTCCAAAACACGATGAATCATCTTTTCGCCGGATCTGATTTCAACATCCTTCAAATCAGGATGTCCACGCAGACTGGAAATACCTTCACAATAAACCGGCGCTTTGTACTGCTTCAGGAAATCCAAAACAGTGCCGTAAGCTTTTTCCGGCAGAATCCCCACCATCACCAAAGGTTTGTGGGTGTTGACGAAGGTTTCCATTTCTTTCAGCGTGCCCAGTGGAATTTGCACTGGCAGCTTCGTGCGCTCGGAAACGCTTGGAATATGAATTTGCGGAACCGGACCGTCGATCAGCGGTTCTTCAAAGCTGACGTTGACGTGAATGGGTTTTTTCCAGGACAGGGACTTGAATGACAGGTGCGAGTTTTCGCTGTCCAGATCCAAAGCCACTTCGTTGTAGTAAGAGAAAATACCAACCTGTTCAATCGTCTGCGGAGCCCCGGAACCACGATAGTGCTTCGGACGATCCGCCGTCACCATGATCAGAGGCAAAGAGGAATACGTGCCTTCAACGGCGGCTGGCAAAAGTTCCGCCACGGCAGTGCCAGACGTGGTGATCACCGCCACCGGGCGACGGGTGCTGGCAATACGACCCAGGGCAAAAAAGCCTGCGGCGCGCTCTTCAAAGAAAGAATACACTTTCAGATTCTTGCACTCATCCAGAATGTGAACCATCGGGCTGTTGCGGGCCCCGGCACAAAGAATAAATTCTCTGACCCCGGTGTGCACCAGTTCCTGAATGACTTTTGCTGCAAGTTCCATGTTTGTCATACTTCAAGCCCCAATATCTTTTTCACGGACAGGCGTTTTTGGAAAAGCTCCCGCCATTCCCTGTCCAGTTCACTGGCCGCGACCACGCCGCAACCGGAACCAATCATCGCAGAGTCTTGACTCCACTGCAAATTGCGAATGCCGACAAGACACAGAGCCTCCTCAGCTCCGATAAAAGCAAAAGGACCTCCGAACCAGCGTCGCCCCTGCTGCCCAGGCAGCGCCTTCATCCACGTGTACCCGGCGGAACGTGGCGCCACCCCCAGGGCCGGCGTCGGATGCAGGGCCTTGACCAGCTCCACAAAGTTCGGCTGGTTCTGGCAAACCACGCTGATGTCGGTTTTCAGATGATACAGGGTTGGAAGTTCCAAAATGTAAGGCGCAGACGCCTGCACGGTGCCCCACGCTGACAGGCGTTCTTTCAGATCCTCCACCACCAGGCGGTGCTCAAGCATTTCTTTTTCGTCACTCAAAAGCGACTCACGCTCGGTGCTTTCGCTTTTCGGGCAGGTGCCCGCCAAAGCCATGGTTTTCAAAACACCTTTGGAAAAATCAAAAAGTGTTTCCGGCGTGGCCCCCAGCACACCCTCACCGTCTTTCCAGAATCCATAAGCAAACAACGTCGCTGGAGCCTGGGATAATTTTAGCAGCATTTGCGCACGATCCTGCGCCGTCACCGTCTGATTGGTGCGGGCGAAAACCGCAGGAACGGCCTTCTGAATTTCATTTTTTTCAATGCGGGACTGGATCACGGAAAGGGCCTCGGCAAAGTCCTCCAGGCGCGGTTCTTCCCAGCGCGCGGTCATTAAGGGCTCCGCAGTACGGGGCTCTTGAGCCAAGTAGACCTCACAAATGCGACGCAATTCCTCTGTTGAGAGGGTATAGCGGGCCTTCCCGAACCAGCGGGCCGGGGCCGTCAGATCATAGAAATCGGGGCAAAATACTGAAATTTCGACACTATTTGGGGTCGGTTGTGCTGTGAATGGCCCCTCAATGAGAATCCATTGGCTTCCATGTCGCAAGAGGGCCCCTGCCTGCAAAAAGTTTGTAATGCCTTCGAGCGTTATGCTATTCTGCCGATCCACAAAAGGACCCTCTTTTTTCAACTTAATAGTTGTGAAAATGTTAAAACAAGGGCGAGAAGAAGTTCGTATTATGGAAACGCAAACTATGCAAACAAGTCCCTCAACCCAAATTGTCAATGTCGGCGGTTTTGATATCGGGGGACCTAATTTCACCGTGATCGCCGGCCCTTGTTCTATCGAAAGCCAGGCGCAGTTCATGGAAACCGCTTCCGGCGTAAAAGCCGCTGGCGCACACCTGCTTCGTGGTGGCATTTGGAAAATGCGCACCTCGCCGACCGCTTTCCAGGGTCTGGGCGCAAACTCTTTCGACATGGTTCGCACTGTTTGCAAAGAACTGAACATGAGCCTTGTGTCCGAAGTGACTGACGTTCGTCAAATCGAAGAAGTCTACGATATCGTGGAATGCTTCCAGGTCGGATCCCGCAGCATGCAAAACTATGAGCTGCTGAAAGAACTGGGCCGCCAGAAAAAGCCTGTTTTGTTGAAACGCGGTCTGGCTGCTTACATCGACGAATGGATCAAAGCCTCTGAATACGTCACCAAAATGGGCAACCAGAATGTGATCCTGTGTGAACGTGGTATCCGCACTTTCGAAACTGCGACCCGCAACACTTTGGATCTGAATGCCGTGGCTTACGCGAAAAAGAACACACACCTTCCGGTGATCGTGGATCCTTCTCACGCGGTGGGCATCCGTGCTTTGGTTCCGGATCTGGCTTACGCAGCAGCGGCTGTGGGCGCCGATGGTATCATCGTTGAAGTTCACCCTCGTCCGGCAGAAGCTCTGTCCGACGGTATGCAGGCACTGACCCTGAATGACTTCTCTGTGATGATGAAGAAGCTTGATAGAATCCTGACGGCTATCGACCGTCCACTGCACAAAGCGCACAAGGCGGAAGTTTATGTCTAATCACTCTCCAAATCCTGAAATCATCAGAAACATGTTCTCTAAAGTGGCGGCGAACTATGACAAGGGCAACAACGTCCTTTCCATGGGCATCCATCACCTGTGGAGAAAAAAACTGGTGAAGTACAGCGGCGCCAAAGCCGGTGATCAGGTTTTGGATTGTGCCACCGGCACAGGCGACCTGGCGATTGAGTTCAAAAAAACTGTCGGCACGGGTGCTGTGACTGGAACTGACTTCTGCGCAGAAATGCTGATCCCGGCTCCGGGTAAGGCCAAAGAGCGCGGTTTGGACATCACTTTCGAGCAAGCCGATGTGACCCAGCTTCAATACGCAGACAACAGCTTTGATGTTTGCAGCATCTCTTTCGGTATCCGCAACGTCGGTGACCCGGTGAAAGCGCTGAAAGAAATGGCGCGTGTCACTCGCCCAGGCGGCAAAGTGATGGTTCTTGAGTTTGGTCAGGTGAACATTCCGGTGTTCGGTGCTTTGTATAACTTCTATTCCCAGAACATCCTGCCTAAAATCGGCGGCATCGTAACGGGTCAGAAAGAAGCTTACGAATACCTGCAAAAATCATCTGCGGCGTTCCCTTGCCGTGAAGGTTTCCTGGATCTGATGAAAGAAAGCGGCGCTTATTCCAAAATGGAATACATCACCCTGACCGGTGGTATCGCTTACATCTATAAAGGCACCGTAAAATAATTTATGAAATTCCTGCTGGGCGTTTTTCTGATGGCAGTGGCTCTTCCCGCAACTGCCGCGGACACCGTATGGTCTGCGGTCTTTGATAAAGCGCGTCCCGCAGTCCCGGTGATCCGCTCTAAAGGCGGCGTTTGTTCCGGCGCCCTGATTTCCCCGACTGAGATTTTGACGGCCCGTCACTGTGTTTTTGATCTTCGTCCCATCACAGTTCAATGGCTTGAAAACGACAAGGTCGTGACCCAGCAAACCGCCACGATCAGCCGCTGGGATAAAGACAATGACATTGCAATTCTGACCCTGGATGCTCCGGCGAAAGCCACACCCCTTAAGTTTGCCAACCTTGCTTCCATTAAAGTGGGCCAGGAGTGCGCCACGATCGGACACCCTTTCGGCACCAAGCTTGATTTCGATACGAACCTGAACAGCGATATGCTGTTTAACTTCACCAAAGGCATGGTCACGAAAATCAATTCGGACAAAAACTTTCTGACCGACATGTCCGTGTCCCCGGGGAATTCCGGCGGTGCGGTTCTGAATGATCAGGGTGAAATCATCGGCGTCGTTTCGGCGAAGTACGTGCGTAAAGCGGCGGGCAGCATTGGGCGCATGATTCATCCGGCGAAACTGGCGATGCTGAAAGACCAGCCGTCGCGCACGTTCACCTCTCTGGATGCCAAAGCCAGCATTGACTTGAACGTGAAAGAAACCTTCGTCAGCCTTCACCACAACGGCAAAGAAATCAAAGACAATGCCCTGGCTTTGGATTTGAGCATCTGGATGCGTGATCGTTATCTGGTCAGTGTTGAACGTTCCGTATCTTCATCCAAAGAAGACATCGAATATCGTGGTTTGGCTGTGGCCTATCGCTGGTACTTTGAAACTGCCAACTTCCTGCCGTTCTATGCCGGTGTTGGCTACAAACGCCTGACGTTTAAAGAATACAACGAACGCCACTATGCCATGCTCTATCTTTCCGGCATGGGCTTTAACATTGAAGCCGGCATGAGCCCGCAGGATTCTTCCGAAACCTTCCTCTCTGTGGGAATCAGTATTTTCTAATTATTCATGGCCAGCATTCGCCGCTGGTCCTGACGAGGTCCCACCCAAGGGGCCTGCCCGTGTTGTCTTAATACTTCATCATAACGCATGGATTGAATCTGCACTTCAGGCTGTGGTGGAGTTGGATCAGGGATATACTTCCTCGTCGGGCATCCCCAGAATGCCAGTCCTACGAACGCCAGCAGTACGAAGAAGATAGCAGGTTTCATGACCCTATTGTCCCCCTGCCGCCCGAACAATTACAGCTGTATTCAGGCACTGGAACTAGATAGAGGTTTTCCCGCCTTTGGATGGGGCTGTTGCAGAGGAAACTCGCATCAGCTGCGCGGGGACGAGCCCCGCGACCGAAAAAAAGTGAAAGTTAAGGCGTCGGCGCGCTGTTAAAGCAGATATCTTTAGGCACTGCTGCTGACGCCGCCGTGCCATCGGCGTATTTCAAGGTGATTTCTCCACCCGTCACACATTGTGTGTTCAAGTTCATCGTGTATCCCGTGGAATGCACGGACACCGTCACCAAGCCCTTGCCTTCCGCATACACCTGAACATAACCAGTGATCGCAACATTGGACTCTTCATCCGCTTCAAAGTTCAGCCAGTACGCAACATAGCGATTTGGCAAAGGCGTTGCCGCGATTTTATCGTACCCGCCTTCCTTGAAAGACAAGGTCAGACCCTTGGACATATCCAGATTGGCCTTGAACGACTCGTACTCATAGATGTCCGTAGAGCCGTTCTTTTTCATAGAGTAGTCCTCTGAATATGAAAGAGAAGCATTCGCCCAGAACGTACTGTCATCGGAATCAGTGGAAGTGATGCTTTCGTTGTAAACCCCTTCGTGATCCGGCAGCTCTTCATCGGTGATTGCGCAGTTGGAGATTTTGAAATTCAAACTCGCAAAGAACATATCGTTATCCGCATCGGTCCAGTCGGCCGTCGGCTCTGAGCAATCATACCCACCACGCCCCTGGCGCACAGGTCCCCCGCCCAAAGAAATCATCGAGAAGCTGTTGATAAAGTTCACCACTTGCGCTTGAGTTCCCGCCGCATCTTCATCCAGAATGGTTCCCAACTCGGCAGCGGTTCCTTTTGCTGCGGTCGGTGGGGACGTAATGGTCGGGGTTGGATTGGCCACATCACCGTTGTTGGAGCCGCCGCCTCCACCTCCGCCACCCCCAGAGCAGGCCGCCAAAGCTAACAAAGACGTCGTCACCATTAATTTAGAAATCAGTTTCATCACTACTCCCCTTGGTTTTGTTAAGCATCACAACCATGCTAAGGGAAGAGTCCCAATTCAAAAATTCAAGAATATTTCAAACAAAGACTGGTCGGGGAAGAAATCCTATTTTTCACCTCCTATAGTCTTGCAATTGTTTATGGAGCTACATAACGTAATCAGGACATGCTCGACAATCTGAACGTACTCGCCATTGATGATGATTTAAATTATCTGCGCAGCCTGAAAACGGCTTTGAGTGGGCAATACAACGTGCTGACGGCAAACGGGCTTGCTTCGGCGCAAGACGTGTTAAACACTTCTCCGGTATTTGCGATCTTGCTGGACTTGGATTTGGGAACGGAAACGGGGACATCATTGCTGCGAGTCCTTAACGAAAATCCCTCGCGCGCTCCTGTGATTGTGATTTCCGGCCACGTCAATATCGCCAATGCCGTGGAACTTTTGAATCTGCAGATTTTTGGTTTTCTGGAAAAACCCGCTCGCCTGGCGGACATTCTGTCGATTCTTGAAAAGTGCCGCAAGCAACGCATCCAAAGCGAGGTGCTGCGTGAGCCTCAATTCACTTTGCACATCTCCAAGCGACTGGTTGAATACAACGACGAACAACTGACCCTGACTCAGACTCAGACCGACATCGTGTGCCTGTTTCTGAATAAAAAAGGCCTGCCTATCCAGCGCGAAGAGCTGATTAAGAGCATCTGGGGTGATCGTCACGTCAGTCGCAATGCCTTGGACACTCACTTGCTGAATATTAAAAACAAACTGCCGCCATTCCGCGATGGCTTGAAGCTGATTCACGGCATGGGTTATTGTTATGAAGGCTAGGTCCCATCTGTACCCTTCAGTGCCGATTCTTTTGTTGGCGCTTGTCTGTCTGTTGACCATCTATCCGGAAGTTTTAAGACTGCCAGAAGAACTGCAGCCGACCTATGTGGCTCTGAAAGTCGGATACGCCCTGCTGGCCGGCGCTTTTTCCTTCTATTTCCTCCGGATCCGAACACAGCCAGATGACTTCCCGACGCTGATCTTGTTCCTGCTCTGTGCATCCTATTGCCTGATCATGATTTGGTTTTTACCGCTGTATGAATTTGCCTACATCCAGTGTGCCTTGGGCTGTGCCTTCGTCAAAACCCGTCGTACTTGGATGTTTCCGACGACCTTTGGTCTGACAGCCTTGGGATACATCATCACCTACCAGATTCAGGATCAACTGCAGTGGCAGATTCCGCCCGCCACCCGCAAAGACTGGGTCCTGACGGTGTTAGTGTGTTTTGCACTTGCCTGGGTGATCCAGCGCTATGCTGTCAGCGCCAATCGCCGCGACAAGGAAAGACTTTTGCGTCTCAGTCGCATCGGACACGATAGTCACCGACTGCTCCACGATGTAAAGGGAATGATCTCATCTCCCCTGATGATTTTTGAGTCCTTAAGTTCGACTCATCAGCGGTGGACGGCCGAGGACTATAAGAAGCAAATCGGCCAGTTGGCAGAAGAAATGCGCCACGTCCGTGACGTCCTGAAATCCATCAATCAGATTTCCAGATCCTCCAAAGACCCAAGCCCCCTGTGCATTCGCGCGGCCTTTGCCAGCAACTATCAGATTCTGGAACGCCGTTTGCGCCGGGCCCGGGTTCAACTGCCTGAGGCCCGCACAGTGCTGTCGGACGAAGGCATTCTGCGCTCGGCCTTCTTTAATCTGTTGCTAAACACAGTGGAAGCTTTTGAAAGAAATCAGACACAGAACCCATACATCGACATTCAGTGGGATCAGGACACTTTGATTTATAAGGATAACGCCGGGGCCGCTGACACTGGCACCGATCAGAATG
Source organism: Bdellovibrio bacteriovorus HD100 (assembly GCF_000196175.1). Classification (NCBI taxonomy): domain Bacteria; kingdom Pseudomonadati; phylum Bdellovibrionota; class Bdellovibrionia; order Bdellovibrionales; family Pseudobdellovibrionaceae; genus Bdellovibrio; species Bdellovibrio bacteriovorus. Next base: position 3,402,563 of record NC_005363.1, read on the forward strand.
GAAATTCAGGATTGGGACTGGAAGTTTTGCGCGCAGACCTTGAAAGCCTGGGCATCGTTCACCGGATCAACATTAAAACCTCAGGGACCACTGTGACCCTGAGGTTTCCGGACTCTGCAGCGACTAGTAATGCCAAGGGAACTTAGAGAAGTCCTTCGGACGCTTTTCCACGAAGGAACCGCGGCCTTCAACAGCCTCTTCGGTTCCATAAGCCAGACGGGTCGCTTCACCCGCAAAGAGCTGCTGACCCACAAGACCGTCATCAATCATGTTGAAGCCGAACTTCAGCATGCGCATGGCTGTCGGGCTTTTTGAGTTCATTTCCTTGGCCCATTCCAAAGCCACCTTTTCAAGATCCTTGTGCGGAACCACGGCGTTGACCATGCCCATATCAAAGGCCTCTTGCGCTGAATAGTTGCGCCCCAGGAAGAAGATTTCCCGAGCCCGCTTCTGACCCACCATGCGAGCCAGGTACGCTGAACCGTAACCAGAATCGAAGCTGGCCACATCCGGATCCGTCTGCTTGAAGATCGCATGCTCTTGGCTTGCAATCGTCAAATCACACACCACGTGCAAAGAATGACCGCCGCCCACGGACCAGCCGGGAACAACTGCCATCACCACTTTGGGCATGAAACGAATCAAACGCTGAACTTCCAGAATGTGCAATCGGCCCAGACGAGCCAGATCCATTTTGCCCTGAGCTTCTTTTTCTTCGTACTTGTAGCCGTCTTTACCGCGAATGCGCTGATCACCACCAGAACAGAACGCCCAGCCACCGTCTTTCGGGGAAGGACCGTTGCCAGTGATCAAAACCACACCGACGTCTGCGGTGATGCGGGCGTGCTCCAAAGCTGTGTAAAGCTCATCCACCGTTTGTGGGCGGAAGGCATTGCGCACCTCAGGACGATTGAAAGCAATACGAACCGTGCCCTGATCTTTGGCGCGATGATAAGTAATATCCTTGAAATCAAAGCCAGGAACTTCTGTCCACCACTCCGGATTGAAAATATCAGAAACCATTTTTACTCCCAGTAAAGCCTATATTCTGTCAGTTTTAGACCACAAATAGTGATCTGCCAACACCAGCCATGTCATCGCCTCAAGAACCGGGATGGCCCGGGTCACAATGCACGGATCATGACGGCCCTTTTTTGCCACATCCAGAATGGAGCTTGTGGGCTTGAAAGAAACCCGCAGCAGAATACTTTCCCCGGTGGAAATCCCCCCACGGATGCCGCCATAAGCGTCCTGCGGCCCCTGATGGAATTGTGTGCCTTTGACTTCGGCGGCTTCAAACCCCAATCCCAATTCAAAGCCATTGGTGGCGCCCACACTTAAGAAGGCCATGGCCAGATCGGATTTCAATTTATGAAACACCGGTTGCCCCAGATGTGCTGGTGGATTCTGAATCAGAATCTCGGCAACGCCGCCGTGGCTTTCGCCGTTGTCCTGGGCTTTCTTTAAAAGGTCAGCCACTTCCTGATCGCGGCTGGAGGGAAATCTTGCCTGGAAGGAATCAATGTCCTTTTTGCTGACTTCCGCGCGTTCTGCGTCGGTCAAGGTCATCGGACCGATCTGCGAGGCATAACCAATCACCTTGGTTGGCGCACTGACGTGTTTCATCATCATCTGAGCCACGGAACCCGCCATCACGCGGGAAACCGTCTCACGACCGGAAGACCGACCACCCCCGCGATGATCGCTGTGACCGAATTTATTCCTCCACATGTCATCGGCATGACCCGCACGCGGGGAATTCTTGATAACAGAATAATCCTGAGATCTTGCATCCTGATTGCGCACGATGATCGCCATCGGCGTGCCCAGGGTTTTGCCATCGAAAACGCCGCTCAGAACTTCCGGAGCATCCGTTTCCTGACGGCCGGATACAATCTGACCCGAGCCATGATGACCGGGACGACGGCGCTCCAGTTCTTTTTTCAGAAGTCCTTCATCAAAATTCACTCCGGCTGGACAGCCGTCAATCACCACGCCCAAAGCGGTCCCATGACTTTCACCGAAAGTCGTGATCACAAAACGGGAACCGAACTGACTTGCACTCATGCGTTCTCCTCGGACTTGCGCCAGAACATTCTTTGTCCTTGCGCCTGGGCTGTGAACATCACAAGCCCGGACTGATAATTCGCGCCACAGCGCTGGGCATATTCACGGCCCATGGAATCTTCTTTGTAATTTAAATCAAACACCATCGCTGGATTCCAGTGCGCAGGTGGCATCTGGGTTTCCGGTCCGCGCGGTGCCGCCCAGATCACAATCTTGGGCAAAAGGGTTTCGGCATCTTCAGATCCTGCGCGGGGCTTCCCCGTGCGCGAAGAAATGAAGCTTGCGTGCGGCAGGGCTTTTTCAATCATCTCCAGTACGCCACCCCCGCCCCAGACAAAAATTTCTTTTTGCAGTGGCGCGATCATACCGACACCTTCGATCAGCTCCATAAAGCCCTGATCGTCGGTGGACGTCCCCTGCCATGATTTGGTCTTTTCATTCCAGAAAAGAGTGTTCACGGCCTTTAGATTTTCATGCTTGCAGACTTTGGCGGCGTTTTCTTTGTGAGGAGACGTGACCGCCGCATAACGAAGCCCCATGCCTTGCACCACCGGGAAGGCCTGATCCCATTCATCACGGGAAATAGCGACAGCAAAGACCGGCAGGCTTTTTTTATGGAAGAAATCAGAATGCTCTAGCGGAGTAAAGCTGTGACGAACAGGGTCGCCCAAAACGGCAGCGAAACCTTTCACCACTTCCGGGGTCATCATCCAGGCCCAGAGCGAAGGCTGATCCCCCGCTGTGCCATCCCCTTCGCGCCAGAAATTGATCAGTTGATGACCTTTTTGCAAACGGCGATACCATTCCCAGCGACCATCCGGGGACCGCGGCAGGAAACTGCGGCGAGAAGGTTCGCCTTGCTGCCATTCATGGCCCTTCTTCAGATCACTGAAGGTATCGACCATCGGCGCATATTTCAAATGTGCGGCTTGCTTTTCAAACTGCTGCCACAATTCTTTGCGGGACTCATCGTGCAAAGACAAAATCAATTTATCAGATGAAATCACCCGCAGAAGATCTTCGGGCGATCCCAGCTCCACCGGCCAGTCAATCCAGGCCACACGGCTTAAAACTGCAATCAAAGGCTCCTGCATAAGGGCCTCGGCGTTTTCAGGCTTTGTGCGGAAAGAATAAAGCAGACGCTCGCTGGCCATTTCCTGCACCACGCGCTGAATCTGCTCAAAAGTCAGCAGATCATCGCGCAGCTCAAACAAACCCACACCTCGGTTCAGGAAGCGGGCTTTGAAAAGCTCCCAGCGTTTCTCAGTCCCAAAGACTTCAGCTGGGATCGTCACCGCGCCACCGATGTCATGCAGATTGTGAGTCAGAAGAGCTTTTTCAACGGCCATGGCGTGATGGCGATTTTCAAAAAGACCTTCCGGCATCAGATAGACTTCATCGGCTCGTTCACGATAACGGGCTTCGCGCACAACGGCGCGCTTGTGGAATTCTTCCAGCGGGGACAATTCCGGGTTCAGGCGTGGGCGGTTTAAGAAGATTCTGCCATCAAGATCGGTGTTACGACGAACCCACAGCACGCGCACGTTTTCTGGGATCACAGACAGATCAAAGCCCGCCCCCAGCACCAGGAACATCTGCGTGTGGGGCTTTTGCAAAGTCTCAAGGAAAAGCTGGCGCTCCAACTCGCGGAAATAGGCCTCGCCGTGCTCTAAGAAAAGTTCGGGGATGGTTTTTCCGATTTTTTCTTCGATGGATTCATCCAGGTCAATGATCTCCGCGGATTCGTCTCGCAGGTATATCTGCAGACGCTTCATCATTTCAGTTTTTCCGGTTCCGCGGTGGCCAACGACGACTGTAATCATGCCTTGATACCTATCATGTCCCAGAACTCTGGAAAACTCTTATTGATGGCCTCGGGGTTTTCAATGGTGATGTCATGGCCTTTTAGCTTCATCAAAGTGGCCGCCATCACCATGCGGTGATCCTGATCGGAATCAAAAGTGATGCCTTTTTTAAGGCTTTGCTGGGGATTGCCATGAATGATCATGCCATCCGGCAAGACTTCATGGGAAATGCCCAGGCGTTCAAACAAATCAGCAATCTTGGCAATGCGATTGCTTTCTTTCGCCGCCAAATGAGGCGCATTGTAAAGCTTGGAGCTGCCGTTGGCCCAACTGCAAAGTACCGCCAGCACCGGGAACAGATCCGGGGACTGATAAAGATCCCAATTCACCGCACGCAAGCCTGCGCAAGGCTTCACACACAAAGCGCCTTCGACCATTTCTGTTTCGATGTTCATTTGTTTGAAGATCTCGACAAAGATACCGTCCGGCTGGGAGCTTTTCACCGGATAGTTCAAAAGTTTGGCTCCGCCCACCAAGGCGCCAGCAGACGCCATGGTGAAGGCCGAACTCAGATCGGATTCCACACGGTATTCAAGCTTGCTGATACGCTGGCCGGCCGGGATCAGGTACTTGTTGCCCTGAACCTGCATGCGCATGCCCAGCTCTTTCAGCATCTGCACGGTCAACTGGAAGTACGATTCAGAAACCTTGTCGCCGACCAGCTCAAATTCCAGATCAAAATCCAAAAGCCAGCAGTTCAGAATTAATGCCGAAGCATACTGACTGGATTCAGAGGTGTTTACTTTCAATGGAGTGCGCGGACGCTTCCACCCTTCAGACACCACGAACATTTCGCGATTCTTGATTTGGGTTTGCACACCCAACTGAGACAACAGATCCAGTAAACCTTTTTGCGGTCTTTGCAACAGACGAGGTGTGGCCTCTAAAGTATGGACCCCGCGCATGCGGGACGCCCGAAGCGCCATAAAGCGGAACGTGGTGCCGCCTTCGCCGCAATCAATGCGGCTGCGTTCGCGGATCTCTTTAAGACCTTCACGCATGTGAACGACGTCGTCACAATCGGAATGCCCTTGCAGATCCAACACGGGAAAATAGCTTTTTACGATCAAAGCGCGATTGAAAATGGATTTAGAACCAGGAATCTCGCCCTGAAATCGGAAATCAGCCATTGAGTTCATCTTCTTTCTGGCGGCAGACTTCCACCAGGATGTCATCCACACTGACTTCACGCACGACACACTGGCCGGGCTTTTTTAGGAAAACAAAGCGCAGAACTTCAGACGACGTCTTTTTCTTGTCACTCAGAAGCTGCTTTCTGAATTCACGCAGAACCGATTCTTTGGTCTGCAGCAATTCATCCCGCACCGGCGACAGCAGATAGCCCATCACAGGCGACAGCATCAGCTTTTCGTATTCAGCAGGTGTGATGATCTTTTTGTGCAAGCTGAAGCGCAAAGCAAACTCCAGCCCGTAATTGATCGCCACCCCGTGTGGCAGTTCGTACTGGGTTTCCAGCACATGGCCCAAGGTGTGACCCAAGTTCAAAATATGACGATGACCGGATTTTTCCTCCGGGTCTTTGGCGACAACCTTGTATTTGGCATCAATGGCACTGGAAAGGTATTTCCACAGCACCGCCACATTCACTTCGTATCTTTCGACAGATCCCGCCACAGCGGTCCCCCGGCAATCAAAGCGATCTTAAGAAGTTCGCCAAAACCTTCAAAGGCTCGGGCATTCGGCTGAGCCATCAGCAACGAACGAGACAAAACAATCTTGTCAGCGGGATAGAAAGTGCCAATCTGGTTTTTCGCTGATCCCACATTCAAAGCGGTCTTGCCACCATGAGCAGAATCAATCGCCGAAAGCCAGGTGCTGGGCATATGCACCAGACGAACGCCACGCTTCAGGATGCTGGCAACAAAGCCGCCAAAATCCCCGACACTGCCGCCCCCGGCGACCACCACCGTCAAACGCCGGCTGGAAGCGCCTTCACACAGCTTCACGATTTTGGTGATGTGTTCGGGAAAGTTCTGAACGGACTTAAGAGATTCCCCGGCCTTCACCGGATAACGCAGTGGAAACTGCGCCATCCATTTTTTGAAGGTCTTGGATTTACGAGGCAAGATCTCGTCGTGGATCAACAACAGCTCTTCCCCCAGGTCTGCGGGACGAGGCAATTCGGTGGTGAAGAGCAGTGAGCTTTTTTTCATTATTTTTCTTCTGACAGGTGGGCTTTGGCTTTACCGTAGGAATCAGAGATCGCATCCCACGCTTTGCTCATGCCATTTTTCATTTCGCCCCAGGCTTTGCCTGAGCTTTTCTTCATCTTCGCCAGATCTTTCTTCATTTCTTCCTGCTTTTTTTCCAAAGCTTTGATCTGATCGTTGTACTCAGTTTTTGCTTCGCCGGTTTTCTTGGAGGCAGCTTCTTTCATCTCGGCGATTTCTTTTTTCATTTTCGCCAGATTTTCTTCCATGTCTTTTTGGAACTGCTCTTTTTGTTCTTTGGTGTAATCAGCCGCAGCAGTGGCTGCTTCAGCGGTTTTGGTTTTCACTTCTTCAGCGGAAGTGGCAAAGGATTGGGAAGCCAGGGACAACACTACAAAAGCAGCAGCAATATGACGCATAAAAGGTCTCCTTACGACGGAGACCAGTTTACAACGGGGCCTTATTTTACTTCAACAATATTGAGCTGATGCTGCTCGGCCTTGACGCTGACAGGCTTCTGATTTTTCAGACTTTCTTCCAGCCTTCTGCGGTAGGTCTCAAAGTTGATGACATCACGATCCAGATAATAGGTTCCGGCTGTTTTCGTAAAGACCACCAGCAGCCCGTTGCCATCAGCACGGATGCTTTTAACGGTGTCTGCGGTGATGGTGGAGTGTTCACTTGCGACCAAACGGATCGACGGACCCGCCTGTGCCGGATTCAAGCCTGTAAAGACGGGTGCCACGAAAGCCACCATAACAAGCCATCTCATAAATCCTCCCGGTGAATAATTGAGACCTTCTTATATCTTAGCCAAGGTCCCCAGCGAAGACTAGAGCTTTTACCCTTGCAGGCTTGATATAAAACACCGGGATGGATCTATTTTGGACGCCCCCCGAAGGAGTTAAACCAGGTTCCAGTTGATTTCGCCAATACCCTTGGATTTCAGATAGGCATTGGTTTTGGAGAAGGGCTTGGTCCCAAAGAATCCGCGGTGAGCGGACAGCGGTGATGGATGCACGGCCTCAAGCACCAGGTGTTTTTTGCGATCCACGAAGGACGCTTTTTTCTGTGCGTAAGAACCCCACAGAATGAACACAAGATTTTCTTTTTCTTCGTTCAGCACGTGGATGATCTTATCGGTGAACTCTTCCCAGCCCTTGCCTTGATGGGCAGCGGCTTTTCCGTCCTCGACTGTCAGCACGGCATTTAGCAACAACACACCTTCTTGAGCCCACTTGGTCAAGGAGCCACTTTGTGGAATGGTCGCGCCCACGTCGTCGTGAAGCTCTTTAAAGATGTTTCTAAGAGACGGAGGAAAACGAACGCCGTCTTGCACAGAAAAACAAAGTCCGTGCGCCTGACCAGGGCCATGATAAGGATCCTGCCCGACGATCACCACTTTCACTTTGTCAAAAGGAGTCAGATTCATCGCCGCGAAGTAGTCATCGCCATGGGGATAAATTGTTTTACCCGCTTTGTATTCAGCAGATAAAAATTTATTCAGCTTCTGCATGCGCTCGGTTTCAAATTCGAGATGCAGATGCTGCTTCCAAGATGAGTCTAATTTGATTTCTGAGTTAATATTTTCCATCTCAATCTGACACAGGTCCATGGTCCAGGTTCGGGATTCTAATGCAAACCTATTCGATTTCAAATTATTTTTTCGGTGCCAGTCTTCTTGACCAGACAAAATTCGACCCCATTGTTACACTATAACTACGAGGAAAAGGAGGCCGCCTATGACGACCCTTCTCAACCCCACCATTGAGCTTATTGAGCAAAATCCTGAGGTTAAGTCCTTTATCTACCAGCAGATCGCAGAGTTTGAACACTTTGTGACTCCACAGACTGTGGTTGCGGTAGTAGCCCGGGATCCCCGAAAACTTGCGCTCCAGTATGAAACAGACGGGCGCGAATTCACCCGCGAGGGTCTGAAGAAACTGTATCGTATTGCCATCGTCTTAAACGAGGGCGGCGCGAAGGCAGAGGCTGAAGGCGTCCACGAGGATATCTTCGAAGCCATTAGGCTTGCTAAAGACAATCTGATGCAAAAGCTGGTGGCGATTCAGGATTCCGTGGTCAGTCAGCAAGACCGAATCATCGAAATCAATCATTACTTGCAACATCCGGTTCTTCATTAAGATAATGGGGCTTCTGCAAGGAGGCCCCGATGTTCAATCCCAATATGCCTTACCGCAGCGTTGGCCGTTGCGGTCTTAAAATCGGCACCTATTCTCTGGGTGGATGGACCACCTTTGGTGGCACCGTCAAAGACTTCACTTCCGTCCGCAGCATTCTGCGCCTGGCTTATGAAGCCGGAATCAATTTCTTCGACATCGCCGACATCTACGCCAAAGGCGAATCCGAACGCATCATGGGCGGCGCTTTAAAAGATTTCCCCCGCCACGAGCTGGTGATTTCATCAAAAGTCTTCTGGCCGATGAGTGAAGACATCAACGACAAGGGTCTTTCCCGCAAACACATTCTGGAATCCGTGAACAAGTCTTTGCAACGAATCGGCACGGACTATCTGGATATTTATTTCTGCCATCGTTATGACCCCGAAACCCCGGTGGAAGAAACCGTGCGCATCATGGATGACCTCATTCATCACGGAAAGATTCTGTACTGGGGAACCAGCGAATGGACCGCAGAACAGATTCAGGAAGCCATGGATATCTGTGACAAGGGTGGTTACTACAAACCGCAAGTCGAACAGCCCCAATACAACCTGCTTGTACGCGACAAGTTTGAAACCAATGTGCAACCCAAAGCCCAACAACACGGCATGGGCCTGGTCACTTGGTCTCCGTTAGCGTCTGGCATGCTGACCGGAAAATACGACAAAGGCGTCAGCGAAGGACGCCTGTCGCGCATCGACTGGCTGAAGGACACCTTCTATACCGAAAAGAACAGTCAGCGCGTGTGGGAACTTAAAGGCATCGCCGACAAACTAGAATGCAGCCGCACGCAGTTGGCACTGGCATGGACCGCCGCCCAACCGGGCGTCAGCAGCGTGATCCTTGGTGCCACCAGCATCGAACAACTGCAGGAAAATCTGGGCGCCCTGAAGGTTGAAATCACACCCGAGATCGACAAAGACATTAAAAAGATTTTCGCTTACTAATGAGACACACCGAAAGGCTGCTGCCCCCCCGCAGCCTTTTCCCTTCACTGCTATTTGACTGTACCCGCCGCACTCAATCTTTCAGAATAGATCAATGATCAAGCGACTTAAAGCATTCTTAATGTACATCTTGGTATTTGTAGGCGGAATCTTGGCAGCTTGGGCCTTTTGGTTAGAACCAAGCTCTCTCACCACCCAAAGATATAGCCTTACAATGGCTCACAAAAACAACTTCAGTCCTCTTCGGATTGGAATCGTTTCTGATATTCATATTGGAAGATTTTTTGGTGATGAGAAAAGACTCGAACGAATTGTAGGAACCTTAAATGACGAAAAACCAGATATAATCGTCTTTCTCGGTGACTTCGTTGCCCAAAGAAGCGCCGAAGCATTTGTTAAATCAGCTCATCAGCTAAAGAAACTTGAAGCACCATTGGGTGTCTACGCAGTCCTTGGGAATCACGACTGGTGGTCAGGCAAAACAGACGTAGTGCAAGCCTTAACTACAAACAATGTCCAACTAATAGACAATCAGCACATTGATCTTAAATGGAAAGGTGCGCAGCTTCGACTGATTGGCCTTGGCGACTACTGGGAGGATGAACATCTGTGGGACTATATAGCCGCACACAAAGCTTCTGAAATTCCGTCTATCGCAATTACACATAATCCCGACGTTTTCCCCCGCATTCCTTCTGATATTTCTTTAGTGCTTGCAGGCCATACTCATGGGGGACAGGTCAACTTTCCCATCATCAACTCACCGATTGTCCCTTCGCAGTTTCAAGATAGGTATCGCTACGGCCTAATTCATGAGGATGGCCACCACCTTCTAGTAACAAGTGGCACGGGTAACAGTATCTTACCTGTACGCTTCCGCGTCCCCCCAGAGGTAGTCATCGCTGAAGTCGCCTTTACGTCAGCCAATTAATGAAACAAGGTTATACACTCAATCTCAAGGAGTATCGATTGAAGGAAGTAACTCTCTTTGCCCTGATAACACTGATTCTTTCTTCTTGTTCGAATGTACCTACGCGCGAAGAACGATTGGACGCGACGGAAAAAGCGACCAATCGCACGCTCGATCAGAACCAGGATGCTTTCAAGTCCTGCATTCAAGATGCATTAAAGAGATCGCCTGGCCTGGATGGAAGGGCAACGCTTGTTTGGATTCAAAATGAAGATGGCTTTGTAAAGAATCCGCGCATTCGCGACATGAACTTCAAAGACCCAGCATTTGAAGACTGCATTATCTCCAAAATCAAGGTGATGAAGTTTCCACCTTCCGCCGAAGACTCCCGAGCCAAGGTCAGCTTAGAGCTGCTAGTCAAATAATCTAAGGCAGGAACAGGAGTTAAGACGAATCATGACGTCCAGAGATTTTATTTCATAAGGCTCGTTTACGAAATCGAGAGCTGGAAACACGAATAATGAAAAGAACGATAACTCTGATTGCAAAAATACTTGGTATACTTCTTATTGCTGCGCTACTTACTTCTCAGATATGGTCCTGCATGGATCGCAAGAATCCTTGGACGATCGCAAATTATTTGCAATAGAAAACTACCACCCCATCGCGGGAATCTTACGATACCCCGACGGAATCTCCGAGTTCTCGGTCTTGATAATGATCTCATCCCCTTCGGTCTCGAACTCATCCGGGCCGAGGGTCAGGCTTAGGCGGAAGTCGCCTTTGTATTCCAGATTCAGCGGCAGGAAACCTTTTGGTTTGTCGTCGATTTCCAGTTGCCCTTCAGACACGTAGCCCACAGGTGGCACGCGGTTCAGGCGGGGATTTTTGATGGTGATTTTAGTGGTGACACTGCTGTTGGCTCTTTCCAGAACGTCGGTGGTTTCATCCACCACACTCAGAATGCACTCCAGATCCAGCACCAGGCTGTTGTTGTCATGCACAGCCTTCATAAGCTGAGACTTTTCAATCTCCATCATCAAATACTTAACCAAGGAACCCCTCCAGAAACATCGGCAGTATTCCACATCGCTTTGACAGCGACAAGATTCACCGCGAAAGCCGTAGTCCCCTGTCTGAACCTTAAGCAGTTCGGAAAGTTTTTCAGGCGCACGGCCCGTGATCTGGAAGGCCCACAGGCTTTACGGTATAACCAGCGCTTTCAGGAGTACTCATGAACCGCCTGCTTGTACTTGCCATGCTTTTATTCCCTGCTCTGTCCTGGGCCCATAACTGCCAAGAGTTTCTGACATCCGACTGGCCCGCTGACGAAGGTTACGCCTGCGAAGTCACGAAGCCGGACCTGGCCAAACTTCAAATGCACAAGGTGGAAGTCTGCATCGGTTCGGTGCCTTACCGCGATGGTCAGCGCTATGCCAAGGCCGAGCTGAAACACATCCCGTTGTCACAGTATGAAAACATCTATAATCGGGCCGAGGGTCTTCACACGAAGTTCCTGAGCTCCACCTACATCCACGCCTGGGCCGGTGAAGAAATGCAGGAATCCCCGGAGTTCCTGAAAGTGAATGCCCTGGAAGAGGGCTCCACCCTGACCTACACTCCGGATATCTGGAATCAACTGCAGTTGGATAAAAAGTCCCTGCAAGCCCGCCTTGTGACTCAGTCCCGCGAAGCGGCTTTGATATTCCAGAATGAGTGGCAAAAAATCTGGGACCTGCGCCTGAAATGTCAGAGAGTTTTCTGAAAAAATCTTAAAAAGCAGGGCTAAAAACCGCCCTGTTTCCGATAATTTGTCGAATATGACACCTCCGCGCCGCGCAAATTTGTTTGTAAACGGTTGGTTTTCATTAAGTTGTTGCAACCACAGAATCTTTTGGAAATAACTTCATAGTGTTTCCCCGTATATGTTGCGAATAGGGCGCAGCGTTTCTACCAGGCACCTCAAATGCCTGACTATGGAGGTTCTTTGTGAAGTTGACCGCACTTTCTCTGCTGATGCTTGTGTCCACGCTATGTTGCACCTTGGTTCAAGCAGCTCCTTCTTCCGGCGATGTTCCTTATTATGGTGAAAAATTCCACCACGATCTGGCTTCTGGAATTTCCAACGACGATCTGAAAAAGAATATTCAATTTGTCCTTCGCAGCTTCCACCTTCGTGTGAACGGCAGCTACGATCAGATCGTAAACGGCTGCAGCGGCGACAACTGCTATCAGCATGTTTCTTTGGGCTACGACGGTGCTCGTACCTTCCTTCTGGGTTCTTTCTATTTGGTTGATGAAGGTCACGGCGACTATGCAGTGAAAGACGTTTACTGCGACTCTATCCGTGGCTCTGATGACTTCCGCGGCGGCAACGCGCCGGCTCCGGGCAGAATCCCGGATGGCAACATCGTGAACACCGAACACACCTGGCCACAAAGCCGTTTCTCGGGTCGTCACAACAAGAACATGCAGAAAGCGGACATGCATCACTTGTACCCGACCGACAACGAAATGAACTCTATCCGCGGCAACAACCCTTTCGGTGAAGTTGTTCAGGACAGAAAAATCCTGAAATGCAAAGTGTCCCGCTTCGGTCGCGCTTCCCAAGGTGGAGCTGATGTGTTCATGCCGCCGGCAAATCACCGCGGCAACGTGGCTCGCGCTTTGTTCTATTTCTCTGTCAGATATGACCTGCCAATTGATTCCCGTCAGGAAGCGACTTTGCGCAAGTGGGCCAAAGAAGATCCACTCGATGACGAAGAAATCAGCCGCAACGACGCGATCCACAAGATGCAAGGGAACAGAAACCCGTTCATCGACTTCCCGGGTCTTGAAGATTCTATCAGTGATTTCTAAAAAGCCCTGGAACTAGTGTTCCAAGGCGACAGGTAAAAAGCTTGTTGGAGAGGAGGCTGTGGAAGTCTCCTCTTTTTTTTGCTCTGCAGAGGTCTCGTACTTCACCAGCGTCCCGATGATATCCTGAAGCTGTTCAAACGGCGTCAGGTTCGGCGGCAGGTTGTCTTTCAGCTCCATCGTCAGCACCGGTGTTGAACGCTCCACCCACATGTAGCGCCCCAGGCTTCCCGGATAGTTCCCCAGAGATTTCCAAGGCAGATAATCAAACTTTGGCGGTGCTTTCACTTTCGGTCCGTCGTAATCCAAAACTTTGAGCGGCGTGTGGACAGACACGATAAAGTCCGGCTGGAAGTCACCAAGGTGCTTCATCGCGCACTTGGTTTCAGGCTCGCTGCCACCTTCTTTACCCGGAAAACGGCGCGGATTGGAGCCCGTAGAGCGTCTCCACGCAGTCAAAGCCCCCGCATCCCAATCTTTGGTTGGGAAATTGCGATTGATATCAATCTTGTTCGCGTTGTAGCGGGTTTTGTATTTCACACCATCCGGGTTCAGCACCGGAATCACACGCCAGGAATTGCGCGGGTCGATGCCTTCCAAACGCTCCATCCAGTAACGGCCCACGGTGCCTGCCGGCGTTTCATCCCCGTGAATCATACTGAACACCAGAACCTTTTTGGCTCCTGGTGTGGAAGAGATCTTTTCGTAGTGATAGATAGGACGACCTTCAGCGCTCACGCACTGAGTATCGATTTGCACTCTGGCACAGGCCTGTTGCAAAAGCTTGTCGTCCCAAGCTCCTGGAAATTTTTTGAGCTCATTGATACAGTCTTGCTGAAGATCAGGGAAGTTCGCCTTCGCCCCAACAACTGTCATAAGGATCGCGCTAAAAATTAATGCTTTCATAGTCCTCTTAACCACTCAGCAATCATTATCGCTGTGTCTGCGAATTCTCTCAAGATGAGAAAACGCCTTTTTTTGAATCAAGCTGAGAATCCTTACAAATTGACTAAAGTCTTGCAGGCTTTCGTCCGTAAAAGAAAGGGTGTGACCATTAGGACTCAGTGTGGAGGCAAGTATGTTGAATAGAGGTAGTTTTAGTTTCGTAGCGATGCTGGTAATCAATCCCGTCGTGATACTGTTTTATCAAAACTGCTCGATGGCGCCGGTAAGCCACGCCAAAAACTCCACACCAATCCCTGTGATCACCCGCCAAGTGGCTTCCGAGTCACAGCCGGTGGTTGCCGATATCAAACCGGTCTGCCACGACGAAAAGAAAGAATGCCCACGTAAGGAATAATATTCTTTACGTGCATATCTGAATTCTTTCTATACCTTTTACCTATGACGTCCTGCTTGTTAAAACTAGCTATTGAAGCATAGCTAGAAACAAGGAGGCTTCTATGAAAACTATCACTCTTACACTTGCCGCAATCATGGCTTTGGCAGCAACTCCTGCCCAGGCCTTTTTGTCGTCTCAGGACGAGACCACGCTGCTGGCGACCCTGAATCAGGAAAACATCACCCCGGGCGTTCATTACAACGACATCCGCTGTTCCGTGCGCAATAAAAAGTGCCTGGTTAAAATGGAAATCAAAACTCAGAAGGCCGGTTGCCTGATTGAGCATATGAACGACGTCAGTGACCTTTATACGGAATCCACCACCCGCGACAACCAAGTCCGCATGATTCTGTCCCCTTACGCTGAACAGGCTCTGGCAGCTTGCGTGGCGGGTCTGCTGTAAAGCTGGACTTGCCCGCCTTTGGAAGGTCTCCTAGCCTAAACAGCGCTAGGAGGATGCATGCTTAAGTACGTTATCTCAAGTTTGTTTGTTTCCGTTCTTTCCGTGTCTCAGGCGTCCGCTGCCGACAAAATCAAAATGTATTTCAATAATGAAGAACTGACCAAGGTGATCGAGATCTACTCGAAGGCCACGGGGCAGAAGTTCATTATTGATCCGGGCGTGCGCGGGAAAATCTCGATCTACAATCAAGAGGCTCTTGAGCCAACAGAAGCCTTCAATCACCTGTCGATTGCCCTTGCCACCAACGGCTTTGCTATCAGCAAACAAAACGACGTGATGGTAGTGAAATCCGCGCGCAATGTGCAGCGTGATTTGATCGAGGTCAGCTCGGAAGTGCCTGCGATTTCACCTCAGCGTATGTACACCTGGGTGGCGACACTGAAGCATGTTTCTGTTTTGGATCTGAATCGTGATCTGCGCATCCTGCCTTCCCGTGATGGCGAGATGAATGTGAATGCGGCGGCCAACCAGATCATCTTCACCGATTGGGCAACGAACCTGAACCGTATCGCTGAAATCCTGAAGGCCGTCGATAAACCGGTGGACCCTGCGACCAAAAAGCTGGTGGATGCTTCCCGCCGCCATCATGGCCCTTCCAACGGCCCAGCGCACAAAGGCCCGGCCCCGAAGCATGACGAGGCTGGAAAAGCCCCTGAGAAGCAATAAAACCCGCTTCCAGCGCGAAAAACAACGAAGGACTGGCCCAAAGGCTGGTCCTTTCTTTTTTTGAAAATAGGCTATTGACTTACACATAATTTACACTGTAAGTTCGTATGTAAGTTATGACGATGAAAACGCCCCTCCCACCACTGACACCGAAAGAAAAATCCGTCCTCGAGTTTATCGAGGCGCACATCTTAAGTTCAGGAGTTTCGCCGTCATATCAAGAAATTAAGGATCACTTCGGTCTGGCTTCGTTCAACTCGGTTCAGAATTATCTGAAGCAGCTGACGAACAAGGGATATATCTCAAATCCCCAGAACTTGAAGCGAGCCATTCAGGTGCTCCACTCCGCTTCGGCGGTTCAGGATCAACTGCAATCAAAAACGGTCTCGACGAAGACAGGGTCTCCTCGCACTCAGCTCCTCCAGGCTCGTGACGAGATCCTGTCACTTCCCCTTCTTGGGAAAGTGGCGGCAGGCCAACCTATTGAAGCCATCAAACACGACGAGTTCGTGGACGTCCCCCCTTCCATGGTCAGAAATCCTTCCAAATCCTTTGCGCTAAAGGTGCAGGGCGATTCCATGATCGAAGACGGGATCTTTGATGAAGACATCATTTTGATCCAGAAACAAAATTCCGCCAACAACGGCGATATCATTGTGGCAACGGTAGATAATGAAGCCACCGTGAAACGCTTCTATCTGCGCCCCCGCCCGGAAACTGGGGACGCAGATAAGATGGTGGAACTGCGCCCGTCCAATTCAACGATGAAATCCATGTGGTACACCCCTGATGAGGTTGAAATCCGTGGTATCGTTGTCGGCCTGATCCGTAAGTTCTAATTCCTATTAAATCCCCTTGGCACTGCCATTGCTTTTACGTCTCCGCGAGTCGTCCATATCGGATACCGCAGCGGGGACGGAAAAAACCCGCTGTTTTTCTAAAATTTAGTTCCAGCTTCTGAAAACTGGGACAGAAAACAAAGGGGATTTAAAATGAAAACCATCCAACTTCTAAGCACCGTTCTTGTTATGTCCATGCTAACGGCCTGTGCCGGCGGTGGTGGCAGTGATGAGGGCAATGCCAAAACAAATTCAGTGGATGCCAACGGCTACTGCACCCAAGAGTTCATCACCAACTACAACAATGTCCTTCTGGAGTTCAACCACCTGCAAATCCTTCTGGGTGGGATTCCGAACGAAGACAGAATCCTGGCGCAAATGAAAGCCGCCCACGGCGCCTGCAAAAGACTTTTTCCACAGCATGAAGGAGTGACATGCAAGGCTGAAGTTAAATACGAAGTCACAGACATTACCAGCGACACCTTCAAAGAAGGCTGCAAAAAGACCGAAGAGGGTTTGAAACAGTTGGGACAACTATAAAGTCGATTTAATATGATTCTATGAATGCCAGCGCCCCGTCGTAAACGTGGGCGCTTTTTCTTCCTCAGAAAGATCACCGCGGAAGGAGATCTCGCGACTGATTTGCGTTTCCGGCCCTTCAACTTCGATTTTCACTTTCACATCTGTCGATTCCAATTTGTAGACTTTACGATTTGCATAAAGCTGCACCGTCTCATATTCCTTTGCGATTAAGGCATGTCGAACAGAATGAATTCAGCCCCTTTGCCCCAGGAAAGCTTCAGTGCCTCAACGTCCGTGATCGCAGCCCCGTCACCCGCTGTCAGGGAATTGGAGTCCACCTGCACGTCGCCTTTGATCACCTGCACCCACAAATGTCTGTGCGGATAGGTCTTGTGATTTTTTTCACCGGCATCCTGGGCTTTCGCCACATACATGTCGACATCCTGATTCAACGTGATGGAACCACCACGGCCTTTGTGCGAAGCCACCAGAATCAAATCACTGCAACCGAAGCTGTCAGCAAAGTTTTTCTGTGCATAGCCAGGCTCCACACCGAT
The DNA here is from genome assembly GCF_000196175.1 of Bdellovibrio bacteriovorus HD100. Lineage (NCBI taxonomy): Bacteria > Pseudomonadati > Bdellovibrionota > Bdellovibrionia > Bdellovibrionales > Pseudobdellovibrionaceae > Bdellovibrio > Bdellovibrio bacteriovorus. The sequence goes on from NC_005363.1 coordinate 3,419,951, forward strand.
CTTATCCGGCTTGATCCAGATTTGCAGGAAGTGAGTTTCTTTGCCCGGAATGTTGTTGTATTCAGAGTGACGAACCCCCGTGCCTGCACTCATGCGTTGCACTTCGCCCGGTTTGATCACGGCCACGTTACCCATAGAGTCTTTGTGGGCCAGTTCTCCGTCGATCACATAGGAAATGATTTCCATGTCACGGTGAGGATGGGTGTCGAAACCCGTGCCGCCCTGAATGCGGTCTTCGTTGATCACGCGAAGCGGGCCGTAGCCCATGAAGTTTTCGTCATAGTATTCAGCAAAAGAGAAAGTGTGTTTGGAGTTCAGCCATCCGTGTTGTGCCAGACCGCGTTCGTTGGATTTTCTTACCTGAATCATATGTTGCTCCCTTTTTTTAAAAGTCGTGTTTATCTTTCTCTATGGACTTTACGGCTTTCAGACGATAAATAAAATTTGAAAGATTTAATCATCTTGATAAGTAAATCGTATCATTAAGGGTCCTATGAACTTAGACCAGTTGGAATTCGTCAGAGCCGTTATCGAATGTGGAAGCTTCCGGGCTGCCGCCGACAAGGTGGGACGCTCCCAGCCGGCCTTGAGCGTCGCTATTAAGAATCTGGAAGACGAACTGAGCCTGACCATCTTTGACCGCTCCGAATACAAAGTAAAACTGACCCCGGAAGGCCAGGCGTTTTATGCCGTGGCCAAAGCCACTTTGGAATCCGCCCAATACACGGCCCGCGTGGGTATCGAACTGGGACGCCACAAGGCCGACACCGAACTGCACATTTCTGCCGACCCGCTGATCTCTACCGAGATTCTGGAGCTGATCGCCCTGGAATGCGCACGCCCCGTGCTGCCGGTGAATCTGATCATCAGCAAATCCATTCTTCAGGGCGGCTATCAGCGCCTTTTGGATGGCGAGATTGACCTGGCCATCGCTCCGACCCCCAAGAACAACGAAGACCTGGAAAGCATCTTCCTGGAAGACGTGATCCTGGTGACGGCCGTGTCCCGCCGCCTGCTGCAGGAAAAGCGCACACCGACCAAAGAGTTCCTCACAAAACATCCTCAGATTCTTGTCTATACCAGCCAAACAAATGAACGGCCCGATGCCACGATTCGCAAAACCGGCAAAGAGGCAGGTCACAAGATCTATGTTCCCGATCACCACACCAAAGTGAAAATGATCGAAGGTGGTGTCGGCTGGGGCCGCATCGCCAAAAGCGAATGCACCAAAGAAAAAAATCTGGTGCTGATTGATAAATCCATCGCTTCTGAGACCCATCTTGAGCTATGTTTGGTCCGTCCCAAAAACCGCCCTATCGGCGTCACGGCCCGTTCAGTTTGGAATGCCTTTCAGAAACGGTCCACTCAAGGGAGATAGATATGCAACAGCACACGTCCATCAACTATTCAGATAAAACCAAGTTCTATAAAGAGCTGCACTCCGAAGCCGAAGGCCTGGCCGAAAAAGAATGGTTCGTGAATCTTGCGAACTTTTCTGCCCTGCTGAAACAGCACCTGCCCGAGATCAACTGGGTGGGATTTTATTTGCTTCATAACAACGAACTGCTGCTCAGCTCTTTCCAGGGACTGCCTGCCTGCACGCGCATCGCGATCGGAAAAGGTGTGTGCGGAACCGCGGCGAAAACACTGCAAACTCAACTGGTGGCAGACGTGGATCAGTTCCCAGGGCACATCGTGTGTGATGCCGCCTCTAAATCTGAAATCGTGGTGCCGTTGATTCATAACGGAAAACTGCTGGGAGTTTTGGATGTCGATGCGCCGGTTTTAAATCGTTTCGACAGCGAAGATCAAAAGGGTCTTCAAGGCCTGGTGCAGATTCTGATCAGTAAAACTGTGTGGCCGGACAGGTTTGCTTAAAAGCCCACCGCGGGATCAACCCACCGAAAACAAAAAAGCCGGTTCGTTTTGCACAAACCGGCTTTTAATAAAACTCTTCAATAATCAAACTAGTAAAGATCGCGAGAGTCTTCTTCGATCGGAGAAGTCGTCGCACCTTCAACATAAAGAACAACGCTGTTGTTGTTCAAAGAAGGGTGTTGAACCTGAACTGTGCAAGAGCTCCAGTCCGCACCCGGAGTCCAGGACACTTTCAATTCATAATCCTGAGTATAAGTTTTGGAAGCGGAATCATAAGAGCTGTTCAGAAGGATCACGCGTTCAACATCACAAGTGAAACCATCTTGTTCAGAAGTCACAACACCTTTTGGATCAATCAAATTCAAAGCCTGGTTTTTAACAACCACGCGCAAAGAAACGATGCCATCCTGATTGGAAGCATCCACAGCTTTAACAGCCACAGTACGGCCATTTTGAACGTCTACGTATTTATTGCTCCAGGCTTGAGCGGAAGAAGCCACCAACAATGCAGCGACAGCGGAAAGAACTTTCATCTTTTAACTCCTTGGTTGTTTTGATGAGGGCGTTCTAGCACAGCCCCACCTCAAAACCAACGCAACGAGTTAAGTAGTGGTAAATTTACAGGTAATTACGGTCGGTCAAAAGGGCCTCAGCGCAAGGCGGAGGCCCTCGCCCACAGCGCAGGCGTGCTCCAAGCACGTCGAAGCGAGGACGTGGGCCGACAACGCAGTCGATGAGGTCCTTTTCACCGACCGTAGAAAAAACAAAGGGATGGTCGCAAGCGCACACCATCCCTTCAAATCCCCTCGAGATAATTCTAAATCAAATACGTTTGAGCTGACGGTTTAGCCGCGAGCGTAGCGTTTATTCATGGATTCGCGAATTTCAGCACCTTCGATGCTTAGGCGAGTCCAAGGAATAGCGCGAAGTCTTTCAGGCTCAATCGCCTCTTCAGTTTCTTCGCAGTAACCGAATGTGCCGCCCTCAATGCGAGCCAAGGCGCTTTCGATTTCCATCAGCTGCCCACGCATTCTTTCGTGCATGCTTAGGAATTCTTGCTCCGCTAGAACGCGAACCGTTTGGTCGCCTTCATCGCCGCCTTTTTCCTCATTCTGGTCCAAGTTCAAACGAGCTTCTTTCACTCTGTTGAGGATGTCTTGCTTCGATTGAAGAAGCTTTGCTCGACATTCCGTCACCAGCTTTTCAGAGATAGCCATATTGCCCCCTCGAGTTCCTTCCAGCGTAAGTGCCAATTTGGAACTGACCTATTAAGTTCTAGACCTGTAATTTTTGCAAGCAAAAAATCTTACATTAACTTAAAATTAAATAAAGCGTTGTAAACCCTGACGAATCCCTGACTGCGGCCATGGGAGCGCCACAGCGGCTGACCTCACAAACCCATCTCCCAGTCATCTTCTTACAATTATAATCCCAAACTTGATTAGATCGCCCGTCCAAATTCGCATCGCGTTAGAATTCTAGCCTTGGGTTTATAAAATGAAAATAGGAAGAGGCTTTTTCCCTCGAAGAATCTCAGTTTGAAGCGGATTTGCCGACTGACAGCGGTGGATCATTGGAATGAACAAGACCCGAAAATAAAGAAGGCGACCTACTAAGAGGTCGCCTTGCACGATTCAGGATCGCTTCTCCCCCGAGAAGCGTCCCACAGGCATATATAAAGACTAATTAAGACAAGAAGCCACACGCGCCAGCAAATCCCCGGTTGCGGCGTTAAGCTGTGTGGCCATCTTTTTCCCCTGAACTCCGCGCGTGCGGAAGGCTTGAGCGGATTGATCCATCTCTTTAGACACGGCTTTCACAGCCGACCCCTTGGCTGTTTGCACCGTGGTGGAGTATTCCTCCAAAGAAGAAGCGAAAGTTTCGTGGTTGTTCACCAGGCTGGCCATGATCTGGGCTTGAGCCTTCTGCATGGCCTGAAGTTCTTTTTTAAGCTCTGCACACTGAGAAGCCGCCATGGAATTGGAAGCAAACAGAATCACGGCGAAGAATGTGGCGATGGTTTTCATGTCAGAGCCTTTCGTTGATGACTCTGACCTAAAGCAATGAGTCTGCCAGCTGAGAACGGCTTATATTCGCTCTCAGGTGACATTTTAGGCTAGGACTTTAGAAATTTTTCAAACTCGTTCTTTGTTTCGCCAGAAGTGTACGGCAACAACAGGCGGGCCACATGGCGCTTACCACGCTCGATGCTGCGTTTGCCGGGCTGCTTTTCTGCGGATTCAAAGAACTGCAGGAAGGTCGTTGCCATCGCCAGCAGGGATTCGGCGATGTACTGCATTTCAGAGACTTCGGCGATTTTCACCATTTTGCCGTCCTTCACCCACTGGCGGTAAAGGATGACCATCAGTTTCATCATTTTTTGGATGTGGTTTCTCCACATTTTCGCCAGTTGCTGGTCACGGCGGCGAAGGGCGTACATTTCGCGATGGAAGAAGCGATAGCGCCAGTACAGCTCGAAGTTGTCGCTGATGAAGACCAGCGGAGTCGACTTCTTGGCGCGGCTGGGGCGCCAGACGTCGTAGGTCTCTTTCGCCATTCTCTTGAACAGCTCAATCAGAATCTCTTCCTTGTTGTCATAGTGGAAATACAGGTTGCCCGGGCTGATATCCATGGCTTTCGCGATATGATTTGTCGTGATAGCCACGACACCACTGCGATTGAAGAGTTCGATGGAGGTGACGAGAATACGTTCTTTAGTCTTCATGCTTATTAGTCTTTAGTCCAAGTCCCCTCGAGAGTCACGAGGAATAGGCCTGAAAAGCGCACCAGAATGGCATTTCCAGTGACTTCTTCTGAGAATGCCCTTGAAAGCGTTAAAAAATTGGTGCTACCATAAAATAATGTCATCTAAAAACAATTATAAGTTGCTAAAACTGCTCGTTTTTTCAGGAGCTTGCCTGGTAGGCCTTTATTCTCTGTTAGGTTTTACGTCCTCTGCGGACAGCCAAGAGGTTCAAGCTCACAAGAAAATCAAATCTCAACTTGAACAGCGCACTCAGCTTGCAAAAGCCATTGGTTCAAAAGTTCGCGCCAATGATCTGCCAGAGTCTCTTAAGATCCCATGGAATGGCGAAGAGCAGGCCGTGAAATTGAACTACACTATCGACGACACCCTTCAGCGCGAAGCCGACCGCCTGCTGAAGGCCTACAAACCTGACTATGGCGCGGTCTTCATGATCGACGCAATGACCGGAGAAGTTCTGGTAATGTCGAGCTTCCAGCGTGACGATGCCGATGCTCCGAACCTGAACCTGCAAGCGACCTTCCCGGCCGCTTCCGTCTTCAAGGTTGTCACGGCCACTGCGGCAGTTGATAAAGCCGGCGTCAGCCCCGAAAGCAAGATCCGCTACAACGGCGGCGCTTACACTCTGTACAAGAAAAACGTTCTTTCTGACAAAGTGACCCGTTGGACCAACGTGATCACCCTGAAAGACGCCTTCGCCCGCTCGATCAACACCGCTTTCGGTCGTCTGAGCATCGAAAACCTGCACCCGGAAGATTTGAACGAATACGCCAACCGCTTCATGTTCAATCAGGAAATCCCCGCAGACTTCCCGGTTGAGATGGGTGTCGCTTACGTTCCACCAGGCAAAGGCTTTGAAATGGCCGAAGTGGCTTCCGGTTACAACAAAACCAACCGCATGAGCCCGGTTCAAGGCGCGATGATCGCCGCCGCTGTCGCCAACGACGGTCAGGTTGTGATCCCCTACCTTGTGCGCAACGTGACTGATGAAAAAGGCGAATCCCTGTACGAGGGTTCAACTTTGAACAACGGCACCATCATGACCAAAGAATCCGCCGCCAAAGTGCGTGAGCTGATGGAAAGAACTGTTCTGGCAGGAACTTCCCGCCGTTCATTCCGCCCGATCACCAAAGACCGCAAATTCCGCGAAATCGAAATGGGCGGTAAAACCGGCCACCTGACTGGCGACAACCCACGTGGTCGCACGGACTGGTTCGTGGGCTACGCCCAAGACGGCGAACGCAAGATCGCCGTTGCGGCCATCACCGTGAACAAGAAATTCTGGACGGTAAAGTCCGCGCACCTGGGTCAGTCCATGTTCCGCAAATACTTCGGCCCAGTGGTTTCGAACCAACCTAAAAACGGGCGCGTGGTTTCTTCCACCAAGTAGCTCGCGAAGCGAGGCTGAGGCTTGGGAATAGCCTCTGCCGCTTCGGACAGTCCTCGCTCTACTTCTTCAACGCTGGCTTCCGCCGGCGTTTTTTGTTTTCGCTTGCGGAACTCGCGTCAGAGGCTATTCCCAAGCCGCATCCTCGAACGTGATTTTGTGCAAATAATATTTCAATTTCGATTGGTTCAGAAATGACGCGCGAGCGCGATGAGACTGCTTCGTTCGTTTGGGATTAAGTGCTTCTTCGTGCCGCTATACGCAGATGTCTTTGCTCTTGAATTAACTAGCGGGGCAAAGAGGGCAAGATAGATTCGAGGTTCGGAGGGGTTTGGCAGGGGGCTTTAGGCCCTTGACGCAAGTTCCGCAAGCGAACCCTAAATCCATGCGGTAGCCACAAAGACACCAACAAGAGCGAGGACTGTCCGAAGCGGCAAGGGCCTAAAGCCTCCTGTCAAACCCCGGCGCAAAACTAAGAGTCTTTCTTGTCCTCTTTGTCTTCGTGAGTGATTTCAAGAGGAGTGACATCAAGCACTTCGGCTTGGATTTCGCGTTCTTCTCTTACTTCTTCGAAGCCGCCGCCTTGATTTCTGAATTCGTAGTAGCGGAAGCCGTTGTTGGCTTGGCCGTTACCCATGCCGCCCATTCCGGCACCGAAGCCGAAAGGTCCGCCGCCGAAATTGAAGACTCTGGCAGAGCCTTGGGTCATTTTTTTGGCCATGTAGGTTTTGAATCTCCAGACGGCCAAATGGCGAAGGCCTGGAAGGAACAGAATCACTGCGATGACTCGGGCGAAGAAACTTGGAATCAGGAACAGCAAACCTGACAGGAACAAGGCACCGGAGTGAAGGATTTTATTTCCTGGCTGTTGCCCGCGCATCATGGAGGTTTGCAGACTCATCAAAGCCACGCGGCCCACGGTGGTCATGATCAGGAAGCCCAGCAGGCAGGGCAGCAAGTACAGGCCCAGCGTGTTCAGGAAACCCCACTCTTGCACGGCCAGGAAAAAGATCACCAGCTCGGCAACGATGAATGGAAATGGAATCATGATCATTTGTGGACCCCTTTTTCTAGATATCCAAAGTAGCTACGACCGGACAGTGGTCCGAGCCTTCGACTTGGTCGAGAATATCTGCTGAAGCCAGGTATTTCTCAAGGCCTTTTGAGACACAAATGTAGTCAATTCTCCAGCCGCGGTTTGAAATGCGCGCCATTTGGCGATAATCCCACCAGGAGTAACGCTTTGCTTCGGACGGCTTGAAATAACGGAAGGTGTCGATGAAACCAAGGTCCACGAATGAATCAAACCAGGCACGCTCTTCAGGGAAGAAGCCGCTGACTTTGGACAGACGGACAGGATCATGGACATCGATGGCCTCGTGAGCCACGTTGTAATCCCCGACCACAACCACCTGACGTCCTGTCGCCAGCTTTTCTTTCAGATGATGATTCAGATCTTTCAGAAATTGTTGCTTAAAGTTGTGACGGACATCGCCAGAGCCGCCGTTCGGAAAATAGATGTTGTACAGATCAAAAGGACCATGATCGGAAATGATGATGCGCCCCTCAGATTCGTATTCTGAGATGCCCCAGCCGTATTCGACACTTTTTGGCTCTTCATTCACAAATGTCGCAACTCCTGAATAGCCTTTTTTAACTGCTGAAGACCAGTAAGAATGATTCCAGGTGAGCTTCTTCAGTTCATTTTCCACCTGATCAATGTGAGCTTTTGTCTCCTGAATACAGAAAATATCCGGCTTTTCCCTGTTCACAAAATCGAGAAGACCTTTCTTGTGACAAGCCCTAATTCCATTCACATTCCAAGAGATGATTTTCACAGTTTCTCCTTGAGTTTCCACACCATCAAAGGCATCAATTAATAGCAAGGAGACACTTCTATGCCAATGATTAATCAACCCGCTCCGCACTTTGCAGCTCAGGCTGTATTTGACGGTGGCGAAGTTAAAGATATTTCACTGAACGACTTCAAAGGTAAATGGGTGGTTCTGTTCTTCTATCCACTGGATTTCACTTTCGTATGCCCGACGGAACTGACGCAGTTCCGTGAACATCTGAAAGAATTCCAGAATGCTGGTGCCACTGTTATCGGCTGCAGTGTGGATTCTGTTCATTCTCACAAACGCTGGTTGCGCGATGATCTGGGCAATCTGGGTTACCCGCTGATGGCCGATCTGACAAAACGTATTGCCCGTGATTACGGCGTGCTGTTTGAAGATCGTGGTATCGCAACTCGCGGCACTTTCATCATCGATCCGGATCAAAAAATCCAGTACATGGGCATCCACAATACATCTGTGGGTCGCGACGCCAAAGAAATCCTGCGTGTGCTTCAGGGATGCCAGACTGGCGAGCTTTGCCAGGCCGGCTGGAAAGCGGGCGATGAACACATCACCCCAATCAAGTAACCATGAATCAGAAGGCTGACTATATCCAGCAGCTTCGTTCTTCCTACAAGGGGCTTGAAAAAGAGCCCCTTGAGGACATCGTTTCTGAAAACCTGATTTCACCGTTCACCGTGGCCCTGTCCCCGGACGTGATTCAGAAGGCGCAAAAGATCATTTCTATTTTGTACAAGATGCGCCAGCAGCCGTCTTACCTGCAGCACTATCAGTCTTTGATTGCCGAAAAAGGTCTGAAAGACCCGGGCAACAAATCCATTATGATGAGCTATGATTTTCACCTGGACGAGCATCAGAACCTGAAGCTCATCGAAGTGAACACCAACGCCGCCTTTCTGATTCTGGGTTATGAAATGTACCGCATGAAGGGCCATGCCCTTCCGGTTCCTGATTTCAGTCCGGAAGAAATCCGCCGCTCTATCGAAACTGAAATGGAGCTTCAAGGCAAAAAGGCCGGCCCTGGTTTCAAAGTGGCGATCACCGACGATGCGCCCTCTCAACAAAGACTGTATGTCGAGTTTCTGGCTTACAACGAGCTGTTCAAATCCTTCGGCTGGGATTCCCGCATTGTCGATTATCGCGAGCTGTATAAAGACTTCCATCCGGACTTTATCTACAACCGTCACACGGACTTTTTCCTGACCGAACCTTCAAGTTCGGCCTTGCGTGAAAAGTTCCTGAACCGCGATGTGTGCCTGTCGCCGAATCCGTTTGAATATCTGATGCTGGCTGATAAGCAGCGCCTGATTGACTGGGGCACACCCGGTTTCCTGGAAGCCCAGGGGCTTACTGGGGATGATCTTGATTTGATCCGCATCGCCGTACCGGAATCCTATGACATCAGCACGGAACGCGCCGATGAAATATGGGCCAATCGCAAAAAGTACTTCTTTAAACCAAAGAACGCCTTTGGCTCCAAGCAGTCCTACCGGGGCGGAACCATCAGTCGCAGCACCTATGATAAGATTGTGGGTCAGGATATGATTGCCCAGGAATACATGCCGGCTCCAGAACAGACTTTTGAAACACCAGAGGGCCCACAGGCCTTCAAGTACGATCTGCGCTGTTACGCCTATCAGGGCCGTATGCAGTTGGTTCTGGCCAGATTGTATCAGGGACAGGTCACAAATCTTCGCACCACTTATGGTGGCTTTGCGACGGTGAAGCTCTAGAATGTCTTTTTAGAGCGAATCCACAGTCGAAGGGGCGTCAGCTCTTTTTCCGTCAACCCCACAAAATGAACCTGAATGCGGTAGAAAGTTTCCGTCGCGGTTTTGGCTTCCTCACAGGCTGTAATCCTTAAGGGCAATTTGCTGATACCAATATCGTCATAAAGACTGCTGGAAATTCGCGTCACCATTCCTAAAGGCATCGGGATATTGGACTTGATCGTCATACCCAGCTCGGACACGGCCATGATGTCGGTCTTCGTCTCCCACTCGGCTTTTACATGCACCGGTGCTTCGACAAAGTGAGCGGTGTCCTTTTCACTTTTCGCCAGCAGGTTTTGAATCTTGGCAGAAAGCAATTCCGGATCCACCGGTTTCACCACATAGTCATTGGCACCGGACTCAATGCCTCTTTCGATGTCAGCCTTTTCACGCTTCCCTGTCAGTAAAATCACCGGCAGCTGCGCCAGTTGCGGATTGCTGCGAACGGTGCGGATTAAAGCATAGCCCGTGGCCCCGCCGGGCATGATGGCGTCGGTGATCATCAGATCGAAATGTTCATTGGTCAGCTTATCCAACGCATCAATGGAATTGGTGCAGGCCGTGACCAGGTGGTTGTCCTTGATCAGCAGGGCCTCTAAAGTCAGCAACACACTTTTTTGATCATCCACGATCAGTATTTTAGCCATCTTATGCCGCCCTCACTCTGGAGGAGTATGTCTTTAACTCCGAAAGACTTTCAAAAAACTTGCGTTCAGTTTGCTTCAGCAAAAACTCTGCTTCGGTGAAATCCTGCAGATCTTCCAGCTTCTGACAAAGCTCGGACACCTGTTTGGCCCCCAAAGTCGCCGCGCTGGATTTCAGAGCGTGCGCGGATTCAGAAACTTTTTCCAAATTCCGGCTTTCGATGCCCTCGCGGATTTCATGCAACAACACAGGGCCGGATTGCTCCAGATCCTCGATCAGCACTTCCGTCAAACTGCGGTCGTGCGAAACTAGATCCTTCAGACTTTCCAAGGCTTTCAGATCCAGATTTTTCTCGGACGGTTTCAACCAGCGATGCAAAGTCTCAATCAGTTTATGAAGCTCCAAAGGCTTCGTCAAAAAGTCGTCCATGCCCGCTTCATAGCAGCTCTTTCGTTCACCACTGGTGCCCTCGGCCGTGAGCGCCACCACGGGGGTTTTGCGGCCCAGGGTGTTTTCCAACAGACGAAGCTGCTTTGTCGCTTCATAGCCATTTAAGACTGGCATCTGGCAGTCCATAAAGATCAGGTCATAAGATTTACTGCGGGCCTTTTCCAAAGCGATCTGACCATTGCCGGCGATTTCAACTTTCAAACCCAGCTTGGTCAGATAACTTTCGGCCACCCGCTGATTGACGATCTGATCTTCAGCGACCAGCACGTGGCCTGAGAAAATCCTGGCAAAACGAACCTCTGAACTTTGCGGCTGCACTTCCCCCGCGCATTCTTCAAGATTCACCATAAACCAGAAATTCGATCCCACACCCGGCACACTTTCAACACCGATGTCGCCACCCATCAGATCCACAAGCTGCTTGCAGATAGAAAGCCCCAGGCCGGTGCCGCCAAATTTCATTCCGGCTTTCGCTTGGAAGTATTTCTGGAACAACGAGCGTTTTTCATGCTCTTGCAATCCCTGCCCGGTGTCCTTCACTTCAAACAACAATGCCGTTTTGCCGTCTTTGTCGCCGCGACTGGAAACTTCCAGACGCACGAAACCTTTTTCGGTGAACTTCACCGCGTTCCCCATCAGATTCACCAGAATCTGGCGCAGACGTCCGGCATCGGCGCGGTAATGCCACAGGTTCTTGCCATCAAACCGGCACTCAAGGCCGATGTTCTTTTCCGCCACTGTGGGCTTGAACATTTCCAGCACGTCTTCCACCAGGAACTGTAAATCCAAAGGCTGGGGATCCAGACGGATCTTGCCTGCCTCGATTTTTGAATGATCCAAAAGATCATTGATCAGCATCAACAGGGATTCGGCCGAACGTTTGATATTTCCGACATAGTCGGTTTGTTCCGGATTCAGATGTGTGTCCGCCAAAAGCGTCGTCATTCCGATCACACCATTCATGGGCGTGCGAATTTCGTGGCTCATCGCCGCCAGGAAGTCAGACTTTTTCTGAGACGCCTCCAAAGCCGCCTCCCGGGCGCGGATCCATTCCTGTTCGACCATCTTGCGACGGCTGATATCCTTAAACACAATCAGGGCTCCGGATATGCCGCCATCAATGTCATTCAATGGACGGCTGGAAAGCGAGATATAAATGCCCTCGGGATGCTCGGAGTTTTGAACAAAGATTTCCAGATCATCCACGCGGTCCCCGCTGAGCGCACGGTACAGCGGCAGCTCTTTGCGTGTGAACGGACGGCCCTCAGCCTGATTAAAGAAACCCAACTGTTCTACACTGGAATCGGTTGAAATTTCCTTGATCTTGGAGCCGATGATTCTTTGCGCGGCTGCATTGTAGTGGGTGAACCAGCCATTCTGATCCACAACGATCAGGGCCTCGCTCATGCTGTTCAGGATCGTATCCAGCAGAATAGATTTTCCTTGCAGGGCTTCCACGGCTTTGCGGGTTTCGTGCTGTTCTTTTCTTTGCAGAACTCGGCTGGCAATGATCAACACAATCGCCGCACACAAACCCAGCAGGAAGTTCTGGCCTTCTTTGGTGGGTTTGAATTTGATCGCGGGCGCGGAAGCCGCCTGCATCTCGATGAGTTGATGACGAATCTGATAGCGAGTTTTATCCAGGGACTCTTCGGTCTGCGCCGGACGGCGCTGTGGAGTCATCACCTGGGTGTTGGCCGTTTCAATATGCGCCCGGATCAGATGCCCCAGCTTTACCGCCATGGCGTGCTCCCGGGGTTTGTTGCGCACCAGTTGCGACATTCTTGCCAGCTGCCCGTTCAAAGCGGTGATTTCGCTGTTATACGATTGCAGATCGGTGGGCTGACGGGACACCAGGAATCGGTCCTGTGCCGCTTCGGCACGCACCAGAATCTGCTCTGTTGTGCGAAGCACTTCGGTCATTTCATTGGAAGGTCTTTCGGAATACTGGCTCAGCTTTAAAAGCTCCGGACGCTGGAATGTGAGGAACCCCAGCCCGATTAATCCCATCAGACCGAATTCGACTCCAAAGCGAGTCAGCAGATTTTTAAGGAACGATGCTGAGCCCATATGTACTTATCGGCTTTTGGATCTCAGCATGAAGCGGAAATAAGAGCTGTCGAAACCTTTGGCAGTTTCACCAACATTTTCCCCGACCAAGAAAACTTCCCTGTGTTATCCTGTGAGCCGTACGAGGTGGTGGGTATGCAATTGCAGGACGTCGTTTGGGAGTCCCTCAAAGGGGTCGGATTCGAACATCTGGTGCTTAAGAAAGCCGGAGAAAACATCTTCGCGGATTCTCTGTTGGTTTATCCCGATTCTTCCGGAAAACTTCAGCGTATCAAGTACAGCATCACCATGGATGATTCCTACAGTGTTCAGAACTTTCACGTGCAATCCCTGACCCATCCCAATCAAAAAGTCGGCGTGTCTGACCTGATCGATTCGCTGTTCGTCGATATTTTCCCGTCGCCGTTCACCAACACTTTGCCGATTCAGTGGATGCGTTCGCAGTTTTTGCAGGTGTATGAGATTGAAGTGACCTGGGTCGATGCTTTGCAGTTTAAAACCAAAAAAGCCAGCCAGCGCTACACGGAGCTTAAAAACACCCCGGAACAAAGCGTTTACCGTTTTGAGTCCATCGACGCCAAAACAAAAGAGGTCCACTTCAGCGCGGACCTCACGGTCGATAAAGACTGTCTGGTGCTGGAATACCCCGGCTATTTCCGTCGCCGTCTGTAATCGCCCCACCAAAGCCCAGTGTTTATTTTAAATTCGGAACCGAGTCATAACGAACGGACAGATACTGGGTCACGTTGCCTTCGGTTTTGATCAGCATCAGTTCGTACTCGGTGTGAGTCTTCTGATAGATCTTATAATGTGCCCCGCTGCTTTTGATCCAGTCCTCCAGGCTTTCACCGCCACGAAGCCCTGCGGTTTTCAGATTCCAGAATGAAAAGCGCTGGGAATCCGTCAGCAACTGGAACTGCCACAAACTTTGTCCCACGCGGTTTTCCTTGTGTGTGTCGATCAAAGTGGGCGCCATCAATGAAAACCTCTGGCTAAGGTCCTGAGCGGTGCTGCCACAAAGGACCTTGGCAGGCGTTGCGGGAGCTTTCAAAAAGGACTGATACCCGTGCATGCGCAGATTTTCCGCGTCAGCCTTGCCTTCCACATAATATTCCACATCCCGGGCCACCAAAACCGTCTCTGGCAGGTGTTTCAGGGAACCCACGAACTCGCTACGGATCTCAGTCAGGAAGTCAGGGCGACTCTCGCAGGGTTGAGAAGCTGAAAACTGCGGTCGCAGCAGCTTTCCGGGCGGGTCGCGCTTCAGGGCAAACGAGGTTGTTGAGATCAGCACTAGAAGTAAAAAGCCAGATGTCTTCATGAAGTCCCCTTATTATGTCCAGTCTAGTATTCGGAAGAACTTTTTTAGGGCTTAATATTAAAGTGCAGGCCTAGCTTGCCGATATGAAGAGTGTCTCATTTTTCTACAAGGAGTGTGGAATCTCATGACGATGAAACATAGCGGCGCGAGAAAGTTACAACAAGTGACGAACTTTTATTCGTCCTTTGATCAGCTCAACGGCGTGCATCCTTGGATGGAAGCAGTAAAAGACGGTTTCGTATCTTATAAAGTGCGTGAACTGCAAACTGGCAAAGTCGCCTACTTCAACTTCATTCTCGCAAAAGAAATGGGACTGATCCCTGCGGATCATCCTCATCAAATGACGGATGACCTTCAGGAAAAACTGATCGAGACTTTCTCTCTGCAAATCATCAACGAATACGACGAACTCACACATCGTCGCATCGACCCTGAAACCATTAGGCCTCATGAATACATGGCCACTCGCTATCTGCAACTGCAGCACTCTAACAAACAGGGTAAAACCTCGGGCGACGGGCGTGGCATCTGGAATGGAACTGTTTACCATCGTGGCACAACCTGGGACGTTTCCAGTCGCGGCACGGGGGTGACGTGTTTGGCTCCAGGAGCGGTAGCAGCGCAGAAGCCCCTCAAAACCGGCGGCACTGAATTTGGTTATGGCTGCGGCCTGGCTGAGATCGACGAACTGCTGGGAGCTTCCATTCTGGCGGAAGTGATGCACCTTCAAGGGGTGCGCACAGAGCGCATGTTGTGTGTGATTGATCTGGGTAAAGGTTACGGCATTGGTGTGCGTGCGGCACAAAATCTGATCCGCCCGGCCCACTTATTCTTGTATCTGAAACAAGAGCGTCTGGATAACCTGAAATCTGCCACAGACTATCTGATCGACCGCCAGGTGATGAACAAAGCCTGGGACATCAAATCCAAAGGAAACACTAAGTACGATGAAATGCTGCATGAAGTGTCCAAAGCCTTCGGCGAATTCACCGCCCTTCTGGATACGGACTATATTTTTGCGTGGCTTGACTGGGACGGCGACAACGTTCTGGCCGACGCCGGCATCATCGATTATGGCAGTGTTCGTCAGTTTGGTATTCGCCATGACAAATACCGCTATGATGACGTGGAAAGATTCTCGACCAATCTGAACGAGCAAAAACAAAAAGCCCGTCTGATTGTGCAGGTCTTTGCCCAAATGGTGGATTACCTTAAAACCAAAAAGAAAAAACCTTTGCGTGAATTTGCCCACCACCCGGCGGTGCAAAACTTCAACAAGGTCTTTGACAACAAACGCGCCGAAAGACTTCTGTATCGCATGGGCTTTAACGAAACCCAACGCAGCCATATTCTGGCCAAAGAAGGTTTGTTTGCCCGCTTTGACAAAGAGTACTCTTTCTTTGAAAGGGCCAAAGTCAGCGGAAACACGGAAAAAGTCGCTGACGGTGTAAATCACCCGGCCCTTTACAACATGCGCACGATCATGAGGGACTATCCAAAGTTCCTTCAGGACAGTCCGCTGCCTTTTGAAAAACGCTGGATGACTGAAAACAACTTCTTTAAGACAGTGCTGTCGGGTTTTGCCAAGGCCCGCGACGCCCGCATGGGTGAAAAACAGCGCCGTCATATTGAAAACTTCCAGTCCCTGTACCGCGAACTGGTGCAGACGGCGGCTGGTAAAAACAAGCCCGAGCATATTCTCAAAGGCATTTCAGAACGCGCTGAAAAGCTGAACTCCGAAAAACGTATCACCGGCAACGCTCTGATCGAGATGGTTGAAGAAATCATCACCGAAAAGAAAAAGGGCCTGAGCATGGAGCAGATCCAGAAGATCATCGACAAGCTGGTCTTTGACCAGAACGGAATGCCGGAAATTCCAACCGGCCGCTTCTATCGGGAGTTGCAACAAACCCCGGCGGTCAAAATGGATCTTTACGCCCGGCTGCTCAGTCTGGTGGAAGAGCACAAGGAATCCATCTAAAACAAAAAGGCACCCACCCGGGTGCCTTTTTTGTTTGTCGATTAAGCGGACTTTTTCGCGGCGATTTCACCGTACTTGGTATCGATCCCCATGATGTGCGCCGTCAGCCAGGTTTTAAGGAACTGGAAGAACGCAGGCCCCAGGACTCCGGTTTTTTCAAACTCCGCCTGGTGTCCCTTCAAGCGTTCGATCAGATCCCGGTGGATCTTCTTGTGAACGGCGGCCTGTGAGTACGCCAGGGTGTCGAAGAACTTCTCTTCGTGTTCAAAGTGAGTCACGGTCCAGCTGGCCAGTTCACGCACGATGGACGTAAGTTCGGTCTTGGAAGCCTTGGCTTCGTTACGCTCATACAGGCGGTTCATGATTTGGATTAGTTTTTGATGTTCATGGTCCATGGCGTCCACATGTGTGGTCAGTCGCTCCTTGTCCCATTTAAAGAATGATTCAGCCATCTTTCACCTCGAAAAGTTGTTAGTTACATCCAACTTCGCCCTTAAGGTGGAGAAGCAGGATTGTTACCTCCAACTTCTCGGTGGGGTTGACCTACTTCTGCATGATGGCCGTCATGTTGTTCAATTTTTTCTTAAATCCGAAAGCTGGTCCCGGACCCAGCGTCTTATAATGGGATACTCTTCATCCTTCAGGGAATGGTCCTTGTCCATCTCGACCCACTCCACTTTAAGCCCAGCATCTTTCAGTTTGTCGACACCATACTTGGTCTCTTCCAGAGGCAGAATATCATCCTGGTGACCGTGCGTGAAAAGCCATGGGGTTTTCTTCGCATCCAACGAAAGATTGTTTCTCCAACGGGGATAGAAGTTGAAGTAGCCGCTGATCCCCACCACGCCGGCCAGTTTCTTGGGATAGTTCAGCCCCACGTCGGCACTGATCAAACAGCCTTGAGAAAAACCAAACAGGAATATTTTCTTGCTGTCCCAGCCCTGGTTTTCCAGATCGTTCAAAAGATCAAAAAGTTTTTCACGGATCTTCATCACGCCGTTGGCCTGATACGGAGGCTCGCCATACCAAGTATAGCCATCCAGAAACTTGCGGGGCGCATTCAGCAACAGATAATTCATTTCCGGCAGATTCAATTCTTCATCAAAGGAAAAGAACGGCTTGATGCTGTCCCCACGTCCGTGCAGCACGATCATCAGAAATTCGGATTTTCTTTTTGCTGGAATAAATTTGTGTTTAAAAAGTGTCGTCGTAATCATAGCCCCGCCCTCGCCACAGCCTTTGTACAGAAAAGAACCTGACGAGCTTTTGTCAGTTGTAAATCATCGGAAGGAGAACCGTCTTCCAAGTCCAGACATTCACTGCTGGACATGGATTGCGCCATCGCACGCACCTGACGTTCCGGTGCACGCAGAGGATTGATGAACTGCTCCGCCTCTCGCACGACGGAGATCTCTTCAAAGTTAACTGCCACATCCGGCTCCAGCCCCTTCATCTGTGGGGAACGTCCCGATGGCAGGTAATAGAAACCTTTGGTTTCAAACAGGGCGATTTTTTTGTTCTGGGACCAGTATTCACCCTCTTGGAAAGAGCCTTTTCCGAAAGTTCTTTCACCCACCAGCACGGCGCGATTCAGGTCACGCAAAGCACCCGCCACGATTTCTGAAGCGCTGGCGGAAGCCGCATTCACCAAGACGGCCATCGGCATGTCAAAGTGCTTCTCTTCACCGCCATAAAAGACCTCAGCCTTTTTGCTTGGATCCAGGTAACGAACTTCGAAGATCTTGTTTTCAGGACCCACGAACAGACTGGCGATACAAGCGGCTTCTTCCATCTGACCGCCGGGATTGTCACGCAGATCCAGCAACAGACCGCGCACGTGGGAACGCTTCACGATCTCAAGCGACTCTTTCACCTTTTCACAGGCACCACGGGCGAACTTGTTAATACCAATCACCGCGATCGGCTTGATGCCTTCAATCACTCGTGTGGAAACAGTCGCCACGGTGATTTCCTGACGGCGCAGGCGGAACTTCATGGCTTCACCATCACGCTCAACACGGATGCGAACCACATCGCCGACTTCACCTTTTAACAATTCAGAAACGCGCGGCTGCATCAGGCCTTTGACTGAAGTGTCGTTGATGGAAATCAGCACATCCCCTTTTTGTATGCCGGAAAGTTTCGCCGGACTGCCTTCGGTCAGCTTGCGCACAACGTACTGGCCTTTGTGGCTCCCCAGGGTAATTCCCAAAGTCACCGAACGGCTGTCGGCGCGGGAGATCACTTCCTGGAACTGATTTACTGGCATGAAGTATGTGTGCGGATCACGGAAGACCGAGATAAAACCATTCAACCCGAGGCCCACCATCATGGAGCTTTGTTTGGGTTTGATGTATTCAGACTTCAGTTGTTCCCATGCCTTCAAGAAAGAGATCTGCGTGGCTTTGGCAGTTTGTGAAGTGAAATATTCTTTCCACGGCTCCAGCTGTTTTTTCTCTGAGCTCATGTCGGCAGACAGGGCTTCGTGAACTGGGACCAGCTCCCCTTGCAGGTTCAGGCTCAGGTTGTAGCGATTGGCAACTGTCAGAATGGCATTGGCACACGCCAGGAAATAGCGTTCGGAACTGCCACAGGTCTGATCCTGAAGCAGGTCTTCCAGGGCTGCCGGACCCAGGCCCGTCTCAGCCCAATAGTCTTCACCGGACTTCACCTTGCTGACGTCTTTACCCGAAAGACGCACAAGATACAGGCTGGCCCCCAAGACCAAAACCATTAAAGAGATTATGAAAAAACGTGGTGAACTGAGCACTTCGGCCCTCCCGACCCGCTCCAAGAGAGCAACGGGCGTGCCCGCCCAGATCGAATTAATTGGCTCTAGGTGCCGATTTTCACCCCCGTTTTGGAAGAAATTTCCTGTTCGCACAGGCCCTGAACAACGCCCCCGGCCTTGAGCTTTTCGACCCCCTGTAATACCTTAAAATCACTATGATTATTGTAACAGGCGCAAACGGTTTTATTGGCAGTGTGATGGTGTGGGAACTGAACCAAAAAGGTCTTACCGATATCATCGCGGTGGACTCGGTAGGTCTTTCCGAACGCAATCTTCTTCGCAAACAAAAAATCACCAAGTTCCTTTTGAAGGATGATCTGTGGCCGTTCCTTGAAACCGAGGAAGCCAAGAAACAAGTCACTTGGATCATCCACATGGGCGCCTGCTCTTCCACGACAGAAACCAACAAAGAGTTCCTGTGGGAGAACAACACTTACTACACACAAAGAATCTTTGAATGGTGCGCAGAACATGGCAAGTCCATGATCTATGCTTCCAGCGCTGCAACTTACGGAGCTGGCGAACTGGGCTTTGACGACACCACCGATCCTGAAAAACTGCGCCCACTGAATCTGTACGGTGAATCCAAAGTCCTGTTTGACCGCTGGGCGGTGAAACAGACGAAAACGCCTCCACACTGGTACGGCCTTAAGTTCTTCAACGTCTTTGGTCCGAATGAATACCACAAAGGCGCGATGTCCAGCGTGGCATTCAAAGCTTACAATCAGATCAAGGACACCGGCGCTTTGGGGTTGTTCAAGTCCGCAGACCCGAACTACAAGGACGGCGAATTCATGCGTGACTTCGTTTACGTCAAGGATGTTACGGGCTGGATGGCCGAGTTGATGGAGAAAAAACCAACGAACGGCGTTTATAACATGGGCTTCGGCAAGCCGCGCACCTGGCTGGATCTTGCCGGTGGTGTTTTCAAAGCCATGGGTAAAGACATGAAAATCAACTGGCTGGAAATGCCTGAAAACATCCGTGGTCAGTATCAGTACTTCACCGAAGCTAAAACCGACAAGTGGCTGGCCGCAGGCATGAGCCCGGCAAAATGGCCTTTGGAAAAAGCCGTCGCTGATTATATTCAGAACTATTTGTCCAAAGACGACAAAGACCTGTAAGAGAGCAGACCACTATGGAGACGGACTTTTTACCGCCACACTTAAGAAAATACGTCGTAGAACAACACTACGAAAAATACACTCCGGTTGATCAGGCTGTGTGGCGCTATGTTTTGCGCCAACTGAAAGCCTTTTTATCCAAACACGCCCACGAATGTTACGTTGAGGGTTTGAATAAAACCGGCATCGACATCGAACGCATTCCACGCATTGAAGACGTCAGCAAAAAAATCCAGGAGTTCGGCTGGCGCGCATTGCCTGTCAGTGGCTTTATTCCACCAGCAGCCTTCATGGAGCTGCAATCCCTGGGAGTTCTTCCGATTGCCTCGGACATGCGCACTCTGGATCATTTGCTTTACACCCCGGCCCCGGACATTGTTCACGAAGCTGCGGGACATGCGCCGATTCTGATTCATCCTGAATTTTCCGATTACCTGCGCCAGTATGCTCAGGTCGCGAAGAAAGCCATCATCAGCAAAGAGGATCTGGATCTTTACGAAGCCATCCGTGATCTTTCTGATATCAAGGAAAACCCAGCCTCCACACCTGAACAGGTGAAGACGGCGGAAGAACATCTGGACAAGGTCGGCAAAAGCATCAGCCATATCTCGGAAGCGTCTGAGCTGTCGCGCATGAATTGGTGGACGGCGGAATACGGTTTGATTGGTGAGCTCGACAATCCAAAGATCTTTGGTGCGGGCTTGCTTTCCAGTGTTGGTGAATCCAAGTGGTGCCTAAGTCAGAAGGTGAAAAAGATCCCTCTGACTGTGGACTGCATTAAAACTTCCTATGACATTACTGAACCTCAGCCGCAATTGTTCGTGGCGAAGGATTTCAAAACTTTGGTGCGAGTGCTGGATGAAATGGCGGACCAGATGGCCTTCCGTATCGGTGGCCTGAAGGGCTTAAACAAAGCCATCGAAGCCCAGTCCGTGAACACGGCCGAGCTGAATTCCGGTCTGCAGATTTCCGGTCAGATCGTGGAAGCGATCACCGACAGCAACGGCACCCTGGCTTATTTGCGTTTGCAAGGGCCATCGCAGTTGTCCTATCAGGATCACGAACTTCCGGGACATGATCAGAAATATCATGCCCATGGATTCGGAACTCCGGTGGGCTTCCTGAAAGCTTATCCAAATCAGTGCCCTTCCACATTCACAGCCGACCAGTGGTCTGCACTGAATGTGGTTCCGGGCAAAGAAACGCGTCTTGAATTTGTTTCCGGCGTGGTTGTGACTGGCAAGGTTCAATCCGTTCTTGAAAAGGATGGAAAGACGCTGGTGCTGGCTTTGACGGATGCCAAAGCGGAACTCAACGGGCGCGTACTGTTTGCGCCTGAGTGGGGCACATTTGACATGGCCGTGGGATCCACGGTCCCGTCGGTGTTCGGCGGGCCTGCGGACCGCGAAGCTTATGGTGAAACCACGGACTTTGTTGCCAAACGTGTTCCGGCCCCGAAGTATTCTAACGAAGAACTGCAAAGACAAAACCTGTACGGTCAGGTTCGCAAAATTCGCGAAGATAAACTTCAGGGTGCTGCCTTAACTGACGCTTTGGAAAAAGTTCTGGCAGCTCACAAGACCCTGATGCCGACCGACTGGTTGTTGCTGATGGAATCTTTGGAGCTGGTTTTGTCCCGTCACCCTGAATCAAAACTAAAAAAACAGATCGAAGACGATCTGACGACTCTGTCCAAGAAGGATGAAAAAACCCACGGCCTGATTCAAGACGGCCTGGTATTGGCTGGAGCCCTGTAAAATGAAACGTCCTTTTGAGATTCGTATTGTTCTGGTTCGCACTATCTATGAAAGAAACATCGGCGCCACATCCCGTGCCATGTCCAATATGGGGATTGAAAAGCTGATCCTGATTGATCCCAAGTGCGAAATCACCTATGAAGCGCAGCAAGCCGCAGCGACCGGCCAGACCGGTCTGCAGAACCGCACGACTTATGCTTCCTGGGACGAATTCATGAAGCAAGAACCGGAAAGCATCAAGGTCGCCTTTACTGCCCGCGATGGCAAAGGCCGTCAAGTGCGTGATGTCGATGAAGTTCTTAAAGACATTGCCGACAAAGCCCCTCAGTTCCAGGTGGAAAGTGACGTGCCTTACGTCGTTCACTTGGTCTTCGGCCCCGAAGACTGGGGACTTGCCGGAGAAGACCTTGAGCACGCCAACTTCTGCGCCTGCATCCCGACATTCGGAGACAACTGGAGTTTGAATCTGGCGCAAGCCACGTTGCTTGGCATGTACAGTCTGCGCCGCACCTGGGGTGGACAGCGCACGAAACTGGATGGCGGAAAAGTGCGGCGGGCCCCTCAGGGCATCGACGGTATTGACCCCGAGGCCACGCTAAAAACCTGGCTTGAGGAGATGGGCTTTGATCTGACCCGCCAAAGAAAGATCAACGTCTTCACCGTTCTTCGCCGCATGCTTTTGCAGAACACCCCGACCAAAAAAGAACTGGTGATTCTGGAGACCGTTTTGCAGCAAAGCATTCGCAAGCTGCGTGAATGGAAAGAGTTCCAGAACCGCAATCGTTAGTAATAAGTCTGACTTCTCTGTTTTTTGAACAGAGACCTTACCAAGCAGGAACTCTTGCCGCGATGATAATGTGATGAGCACGTCACGCCGCGAGTTCCTGGAAAACGCCACGAAATCCATGCTGATATACACAAGCCTCCCCGCGGGGCTTGCGCTGGCGGGCAATGAATATCAGTCCGATCTTTACACTGGCAAAGTTCCC
This sequence comes from Bdellovibrio bacteriovorus HD100, assembly GCF_000196175.1. Classification (NCBI taxonomy): domain Bacteria; kingdom Pseudomonadati; phylum Bdellovibrionota; class Bdellovibrionia; order Bdellovibrionales; family Pseudobdellovibrionaceae; genus Bdellovibrio; species Bdellovibrio bacteriovorus. The sequence goes on from NC_005363.1 coordinate 3,442,739, forward strand.
ATCTGCCAGAACATGACCAATGAAATCTCGGCCCAGTTCACGATCTTGACGGAAGGAAAAAACCCTTACGCCTACCGAGTGAAAGATGCGCAAGGGCGCGACCTTCCCGTGCGCAAATGGGACGAAGAGCACCGCAAGCATTCGGGATATGGCATCGACAAGCTGATCGCGGAAAAACTGCAGGCCGACCAATTGTACCGCCTGCAGGTCATCGACAAGGACCGCGGCACTGTGTTGGATGAACGGATCTTTAAAAGTTTACCTTTAAATCGAAAAACAAATCTGCGCTTTGCGATGATCAGCTGTTCCTGTGATATCTATCACAGTCAGAACAGCAATATGTGGGACCGGATGTTTGCCGAACTTCCCGAACTGGTGTTTGTGCTGGGGGACTCGGTGTACTGCGACCTGGGCAGTGACGGGACGGAAAAAGACCTGTGGCGCCGCCACTGTGAAACGCGCATGACCTTGGCGCACTTCCGACAACCGCGGCTGATTCCAACCTTAGCCACCTGGGATGACCATGACTATGGCCGAAACAATGAAAATCGCCACTATGCTATGAAGCATGTCTCGCGACGGATCTTTGAATGCTTCTTTGGCTCCACACCTGTCGCTGGCTATCGCAAGGGTCATGGGGTCGGTTCGGTGCTAACCGGATTTGGACAAAGATTCTTTCTTATGGATGACCGGTTCTTTCGCGATGAACCCAGAACTGGCGGCATGATGTGGGGATCAGATCAGCAGGAATGGCTGCTTCAGACTTTAGGTGAAAACGAAAAGCCCGCATGGCTGATGAACGGCAGTCAGTATTTTTCTTCCTATATCGGCAACGATTCCTTTCAGAAAGAATACATGCGCAACCTTTCTGATCTGACCGGAAAACTTCGCCGGTTGGATGCCCCGGTGGTCTTTGCTTCGGGGGACGTGCACTTCAGTGAAGTTTTAAAAATTGAACCTCAGCTGCTGGGGTATCGAACCTTTGAATTCACCTCCAGCGCCATGCACAGTATTAATTATCCCACCGCCTGGTACATGCGAAACCCACGAAGACTGACACACACCTGGAAGCATAACTTCATGATTATGAAAACAGAGACCATCAAAAATGGAATTTCAACGGACCTGTACTGCCTCGGACGAACGGGGAAAATGTTGATCAGTCACGCCGGGACTGTGCAAAGATAGAAGATCAGACTACAGCTTGCAGGTGCGGATTTTAAACAGACGCGCATCGAAAGTGAAAAGCACCGGATCCTGCGACTTCATGGCCTTATGCAGACACAGATACTCGGGGCCCTTGTCGACTTCCAAAGGACTGTCGACACTTTCCATGCGAACCAGATAGTTGTTTTTCAGGGGATTCTTTTGCAGGCTCACGACTTTGCCCGTGAAGGCAAAGTCAGCCGAAGCGATAAAAGGAAGAAGCAACCACCATCCCATCAGGATGTCAGAAGCTCCTCATTCAGTTTGTCTTCCTGTTCACGGATACTGCGAAGCTGCTTGTCCAGTTTCTGCAGGGCTTGCGCCATGCTTTGACCCAAGTCATGCAGCTCATTGATACGGACCATGGTTTCATCCTCTTCACCACCGACCAGGCGCAGGCTTTCCAGCTTCGCCGAATTCAGGTCGATCTCTTTGGACAAGGATTCCAGTTTTTGATTGAGCTTTTTGCGGTCCTCGACCAGAGCCTTGGTCATCTCGCGGATCTGTTCCAGATCCAGAACTTCCAGTTGGCCCGTGGCAAAGGCGTCTTGCGACGGTTTGGTTTCATCAGCGTCTTCGCCCTGGAAAGCTTCCAAAAACAAAGACCATTCGTTTTTCAGGGATTTTACGATCGACCTACTACTGTCATCACCCATATATATTAAAATACTCCTGCGCTCTTTGAGCGACTTGCGGGTTCGTCAGCCTTGGGAATAAGAAAGTAACAAAGGCCGTAACCCAGGATCGCAGCACCGAAAGTGACCAGCATGAACAGAACAAATCCTGTTCTTACTACTCCCACTTCGATGTGGTACCGTTTAGCTATTCTAGCACACACGCCAAGAAGCTTTCTATCTAGAGCTTGGTCCAGTCTGTCGACACGGGGCAAGCAAACTGCCAGGATCAAATAAAACAGGATCCCACTGCCAAACCAGAGAACCGCAACCAGCCAAATGACGCGCAGTATCCAAGTTTCGATACCCAAAGCGTCGCCCAAACCCTTACATACGCCAGCTAAGGCGCCTTTATCGGATCGAACCCAACGATAGTCCAGTTTCTGTGTGTTTTGCTCGGTCACTTACGGCCTCCATCAATACAGCTTCAACAAAAGGGAGAGTTTTAGCACCCCTGCCTTCGAAAAGTAAGCTGTACCTATAAGGTCCCCGTGATCATGAAATCGTTACCGAAGGTCAGATAACGAGGGTTCTTCAGTTGGATCTTGTCCGTCATAGCGGAAATACGAACACTTTCCGTCCAAGAGCGGGAGCCTCCAGAGCCCATGATGATAGGGGCCTGGAACATATAAAGTCGATTTACAAGGTGGTAACTCACAAAGGAGCTGGCGGTGAACGCGCCCCCTTCAACCATCACGGAACGAAGCCCCTTTTGGTAAAGCTGCGCCAGCAGGTCTTCCAGATCCAAATCGCCACCGACACGGGTTTTTACGTAAACCACATCCGGGGATTTCACCAAAGTGCCGCGCAGTTTTTCAACCTTTTCACGCAATTCTTCCGCCACACACCAAATCACATCCTCGGAAGCGTGCACTTCTGAAAGCTTCAGCTTGGTGAAATTCGGAAGCAGCTCGGCTTCACCATCGACCACGATCACTTTGTTCTTTTTCGTGATCTGCGGGTGACGGATGTTCAAAGACGGATTGTCAAAATCAATGGTGCCCTTACCAACCAGAATTCCATCATGGCAGGCACGGATATAGTGAACGTATTCACGGGACTCAGGCCCCGTGATCCACTGGCTTTCACCCGAACGAAGAGCCACCTGCCCGTCAAGGCTGGAAGCCATCTTCAAAGACACGAAGACTTTCTTTTTGCGGAAGTTCCACAGGAACGCTTCGCAGACTTCTTCCAGTTCGGTTTTGATTTTTGCATCCAGAACCGGATTCGCGGAAGAAAACACCTCGGCCTCAATCCTCGCCTGGCGCAGGATTTCAGCCCCCTGACCGGCCACCAATGGATTGGGATCGATCAGACCGAAGGTTACTTTTTTCAGAGGAAGTTTTGCCATCATCTTGGCGCAGGACGGGGTTTTCCCTTCGTGCGCGCAAGGCTCAAGCGTGACAAAGGCATGGGCGCCTTTCAGCTGTTCCGGCGAAAGATTTTTCAGCGCATTCACTTCCGCATGGGGGCCGCCGTAAAATTCGTGATGACCGGCAGACAAAAATCCACCCTGAGCATCCAGAACCACCGCACCCACCAGCGGGTTGGGACTGACTCGCGCTGCTCCCTGATAGGCCTCGCTGATGGCAAGGCTCATGGCTTCTTCAGCCGTGAGCTTGGTTCCAATAGCAGGCAAAGACAAAGAGCGAATCAGTTCCATCAGATCACCTACGTCAAATAGCCGCGTTCGCGCTGATCGCGTTCGATCGCATCAAACAAAGCCTGGAAGTTTCCGTCGCCGAAACCATCGTGGCCTTTACGCTGAATCAATTCATAGAAGATCGGACCGAAAGTGTTTTTCGTGAAGATCTGCAGCAGGTATTTTCCTGTTTTGTCGCCATCCACAAGGATCGCATTCTTTTCAAGACGGCTGATGTCTTCAGTCACGCCCGGAACGCGCTCAGGAATCATCTCATAGTAAGAGTGCGGCGGCGGAGTCAGGAACTGAATCTCGCTGTTTTTCAAAGATTCCAGAGAATAGTTAATATCATGAGTCAGCAAAGCAATGTGCTGGATGCCGGAGCCTTTATATTCATCCAGATATTCCTGGATCTGGGATTTTTCCTCGGTCGGTTCATTGATCGGCACCGAGAATTTTCCGCAGGGAGATCTCATAGCGCGAGAAAGAAGACCTGTCTTGCTGCCGCGGATGTCGAAGTACTTCGCTTCATAGAAGCCGAAGATGTCTTCATAGAAGTGCTGCCACTTGTCCATTTCACCTTTAGGCACGTTGTTGGTGAAGTGATCCACCACGGTGAAGCCCACGCCCACGGGTGCTTTGTCTTCCGGTTTCACCTGGAAGATTTCATTGTAAAGTTTGTCCTGGTTCTTCTGATCCATGAAATAGATCAAAGAGTCGCCGATACCATAGATCGCCGGGAATGGAGTCGCACCTTTTTGGTGTTCGTTGCCTTCATAAGGGCGCGCACCACGAGCCACAGCCGTTTTAAAGGCCTGATCAGCATCGATCACGCGGAAGCCGGTCGCATTCACGCAAGGGCCGTGAAGTTTTGCAAAGTCAGTTGCGAAGGTATGAGGTTCACAGTTCAGGATAAAGTTGATGTCGCCTTGGCGGAAAAGTTTGATGTTTTTGCCGTGGACCTGGCCAACTTCTTTAAAGGCATAGCGTTTGAACACTTGTTCAAAAAAGTGGGCGTCAGGACCGGAGTATTCGATAAAATCAACTCCGTTAAGACCCACTGGATTTTTCTCGGTAACTTGAGCCATGGCTCCTCCTAAAACTTATATACGATGCGCTGACAGTAGCCCCAAATGGGGCATTATTCAAGCATGAATAAATTAAGGTATATCAGACACTTAGGGCGTTTTTATGGGCCCAACCTAGGGGCTGGATCAGACATACAGGCGATGTTCACAAAGGTATTACAGTGGTGAAATTTCAACCACATCCAGTTTATACATTCCGCACTAAACCCGATGAAGATTACCAAGAGGGCTGATGTCGAAAGCACCAACGAAAAAACAACCCACCTGGTTCTACATTGTGTTGGTACTGCAAACACTGGGAATCATCATTGCGATTGGAATGCTTCGCGATCTGATGTGGATTTTTTAATAAGCCACATTGCTTGAGAACATAAATCCGTAGCTCGAATACTCAAATGCATCATCACCCTTCGGCACCGACGCCATGTAATAGCCACCCAGAATCAGCTCACTTCGACCACGCACAATCGCAACTCCGGCACTGGTCAGATGATTTGTACTGTTATTGATTGAAGTATGACTGTAGCCCGCCATGGGCTGCCAGCTTTCAAAACTTTTGTTTCTCCAGCCAACAGAATAGACAACGAACGACTCTTCATTTTCGACAACACCATCTGCGTCCCTCAACGAGGATTCGGAGGTATAGGTCACATCAACAAACAGGTCATTCCCTGCAAGCAGATTAAAGCCATTGGCCAAACGCAGATAGTAGGGGGACTGCTTCACAGGTTCATAAGAAACCGCCTCTTCATTCACCGTGTTTGGCGTCGCCACATAGTGAACAGCGGTATATTCAACCGCTTTTGATTCCAGCATCACAGGCATGAACTGCGCAGAGAAACCCACCGTCCAGTTTGCCACAGGCTTTATCTGGATTCCCGGCAGAACAAAAAGGCCTTTGTTCTTGTTTTCTGTTTCAGTAAACATGGTGGCATAAAGATTTCCCCCCGTGCTGATCTTGTTATAACTGTGAGTTCTGGAATCACCCAACTGCAAGCCTGCAGAAATCCCCCAGGAAAGGCTGTCATTGACAGCCGCACCAAATGCCGCCCCGACCTTCAGAAGCTGACTGTCCAAGCTGGTCAGTGAGGACGTATTGTAGGAACCACCCTGCGTATTCATCAGGCCACCCAGGCTTAGCATCATCGGGCTTGCCACAAAAACAGCCCCCGTCCCCCACTCTGTGGGATAAATTCCAGAAGCCAGCAAGGGGCGCACAGAATAATCACTGGGACTCAAATCGCTGCTGTTATTTTTCATTTGGTGACTGGTGAGCGCGGTCCCACTGACCGAAAGTGACAACTTATTCGTGGAGCGAAACCCCAAGCCCGCAGGATTGTACAAAGCATTTCCCGGCGAAGACTCCATCGCACCACCGGCATTACCCATAAAGGATTCACGATGCCCCGCTGGTAACGGAAAATAAATTGCAAAAGCAGAGGACGCTACAGATAGAAGCCCGGTGAAAAGCACTACTTTCAAAAACATTAAAGACCTTCAAACTGCTTATAAAAATGCAAAACTTTTGGATCGACGATGATGGATCGCGGGTTCCACCCAATCAGATGCAATCCCTTGGCGCTTCTCAGACGGCTGAGAGCCACATATGCCTGTCCCGGTTCCCACAGCTGACTGAGATCACACCACAGGTCATCCAGGGTGGCGCCCTGGCTTTTGTGAATGGTGGTGGCGTAAGCCAGTGTCAGCGGGAACTGTTCCACCTGTGCCATGATGTTGCCTTCGGCATCCTGAATGGCAAAAGAGGATTTGCTGACCTGAACCTCGCGGCCGCGGTCCTTGCGCACGGTGATCTGGTCTGCCGTGATATCCACAACAGTTCCTCGGGTGCCATTCACCCAGCGGCGCTGAGGATCATTTTGCAGGAACATCACCTGACAGCCGATTTTTAAAATCAGCTTTTCCGCGATCGGCGAGGCCTTTTTCAGCGTTTCAATATGCCGTTCCGATCCGCTGTAAATGGATTCAATCACGACTTCGGTTTCATCAATTTCAGCAAGTTTTCGTTCGTTGAACTTTTCGGCGTTGATCTTGCGCGGGAACAGACGTGTGCCGGGATCGTCTTCATCGTGATCCTGAACGTGTTCATTCAGAAATTCCCGAACACGCTCGGTGACCTTGCCATGGCGAACGTCGCTTAGCACATCCAAAAACAGATTGTCCGAAACCCGCTGGTTGTGTGAAAGCATCACGGTCTGAAAACCGCTGACTTCCCAGACGCCATTCAGAAAACACCAGTCGCGCTGACCTGTGTGAGTCACCGGAGGCAGCTGGGCAAAATCCCCCACCGCGATCACACGCATGCCACCCCAGGGAAGTTTGGATTCCCGTGCTCGTTGTGACAAAGCTTCGGCGATCATCAGGGCCTGGCCGGGAATCATCGAAATTTCATCAATGATCACCCCTTCGACTTTGCGCAGACGGGACATCAGACGCTTGTCTTTGCTGGCCCGTTCATAGGTGGCGTCCGCGCCACCTTCCATAATTCCCAGACCAAAGAAGCTGTGGAAAGTCCGGCCGCCCAATAAAACGGCGGCAGCCCCTGTGCTGGCCAGAATCGGCATTTCTTTCGGATCCAACTCACGCATGAACTGGCGAATCAGAAAACTTTTTCCGCTGCCTGCCCCACCTGTCAAAAAAACATTCTCTCCGGATCTTAAAAGATCCAAAGCGGAGGCTTGTTCGGGAGAAAGTTCGATTTCGTGCACAGGCATAAGTCCTGCGATCATGCCACTTCCCAGTCTTGCGAAGCAAATATAAAAACGATAGCATTTGGACTCTGAATTCATAACAAAGGACTGTTGTTGATGCTGAAGCTTCTCTTACCCCTGCTGGTGACTCCTCTGATGGCGCAGGCCACAAAACCCGCCCCAAAATCCAGTTCTGAAATTCCGGCCAAACGTGAATTCCCCCTGAATTCTGAGATCAGCCCATGCCAGAACTTCCATCAGTATGTGTGCTCCAAAGCGGAAGGCGCCTTCAAACTGCGCGAGGACCGCAGCCGCCACCTGTTTGCTTTCAGTGATTCCCGTGAACGCCTGCTTGAAACCCAGATGAAATTCATGAAAGAGCTTCCGCACCAGAAAAATCTGGATGAGCGCACCGCCCAGGTTCGCGATTACTATCTGGCGTGCATGGATTCCACCGCCAAGGCCCGTGATGAAAAGGCGGAAGTCAAAAAGCTAAAAGCCGAGCTGGATCAGATCAAATCCCTGGAAGAGTTCATTCTTTACGCCCACGCCCAGATGCCGCGCGGATTGGGAGGTCTGATTCGCCTGTGGCCGACGAACAATCTGGATAATCCCAAAGAGATCGACGCCATGTTGTACTCAAGCCTGATGGAGCTTCCGGATCACAAGTACTATGAACAAAAAGACCTGATGGCGGATTATGAAAAACAACTGGTGCTGTTCTTCCAGTCGGTGGATCCTAAGATCAAAAAAGCCGACGCCGTAAAAAAAGCCCAGGCCCAAATCGCGCTGGAGCAGGATTTTATCAAAGTCTTCCCGGTGACAGCAGTTCGCCATCAACGCTGGAGCGAAAAGCGCGTTGCTTCCCAGAAGGATCTGGTTAAGAAGTATCCGAACCTGAAGCTGGATGTTTTGTTCAAATACGCGCCGGAAAAACTGGCCGTGAACACGCCGATTCCAGAATCGTTGGACTTCCTGAATGCCGAACTGCCAAAGCGTGATCTGCAAATCTGGAAAGATGCCTATTTGTACGGCGCCCTGAGCGGCGTGATGGATGACGGTTATCCGAAATTCTTTGCTTCGCAATTCGCCTTTGAAAAGAAGTTCTTCGGCGGCCCGGCCCAGCGCCCGGTTCGTCAGGAGCGCTGCACTTCGGAAGCCACCCGTTTGTTCTCGAAAGAAATCGATGCGGTTCTGATTGAAAAAGTGTTCCCGAATTTTGACGAAAGCAAAGTCAACGAAGTGGCGTCCCGCATTCGCACGAGCATCCTGCAAGGCTTGGAAAAGAACACCTGGCTTTCCAAAGATGGCAAAAAAGAAGCTCTGGCCAAAATCCGCACGGCACGCCTGCAATTGGTGAAACCCCACAACGACCGTGAATGGGACTTCCTGCCGGTGAAAAAGTATTCCATCAAACAGGCCATTCAGAATCTGCGCACTTACCGCGAAGCCCGCTGGGAAAAATCCATGCAGGAAATGCGCGAACCCGCCAACATGGATGCCTGGGGCATGAGCCCACTGACCGTGAATGCTTACTACAGTTCGAACGAAAACAAGTTCGTGCTGCCGATCGGGATCCTGCAGTTCCCGTTCTATGACAAGGATGGCTCTGTGATTGAAAATCTGGGTGCTGTCGGCGCTGTCGTCGGTCACGAGTTGGGTCACAGCATTGATGACAGTGGTTCCAAATATGATTCCCAAGGACGACTGCGCACCTGGATGACCACCAGGGACATCATGGAATTCAACCTGCGTGGCCAGAAAATGATTGAGCAGTTCAACAAAGCTGATCATGACGGAAAACTGACCTTGGGTGAAAACGTGGCGGACCTCGTCGGACTGACTTTTGCCTACAATGCCGCCTTCCCCGAAGGCAAGGGCAGCGAGAAAGACAAAAAAGATTTCTTCGTGGCCTATGGACGCCTGTGGTGTGAGGTGATCCGCCCGGACAACGCCAAACTGCTGCGCAAAACCGACCCGCACTCTTCCGGTCCGGCCCGCATCAACGAACAGGTGAAACAACAGCCCGCTTTCGCAGAAACCTTCCAGTGCAAAGCCGGAGATCCGATGACTCTTCAGGAAAAAGACCGGGTTCAAATCTGGTAGATCAAGCTTCCTTTCTGGATCGTTTCACTCTGAAACGATCCTTTTGGGATCTCGTGGAATATCACAACTTCCCGCCGGACAGCTCTTTACGATTCTTTGATGGAGTCCGAAGAGTCCACCATGACTGGAAGTAAGTTCGCGATCCCTGTTTTATGCCTGATTTCCCTGCTGCTTTCTGCGTGCACCCTGGATCTGAAAAAAGAAGACGGCAGCACGGACGAAGAGGCCATTATTGAGGAAACTCTTTATTCCTGCCCAGAGAACTATGTCTATGTACCTTCACCGGCGGGATCTCCCCCACCGGGTTTCTGTGTCGCAAAATACGAAATGAAAGATGTGGGATCTGTCGCGACTTCGCAGGCCGGCGGGGCTCCGTGGGGCGCGATTGACCGCGACGATGCGGCGGCGGCCTGTCAGGCGCTGGGTGCGGATTTTGATCTGATTTCCAATGCCCAGTGGAATCAAGTGGCACGGAATCTGGGGTCAGTTTCGACCAATTGGAATTCAGGCGCGGTGACTTCGGGGGCTTTGAATCGCGGCCACTTCAACGATGATTTCGGATACTTGCTGGCTGCAGGTGGCGATGATCATCCTTGTTATGGCTTGGATCTGGACCAGGACTCAAACCCTGACAGCCTGGCCTCTTTGGATGCTGTGTGCAGTCCGACGCTGTGGCATGAGAACCGCCGCACTCATCAGCTCTCCACGGGAAAGGTTCTGTGGGATTTTGCCGGGAACGCCTGGGAATGGACCAAGGATGACTATGCGGGGGGCGCGGCCGCTTCGAATGTTTATATTTCCGAGCTGATCACCTTGGCTGATTCCTTCACCACACTGTTTGCTCCGGCGGCCAGCGTGCTGTGCGCCGACCCGAACTTGAACGACTTTTGCGGGATGGGCTTTGCGTGGATCAACGGTCCGGGTGGAGCGGTTGCCCGCGGCGGCAGTCTTTACAATGGCACTCAGACGGGGATTTTCTCGATCGATCTGGACAACAGTGCGTCTTATACCGCCAATCATCTGGGTTTCCGCTGTGTCTCTGCGGCCACTCCCATCCTGCCATCTGCTTCCAATTGATTTACAGGTCCTAAAACAACTTAGGACCTAAATCTGCTACGCGCCGAGCCTGACTGGTTCTTGCTGTCTTTTCCGGCAGATGCTATGGTTAGAGTCTTGGCTCTGATGCCGGAGGAAGACGTCACAATGAAATTCGTCAACTTTACTTCAAAAACTGAAAATCCTCATTTTGAGGGAATCTACGATATTGGCCCTGCTGAGCTTCTGCAGAACAAGGCCAATGTGGTGATGATCGACGTGCGCCAGCCTGAAGAATACGTCGGCGAACTGGGTCACGTTGAAGGCTCCTCCCTGATGGTTCTGGACACTCTCCCTGAGCAACTGGGCACCCTGCCCAAAGACAAAACTGTGGTCTTTATCTGCCGCAGTGGCGGTCGCTCTGCCAAGGCCACAGCCTTTGCCAAGATGAACGGCTTTGAAGAAGTATACAACATGCAAGGGGGCATGCTTCTTTGGAATGATCTGCAGCTCCCTGTCACCAAGTAAGAAAAGAAAATATGCCTGGAAAAGTATTTGTTAACAGAACATTGAATCTGAAAAAAATCCGCTACATCGGCGTGGACATGGACCACACATTGGTTCGCTATAACAGCGAAAACTTTGAACGTCTGTCCCACACCACCATGATCGACAAACTGGTGAAACGCGGTTATCCCGAAACTTTGCGCAAGCTGGTGTTCGACTATAACTTCGCCATCCGTGGTCTGGTTATTGACCGCAAGATGGGAAATCTGCTGAAGCTGAACCGCTACACAGCCATCCGCGCCAGCTATCACGGTCTGAAGCCTCTGGACTTCAAAAGCCACCAGAAGCTTTACAAGTCCACTTACATCGACCTGTCCAATTCCGACTATCTGGCGGTGGACACGTCTTTCTCGATCTCTCTGGCGAATCTGATCGCTCAGATCGTGGAACTGAAGGATTCCGACACGGCCAACAAGTATCCGGAGTACGCGCAGATCGCTGACGACGTGTTGGATGCTTTGGATGAAGCGCACCGCGATGGCTCTTTGAAAGACGTCGTGAAACAGAATCTGGATCACTTCATCATCAAAGATCCAACCCTGGTGCACACGCTGGAAAAATTCCGTCGTCACGGGAAGAAGATCTTCGTTTTGACGAACTCGGATTTCCACTACACGAAATTGCTTCTGGACTATGCGATTCAGCCATTCCTGAAAGAGCACAAGTCCTGGGAAGATCTGTTTGAGTTCGTGATCACGTTTGCTTCCAAACCAAAGTTCTTCTATGAGAATCAGAAGTACCTGCGCGTGAATCCGGCTGACGGCACCATGACCAACATGGAAGGCAAACTGACTCCGGGGATCTATCAGGGCGGTAACGCGAAGAAATTCACGGCCGATCTGGATCTGGCGGGGGATGACATCCTTTACGTGGGTGACCATATCTACGGCGACATCCTGCGCTTGAAAAAAGACTGCAACTGGAGAACCGCGATGGTTATCGAGGAACTTGACGTTGAAGTTGAAAACAACAAGCAGGCCGAACCGATCAATCAGGAAATCGAAACCCTGATGAAGAAAAAAGAGCCCCTGGAAGACGAACTGACCGACATCATGACCCGCAAGATTGAAAAGTCTGTGGCGGCCAATGAACCTCAGATCGAAACTTTGCAGAAGACTATTTCTGAGATCGACTCCCAAATCAGCCAGCTGATCAAAAAGCAGCAGGCCATGTACAATTCCAACTGGGGTCAATTGATGAGAGCCGGCAACGAAGAAAGTTACTTTGCCTACCAACTGGACCGCTATGCCTGCGTTTACATGCAGAAGCTGAGCGACCTGCTGGATCTGTCACCAAGAACTTACTTCCGGGCGCCTCGCCGCCCGCTGGCCCACGAAATCTTCTAAAAGGTTCCTGGTTCTAATTCAGGTCCCTGCCGCGTCAAAGCCATCCCTTCGGGGATGGCTTTTTTATTTTCTTTGCCGAATCCCCCAAGTACCATTTCCAAATGAAGAAAAATTCCTCGCAGATTCTGATTGTCGTGGCTGTCGCTGCTGTCGCAGTTGTTTCGTTTTCTCTCGGGCGCTCCACCGCTCCGACTTCGACTGCCTCGGCGGTCATCGCCGAGCAGGTCAAATCAGAACTGATTTCGCTGACTCAGAAAGACTTTGAAGAATACCAGAATCTTAAAACTCTCGAAGAACGCTACAAAAAGGCCGACGAGATTCTGGGAAAGATCGTCACCGTCTTTTTGGCGGAGCTGGGAGTAAAGCTGGCGTTTAAATCCACAAACCCGGCAATGCTTGAAGGCTCATGCACTATTCCCGCAGCGCAGGCGCAAACTCCGGCCCCGACTGCTCCTGCAATGACTTCACACCCCGCTCCGACCGAAGGCGATCCGTCATCGCCACAAGCGCTGACAGCATCAAAGCCTGGAAATGAATGGATCAGCCACGAAAAAGCACTTCTTGAAGTCCGTGACGAAAACCTGGCACTGGAAGAACTGAAGAAAATGGAGATCAAAGATCTGTTCTCAACACTCACTTCGAGTTCAACGCTTTCTACAAAAAATTCAAGTGGCATCCAGGGTGTCTACAACGGAGAGATCAACTTCTTCGATCGCAAAACACACAAATCAGACTGGCTCATCACCTGGGATGTCCGCCTTAGACAGCCCAACAAGGAAGATGCCTACGCCCTGGTGATCCTTTCTAAAAAGGACAGTGGCGAAGTCATCAGCCGATCCCAGACATCCAGCGGGCCTTTGCAGGATTATATGACCGTTTCTGGCAGCGCCGCCCTGATCGTCAATATCCGCGCTGACAAAGCCTATATTCAAATCTATCCGTTGAATGGAAACACTCAAGTTTGGGTGGGCAACGTCTATGAACAGAAAAAACGTGGTGAATACATCATGACCGGGCAGGTCCGCCTGAACAAACAATAGAGAGATCCGATGAAGTCCATTTTTTGCTGTCTTACACTACTTCTGATTTCTTCAACAGCGCTGGCGCAAATACTGCCCATCGGACTTTACGAAGGCATGATGGCCAACACGGGCGTCGCAACCACTCATTCCAAGGCGGCATCCTATTATAATCCCAGTCTGCTTCGGCAAAGACAGGACAATGCCTTCAGCCTGAATGGAAACTCGATTGGTGCGATCAATTCAAAGAATGAAGGCCAGACATTTTCATCGTCTCTGGGGCTAGCACCTTCTTATCTGAGCAACCTGGTGGTCGGCGAAGACCTGATCCATGAGTTCTTTGTCGCCAACACTTTGCAGGGTTTGTTTTCATGGCAGTCCAACAAGAATGAGAGTTCCTTTGATGCCGAGGCCAACATCAACCGGATGGTGTCAGGCTACTCGATGGCCTTTAAAGCCATTCCCCTGGCCATACAGTTTTTGGCGCGCTATTCGGAAGTAAAAACCTTTGGGGTCGGCGAAAGCTCTTTCCCCGCGCAAGACATCTATGTCGTTTCCAAAACCAAGTCCGACTACAAGAATCTTAATGTCGCCCTGGGGCTTTCGACGCATTTCCAATTTGAACACTACACACTGGGCGTGAATTTCAACTCACGGGGCCTGTCCTTGTACAATCAGAACAAAGGCTCTTCCAAAGTATTCACCCACGGCTCCCCTCCCGGAGACTTCACCGTCAGCGAAAGTGATGACGCCAGAGCCAGTGTCACCAACGAAGAGGGCAAGCTGCTGATTGGTCATGGATTCAAAGTGGGGCATCACGAATTTCTGACTGATTCTTCTTTCGTCGAAGAATCGGGGAATCTGGATCGCTACGTGTTCTCACAAAGTTTTGGTTATCGCTATGGAGCCGCCGATGGACATCAACTTCTGTGCGGGATTTCTCACCGCTTTGGTACTGATGTCGACTATTTCGGCCAAAACTTCAATACATCCGTCGGATATTCATGGAAAACACGGGCCCTGCGATCCGCACTCGGCTTTTACTATGGCAAAGAAGACACGACGGTTGAAAGCTCTGCCATCGGCATTGTGTTTGGGAGCGAATATGAATACTAGACCCGCGGCGGCCTAAGGCCAGACTAGCCTTTTTCGCAGTTTCAGTTTGCCGGATCAGACCCATTTATTAACAATAGAGTTCATGATTCTTCTGAACATCCTTTTTTCGATGATGTTTGCGCACGCCAAAGATCCTTGCGAAAGACGTTTCGTACTGGGCTTCATGGACAATGCCCCCTCTTACTTCGTCGAAAATGGAACCAAAAAAGGTCACTCTTACGTCGTGATCAAAGACATCATCAGCCACTTGGAATGCCGGGAAACCGAAGTCCCGGGATCCTATGCCGCGAACAAAGAAAAGCTGATCAACAACCGCATCGACATCATGGGTCTGGCCTTACAGGATCCGGAAATGGACAAAGCGGCTGAATTCATCCCCGCCTATCGTGTGCCCCGCATGCTGATTGTTGAGAAAAAGATGTTCAATTCGAAGTACTCGGTTGAAGACTATGTGAAAAATTCCAAGGCCGTCTTTGCCACATTGATTGGCGCCGGCTTCTTCATGTCCGGGCAGGAACGCGAAATTCTGTTTAAACAAAAACGCCTGTTTGAAGTGCCCGGCCCCGCAGACGTTTTTGCAAGCCTGTTAAAAGGGCGCGCGCAGGCCAGCTTCTCAACACCTTTGTTCACGCATCATTATTTGTCGCGCCAGGGACTGGACGGAAACTTTGCCATCATCGCCGATGCGTCTCACACCCAGGAACTGGGAATTTATGTCTCAAAGGCGCGTGTGTCCGAACAGGATCGGATGAAGATCAAAGATATCATCAAAAAAATGAAAGCCGACGGATCACTGGCTCGTTCTGCCAAGGATTACGTGCGCGCTGAAGACCTGAAATTCTATAAGAACTGATTACCAGTTTATGGCTTCGCCATCCTGGAAGAAGCCGCCATTGGGACCGCCCTTGGGCAAGGTCGCCGCCCAAAGAAGACCTTTGATTCCCTGCTCGACCGAACGATCCGCGTGGGGACCACCCATATCGGTGCGCACCCAGCCCGGTGAAACCGAATTCACGCAGATGTCTTCACCGTCCACTTCCGAGGCGAAAAGATTCGTGACCATATTCAGACCCGTTTTGGAGATCCGATAAGACGCCGATGCCGTCTGTTTTTCAGAAAGCTGGGCCATGCCGCTGGAAACATTCACGATGCGTCCGTAGCCCTCTTGCTTCATCAATGGAAAGATCTTCTGGGTCAACAGGAACGGCCCCAGGGTGTTCGTGACAAAAGTCTTCTGCAGCGTAGAGGCTTTGGTTTTGAACAGTGAGGAATTCCCACCATCTTCACTGTCAATCAGGATGCCAGCGTTATTGATCAGCACATCGACAAAACCGTATTCGCGTTTGACCACCTCGACAAAGTCAGTGATGCTTTTTTCCTGGGACAGATCAAGCTTCATCGGTACGACATCCAGGCCCTTCATGGTCAGACCGTTCAGGGTCTTTTGCGCTTTGTCCGGATTTCTCATGGCCATCAGAACCTTGAAGCCCCGTTGCGCCAGGGCCTCGCTCAAAGCAAGCCCCAAACCCCGATTTGCACCAGTGACAACAGCGATTTTTTTCACGAAGAAATCCTTTTAGTTGGGACGAGGAACCGGGCGTTCGCCGGCCGGGAACAATTCATTGGTCACCCAGTTGCGCTGGTTGATCACACATTCAGAAGAAATCACTCTCCAGCGCTCTACAGGGTAGGAATAAACAGTCTCAACCCAGCCCCAGCCATTCCAGTCGATCACACGGCGATAGTGACGGCCGCCGTTTCCATCACGCACAGAGCGTGTTTCGCGGTGGAAGGTCAAAAGAGGATAGTGAACTTTCAAAGTGCCATCCATCGTCAGCTGAGCTTGCGCGTGTTCATCAAACACACAGCCATAATAACCATCCAAACTGCGCAGACGCCCCTGAAGCGTTTCTCCCGGGCGCACATCACGGCCTTCGGGCATCCAGAATTCGAAGAAGTAATCTGAAGGGGCGCCGTTGGAATAATAGCTGCGGGTGTTCAGCGTCAGTTTGCCGTTGAACTCAATAAAACGGATGATATTGCGACCATCAGCACTTTGCCAAGGTTGCTCAAGAACGCTGCGGGCTTCCGCCGTGAAACCTGCCAACAGAGACAAAACAAGTATCATCGTTTTCATCTATCTTCTCCTCTTTTATAACGCTCTATAGACCCTAAAAAGAACCAGGAACCTTTTTAGCGAGGGCTGGCGTTGCGGTTTAGTAGCACGATGTAGTCTTTGGCGCCGGTTTGTTCCATCATGCCTGAGTATTTGTTTTCTTCAAATTTCTTGCGATAGGTTTTTCTAGCCACTTCGCGCACCATACAGCCCAGATGTCCGGTGCCTGCCAGATCGCGGGTTTCATCCAGATCACACACCGGCTGGAAGGCTTCTTCCTGCTCGCGGGTCACTGGGAACTTCATGACCGAAAAACTTGTCACGTCCATTTTGTACTCTTCCTTCAAGCGATTGGCAGGGCCTTTTTTCACAAGTTGCGAAGAATAAATGTAAGGGACAATCACCACCACACGCAGACCCTGCGCGCGAGCATTATTCACACCTTCAACAAAACGGGACATTTCTTTTTGGACATCCAGGCGCATGGTGGAATTGAAAAGCTCCACGTAAGGCAGTTGCGGGTCCACGACAATGACGTCGTACTTTGAGCCTTGTTCTTGATTGGCTTCCATAAAGCCTCTCCACAGCTCCAAATCCTCGATTTGGCCCGGAGTCACACCCAGAAACACGATCGGCGCATTTTTGACTTCCATGCGCAGTCGTTCGTAGATGCCTTTTCCCAATGTTTCGGGAACTTCAACCTGAGAAAATTTGATCTTGGGAATCGAACGCTCCTGAATCTGAAAATTCATGGAGAAAAACACACCCAATGCAATCACAGCGACGGCGCTGACCCAATACAAGTATTTCATGAGCGGAACTTTACTTAGTTTAAGAGCTAAGTCCAGCGCCCACGGCCGCATTTACGCATATTGGCAAGAATCGTTGAAATCTGCTAGAATTGTGTTAGGTTGCGAACATTACAGAGGACTTGATCCCGCAAAGGACAGGTACCCACATATGAATGCGACAAAGACTGTACCTACATATCTTATTATTGGCTCTGGCCGTGTCGCACGACATGTTGCCCACTATTTCCACTTACTCAATTTAAAATATCAAACCTGGGACCGCAGCGAGGACATCTCTGCTTTGGCGGGCAAAGTTTCTGCGTGCTCGCACATTCTGCTGGCGATCAGCGACAGCTCTTTGGAGTCTTTCTATCAAGAGCATCTGGCAAAGCACGAAGATAAAACGCTCGTGCACTTCTCGGGTGCTTTGTATTTCAAAGGAATGATCGCGGCACACCCGCTGATGACCTTTGGTCCGGACCTTTACGATCTTTCGACCTACCAGCAGATTCATTTTGCTCTGACTGGATGTGATTCCCTGGATGAAGCCCTGCCGGGACTTTCCAATCCTTATTCCAACATCTTCGCCTTTGAAAAAGCCCGCTATCACGCCTTATGTGTGCTGGGTGGAAACTTCACCACTTTGTTGCTTGCCAAGATGCTTGAAGGCTTTGCCGAGATGAAAATACCGCAAAGTGCCGCCAAGCCTTATATTGAAAGAGTGATACAGAACACTTTGGCGAACCCTGGAGATGCCTTCACCGGCCCGTTGGCGCGCAAAGATGCTGCCACAGTCGAAAAGAATCTGCAGGCTCTGAAAGACGATCCTTATCAGGCCGTTTACAAAGCCTTTCTAGAAACCCTTTGGCCTGAGTATCCGCGAAAGTGAGGGCCCTGTGAAAACCATCCTCGATTTCCACGACAAGAAAAGCAAAAAGCAAAAGATCTCGATGATCACTTGCTATGACTATTCCTTCGCCCGCATTGTGGCCGACAGTGATATCGACTGCATTCTGGTCGGAGACTCTTTGGCGATGGTGATGCTGGGTCATTCCACCACGCTGGATGTTTCCGCCAGTGTCATGGCTCATCACACAGCCGCCGTTGTGCGCGGGGCGGGTGATAAGTTTGTGATCGCGGATCTGCCATTCATGAGTTACCGCAAAGGCCTGACCGCCAATATGACGGCTGTTGAAAAAGTGATGAAGGCCGGTGCTCACGCCGTGAAGCTGGAAGGCGCTGCCGGAAATTTGAAACTGGTCCGCCATCTGGTGGATTCAGGTGTGCCGGTGATGGGACATCTGGGCCTGACTCCGCAATCAGTCAATCAACTGGGTGGATTCAAGGTTCAGGGCCGTGATGAAAAAGCCCAAAAGAAAATTCTGGAAGCCGCTCTGCAACTGCAGGACGCCGGGGCTTTTTCCGTGGTTCTTGAATGTGTCCCTTCGAAACTGGCCAAAGAAATCACCGCAGCCCTGGAGATTCCAACTATCGGAATCGGTGCGGGCGTGGATTGCGACGGACAGGTGCTGGTACTGCAAGATATGCTCGGCATGAACCAAGGCTTCAAACCGAAGTTCGTGAAAACATACCTTGATGGCTTTAACACCATTAAAGGTGCCTTGAACCAGTATCATCAGGAAGTCAGCACCGAAATCTTCCCGTCCGAGAAAGAGAGCTATTCATGACCCAAGTCCTGCGCTCTCCTTCTGAATTTCAAGCCTGGCGCCGCAAGCAATCCGGCACGGTGGGTTTTGTTCCCACCATGGGGGCTTTGCACACGGGTCACGAGGAACTGATCAAACAAGCCCGCAAGAACAACGACCTTGTGGTGCTTTCCATTTTCGTGAACCCGACCCAGTTCAATGACCCAAAAGATTTGGAAAAATATCCACAGACCTGGGATCAGGATCTGGCGATGGCCGAAAGAAACAACGTCGATGCGATCTTTTTTCCGCGCTATCCTGACATGTACCCGGACAATTACCGCTATAAAGTTTCTGAAAACGAATATTCCACCCTGCTGGATGGCGCCCACCGCCCGGGTCACTTTGATGGAGTGCTGTCGGTGGTGATGAAACTTTTCAATGTGGTTCGCCCGACCAAGGCGTATTTCGGAGAAAAGGACTTCCAGCAATTGACCCTGATTCAAGGCATGGTGGAAAGCTTCTTTATGGACCTGGAAATCGTTCCGGTCCCGACCGTGCGTGAAGAAGACGGCCTGGCAAAAAGTTCGCGCAATCTGCGCCTAACTCCGGAAGAGCGAAAGAAAGCTCCGGCCATCTTTAAAGCCATTACGAATAGCAAAACCGCTGCGGAAGCTGCGGCTTCTTTGTCAGCTCAAGGATTTATCGTGGATTATGTGACGGATGTGGGAAACCGCCGCTTCGTCGCCGCCAAACTCGGTGAAGTGAGGTTGATCGACAATGTCCAAATCTAAAGTTCTCTTCATGATGACAGGCTCTATTGCCTGTTACAAAGCCTGTCATGTGGTTTCGCGTCTGGTGCAGAATAACTGTGACGTTCAGGTTGTGGCATCCCCGTCGGCCTTGAAGTTTGTCGGCAACGCCACCCTGGAAGGCCTGACGGGCAAACCCGTCATCAGCGATATGTATGCCATGGGGAACGTCATGGATCATATCCACCTGATGCGTTGGGCGGATGTGATTTTGGTGGCACCAGCCACCGCAAATTTCATCAACAAAGCCGCGCAAGGTGTGGGTGATGATTTGTTGCAGACTCTGTTCCTGGCACATGACTTTAAAAAACCATTCCTGGTGGCGCCAGCCATGAACACCAGCATGTACCTGCACCCGGTGACTCAAAAATCCCTGACCGCTCTTAAAGAAATGGGCGTGCAGATCCTGGACACCGCTTCCGGCATTCTAGCCTGTGGTGAAGAAGGCTGGGGCAAACTGCTGGAACCGGATCTGATTCTGAAAATGACTTTGGAAGCACTTCATAAACCAGCACAGGACACCGCAGTAGCTTCGGTCGCTCCGAAGTCTTCTGCTCTTTCCAAAGTGAAAATCCTGATCACCGCCGGGGGCACGCAAGAGCCCATCGACACGGTTCGTGTGATCAGCAATCTCAGTTCGGGCCGCACCGGCATTGCCCTGGCTGAATACATGACTCAGATGGGTTTTGATGTGACTTTGCTGCAAGCCCACGCTTCGCCCAAGACGGAACACGTCACCCGCCGCGATCAGTTTGTCAGTTTTGCAACTTTGGATGAAAAGATGAAACACTACCTTTCCACCGAGGATTTCACCCACGTGATCCATGCGGCGGCCGTAAGTGACTATTCTGTCGACCACATCGAAGTCGATGGCCAAAGCTTCCGTCCGTTTGAGGTGAAAAAAGTCAGCTCTGACGCAGACAAGATGAGCATTCACCTGAAGCGCAACCACAAGATTGTGGACCGCCTGAAGGACTATTCCAAAAACAAGGACCTGAAGGTGATTGCGTTTAAACTGACCAGTCACGCCACTCCAGAACAACGAACCCGCGCCGTGGAAAAGCTTTTTGCCAACTCCCACGCCGACTTCGTCGTTCACAATGATTTAAGCGAAATTGATATCGTCAACCGCACCCACAAGTTCACGCTGTTCAATCACGAAGGCTTTGTTGCCTGTGAAAATCTGGATCAACTGACCAGTGAACTGATTCGTGTGGTTCTGCCAAAGGATTCTTTATGATTTTGTGTCTTGATGTGGGTAACACCCAGATTTATGCCGGGCTTTTTGACAAGGACAAGATGGTTCTTTCTTTCCGTAAGAACTCCAAAAGCGGGGCTTCTTCCGATGAAACCGGCATTTTCCTGCGCACGGCCATCCGCGAAAATGGATTTGATCCGGCGAAGGTAAAACAAATCGCCATCTGCAGTGTCGTTCCGGAGGTGATCTATTCCCTGCGCGGCGCCTGCATGAAGTACTTCAATATCAATCCGTTCATCCTGCAGGCCGGGGTTAAAACCGGCCTGAAGATCAAGTACAGAAACCCACTGGAAGTCGGCGCCGATCGTATTGCCAACTCGATTGCGGCGACTCACCTGCACCCGGGTAAAAATCTGATCCTGGTGGACTTGGGCACGGCCACCACATTCTGTGCGGTTTCCAAGGACAAGGACTATCTGGGGGGATCCATCGTGGCGGGTTTGCGTCTTTGCATGGAGGCCCTGGAAAGCAAAACGGCCAAGCTTCCGTCCGTGGAAATCGTGGCGATGCACGAGGCCCTGGGGCGTGCGACAATCGAAAGCATCCAGTCCGGTCTGTACTATGGCCATCTGGGCACCATCAAAGAACTGACGGAGCGAATCACCAAAGAATGCTTCCAAGGGGAACGTCCGATGGTGATCGGCACCGGTGGTTTTTCGTATTTGTTTGAAAAAGAGAAAGTATTCGACGAAATCGTGCCGGACCTTGTTCTTAAAGGCATGCTGATCGCTCTGCAACACAACGCTTAAGGATTTATTTATGAATATCTCATTGCTTAGAACCAAAATTCACCGCGCCACCGTTACCGGAGCCGATCTGAACTATGAGGGCTCCGTCAGCATCTGTCCGGATCTGATCAAAGCCTCTGGTTTGCTGATGAATGAACGTGTGGATATTTACAACTGCAACAACGGCGCCCGCTTTTCCACGTACGTGATCAAGGGTAAAAAAGGTGAAATCTGCCTGAATGGGGCTGCTGCCCGTCACGTGCAAAAAGGCGATCTGGTGATCATCTGTTCTTACTGTGGTCTGAGCATGGATGAAGCCAAGAAACATGAGCCGACAGTGGTTTTTGTAAACGCAAAAAACAAAGTCACTGAAAAGCGCAAAGAAGACCGCAAGAACAACAAGTAGCCTTAAAAAACGGCGGGCAACCCGCCTAGGTTCCAAAAAGAACGGGAAGCCCGCCAAAGGGCCTTCCCGCTCTTGACCCCGCGACGAAATTCCTTCAGTTTAGGCCGTATGGCTATCACTCTTCTGCAACTGCAATCCGGCCACAAGGCCTTTGGCGCCAAAGTTCTCTTTGACGATGCCACTTTCGCGATCAACGAAGGTGAACACGTCGGCGTCATCGGTCCCAACGGCGCCGGCAAATCCACTCTGTTTAAAATTCTGGTCGATCAGGAACATCTTGATGAAGGGATCGTGACCAAATCCCAGCAGCTGCGTCTGGGCTATCTGGAACAGGAATCGGACTGGGACGTCGATCAAAAGGTCGAAGAGTATCTGGAAAAAAACTGCATCAAGCCCCTGTGGGAACTGAAACAGTTCGGCCTGAAGCTGGGTCTGACGGAAGGCCACTTCCAGTCTCATCTGAAACAGCTCAGCGGTGGCTACCGCATGCGCGTGAAACTTTTGTACCTGATCGGACAAGAGCCCAACCTGCTATTACTGGATGAGCCGACGAACTTTCTGGATCTGGAAACACTTTTGGTTCTGGAAAGCTTCCTGCAGGAATACAAGGGCGCGTTCCTGCTGATTTCGCACGACCGCGAATTTCTGCGTCGGGTGACGGATCATATTCTGGAAGTCGAATCCGGTGACATCGTAAAGTTCCCCGGAAGTCTTGATGACTATTTCGAACAAAAACAAATGCTGGCTGAAATCCTGCAAAAGCAGGTTCTAAGCCAACAAGCCAAAAAGAAATCCATCATGGACTTTGTGACCCGTTTCGGGGCCAAAGCCACCAAAGCCCGCCAGGCGCAAAGCCGCTTGAAGGCTTTGGAAAAAATGGAGGTCATCGAAGTCAAAGCCGCACCCACCCATTCACATATTTATATTCCACCAGCCTCCCCGACCGGGAAGATGATCCTGGAAGTGGAAAATGTCGAATGTGGTTATGGCGACAAGGTGATTCTGAAAGATGTGACCCTGCGCCTGGAGCGCGGCAACCATCTGGGCATCGTCGGACTGAACGGCGCCGGCAAGTCCACTTTGTTAAAATCCCTGGGCGAGCAGATCCCGCTGGTGCGTGGATCCATCAAATGGGGCCATCAGGTCAGTCTGTCTTACTTTGCCCAGCATACTCCGGAGTCTCTGAACCCCGAGCACACTGTTTTGGAGGCCATGGCTTCTGCCGCCCACAAAGAGGTGACCCAGCAGGATGTGCTGAACATCGCCGGAAGTTTGCTTTTCTCAGGCGAAAATGTTCACAAGAAGGTCAAAGTCCTTTCCGGTGGCGAAAAGTCCCGCGTGGCTTTGGGACAGATTCTGCTGCAGAAATCACCGTTGCTGTTGCTGGATGAACCGACGAATCACCTTGATTTTGACACGGTCGAGGCCTTGACCACCGCTTTGGAAAAATACGAAGGCACCATCATCACGGTCAGCCACGATCGCGGCTTTATCGGCCGCGTGGCCAACAAAATCTTGGAGGTGAACCACGGGAAGCTGACCTTGTATCCCGGCACCTATGATGAATACGTCTGGAGTCTGCAAAAAGGCTTCCTGGCAGAACGGGACCTGAACGAGGGCGCGGCAACGCAAAAAGTCAGTTCCGAAAAAGCCACTGAGGCTCCGAAGTTCAACTACAAGGAAGAACGAAAGAAGCTAGAGACCCAGATCAAAAAGGCCCAGAAACTGATTGAAGACTGTGACAAGAAGATTGCCGATCTCACTAAAAAGAGAGACGCTTTAAATGAAAATCTGATGACCGCGGCCGGAGACAAAGCCGCTGGCCTTGCCAAAGAACTGCATGAACTGAGCGGGGCCATTGAAGACCTGGAATCCTCCATGCTGCAAGCGATGGAAGACCAGCAGAAATTTGAGGACGAGCTGAAACAGCTTGTGGGGTAATGACGATGTTGCGCGTGATGGTACTGACTGTATTGGCATTTCAATTGGCGGGTTGTGCAAGTTACTTCAAGAAGAAAGACTGCGAATCCATCAACTGGTTTGAACACGGACAAAAAGTGGCGATGCGCGGTCAATGGCTGAATGCAGATCCGGTGCTGAATGAATGTCGCAAAGTCGAAGCCGACATTCAGGAATCCCAACTGGACAAAGGCTTCAAAAGTGGTGTTGAAAAGTACTGCACCAACACCAACGCTTACATCATCGGAAAAAGCGGTGATTTCTTTTCTCGCGACATCTGCGAAGGACCCCAGATCAATGTTCTAATCGGCGAACATCGCAAAGGCACCCTCGATTACTGCGCCAAATCCAACGGATTTACGGCCGGCACTTCCGGAAAAAAGTATCAGAATGTCTGCCCGAAAGAGCTTGAACCGGCATTCCTGAGCGAATACCGCAAAGGTCGCAAAAAATACGTTCAAAGCCTGATCGACAGCAAGTCTTCAGAAATCCGCAGTCTTGAGATGGATATTCTGCACAAGCGCAACAATTTAAGTTTTGCTCGCAGCAGTTTAAGTGCCATGGAGGCGGAAAAAAGCGGTCTGGAATCCAGCAAGTCCTCTGCAATGCTAAATCAGCAAGGCCATCTGGTGACGCACTTCAACTCTCAGATTTCGGTGCTTGATGGGAATATCAACAGCAAAAAATCCGAGGTGTTTTCGCTGCAAAGTGATTTGAATAGCCTGGAAAACACCCGAGAAAAACTGCAGAAGGACATTTCGACTTTCAAAGAAGAGTTGCCAAGCCTGGACAACCCTTAATTCGGCATCCGGAACCACTCAATGGCATCCACGAAGGCCTTTGGCTGATAAGCATTGGCCTGTTCACTCCAGTGAACCTCGCGCCAGCCCAGACTCTTGAAGGACGGGCTTTCCACATCGCGTTTCTGAATGAATTCAAAGACATTTGAAACCTGTTCAAGCTCGGCCTTTTTCATCAGCAAGGACGGCAGATGGAACTGCACAAACGCGGTCCCTTTGTTCTGAGCGCCAAAACCTTCAGCCCCCTCAGACAGATAACGGGAATACTGAATTTCTTTTTTGGCGTCACAATGATCAACCACCAGCAGTTTTTCAGTCTCTTCCGCATAGTCCATGACATAGCTGAAGTTGTAACCACCGCATTTTTCCACCACCGTACGAACTGATTTGATCTGACCAAAGGACTTCACCGGCACCGGATAACGGGATGGGAGCATCCACAGGTTGACGCCATCACGCACGGCCATTTGAAGCTTCGGCTGGGCTTTGGCAATTTTCATAAACTGCTGCAGCACCTTGGATTTTTCCGTCAGGGGCCCCTGCGAAACATAAAGAACATCAAACGAAGCTTCCGCAAAGGCATCATGGAAGCCGTTCATACGAAGCTCATTGGTAAAATTCGAAAGGAACAGACGATGAGTTTCTGAATCCTTGATCGCGTTGGTTTTAGAGACAAACAAGTTCACGTTCTTGATGGCTTCCGCCGCTTTCATCAGAGCGGTGTTGGACATCAGTGCCTCGGCACTGCCCACAATCGGCAGCGGCTCGGAATGCTCTGCGCGCAACAGCTGTGGCAGATTCTGGGTGAACTCAAAGCGCTCTTTCATCGTCAACTGGCGGTAAGCATTCACCCAGCTGGTGACCAGCAGCGGACGAAGACTCATCTCCACCACCTGCTGATTCAGTTCATGAGCCGCCTCGGCCTTGTCCTGACAAAGAGCGAAGTGCTCAGACTGCTTCCACGGGGAATCACAGTATGCCGCCACGGACTTCAGCACAAAAGGCCATTTCACTTTGCGCAGAGCTGTCTTAAGACGCGTGTCAGGATCACCAATATCCAGATCACCCAGATCCAAATACACCAGGAAGTCGGTGAAAACCTCTTCCATCAGATCCTGCTGCACAAACAGTGAATCATTTCGCTCGCGGTACCAGATTTTAGCCAGGGCTTTTTCCAGATGCCCCGGGGCCTCCAGCAGCTTCTGTCCAATAAAGATGTGCTGACCTTGCACACGGTACAAGTACGGACGATCCGGGAAGATCGTCAGCTGCACCTTCTTGCGGAATGGTTCAAAGCTCTCCAACAGGCGTTCGGTCTTTTGAATGCGATAAGTGAGGTCCCGGCTTTGTTCACCAAAATAGGTGCTGTAAGCCGTTTCTCGGTTCACAGCACAGCGATAGATGGTGTCCGTGGATTGAGGCCCCAGCCTGTCGATTCTTTCGACAACCTTGGATTCAATACAGAGCGGCCTTCTTGTCATCTGAACGACAAAAAGGCTAAGTAAGCCAAAACACACAAAAGAAAGAACAGTGAACCAACGAGCAAACATAGCGAAGCTTGCTCATTGCAAAGGGCGGGCCCTGTTTTTGGGGGCCCTAGCCGATCTCCAGCACGGCCTCCACCCCTATGTTCTGCAAGAAAACCTCATCGTGGGATACCACCAGCAACGCCCCGGCAAACTCCCCCAGAGCTGACTCCAGAACCCTCAGACTGGTCAGATCCAGATTGTTGGTGGGCTCATCCAGAATCAGCAATTGCGGTACGGGCTGGGACATCAGGATCTTTGCTAAAGAGGCCTTCAGCTTTTCGCCTCCGCTCAAGTCCCGGGTCTTGCGATGAACCATGTCACCAAAGAACTGAAACTGGGCCAGACGGTTGCGGGTCTCAATAAGATCAAACCTTGATTTTTCCATCACGTTTTCAAGCACTGAATGATCCGCACTCAGCAGAGAATACTGTTGATCCAGCACCTGCACCGGAACTTCACCCAAGCGACAGACGCCTGTGGTGCGCACGGCTTTTGAACGGCTGAGCAGGCAATCCAGCAACGAGGTTTTTCCGGCTCCATTCTTTCCATACAAGGCCCAGCGGCGCGGCCCGCGCATGGCACAAGTCAACGGCTCTTCCCAAAGAAAGGATCCTTCAGCAGAATAGCTTAAGTTGAACTGATCCAGTTCGAAAACCAGCTTCCCCTCCGGCAGGGCTGCGGCGTCCAAATCCAGTCCCAGACGGCTTTCCAGCTTCTGGGACTGAACCAGTTCGCGCAAGTTTTCCTGCGACTTTTCCACACGCTTTTCCTCATTCACGTTGATGCGTGCATGGGTTTCCTGCGCCCGGCGCTTGAGTCCGCCGACTATAATCCGGGGAATCCCGCCCTTGGCGGCTTTGGCGTCGCCTGCACGCATGCGTTTTTCCTGAGATTGCAGTTTGTCGTGATGTTCCCGCTCCAGTTTCTTTTTCTCGCGTCTTGCACGGTCGATTTTTTCTTCCAAGAGCTCTCTTTCGGCCCGCTTTTGTTCTTCGTAAAACGAATAGCTGCCGCCATAACTTGCCAGACCCTGACTGGAAAGTTCCCAGATGCCGTCGACTTCTTCCAGCAATTCACGGTCGTGACTGATCAGCAGCAAACAGCCCGGATATTCGCGCACGAAGCGATACACCAGTTCTCGCGCCTCGCGATCCAGATTGTTTGTGGGTTCATCCAGAATCAGCAATCCCCCACCGCGCCCCAGGGCTTCGGCAATCCGCACACGAGTCCACTGGCCACCACTCAGGGATTTCAGATTCTGCTCCAGAGGAATATCCTGCAGCAGCAAGCCCCACACCGCCGGGTCGGCCACCGGGCTTTCCCACAAGCTGTTCAGATACTCGCCGACCGTTTGATCCAACGGCTCACTGACCTGCTCAAGATAAACCACGCCCTGAGAACAGCGCAGTTCACCACATTGGGGCGCCAGAACTCCCGCAAGAATCTTCGCCAATGTGGTTTTTCCCACGCCATTGGGCCCCACCAAAGCACACCGGCGGAAGTTCCAAGTAAATGAAATGTCGTTAAGCAGCTTC
The DNA here is from genome assembly GCF_000196175.1 of Bdellovibrio bacteriovorus HD100. Lineage (NCBI taxonomy): Bacteria > Pseudomonadati > Bdellovibrionota > Bdellovibrionia > Bdellovibrionales > Pseudobdellovibrionaceae > Bdellovibrio > Bdellovibrio bacteriovorus. The sequence goes on from NC_005363.1 coordinate 3,470,826, forward strand.
GCCCCATGGGGAAGCTCATAGAACAGGGACCTTCCGGTCACCTGAAATAAATTGTTTTGCATAATAAATAATCCGTCCAAACCCGATCGGGCCGATGTGAGTTCTTAATAAAAGAATAAGATGACGGATTAATTTCTCATAGACGTCGGATTTAGAGCCCGACAAGAACCACTCTACACCATCTGAGACCTTCCCACAATAGCCCCCCCGGGCATTGACTTAAAATTGGATTGTGAGAAGGTCTAAGGGCTTGAAACTAAAATTTTGGATTCTATTATCAGTTGTATTGCATCTGCTGGCGGTCACGGCCCTGCAGTGGGGCGCTTCACCGGATTCTCCGGACTTGGGAACCGTGGTGGATCTGACTGTCACAAGCCCCGCAGGCATCTCAGGACCGCCGTCAGCAGCTCCGGCTTCTGTCGGTAAACCTGCGCCGACTGTTCCGTCGGAATCGGTAAAAAGTGAAGCCAATGAAGCAACACCCGTCGCCAGTGCAAACACTGACAGCACCGCTAGCGCCGCCAACGCAGACGCGGGTGCTGCCGGTGATGGCGGAGATTCCAACTCCCCGGTGGGCTTCAGCGAAATCACCCGTCTGCCTAAAGTAAAGCGTGAATTCAAAGCCCAGTATCCGGAAGAAGCCAAAAAAGCTGCTGTGGACGGGCCGGTCATTCTGGAAATCCTGATCGACCGGGAAGGCAAAGTCCGTCATGTGCAAGTTCTAAGCGGACCGGGTCACGGCTTGAATGAATCTGCCGTGGAAGCACTGAAAAAATTCGAATTTCAACCAGCTTTCAAAGGCGAAGAATCTGTTGCTGTTAAGATCCGTTACACCTATAGATTTAAGTTAGAAGTAAATTAAGTCTTGCACCGGTTCAAAGGATTTATCAGTGAAATATTCAGTTCTGCTTGCCAGCCTGTTCCTGGGTTTGGCCGTTCACGCTCAAGAAGCCGTTCCCAGTTTTGAAACCGTTGTTGAGGATGTTGTATTTAACACCTCCAACAAAGTTGTGATCGACGAAAAGACCATCAAGAATTCTCGTGCTCCGAGCATCACCAGCCTGCTTTCAAGCCAGGCCAACATCACGGTCGTCAGCACACCCTTTCAGCCCAATTCCATCTTCATCCGCGGCGGAGACTCTGGACACGTGATGATCATCGTCGACGGTGTCCCGTTCTATGACGCCTCCACGGTGCAAAGAACCTTTAATCTGAATTCTCTGGATATCAAATCAGTCCGTCGCATTGAAATCATCAAAGGCGGCCAGACGGTGCTTTACGGTGGCCAGGCCTTGTCCGGCGTAATCAAGATCGACACCATTCCTCAGGAAATCAAAAGCCAAAGCTCTCTGCAAGGACAGATCGGCACCCAGAACTTCCGTGACGTGACGGTTGCCCACACCGAACCTCTGAACGAAAGCAACGCCCTGGTTCTGCGTGGTCATGGCGCATGGAAAGACGCCGAATCCCCGGTGCTTGATTCCAGCGAGACCTATTCCCGCAACAACTGGAATGCCGAGGGGGCTTATGTGTGGAAAGGGGCTGTTGACGGAAATATGAAAGCCCTGTTCCTGCAGGACTTCAACAACTCGCCAACCACAGACCGCACCACCAACCAGGTGATGGACACCGAGGACCTGGAAATGTTCACCCGTCAGATCGGCGGCTCCACTTACATGAAGTTCAATGAACTGCCGCTGGAACCGCGCCTGGCTTTGAGCATGCAAAACTCCCTGCGCACTTATGACTGGCCGGTTGTTCCTGTGCAGAATCCGACGGGTACCGACCAGGACTATGGCGCGAACCTTCGTACGGCCCGCCTGGATCTGACTCCGTACAAATCTGAAAAGATCAGCGTGGCTGCGGGGCTCAGTTATCTGTATGAAGACTTCACTTACCGCGACAAGGGTGTGGAGTCCGTGAATACGTTCTCTGAGCAGCGTGGTGTATTCGCCAAGGCTGACTATGAATTTCATCCGGGCTTTTCTTTGGTCGTGGGTGGTCGCGTGGAAAACTGGGCCGATCAGGATGCGGTCAGCACTTATCAAGTGGGTCTGACTTTATTTGAGCACACCAAACTGGAAGTGGCTTCGGGCTATAAGATCCCCTCTCTGTTCCAGCTGTACTCCTCTTATGGCAATCCGGATCTGAAAGCAGAACGTGCGGTTCAGTACAGCCTGATGCAGGAATTTGAGATCTCTGACAGCCAAAGTGCTTCCATCACGTTCTTCCGATCTGATTTCACGGATCTGATCCAGATTTCCGGCTCATTCCCCAGCATCAAGTACGAAAACGTTTCCAAAACTGAAACCCGTGGCGTGGACATCAGCTACACTCTCCGCCCATGGACTGGTGGCACATTTGTCGCCACTTACGGTTACCAGGAACCCCGCAACGTGGATACCGGCACCTGGTTGCTGCGTCGCCCGCTTGTGAACGGCAGTCTGAAGTACATCCAAAACCACGACAAACACACCGCCGCCGTGGAACTGGTGGGGGCTGGCGAACGCATGGACAACGGGGCACCGATTTCCATGACCACTTATGCCACCACGGCAATCCCGGGCTATGTGACTGCTAATGCTGCTTATTCCTATCAATGGAATAACAACATCAATGTCTTCACCCGCCTGAACAATCTGGCGGACCACCGCTATGAAGAGACTTACAGCTTCTATTCAGAGGGCTTCTCTGGCTCTCTGGAAGCGGAATACCTGTTCTAAGCAGTCACTTTGCATCTGAGGGGTCCAGTGCCCCTCAGACTTTCCCGGAACAGGACCTTCCCCGCCATTTGACACAAACTGGCCTTAATTTCAGAGTCTTTTTCATTTAAATTAAGACTATGAGACCGTTCATTGTTGGCGCTTTTATATTTCTGTTACAAGCAGTCAGTTATGCATCCACCGAGGCGGTCATGCCTATCGGGGCCTTGCCGAAGAATTCTTCAGTCAAACTTCAGGCTGTCAAAGAAGGCACTCGCTTTATCACCCCTCAATACGAAGGTAACAGCGGTTTCCTCAAAGACGTTGATCAGAACTCTCTTTATCAGGTCACCGATATCAGCGGCACGGAAGACACCTCCGACAACGCCGATCTGCAAGCTCTGGCCAAATCCTCCAATCTGGTCGTGCAAAAATCTGATCTGGGCACGAACTCTGCCACCTGCTCCAGCGGCGATGGCACCACGAACTGTACTTTGACCAGCGATGTGCCGGCTTATAAAACAGGAAGCTTCAATCTGATTGACTGGTTCCTGAATCTTTTCGGCTTGGGATCCAAGCCAAAATCACTGGTCACCCCAAGCACCGGAACCGAGGTCGCAGAAGCCGATGCCATGGCTGCAGCGATGACCGAAAAAATCGACAGCACCAACCGCCTGCTTAATTCCCGCAGCACCACAGCCAATTGCGATGAAAAGAAGTTCCCGGAAGTCATTCAGAACAACAAGACTTTGAATTGCGGTTTAAAGCAGGCTCTGGAAGCTTTGAAAAAGAACAAAGACAAAGTCAATCAGGACAAATTCATTTTCAATGACTTCTCTGATGGCGGGGTCATGGGAAAAATGTGGATTCTGAATGCCGACGGCTCCCTTGCCAATGTCGTGGATAAAAATCCTCTGTGGGTTTCCCGTGGCGAAGGTGGCTTTGGTAACGGACGCGGTTCTTTGAAAACTCCGAACGGCGCAATCATGACCAAGGCCTACAGTCCTCCCCGCGGCGGCAATATTCGTGACGGGATTGAACTTTTGGGACTGGAGCCAGAAAACAAGGATATTCACAGTCGTGGGGTTTTATTGCATGGCTGGGATCCGTACACTCCAACACAGGGCTGCCTGGGAGTTGCCGGCTCTCTGGACACCGTTCGCCACGGCCGCAGCAAACTGGGAACTCCACCACCGTATTTGGATCAGCTGAAGCAAGGGTTCCTGAAAGAGGGCGGTACGATGATTTACAACTTCACTCCGTCCAAAGTGAAATCCTGTCAGTAGCCTATTCGTAGGACACTGATGACAACTGATCTATGGTAAGATACTTCGAAAGTATCTTTTCAATCGTTCCATCTTTCTTCATCTTGTGGACGATTTCTTCCAGCCTTTGCCGCTCTTGCGGCCCTACTCGCTTCCGGGAAACGTAAATACCCAATGACGTTGTGAAGTTCCGGTCCGCGACCGTTACCACGTCATTTTCAATTTTTAAGTCTTTGACCAGATAATTGTTTAAAAGAGGTGTTGCAATCACGGCATCTGTCCGGCCTTTTTGAATCAGGGCAAACACACCCGCCGCATCCGGGACCTGGATAAGACGCTTGTCTTTGATCAACAACTGATACTCGGACTCCGTCATCACTGCCCGCGACCCAATCAGATTGCCAAATATAACTTTCTTATTTGCAAACACATCAGCGACTGTCTGCCCTTTTTTATACTTGGACTTACGCACAACCAGTTCCCGCACGGAACGAAACAAGGGAATGTAATCCGCGCCAGCGTCGGAATAAATATTGTTTTCTGCCACCAGCAAGATCAGATCCAATTGATTCCGCTTCAAGGACTCAACGGCCACTGGCCTGGCCATTCCCCGGGAATTGTATCCACACTCCCGCCGCGCCATGATCGCCGAGATCAACTCCTCATCAACTCCTCCGGCCTGCCCGCCAGAGTTGCGAAAATACATCGGCTGATAATTATTGGTACCTACAATAAACTGCCTTGAGCAGATGTCCTTGGCAAAAGCCGCCTCAACAGCAAATCCCATCACAATGACTAAAAGCGCTTTCAAAATCTGCATACATTTAATCTTAACCAGGTCGTCTCATTCTGACACGTTTCAAAAGCATTTTTAAACGGCCCCCACCCGCCAGCTACTTAGCCTCCAAAGGGTACGATTAGTGCAGCTATACCTCTTTAAGAACTATGCAGAAAAACCGGTTTAAGACTTTATTAATGATTTCAAGCATCTTCGCCCTGACCCTGGCGGCGGCAGGTTGCTATTTCGATGCCGGTTTTGGGCAGCTGTTACAAAATGTACATGCCAGCCCCACCCCCGTTTCCCAGGAACATAAAGAAGCCGCCGAGCTCTTTATTCAACTGAATGAAAAGCACAACTTCTTTGCCGCCCGCTATAAGGGCTGCCATATCGAACGCAATGCGGTTCTTTGCAAAAGCTTCTATAAGGACAAATCTGCTGCCGAGAAAAACAAAGACAGTCGTTTAAAAGCCGCCCAGCTGACAAAGCTGATTCGTCAGCAAAAATGGACCGAGCTTACAAACACTTCGGAATCTGAAAGTGTGCGCGCTATTTCGGCCCTTTCAAATAAGGACCGTCAGAATCTGACAGCGCACATTCTGAGCGACAAAGCCTGTATTTCCCCACACCTGGCAACGGCCATGGCCTTCAAACTGGAAGAGAAACTTCCCGATGCAAAAGTGCTTTCCACAGTGCGTGCGCTGTATGCCCGCACCTTGGAATGCAGCACAGATAAAGAATTCAGCGACCTGGGCCTGTACCGTGGTGGTTTGTTTGAGATCTGGCAGGACAATCCAGAACAGGCCACAGACTTCCTGAAAAAACTTTCCAAGCTTTCCAAAGACATCGCACTGACTTCCCGGGCGCAGTTCTGGATAAATCATGCCGCACGCGAGCAGGGTAAATCCGTATCTGCCAACACCATGGAAGATCATTTCACGAACTTCCCGCTGAGCTATCACATTCTGACGGACTACGCGACGATGGAAGACGGCCCCTATCAGACAGTTTCTGATCTGCGTGAACAGCGCATTCAAACCCGCAGTTCATTTGAAGATCTGAATGGCGCCATCCAGCTGGTTGAACACTTCCTGGCTCAGCAAAAAGACTCGCTGGCCAAACGCACACTTGAATTTATTGATTACGCTGAACTGAGCGAGGCAGAGCCCGGCTTCCAGCTTTATGTGGCAACACTGTTGGCGAAATTCGACGACATGAACCACCAGCGTTTCATGGTGCTCAGCCGTTTGTTCCAGAATCACCCTCAGTTCAAGACGCTGAAGAATCTGAATATCTACTATCCTCTGGCGTTTGAAGACCTGGTGATCAAACATCACCGCGATCAGGACCCATTCCTGCTGCTGTCTTTGATCCGTCAGGAAAGCTCATTCAATCCGAACACGAAAAGCCCGGTGGGTGCGACGGGCTTGATGCAAATCATGCCTCGCACAGCAAAAGACTTAAAAAAACGCGTGGTCACCGACAAAGAACTATTGGATCCTTCCAGCAATATCCAATTGGGTGCACGTTACTTTGCAGCGTTGGTCAAAGAATTCAAGAATGATCACATGAAAGCCCTGGCGTCTTACAACGCCGGCAGCGGCAACGTGCGCAAATGGATGAAACGATATCCGGTGGACAATCCTTTGTTGTTTGTGGATCTGATTCCGTTTGATGAAACGCGTGAATACGTTGCAGGCATCCTGCGCAACCAATATTGGTATTCCAAGCTGTATCCAGAACTGCTTGTGACACCGCAAATGGCTTCACAAGTTTCTGCTCAGAAATAGTTCACACAAGACTTTACTTTTGAACTTTACCCAAAGGTTTCAGACGGCCGACTTTGCCGACCTTTGAAGGCAGTGGATGCTGGATTTTTTCCGCCATCCACGGATTGATTTCAATCAGCTTGTCCAGATTCAGACCCGTCTTCACACCCATGCCATGGAACATGTAAACCACGTCCTCAGTCGCAACGTTGCCAGTGGCCCCCGGAGCGTAAGGGCATCCGCCCAAACCACCCAGGCTGGTATCAAAGACATTGATACCCAGCTTGTACGCCGCAAGGATATTGGCCAAAGCCTGGCCGCGCGTATCGTGAAAATGCCCGGCAAGTTTTTTCACCGGAACAACTTTCTTTAGCTTTCTGAACAGGGATTCCACCTGCCCCACATCCGCCACACCGATGGTGTCGCCGATGGAAAGTTCGTACACGCCCAGTTTGTGCATGCGCTGAGCAAGCTTCACCACTTTGGCTTCAGACACTCTGCCTTCAAATGGACAACCAAAACACGTGGACAGGTATCCGCGCACTTTGATCTTGTGCTTCTTCGCCAAAGCCATCACCGGCTCAAAACGTTTGAAGCTTTCATCGATAGAACAGTTGATGTTTTTCAAAGAGAAGGATTCAGAACACGCCGCAAAGATCGCAACTTCCTTCACCCCGCTGGCGATGGCATCCATCATCCCGCGTTCGTTGGGAACCAGTACTGAAAATTCTGTCTTCTTGGGGATAGAACCGGACTTCACAAGAGCAAATGTCTTTTGCACCACTTCCGCAGTGCCCGCCATTTGCGGAACCCAGGTCGGGGAAACAAACGCCCCGATTTCAACACGCTTGGTTCCGGCCAGAATCAGTCGTCTTGCAAATTCCACACGAGTGTCAGCATCCAGAACCGTTTTTTCGTTCTGAAGGCCGTCTCTTAATCCCATTTCCACAATGACAACTGACTTTTTCATAGGTCCTATTTATCGGATGCTGGTTTGATTTTCACAAGGGCTTTACCCAAGGCCACTTGTTCGCCAACCGTACAGTTCACACTGTCGATAGTCCCGGCGATTTCTGCCTTTAAAGTGTACTCCATTTTCATGGCTTCCATCACCAAAACCGCCTGGCCTGCAGCCACAGCCGCCCCTGGCGCCAAAAGCAATTTGGTCACTTTGCCCGGCATAGGGGCCATGATCTGATCGGAAGAACCACCCGTACCGCCCTTTTTACGGGACTTTCGTCCTGTCGTTGCGTCCTGGGTGAAAACACGGCCGTTATAGTGAACCCACAAAGTCCCGGCAATCAGCTGGGCTTGGGCTTTATGATCAACACCGTCGATTCTTACTTTCACTTCCATTAGATACCTCTCCAGTAAGAAGCCCAAGGGGATGCGGAAGTTTTCGCCGTTTCACCAGCGCCTCCGCGAAGCTGCAACAATGCACCCGCCGCCACGGTTTTTTCAATTTCCGTCAAAGCTGGTTCTTTCAGTGATTCACTGAAGTAAGTTTCAATAAATCTTGTCGTCATCGTGCCCATGACGAACTCTTTGTGCGAAAGAATTTCGATCAGGTACGGGATGTTCGTGTGAACACCAAACACCACGGAATCCTTCAATACGCGGATCATTTTCTGAATCGCACGCGGACGGTTTTCATCCCACACGATCACTTTGGCAATCATCGGGTCATAGTACGGCGTAATGGTGTCGCCGGAATCAAAGCCGTATTCATAACGACGGCCCGGACCTTCCGGCCATTCCACATGACCCAAAAGACCTGTGGAAGGAACGCCACCCAGGAATGGATTTTCAGCATAGATACGGCATTCGATGGAATGGCCCTTCGGTGCGCGGATCTGTTTGTTGTCATGAACGAAATCACCCTGCGCAGTCAGGATCTGCATTTTCACCAGATCCACACCCAGAACTTCTTCCGTCACCGGGTGTTCGACCTGCAAACGAGTGTTCACTTCCAAAAGATAGAACTCCCCATCTTGCAGAAGGAATTCCACCGTGCCCGCCCCTTTGTATTTGCCCAAAGTCGCAATGGCACAAGCCGCCTCTCCCATACGGCGGCGCAGATCATCGGTCAAAGAAGGCGAAGTCGCCTCTTCGATGATTTTCTGGTGACGGCGCTGAACAGAGCATTCGCGGTCAAAGAAGTGCTGCACATTTCCGGTGCTGTCACCGAAGACCTGGAATTCAATGTGTTTTGCACGATCCAGATACTTTTCCAGGAAGACTTTCGGAGAACCAAAAGCCGACTGTGCTTCACGCTGGGCGGATTCAATCAGCTCGTGAGCTTCTGCGGAAGACTTCAAAAGTTTCATCCCGCGGCCACCACCACCGGCAGCGGCTTTCACGATCACCGGATAGCCGATCTTCTCAGCCTGCGTGATCAAGTGAGCCACATCCTGGTTTTCACCCTGATAACCCGGCACCAGCGGCAAACCCGCCTGCTTTGCCAGCTCTTTACAGTGAACCTTGTCACCCAAAGCACGGATCGCTTCCGGAGAAGGACCAATGAAGGTCAAACCGGCTTTATTCACAGCCTCCGCGAAATCGGCGTTTTCAGACAGGAAACCAAAACCCGGATGCACCGCTTGCGCACCACCGGCCAAAGCGCCGTTGATGTTGGCTGGAATGTTCAGATAACTTTCCGCCGTTGCCGCAGGACCCACGCAGATGGTTTTAGTCGCCATACGATAAGCGCGGGTGTTGATGTCGGCTTCTGAGTGCAGAAGAACGGTTTCAATACCCATTTCCTCGCAGGCTTTGATAATACGAACAGCCACTTCACCGCGATTGGCGATGGCAATACGTGTGAACTTTTTCATTAATTCAGTCTCCATGCGGGCTCACGCTTTTCAAGGAAGGATTTCAGGCCTTCCTGCCCTTCATTGCTGGCGCGACGTTCTGCGATCACCGTGGTTGTACGGCTGCGCTGATCGGCCCAGCTCAAGGTATCAAGATCATTCAATAGTTTTTTGGTTTCACGAACCGCATCCGGACCGCACTGCATGTAGCCGTGCAGAACCTTTTGCAAAGCCGTGTGGCCTTCACCCACAGGAACCACTTCTGTTACCAGACCGGCTTGCTGGGCGATGTGCGAGTTAAACACCACACCTGAAAGCATCAACGGACGAACTTTACCGGCAACTGCTTTTTTGTTCACAAAGGCACTGATCACCGCCGGCGCGATTCCCAGCTTCACTTCACTGAAACAGAACTGGGTGTTTTCTTCAGCAATGACTTCGTCACAAACCGCCACGAGTCCCAAAGCGCCGCCAAAAGCCGCGCCGTGAATCATGCCAATCACCGGCAGACTGCACTGGGCGATGGCTTCAAACATGCCGAAAAGCTTCAAAGAGTCTTCACGGTTTTGTTCGAAGGTGAAATTCACCATTTCTTTCATCCAGTTCAGGTCAGCTCCGGCGCAGAAGACTTTGCCTTCCCCTTGCAGAACCACGGCACGCAGATCTTTGCGCGCTTCCAGATCGGTAAAGATCTTGGTCAGCTCCGCGATCATCTCCGGGTTGAAAGAGTTACGCACTTCGGGCCTGTGAAGTTTCACATAGGCCACCTGATTCATTTCTGTAACTACAACAAAAGACATAATTACATCCTGAAGACGCCCTGAGTTTTTTCACCCCAGGACTTGTTAAGGCTTGCGGAGATCCCCAGTGCCAGCACACGGCGGGTGTCAGCCGGATCAATGATCCCGTCATCCCACAGGCGCGCTGAAGAATAATAACAAGCACTTTCTTTTTCGTATTTTTCCAAAGTCGGACGTTTAAACTCGGCCTGCTCTTCAGCAGACATCGTTTGTTTTTTCGCCGCCATCTGATCCATCTTCACAGTCAGAAGAACATTGGCCGCCTGCTCGCCCCCCATCACGCTGATTTTGGCGTTAGGCCACATCCACAACTGACGAGGCTGGAAGGCACGACCGCACATGCCATAGTTGCCGGCGCCGTAAGAGCCACCGATGACCACGGTGAATTTCGGCACATGGGCGTTGGAAACGGCCATCACCATCTTCGCCCCGTGTTTGGCGATACCTTCGTTTTCATATTTTTTACCGACCATGAAGCCGGTGATGTTTTGCAGGAAGATCAAAGGCACTTCGCGCTGTTCACACAGTTCGATAAAGTGCGCGGCTTTCAAAGAGCTTTCGCTGAACAAAACGCCGTTATTCGCAATGATACCCACAGGCATACCCCAGATGTGGGCAAAGCCGGTCACCAAAGTTTTACCATACAGCGGTTTGAATTCATGGAAACGGGAACCGTCCACGATACGCGCAATCACTTCACGCACATCAAATGGCACACGGCTGTCTTTCGGGATGATCCCGTAAAGCTCTTTCTGGTCGAACAGGGGTTCTTCCACCGGAAGGGTTTTCAACTGCACGGCACGCTTGTGGTTCAAGTGAGCCACGATCGAGCGCGTGATTTCAATGGCGTGTTCGTCGTCTTCCGCAAAGTGATCCGTCACACCGGAATTTTCACAGTGCACTTGCGCGCCGCCTAGTTCCTGCGCATCAACAACTTCTCCGGTTGCGGCTTTCACCAGTGGAGGACCACCCAGGAAGATGGTTCCGTTTTCTTTTACGATCACGGTTTCATCACTCATCGCCGGAACATACGCGCCACCCGCGGTGCAAGACCCCATCACCACCGCGATTTGCGGGATGTTGGCGGCCGACATGCGGGCCTGGTTGTAGAAGATTCTGCCGAAGTGATCACGATCCGGGAACACATCCGCCTGCATTGGCAGGAAGGCGCCGCCGGAATCGACAAGGTAAATACATGGCAGACCGTTTTCAAAAGCGATCTCTTGCGCGCGCAAGTGCTTTTTTACGGTCATTGGGAAGTACGTGCCGCCTTTGACTGTCGCATCGTTTGCCACGATCACACATTCAGTGCCGTGAATGACACCGATACCAGTGACCACACCCGCACCCGGAGCCTGGCCTTCGTACATGTCCCAAGCCGCCAGGGTTGAGAACTCTAGGAACGCGGTTCCGCCGTCCACCAAAGCCTCGATACGCTCGCGCGCCGTCAGCTTGCCACGGGATTTGTGTTTTTTAGTCGCGTCTTCGCCGCCACCTTGTTTCACAAGATTTACGCGTTCACGCCATTCGTTGACGATACCAAGCATGGCCTCGCGGTTGAGCTTGAAATCACTGGAACTGGAATCAATGTTTGTCTCTAAAATTTCCATAGAACCTTGTACTATCCCTCACTGCCAGGCAAAGCCGGAGTGTGTTTAAAACTCAAATGCAAACGGAACTCTGCCACGGCCTGATCGTTGCTGTCGAAAACCTTCAGCTCCACTTCAGCTTTGGCTTCGCGGCGATCACGGACTTCCGCCAGCACCACTTCGCGGACTGTTTCTGGAAGCTCCATGCGCACACGGCACTCTTCACTGGTGACTTTGAACAATTCAGACTCAAGACGGGTCACGTTGATTTCAAAAGAACCCATCGGGGCATGGCGCATCCACAGAAGTTTGGCCGCCTCAATCGCCGCCGTCACCAAAGCCCCCTCGTGCATGGTTTTGACTTCGTTCAGGTTGCGGGTGCGGGCCGAAACCACCATTTCGACTTGAGTGTCCGACAAACGAGAAATTCTCAGGCCCATGCCTGCCGAGAACGGGCGCACGATATCCAGGGCATAACTAAGCGCAGCATGAGACGCCTTCGGGGAAACCTCTTCCAGCAAGGCTGCCAGGTCCGCGGCACTCAGGCGAATACCCCGTTCTTCAAGCTGGGACTTCAGCCCGTCTTTGGCGTTTTGCAACTGCTGACGCAGGTTCTGCTCCAGCTCAATCCCCTTTGACATTAAGATTGTCAGCCATTGTTGGTTCATGAGATACCCTCTCTGTGCGAGTGTTGAAAAAAACTGAATATCATGCTCGGATAACGATGTCAGTTTTATCACACTGAGTAAATGGAGAGAGGACTCTAGAGATGAAGAAAATTGTAAGCCTGGTTATTTTCATTGCTGCCTTGGTTTGGACCTGGAATGTGATCCACACTTCCCAAGCCGTTGGATTTGAGACGCACTCCGGCATTCAGGTGAAACTGGCTGAACTTATCACTCAAACTTTGGCTGCTAAAAAGCCACACGCCAAAGACCTTTCCATCTCCCGTTTGTGGACCGAAACCCTGAGCGACAACAAGGTTCGCGCGGTGTTTGCTTACAAGTTCACCGATGTTTCTGAAGACGGCGAATCCATGGAACAAGTGATCGAAGGCGAAGCGGTTCTTTACCGCGACATCTCTGATCAGGAAAACGTGGATAAATGGGTTCTGCAATCCGTAAAAACCACCAATGATATCGTGGTTTTCACTGAAGGCTCCACTATCACTCCGGGCGCAGACGAAGTAACAACTGAGGCTACTCCAGAGGCAACTCCGGCAGCCACTGCGACTCCGACTCCTGCTCCAACCGCAACTCCTGGCCACTAATGGCTATTCCCACAAATTTCATCCAAATTGATGAAGAGGGTTTTGCTCTGAGCCGCGAGGTTCGCATCCAAGACCCGATTGTGGGACAGGAAATCCTGCAAAATCTGAAAATTCACGAGGGCGGAACCCTGCTTTCCACCTTCGGCGATGTCCCGGTGATCGTTGAAGCTTTCGACGAACCTTACGTAGCCGCTCAAGTAAATCTGAAAGAGGACAAAACCTGGGAAATCCTGCTTCCGTATGGCGTGCACTACGCCTTCGAACTGGAGTCTTTGTCTTTGGACGAGTGGGACCGCTTTCACGGTTATGCCGCCAACAAAATTCCGTTCGTGATGTCCCGCAAGGCCCAAGCCACGTTCTTCAACTTGCTTGAAGAATTCGGCGACGACTTCATCGAATTTGACGGCAAAACCTACGACATTCCGGCTTACTGGCCACCCCACAAAGACGTCGAAAAAGAAACCTACTGGAGCCAGATCTACCAGCAGGAAGAAAACCCGGGCTGGAATCTGGGTGAACCCGCCGAAGCTCTGAAAGACATGATTCCCCGCCTGAAAATCAGCCGCTCCCGCGTGTTGGTTTTGGGTTGTGGTGAAGGTCATGATGCGGCTTTGTTTGCGGCCGCCGGCCACTTTGTCACAGCTGTCGACATCTCCCCATTGGCTTTGGAACGTGCCAAAAAACTGTACGGCCATCTGCCCACTTTGACTTTCGTGGAAGCCGACCTTTTCAAGCTGCCGCAAGACTTTGACCAGTCCTTTGATGTCGTGTTTGAACACACCTGTTACTGCGCCATCAACCCGGAACGCCGCCAGGAACTTGTCAAAGTCTGGAACCGTGTGCTGGTACAAGGCGGCCATTTGATGGGCGTATTCTTCACCTTCGAAAAACGCCAGGGCCCACCCTACGGCGGCACCGAGTGGGAACTGCGCCAACGCCTGAAAAACCACTACCACCCGATCTTCTGGGGCCGCTGGCAAAAATCAATCCCCCGCCGCCAAGGCAAAGAGCTTTTCATCTACACCAAAAAGAAGTAACTAAAAGGTACCTGCTTACTTTTGCATAAGCATCGCGCTAGACGCACCGTTTATGCAAAAGTAAGCAGGTACCTTTTGGGAGAAGCTATGCATATTGAATTTACTCAGGCTGATTCTAGTCATGTTGAAGACCTTGTTGAACTGGTTAACTCCGCTTATCGCGGGGACAGCTCCAAACAAGGGTGGACGACTGAGGCTGACTTGTTGGATGGACAGCGTGTGGATGCTAAAGGCATTCAGGCTTTGATCGACAAAGAAGAGTCCGTGATTCTGGTCGCGGAAGATGACGACACCGGCGATCTTTTGGGGTGTGTTCACGTTGAAAAACAAGGTTCCAAAATGTATCTGGGCATGCTGACTGTGGCTCCGGAATTACAGTCAAAAGGCCTCGGAAAATTATTGTTGAACGAATCAGAGGCACTTGCACAATTCTGGGATTGTAATACCATTTTCATGACAGTGATTTCCGTTCGCACAGAGCTGATCAAGTGGTACGAAAAGCATGGCTTCCGCAACACCAAGGAAACCAAGCCGTTCCCTTACGGCGATGAACGCTTCGGGATTCCAAAAGTCGAAGGACTGCAGTTCACAGTTCTTGAAAAGAAAGTATAAATCCTAAGGCCCTTCACTGATGAGGGGCTTTTTTTGCAAGGAGCAAAAAATGATCAAGGGATTGATCCTGGCCCTGAGCCTTTCCGTATCCTCTTACGCCTTCGCGGAAGAGATTCAAAAAGAAATTCCCGCTGACAAAGACGTTCACACTCAGTTTGGCCAGTGCCAGCACGAGTTCCTGCCGTCCAACTTTGACCTGTTCGTCTGGAACATCAAAAAGGCCGAAGCCAAGGACCGCTGGGCCCGTGACTTTGAATACTTTGTTCCAAAGAATGACCTGATCCTGATTCAAGAAGGCATGATCGATTCCTATGTGCCCAATGTGATCCTGCGCCAGAAAAACTTCTGCTGGGATTTTGCCACCAGCTTCCTGGAAAAAGACGGCGATCAGACCGGAGTCATGAACGGCTCTTATGCCCGCCCCTCCATGGTTCACTTCCTGCGCAGTCCGGGTCGCGAACCGGTGATCAAAACCCCGAAAATGGTTCTGGTCAGCGAATACGCCATCGCCAACAGCCCGTTCACACTGTGGGTTGCGAACATCCATGGCTTGAATTTCGTAGCCAACAAACACAACCGCGAGCAGATCGAACAGGTCGCGGCTTTCCTGAAAAAGCACGAGGGCCCGCTTATTTTTGCCGGAGACTTCAATTCCTGGAATGGCGAACGCCTAGCCTATCTTGATGAAATCCTTGGAAAACTTAAGATGAAGAAACTGCCGTTTGCCAACGACAATCGCAGGTTCAAATTGGATCATATCTACGTCCGCGGGCTGGAAGCCACCTCCACGACCCTGCACAACGATATCGAAACATCCGATCACAAGCCGCTTTCAGCCTCGTTCCGCCTGAAATAGCCTCCTCGGGTCGGCTTCGTTATGCGCGGTCGGCCCCCGGTTGATTCATTTTTTGTATAATAAGTTCTTTTGTATGTATTAAAAGTTTCCTCGATTTCGGAGCATATTCACCTCACAGGAGGTTTCTATGTCTTTGAAAACTGCACTCACAGCACTTTTGGGGCTTTTGGTTTCCTCTGTGACCATGGCTGATCAGATGGGCCCGAACGGCGACAAATTCTATGAAGAAGCGGCTCACTACGAACACGCTTGCCAGACTCAGCCGTGCAAATCCAACTATTCCCACCAGATCGTTTACAGCCAGAAAACCCGCATGAACAAACTGAACGATCCCACCCGCGACAACTTGAAGGCCATCGCAGTTGAGCAAGCCCAGGTTTGGGGTGACACCATTTTGGAAGGCGACTACCACGCGGCCGGCCGCACTCGTCTGGATGAGGTTCTGGCTTTCTACAAAGGCGCGCGCCTGATCGGATACAAAATCAAGTATTCTGAAAAAGCCTGGTACGTGGGTGACTGCGACTATAACGGCCAACGCGAGTCTTTGAAAAACTGCAAAGCAGGCCGAATTATCGAAGGCAGCTACGTGTCTGCCGACCAGAAAACATTCTTCAGTGATGAAGAACGTTACGCTGAGTTTTCTTTTATCAACGAATAAGTTCTAGGTTATAGTCGCCGACATGGCGATCGTAATTGAAACCACCGACCTTTCCCGCGTCTATCAGACTTACCAGAAGCCCGAAGGATTCATCAATTCCCTGAAGGGCTTCGTCAATCGTAAGCATGTCTCCAAAGTTGCTTTGGACAAAACCACTTTGAAAATCGAATCCGGTCAGATTGTGGGATTGGTGGGCGCCAACGGTGCTGGCAAAACCACTTTGCTGAAAATGCTTTCCGGCCTTGTCACTCCGACCAGCGGTGATGCACGGGTTCTGGGCTTCAGACCGTGGGAGCGCAAGAACGAATTCCTGCGCCAGATCAGCATTCTGCTGGGGCAGAAGAATCAGCTGTGGTGGGATATTTCTCCAGCGGATTCTTATTCCCTGCTGGCGCGCATTTACGATCTGGATCCGGCCCAGGCCCGAAAACGGGTCGAGCACCTGGCCGAGATGCTTCAGTGCACCCATGTTCTGCACACACAACTTCGCCGCCTCAGTCTTGGTGAGCGCATGAAGATGGAGATCATCGGCGCCCTTTTGCATGAACCCAAAATACTGTTCCTGGATGAGCCGACCATCGGTCTGGACATCGTGGCTCAGGAGACCATCCGTGAGTTCCTGGATCAGTACGTGAAAGAAAAAGAACCGACCGTGATTCTGACCAGTCACTATATGGACGATATCGCCAAACTTGCTGACAAGCTGCTTCTGATCAGCAAAGGCCACATCGTCTATCAGGGCACGGTTCCTGAGTTTGTAACCAAATCCAACACTGAACTGGCTGAAAACGAAGAGGTCGATTTTGAAGATGTCATTCGCCGCTTTTTGGAAGCGGAATCTCGCGTTCGCTAAACTCGCGATTCTGTCCAATCTTGAATACCGGCTGAATTATTTCGTCGATGCGATTCTTCAGCCGACACTGACCACAGGGATTGAAGTCCTTTTGTGGTTTGCCGTCTTTAAAGGCGCTGGCGCCACAGAGATCGCCGGTTTTGGCCGTGAGTACTATCTGGCCTATGCCATGTGGGGCGCTTTCTTTGCACGCATCTGCACCAGCTGGATGTATGAATACCGCATGATTCAGGAGATCGACTCCGGAAGCATCAACAGTCTGCTGGTGCGACCGATGAGTTTCTATGAATACTATTTCTCGCAGTTGATGGGTTACAAGTTCATCACCACCCTGGTGTCGATGCTGATTCCCTTCTTCGCAATCTTCATCTTTGATCTGCCGACCAAATTTGAACGTCTGCCGCTGGCATTCGCCCTGGAATTCTATTATTTGATTTTAGTGCATTCGATCAGCTTTGTGATCGCGGCCTGCGCCTTTTATCTGAACAAGGTCTATGCCGTCACCGGGGCAAAAAATCTGGCCTTGTGGCTGATGACCGGGGAACTGTTCCCGCTGGATCTGATGCCGGAACCGGTGAAGTCCATCATGATCGCTTTGCCGTTCAGTGCCGGGGTTTATGTTCCCGTGGGTTACCTGACCGGGCGACTTGAAATCGGCACAGTCTGGCAGTCCTTTGCTTCGGTCACAGTCGGCATCGTCGTGGTGAATCTTATTGGCGCGTGGCTGTGGCGAAAAGGTGTCAACGTGTACACCGGAACGGGGGCTTAAATGTTTCAGACGCTGAAGAAGTACCTGTCTTTGTACGCCGCTCTTTTCCGCACCAGCTTTATCGCAGATCTGGAATACCGGGTGAACTTCGTTACCCGTATCGCCACTGATATATTTTGGTATTTGGCGCAGATCATGACCTTTGAAGTTTTGTTCCGCCATACACCGAAAATCGGCGACTGGAACCTGGAGCAAATGCGCGTGTTCCTGGGCGTGGTTTTTGTCGTCGACGGACTTTACATGATCATTCTTTCCGAGAACCTGGATCAGTTTTCGGAAAAAGTGCGCAAAGGCGATCTGGATCTGCTGCTGGCAAAGCCCATCAACTCGCAGTTCATGATTTCACTGCAAAAGGCGTCCACAGCGATGATCGGAAATCTGATCATTGCTTCCAGCTGGTTCATCTATAGCATCTTGCAGCTTTCAAACTTTGAATGGCTGCGCCTGTTCTGGCTGCTGCTGTTAATCCCATGTGGGCTGGTGGCCTTGTATGCCATGAGATTCTTCATGGCCTCCACCGCGGTGATCTTTGCGCGATCAGAGAATTTGCAATTCATCTGGTATCAGATTTACCGTCTGGGCATGCGCCCGGATTCAATCTATGTGCCGTGGTTCAAATGGGTGCTGCTGACCGCCCTGCCCGTGGGTGTGATCGCCAGTGTGCCGGCCCGCGCGCTTTTAGAACCACCCGATCTGGCATTGTTTGCATGGGTGGTGGTGCTTTCAGGTATTTTGATTTATCTAACAAACAAATTTTGGAAATTTGCCCTGCGGTTTTATTCCAGCGCAAGTTCCTAAGGAGAAATTCATATGATTAAAATCTACGGATCCCCGATGTCCAGCGCCGGCCGCTGCTACTGGATGCTTGAAGAACTGGGCCTGCCTTATGAGCAGATGCCAATGAATATGCGTGAAAAGCAGCATAAATCCCCGGACTATCTGAAAATCAACCCGAACGGAAAAATCCCGGCAATCATTGATGGCGAATACATCCTGTGGGAATCCATGGCTATCACCAACTATCTGGCCAAAAAACACAACAGCCCCCTGGCTCCGCAGAATCTGGAAGAAGAAGGCCACATCATGCAGTGGAGCTTCTGGGCCCTGGTGGATTTGCAAACTCCTGCGGTGAACTGGCTGATTCAGGCGCTGTTCGTCCCGGACGAGTTCAAGAATCCCAAAGTCATCGAAGACGCCAAAAAGGTTCTGCCGAACTATCTGAACACTCTGGAAGCGGGCCTTAAAGGCAAGACTTACCTTGTTGGAAACCGCTTCACCGTGGCGGATCTGAATGTAGCTTCTGTAGTGGGTTTGCTGTACGCCCTGAAGTTCGACATGTCCCCTTATCCGGAAATCAACAAGTGGATGGGACTTTGTACCAGCCGTCCAGCGGCCCAGAAGCTGGATAAAATGCGCGCGACCGCCCAGGCTCACTAGAAATCCCGAAGACAAAAACGGGACGCCTCTTTGAAATGCATTTTTCTTAGAGGCTCCATCAATTTAATTAATTTGTCTGGTGGCCTCTTTTCGCCGATCTTAAAGATCACCAAAGGAGGTCACTATGGCATTGCATGAAAACCGCACCGTACAAACTAAAAACGGCGATTCCATCATTTTGAGGCCTGCTTTGGTCACAGAGGCCGAAGATCTTCTGAATGCTTTCAAAGAGATCCTGCCGACCTCTCCCTATATACTGAGCACAGTTGAATCGGCGGCGACAAAGACCGTGGAAACCCAAGTGAAGTGGATCACCGCAGCCAATGAGGATCCCCGCAGCGCTTTGATCATCGCTGAACATCAAGGCCGCATCGTGGGCATTACCAACATGGCCGCCTTCAAGGACAGCAAACGTTCGCACCGTGCGGGACTTGGCATGTCTGTTCATCATGACTATCGGGGGCGGGGCTTGGGCGAAGCGCTTTTGCGCCGCCTGATTGAGGTTGCACAAACCCTTGAAGGTCTGCGCTTTCTGGAACTGAACGTGATGAGCGCCAACAAGGTGGCTCACCGTCTTTATCTTAAGTTGGGATTTAAACAGATCGGATATCAGGAACTGGCCTATCGCCAGCCCGATGGAACATTTACGGATGATATCTGTATGTGTCTGGATTTAACAGCTCGCCCTTAACCAGGGCGAGCTTCTCAAGGCTATTTCACTGAATAGGTTTTTACGCGGCTTTTTACACCCGTGTGGCTTTGCAGGCTGGCATTCACCAAAACCAAAGTGCTTTGCACCAGCTTGGCTTCCCGAACGCGGCCCCCTACCACAATCACTTTTCCCTGAACCGAATCAAGACCTTCGACTTCAGCAAAGCCGCACAGAACCACCAGGCCCTGAACATTGCGGGCTTCGACGATTTTGGAATCCGCCGATGCAGCTCTTAGTACAACTGTACTATGCACACCACTGAGCTTTGCCACCTGGTCGACACTATAGTCGGCTTTGCCATGCACCACTTTGATCTCTTGGTCTGAAACAAAGCCCTGGGTTTTACCCTCATTCGAGCACATCGCGACAGCTTTGGCGACTTCGTCGTCTTTGACGTCTTTACAGCCGCCATCGTCTTCGGCGTCAACGTCTGCCGTTTCGCCTCCGCCCTCTTTACCCGGCTCTTTCACAGGATCTTTCACCGGATCCTTTACAGGAGCGGCAGGCTCTTCCTCATCAGGCAGGTCCACCACGACATCGGGCTGATCGACAATCTCAACCTGATCCAGAGACAAAGAGTTTTCTTCAATAGCAATTCCATTTGTACCAATCTTAGAACAGTTTTGAAATGCCACCATCAAGACGGTCGCACCTGCAAGTATCCCCAGCTTCAACATCAGTGATTTCATTTCCCCTCCATCACCTGTTAAGAATGCATATGCAAGATCGGTGCATTCCTCGATTTTCTGAATACTGCAACCTGCGATGGCTGAAGCGTCTAAATTCTGATTTTGCATATAAGTTCAACGTCTTAATTACCCTGAATGAGGCATGGAAATTACTGACCTGTAATTTTCGGAGGTCGCCTCTTGTGTCCTCTGGGCAGAGCCTCGGGGTTAATTTTCAGAAGAGAAATTGCCGCACTTCAGACGAAGCCCCACTGTAAATCTTCTGAGCATCTTCACCTGCGAAAATGGTCTAACTTCAC
This sequence comes from Bdellovibrio bacteriovorus HD100, assembly GCF_000196175.1. NCBI lineage: Bacteria > Pseudomonadati > Bdellovibrionota > Bdellovibrionia > Bdellovibrionales > Pseudobdellovibrionaceae > Bdellovibrio > Bdellovibrio bacteriovorus. The sequence goes on from NC_005363.1 coordinate 3,491,734, forward strand.
TGCCATAATGACATTAAAACTTGGCAGTGATTTCTTTGATTGTTGAAATGTCATTAAACATGAAATCAATTTTGCTCATCTTCACCGTTTTATTCGCAAGCACTTTCAGTCGTGCTCAATCTGAAATTTCCCCGGCCGATTCCGGCACCGAGCAAGGAGAAATCGACTTCGTCGAACGTCTTCTGGAAAATGACACCAATGTCTTCAAAGAGCCGCCAAAAAGTTTCGGGGGCTCCAGCGCCAAGCCACAGGCGGCGGAATATACAACCTTGAATTCACAATCAATTCATTCTGATCTGGCGGTCATTCAAAAAAACTACATGCCCAAAACAGGACGTGTGCAGCTGAGCGGCGGCTTCACGCTGCTGCCATCGGATGTCTTCTTCCGCACCTTTGGACTTAACACCAAAGCCAGCTACCACTTCAACGAAACCTGGGGTTTGGAAGCCTTTGCCTATGTCTTCACCTCCTCTTCGCGCAGTGAAGTTGATTCACTGAACCAGGAGCAGGGGCTTGAAGTCAAAAGCCTGCTGTCGATGCAGAATTTTTATGGAGTGAATCTTTACTTTAACAGCATCTACGGCAAGACCGCCTGGATGGATTCCAAGATCATCCCTTTTGAAATCTACCAGACCGTAGGAATAGGAAAAGTTCGTACCGATGGCGGAGAGGACGCCACCAGCTTTCAGGTCGGACTGGGCGATCTCTTTTCTCTGGATCGTTCCCACGCATTGCGGGTGGACCTCACCTGGGCCTTTTATTCAGCGAAGAACTATGAGGGTGACGACCAGAATTCAAACTCTCTCTTTTTAACCCTTAGCTATGGGCTGTTCTGGCCGGAACCGGACTACCGATGAAAAACACCTTTGCATTTCTTTTTCTCACCATGATGTTCCCCGTGACTGCGCTAGCCCAAAACGGCAACGCCATTTCAGCGGCCCAAAAAAGCTTTCGCGACGGGCAGTTTCGCAAATCGGCGGTTCAATTTTACAACCTGGCCTTTACCGAGAAAAATCTGAAGCCCCAGGAAAAGTCCGCCGCCCGGTACTATCTGGGTCTTTCTTTGATGAAACTGAAGATGAACCAGGCCGCTGCGTTCCCCCTGATCATCACCACCCGAGAGTCCAGCGGAACCTTGGCGCAAAAAGCCCTGCAGAATCTGGTGGTGGTTTCTGACCGCCTTAATGATACGGGTCTTCTGGACTACACCATCCGAAAAGTGGATCCAAACAATCTGGGTGAAGTGGCTCGTGATCTGTATCTGAATCGTCTGGCTCAGGCTCAGATGAACAAAGGTGAATTGGACCCGGCATTGGAGAATCTGGCTGCGGCTTTGCGTTTGCAACCGCACAACGAGGAATCCCTGTACCTCCAGGGATTGATCCATCTGAAAAAGAATCAAGCCGAGCCTGCAATCGCAAGTCTTTCGACTTTACTGGACAGATATCAGTCCCGTCCCGCAACAGATCCCAAGCGCGGCCTGGCATCCATCGCCCTGGCCCGGGCCCACTATCAAGGAAAGAACTTCAAAGAAGCCATCGATCTGTACCGGGAAATTCCCAAGGACCACCCGGCATACCGTGACTCGCAGATTGAACTGACCTGGTCCCTTTTCCGGTCAGCCCAGTTCCGCAGCGCCATGAGCACCATTCAGACACTGCACACACCATACTATGAAAACTTTTATGATCCCGAGTCCCTGATTCTTCGGGCCATCATTCTGCTTTTTGTGTGTCAGAACGATGAGGCCGACAAGTCCCTGCAAAACTTCACACGAAACTACACTCAGGCTTATTCGCAGATCGCCCAATACAACAAAGCCGCCCGCACCGCTGAGTCCAACTACAAACAGATCGATGCGGCCCGCAGACACCTCAATATCATAAAGAAAGGCGCTGCCGGAAACTACAGCGGAGAGATTCCCTTCTTTGTGGTTCGCACCCTGATGGATCGCGGGGCCCTGAAAAATAAAATCACCTATCTGAAGGAAATTGAGGAAGAAATCAAGCGGGCGGAATCCCTGCGCCAGCCCTCGGAAAAAGGCTTAAGAACTTACATCCAAAAAATTCTTCTGAAACGACAGGCCAATGCCCAGCGCGAGGCTGGACAGTTGTTGGCGAACAGCCTGCGCGCCACGGAAGAAGAGCTCTCGGTCCTTTCCGGAGATCTGAACCTGCTGCGCTATGAAGTTCTGAACGGCAAGAAGAAACAGGCCCGCAGTGAATACATCAAAAAGATCAACAACGGCGAAGCCCACAGCCGCATCGACCATGACAACAGCCGCAACTTTTACATCTCCAACGGAAATCGCTATTGGCCATTCGAAGGCGAATACTGGCGGGATGAAATCGGCAACTATCAGTACCTGGGAGTAAACACCTGTGAAACGGAATAAACTGCTCATCGCCCTGCTATGCCTTCTGGTGCAAACCGCTGAAGCCCAACAAAGCCAGGCAAAAAAAGGTCCCAAAAAGAAGGTCGTCAAGATGCAGTTTGATGACGAGCTGGTCAAGGGCGGCATCGCTTTGCCCGACATGTCCAGCATCAACTCAAAGAAGGACTTTAACTTCAAACGTCTGATCCGCGTGCGGGAAAACTTTGTGCCGGAAATGGAGAACGGAATCAATGACTTCAAAGGCAATTAAACTTCTAAGTCTGCTGTTCTGTTTGCTCTTGCTGGGCCGCTCTCTTGAAGCTGCAACCATCGAGTTCAGTGAAGAGGAACTTCCTTCCGAATCCGTGGTGCCGGTACTGGACAGCCCCTTGGCCGTTAAAAACAAACTGGTGAAACCCAAGGGACGCCTGGAACTCGGTGTGAATGCCGGCTACATCATTGATGAAATGTTTTTCAATAACGTCCTGTGGGGAACGTCGGTCTTTTACCACAGTTCAGACTACAAAGCCTGGGGGATCAAATACCTGGGGCGGATGACAGGCTTAAGCACTTATTCTGAACAGTTTGAGGGAACATCGCAGGGGCTTGATTTTAACAAAGCCCCCGCTCCGGGCGCCATGCTTCTGGGCAGCTACCGTTGGACTTTCCTGTACGGAAAATTGAGCTTTTCCAAGGATCTGGTTTTACCAACCCAATTCAGCCTGGAATTTGACCTGGGTGTGCAGCAATCCGGTCAGCAGAATCTGCCACTAACGGCAGCGGCGATCAGTCATCGCCTTTATATGAAAAGACAGTTTGCACTGGCAGCCACCTACCGGTTGTTGTTGTACCAGATGCTGGATCCGGTTTCCGCTGACATTGGCACAGGCACCACCCCGTCTGAATCTGACTTTTCTAAAAAGATTCAAATCAGTCAGGGCCTGGAGCTGGGCCTGTCCTATTTGTTCTAAGGCCTCTGCTCGCCCTAGCCCAGGGCGAGCTTTTCAAACTCTTCGATTTTACGGTTGATCACCGCAATGGATTTTCGCCAGAACTCGGGACGACGGATGTCTTCACCCAGGTGTTTTTGCACCAGATCTTCCGCAGTCATGCGGCCCGTGTCGCGCAGGATGTTGATGTAAGTCTGCATAAAGTCCTTACCCAGCTCTTCACGACGGGCATAAACACTGATGCTGAAAAGATATCCGAAGGTGTACGGATAGTTATAGAAACTGATTCCGGACATCGAAAAATGCAGCTTGGTTGCCCAATACATTTTATCATTTTCGCTCAAGGTACTGCCATACCACTTGCTCCAGGCGTCGTCGGTCAGCTTGCTCAGTTCATCGGCGCTGACCGTGCGTTTTTCGCGCATCTCATAGAAGCTTTTTTCAAAGTCATAACGAGCCGGAATGTTCAGCAGGAAGGCGGTGGCACGATCCATCTCACCCCAGGCAAATTCAATCTTTTCTTCACGGGTCTTTGCATTGGTCAAAAGCACGTCATGCAAAAGGGTTTCCGAGAAAATGCTGGCGGTTTCTGCCAAAGTCATTGGATAACCACACTCGGCAATGGGCATATCACGCATCACCCACGAATGATAAGCATGCCCCAGTTCGTGCGCTAAAGTGGATATGTCACTGTTAGAACCCATGTAGGTCATGAAAACACGCGGTTCACGTTTTTTGCGGAAGCCCGTGCAATAAGCACCGTTGCGCTTGTTCGGAAGAACACGCGCTTCAATCCAGTGTTTTTCCGCCATCATGTCCACGAACTGCGCCATTTCCGGCGAGGCCTGACCGAAGGCATCCTTGATCATCTTCAGGCCCTCTTCATAGCTGCGTTCGGCTTTTGAAGCTGAAATCGGGCTTTGTGCCAGCAAATCCCACGGGTCCAAGGCCTTTTTGCCCATCAGTTTTGCCATCGCCAGATTCGCACGGCGGGACATATCGACATTTTCATAACAAGCCGTCAGCATCGCATCCAGAGTTTCCTTGGTGATACGGCTGTAGAACAAGGACTGATCCAGATAGTGTGCAGGCTTCACCTGAGAGCGCTTTTTGATAACCTCATGGCGCCAGCCGGACAAAGCATTCAAGATCGCAGAAGCTGTTTCTTTGTGGGTGGTCCAAGCCTCTTGAATGGAAGTCCAAGCCACATGGCGGGTTTCTTCATCCTGACTGCGGATCAAAGCTGAAGCTTTCGCCAAGCCCACAGTTTCAGTGCGGTCTTTGAACTTCATTTCACAGCGCATGGTGCCGCTAAGGTTACTGTAAAGCTCACCCCATGCATGCAGGCCGGGCATGGAAAGGGCCTGCAATAAAGTTTCCTCGTCATCGGAAAGCATGAACGGTTTTTGTGTGCGTTCCTGGCTCCAGTCAAATTTTGCAGGGGTCAGTTCCGGGTGGGAAAGAATCTTGTTCAGAGTTTCCTCTGAACAACGTTTCATAAAGTTATCCACCGGGATCAGGATCTGCCACATGCGGGAACTTAAAGCCATCACTTCAGACTTCTTGGCCTGCGCCTCGCTGAGAGTGCTATCGACAGACAGATGGCAATTCAGGAAGGTCGACATGTTACCCACCAGAACTTGAGTGGCTTCCACGTCGATCCAGATCTTTTGGATCTTCTCCACATCGTTATCGAACGGAGTCTTCAGGGATTTGACGTCCTTTTCCAGCTGATCGACCTTGGATTTCACCAGGTCAAATTCAGAAAGAAATTCAGGAGAGTTGTAAGACGGATATTCAGATTCTAGATTCCAAGCCATTTTTTCCATGGGAAAGATCTTACCGTATGGACAGAAAAACAAAAAGGGCCTTTGGGGCCCTTTCTGGTTTTAACGCTTTTCGATGTCGTCTTTGGCTCGAAGCACCGTGGAGCCCAGATCGTTGATGATCTTGCTCAGCTCCGGCGAAAGGGTTTTACCCATCACCTGCAGTTGCAGGCGTTCACCTTCATAGAACGGCCCGACCAGTTTGTCGTCGTTCCACGCATCCAGGAACTCTTCTTCAAAGCCGCCGATGACCTTCTGGTCAAACAACTGCGCCCCGAACTCACGGAAACTGCCCTGCAAAGTGTCCGGATTCAAGTTGGAAGAACCCACCAGCATCACCTTACCGTCCACGGATGTGATTTTGCGGTGATTTTCCTGGTGATAGCCCTGCGTTGTTCCATTAGGGAACTTCGCTTCAATACCGAGGGTGCGACGAGCACGAACCTCGACTCCATGGCGCAGCAACTGATCCAGATAGAGTGTGTTAGGCAATCCACCCAATCCGAAGTTTCCGTTGTGATCGGCAAGAATGCGGATCTTCAATCCCGGCACCTGAGCTTTACGCTTCATCAGAGCATCATTGATGTACTTGTCGTAAATGAACAGGTGCTCCATATAGATATGGCTTTCTGCTTTCATGATCATATCCACCAGCATATTGCGGGTGTCTTTGATTTTTCCATCCACGTTGGCTTCCGCCAAACGCACGGACTGGTTGCCCACCGCCGGGAAAACAGAACGGTCCACACGGAACCACGCCAGAATTTGCTCGCGGTTTTTCAAATAGGCTTCGTTGCCGTAGCCTTCCTCTTTGTAGAAGAACCACTTCTTTTCATTCGGATCTGTCGTCAGGGCGGCATCCACGTCATCATAGTACGCCGCCTGAACCAAAGCCGCCGCCGGGCCCTTCACGTACAGGGCATTATCATAGTAATAACCACCGCTGTGATCGGACCAGTTCTTGGAACCGAAATACGCCTGAGGTGCCTCAGATTCCGGGTCCACCACGATCACCTTACTGTGATCGATCTTGGATTCGTAATACGTGTTGCGCTTTTCCAGGGCTTTGAAAGTCTCTTCCGTTTTAGGCACCAGATTGGTGATGCCAAATGGAATCCCCGGCGGATGGCGCTGAATATTGGCCTGAAGCAGATACACAGACCCCTTCAAGCCCGGATCGGTCGCCGCACGATCTTTGATGTACTTAAAGATCGGCATCATCTCGTCCTTCATGTTGTAATTTGTGGCATAGTCATGCAACAGAAGCACTTTGAAGTTCGGATTGGCTTTTTTCTTTTCCACCGTCTGATCCAGAAGGAACTTGCTCAAAGTTCCCCCCATGGTTCCACCAAACAGGAAGATATCAATGAACACGGATTCCTTCGCGGAAAGAATCATGTCACGGATCTTGGCAAACATCGGGTCTTTGAAAGACGGATGTCCTTCATCGTCCTTATGCAAAGGCATCTTCATATAAGGCTGATTAAAGTCCAAAACCCCACCAGCAAAGATCACGCGGTCGTTGAACCACTGGATTCTTTCCGGAGAGATTTCATTATGACTGACCAGCTCTACAATGTTGCCCGGTATAAAACCACCGGCCGACAATGAGTACGGATCCATCTGCGGGAAGCGTTTCTGCAGATTTTCGGTCAGTTCACGGCTGGTCAGATTCAAGTTGGAAGCCGCAGCCCAGGAAGTCATCAAAGAGCGCGCTTCGTTCTGAGCCGCCTTGTCTTTAACCAATGGGTTGTCAGCATAGTCACGCAGGGCCTGCAAGCGCATCTGCAGCCAGTACTGCATCACTTTGCCTTCGTTAGCCGCGTTCTTTTTCACAAACTTCCAATAAACCAAAGGAAGCAGTATTTTTTCCGGAACAACGGCCTCGTTGGCCTTTACAAAGGCACGAGCCTTGGTTTGTTCGGCCGCTGGGAGCTTTTTGATTTCCTGAAGCAACGTCTCGGGACGACGACAGGCTTCCGCCGCAAACATCAGATCATGATTTTTCTTATAATAGTCCATGGCGGCAATTCGCTCTTTCAGCGACACTTGCGCTGTCTGCGCCACAGCCGTGGAAGCCATCGCCACCGAGGTGAGAATTAATAAGGCCTTTTTCACAGGATACCTCCATTCACCAGAGCATCCAGATTCAGGAACTTCTCCATAGAAGACTCACATTTTTTCAGATATTGGATGCGTGCGGAATAAAGCGCCTGCGTGTCGTTCGCCATACTGTCGTTATCGCGGGAGGAATAGTACTCCACCAGCTTAACGCGGGAACGATCGCGATCCAGCTTCTTTTCCTTCAGGTCATAAACGATCTTTTCAAGGTTGAAGCTGATCTCTTCCTGAAAGGACTTTTTACTTTCCACCAGGAACTGACCTGTGGGAATGGACTTTCCGGTTCTGTCATATTTATCCGGCATCAGCTCGGATCGGCCCTCATTCGTAGAGGCCAGAAGACCCGGGAAGATCTCGATGGTTTCTTCCGTCGGAATTATATTTTTCAAAGTGAAGTTCTTGTACAAATCCACTGTGTAGAACAACGGCACTCCGGCCCCGGCGGGTTTTGCTGACAGAGTGAAACCTTCACAAGTTATAGATTTTTGCACTTCGCGATTCAGGCGATAGTAACGGCGATAGCGCACAAAACCCTTCACGCCGTTCTTTTTGATACTTGGCAGACCAAATTTCGGACGGGTGTCCAAAATCTCGGCGTACAACGTCATCGTGCCGCCAATATAGTCGGCTTTCCCCTGCTTCGCCGGGATATACACGGAATTATTGTATACTGTGCCGGTGTCCGTGGACTTTTCAAGCTGATCCCATTTAGAGCTCAACGCGCCGGTTTCATTAAAGCGGACCAGCTGATTGCTGTTCAACTCAGCCGCATAGTCATTCTTTTGATTGGGCTGAGGCAGGAACGTCAGGTCCACCTGCAAACCTGTGTTGATGATTTTATAAATACGCATGGTTTTTACAAAATTCTCAAGCAGAGCGTCTTTCAGATTTCCGGCAGCCAGCTTCGCCAGACCCTGCTCGGGATTTTCCACACCCAGAGTTTCAATGATCGCCTGATTCAGGGCCTTGCGGGCTGTTTCGGACAGATACTTCTGGTCTCCGTTTGTGTAAAACTGAATTTTCATGGGATGACGATACGGATTCAGCGGTGAATCCCCACCCATCAGGTCCCCCAAGGCTTGAACCTGACCGTCCGAAACGATCTTATTCAGGCTGGCTGGTTCACGAACTTCTTTGTGGGAGCAATGCACGGCCATCAGGGCGGCACAGGCAATCAAAGCGGATTTCATCGTCATCTTCATGATTACTTCCTAAAGATTCTGGAATTTTTTGAATTCAGCGTAGTGTTGATCGTCGGCTTTTAGAAGAAGGCCCAAAGAATAAGGCAGATCTTTGTAAACGCGTTTACCGTCGTAATACATGATCACCGGTTCGAAAGTTCTTTGGTTGCCAATTGCCAGTTGCGCCACGTTGTCCGGGCTGATGGTGTAACGGCGCAGAGTTTCTTCCAAAGGCCATTTCACATCACCAAAGACCACATACGCGATCTCGGAGCAAACAATGCGGGTGTGAGTGTGCACGTCGAAATTGAAGTCATACTCTTTCCCGATTTGGGCAATCGCCTGCAAAATGGCCTTGCGACGATATTCATCCGTAATGTTGGTACGAGTGTCGCGAACCACCAGGAAGTCGTCAATATTCAGGAAGTGCTCCAGCGTATTCAGCTCAACACCCGGGCGCAGAGCTTCCACGATGCGATGACCGGAGCGGATTTTGGCCTGAATGTTGGCTGGAATTTGATCCCACACTCGCAGGTCTTTCAACTGCTCTTCAGTTCCCAACCAGATCGCCACGTGACCGTAGTGCCCAGGAATCATCTTGTCAGTCAGACGGAACGGAGTTTTCTCCATTAAAATATCCAACGGCTTCATTTCGGCAACCAGATTGGCCTTTTCAGACTGGGACATGCTATAAAGATAGCCCTTGCGGCTTTCCACCAAACCGACCATGTTACCAAAGCCCATGCTGACACCGTAAGAAACCGCACGCACACCGCGTTTTCCACGCAGGGTCAGGCGATTCCACAGATTGGCAATGGCATCTTTAAAACCGGTACCGGTTTTGTCATTCTTAACCGCCAGGTACCAGATGCTGGACTGGGTGAGTGTGTAAAGCTGTGTTTCTTCCGGGCTGGTCTTGACCCCGTTGGCACGGCGCCAGGCCATCACAGAGTCGACAAATTTGATCGCATTTTCGATCTGGTCACGACGTTGCGTGGAGGAATAGGAATCCGCAATCGCCTGCAAGGCACGCTTTTGAGGAACGTCATAGTTCAGAACATAGCGCAAAGAAGAGTTCTCATTGAATGGCTGAATCGCCACCAGATAGTTGTCCATCAGAAGCAGAGCCGAAGCCAAGGCCATCTGCATGCGGAAGATCTGTTTTTCACCCTGAGCATCCTTCGGGTCCACATTCAGAACGTTGTAGGTCTCCCAAGTATCCTTACGAACGAAACGTTCTTTTTTGACCGTCTTGGTGCCCTTGTAAGGTTCCAGTTTGACTTGATTCTTGCCTGCGAAGTACTCGCCTTCAGCAATGGCAAGATCCATCAGCTTCTTGCGTGTTTCCAGATACTGGGCCCCCATGGCCCGAACCCATTCCCCTTCAGAACGGCTCAAGCTGATGTCACCGGTCTGTCCCAGTTTCTTTTCATCAGCAAAACGCAGTGCCTGGGCACGGAAGCTCAGGGCTTCGGACATCAAAACCTGCAGGTCATAGTATTGAGGATCTACATAATATGTGGCTGCCGGGGCTCTTTCTGTGGAAGATTTGAACGAAGAACAAGCGCCAACAAATGCTGTGAGTGCACACAACAGAACAATAGCGAAACGCATGGGAATTCCCTCCATACAAACAGATTATCCGAGGTGTCCTAACTTCTCGCTTTAAAGATGTTTCCCGACAGCAAATCTAGTCCAGAGGACCAGTGCGAAAAGACACCAAAAATCCGACAGCTGGACCTGGCAACTCGACATTGATAAACTTTCATCTATTCATCAGAGGAGATACACAATGAAGTCCAGGATCGAAGTCCTGCTTTTACTGGCTCTTTCTTTTTCGGCAAATGCCCAAAATTCTTCCTCTGAAGAAGGTCCCCGCATAATTTGGGAAGAATCATCGGACCTTCTGGATGATGATAAAGCCCTTCCTGTAAATCCTGCTCAACCGACCCCATTCAATGCCATACAGAAAAAAGACAAAAACGAATTTGTTATTGCGCCAATTCCCTTTTTGAATCCCAGTCAGGGTTGGGGAATCGCACTCATGGGTCAGTATATTTTCACTCTAAAAGAAGATGAAAGCCCGCCTTCCATTGTCGGCGGAGGCGCTTTCTACACCGAGAAACATTCTTATGGAGGAGGCCTCGCCTATTCTGGAAAACTGGCCAACGACCAGTGGCGCGTGGGCCTGGCCACAGGGAAGGCCACTGTTTTCTATGACTTTTATGGCATTGGCTATAATCAAAACAAACAGAACCTCTCCGTTCCCCTGAAACAGGAAGTAGACTTTGCCGGAATCCGGCTTATGAAACAGATCACCAACAAACTTTTTCTTGGGCTGGAGCTGATCGGCGCCGAAATCACCACCGGAATTGAGTCAGAAAATATTCCCGCCGGACTGACGGACAAACTGGTCGCCAAAACAAATTTCGTTGCTCCGAATCTGAAGGCCGAACGCGACACCCGCAATGACAGCTTTTATCCAACCGAAGGATCCCTGTTTGATCTGCAGGCCGAATTTCACAGTGAAGACCTGCACGACAACACCACCTACCAGACTTATAAGATTGCCTGGAATCAGTATATTCAACTGGCCCCGTTTTCTGTTTTTGCTTATCGCCTGATGGCCCGCTTCGCATATGGAGATGCGCCTTTTTACAGTCTGAGCATGTTTGGCCAGGGTGGCGACTTGCGCGGCTATGAAACCGGGAAATACCGGGACAAGATGATGTGGGCGGCTCAAGGCGAATATCGCTATCGTTTCTCCGATCGCTGGGGGGGCGTCGCTTTCGCTGGCGCAGGCCAACTGGCCCCCAAAGTTTCGGACTTTGAAGGCGCCGCCTTTTTGGGAAGCGGTGGACTGGGTGTGCGTTTTAAAATAGCACAAAAGAATCCAGTCGACTTCCGGTTTGACACAGCCTACGGCGATCAGAAAATCAGCTACTACTTCAGCGTCGGTCAGGCCTTCTGAGTCCTTTTTGTTTTTCTTCAAGTTTCTATCTGTAAGATATCCGAACCTGCTGGATCAGGGAATAATGACAGTTCCATATTGGAGGTCTGTATGAAATGGGGACTTAGCAGCACTTTGGTGACCCTGATAGTCGCATCATTGCCAATGACCGCTCTGGCAGACGCTTCTGCAGAAGACATGAATAAATCCAACAATCCACTGACACCAATGGTCGCCCTGAGTCTGCATGACTATATAACCTCTTCCATCTTCGGCACGGATGAAACATCAAACTCATTCAATCTGCGCGGAGCCATGCCGCATCTGCTGGGCGGCCTTCCGCAAATCGCCCGCATGACAATTCCCTATCAAACCGTACCAGGCCCCGACGGAGACCAAGTCTCGGGCCTCGGGGACATCAACGTGTTTGATATCTTTCTGTTGAAAGGCAACGAAGGCTTAGAGTTAGGCGTCGGTCCCTATTTTGTATTTCCCACCGCCAGCGAGGATGAAACCGGAGCGGGGAAATGGCAAGTCGGAGCCTCGGTCATGGCCATGAGCCCGCACCCCTGGGGACTTATCGGGGGCTTACTGACCTATCAACATGATGTTGCAGGCGATGAGGATCGTCCAACCCAGAACATCGCCACCTTGCAGCCTTTCGTTATCTATAATTTACCGTCAGCTGTCTATTTGCGCTCAACTGGCATCTGGTTCTTCAACTGGGAAACCGGCGACTATTACATTCCAATCGGGGTGGGGCTCGGCAAAATATGGAAGCTCGAAAGCGGAACCACCATGAATCTTTTCGCAGAACCCCAGTGGACCGTCGCCCATGAAGGCCTCGGCGTTCCGAACTATCAGACCTTTATTGGTTTGAACTTCCAGTTTCCTATAACAAGACATTAAAAACGAACGTGGATCTTTAGGAATGAAGATCCTGTGAGTTGAAAACCCGCCCTCAGAACGAAGGCGGGTTTTCTTTTTTTATTTCAGAATGGTTGAATTGCGATCGGCTTTGGCCAGGGAACCACCAACCTTCACCAGAGGTGGAGGGAAGTATCGGCCGCTTTCAAGCTCTTTTGCGGGGCCATAGAACCGCAAAGTCAGATGATAGTTCTTCCCAGCCGGAGTGGGCAGCCAGTTGGTCTGCGCATACCCTGAGGGCAGCTTGTTCGCAAATACCAGCGTCAGCGACCCGTCGGCATTGGTTCTTAAGCTTGAATGGTTGTTCAGATTGTAGCGATTCAAGGAATTCGGCACCACCTGGAACTTTTCGGCATCCACCACAATAACCGACCAGAAATACCGCACCAAAGACTGCGGCAACTGATCTTTCGGGAAAGTCATCGTATAGGCATTAGACCCGTTTAATTCTATACTTTGACCGTCGGTATGGGTCTTGTAATAGATTACTTCCTTGCTGTTGTTGGCCCAGATGCCACCAAAATTTACCACCGTGCGGGCGCGATAGTCAGAACCATAGTTCCCCACCACCTTGGGATAATGCCAGCCATTGCCTACAGTTCCAAATTTTGCAAACTGACTGACAAAATCAGGAATAGCCCGTTTGCGAATGACTTCATTCAGTCGGTTTCGCTCAGTCCCCTTTGCGGCATCTTGAATAGCGCGAACCTTCACCTGCAGTTCATCCATTCCCGGATTGATGTCGGCCTCACTGGCAAGCACAGCCGAGGCATTATCAAAGACAGCAATGCCAGGAAGATTTTTATTGGTAAATATCGGTGTCACCACCGTTTTTGGCAGGACCGGTGTGCCTGTCGCGTACAGCTTTATTTCCTTCTGCAATGCCACGGCCTGCGCGGGATCCGAACCCAGCTCCACGCGCGCCAGAATGCGCGACTTCGCACTTGGCAATACCACTTTCTGCACATCCGGGCCTAAGGCCACCGTGCTGTCAGGCAGACAATAAGCAAATTTTCCCGAGGCATGACGAGGGAAGGTTCGTTCATTGATGTTCGAGGTGGTTTCACCCCAGCCATTCAAAGTTTGAATGGTGTAATAGCGTCCCGTGATTTTTGGAATCTCCAGCATGGTGCAGGAGTTTTTATCCAGACCCACCCACGCTTCACTGTATGCCACATCCAGATTGGGATTGGCCCATTTCACTCCGCCGACGGAGCGATGGATGATTTTGTTCCAGCGTAAACCTTCATCGCGAAAATCAAGATGCTCCTGACGCAACACCAGCAGGCGTCCCAGATAGTAGGCGTAGGCATCCACCACATCCTTGTCACTGATACGATCGGTTTTATCCGCGGCGATGACTGCCGATCCCGCAAACAGGGACGCTGTCAGCACGAAAACAAAAACACACTTCGACCACTGCCACATAAAGACCTCCTTGTCTTTTAAGCAACGATCTCTATTTTAGCCCCGTGGGAACGTGAAAACAGATTCACTCAAAGGCCGGTGCCGACAAACAAGCAGCCCCGACTTCAGTTGGAAGTGTAAGCCCAGAAATGGCCGCTGGCTTTTTTCATTTCAGAATAAAGAGTCTTGGGAATTGGCAAACCCTTCATCGCATAATCAAAGATCTGCAATTGTTGTGGATTTTCGTACAGGATCAGTTCCAGATTCGGATTGTGCCCACCACGCACCAGAATCGCCAGCTGCTTAAATCCCACCGGAACATTCTTATAGTGACGAACACCTTCCGGTGCCGCCGTGGCGCCGTCGTCAGATCCCTGGAAATACGTGACCGGCACTTTCACCGGATAGTTTTCGGCCCGATAGATTTTGTCACCTTTGGCGCGAAGACGTGCGCATTGTTTCAACGACTCAGTATCGACCTTGCGAACCAACTGCCCTTTGATAAAGGAATCCTCGATACTGACTTCCGGATTCGCCATCCCCAATTCCTGACAGGAAATCATCATGTAAGCGATGTCATTGGAGGCAAACAGAATGTGCGGAGTGTATGTGATGGGTTCATAGCTTTTGCGAACCTCGGTCAGAAAATCTTTGAAGACCTTGTCGTCAGTTAAAAGCTCCAGGCGCTTTTTCAGTTTTTTCACGCCATCATTGTACATCAACTGTGTGCGCGCCTGACGTGACAGCCATGTGTCGGGAATGCCATGAACCGCAGAAACACTTTCCAGTCTTGCCATCAAAGACGGCGACAACGAATTCAGCATCCTCTGCAACAGCTTGCGACGATGAGGTGCATCCCAAAGCAGCAAGCCGCCGTCATAAACGACACCTTCCAAAATAGCCGCGCGAGTGTTTTGCGGGAACAGCGAAGCATACATCGTCGCCGGAACCGTCCCGTAAGAAATTCCATAGACGGTCCATTGATTGATCATCAGGTGCTGACGAACCACCTCGGCGTCGCGAGCGACATTTTCAGAGGAATAATAAGATGGATCCAGGAACATCGATCGCGTGTCCGGGCGCGAGCACCCCACCCCCCGGTGCTCCATGATCAGAACATTGTAAGGCACCGGATTGCGGAACAAACCCCAATGTGAGGTTTGCCCGGGACCGCCGGTGAAATAGATCAAAGTTTCTTTGCTGGGATCAAACCCGCGGTGGAAATAAGAATAAACCTCAGTCATGCCCCGCTCCGGGCGGGAATAGTCCACGGGGACTCGGACATAGAACCCTTTTTCATGGGCTATCAAAGACGCATAGGTTTTCTGGCAAAGGGATTTGCCTGATTCATAAGTCGATTCAGAAGGAATATTCAAAGAAACTTGGGCCTGAGCCTCAAGGCGCGAAGCCATGCTCGCACCCAGAATCAGGGCAAATACCACTGTGTTCATGATTTTCATGACGGCAAATTTAGCCCAAATAGGTATCCTAAGGGCACGAAAACTCTCAAGTTTTGGAAAACTTGCAGAGTTGTCTATAAAGAAGGCGGGATCTCGGTTTTGCTATAAGCCGGATTCTGTCCAAACTACCAGGTCCCATAATTTACCCGATAATCGTGGATGATCATTCCTCTGGGAGTGGCATTACTGACACCCTCAAGCGATCTTACCCGGTGACTACGGGCTGGCCGCCCTACTAGTGTCACCCTATTTGATCTTGCTCCGCGCAGAGTTTGGCTGTTTTCACTCCAGCAGCTCCCCAGACCCTCCCGTTCCCGGTGTCTGGCTCAATGCCCTGGACATTCTCTCTGTTCCACTGTTCCTTACATTACTGTAGAGGGGCGTTACCCCTTGCGCTGCCATATGGAGTCCGGACTTTCCTCTCTAATTTCAGGAATTTAGAGTATTATTAGAGCAATCATCCGCAAAACCGTGGGGATTTCTAACACCGTCCAGCATTTCGTGCAAGAAGGTTTTCTTAATCCCGGTTTTATTTTACTTTCTAAGCATCGTTTACAAAAGGATTAAATCATGAAGATCTTGGTATCTCTATTCGCGTTCGCTATGACTTTGACTCTTACTTCTGCTTCTTTGGCTGAAGAGGCTCATGGTGGTGGTGGTCACGGCGGCGGCCACGGTGGTTTGACTGAAAAGATGAACTCCCTGTTCCCACAGCCAAAAGCCGATCCTGCGAAAAACGAAGTTCCCGCAAAACCAGAACTTGTGAGTCCGGCTTATTACACTTCCGTTAAAGCTGATAAAACAACTTTGACTTGGAAATCAGTTGCTGGCGCGGACGAGTACCATGTTCAAGTGGCTACAGATCCTAACTTCAAATGGCTGGTGGCAAACGAGTACGCTGTTAAAGGCACGACGTTCGAAGCAACAGGCCTGGAAGCTGGCAAACACTACTTCTGGAGAGTCGCGGCTGTGAAATCCACAAACTGGAGCACCTTCCGCAAAAGCTACTTTGCAATGTCCATGTTCGAAACACCGGCTGCAAAGTAACACGTCCTTAGCTTTATCGTTCTAAGTTCCCCAAGAGCCCTCCTATACTTCTCTTCAGAGAGGGCTCTTCTAAAAAATCTCCCTCTTCAAAATACGAAAAACAAAATAGCTCTAACAGATCCCGCTTCCATAGCGGACGGAGTTGCCATGGATCATCGTGTTCTGGTTGGAATGCTCACGCTCCTTTTTACACTGATTTTCATATTCTCTATTGAAGCCCTGGCTCAGACAGAAAAGACGGCTCTGGACCCCTGCCGTGCAGACTTAAGCCGCTTTTGCCAGGATGTCGAACCCGGCGGCGGAAATTTTTTGAAGTGTTTGAACGATCACAAAGACAAGCTGACCACGGACTGCCGCCTGCGCAGCCAACGGCTGCACGAACTGATGATGGAACTTCGTCGCGCCTGCAACAACGATCTGCTGCAGTTCTGCGATATGCTCAAACCCGGAGAAGGGCGCATCCTGCGCTGCTTGAAAGACAACAGCCGTCAGCTTTCCAATTCATGCACAGTGGGAATTCGCAACGCCCTGGAGGCGCGCAAAGCACTGAAGGAAAATCAATGGCCATAAATTTTCGCCGCGCTTTTCACTTGTTAAGTTGCGGTGAAGACTCTACGTTCATTCAATACATTTTCGTGATTTGATTTTGTCGAAGCACAGGACTCAGAGCGTAATTACAAAACTTTAATCCCCACGGGCTTTTGTAATTTTATTAATAAACAAGACTGTAGATACACTTATGTCATGACTCATTCTGTTTATGAGGCTCTACTAAATTCAAATGCGGTGATCGAGTTCGACAACCAGGGATACATACTCTGGGCCAACCCGAACTTCCTGAATCTCATGGAGTATGAACTCGATGAGATCGAAGGACGTCATCACTCAATATTCCTGCCGGAGTTTCACCAACACGAGCTGGAATATCAAGAAATGTGGAACCAACTTGCTGAAGGACATGCACAAGCGGGAGAGTTCAAACGACTTACCAAGAAAAACCGCGAAGTCTGGATTCAAGGATCTTACACTCCGGTAAGAAATCTGCAGGGAGAGATTTCAAAGATTGTTAAAATGGCCGTCGATATCACGGAAAAGAAAAGTCTGGCTGACAATCTGGAAAAGAAAAACAAAGAGCTTCTGGGGGCCGCCACCAAGGCCAAAGCGGCCACGGATGCCAAGACGGTGTTTCTGGCAAACATGAGTCACGAGATCCGCACACCTTTAAATTCCATCATCGGCATCACCGACACTCTGGCCGAGACACCGTTGGACAATCAACAGGCCTCTTTCGTGGAGATCCTTCAGCGCGCCAACCATCAACTGATGACCATCATCAATGACATCTTGGATCTTTCCAAGGTGGAGGCCGGCGAAATGGAACTTCGCCCGCTGCCATTCAATCTGCAGCGCCTGCTGGATGAACTCGAGGCTGTCCTGGGCTTCCGGGCCAAAGAAAAAGGCCTGAAGCTTTCCCTGGCTATCGATCCCGATGTGGAAGAGTACTTCGTCGGCGATGCCGATCGCCTGCGCCAGGTGCTGATGAACCTGCTGAACAACTCACTCAAGTTCACCAACAACGGTGAAATCTCGTTGCAAGTTTCGGTCAATCGCACGGTTCACAAAGGAAATCTGCTGTTCTGTGTGACCGATACGGGCATCGGCATTTCCAAACAAAAATTCAAAGACATCTTTCAGCCCTTCACTCAAGCCGACACCACCACGACCCGCAAATATGGCGGCACGGGTCTGGGACTTTCCATCACCAAAAATATCGTGCAGATGATGAACGGCCACATCTGGTTTGAGTCCCAGCCGGGCCAGGGCACTTCATTCTTCTTCACAATTTCAGTGCCGTCCACAACGGAACGGAAAACAACCATGCACAATCCTTGGCAGGGCCGCTATCAACTTACGGACGTCAATCACAATATTTCCAGCAGCCGCCGGCGCATTCTGGTTGTTGATGATGTTGAGGACAACCGCCATCTGTTCGGCATCTATCTGCAAAAAACCGCTCATGCGGTCAGCTATGCCAGCGGCGGATTAGAAGCTGTCGAAATGGTCGCCAAAGAACACTACGACATCATCTTTATGGATGTGCAGATGCCGGGCATGGATGGTTATGAAGCCACTCGGCGCATCCGAGACATGGAAATCCAGATGAATCGCACTCCGGCAAAAATCTTTGCCTGCACAGCAAACGCCTTCCAGGAGGACGTCAGAAAAAGTCTTTCTGCCGGCTGTGATCTGCACCTTTCCAAACCCGTGCGCAAAGACACCATGCTAAAGGCAATCTCGTCCTGCTTTAACGACGCCCAGGAAGCTATTTACTGATGTGATGATTAAGACCGTGCTGATCCAGAACGGTCTGGCGTGAAAGCCCGCCTTTTTCCTCGACGGAATAATAGACCTTCAGTTGTGAAGGATCCTCGCACCAATGATAGATCATGCCTGCGCACATCTTGCACGGCTTGTGAGTGGAATACAGAACCGCTCCCGCCGGAATGGGCCGTCCGGTTTCACGGTGCAGACGCTGCACCAGATTCACTTCCGCATGCAGTGTTTTGTTTTTTGAATTTGAGTTCACCCCATAACTCAGCAACTGCCCCTGATCATTCAGCAAAAAGGCAGCAATGTCGCGGTCATAGTCATGCAGCACACTTCCGCGGGGAACCCATCGGGCCAGGCCGGACGCCAGCTCCAACTGTCGGGCGGGGATCACGGCGGCATGGGAACCCAGCCAGCCGGCAACTTCCTGGATGGACTTTTGATTTTCCTGACTCAGATACGCGACCGGCAAGAGAATCTGACTGGCATCGCCGATTTCCACAAATTGCAGCCCGGCCAATTCCCCGTGATCGCGGGGCCTGATGTTTTCTGTGATTCGTTTGGCGACGACCTTGACCATCCCCCGGCACATCTCTGTCAGACCGGCGGTGGTGTAAATACGCTGGCGCAGAATGAAAAAGCTGTGATCCACAAAGCGATCAAACAGCCCCTGCAGCAGCTTGACCACAGCCGATGACGGCGCCGCCACCCCGACAGGAAACCGGGCAAAATAAACGGTTCCCTTGTCTTCAACAAAGGCCACTTCCCCGCCCTCGGAAGCGAGTAAAAATGCTATATGTTCTGCCCTTTTTTCTGCCAACATCGAGGAATTGGTACCATATCCCGGCTAAATTGTCTAAAAAGCCCCCATGGACATGATCAAAAACCGCCTCGAGAAAAACTACAAAAAACTGAAAAACTGGGCTGAGCGCGCCCAGATCGAGGCGTACCGTCTGTATGACCGGGACATTCCCGAGTACCCGTATATCGTCGACATCTACAAGGATCACTTCCTGATCTACGACAAAAGCGACCTGCGTGATCTTGAAAAGAACCACCTGCCTCACGTGCAAGAGGCCTTAAAAGCCCTGTTCAAATGTGACGACAGCAAGATCGTGATTAAAAAACGTGAACGCCAGGAAGGCCTGAAGCAATACGAAAAGCTCGACGCTAAGGAAGAAACCTTTGTCGTGCGTGAATCCCAGGCGCTGCTAAAAGTGAACCTTTACGACTATCTGGACACCGGCCTGTTCCTGGATCACCGTCCGATGCGCCAGAAGGTGTTTAAATCCGTCAAAGACAAGAAGTTCCTGAATTTGTTCTGCTATACCGGCTCGGTCAGCGTGTTTGCCGCCTTGGGTGGCGCCATCACCACCAGCGTGGACATGTCTCAAACCTACCTGCGCTGGGCCCAGGAAAATTTCCAACTGAACAATCTGGATCCGGCCAAACACAACTTCATCAACGCCGACGTTCTGGAGTGGCTGCGAAACACAAAATCGCCGAACACTTTCGACGTGATCTTCCTGGATCCACCGACGTTCTCAAACTCGAAGAAAATGGACGACACCTTCGAGGTGGAAAGGGATCAGGAATTCCTGGTGGAAAGCTGCATGAACATGCTGCGACCAGAGGGAATACTCTATTTCTCCAACAACAAACGTAAATTTAAAATTTCTCCGGCCGTTCTGTCCAAATACAAGGTGAAGGAAATCACCGCCGAGAGCATCCCTCAGGACTTCCACGACAAAAAAATACACAACTGTTTCGAGATCAGAAGCAACTAGGGGCCAAACGGCCCCTTTTCCATTTTGGGGACAAAAATACCTTGCCCCACAGGTAAAAACGCCCTAGAACCCCCTAAATTTTACTTATTAAGGCCACTTTGCAGGGGCCGTTGGAGGACAGGGAATTGAAAGCTTTAGGTCGTCATATTTTGGTTGAGTTCAGTGGATGTAACGCAGAAGTTCTGAACGACGTTTCCATCATCGAAAGAAGCATGGTCGAAGCGGCGCAAATTGCTGGTGCGACAGTCATCAACTCCACTTTCCACCACTTCTCCCCATGGGGCGTAAGCGGTGTGGTTGTTATTCAGGAAAGCCATTTGGCTATTCACACGTGGCCTGAATATCGTTATGCGGCCGTGGATCTGTTCACCTGTGGTGATTCTGTGGATCCTTGGGTTTCTTTTGAACACCTGAAAAAAGCTTTCCAGGCGAACTATTCGGCTTTGGAGATGAACCGTGGTTCTTTGCACGTCATCCAGAAATCCGACTTCCAGCCTAAGATCATGCGCGAAAAACCTTCTTTCGACCTTTCCAAAGGCCACCAGATCGACCGCAATGTCTGGTTCACAGACAAAGACGAAAACCAGGCGCTTTCTTTGCGCTACACCGGCGATGTTTTGTTTGATGAAACAAATCCGTTCCAGCGCGTGCGCGTTTTGGATTCTTATTCTCATGGCAAATTCCTGGCGATCAACAACATGGTGATGTGCACCGAGCGTGACGAATACCACTACCACGAAATGATCACTCACCCGGTGATGCAGACTCATGGCAATGCGAAAAACGTCTTGGTGATCGGTGGCGGCGATGGCGGCACTATTCGCGAATTGTTCAAATATAACGTGGACAATGTGACCATGGTTGAAATCGACGAAGCGGTGGTTCGTGCTTCCAAAGAACACCTGCCAAAGATCGCTTGCGAATTCAACAACCCGAAATTGAATCTTATTATCGGTGACGGCATCCAGTTTGTGAAAGATGCACCTGCCAACTCTTACGATGTGATCATCGTGGATGGCTCTGACCCGGTGGGTCCGGCAAAAGGCCTGTTCACAGCGGAATTCTACAATAACTGCAAAAACGCATTGAAAGACGGCGGTTTGGTGATCACACAGGGTGAATCTCCAATGTTCCATGAAGGCACCTTCGTGGAATTGAACCACTGCCTGAAAGGCATCTTCGGCAAGCAAAGCGTCCACACAATGCTGTTCCACGCTACGACTTACCCGTCTGGCATGTGGAGCTTGCAAGTAGCCGTCAAAGGATCCAAACATCCGGCGAAGGACTTCAACAAAGACCAAGCGGCGAAGTTCGCTCAGGACAAAGGTCTTAAGTACTACAATGAAGACCTGCACACTGCGGCCTTCAGCCTTCCTACTTTCGTCAAAACGATGCTTGGCGATAACGCTTAATTGATAGACCGCCTCCTGTTTTCATTATAGTTTCATTTAGAAAACTAAACAAAACAGGAGGCGTAATGTTCAAACTTCCAAATCTTCCCTACGCAAAAACCGGTATTGCTCCATTGTTCAACGAAGAACAAATGACTTACCACTACGACAAGCACCACAAAGCTTACATCGACAATCTGAACAAATTCATGGAAACAGATGCATCCCTGAAAGGGAAATCCCTGGAAGAGATCACTCTGACTTCCACGGGTGGCATCTTCAATAACGCCGCTCAGGCATGGAACCACACCTTCTTCTGGTTTGGTATGAGCCCAGCGGGTCAGGGTGGCCAGCCATCTGCAGAACTTTCTGCTGCGATCACTCGTGATTTCGGTTCTATGGATGAGTTGAAAGCCAAGTTCGTGGACGGCGGCGTAAAAACCTTCGGTTCCGGCTGGATCTGGTTGTGCATGGATGCTGCTGGCAAATTGAGCCTGGTATCCACTTCCAACGCAGCGGTTCCGTTCACTAACAACGGTCCAACTCCATTGTTGGTTGCTGACGTTTGGGAGCACGCTTACTACGTTGATTACAGAAATCTTCGCGCAAAATATCTTGAGACTTTCTGGGCGCAAGTAAACTGGAACTTCGTTTCCGAAAACTTCGCTTCCAAAAAAGTTCGCGACCTGACCAAGTCCATGACGTAACCAAAAGGTACTCTGCGGCACCCTCCACAGGGGGGCCCACCGCAGTTTTGCATAAGCAGTGCGCCACAAAAACAAGAAAAGGAACTGCCTTCATCAGCAGTTCCTTTTTTTATGGCCAAAATGAAGCGACGCTTCGGAAAAAGTAAGCAGGTACCTTTTAGAGTTCGAAGAAGGTGGTGGAGAGCAGGAAGAGGGTGTCTTGGGTGTCGGGGGTATAGTAGACGCCGACTGAGGGGCGCGAGAACATTTCCTTCGGGCGAAGCTGGGACCAGGCCACACCGACTCCCGTGTTCATCTGCTCGTAAGGAGACATGCCCGCTTCACGCAGGTGTCCGTAAGCCAACGTGATCCATTCACGATCTTTAATCTGATACTGAATATCCAGGCCGTACTCGGCTTCACACTTCAGCGAATAAACAAAGACCAACCCGTTGGTGGAATCGATGTGCCCGCACACCTGAGTCATAAACGGCGACATCGTCACGTTTTCATTCCAGTCGGGACGATAGTTGAAACCCAGCTGGGTCGAACGCAAAACCAGGTCGGGTCTTTCGACAACCTTGCCCTCTTGTTTCACTTCGGATCTAAAGCGGGTTTCGGTGAATGAAGCCGCCCAGTCAAAGTTGTCGCCACGATAGAAATTTCCCTTCACGGTGTAATTGCGGCTGCCAGATGCGGTGGCATAGAACATCGGAACAGTCCCGATTTCCAGACGAGGAAAGATACCCATACTCAAAGCATTGGTCAGCATGTGGGAATTGACGTTGGCACCGCCAGCCCGCTGATAGCCGAACTGCCACTGCGGCAGGGTGCGGGCGGAGGTGCTGACCACGGGATTAAACACCACCCGTTTTTCAGGAACGACGTCGTCAAACCCCGCAAAGGATTGAACACTGAAGGCCAAAATGATGAATGAAATCAACGCGCGCATACCCGGACGCGATACAAGATAAGTGCCAAAACAAAGGGGCCGAAAAGCCCCTCAAGTCCCTCTGAGTGCCGCCATCCCCCGGAAACCGGGTAAATAGTTCACGGCGACTAAAAGCTGATCAGATTATTTAAGCCATTTGCGACGGGGGTCTTTTTTGTCGACAGGCCACGTGGTCCACGTCACCTGCAGATCGCAAGCTTTCAGGAAATTTTCCACAATCAGCTCGGCGTCCTCTTTTTGCCAGAAGTCCTTGGCGTGCGAGCTCGCGCTTTTCAGGGCGATATCAGAAACCAGTGAATAGACCATCCCACTCATCGGAGGAATCAAAAAGCCCATCGTCGACAGGGCCCCTTGCAGACGGGACAGCACCCCTTTGCCACCCACCGAATGCATCAACACAAAGACCGCGGCAGGCTTTCCCATAAAGGCGGCAGAACCTTCAAGTTCGGTCATGTCTTCCATCAACTTTTGCAGCGGGCTTCCCCAGGAATCCCAGTAAGTCCCCGTCACAAAAAACAGACCCGAAGCGGATTCGATTTTCTTTCTAAGAGCCGGTCCGTAAGAGGCTTTCGCCAGATGTACAACTTCCACTTCGGCTCTCTTTCCAAAGAGCTTCACTAATCCCTTGATCCACTGGGCGCAGTTGCCTTTGTCACCCGTGGGACTGCCATTTAAAATCAAAACTTTTTTCATGCCTTCATTTCCCCGCTGCTTTCCACATTATTGTCTGTTTCCACGGTTCAGGCCAAGGACATCCTGCCCAGCCCCGGAAAAAACGACAGGCGTCTGTAATCAGACGCCTGCACATGGAGGGATGGGAAAAGGACCGCACTTTAATTTGTATCAACTTTCATCAAGAGACCTCCTTTAGTTTGTCCTCGAGGATCTCTGTCCCCTTGTTCAAAGGGAACAGCATTTCAAATTCAAAACCTACAGTCATGCGAACCCGTCTTGGCGGCTCTTTGATTTCAATGGCATTGATGACGTCATGAACTCCGGAAAGCTCCCAGGCGGCACCCACGGCCATGGCTTTCAGACGTGGACGGAAAACCTCCCCTTCCAGTCGGACCACGGCGTCTTTGACGACCACCTCAATATGCTCTCCACCGATCTTGATCATTTCATCGACCTGAGCCTTTAGGATACTCTGAATCTCGTCATCGGAGCGGTAATAATCCGCTGGCACGATGATGCGGTCTTCGATTGTCCAGACACCTTCCGTTTCAGAGATCACCTCCAAAGCGGCATTTTTCTTATAAGAAGTGTCGACAAATCCACTGACCACCACCACGCCATCACGAATAACGATATCCAGATCAGCCAAGCTCACTCTTTTGTCCCATTTGATACGGTCGCGGATCTTTCGACTCAGCTCACCGTCATTTTGGTTCCTCAGAAGATGAGATTTCATAAAGCTGCTCCTTGTTTCTGACAGGTCCTTGTTCTTGGGTTATGCCACCCCTTCGAGTGGCATAGGCTGGAACTCCAGCATCGGGTCATTGCGACGGTGCTGGGATTTACGAGAGGAACGTTTACTAAGAACGCCCTTCAAAGCAGATACCGTCTTGGCTACACATCGTTTGAAGTTCTCGTCTCGTTTGACCACCTTGATCACAGTTTTCGAACGAGTCGGCTTCAAAATGACCTCACATAAATAGCTGGGCTTGCGGGTCTGCGATCGATGTCGATCGGTCTCCACTCGCACTGTGAGGTGAGCACCACTGTCATACTTGAAGAAATCTCCAACAGCCCCTTCGACTGTTTCCAACAAGTAAGCTTCGAGATTTTCAGTTTTAGTGATGTCTCTGTAGTAGATGTCTGTTTGCATATCTACCTCCCTTTCTTGAGTCTATTATCGTTCATATCAACAATTTCGTTAAATATATAATTTAGAAGACATAATTAGGTTAAAGTTATATATTAAAGGGGTCCAGACGGGAATTTCGCTGTAGAGATCATCACTTACAGAATTGCAGCGAAGGACCAGTTCCAAAAGGGCGCCAAAAAAGCCATGTTATTAGGAGGTCCAGTATCATGTTTAACTACAATCATCTGTACTATTTCTATGTAACCGCCCGGCTGGGTGGAGTCAGCAATGCTGCCAAATACCTGCATATCAGTCAGCCCTCCCTCAGCTCACAGATCAAAGTTCTTGAATCTTCCATCGATCAAAAGCTCTTTGAAAAGCGTGGCAGAAATCTGCATCTGACTCCGGAAGGCGAACGCACGTTTGCTTATTGTAAAAAGATGTTCGACGTTGCCGCCGACTTTGCTGAATCACTGAAAAGCCCGACGGAAAAGCAAAGTCAGCGCATCCGCATCGGCGTGAGCGATCAGGTGGAACGTCCTTTTATCGCCGACTTGCTGGCCCCGCTGATTCGCGAACAGCGCCGTGCTGTGGAAAAAACCTTCTTCGTCAGCTCGGCCCCTTCCGACGCCCTCCTCACCCAGCTGCGCAGTCGCGAAATTGATCTGCTTCTGACCAACAAGCCGATTTATGCCGATGACGTCACCGAACTTGCCACAGCCGAAATGCCGGTGAATCTGATGGTGTCCACCAAGAACCTGAAAGAACGCAAGATGCGCATTTCTCGAAACACCTCGGCCGTGGATTTTCTGGCTGCCGTTCCGTGGGGACTGATCATTCCGTCCTACAAGATGAAACTGCGCCATGAAACTGACCTGTTCTTCCAGGACATCCGCGCCCGCAAAAAAGTGGTCTTTGAAAGCGACATCATTTCGGTCGTGGGCCGCGCCATCGTCGACGGCGCCGGTGTGGGCTTTTTGCCTGTGCCCTATGTGATGGACGAAGTCAGCTCGGGCATCCTGACGCTGCTAGGACCCAAAGCCGGCTACTGGAAGCACACCTTGTACCTACTGGGAAGAAAAGACGAAAAAGAAGACGAAACAATTCAGGATCTGAAAAAGACCATCAAACGTCTGGAGAAGATTTAGAATAAAAAAAGGGAGCCGTCAGGCTCCCTTTCTGTTTTCATCACCCAAGGCTTAATAGGGCTGTCTTGCGGTGCTGTTGGCAAGATCCATCCCCATCACCAGGGCAATTTTTGTATAAGCCGCCGAGTGTTTGAAGTTGGACTCTGGAGAAATCACATCACGCGTGGTGTGGATGTTTTTGTTGCTCTTGCTGAAGGTGGCTTCAAACGGCATCAGTGCCGGATAACCTTGACGATTCCAGGACGCATGATCGCTGCAACCATAACCGCACTTGTCATCAACGATGCGCGCGTGGATATAGGTTTCGTTCGCCGCCTTCAGATAATCACGCAACCAGGAGCTTGTGAAATCCGTCATGCTGCCGATAACCAGTTCACCTGAACCGGGGAATAAGGTCATATCCAATTGCAGAACCGCGACCACGTCCTTTTTGTCAGCTTTGTATTGTTTGGCAATTTCGGCTGATCCCAAAAGACCGGATTCCTCACCCGCGTACCAGAAAAACTCCACCGTGCGTTTGGGCTGAGCTTTCGTCATCATGATCCGCAAAGCTTCAATCAGATTCGCAGAACCTGAAGCATTGTCATCAGCCCCCGGCGCAGTCTTGCCTCCGCCCCAGCTTTGGTTGATAGAATCCAGGTGCCCCCCCAGAACCACGATTTCGTTCGGACGCTCGCTGCCGACCAGACGGACTTTCAGGGTTCTTTGTTTTGTGGAGGTGTGGTTGATCTCGGAAATCTCGTAAGGAATGGTGGCTTCAGCCAGCATCGCCTCCAAACGGGTTTTCATTTCCACCACGTGGCGGTTTGGTTCCGCATCGCGGTTGCTGCGACTAGGGAACGAGGACAGCCAGGTCACATAGCTGCGCAGATTGTCTTCACTGACTTCTGTCATGGCCGCTTCGATGGTCCCATTTTTTTCCAACGACAAGGCGGCAAATGGGGCACGCTCATAAAGGGCGTTTTTTTCCTGGATAGCCGCAAGACTGTCCAAAATGCTGTTAAAGCCTGTGCCTTGAATATGCATATCCAAAGTCAGGTCTTCAAAGCCTCCGCATTTACCCACCTGATGGGCGCGCTCTTGAATTCTTTGCTGCATCACCGGAGTCACGATGGCGTAACCCACTTCGATGCGTTCATCTTTTGCCAATACCGGGATGTTCAGGGCGCGCAGGTCTTTAAGATCGGCCAGAATAGGTTTGGTTTCAAAACTTTCTAGCGCAGGCACATGCGCAGTTGCCGTCATAGCAACCAACGTCACAAAAGCCATCGTGGCAGTTTTCATCATTTTCAATCCTTTGAAAAAAGCATTACCGCAAAGTAATGGTAGCTAAATTGTCCTCATGTTGGCAAAGACAATTCGCTTATTTTTTCAACATGCATTAGGATAGCTGCCTATGACGACAGACATTTTGCTTGTGACCCTGAACTCCACCTACCAACACAGTTCATTTGGACTGCGATATCTGTACGCCAATCTTGAAGAGTTGCAAAACCGCGCCCAAATCATGGAGTTCACAATCGCCCGGGACCCCCGCGATATCGCAGAAATCCTGCTGCGTCAGAAACCAAAGATAATCGGTTTGGGTGTCTATATCTGGAATGCCCAGGAATCCCTGGAGCTGGTGTCCCTGCTAAAAAGAATCAGCCCCGAAACCTTGGTGGTCCTGGGAGGACCCGAGGTCAGCCACGAAGCCGAGACCAATCCGATTTGTCAGATCGCAGATTTCACAATCAAAGGCGAGGCGGACTTCTTATTCCGCGACTTCTGCAAAAACTTCCTCAATGACGGAACCCTGCCGGCTCAAAAGTTTGTCACAAACATTCTGCCCGACATCAAAACCATCAAAACCCCTTACGAGTTCTATTCCGACGAAGACATCCAGAACCGGGTTTTGTATGTCGAGGTGTCCCGCGGCTGCCCTTACCGCTGCGAGTACTGCCTGTCATCGTTGGACAAAGCCGTGCGCAACTTTGACGTCCCGGCTTTTTTGGCTGACATGCAAAAGCTGATGGACCGCGGAGCCCGCCAGTTCAAGTTCATCGACCGCACCTTCAACTTGAGTCCCTCCACCTGCACCCAGATCCTGGAATTCTTCCTGGAGCGTGTCCACTTGGGATTGTTCCTGCACTTTGAAATGGTGCCGGACCGCCTGCCGACAGAAATCCGCGAACTGATCAAAAAGTTCCCGGCCGGAGCCTTGCAATTTGAAATCGGTATCCAGACCTGGAACACCGATGTGGCTCGTTTGGTCAGCCGCCGTAACGATCTGGAAAAAGTAAAAGACAACTTCCGCTTCCTGGCTTCAGAAACCGGAGTGCACACTCACGCCGATCTGATCGTGGGTCTGCCGGGTGAGGACATCCACAGCTTTGCGCGCGGATTTGACACTTTGGCCGAGCTTCGTCCTGACGAAATTCAGGTGGGTATTTTGAAACGCCTGAAAGGCGCCCCTATCGCCCGTCACGACAAAGAATGGGAAATGGTTTATTCCAACCACCCTCCGTTCCAGATCCTGCGCACCAAATCCATGGATTTTGCGACCTTGCAGGTGATGAATCGCTTTGCAAAGTACTGGGACCTCTACGCCAACAGCGGCACTTTCAAAAAGTTTGTGGAAAGCCTGAAAGACAAGGCCCAGGAGCAGGAACACAAGTCCTTCTTCTGGCAGTTCTATGAATTTAACGATTTTATGTCCAAACGCCATGCCCAGTCCCACGGGATTTCGCAGCTGAATCTGTTTGAATCAGCCTTGGTGTATCTGATTGAAAATCAGAAGTGGCCTGAAGAAAAAGCCAAAGAGCTTCTGGCCGAAGACTATCTGGCCACGGGAAAAAAAGAGCTTCCTCGCTTCTTGAAAAAAGGCGAAGAAAAGAATCAGAAGCTGTCAGGGGAAAATTCCAACAAGATCAATCTGCCTAAGCGACAGCAAAGGCATCTTGTCGGGAAGCCGGAGACCGTTTCATAAAGAAGGTGGATGCCAGAAGCAGTGCAAATCCGGACACCAGCAAAGCACTGCGGATGTACATGAATCGCAGCCATTGGGAGCGAATCTCAACCCAATCCGGTGGCGGCGCAATCAGATCCCACTGGCTGATCACGTGATTCAAAGGCAGATTCCCGAAACGGGTCATCAGCAGTTCATCCACCACACAAAGAAGCGCAAACGCAATCAAAAGAAATTCCATCGATTTCCACGACTGGCGAAGCTGATAAAGACTGGCCACCAAAGTCGCGATGGCCAGCAAATAGATCAAGGGACTGAAGATATTGAACGGAGTTTCCATCGAGCGGTGGAATTCCATATAGGATGTGATCGACAGCTGTTCCATTGCCGGTCCCATACCCAGGACAAAGGCGAAGGAGCTGCCCGCCATCATGCCCACCAAGAGCAAGCCGCAATATCTAAGAAGAGTGGAAACGTTCATGTCGAAATCTATATTCCTTTGTTTACTACTCCTCAAGTTGCTTTTTGTTAATTAATTGAATCCCCGCGACTTCTTGGCAAACCCCGTGTACGCAATCAAGGGTGCGCGCGAAAATGTGAATTTAAAATCTTTGGGCACTTCACCGGTGCGAATCAGCTGCCACAGCGCCTTTTGCATGAACACCGGACGAATACCCCGGATTTCCTGGGTATCCAGGCTAAAATCCTCCAGCCACAGCTTCAGTTTTTTGGGTTCAATGAACAGCGAATACACGTGATAGTCATTGGGTGTGTTTTTTACGAACCACTCCATGCCCTTGATCACCACAAGCCACGCCAGCGGATTCTTGTTGAAGGTGTTAAAGAAGAACAGCCCGCCCGGACGCAGCACCCGCGAGGCTTCTGCGATCACCCTCTGCGGATCTGAAACATGCTCCAGCAAATCCATCGCGGCCACCACATCGAAACTTTCGTTGGGAAATGGCACCTGATAAACATCGCCCTGGCGATAGTGCACTGAATGGGTGAGATCACGAGATTCCGCCACTTTCAGGCTGGAAGTGGAAAGATCAATCCCCGTCACTTTGTGACCTGCGGCTGCAAGATCATTCGCCAGAAAGCCCGCCCCACAGCCCATATCCAGAATTTCGGCTTTGTAACCGATATTGCGGCGAATGGATTCCAGAATCCACGGCATTTCCACTTTGTGCTGATTGCGCAAAAGAGCGATGGGATCATCCTGAGCCTCATACCAACGGTCCGCGAGATGATCATAAGCTTCATTGTTCACGATCTCGCGATCCACTTTCGCCAATTCCATATCCACGTCGACCTCCCTGTCTTTCCCAAAGCTATCAAGGGGCTCCGGGCAATTGGAGGTTTGGCGAAGTCCAGTGGTAAGAATCATGCAAGAATCCCGCATTGATCTGACCTGGGCCTTCCGCTACACTGACCCCATGATTGAATACATCGAGATTGTCTGCCGGTGGATTTTTGGACTGCAAATGTTTTTCTGGGGCCTGAATGGCTTCTTCCACTGGGTGAAGATTCCACCCTCTGATCCCAAGATCGATGCCTTTGTGAATGCCTGCATGGAAACACGCTTTATCATGCCCACGGTTAAATTGATGGAAATCATCGGCGGCGCCGTTCTTTTGCTGAATTTTGCGGTGCCGGCAACGCTGGTGGTGTTTGCTCCCCTGATTTTTGTGATTTCGGGTCTGCACATCTTGCACAATCCGAAGCCCTGGGGGGTTTTAGTGACCACCACAGTGCCTTATCTGCTTTTGGTCTTCTTCCACAACACGTCACTATTACGACTTGTTCACTAAGGGTTTCGTAACTTGAAGGCAGGGACTTCTTTTAAGTAGAAAGTCCCCAGCCATGAAATACTCTTCGAAATCCAACCTATTCTTCAGCCTGGGCCTGGTCCTTTTCACACTGGCAATGAGCTGGCTGTTCCTGCTGACCCCCAGAGCCCACAACATTGAAATCATCAAGCCGGACTTAAACACCGTACAGGACTCTTTGGCGAGCTTTCAGTTTCAGGACATGAATCCGGAACGTGAAGGGCTTTACTGGGTGAAGTTCACCACCGCGCCGATGATTTACCCCTTAAAACATTTGAAACTTCGCACGATGAACTGCGTGCATGAAATGAGCACTCAGCATGGCGACTGGAATCTGCCCACGGATTTGAACGCCCGCTGTGACAATTCTGCAGGATTCAAGTTGAATAACACCGGCCCCAGTCTTGCCAAAGAAACCACCTGGCACTTCGCTGGCAGCACCAAAGGCGACAGCTACGGTGTCCTGCTTGAAAAGGATTGGAGCGATGTTCCGGTAGCGCTAGGTCTTTTGCTGGTTGCAGGCTCCCTTATGCTGATGCTGTTTGCGAAACTGCCGGCCATGACTTTGCCCGAGCGAGTCTTTGTCGTCGCCGTTCTGGGCGCCGCTTTTTTATTCCGCTTTTGGCTGGTGTTTCTCAAAGCCCCGCCGGAATTCAGTCTTTTTTCAGACATGGCCGGATACTTCCACCGTGGCGAAGAAATCATGCGGGGGGAATACACTTTAAGTCAGCTCTTCCAACCAGCGGGCTTCACTCTGTGGAGCCTGTGGCTGCGCCGGCTGGGTGGATTTGAGCTTTTCAACTGGTCCCAGGTGTTCCTGTCATGGGGAACGGTTGTCTTGATTTATCTGATGGTGCGGGAACGCTTTGGCGCATTGGCGGGTGCTTTTTCTGCACTCATTGCGGCCAGCTATATGCCGCTGGCGGGATTTGCCACTTTCCACATGGCTGAAAATGCTTATGCATTTTTGATCACGCTGTTCCTGTGGCTCATGATGAAAACATTAAAACACGAAAGACTGTCCGGCTATCTTTCGATGGGCGTCTTACTGGCCTTGGCGTTTTACTTCAAAGGCAATCATGCGTTCTTCATCCCGATCCTGGGATTGTGGCTGCTTTATCGCGAGCGCCAGCACCTGACCCGCGCGTTCGTGAAAGTGTCTGTGATGGCCGTGGGTTGCCTGCTGATCGTGGTTCCCCACATGGCCTGGACGTGGAAACACTATGGCAAGCCGCAACTGGGGCCCACAGCCGGAGCTTTGAACTTTATCGAAGGCAAATGCCCCTCGAAGGACAACGCCGATTCCTCTGGTGCACGCTGGATGTCGCCGCTTTTTCACTTTACCAATGAAAGAACCTTCAAACAGTGGGACCAACCGTTCACCAACCAAAGTTACTACTGGAAAGAGGGCCTGAAGTGCGTGGCGGAGAATCCTGCCGTGCTGGTTTCAAGTTTGCGATATATTTATTATCTGGCCTGGGGAAATCCCCTGTGGCCGATTATTTCAAACCCCACCCAAGAGCTCTATTATCCTTGGGAGAGTTTCTTCTATTATGCCATGCTGCCACTGACCCTGTTGGGCCTTTTGGTTCTGCGAAAGTCAGAAGAGCCCTTTAACAAGGCGACGATTCTTCTGATGCTTTCGCTGTTTTTGACGGTGTGGTTCTTTAAATCTGAAAACCGTTTCCGCGTCCCCTTTGATGCACTTTTGATCAGCTGGGGATCACTGGGGGCTGCGTGGTTAAGCCGCCTCGCGGTTCACGTCGGAAATCTGCTCATTCAAAGTCCAATAGTCATACAGATAACCGATCAGGAAAAGACCGCCGGTACAAAGCCAGATCAAACCTGACAACCACTTGCCCATATAGAATCTGTGCACACCAAAGATCCCCAGGAACGTCAGCAGAATCCAGCTGACGTTATAGTCCACCCGTCCACTGCGATAACTGCGCTGGGCGCTTCGACTCATGCTTGGAATAAGAAAGATATCAATCAACCAGCCAATACCGGCCAGACCGAAAGTGAAAAACCAGATGGTTCCGGTGATGGACTTGCCGAAATAAAAACGGTGCGCGCCCATAAAACCAAAGATCCAAAGAATATAACCTATAAAAGTGGAGTGATCTGATTTGGCCATGCGGGCCTCCTTGCACTTAAGATTACCGCGCAGACTTTGGCCGATTCAAGTAAAGTCCGAACTGACGCATAACCCAGATATGAAACAAAGCCTGGGTCCAGCGATATAAAAACCACGGCATCCGGGGTTTGAATTCGTGAATGGCCGCGATCACAGCCTTTCCACCCAGTGTTTCGCGAAACTCCAGACGCCCCCGCACTGTTTTTTGCGCCAACAGTCCGCCACGCACATAAAACAGCTGACGATGCGACCAGCTTCTTTCCGGCGAGTACTCCAGGATCAAAAGCCGCACATAGGGAAAGCTCCAACAAAAGTTCACCCACCGTCCACTGACTTCCACCTTCATAAGACCCGGGCGCATGCTGGGCAGAAATTCCATATACGCATGAGCCACCTCATCAGCCGTGACCCCTTCGGGAATCAACAAACGCTGCACTGAACGCACCTCATAGCTTCCCAAAGGGCTCTTTTGAAATGCCAGCGGTGTTTTCTTTTCGGTAAATTCAGAAAGAGCCTCTTCAAGAGCTTCGGCCACCGGCATGAATCGGTATCCCGGGATTTCCAGACGGCGTTTATCACTAACCAACAGAGTGGATCGCAAGCCCTCCACCAGAGGTGCGACCAGGGCTTTGGGGGCCCCGGTGACCAGACACACCCACAAGGTGGAAAGGTTGGGGCTTAAAAATGGAATCGGCAAAAGCTTGCGCTTTAATCCCTGCATACGAGCGATCATCTTCATCATGTCCAGATAGCTGATCACATCCGGGCCGCCAATATCGTAAATATGATTTTGGGTTTCTGCCGTCTCAATACAGTAACGCAGGCTACGCACCACATCCCTCAAGGCCACGGGCTGGCTTAGTGTGCTGGTCCACTTCGGACAGACCATCACGGGCAGTCGCTCCACCAAACGGGTCATGATATGAAAGGAAGACCCCTCAGGCCCCAGAATCACTGCCGCCCGCAGAATGGTTGCAAGGATGCGGCTGGTTTTAAAAATACCCTCCACCTCTAGTCGGCTGCGCAAATGACGGGACATCTCTTGAGAATTTTCAGGGCACATGCCACCCAGATAAAAGATGCGTTTGACTCCGCAGGTTTCTGCGGCCCGCACAAAGTTATCCGCGACAATCAGATCAAAGTCTTCAAAGGTTCCCTGGGTCAGTTGAGCCGAAGGGCGCATGGAATGCACCAGATAGACGGCAACGTCACAGCCCTGCAAAGCTTTCTCGGCATCCAACAAACTGAACAAATCACAGGATCGCCACTCAATACCGTCCCCTGAATCCTTTTTACTGGACCGGCTTAAAGCAACGACTTCATGATGTCCCTGCAGTTCTTTGATCAGCGCCTTGCCAACAAAACCGCTGGCTCCGGCAATTGCCACCTTCACTTCAAACCTCGCAAATAAAATGATCCTATCACATTCGTCCAGAGTCCTAAAATTATTGGCAAATAACAAGTACTTGCACGCGCCTTGACAATAAAAAGGACGGACACAGATTTAGGGCAACAGACTTGTTTTTTCGGTTCCTCTTTTTGACCCACGAAAGGAGGTTGTTGGTCATGAGACGAACGGATTCTTTTTCAATCAAACATCTTATTAAAGAACTTCTGATTGCACTTTATTTGACGGCGTTATTTTTGGTGGCCGCAAAAATTATTGGTCCGCCCAACTTGACAGTCGCACAAACAATCACATCGTTAGAGTGTAATAACGAAACCTGCAAAGGAGGTTTATAATGAGACTGATTACACCTTATTGGCCCACTCGCAGAATGACATCCAATATCTTCGACGAGATGGATCGTATGTTTGAGAACTTTGCAACGGTCCCTGCCGCCGAAAGTCAGGAGCGTCTTTTCAAAACCGCTTGTGAAGTGACTGAATCCGATGATCATTATTTACTGAGTGTGGATCTGCCAGGATTCAAAAAGGAAAACATCAATATAGAGATGAACGGAAATCTTCTGACCATCTCAGGCGAAAGAAAGCGCGACGAAAAGGTCATAGGCACCTTCAGCCGCAGCTTCACGGTTCCTGACACTGTGGATGGAGCTAAAATTGAAGCCCACCACGAAGACGGAGTGCTCAGTATTTATCTGCCCAAAGCTCCGTTGGCCAAAGCTCAAAGAATTGAAATTCAAACTCATAAAGGGGGTTTCTTCGACAGACTATTGGCAGCTAAAAACACTGCCATCGAAGGCAACAAGTCCGAATCTTCTTCCCACTAATCCTTCCCGCTAATCCTTCTCCCATCCCTCTGAGGGCTTGATTCCCCGTCAAGCCCTCTTCTATTTTATCGTTTGCCTGAATTCCCACAAACGACGATAATGGCAACAGAGGTGTCCCTTGGATAAAAAGAAACTGATCGAAGCCATTCGCACGCAACTTGTCGCGGACATGACGGCTCTTAAAGAAGCCGTCAAAGCCACCATTGATGCGGCCACGAACGAAGAAAGCAAAGCCGAAAACGAATACGACACCCGCGGCTTGGAAGCCTCTTATCTGGCGCGTGGTCAGGCCAAACGCATTGCGGATATCGAGGAAGTTTTACTTTTGCTGAAACACCTGAGTGTCAGGGATTTTGGTCCCAACGATGGAATTTCATCTTCCGCGGTGATTGAAGTTGAACACAACGGCAAAACCAGCTTCTTTTTCATTCTGGCCAAAGGCGGCGGCGTCAGTGTGCAGTTTGAAGGAAAGACCATCCAGGTGGTCACACCCAACAGCCCTTTGGGCGAAGCGCTTTTAGATCAGAAGGTCGGCGGAGTGGCCGTGGTGGAAAATGGCCCACAGGTTCGCGAATACGACATTATCAATATCTGGTAGGACAGCAGCGCCCTAAGGCAGCTGCATCTCGCCTTTTTCATTCAGTGGCGCCAGGGGATTCCACGCCACTTCCCACAAGAATCGATCCGGGTCTTCAAAGTACCCACTGTGACCTCCCCAAAAAACATCCTGAGCGGGTTTGATGATGCGGCCTCCGGCTTTTTCCGCCTGAGCCAGCACTTGGGCCACCTCTTCTTTGCTGTTCACATTGTGCGCGATGGTAAAGTCGCGAAAGCCACTGCCCTGCGGATCAACACCAGCATCTTTTGCCAGCTCTTCGGAAGGAAACAGCGCCAACACCACGCCTCCGGTGCGCAGAAAGACCACGTTGTCATTACTGGCTGGGGACACAGGCCACTTCAGTCCTTTTTCATAGAATTCCCGGGACACTGCCAGATTTTGAACGCCCAGCGTGATCATCGTCAGTCGTGCTTCCATACCCACCTCGTTTGCCACCAAATCCTACCACGGGGGCTTTTCCGCGAGCATCCGCTTTTTTGCTTTTCTTGCCAGCTTGCGAAAGTTGACATAGGATCTCGAACCATGGGCACAGCTATTCAAGACGTCATCATTATCACCACCGGTGGCACCATCGAAAAAACTTATAATGAGTTCGATGGATCTCTGGAAAACAGAGGCACCAGCATTAAAAACCGCATTCTTTCCAAGATGCGACTGCCGTACACCAATATCATGGTGTACCCACTGCTGAGCAAAGACTCCCTGTATATGACAGATGAAGACCGTGCCCTGATTTCTGCCACCGTCAAAGATCAAATGCAGCGGGGAAGCCCGATCGTTGTTTTGCACGGAACCGACACCATGCACGTTTCTGCCGAACACTGTTTTAAAGAAATCGGCACACCAAAAGTTCCCGTGGTGTTTACCGGCGCCATGATTCCAATGGGTTTCGATGACAGCGATGCTGCTCAGAACGTCACGGAAGCTTTGCTGTCAGCAAAACTTCTGCAACCGGGATTCTATATTTCCTTCCACAACCAGGTGTTCAACGTACCGCAAGTTCGCAAGAACCGTGAAAAGGGCACTTTCGAAAGCTTCTAATCGCGAATTCCTCTCTGAAAGTCCTGTGTTAATTTGAGATTCCCCATGGACGCCATTAAGCCCATGGGACCTTCTCCGAAAAGACACTATTGGATCTATTCTTGAGGAGTTACGTTTGTTTTTATCCCGCATTGTACTGGCAGCCGTTTTTGTACTTTCCGCCTGCACTCATCTGCCCAAATCGGTGTTGAAAGAAAGCCCGCACGTCACCGATCACGCCGCGCCTCTTCCGCCTAACAAACGCACTCCTGCCGCCGAAGAACTGGATTGGTGGGCGGCCAATGAACGGCAGGTGAAATCTGCTGTGTGCCGAATGCGACTGCCCGTCACCACCGCAGAGATTCAGCGCTATTACAAAAGTCTTCCCGTGGAAAATGGCTCTGAACCCGGAACGCACGAAGTTCTGGGTATTGTTCTGACCAATGAACGTCCTCATCTGGTTCTGGCCCTCAGCCGATTGCTGACGTTGGGGCGCGAAAGTGCGACGCCTGAAAAAGTCATCAAGGACTTCCAGAAAGAATTTAAAATAGGACCGGGCTGCGACAAGGCCCTGTGTGCTGCACAGAAAATCTTCGGAGCTGATGTCGGACCTCAGATGCTTTATCTGATGGACAAGTTTGATGTGAACACGTCACCTTATTCATTTACAAGCGCTTCTCTTTTCACTGCCGGCGAGATCGCCGATGTCATTCGCACTTTTGAACTGGTGAAGCCCGACCAGCTGCCGTTTGGATTCAACAAACAACTGATCAAATTCAAACGCGGCTACACCCGCGCCTCTTACGGTGACGACGGCGGAAAAGTTCTGGCCAATGCCTCGATTGAACTTTTTGACTCGTGGTCCGAGCAGTCTTCGATCATGCGCCAGTACACACTTTATCATGAAATTGCCCACAATCATTCGGACAATCAGTTTTCAGACTATGACCGCTCGGCGACCTGGCTGCAACTGAGCAACTGGAAAGAAGCCAAAGCCGGTGGTTTTGAAGTCGAAAAGAAAAAAGCCCTGCAAGGCCATCCTTTCGTGTCCCGCTATGGCCAATCCAATCCCTTTGAGGACTTTGCCGAAAGTGTGACGGCTTACCGCTTTAATCCAGATTTGCTTAAGAAAAAATCCGCCGAAAAGTACAACCTGATCAAGTACCTGGTGCACGACGGGCTGGAATACACCTCCAGCAAAAACTGCAATGACACGGGCGTTTCAAAGAAATTCCAAAATGAGATCGACCGCGACGACGGCCTGACCAACGCCGAAAAGGACCGCGTGCTGAAAGCCTGCCGTCAACCCTTCTATCAGACTTTGCTGGGGAATATGCCGGTGTCGTTCTTTGATTCCTGCGTGAATTATGAAGCGACTCAGCTCTGGGCAAAAACAAACGGGGAACGCTATCCGGATTTGCTGCCTCAGGCCCTGTTTGACCCGAAACTGCGGGTCAGCACCCTGAAGTTTGCCAAACTCCGAGCAGAACTGGCCAGCGCTTTGCAACCGGAAGTGACTGACTGGATTCTGAATTCAGTGCAGACCTTCGCCTACCAATTGCGCTCA
This sequence comes from Bdellovibrio bacteriovorus HD100, assembly GCF_000196175.1. Classification (NCBI taxonomy): domain Bacteria; kingdom Pseudomonadati; phylum Bdellovibrionota; class Bdellovibrionia; order Bdellovibrionales; family Pseudobdellovibrionaceae; genus Bdellovibrio; species Bdellovibrio bacteriovorus. The sequence continues at coordinate 3,530,429 of NC_005363.1, forward strand.
GACATGAACAACTCCGAGTACTGTGAAGTGTGGGCGCAGCTCAATCGCAAGGTCTATCCCGACATTGATCGCGATAACAAATGGCGCTACAAGGGAATCTTCGTGTCCCACGACTATTCACCCAAAGCCGGTGCGGCTCGTGGCATCTGTCTGGAGCTGGCGACCGGATTCGTTCCGACTTCCAAGTCGACTCTTTCTACAGTGAAAAGCTGGATCAAAGAAACCGGCCACATCAGCACCCAGGGTCCCTTGAAAGAACGCGGCATCAGCCGAGAAACGCTGCTAAAATATATTATCGATCGCACGAACGTCAGTGTTCGTTAGGACTTTTTCCTTCGCACCGGGGCCGTCGGAGTCATCGCCGACAGGGCCTCGACGGCTTCATTCCAGCGATCACGAATGGCGGCTTTGGAACGGGTGTCTTTGATGCCGTCATGCATGAAGGCCAGCATAGATTTGTTCTCGTCCCGGCCCATCACATAGATTTGTACAATTGTGGGCTTGTGCCATTCAGGATCCTGCCAGCTCATGCGCAGGCGTTCGCCTTCCCTCATGGTGCGGATTTCGCCAAAGAATCCATCTTCGGTTTCAAAAACATTTTTGGGCTTAAACTTGAAACGAGACAAAGGCTTTAGCCAAGCGGCCTGACCTTCGGCGGACTCCAGAAGCTTCCAGAGTTTTTCTGCGCTGATATAGAAAGTGCGTGTCACCGTGGCGGAAAGCTCGCCTTTTTGATTGCGGCCTTCCTGGCGGCGACCGATATGAACTTCGTAACCGGAAGTCACAATCTGGCGCCACCATTCTTTCATCTTGAAAGCTTTCTTTCCCAGCAAAGCCACGATCTCTTTGTGGGAAAGGTTCTTCGCACCCTGGTCATTCAGAATTTTTATCCACTGATCCCAATTCTTGCCCGTGTGTTTTTCCACGGACACGGCAGTGACTTTATTTAGAACTTCAATGACAACAGGTGCTTTTTTGGCCATGCGAAACTAGAGCGCCTTCTTGATATGCAGGTTCGCGGAACCGGACTTCAGTTTCACTTTGAATCCCGCATTCGCAGTGTCACCCACTTCATTGGTCATTTTGCCGCCCACAGAAATGAAGCTCGTCTGGATTTTGGCATCTGCTGGCAAAGTCAGCTCGACATTGCCGCTGCCGGATTTGATCTCAAACTCTCCCGTGGCTGGCAACGCGGAATAAGCGGCTTTCACGGTGCCGGAACCCATTTTCAAATCGGATTTGCCAGTCAGGGATTTCACATTGACTTCCGCATTTCCGGCAGAGCCATCCAGTTCGTGCACGTCCGCGTCGATCGTCACCTGGCCATTGCCGATTTTAAAGTCGATGCCACCTTTGGTTCCGGTGATGGTGATGTTACCAGAGCCCAATTTCATATCCAGCTCCATCACTTTGGGCAAAAGCACAGTGAAATTGGTGGTACAGTCAGATTTTTTAAAGACACCTTTGCGGGTCACTTCCACTTCCAGGTCAGCGCCTTTTTGTTTGAACTCCAGGCGGCAGGATTTCGTGAAATCGGTCTTTTCTGCCGTGATCACGATCTTATCCTCATGACCCCCGTCAATTTTGATGTTTCCGTTCAGATTCTCGATTTCAAAACTGCGAATAGTTTTCGCATCAAACTCTTTCACTTCGGTCTCGGCGGCCAGGGCCACAGGACTGATAAACAGGGCCAACAATGCTGCAAACTTCATAAGTCCTCCTACAAACATAATTCATTTATTAAGCCGTCAAGCCCCCCTATTTTCAAGCCAAGAGCACACGGCCAGGCCTTTTCACCGGGAGTTTTTTCCAAGGCGCCCTTTCCGATGGGGAAAGGGTTGCGTTTCCCGCCTGAAACACGTAAAAAAACAGCTTTCCAAAGGACCCATCCGATGATCAGCACGAACAATGTAAGTCTGCGTTTTGGCGGCAAAAAACTCTTCGAAGACGTAAACGTAAAATTCACCCCGGGGAACTGCTATGGCCTGATTGGCGCCAACGGGGCTGGCAAGTCCACGTTCCTGAAAGTTCTTTCCAAAGAGATCGAACCCAACACCGGTGAAGTGATCATCGGTTCTGATCAGCGTCTTTCGATCCTGAAACAGGATCACTATGCCTATGACGAATTTCCGGTGCTGAAAACCGTTCTGATGGGGAACGACCGCCTTTACAAGGTGATGGAAGAAAAAGACGCTCTGTATGCGAAGCCGGACTTTTCTGAAGCTGACGGCGTTCGTGCTTCCGAGCTGGAAACCGAATTTGCGGAACTGAACGGCTGGGAAGCTGAATCCGAAGCCGCCGTGATGCTGGCTGGCCTGGCAATCCCGGAAGAACTGCACGGCAAACTGATGAAAGAGCTTAATGGCGGCGAAAAAGTAAAAGTCCTTCTGGCGCAGGCCCTTTTTGGCCGCCCGGACATTCTGCTGCTGGATGAGCCGACGAATCACTTGGACATCTATGCGATCCAGTGGCTGGAAGAATTCCTGCTTAATTTTGAGAACACCGTCATCGTGATTTCGCACGATCGTCACTTCCTGAACAAAGTCTGCACTCATATTGCTGACATCGACTTTGGCAAGGTGACCACCTACACCGGCAACTATGACTTCTGGAGACAGGCCAGCGAGCTGAATCAGCGCCTGCGCGAAGACCAGAACAAGAAAAGCTCGGACAAGGCCGAAGAACTGAAAGCCTTCATCGCCCGTTTCAGCGCCAATGCCTCCAAATCCCGTCAGGCCTCTTCCCGTCAGAAACAACTGGAAAAGCTGGAGTTCGTGGATCTTCCGGCCTCTTCCCGCAAAAAACCGTTCATCGGTTTTGATATCAAACGCGAACTGGGGAACGACGTTCTGGTCGTGGACAAGCTGACCAAAACATGGGAAGGCGAAACACTGCTGAAGAATCTAAGCTTCACCCTGAAGAAAGGCGACAAGGTCGCACTTCTGGGCCGCAATGACCTGGCAAAGACCCTGTTGATGGAAATCATCGCAGGCGAAATGCAGGCTGATTCCGGAACTTACAACTGGGGTATCACCACGTCGATCGGCTATTTCCCGACAGACAACTCCCGTTATTTCAATGGTGATGAAGAAACTTTGGTGGACTGGCTGCGCCCGTACTCCACCGAAAAAGATGAAACCTTCCTGCGCGGATTCCTGGGAAAAATGCTTTTCGGCGGCACTGATGCCCTGAAACAGCCTAAAGTTCTTTCCGGGGGCGAAAAAGTTCGCTGCATGTTCTCTAAGCTGATGCTGTCAGGGGCGAACATTCTGATTCTGGATGGTCCGACGAGCCACTTGGATCTGGAAAGCATCACAGCCGTGAATGAAGGCTTGAGCCGATTCAAGGGCACTGTGATCTTCACTTCCCATGACCACGAGCTGATTCAGACCGTGGCCAACAGAATTATCGAAATCGATCAAGGTGTGGTTTACGACAATCACATCACTTACGAAGAGTACCTGGCTTCCAAAGCCCTGGTGACTCACTAGCGACTGCCGCGGGCCTTAAGATCACGTGAATTGAAAGGCCCGTGAATCTCTTCCGCATGGCGCAGGTGAAGCAGCTGCCGCTCCACCATCAGCTCAAAGACCTCCAGCAGGTTGTCATGCGGGCGCGGCTTCAGGTCCAGCCCCAAATCACCACCCAACAATTCAATCGTCTGATGAACAGCCTCAATCGTGGAATAACAAAATTCTTTGGGCTGCTTGCGCACCCGAAAGCCTGAAGGCTTTTCCGGGGAAAAACAAATCTTCGGAAGCGCGTGCAGATTGCGGCTTTCACGCATCATTTTCTTGGCGGTGGCCCAGGTGCCATCAATCACAAACACCGTGAGCCTCTTTCCGTCTGGCACCAAACTGCGGCGGGCCAGGGGGTTCATCAAAGACAAGTCACTGGAATCCGGGCCCGGATAAAGAATCACACAGTGATTGCCGGGATCCTTAATCAGGGCATTGACCTGTGGATTTTCACTGAAGTTCTGACCCGAGATCAAATGGGAACTTTCCAGACACAGCGACGTCATGCGCCCGGTGGCAATGCGCCGGCGCACCTCGATGGGATGAATCAGGATCACAAAACTGATCTGAGGATCAAACTTTTCAATGGCGTGGCAATAACAGGCTTTTCCCGGCTGCAGGCAGGAAGGACACAAGGGCCGCCCCAAGTGATTGCTCTGCTGTTGTGCTTTTCGCTCTTGATACTGTTTTAGATCCAATTCCGCGCTCCCAATCCAGGTGATGAGTCTAACCGTTGTTTAACATTCTGTCCCCATCTTTCACACCAGACTTCTGTGTCGTTCCCTTTCCTAGCTTACATGAAGGTTCCCTTCGTCCGTCTGTCACTCTGAAAACTTCCCTGTCATCCGTCCAAGCTTGTACGGAAATTACCAATTTTTTGCCCCCACAAAGTACAATGAGGACAAATCCCAACTCTCTAACCAATGAGGTGTGGCATGAGAACTCTACAACAAATAACAGGAGCAATAGTCGCTCTGCTGTTTTTGACAGTGAATACTGCCCAGGCAGAGCCCACCGAAACAATGCAAAAACGCAGTCCCCATGTGATTGAAGAAATCAACCCCTTTGACCCGAACATCGAGCAAGTGCTGGAACAATTCGATAAAATTTACGAAGAAGAAACCGGTCAACCGGCCCATCTTCCCGAAACTTATCTGGATGAATTGGTAAACATCTTCGGCGGCTGTTATCGCAACAGCTGTGCGGTGTGGGCTCAGGTCGTGAAGTCTTCTCAACGCATGTATCTGTATGTGAACGGATCTTTGCGTGGATCATGGCTGGTCTCTACCGGCATGGCGGGATATGGCACTCCTAACTTTGACAAACATCCCAACGGCCGTATCTATGACCGCTACAGCTCCAAAAAATTCCCCGGTGGGGATTACAACGGACTAGGCAACATGCCTTATGCTGTCTTTATCAGTGGAGGATTTGCCCTGCATGGCACACCTCAAGGCAACTGGTCCAAACTGGGCACGCGTGCATCCCATGGTTGCATTCGCATGCACCCTGACAACGGATATGTTTTCAACCGGCTGGTGCGAAGCTACGGAAAATCAAATGTGTGGATTACAGTTCAATAGAGCACGTTGTGAAGGAGCGTTCCTGGCACAAGGGCCCCGTTCATAGGACGGGGCCGTGCATTCACCTAGCGGCGAGACGTATAGTTGGTGGGAATGGCGGTGCCACTCCAAAGATGGGTCTGATAAGCCCCGTTACGGACTTTCTTAGAGGTGATTTCCACATCGATGATCGCATTGAATTTCGCCTGCACCGCAAAAAATGCCAAACGCAACAGCGTCTCTTCACGATCTTCGCAATCCACTACCTTAAAAGCTTTTTCCGTACGTTTGAAGTTGCGAGTTTCTTTGCTTTGATCCTTGAAAAAGACCGCGATATTGCGGGCGGCCTCCAGATCCGCATCATAGGCTTCCACTTCAGGCATGACCTTGAAATCAAAACACGGCGTACAATAGGCACCGAAAGACAACAGTTCCGGAACCTTGGTCATAAAGGAAAAGCGGCCCTCTTCCAGAAACTGCGCACAGTTCTTACAGACCGCTTCTTTGCAACAGCCACACTGAAGCGTGGCTTTGGGCTTTTGGCATACACAACAAGTTGAACTCATGCCCCCAAGCTATCACAGCTTCAGGGCAGATTCGACTGGAACTATCGCAAACAATAACTTTCCACAGGGAATTTGAACTCGGCCGCTTCTTTTTTACATTGCGGCTGGATCTCGCCCAGAATCCCTGCCGGAGTCTGCTTGGAAAGACGGTTAAAATCATCGGCATCCGTTTCACGAATCAAAACCACGATGCTTTTGCCGTCTTGGGAAAGCTTGGCTGACTGGGGTTTCACATCACAGACGGACTCTTGATCCAGCACCGGAAGTTCGTGCCACGCCATGCGCCCCCCCTGGCAATTCACGCGTAGCTCCATGGTGTAGGGACGCCCCAGTTTGTCGCCCCCTTTGCGGGTGGTGATCAAAGCCTGGCCTCCGCCTTTTAAGTCCACGGTCTTTTCACCCACCACGTCGGTGGCTGCCGTCGCCGTCAAAGAAGTCCCCATCAAAATCATCCAAGTAAAAATAATTCTTTTCATAAGTTACCCCGCACAGAATGGAAATGAGAGATGAATATGGTCGTTGTGCAAACTGTTTCCGCCAAGCTCTGAACCCGGAATACCAATCGAGCCGCTGTATTCCCGCTGACCCGGACGGCATTTCGATGGCATCGTATCCTTCCAGCACTGGCGGAAGGCATTATAGAACTTGGCCGTCGTGCCCTTAAAGTCCCGCACATGGGTGCTGACCGAAGTCGCCTTGCCGGTCCGGTCATAAATAATGAACTTCACAATATCAATGGCCCGGGCGTAGGCATGCATGCTCAAGCTGGAGGAATTTCTTGCGTTACGGTTGACGTAAGTGCCCCAGTGACGGATGAACACCCGCTCGGGTTGCGAATACCCCGCCGCCAAGGATCCCTTTTCCACGCAGCCAAAAAAGTGCTTGTTCAAATGCTCTGCATACGCTGGCAGCACCGTACCATTACCGCACTTGGTGTCGCTGTCATAGCCCCCACGCACGATGGCCTCTTTGTCACAGCCATCCCAGGTTTTACCCAAGCCATAGGCCAGCGTCTGTGTTCCCGGTTTAAAAGAGAAAAACAGACCCGCCAAAGGTGGCGTTGTGGATTCCACTTCTTCCTCTTCCGGGACACTCGGCGTGTTGGGAACTTCAGGATCAGGCGTTACATCGCCTTGAGCGCTGTCAGGATTGCCGGAGGCCCACTCGCCATCTCCACTGGCACCAGCACATCCTACCACGAGGGACAGACCTGCCAAGACCAGCAAAAACCGAACTGAAAGTTTATTTTTATTCGAGGACTCGAAGACACTTTTTAAGTTTGTGTGATTTGCCATTGCCTGAGTCTTAGTTAACAGCGCTGTAACTGAAAAGACCCTTGGCCCAGTTTCCGGACCTAATTAAGACCAAAGAAGCGCAAATAAACAAACGTAAAACCCGCTACTGCTGCGGGTTTTACGAGGATACTCAGATCCCTTCTTAAGAAAACATGCGCGGCTTCTGCGAGGCGCGCTTTACCGGCATCACTTTTTTCTTCCATTGAAAAACGGACATATCAATCATGTCGCCGTCGCCGAACTCCACACCTTCAGACACCAAAAGCTTCTTCTGCTGACGGTACAGTTTCGTCCCCGCGGGAAAAGAGATCTTTCCCTTCGAATTCAGAACACGCTGCCAGGGAAGTTTGTGACTTTCAGAACAGGAATGCAGCAGCCACGCCACGGCACGGGACCCTTGCGGCTTTCCCGCCAAAGCGGCGATCTGACCATAGGTGGCCACTTTCCCTTCCGGGATCTTTTTGATCAGCTTAAGAACCTTCTCTGAAAAGACTTCGCTCATAACTCATCTTACTTTGTCTTTAATATGTGACAAGTACTTACAAATATTAAAAGATATTCTCTTGAGGGGGAATTTCCACATGTCGAGCACTGATAATTCTATAGAGTCCGGACCGTTGTATCGCTTTCTGCTAAAGGTGGAACGCGCGGGGAATGCCCTGCCGCAACCGGCTCTGATGTTTTTGTTGTTAACAGTTCTGGTGGTTTTGCTGTCTGCGGTCATCAGTGGTTTGGGTGTTGAAGCCGTTCATCCGGTCAAAAAAGAAACCATCACGGCAGTGAATCTGATGTCAGTGACGGGTCTGCACATGGTTTTGACCGACATGCTGAAAAACTTCACTGGCTTTGCTCCTCTGGGAACTGTGCTTGTAGCGATGCTGGGCTTCAGCCTGACGGAAAAAAGCGGACTGCTGGGCGCCCTGCTGCGATTGCTGGTGATTAAATCCCCGCGTCAGCTTCTGGTTCCTGCCGTGTTGTTGGCGGGAATCATGTCCCACACCGCGGGTGATATCGGCTATGTGCTGCTGATTCCGCTTTCGGCGATGGCCTTTCATAGTGCGGGGTTAAATCCACTGGCCGGCCTGGCCATCTGTTTTGCCGGTGTGTCCGGAGGTTTTGCCGCGAACTTCATGCTGAGTGTGGCCGATCCTGTGTTGTCCGGCCTCTCCCAAGAGGCGGCTCGCATTATCGATCCGGCATACACAGTCACTCCGGTGGTGAACTGGTATTTCATGTCGGTTTCATCCATTCTGATCATTGCCATCGGAACTTTGGTGGCAAAAAAGATCACTTTGCCTTTTTTGGGTGAATACAAAGGCGCCGCCGAGCGCACGGCCCCGGAGCCTTTGAATGCTTACGAAAGAAAAGGCCTGCTATGGGCGGGCGTTGTCTTTGCGATCTTCGTGCTGCTGGTTCTGTGGGGCACGGTTCCTGAAACCGGCTTCCTCAGAAATCCAGCCAATGGTTCCTTGCTGGATTCCCCGTTCTTGAAGGGCATCATCCCGATGGTGTTCTTCCTGGCAGCCTTCACAGGCGTGGCTTACGGCTTTGCCGCGAAGACCTTTAAATCCCAAAGCGACGTGACCAATGCCATGCAAGACGCGATGGTCACAATGGCCCCCTACCTGGTCATGGTCTTCTTTGCAGCTCAGTTTATTTCTTTGTTTAATTCCTCCAACGTCGGATTGATTCTGGCGGTGAAAGGATCTGAGCTTCTGAAAGACATGAATCTAAGCGCCATCCCACTGATGATTGGTTTCATCATTCTGACTTGTGTGGTGGATCTGTTCCTGGGAAGCGCTTCTGCAAAGTGGGCGCTGATGGCTCCGGTGTTTGTGCCGATGTTCATGCTGTTGGGAATTGCCCCGGAACTGACGCAAGCCTCTTACCGTGTGGCTGATTCCGTGGTGAATATTATTTCCCCGCTGATGCCGTACTTCCCGCTGATTCTGGCATTTGCAAACAAGTATGATCCAAAAGCGCGTCTGGGAACTTTGATCGCATTGATGCTGCCATACTCGATTGCCTTCACGATCTTCTGGTCGCTGTTGCTGTTTGCCTGGATCTGGCTGGGACTGCCTCTGGGCCCGGGAGCAAACTTGCTCTATGTGATGCCAGGACAATAAAGAAAAAGCCGGGTCTTAAAACCCGGCTTTTTTATTTCTACTGTTTCCAAGAGCGATACCAGATCGCATTGTCCGTGCCCTTCACAAACACCAGCGTTCGATTTCGCGCTGACGATGTGGCATCTGGGCCAGAGCTCAAGACCCCGCCCAAAGATTCCCACGCGGACCAACCGCCACTGTACCATTTGTGCCAAAGAGCATTGTCCGTGCCCCGCACATACACATCAAGACGGCCGTTCCCCCACGAGGACACTCCCGGAGACGAAGTCAAAACTCCTCCCAATGATTCCCAACCGGACCAGCCTCCCCAATACCAGATGTGCCAGAGGGCATTATCTGTGCCTCGCACAAACACATCAAGACGGCCGCTGGCCCAGGACACCGCTGCAGGATCGGAAGTCAGAACTCCGCCAAGGGATTCCCAGCCGGACCACGCGCCACCGGTGAACCACTTGTGCCAAAGAGCATTGTCGCCGCCACGAACAAACACATCAAGACGGCCGCCCGACCACGTGGCTGCAGCAGGGCCTGACGTCAGAAAGCCCCCGAGCGAAACCCAAGGCTGCCAGGAGCCGTTTCGGAACGTGCGCTGCCAAAGGGCGTTGTCCCCGCCACGCACGAAGACATCAATGCGGTTCGGCCCCCAACAAGCGGCTGCGGGTGATGAAGTAAGGAAGCCACCCAACGAAGTCCAAGAGCCCCAGCTGGTTCCGTTCCACTGACGATACCAAAGAGCATTGTCAGTTCCGCGCACGAAAAGAGACGTGCGGAAATTACTGCGGGAACAAGTCGCCGGATCCGAAGTGCCTACGCCACCAAGGCTTGACCAGGCGGACCAACCGGGCGGTTGTGGATCATCGTGCTCGGGACTGTACGGCGCGTCGGTCATCACGAAGCCTTTTGCTGTCAGTGATGTGACTGTGGCTAAAAACAAAGTCACTGCTAGTTTTGTAAAACGCATATCATCCTCCTTGAATCCTGCGTTGGTGAAAATTCTTTCACAGCCAGAAGGTAGCGAAATTATTTAAAAGAGAAAGTTGATTCGTTTGCTTTGCTAAAATGAACTATTAAGCGGTGCTAAAGAAAAACCGACTGTGAAAGCGCATCTGTGATCAAACATATTGCGCCGGCAAATTTGCGTAAACAAACTAAAATTGTGCTTAGGAATAAAGGGGGATTTGTGGAAACTGTGGCCTTCGAGCATGAGAACCGGTTCAAAACCATCATCGAGTCTTTGCCTACGGGAATCGTCATGGTGAACAAATCCGGCTTCGTGGTCCTGTGCAATGGCGAGATGGAAAAAATGTTTGGTTACAGTCCCGGCGAGCTGAAAGGATCTCCCATCGAAAGACTGGTGCCGATGGGAGCCCGGCAACACCATCCCCAACACCGGGAAGGCTTCATGCAAAGCCCGACAAAACGTCAGATGGGCGCAGGCCGCGACCTTTCCGGTCTGTGCAAAGACGGAAAAGAGATCCCGGTTGAAATCGGACTGAATCATATAGTTATCGACAACAACAGCTATGCCATCGCCTCCATCGTTGACATCACCGAAAGAAAAATCATCGAGACCCGCCTGAAGCATGCCTATGATGAGCTTCAGCAGAAAAATCAGGAAATGGAGCAGTTCGTTTACACAGTGTCGCACGACCTGAAATCCCCTCTGGTCACCAGCTCTTCATTTATTGAATTCATCAAGGAAGATATCAAAAGCGGCAACATGGAGGATGTTCATGATTCCATAGACCGCCTGGAAAAAGCACACAAACGCATGCAGGAGTTGATCAACGACCTTTTGCAGCTCAGCCGCGCGGGCCGCATGGAACTGAATCTCAGTGATGTCAGCATGAACGACATTATCAACGAAATCCTGGAAAACTTTTCCGATCGCCTGAAGGATCGCAATATCGAGGTTCAACTCCCGACGGACCTTCCCAAGGTCATCGGAGACCGGCGTCGGCTCTATCAGGTTCTGGAAAATCTGGTCACCAACGCCCTGAAGTACGGAACCAGCAGTCCTCACCCGCAGATCCAGATTCTGACGAAGGATGCCCCCACTGAAATGCTGGTGGGAGTGAAAGACAACGGCCCGGGGATCGCTCCGGCCTATCACCGCAAAATATTTGGGCTGTTCCAGCGCCTTGACAACTCTCAGGAAGGGACTGGCGTGGGCCTGGCCATTGTACAAAGAATCATGCAGCTTCACGGAGGTCGCACCTGGGTGGAATCCCGGGAAAACGAGGGCGCGACGTTCTGGCTGGCCTTCCCAAAATTCTTCACCGAACAAGGAGCCTTCGATGCCGCCAAATTATAATGGAGAGCATCCGCTCAAAATTCTTCTGGTTGAAGACAATGACGATCACGCTTTGATCGTTATGAGAAACCTCAAGAAAGAGTCCTTCGTTTCTAAGGTCGAGCGGGTCACCGACGGCGTGCAGGCCCTGCAGTATCTGCGCGGAATCGCACCCTATGAAAGCCGGGAAGAACCGGACATCATTCTGCTGGACCTGAAGCTCCCCCGGCTTGACGGCCACGAAGTCCTCTCTGAAGTGAAGGATGACGCCAAACTTCGCAAGATCCCCATCATCGTACTGACCACTTCTGACGCAGAAACCGACAAACTCAAAGCCTATGACCTGCACGCCAACAGCTATCTGGTAAAGCCGCTGCAGGCGGATGAATTAAAGAAAATGGTCGAAAGCATGGCCACCTACTGGGGCATCTGGAATCGCAACATCAAAAAACCGGATGTCGCCCCCTGAAAAGGAGCACCCATGTCACCGTTAAAGCCACTGAACATCCTGCTGGTGGAGGACAACGACGAGCATGCCTTTATTATTTCGCGCTATCTTCGCCGCGTGAAGGATGTTCCCGAGATCACCCTGGATCGGGCTGCCATGCTGAAGACAGCCCTGCAGCAGATTGATGGCAAAATATATGATCTGGTATTGCTGGATCTGCGCCTGCCGGACAGCGATCTTGATGAAACCCTGCCACGCATGCAGTCCATCCTGCCCGACGCCCCCATTATCATTCTTTCAGCCCTGGAGGACCGCGAGTTCGCCTTAAGGAAAGTCCACGAAGGGGCGCAGGACTATCTGTGCAAGTCCGAACTGTCCTCTGAAAATCTGGTCCGGGGAATTTATGCCGCCATCGAAAGAAAGTCTGCCGAAGTTCTGATGCGAAAGCAGTTTGAACAGATGCAGACGCTTTTTGACTTCTCCAATTTCGTCATGACCGAAGCCTATCCCGAGCAGATGATCGAGCATCTGCGACAAAGCGCTTTAAAGTGCCTGAAACTTTCCGCAGTGGAGCTGCTCCGCCGGGATTCTGTGAAAGTATCTGATGAATTCGCCCGCTCAGGTCTGTGGAACCTGCGCTCGCCGAAACTGCTGCTGGACGGCGACTTGGCGATGAAGCTTACCTCTTTTCGCGATCTGCGCGAAGAAGGCTTTAACACCTGCCTGATTGTGCCGGTAAAGGGGCTGGAAAAAAACCAGCTGTTTGGACTTTTACTATTGATGAACAAGGCCCTCCGTCACTTCTCTGCAGAAGAAGTCCGATTTGTTCAGTCTTTGGTGAACACCCTTTCTATCGCCATGAGCCGCAATGCCCTTCACAAAGAACTTGAAGAGCGCATCCAGCAACTTCACACTGCCCATCGCAAGAAAAACGACTTCCTGGCGACCTTGTCCCATGAACTGCGTACGCCATTGAACATCATCAAAGGAGGCCTGGATCTTCTAAAGGGCTCTGACCCCAAGTCCCGCGAATATCATGATGCTCTGGATGCCATTGAACGCAATTTGAACCATGAAATTCAACTGGTGTCCGACACCCTGGAGATCTCCCGCATCACAACGGGAAAAACCAAACTGAATCTTAAAAAGGTCGTCGTGCAGGAGCTGATTCAGTCGGTGATGGAGTCCCTGGAAAGTGCCGCACACGCCAAGAATATCTCCGCCCAGTTGACCTGCAGTGAAGCCGCCACCCAGGCCGTGGTGGATCCCGACCGCTTCCGTCAGATACTTTGGAATCTTCTGTCAAACTCCATCAAATTCACGCCTCCGGGCGGCCGCCTTCACGTCACTTGCGAAACGCACGAGTCTCAGTTCAGCGTTTCAGTTCAGGATACGGGCCAGGGCATTGAAAGCGAAAATCTTCCCTATGTCTTTGAGAAGTTCTGGCAAGAGGATTCCGGCATGAACCGCAAGCGCATGGGTTTGGGCCTGGGACTTTCCATCGCCAAACACATGACCGAACTTCACGGAGGCAGTATCGAGGTCCAAAGCCCCGGCAAAGATCAAGGCACCACCTTCAGGATTCAGCTGCCGCTGGTGTCGGTTGAAACCAGTCAGGGGCCCGCCATGACCTTAACCGGACAAACTGAACATCTTCAGTTTGTGGAAAACGAACCCAAAGGTTCTTTGTCCGGTTTGCATATATTCTTAGTGGATGATTCCGAAGACACCCTCGTGCTGATCAAACGCCTGCTGCAGAGGGAAGGGGCCTTGGTGACTGACACATCCCAGCCCAAAAAGGCGTTGGCCCTTTTGAAAGAGGGTCACTTTGATATTCTGATCTCAGACATCGGTATGCCCGAGATGGACGGCTATGAACTGATCCGCTCTTTGCGAGACTGGGAAGGCCCCCGAAACCGTCATCTGCCGGCAATGGCCCTTTCAGCCTATACCAGCACCGAAGATATCAGAAAAGCGCTGGAATCCGGATTCCAGCAACATCTGAGCAAACCCAGTCCAATTAAAAACATCGTCAAAGAGGTGCTGCGCCTGACGGGGAAGGCCCCGTCACGGCCTCAGCCTCTTTTGAACAACGGATGATACAACTTCCAGTAAGCGGTCGCTGCCAGCACATGCAGAGCAATCATCACCACCGGCATGATCACATTTTCCAGACCCGGGGTCATAAAGGAATGGAACAGGAAGATCTGCAAGGTGATCGGCGCCAAAATCACCAACGCCAGAGGCACCGCAAAACCGCTAAGCAACAAAGCCCCACAGATGACTTCCGTGCCTTTAAGCACCGGGAAGAAATAAGGCGCAGCCATCATTCCACCCATAAAAGCCATGGCCCCCTCGGGCATTGTTGGTGGGGCCGGGATGAACTGCAAAAAGCCATTCAAACCAAAAACAAAGTAAATCAAACCCAGTAAATAACGGGAACCTGTTGCCAATTTAGATCGCATAACTCTCTCCTTATTTCTGCTCAAGCTGTGTTTTCAAATTTATCAGGCTCTGATCCATATCCCGGATGATGTGGTCTTCGCCGCCAAAAATCTTATTAAACAGGAAACTCATCACGTTCATCGGGATGGCCAGTTCATCATGCATGCCCATTGTCACCCTGGTCTGAGCAGGATCCACAGATTCCGTGATCACATAGGAATCAAAGCTGGCTTCCATCGGGATCTTAAATCGGATCTCGGTGTCCACACGATTGTTGTCGACAAGATTTTTGATTTCCTGCTCGCCAACGCCCACTTCTTTGAGGCTGCTTTCCCAAGTCACAATAAACCCCACGGTCCCGTCTTCACCCTTGTAGTCCATTTTGACTTTGGGATCTTTCAAGAACCAGGAATTCCAAAGACTCTGGTGCTTCAACTGCTTCACATAAGCATAAACATCGGCCTGGGGTCTGTCGATGATGATGTCACGACGGACCTTAAAGTCCTTCGGTGCGATAAGCCCCAATACCAGAATCAAGGCGACCAGAGAACCAACTATAATTCCAAATGTTTTCATAGACCTTCCTGAGCTCTACTTGTCCACGATCGTTTTGAATCCACCGTAGGCCATGCGCTTCATATTGAATGGCATCTTGTCCGGACTCATTTCTTTCATTTTCGGATCGTTCATCATCGCTTTGTTGGCGCGATCCCGGGCAGCACGGGATTTGTAAGTGATCCAGGAAAACACAATCACTTCATCGGATTTCGCCTTGGTCAGCTTTGGAAACGGCAGCGCCCAATCGATATTCATGTCATCCCCGACACATTCCTTGTATTCCAGGGCTCCGTGCTTCAAAAATATTTTTGAGGCCTGCATCGCCATCTTGCGATACTGCGCCATGTTTTTTTTGGGAACAGTCAGTACAAATCCATCAACGTATTTTGCCATGGGATTCCTCCGTTCGGTGTTTCTATGTATTCCTTCATCGTCCCTTGAGACTTATTGCCACGTTATTAACAATATATGGAACAAGGCCTCTTCTGGAAGGAGAAATGCATGGTAAATCAAATCTACGTGAATCTTCCTGTCAAGAATCTGAAAAGATCCATGGAGTTCTTCAGCAAGCTGGGTTTTGAATACAACATGAAATTCACCAACGACAGCGCCGCCTGCATGGTGATGGGCAAAGATATCTTTGCCATGCTTCTGGATGAAAACTTCTTCCAGACTTTCACCGACAAAACCATCATCGATGCCCGCAAGAACATTGAGGTCATCACCTGTTTTTCAGTTGATTCAAAAGAGCAGGTCGAAACGCTGATCGACAAAGCCAAAAAGGCCGGAGGCCTGTCCCCACGCCCGCCCACGGACTATGGTTTTATGTACAGCCGCAGTTTTGAGGATCTGGACGGACATGTCTGGGAAGTTGTCAGCTATTCTGGTGAAGAGCAGCCCAAATAGGAGGACCCATGAGCAACGATTTGAAAGTCGTACCCGCGGGCGATCGCAATATTGTTGTCACCCGCACCTTCAAAGCTCCCAAAGAAAAAATCTTTGATGCCTATACCAAGCCAGAGCATTTAAAGCGCTGGCTGTTAGGCCCCCAGGGCTGGACACTGCCCGTCTGCACACTGGATCCAAAACCGGGTGGTGAATATCACTACCTGTGGCGCCACGAAGATGGGCGCGAAATGGGCATGCACGGAGTGGTGAAAGAGATCCATCGCCCCGATCATCTTTTAACCACCGAACTTTTTGATGAGCCCTGGTATCCGGGCGAGGGATTGAATGATCTGTCGCTGACCGAAGACGGCAAAACCACCCTGCACACGTTGGTGATGCGCTATGAATCCAAAGCCGCGCGTGACATGGTCTTACAGTCCGGGATGCAAAGAGGACTTAGTGAGAGCTACGACCGCTTAGAGGATCTTCTGCGGATAATGTAAAAGATATTCAGAATGCCGAGCACAACTCGGCTTTCATCACTTCACTTGCGCAAAGACATTGGCAGGCGTAGCTTCGGGAATATGAAAACGGACACTGCTCACCCGACTTTAACTCGCGGGTTGGTCCTGCTTCTGATGGCTGCCGTCGGAATCATCGTTGCCAACTTATATTATGCTCAACCTATCACCGCCATGATCAGTCAGGCATTGGGACTGGATCCCAGCGCTGCAGGTCTTGTCGTGACACTGACTCAGATCGGATATGGACTGGGAGTTTTGCTGATTGTTCCTTTGGGTGACATCATCGAAAATCGCCGTCTGGTTCTGACCATGATTGGTATCGCGGTCCTGGGTGTCCTGGGCCTGGCCTTTGCCTCCCAATTGACACCGTACTTTATCGCCGCCTTCGCCACCGGCCTGGGCGCTTCGACCGTGCAAATTCTTGTGCCCTACACGGCGCACTTTGCTCCGGAAGTAAAACGAGGCCAGGTCGTGGGCAGCCTGATGAGCGGATTGATGATCGGGATTATGCTGTCCCGTCCGGTCTCAAGCCTGTTGACGGATCTGTTTTCGTGGCATGCCGTGTTTGTTCTTTCGGCTGTGCTGATGGCGGTTCTTGCGGTGGTCCTTTATAAAGTCATGCCGGAACGTCATCCGGAAAACAAGAATCGGCACTATTTTGATTTACTGAAATCCATGGGCCGTCTGTTTATTGAAACACCGGTGGTGCGTCGTCGGGGCGCTTATCAGGCCTTCATGTTCGGGGCGTTCTGTCTGTTCTGGACGGCAAGTCCGTTGTTGCTGGCAGGTCCGAAATTCAACCTGTCACAATCCGCGATCGCCATCTTTGCCCTGGTCGGAGTTTCTGGCGCTGTGATTGCGCCGATTGCCGGGAAAGCCGCTGACAAAGGTCACAGCCGTATTGCGACGATGATGGCCATGATCATCTCGGCCTTTTCATTTTTGCTAAGTCATTTCTTTGAAGGCGGCTCCACAGCCGCTTTGGCGGCGCTGGTGATTTCAGCCATCTTGCTGGATGCAGGCATCACCGCGAATCTGGTGATGGGTCAACGTGCGATCTTTTCGCTGAAGGCGGAATACCGCAGTCGATTGAATGGACTCTTTATTGCGACGATCTTTGTGGGAGGAGCGATCGGTTCAACTTTGGGTGCGTGGGCTTACGCCCGTGGCGGCTGGGAGCTGACATCATGGGTGGGGTTTCTGATGCCAGCCCTCGCCTTTGCTTATTTCCTGACGGAAAAGAAGTCCTAGTCGAACAACTCTTCCAGGAATGTTTTTTTACGTTTGTACGGTTTCTGGTAAGGATAAGGATGCTGCTGCTGCTGATAATGAGGGGGCTGTTGAGTTTGAACAACCTCTTCGCGTTTCGGAGCAGCTTCATATTCTGCGGATCTTTCAATGATCTTATCCAGCTCGCCCCGATCCAGCCAGATGCCACGGCATTCAGGGCAATAGTCAATTTCGATACCTTTGCGTTCTGAGATCACCAGATTTGGTTCTTTGCAGTTTGGACATTTCATATTTTCTGCCTCCTGATAGATCCAATTTAGCTCAAGGAAGTTCATTTTAAAAATCGATAAACTTAATGAAGATGTTTGTTTAAAACAAACCTCTTCCGGGGAATCACAATGTCATTGCCCGAAATCCCCCCTGAAAGCTTGAACTTCAGCCTGGACTCGTTAAACATAGAAGAACAAACCGAGGTGCCCTTATGAATGTCAAAGACAGCGAGTTCAAAGCCCTGCTGGAAAAGTACAAAAAATTCTCCGTCTATGGTCTTAGTCCCGATGCCACCAAACCCAGTCACTATGTTCCCGCGTATATGCGTGACCACGGATGGGACATGGTGGGCCTCTATCCAAAAACACATGAATCCGGTGGATTCAAAATTTATAACACTCTGGCAGAAGTGCCTGCGGAATACCGAAAATTTGTGGATGTGTTTCGCAGTTCGGACCGTATAGATGAAGTCGTGGATGAGGCCTTGGCTGCCGGCGGAGTGGAAGTGTTGTGGCTGCAACTGGGAATTACCAACCCCGAGGCCGAAGCCCGCGCTGAAAAGGCCGGCATCAAAGTCGTCTCCAATCGCTGCCTGATCATCGAACACAAAAAGAATTTTTAGAATCAGCCCGCCTGTTTCATCGGGGCTGGCTGGCGAAGATGACTCTTCAGATCTTTCTTTAAAGCGATAAAGAGTCTTTCTTCCAGATTATCCACAAGAGAATGAAGCTTCTTATCGTGCATTCCAAACCGCTTGCGTGCCGGATCGATCATCACACTGACGAACAAACTGCACACGGTCAGCAGAGCCCCGACCGCCAAGGTTGCCATCACGATCTGCGTATTTGTCGGGGCTGGAGGAAACACCCCGTAAAAGACCGAACCCACCTTTTCACCCAGGAAAAAGTTCGAAGACGCCTTTTCCCGGGCCATCTTGCGGGCAAATCGGCTGCCCAACCCCATGACTCCCAGGGATTTGTCCCCGAAATAGATCCAACCGGCTGCCAAGGTCAATAGCGAGCTGCACACATCACTGATCATGGCCTGACTGGATGTGTACTTTTCAATCTCCTTAAGTACCTCTGTTCGGATTTTGCGCTGATCCAACTCAATAGCACCCGAGACCACCATTGGCCCCAGAACAGGGTCTTTCCGAATGTAGTCCATCAGGACATCTTCACTAACCAGCTCTGTGGCGATCAGCTTTTCGATGTCTTTCTGATAACCCGTTTTAAAACTTGCCGGAAGAACGTCCATGAGCGGATTCAAAACGGGCCAACCGATTTTGTCAGACGTTTCCACGGCCTTCTTGATCATCAAATAGGGTATCGACCAAAGGGCATTGACCGGACTCAGGATTAAATCCAGGGGCAGGTGTCTTTTCTGTATCTGAATGGTTTCCGAGACCGAGAAATGCCTTTCAATGAAAGGGGAAATGGTCTGCTTTCGGTCCGCGGTGAATTTTTCAATGCAGTCGTCAATAGCACACAGAACTGGTGCCGCTCTTTGATCCATGAGGAATCTCCTGCATCCATTCTGACAAATATTCCGCAGGAAGGGGATTAAATCTCCGGGTGTAAGCGGGCCCTTGCTTGATTCTCACTATAGAACAAACGAACTTACCGGCAAAGATCAGAATTGTGTCGAGCTTTCAGTCAGACGCTCTTAAAACAAGTACTGAAGTGAAAACCCCGAGGACATATAGTATTGCAGATTGCGGTTGGAGTTATTGAAGTTCGCAATCACCCCGTTATCAAAAATTCGGAGTCTGTAAGCCAGTCCGATCCGACTGGGCATAAAGGTGTAGGTCGTTCCGAACTCAAGGCCATAACGAAGGGCCGTCCAGTCATAGTACTCTGGATAAGGATACTTATCCGGGGATTTCATAAAGTACCTGTCGTTATCCAACGAATAGGCCATGAAGAAACCAAACTGCAAGGGCCGCCACATATCATCACCGACCGGACTGTTCCAGCGGGAATAGCGATAGACGAAGTTGGTCTGATAGAAAGTTTTGCTGTCGACCGGATAAGCTCCAAGGGAAAAATCCACCGCGTGTTCCGGTTGCCATTCGTAGCTAACCCCGGCCGCCACGGTTCCCATAAATCCGGCTCGTTCGACGACCGCACGCCAGTCCGCGGCCTGAGTAGATGCCGCCATCATCAGAATAAAGGTGAAGAGACCTATTTGATGTTTTCGCACGTGGTCGCTCCTGTATCCATACGCTTCACACAGAACTGCCCGCCTTGGACGGTGATCGTGAGCCAATGAGTTCCATCCTCCCCCGCGACCCGTCCACATTGCATCATGATCGTGTCGTTATCCTTGGACAAGTCATACACGTGATTGTGGCCATTGAAGATCACCTTCACCCGTGGGTGTTCGATCACATAGCCAAGAATCGTCGCATCGTCATTGAAGTAGCGCTCGTTATCACGCAGCTGTACATGGGAAAAAATCATGACGTTTTTACCGGTTTCATCCACGCGGTCTTTCAGCCACTGGGGATCAAATTCGGTGGGATTTTCCAGGTTGTTGGAATTGAAGAAAATAAAACGATAACTTGCCGACTCGAAATAGAAATTCGACTTCCCAAAAGCCTTGCGATAAAGCTGCGGACCGGCCCCGATAGAATCATGATTGCCAACCGCATTGATATTGATTTGATCCAGCCGACCGATGGCTTCGATGAACTCATCGTATTCAAGATTGTAGGATGAATTGGTGAAATCCCCCAGCCCGGCCACAAAATCAAGATCGGTGGCCTGATTCATTTGATAGGCCATCTTGTCGGTGGCCTTGTAATTCTGATGAGGATCTGAAAACACCCCGATACGGATGACCCCGTCAGCCTCGATATCGCCAAGGCGGTTGATGGCAAGCTCATTTAAGTTGCGCTCTGGCCGCAGCAAATTGTCCGAAAACGGTGAATCCACGAAGGGGGCGCACGAACTGGTCAAAGCAAAAACGGAAAGATAAAGAACCCACTTCGTCATAGTCTGAACTCCACGCCCAGACGGCCATAAAAGTCATTCTTGATCGTCGTCACTTTGGAGTTCGGCACGTAAATACGTTCGGACTCGTACAAACGGCGATCCACGGCGGCCCCCAGCGCAAAGGACACGCCCGTTTCTGGAGTGACGAACTTCTTCAGTGCCCCTTCGGCGAAGATCTCCTGATAATACAATCGATCCGCATCATCCTTGCGGGTGTCAAACATGTAAGAGCGCACTGTCAATGCGGTCTTCGCCTGGAAGACAAAGCCGTGATCCATCACTTTGCTGGTTCCCAAACGGACACCAAACGGAGTCAGGCTGAAGTTAGTCACCCATTCTTCAGCAGCCCCCCATTCCAGCATCAGGAAGGGCAGACCTACGCTGAAGCGAAAACCAGGCCAGATATCCTGAACCACACCGATAAACGGATAGGGCATTCCATTGTAGATCCCGCGATTGTCTGACTGGTTCACCGCAAAGATCCAATGAAAGTCACGGCCCGTGACCATGCGGTAGGATATGGTCCCATCGAAGTAGTCATTGCGTGGCGCCCCCCAAGGCACATCACTGGCGGTGGCGTAAGAGGCAAAAACACTCATCATGCTGCCACTGGCAAAGACCTTGCGCACCCCCAACCCCAGCCCCTGATTCTGCAGGGCGGTTCCGACGAAGACATGCTGCTCCCCCAGATGAAACTGGGCCCTGCCCAACTGAAGACTTTCATCAAAGATGCGCGCAGACGCGCTCCAGGTTTCACTCTTGTACAGTGGAACCAGAACATCGGTGCTCATGATCCGGACCGGAGAATCCTTATACGTATAAGGCGAGGTCCAAAGATCCGAACGGAAATCAAAGAGCAATCGCAGATTGTCTTCTTCAATCTTTGGAATGGTTCCCAAAGGCCCGCCCCAACATGGTTGCAGCGCCAGCATAAAAATAGAAAAGGTTATAAGAATTTTAAGCACATCTCAGTTTTAGAATTGCTGCAAACTTCAGTCAATGGATAGAACAGGTTAAAGCACTGCTCTCTGACAGCCTGTCAGGCGACGAAGCTGCGCCAGCTGGTAAGCCCCGAAGACTCCGTTGAACAGACAGCGAATCAGAGGATCTTCAACCACATCGACTTCGGACACGGCAAAACTTAGTTCGGCTACAAAATCAAAATCATTAATCCGCATGTACATGGAGGTTAACGTCTCCCCCGCCTGCAAGGCCGCATGCAGCTTGTACAGGGGCACCTCCGTGGTCCACGCGATATCGTCAACGGCCACAGTCAGTTTTTGAATAGCCGCCCCTTGCACCTGATAAAAGAACCTTTGCTCTTGGCCTTCATGATCAAAAACGGAAAGCCGCCACACACGGGGACTTTCAAAATAAACATCTTCAGGCGCCGGCATAGATCGGTATTTTTCTAAAAGCCCCGCCTGACAGTATTCAAACACGCTGCGGGATTGCTCCAGAGTCAGAGCCGGAAAGTGTTTAGCCACCTCCGAGGTTTTAGGCGGAACCAAATCAGGCTGATAGTCATAGTCGACATCCTGCGGTCCCACAGGAATCACCCAGGGTAAGGGCTCCGCGAATTTAATATCACCGTGATCCAGGACAATGCTGCAGGACGGATTCAAGCGCACCACCCGTGTTTGCGGTAACAGTGCTTTGATCTGATTTGTAAAGCCCGCATAGGACACCGGGAAAAAGGCGTGGTTGTACCAAGACCAGCTTTCCATCGAAAACTGGCAGGAACTTGGAATTACATAGCGCGGATTCAGGGCCTTCAACTGCTCGGCCCATTCTTCCGGGATCAAACCATCGGAAGGGACGGCACTTCTGGGCGCGATCACTTCAATTTCCCGCATTGTCTGGAACGGCCACAGCACCAGGTCCCACGGCGCTTGGTCACACAATAAATCCAAAGTGTCATAGTCGATCCAAGAATCGACAACGTTCAGGAGGTTGAACCCCTTGGCCTTGATCTGAAACAGCGAATCCACATCCGCATCCAGAGCCCGGCGCGTGGTGATTTCAAATTCACCCACTTTAACGGGCGTATTCAGCGCCAAAGAATTCACATTGGTGAATCCCAGCTGACGAATCCAATCAAAGATCTCGTCAAAAACACAGTACATATAAATCGGCGTACTTCGATCCAGCAGGTTCAAGCTGTCCAAGGAACAATGATCGTCATGGTAGTGGGAAATAAAGACGGCGGAAAATTTCTGATCGCGGATCTGTTCTTGGTCAAATTCCACGGTGGGAAAAGCATGGCAGTTACGACTGAAGGGATTTTCAAAGATCGTATCAAAGGCCACACGAGTGCCCTCGCACTCAAAGACATAGCCAGCATGAAGGATTCGGGAAACTTTCACCATTTCAGTGTTCTATTACAGACCCCGGCCTTTGCCACGCGTTTTTGTGATAATTATAACTTATTGAAATTGCTTAATTAAATCGCAAATTTGACAGGCTCTTCCAATGGGTCTATATTTAACTAGTTAGTTAATTAACCGATAGGTGTATTATGCAAGACCCTCTTAG
This sequence comes from Bdellovibrio bacteriovorus HD100, assembly GCF_000196175.1. Taxonomy (NCBI): domain Bacteria; kingdom Pseudomonadati; phylum Bdellovibrionota; class Bdellovibrionia; order Bdellovibrionales; family Pseudobdellovibrionaceae; genus Bdellovibrio; species Bdellovibrio bacteriovorus. The sequence goes on from NC_005363.1 coordinate 3,553,683, forward strand.
CCTGACCTTTGCCGCCCTTGCCGACCCGACCCGCCGGGCGATGCTGGCACAGCTTTCAAAAGGCGAAGCCAATGTGTCGGATTTGGCTAAGCCGTTTCTAAAAGAAATGAGCCTGCCTGCTGTCACCAAACATCTGAAGGTGTTGGAAAAAGCGGGTCTGATTACGAAATCCAAAGAGGCCCAGTGGCGCCCGTGCAAACTGAACGGCGATGGTTTGAAAGATGTCGCCGACTGGATGGAGCAATACCGCGTCTTTTGGGAAGAAAGTCTTGATCGCTTAGATGCTTACTTAAAAACCGTCACTGTGAAAGAGAAACCGAAAGGGAAAAAACATGGCCGCAAAAAGTAAATCCAACGAAATTAAAATTACCAGAATTTACAATGCTCCGGTGAAGGCCGTGTGGGATGCCTGGACGGACCCAGATCAAGTCGCCAAGTGGTGGGGTCCGCGAGGATTCACCATCACCACTCACAGCAAGGACCTGCGCCCCGGCGGCCACTGGGCTTACACCATGCATGGACCTGATGGAACCAACTGGGAAAACAAAACCATTTATCATGAAGTCGTAGAACGCTGCCGACTGGTGTACGATCACGGAGGCAATGATGACCGACCTCCTCTGTTCCGGGTGACGGCGACATTCCAGGACGTCAAAGGCAAAACCAAACTTGAAATGACGATGGCCCTGCCAACCCCGGAAGCCGCGCAAGAAACCAAGAAATTCATCAAGGCAGCGGGTGGCAATTCCACTTGGGATCGCCTTGCCGAATATCTTGAAAAAGAATCCACGGGCCATGAAACCTTTGTTATCAATCGTTCGTTTGAAGCCCCTGTCGATGTGGTTTTTGAAATGTGGACGAACCCGGAGCATTTTTCAAAATGGATACCGCCGACAGGATTCACCATGAAGTTCCTGCGTGCGGATATCAAACCCGGTGGCAGCACGCTTTGCATGATGACCGACGGAAAAGGTGTCGAATTTTACAGTCGCGCCAACTATCTGGAAATTCACCGCCCGGATCGCATCGTGTACACGCAACAGTTCTGCGACAAGGATGAAAAGCCCTCCCGTCACCCGCTGGCGCCAACATGGCCAGAATCCATGAAAACCACGGTCCTTCTGACCGAGGAAGCTCCGGATGAAACCCGTGTCACAATCACGTGGGAAGCTCACGGCACTTGGACGAAAGAGGAGCTGGCAACCTTTGTTGAAGGCCGCGCCGGAATGACACAAGGATGGACTGGATCCTTCGACAAACTGGAAGACTTGCTGGCGAAAAAGTAAGAATGAAAAAGGCCGTGACACCCACGGCCTTCTTTATTTCAGAAGCTGCCGAAGCTCAGACTCGCAGAGCTTTTGTAATCGCAGAAGCTCAGCATAAGGATTTCCGGACAGCCCCAGAGCCTTGGCAAAAGCTGGCTCGGTCTTATCCCCGGCTTTACGCAAAGCCAGAATCTTTTCACCCAAAGATGATCCCCCCACATGCAACAGACGCTCTTCTGCCAGGAAGTGCAGATTGCCATTTTGTTTGGCCGAATCTTTGACCTGAGCAAAAACCTCGAAGGGCACACCTTGGAAGTCAAAAGAAGCCGTCACCGAAGCAGACTGCATGTGGCTTTCGATCGTGAAGTTCTCGAAGGTGGAAAAAAGCTTTTGCAGCAAATCCTCGGCCGTCATCAGATCTGGAACGTTGATCAGAACATCCACATCCGATCCTGAAACATTCATACCCAGCGGGTAGGTTCCCACCAACAGGGGCTGATGCTCCTTCAGGGATTTAAGAACCCCTGATTTTTTCACCGCCGCATAAACGGCTTCGTTCTTTTCAAGTCGGATGACGGACTCCAAAGACAGGGGATGAAACTTGATCGCCAATTCATCCAAAGAAATCTCAAGTTCGGGATTAAAATCCTTTTTTAAACCCGATTCGCTGAAGGCAGCTTGGGGATAGCGGTCCTTGATTTCGTCAAAGCCGACATCAGCCACCACTTCAAAATGCTCAAAACCTTCGATGGTGGTTTTCCCCGGCTTCGGCGCTGGAAGTTCAACCACTTGAATGGACCAATCTCTAAAACGAATCGGCTCTGCGAATTTGTAAGTGGCAATAGGACGCCCATTCACATCGCTTTCGATCAGAAGCTCGGCAAAGTCTGCAAACTGTGCCTTAAGGGTGTGATAACTCTCCAAAGAAGAGACGCGATAACAAAGATGATCAATGAACCAGTGCTTATCCAATTGGATATTCTGAGCATCCAGCTTGTTGAATACTCTCTGCAAAAAGTCCTGAGCTGCGATGTTAAATTCGTTCATATTCATCTTAAAACGCCCTCGATAGCTGAGCCTTTTATAGTATTAAATCCCGGGCGGCGGCAACCCTCGACCGGCCTTGACCTCCATCGGCAAAACCCCCTATTGTAGGGCTTATGAAAATGATCTCTTGGAATGTTAATGGGTTGCGTTCGGTCCACCGCAAGAATTTCCGCGAATGGTTCGAAAAAGAAAAGGCCGACATCGTCTGCCTGCAGGAAATTAAGATCACCGACGAAGCCATCAAAAAGGATGAAGAATTCTATCATCCGGCGAAATACCATTCTTCGTGGGCTTTTGCCGAAAAAGCCGGTTATTCCGGCCTGGCGCTTTATTCCAAGAAAGAGCCCGACGATGTGCGCATTGGCCTGGGCATTCCGAAGTTTGATATCGAAGGCCGCTGGCTGGAAGCAGATTTTGGCCCCATCACGGTTGTGAACAGCTACTGGCCCAACAGTCAGCGTGAACACACCCGTTTGCCATTCAAGCTTGAGTTCTGTGCCGCCGCCGAAAAGCGCCTTCAGGCACTGAGAAAGAAAGGCCGCGAGGTCATCATTTGTGGCGACTTCAACATTGCCCACAAAGAAATCGATCTGCGCAATCCCAAGACCAATATGAAAAACGCCGGTTTCCTTCCCGAAGAGCGCGCGTGGATGACACGATTCCTGGACAAACTTGAATGGGTCGACAGTTTCAGAAAGTTTGAACAGGGACCTGAACACTATACCTGGTGGAGCTACCGTCCCGGAGTTCGCGAAAAGAACATCGGATGGCGCTTGGACTATTTTCTGGTGAACAAAGAAGCGTCGGATCGCCTCAAAGCGGCGTCCCACTGCCCGGATGTGATGGGTTCTGATCACTGCCCGGTGCGCCTGACCTTAAAGAAATAAAAAAAAGCGGCTTTGTTACAAGCCGCTTTTTCTTTTTAAAGACTCTTCATCACTTTCACAAGCTGATCAGCACAGATGCCCCAGCCGTCATGGAAGCCCATGGCTTCATGTTTCTTAAGGTCCTCTTCACTGCGATGGCGAGCCACGGCCGTGTACTTGGTTTTCCCCTGATGCTCTTCCAGCAGAATGAAAGCAGTCATCGGGAAGCCTGCGCCAGACTCTACGGCCGGAACCGGACGGAATCCCGGAGCCAAAACATCAGTCCAGACAAGCTTTTTGTTTTTTTCAACTTCCAGGAAGCAGCCGACATTCGGGTACTTGTCACCTTCCGGAGATTGCATCACCGTACGGAACATCCCACCTGGTTTCAGATCCACTTCGGCTTCAATGGTTTTCCAAGGTTCCGGGCAGAACCACTTGGTCAGAATCTCTGGAGTCGTCCAGCCCTTCCATACCTGTTCAGGGGTCAAATCAAGAACTCTCTCAAGCACTAGATCAAGCTTTGGATCAATATTCATAACGGCCTCCTATTTCGGCATCTTGCTCATGTTCATAAATAAAATATTCCAGCGGTGGCCATCGGGATCGGCAAAACCACATCCGTACATCCAAGCGTCTTTGTCTCCGGGATCACCAAAGGATCTGGCCCCGGCTTTTTCGGCGCGACTGGCCCAATCGTCCACCTCTTCCACCGAGTCCGCACCCAATGAAAACAGCACTTCTCCGGATTCATGGCTTTCTGTCACGGCTGCGCCACCGATAAATTCTTTAAACATCACATCAGGGAAGATGTTCAGTACAACCTTCTTGCTTCCCAGGAACATTCCCACCATGTGGGGTGCCGCGTGGGCGGTATTCATCTCAAAACCCAGCTCAGTATAAAACTTGCGGGTCTTTTCAATGTCCTTGGAAGGAAGATTGATCCAAAATTCGCCTTTCATCCGCTGCTCCTTATTTTACTTCCACGATGGATTTAAGATTTTCAAAACCCTTGCGGAATTGATCCGTGATCATTTTTTCGCAATCGATAAAGAATGTAACAAGTTTTCCAACATAGCCACCGTCACCGGACATGGACCAGCTGAAACGAGTCCCTTGTCCTTCGGGTGTCAGGCGATATTCCACAATATTGTCAGCGGCCAAAGGTTCAGTCATCACCAGACGAAGCTGCACAAGTTCATTGGGAACAATCTTAAGAATTTCAATCGAGCCGGCACCCGCGTCTTTATTGCCGGCAAAGATCATTTTGCTGCCCACCTGATTGGGTTCGCCGATAAATTCTTTTTTCATATTTGGATCCACTTTTTCAAACGGAGACCACTCCCCACCCCGCTTCAGATCACTAATATAGGGGAAGATCTTTTCCGGGGGAGCCGCAATCACTTCGCTGACTTCATAACGGAACTCACCCTTGCGAGTGGCAATAAAGGCCAGGAACAATACCACGACAATCAGAATGCCAATGACTACTTTGATCAACACAACGACCTCCTATGTGAGAAACATTAACATACTATTTAGTATGTTGTAAAGATCGGTCTTTTTTGCTAGACTCTTTATATGGAAAAAGGAAAAAAAGCGGCAAAAGCCACTCCTAAAAAGACCCGAAACCTGGAAAAGTCCCGCAAAGAGATTTTGGATGCGGCTTTTTGGGAGGTCTTTACCCGCGGATTTCAAGGGGTTAGCATCGATGACATTGTCAAAAAGACGTCGATGACCAAAGGGGCCTTTTACCATCAATTCCCGACAAAGCTGGATCTGGGCTATGCCCTGGTGGATGAAGTCATCAAACCCATGACCTATGCCCGCTGGATTGATCCGCTGAAAACCTATGAAAACCCCCTTGAAGGGATTTTACTGCAGCTTAAAAACCTGATCGGCAAAGCGGACCCGCAAGAACTTCGCTATGGTTGTCCTTTGAACAATCTGGTGCAGGAAATGGCTCCAGTGGATGCTGGCTTTAAAGAGCGTCTGCAAGATGCCCTGAACTATTGGATCGATGGGATGGATCAGGAGTTAAAACGCGCGAAGAAAGCCGGCTATCTGCGTGAGGATATCAACACCCGCCAGGTGGCGCATTTCGTGGTGATGGCCCATGAGGGTTTTTACGGGATGTTAAAAGGCCTGGAAGATCCCAAGGCCTTTAATGCCCTTTACGATTCCTTGAAAAGATATTTTGAAATTCTAAAAGCTTAATCCGGGCGATAGTTGCTGATATTTTCAAAGAGCTTCGACATCTTATAGTAAAGCTCCGTGATGTTTTTCTCTGGATCTTTTCCCGCCAACATGGCCGCTTCTTCGATCTTTTCAATACAGCGCAGATCCTGACAAAGGAAGTACGAGTTACTTACATTGGCACTCATCGCCACTGACAGCAGGCCGATTTCTTCGGAGGACCCATAAGCATGGCACCAATTGCAAAGCCCGCCTGTCGGCTCGCCACTGGAGGCGGTTCTCTTAAAAGCCACACCTTTGGGAAGATCCCAGTTGGGCATTTTCATCACCAGATAAGTGTAAACGCCAGATGGCTCTTTCCAGGTGAAGTAGGATCGGATGTTCATTGGAAACTTCAGATTCCCGGGCACAACCAGCTTCTTCTGATCACGCAAGCGAAATGCCTGAACCAGTTCATCTTCAGAACTGATCGAAAAAGAATGTTCGGACTGAAAGTTATTGCTGTGAGACTTAATCATGACTCCCCTTCAGTTTTCCGTCAGCAGAATACATCTTTTCCATGGCGCCCAGCACCTGCTGACTGGCTTCATCCGGACGACCTGCCAGTCCTTTCAGAACCCCTGCACGGTCTTCGGGCCTGCGATTCTGACTGAGCTTCTTTTTATAACTGATATCAGTGATTTGTATCTTGAATCCAACGATGTGTCTTTCTAGGCTTTCACCCTGAAGGTCCTCGGGGATTGAAAACTGCCAACCACTGGGCCAATGGCGCTCGGACTGCGCGGAAAGATCTTTTAAACATTCGATCAGATCTTCACCGTATAGAAGTTCCACTTTGCCTTTTACATGAACCACAGAATAGTTCCAGGTCGGCACATCATCCTTCGCATACCAAACCGGAGTGATATAAGTGTGTGGCCCGTGAAAGATCGCGGTGACATCACAGTCAGTAAACTGCCTCCACTGAGGATTGGCCTTGGCCATATGGCCGATCAGCTCAATCCGGCCGTCGACTTTCTTTGGCGTCAAGGGAAGATGGGAAACAAAGGGCGCTCCATCAGCAACCGAAATGACGGTCGCAAACGGAAAATAGTCCATCAGCTCATAGGCTTCAATAAGATCAGCGGATTTGTACTTCTGTGGATTGTACAATTGCATCCTCAGGGCTACGACCAGAACTCTGCCGGTGGCGGAGTTCCGTGTTTGAACAGGTTATACCAGTGTTGACGCTTTTCTTCGGTGTAAACATCCAAAGCGCGCAAAAGCTCCAGAGTGAAATCCACCGGACCGGCACCAGAAGCCGTGATCAGATTTCCATCCGTGACGGCAAGCTGGTTCTGATAATTGGCGTCTTCAGTATAGGTTGGCACGAAGGCCTTTAGCATGTTCAGATCATTGCTGGTGTGTTTGCGGTCTTTCAGTAAACCTTCTTGCGCCAGCGCAAAGGTCGCCCCACAGATCGCCGCCAACACAGAGTTTTGCTTCAAAACCTGTGCTGCCAGTGCGCGCACGTCTTTATTGCGATCCATATTCGGCCAGTTTTCCCCGCCGATCAGAATCAAAGCTGACACCTGATCTGCGGTATAGTCTGAGACAGCCGCCTGAGGCTGCACTTTCAGGCTTCCGATGGAGGTGATGGTGTTCTTCGTTTCGGACACAACGGTAAAAGGAATCTTGTTCTGGGAAAGTTCGCTCATCAGGTAAGCGCCTTCCCAGTCCGCGTATTCATCCGGCAGATAGATCAAAATGTTTTTGTCGTTAGCAGCCATGGAAGCCTCCTTGCGGGAATTATAGAACCTTCACCGAAACTTTGCCTATGGAAATAATTTTTCCCGTCTGATCCAGAATAGGGAAAACAGTGGAAAGATACTTTTCTTCGGCGCCCTTGCTGGCAAAAACTTCATCAAAAGTCACCGGGATCCTGGATCTTAAAACTTCCTGCTCTTTTTCAGGCGGCGCAGAGTGAAGAGGTGAAGTCAAAAGTCTTACGTTCTTCCCCAGCAGGGATTCCCTTGTAAAACCAACCAATCCTGCAAAAGCGTCGTTGCAGTTGGTGATGACTCCTTCAGTGTCTTTCACAATCAGCAAAAAAGGAGCCGAGTCCAGGATCTGCTGCATGCGGGTTCTGAAATTGCGTTCATCCGTCACATCGCGAGCCGAGGCAAAGCGAACACCCAGCTCATCATCAGCAACGGCGCTCCAGCTAAGAGTGCGGTAAGAACCCTGCGCTGTCTGATACCGGTTCACAAAGTCAACTGAACGCAGCCCCAGACTGAGGGCCTTGATGTTTTCACGGGTGGAGGCGCGGTCCTCGGGATGGATAAAGTCAAAAAACGGGGTGCTAAGCAGGACTTCTTCACTGTAGCCCAGGGTGTTCACCAGGGACTTGCTGACCTTCTTAAGACGTCCGTCTTTTCCCGCAACGGCCATCAGGTCATTGGAAATGGAGAAGAACCGATCCAGAGTGATCTGGGAGTCCTCGGTTTCAGACAGGCGTTGGGCCATTTTATCGTAATCACGACGGGCTTTCTCCAACTCCAAGCTGGAGGAATGGCACGTGGCAATCCCGAAGCAAGCCAATGCGGGAATCAAAATAATAAATGCAATAATCTGAGCTGTAGAAATAGCCGGAAGGATGATAGCCGCCGCCACAAAAAGAGCTGACAGCAGCAAAATGGCAATAAGGGAAATCAGAGTGATCTTGTTCTGGACCTGCCAGGAACTAAAGTACTCAACTGTTTTTTTCTTGTCGTTCAGCGCCAAAACCACGTCCCTCTAGCAGTGCATGGGATCATATCCAACCGGATTGGATCATTCAAGTAATCTCCGAACGGGGCCAATTTTAGTGTTCGCCGTCCGCCGCACGCATTTTTCTTAAAACCATCATAATGGTCTCGCCGTCCACCCCGGCGCGTCTCATCAGGGCTCGGGCCCGGTCAAAGTCGTCGGAATCCAGGGCCTCAAAGAACTCGTCAATCTTATTGATCTCTGCAATTTTCTCAAGAACCAAGGTCCCCTCAAAATCACTTTCATCCATATAGACCCCCTGCAAAAATAGTTTAGTCACGGCGCTCTCAGCTGTAAATAAGCTTGTGTCCAGAGAAACTTAAGAAGTGAGATTTTCAGCCTAATCCTGTAAGGTGGGCCCATGTACAGGTTACGTGACTATCAACAGCAGGCGGTTACAAATACGATCCGGTATTTCCAGAAGAAACGGGAACCGGCTGTCATTGTGCTGCCAACAGGTGCGGGAAAAAGTTTGGTTATCGCCGAATTGGCCCGCATCGCCCGTGGCCGCATCCTGGTACTGGCACACGTCAAAGAACTGGTTGAACAAAACCATGACAAGTACAGAAGCTATGGCCTGGAAGCCGGCATCTTTTCTGCCAGCCTGGGAAAGAAAGACCACGATCAGAAGGCCATCTTTGGAAGCGTACAGTCCGTGGCCCGCGCCCCGGATGAATTCTTCAACAACTTCTCTTTACTGATCATCGATGAATGCCATCGTGTCGCCGAAGAGGGCGCAACACAATATCAAGAAGTCGTTAAAAAGCTGCAGGATCGCAACCCCACTTTGTGTGTCTTGGGCCTGACGGCCACGCCTTACCGCATGGGCTTAGGCTGGATTTATGAATACAATCAAGGTGGCGAGCTTAAAACCGAACAAAGCCGATTCTTCAAGCAGTGCGTGTACGAACTGCCACTGTCCTACATGATCCGCCACGGCTATCTGACCATCCCGGTAAAGGTGGATATTCCCGTCACATGTTACGACTTTTCAGACCTGCTGGGAAAAGACCGCGCCTTCACCACCGCCGAGGTTGAAGAAGTTCTTAAGAATCAAAAGCGCCTGACCCCTTTGATTATCAATAACATCATCGACATCACGGAAAAGTACGACCGTCAGGGTGTGATGATTTTTGCCAGCACCATTAAACATGCTGAAGAAATCATGACCTATCTGCCCACGGATCAGGCCCGCGTCGTCTTTGGTGACACGGATATCAAGGAGCGTGCGCAGATCATCCACGACTTTAAACAGAAGAAATTCAAGTACCTGGTGAACGTGTCCGTCCTGACCACCGGATTTGATGCGCCTCACGTCGATGTTATTGCGATCTTGCGCCCCACGGAATCCAACAGCTTGTATCAGCAGATTGTGGGTCGCGGACTTCGTTTATCTGAAGACAAAAAAGACTGTTACGTGCTGGATTACACCGGGGTCGGTCACGACATCTATGCCCCGGAGATCAGCGACAAGCGCCCGGCCAAGGACACCGTCCCGGTCAAAGTGGCCTGCCCCAAGTGTGCCTTTGAAAATGATTTCTGGGGTTATGCCGATGATGACGGCGTGGTCTTTGAACATTTCGGCAGAAAATGCAAAGGGGCCTCTCAAGACCCGAACACATTGGAAATCAAGCCCTGCGGATTCCGATTCAGATTTAAACTTTGCCACAACTGTTCCTGTGAAAACGACATCACGGCCAAGGCTTGTGAAAAGTGCGATGCCGTCTTAATTGATGCCGAAGCCAAACTGAAACAGGCGAAGCTTTCCAAAAACGCCCACGTGATGACTCCGGACCGGATTTCATTTGAAGAGCGTAAGGACAAGAACTCAAATCCTTACCTTGAAATCCGTTATTACGATCTGGAATCCAATTACCTCAGCGAAGTCCACTTCTTCAACAACACAACAGCTGTGAAGAAGTTCAATATCAACTTCTTAAGGTCCCACCTCAGACTGCCGGAACTGGCCGTGGATCTGACAAGTCCTCAGGAAGTCATCCGATTCCAGAAGCTTTTCCGCTCCCCGATCTTTGTCATCGCCAGAAAACAGGACAAGTTCTGGCGCGTGACTGAAAAAGTCTTTGCTGAAGAGCTGGCACCTTAAAGAATAGATAGCGCAGAGTGGATTCTCGGGGTTAAATCAAGACATGAAAAAACTTGGTCTTGCTGAGCTATTGGCTCCCGTCACGCTTCCTGAATTCTTTAACTCCCACTGGCCCGTGGAACCTTTGTTTATTCCGGCGACCCCGGGGAAACTGCAGGACATATTTGCCTTAGAGCAAATGCAAGATCTTAAAAATCTGATCTCTGCCCGCCAGCGCAAGGTTCGTGCCTGTCTGCCTGATTTTGACGACGAATACAGCTCGATCCATCTTGAACCTGGTGATGCACTTAAAGCCTATCGCAACAACATGACCCTGGTTTTTGATTCCATGCAAAGTCAGGATTCAACAATTGCCGACATGCTGGGGAACGTCCGCGCGGACTTGGGGTTGGTAACTGGTGGAGCTGAAAACGATCTGTGCAAAGCGCGCTCGATTGCCTATGCCACACCGGCTGGTTGCGGCACCCGTCTGCACTTTGATGCCAATGCAAACTTCATCATTCAGATCAAAGGCACCAAGACATGGAGACTTGCACCGAATGAGTCCGTGGAGTTCCCTACGGAACGCTTTACCACTGGCTCGGAAGAAATGCCGGCAGCTCTGGAAAAACAATGTCATGCTCACCTGATCGATGCTCTTGATGAAGACAGCATGAAAGTCGTGATGAAGCCGGGCTGTGTTTTGTTTGTTCCCCGCGGTTATTGGCATGAAACAACCACGGAGGAAGAATCCCTTTCACTGAACTTTACATTCAGCCAACCGACGTGGGCGGATGTGTTCACCAAGTCATTGCAAGAGGTCCTTTTAAGGTCACCGGAATGGCGTGAACTGGCCGACGGCCTTGAAGGCACTGATCAAGAACGAAAAGAAGCCGCGATCGCACGTTTTGAATTCTTGCTAAAAAGCCTGGCCACAGAGCTGCCAGAGATTTCCGGCCGACTGCTGCTTCAGGAAGGTGGCTTGATCTAACGAAGCCACTTGTCTCCGAATTTTGCCATGGAATCAAAAACCGCAGAAAGGCCTTTGCCTTTTTCAGTCAAAGAGTATTCCACCCGTGGCGGGACTTCGGCGTAGACTTTTCTTGAAACCAACCCCTGATCTTCAAGCTCCGTCAGGCGCTCGGTCAGGGTTTTGGGGCTGATGGAACCCAACGACCGACGAAGCTCATTGAATCGGACGACTTTATTAGCCAGTAAGTCTCTAAAGATGAGAATCGTCCACTTTCCGTCCAGAATCATCGCCGTCTTATAAACCGGGCAGGCTTCCAATGATTTACTTTTTGCCATTAGTTCACTCCAGGAAACTAGTTTCCAAAATACCCCTACTTTACTAAAGATACCACCTGCCTCAGAATACCATAAGGAGCGATTCTATGAATTCAAAACTATCCGAAATTCAAGTTAGGCCCTATTCCCAGTTGCCGGAAATGAACCTGGGCTGGCTGTCTTTGAAAGATCACTTTATCGCCACTGTCGGCCCGTATTCCGGTCGTGGCGAACAACTGAAAAATCTGCTGGTTTTGGCGGATGCGAAAATCCAACCCAAATCCCGCTTTCCCGATCATCCCCACAATGACATGGAAATCCTGACCTGGGTGGTTCATGGCAAGCTTCAACATTTGGATGACAAAGGAACGAATCAGGAAGTTCCGGCAGAGCATCTGCAACTGATGAGTGCGCGAGACGGGATCTTTCATGCGGAAGGGAATCTTAGCGACCAACCTTTGCGTCTGCTGCAGATCTGGATCCATCCGAATGCTAAATCAGGAACTCCCGTGGTGCAGCAAGCAGGCCTTACCCAAAAAGGCTTCAACCTGTTGGCGGGACCTAGTGCTGCTCCACTGAATATCCGACAGGATGTGTGGTTGTACGCTGCAAAGATTGAAGGGGAAGAACAGGTCTTTGAAATTCCTGAAGACAAGTTTGCCTATGCGGTTTCCATTGGAAATCTTAGCTGGAACGGCAGCGAGCTCCAAGATGGTGACGGCCTTCTTGCCCAAAGCGGAAAGCTAACCATCAAAGGCAAAGGACAAGCCATCGTCATTTTGCAGAACAGACAATGAAGATGCAGTGTCAGCTGACGACGGTATTTGGACTTAAAAAAGCTATTTCTGCTTTTTCTTCCATTCATCCGTCGGCAGACCTTCAAAACCCCAATCCTCGTCCGCAATTTCCTGGATAACGATATGAGTGTGTTCTGGCTTCTTACCCAGTACTTTTACAAGAGACTGAGTAATATCAGCGATAATTTGCGCTTTCTGCTCTTTTGTTGCGCCCTTTGTAATCTGAACGTTAACGTAAGGCATAGATCCCCCGTGGCCGATATCTGAATTTTTGTATCTAGAAAACTCTATTGCGCTTTGCTCAAAAACACCAGTTCAAATCTTGACGCTCCAGTTGCCAGGTCGTGTGATTTTGCTATGAAGAAAATGGATCTTCGCAAAGCATTCACTCTTATCGAGCCCGGCCCGGTGACGCTCGTGACCACAAGTGCCGGAGGCACCAATAATGTCATGACCATTTCATGGACGATGGCGGTAGATTTCACACCTAAACTTGCTATCACCACAGGTCCGTGGAACTTTTCCTATAAAGCGCTCACAAAGAGCCGCGAGTGTGTCATTGCCATACCGACTGTTGATTTGCTGGATAAAGTGGTTGGCGTGGGCACTTGTTCTGGAAAAGACACTGACAAGTTTGATACATTTCGACTCACGCCCATCAAAGGAAAGTATGTTGAAGCTCCCCTGATCAAAGAATGTGTTGCCAACATTGAATGCAAAGTCGTCGACATCATCAAGAAGCACGACATCGTCGTGCTTGAGGGAGTTGCCGCTTACTTCGACACCTCCCGAAAGGAAAAGCGCACCCTGCATGCCGTGGGTGACGGCACCTTTGTCGTCGATGGCAGGACACTTGATCGAAAGAAACAGATGCGCTCAAAGCTTCTTGGCATTTTCTGAAAATGACCATCGAGGCCTTAGAAAAAGGCTCACTTCTTTCTTACGAATTTAAGCCTACGGAAAAGAAGCATGCGATTGTTCGCTGGCATTTCGAAATCTTTCACGAACTCAAAACCATTCTTAAACATCGCCGCCAGCACATCTTCAAAATTGCGGATGCCACTTTGCGGATCTCGTTCACGCAGGGACTTGTCGAACTCTTCATTGCTAGGGGTCGTGAACTTGCCGTTATAGTTGAACGGCCCGTAGATCAAAACCTTCCCGCCTTCTTCCAAGCGGCCTGCGATCAATTTGATAAAAGTCTTACACTCTTTCCAGGACATGATGTGGAATGTATTGATCGTCAGAATCACGTCGAAAGTGCGAATCGGGAAATCATCCTCCCCGACAACCATACGGAAGGGGGTTTTGATATTCGGAATCCCGCTTTGTTGGATGCGCTCACGAAGCATCGGCAGGTTCTCTGCCACTTCGGTCGGAGTCCACTCCATCCTTGGGAAGAAGGGCGCCAGGTAAACAGCGTGTTGTCCCGTACCGGCACCAACCTCGAGCAGGTTGCGGTCTTCGGGACGAATCACTTTCTTAAGAACTTCCAGAATGGGTTCTTTATTACGATCGGCAGCAGCGGAGAATGGTAGTTCCATGGGATTTCCTTAGAAGAGATAAAGGATTATTGCAAGTACTATCCGGCAAAATGTTCCTAACGAACATTCAAGTGCTCTTTGATATGACCAATAAAAGCCCTGAGCTTTGGCTGAACTTGGGAGCGCTTCGGATAATATAGAAAGTACCCCGCACTAGACGGAGCAAACTGATTTAAGACCACCTCTAGCTTTCCGGACTTCAGATAGTCCTTGACGGTATCTTCAAGGACGTAGGTCAGCCCCATTCCCCCTACGGCCGCATCAACCAATAGCAATGGATCATTCATAATCACCGAACCTTTTACATGTACCTGAAAATCCCGGCCGTTGTGCTCGAATTCCCATCGGTCATAAACACTAGAGCTTCCGAAACGAAACTTTAAGCAGTTGTGTAACAGTAGATCCTTTGGTGTTTTGGGACGACCCATCTTATCCAGATACTTCTTTGAACCTACCACCACAAAACGAATGGGCCCGGATATCCTCACGGCCACCATATCCTGCGCCAGGATGTCGGAATGCCTGATCCCAGCATCAAAACCACTTTGCACAACGTCTTCGGTCTGATCAGAAAAATAGAGATCCACGGTAATATCCGGATACTTTTTCGCGAAGCTCGCCAGAAGAGGTTCGATATACGGTTGATATGTGGCCCTTGGAAGATTAATCCTCAGAACACCCGAGGGTTTATCCGCATATGATCCAACACTGGTAATTGCAGAAAGAATCTGCTCAAGACCCGGACCTGCTTGACCTAAAAACCTGATTCCGGCCTCGGTTAAACTGGTGCTTCTTGTTGTGCGGGTTAGCAATGCTACTCCCAAACGTTTCTCCAACTGTTTGATCATTTTACTGATCGCAGGTGGAGAAATTCCCAACTCTTCCGCGGCAGCTGTGAAGTTGCGCTTCTCTGCCACCAGTTTCAAGGCCAACAGTCCATCTAATTGATTCTTATCCATTATTAACCTCTAGTTAATACCACATAAACCATTATGCCATTTTTCATAATATTAAACCACCGTATCATGATGGAGTACAAAGAGCGCAAATTTAAAGGAGTCACTTATGAAAAATCTAAAAATGATCAGCTTGGTAACAGCCATTGCAGGGGCATTAACTGTGCATACCAATCTTTCCCATGCGCAGGACATGTCTAATGGTGCTGCCAATTTCTATAAGAGCGATAAAGTGACTGTTAAAAAAGTAACTTTTAACAGTCAGTACAACATCAAAGTTGCAGGAAACCTCTTTATCCCTAAGGAAGTCAGCAAAGACAGCAAGATCCCAGCAATCATCGTCGGGCACCCGATGGGAGCTGTTAAAGAACAAAGTTCAAACCTGTACGCGACAAAGCTGGCCGAACAAGGTTTTGTAACTCTTGCTATTGATTTGCCATTTTGGGGAGAAAGTGAAGGTAAGCCTCGCAACACGGTCGGACCGGACATTTATGCCGAAGCTTTCAGTGCCGCCGTGGATTATCTTGGAAGCCAAAACTTCGTAGATAAAAATCGAATCGGCGTCCTCGGCATTTGTGGTAGTGGCAGTTTTGCCATCAGTGCAGCAAAGATCGATCCACGAATGAAGGCAATTGCCACAGTGAGCATGTATGACATGGGCGCCGCAAGCCGAAACGGTCTGAAGAAAGGCTTGTCCTTGGAACAACGAAAGGAACTCATCAAAGCAGCTGTCGAACAACGGGAAATCGAATTTGCTGGCGGAAAAACAAAATACACCGGTGGAACTGTTCATAAAGTCTCAGAAAGCTCCACCGCCATTGAGCGTGAATTCTACGACTTCTATCGCACTCCTCGTGGCGAGTTTACACCGAAAAATTCCTCTCGAGATCTGACGACCCATCCAACACTCTCCAGCAACACGAAGTTCATGAACTTCTATCCTTTCAATGACATCGAAACCATTTCTCCTCGTCCCATGATGTTCGTCACTGGCAAAAACGCCCACTCCAGAGAGTTTAGCGAGGATGCTTACAAGCGTGCCGCAGAACCAAAGGAACTGGTGATTATCCCTGGGGCCGGACACGTGGATCTATACGACAGAGTCGGATTGATTCCGTTTGAAAAAATCGCACTGTTTTTCAAAACGAATCTAAAGTAAGAGGTAAAAATGAAAGCCGCTTCTTCATGGAGCGGCATCTGGGCCCTGACGCTTGGAGTGTCAGGGCTTATGATCGCCGAATTCCTTCCAGCAGGTCTTTTGACATCTTTGGCAAGCGACTTAAGAATTTCTGAAGGGGCCGCCGGACAAGCTGTCACCGCAACGTCGATCTTTGCCGTTATCGCAAGTTTATTGGTTGCCTACTTGACCCGCAAATACAATCGCCGAACCGTTCTGCTATGGCTATCGAGCTGCATGGCTATTTCCAGTCTGGTCGTGGCCGCCGCACCAAATCTGCCGGTACTTCTTGCCGGGAGAGCCTTTTTGGGAATCGCTCTAGGAGGATTCTGGTCTATGTCCACCGCCATCGCTATTCGACTTGTCCCTGCTGAGTCCGTTCCCAAAGCCCTTTCCATTATATTTGGCGGAGCCTCTTTTGCCGCCCTGCTTGCCGCGCCCCTAGGAAGCTTTCTTGGAGATTTCATCGGCTGGAGGAACGTTTTTACTTTAGCCGCCCTTATGGGGGCTGTCGCATTTATTTGGCAATACGTGGCTTTGCCATCCCTATCACCGACAGGCGAAGTCAAACTGCGCACCACTTGGGATGTTTTAAAAATCCCCAATATGCTTGTGGGTCTAGTTGCTATCAATCTTGCCTTCGGTGGCCGCTTTGCTTCACTGACTTACATGAAACCCTTCCTGGAACAAATCACCATGCTAAAGTCATCAGGGGTTTCTTTGTCGTTTCTGATCTTTGATTTGGCTTTCTTTTTAGGAACCCTTATCGCCGGTCGGCTTATTACAAGAAGCCTTCGCTATGGTCTGACTTTCGCGCCACTCGTTCTTGCAGCTTCATCGTTGGGGCTTATTGCATTCGGGTCCCAAGTCGTACCGACCGTTCTGCTTCTTATCATTTTCGGTGCCGCCTTCGCACCCATTCCTGTAGCATGGTCCACATGGACTGCTAACACCGCACCAGAAAGCACAGAAACTGCCGGTGGTCTTTATGTCGCATCTGTTCAGCTGTCAGCCGCGGTTGGCGCCATGCTTGGCGGTGTCGCATTTGACAGTATCGGATCCAAAGGAGTTTTTTGGATGAGCGGTCTTTCTTGGGGGCTATCTGCCTTGGTGGTTTTTCTTTTTATTGGTAGCGCCCTGGAGCAAATAAGAGGCGCAAAGGGGGAGCAATGGCAAGGTCATTGATTTTCGTTATCGTCGTTATTCTTACCGGAAGCATAGCAAAGGCAGAAAGTATGAAAAGAATCCGATTCACTATTGGAAAGAACAGTGCCATCGCAGTTCTTTATAACACTCAGGCTGCGAGGGAATTCGCAGCGCAGTTACCACTGACTTTGACATTTAAGGATTTCGCATCAAAAGAAAAGATCGCATATCCGCCGCGAAAGCTATCCGGCAAGAGCAAGCAGAACTCGGAAGGTGACTTTGCCTACTACGCCCCTTGGGGAAATATTGCCGTTTTCTATAAAGAAGAAGCTTCCGCAACTGCCGACTTGCTTATTCTAGGACAGTTTGAATCCGGAAAACAGTTCTTCCATGTGGGTGGATCTTTTGAAGTGAAGATAGAGGCTTTAGAATAAGAGGTTTCCAAAACCCACAATGTTGCTTCCAAGGTATAGGCGGGGATTTCCCGTTATTGTGGTCGGCGAGGCGTTGTTTTGGATCTGCGGTGATGCCGATATAGAACTTTGGATGATTTATGCTTTTAATTGAATAGACGTACATGCTCGCTGTCGCTTGCATGTTTTGTGCTTACGTCAGGTCCATTAAAATTTGGAGAGACGGTCCGCCTACGCTAAAGCTTCGGCGTGACATCCTTCGCGTGCGTTCCACGATTCTACACTGCTAACTTAAAAGCCATAGGCCCGCCAAGCCGTAGCCCGGAGGGCGAAGGATGGTGGAGGCGGTGAAGCTCATCTAACTTATTGATTTTACTTACACCGTCTCCGTGATTAACTACAAAGTACTACATTGTTCATTAAAAGGTAATCCTAAGTTAAGATGTTTTATGTGGTAATAAAATTCTTAACCGAGAGAGTCCTTGACTCAATTCTTCCACAGGAATGGTCTAGTCCTGTAAACGCTTTTCTAAACTAGTCCAGCTTAGCTCTCTTCATATATTTTCTTTTTAAAAATACCATTAAGTAATTGAAAGTATTTTTTGGCCTCCTTACCGAATTGCGAAGGCATTGACTGAAAATAATGATCGTAAAGTTCAAAGTCAGCTTTTGATAGCTTTTGGCCAGCCATCACTCTCAAAAAAACGTCTCGTCTCTGATCAAATGAAATGGCTTTGAAATCAATTGCTAGAGTTATTTTTTGAATTGATTTATCTAGATGCTCCCAGACATCTTGGAGTAATTCAGAGTTAGTTCCCTCGATAAACCAACCAAAAATATCCTGTGACTCTTTTTCGGTTTCATCCATACCTTCACTTAAATTTTGCATTTTTCTTTGTGGATTAAACAGGTTCATTACAATCACATTGCCTTTGTGGCTTTTTTTGATCTTGGGAGAGCAGTTATTCATCAATATTCGAAGTTGATCAAAATTACCGTGTACCAGTGCACTTCGAATTTCGGCAGTCACACCTAAATTTAAGTTGAAACACCTTTTTGTTTTCATTTGAAAATCATCAATTATTGGACCTAAATCTCGGTATACAGTCATTTTTGATCGCTTCTGCTTGCTGTTCCTACGACCAATTGGCTCCTTAATCTCGACATCATACCTTGCTGCCAAGAGCTTCACTTTAAGCTCCCAGACAGCTGCTAAACCAGCAATTACAGTATACGCCCACATTCTATCGCCAAAGATTGGCTCGATAACTTCACTTATTGTTCTTTCTTTTGGAATTTTTCCGAAAGCACGACATGCCACCTTATCAACAGCTGAACTTAGAAAAACTTCATCTTCTTTGCTTTTCACTCTTAAAATCTTTTTCAGCTCATCGGATAGGATAATCCGAAATTCATCTTCAGGGCTCAAAACAGCTGAGAGATCAATACTTTCATGATCTAGAATCAGGCGTATAGCTTTTAACTTACGCTTTGCAAGTTCAATTTTACTATTCAAATAAAACAGTATTTTCATCTAATTTCTTTTTAAGGAGCTTATAATTGGGACATAAGGCCTTTAATGTGTCCTGGAAATCTTCATTGTGATCGAAGTGGACAAGGTGTGTTAGCTCGTGAAGAATCACATACTCAATACATTCTATATTTGCGCTTATTAGTTTAGAATTTAGGGTGATCAATCCACTTGCGGTGCATGATCCCCATCTGTTCTTCATTGGGTGTATTCTATATTTTGGTTTAACTGTTGTGTCAGTTATAGCCACAAATCTCTCTAGACACTTAGTCCAAATACTTTGAATTGCCTTCTCTAGCTGCTGATCTAACCATTCAGCCATAAATTGTGCGGCATATTGCTCGTCTTTCACGGTCAAGACCACCCTATTGTGCGCGAGCACAATGCCTTCAGGATCTCCAAACTCTACTTTAAGAAAATATTGTCGACCAAAAATATATACAGACTCACCAGACACAAACTTTCGAGATGGCTGTATTAGAAAATTTGCTTTCTTTTCTGCGATCTTTTCTAATATCCATGTTTTCTTTCCTCGAATAACATCTTCGATCTTAGAAATGGGAATGTATTCTGGCGCTGTCACTATGAGTGAACCTGAATGGTCAATTTCCAGACCAAGTGTCTTTCGTTTGGAATTTTTCAATTGATAGATAATTTCCTTATTATCCAACTCAATTCTATTCATTATCTATAGTCCAATCTCTTAGCGATCAATAATACGTTATCCGTAACTTCTCGCATTTCTTCATCCGAAAATCGGACTGCAAAATTATCTTCTAGGTAGTAAAACACCTCTACCTCGATAGAGCCAATTATTTTCTTTTCAATATCTGTTCCAAGATGCCAGTCTTTAACTGCATGTTTCTTTACTATCTCATCTATCTTGAGAGCTAAATTCGTAATCTGGTCTGGCTCGAGCTTGGGAATCTTATTTTTTATTGTCTCTACAACTCGGTAATATGCCTTGGTAGTTTGTTGCCCAGACACTTCTGCAGGAACGTCTGAATCTAGATCTATTGTTAATCTTGAAGCAACGTCTTCCATCATTGACAAATAATCAGCCTCTGAAATTCTACGGTCGATATACTTGAGATAGGTCTCTTCAATTACTTGAGAAAGATTTTTATAAAAAATTGGATCTTCATCAAACCTTTCAGAAATGTGACTAGAAGCCATACCTTTAATGATATCAGCCCTTGCTCCTTTTGATTTAGCTTTGGTTTCTTCCTCAAATTTCTCTTTATTGAAAATATCAAATCTTTCGACGATAAGCTTCGGTGGATCAGCCTTCAAGTTAACATCAACCAGCCGTCTTATATCGGCAATGTAATCCTCATAATTAATGCCGTCTGGGTATCTCTCTTTTATGACTGTTCTAAGATTTGCATAGAATTTATATTTTCGAGCATACTCATTCTTCTTCTGTTCAGGGGTTTCGTAAGTCCACTTTGCATATCCAAGAGCAAGCTTATAAACATTATGGAAATGACGAAACTTTTCGTAGAAGTCTTTGCGACGATTTTCATCTGCTAAATATCGTCCTATCTCCTCGTCATCTGTCATATTAGAAATTGAAGAAAAATGCTCATTTAAAGATTTGATTGCGGGATCAAGCTTTTTAACTTCTTCAGATTTATCAAATAGAGTGTCCTTGATATCCTCTAGGTCAATGTCATTGCCTTCCATTTTTCTATAGAAATCTATGGCCTGGGTCATGTCGTCAAAGATGCCCCGATAATCAATTACTAGGCCTTCGGACTTTCTTGGATATAGTCGATTAACCCTTGCAATAGCCTGCAGTACATTGTGCTCTTTTAGTTTTTTATCGATATAAAGGACAGCATTTCTCGGGGCATCAAAGCCTGTAAGTAGTTTATCGACAACAATCAAAATTTCAGGCACATCGTCTTTCTTAAAATTATCGATAATGGTGTCTTGGTACTTCTTGGCACTACCATATCTTTTCATGCACTCATCCCAGAACTTTACAACCTCGGGCCTATCGTCATCTTCGATTGACTTAGAACCCTCCCTCATTTCAGGCGGTGAAATTACCAATGATGTTCTGATTCCAAATTCATCGAGATATCTCTTATAGGCTAGGGCTTCGCCTTTAGTATTGGTTGCAAGCTGACCTTTCATGAAGTCTTTCGTTGGCTCCCCCTCCTGACGAAAGTTCTCTCGGTAATGATTTTTAATATCAAGAGCAATCGCCCGTATTCGATCGTCGGCCTTTAGAATTTCCTCTTCCATGCTAAAGCGCTTCTTTAAAGCTGCTTTTTGCTCCTCATTTAGGTCCTTAGTCACTCTATCGAACCATCGGTCCAACTGATCTTTGTTACCATTAAGTTCCCCCATCCGCCCTTCATAAACAATTGGGCAAACCGCACCATCCTCGAGCGCATTCTCCATGGTGTATTTGTGTATAAACTCACCAAATTGTACCTCGGTAGACTTAGCTACTGCCTCGTCCTTTTTTACTTTCCGAATGGGGGTGCCAGTGAAGGCAATAAATGCTGCTTTTTTAAATGTATTTTTCATCAGAGCATGAGTCTCTCCAAATTGAGATCGATGCCCCTCATCAACAAGTACAAATACATTTTCTGATTCATCAGTAACTTTATGAGATTTTGCTACTGATTCAAACTTATCAATGATTGTAGTTAAAACACTATATCCTCTCGACTGGATTAACTCTGATAGATGTTCGCCAGACTTCGCCTGAACAGGAGCCTTTCCGCATTTCTCAAAAGTCTCTGTAATTTGTTCGTCAAGATCAACTCGATCTGTTACCACAATAATCTTTGCGTTCTTGCTTTTAAATTCAACTGCATCCGCCAAAGACTTCGCCAGCATTACCATGGTATACGACTTGCCCGAGCCCGTTGTATGCCATATTACACCACCA
Source organism: Bdellovibrio bacteriovorus HD100 (assembly GCF_000196175.1). Taxonomy (NCBI): domain Bacteria; kingdom Pseudomonadati; phylum Bdellovibrionota; class Bdellovibrionia; order Bdellovibrionales; family Pseudobdellovibrionaceae; genus Bdellovibrio; species Bdellovibrio bacteriovorus. Next base: position 3,575,686 of record NC_005363.1, read on the forward strand.
TCTCTTGCCCCATCTTCTTTAATGGTCTGGACTCTTTTTAAACTCTCTTTAACTGCAAAATATTGCTGGTGTCTTGGAGCAATTTTTGTGTCGTTTTCAAAAATAATAAAGTTTTGAATAATGTCAAGAAGGCGATCAGGCCGAAAGACGAAGTGAATACATTGATCCTGTATTGTTACTTCGCGAGACCCGCTATCCCAAATGACCTCCATTGCCCTTCTATCTGAGTATGCTCTAAATTCAAAAATCTTATCTTTAACTTTACTATCAATCTCCTGATTCACTAATTTTTTTAAAAGACTTTCTTTTGAGTCGTATTTGGATTCTTTCCAAATGGCCCAGAACTCTTCAGACGTTCCAATAGTGCCATATTTGGCACCCGTGCTCCCAGCGACTGAGCCGAGAATTTGCTGAAACAAATAGAACTTTGTGATTCCAGTTCTGTTTTGATTTCTTAGTTGTTGTTCGATTCCTTTTTTTACCGCATCTGGCAACCCTGGCTTCTTACATTCGATTGCAGCCAGAGGTAGTCCATTTATGAGGATCACAATGTCGGGAATATAATGTTGTTTTCGTCCATTTCTTTGAACAGAAAACTCTTCGGTGACTTGTAAAATATTATTTTCGATATTTATGAAGTCAAAGAAATGCAAATGAGCACTCTTTTTGATCCCATTAAATAGAAAGCTCAAACCCTTTCCATTTAGAAGATGGTAGAAAAGATTTTTGTTATCAGTTCGCAGGTTAGTATTTGACCAATCAGTGAGTTCTTTAATTGCCTCATCGACTAGATTTTCAGGGATCGGAAGACGCTTACCCTCATGCTCGAATGAGTTAATCCGCAAAAGCGCTTTCTTTAGCGTCGTCTTTAATAGTACAGTATCAGTATCACCACGCTCTAAAATGCAATCATTAGGAGTAAGATATTCATACCCTGAGTTGATCAGTAGTTTTACAGCTGGTATTTGTGAAGCTATTCGTTCCTTGAATAGTACTGAATCCATTTCTTACTCCATGTTTATACTTTTACTCGAACTCTTCCAGTGAGAAGGTCTTGCATGAGGGCTTTTTTTAGACTCTGATATTTCGCCAATAAGACCTTTGTATTTTCTACTTTCAATTCCACTGAATCTAAAGCTTTAACTATAGACGACTGTTCAGCTAATGGTGGCACCTTGATAAGAAATTTTTCAACGTCATTCAAATTAAGCCCAGGCTGTGCAGAACCTTTGATATACTTTTGGATTTGCTTTAGGCCTGTGCCCTCTTGTAGGTAATAGTACAAGTACTTACCCAAAATCTTTTTTTCATCACAAGAAACCCTTGCAGTTGTCTGGGTAATATTTGCGCCGTTAAATCGCATTGGTACTACGTTCACTGCCCCAACTCCCGCACCTGCTATACAAATAACAACATCACCAACATTCAATCTTGCCCGTTCAAATTTTTTTTCAATTTCAACAGAAACCTTAAAAACTTCGCCTGCTTCTGCCCAACCGCTTATATAGTCCTGACCTCTGACAAGCAAAACACCTCTTTCATCGTATGAGCCTGGTTGTACAATTCCATAAGTAATTTTTCGACCCTTTAGAACTAAATCTGATAATACTTCGATCGACCACGATTTTGGAACTGGACCCACTGCGCTTTCAATAGTTGTTGAATGACCAATCCCTTTTGATAAAAGATCTTGCATCATCCCTTTTTTAAGATTTTGGAGTTTTTCGATTTCAATTTCGGTCAGCTCAATGACTTTATCTACTGATGTGAGAAATTCTGCAATTTTCTTTTGCTCATCAATCTTTGGTGTATAGACTTGAACCAGCTTCAAATCTTTCAAGTTTATAACTTGCTGAGCAGAACCTAAACTTCCACGCAAAATTTCTCCCTGCCCGAAATCAGACTCTAAAAAATATTTCACATATGTATTTAAATATTTTGGAGCAAGGCGGATCAGAGCGGTTTGTCTTGCAATGTTCGCTCCTCTTAATGACCTCGGAACGACTGCAACTGTCCCAGGGTAACCAACTAAAGCGACTAATAGCTCACCACCATTCAAAACTGTTCTCTTATAGGACTCGGAGATATCTTTAGATATGGTCCTTAATTTATTTTCTTCGATTTTTCCTTTTGGAAAATCTCCCCCTCTAATAAATTTAACGCCATTTGGTGCTTCATCCCCAGGTTGAACCACTCCATAGGTAATATTAAAATTATCTTCTAACAACTCATCTAAGATGTGTTTATCCCAATCAGCAGGAAAACTACTCATAATTCAATACCTTAAGAATGGAGTTTATTTCCTTCTCTGCTTCAGTGATTTGAGATTCAATACCTCGTAAAGTCGTTGAATACTTGTCCCACCACCTCTCAAATTGAAGGATAATGGACTGGTCGACATCTCCCATTAATTCTCGAATCTTCTCTTTTGAATCTATTTCCTTTTTAAATACGTAATAATCTCTATCTCTTTCATCAAATATAATTGAAATATCAAACCCATCGATGATGTCTTGGATATAACCATCTTCGATTTCACGCCTGGGTATTCCACCATGAAGTATTGCCTTCACATCAAATATTTCAGGCGGTGGAGATGTATCAGCATATCGACGGATATTGAGATTAAACTCATTGTCCTCAATATCCCGAACGTCAACTACACGGGAAAAATGCTTCTCTTCGTGTCGATATAAATTCTCTGTCTTAAATTCTTTGAAATTTTTAACTATGTGATCAATGTCACTAACTCTAAGCTTATTTTGATTCTTACCCTCTTGGAATTCAAGATCTGCATTTATAAATAGAACTTTTCCTTTCCGCTCTACGGGTTTGTTCTTATTTAAAACCATAATCGCAGCAGGAATACCTGTTCCAAAAAATAGGTTAGTAGGTAAACCAATTACAGCCTCCAAAAGATCACCCTTTAGTACATCAGTGCCTTTAATTATACCTTCTCTAATTTTTTGCTCAGATGAACCTCTGAAGAGTACGCCGTGTGGCAATACAACTGCGGCCTTACCATTTTCATTTAATGAAGCGATCATGTGTTGAACGAATGCAAGTTCACCGTAGCTTTGCGGTGGTATGCCATAAGAAAATCTATCATAAGGATCATTTTTAGCTTCTTCAATACCCCATTTTTCAAGACTAAATGGAGGATTTGCGACAACGATATCGAACTTCATTATTGTATCATCTTCAAGATGAAGCGGACTTCTAATAGTGTCGCCGTTTTCTATCACTGATCGGTCAAATCCATGGAGAAACATATTCATTTTTGCTAAGGCCCAGGTAGCTCCAGTAATTTCCTGGCCATAGATTTGAAAATCATTTTCACCTTTTTTGGTCAACTGCTCTGCGCATCTAATTAATAGTGAACCTGAGCCACAGGTCGGATCATAGATTCTATTTCCCTTCTGTGGCGCAACGAGCTTTGCTAAAAGCTGAGATACTTCTGATGGAGTATAGAATTCGCCAGCTTTTTTCCCAGCACCTGCCGCAAAGTTAGCAATCAAATACTCATAGGCATTACCAATCACATCAAGATCGCCAATATTTGACTTCCTCATGTTCAGCTTTTGATTGTTAAAGTCATCCAATAGATGCTTTAATCTTGCGTTTCTGTCTTTAGTTTTCCCAAGATTCGCTTCTGAATTAAAACTTACATTTCTAAATACATTCTCAAGTTTTTCTTTATTCGCTTTTTCTATCTTCTCTAATGCAATATCGATTATCTCACCAATGTTCTTTTCTTCCTTTTGCGCATAGATATCTTTGAAGTGACATCCAACTGGCAATACGAAGTTTTCTTTTTCCAAAGCTCGCTTTATTCGGGACTCATTTCCGCCAAATTGTTTCTCATACTCTTCATATTTTTCTTCATAAGTATCTGAGAGGTATTTAATGAAAAGCATTGTTAAGATATAGTTCTTATATTCACCCGCATCGACAACGCCTCTAAAAGTGTCACAGGCATCCCATAGGATTTTATTTATTTCGTCTTGTGTAACTTTGCTCATAAAATTCCTTCAAATTTCAATTTTATATAATTTAAAATTAGTTCAACTTGTTCGTATCTTTCAGCTTCAAACCAAATGGGGAAAATATTGGCCTCGACAAGCTCTTTTTCGCGTTGATTTCTTTTTGCTCTATCTTCTGGCTTCTGAAGAATAGCAAAATGTGTCGTAGTCATACCAAAATCTGAATTAATTTTTTTTAGTGTTTGAAAAGTACGGTCAGAAGTTAGGCTGCATCCCACAAACATCAAACTAAATGACTCAGTACAGGCTCTCAAAAATTTTGGCAAAACTCTTTCAAGATTTACAGAACCATTTTCGCCATATTTTGAGTCGTACTCATTCTTTGTGAGAACTCGATTAGCAGTCCCTTCAATTGTGCCATGGATCTTATAGATAAAATTGTTGCCTTTTTTAACATGAGTCATCCAGTCGTCAGTTATTGCATCCAACGGCCTTGATTTTAATGCGTAAGTTTTTTCCAACACTTCATCAAAATTTGTCGTTATTACTCCATTAGTGAATATTGTTGGTAAATATTTAATTGGACCAACCACAGACTGTCTCAGTGTGAAAGAATGTTTGTATCGTTCGTTAAAACGAGGTCCAGTCATCTGTTCTAGTAGCAAATCTGCACAGTTCTCATAGTGCCCTTTACTTATAAGACTTTTGAACATTTCTAGATCTAATTCATTTTCTGTTGCTTGATCATTTAGAAATGAAGTCCATGTCGGCATTCCACAACTAACAGTCAAACCAGCTCCGACGAAGGGGACAACTCGTTTATTTTTTACTAATTGTATTAGGTCGTTTATTCGATCTTCGTTAGTTTCCAATGATAGTATTTCATTGAACCTTTCTTCTAACGACATCTTCATCTGTTGTTTGTATTCGTCATTATAGAAGTAGAAAAGGATCTGACTCGGCTTAACTTTATTCCCAGCAATGTTAATTTCGCCATATTCAGTAATATAAGTTTCATCAAACTGCGAATTAAAATCTGCGTGGCGATCATACAGATGTGATTTAAGTTGAGTTGCTAAATGCTCAAATTTTTCTAGTGCTATCTGTTCATTAAATTCATCGCTACTCACTAGCCCCTCCATTTTTGACCCAGGCATCCACTTCGCTAACTTTAAACTTCCACTGCTTCCCAACTTTATGAGCAGGGATTTTTCCTCTCTCAAGCCAGCGATAAACTGTCTCTTTTGAAATACCTAAATGGGCAGCAATTTCGACCACTGAAAGCCATTTTTCAGGTTGTTCCACTAAACCTCTCCAAATTTAAATTGTGTTTAATTATGACCTTAAGTTGTAGCCCATGACAAACAATGACTATAAAATACCAAGACTTATATCGGTAAGTTTAAATCTAATTTAGAATCAAAATAGAAATGTAGTTACTGAGAAACTTGTAGTTCATATAAAACTACAAATGCATGCAATTCGAGAAATTTCGGGTAATTTCCGCTAATGTCTATCAAATACCTAGATCAAGCTTCTTCTTCGTATGTATCTGTTTATATTAAAAAAATAGAAAAAGCCCACAAGGGGCAGTTCTATATTCGAAATTTGGTGGAGGCGGGGGGAATTGAACCCCCGTCCGCAAATGATCCACGATAAGGCGCTACATACTTAGTCAGTGTTTTAGATTGGTCCTCGGGCTTCCACAGACAAAATCCCTAAGACCTCTCCCCCAGTAAATTTAAGCATGTCTGCTGGAGAAAACCCAACACGCCGAGGTCCCTAAATGACGATCAATCCAAGTGCGGAACCACCACAAGGTTGATCGTGCTGCTTAATTAAGCTGCAAGTGCGTAATCGTTGCCAATTACAAAGTGGACGTTTTTAACGAGGTCCTCATCCGCCCCGGTATGCTCCTTATGCTTCAGCACCCACGTCGAAGCCAGTACGCCCCCATAGTGTGTGAACACATCGTCTTCATTGTCCCTTAGTTTCGGGCAAATGAAAACCGGTTATCCTTCCCATTTGCACCCCTGTTTTCAACGATTAAATTTTTCGTGACGCAGGACTTTTGTCTTGCTTGGGTGGTGTCATCCTAACCAGATCCTAACGTTAGCAAGGGACAATTTACGCCAAACGGTTGAGATATCCACCATTTATGGGGCTATTCCACAGAGTTATCCACATTGTTGGCTGAAAAATGGGGCAAAACTGACACCAAAATTTAAGAATCTTAAATTTATCCGAGGGGCTGTCACGTTCAATGACAGCCCTTAGATTGTGCAGAATTAACGGAAAAGGTCGGCAGCGGACGCTGCAGTTGCGGCAAGAGAGCTCACATTGGAGCGTTCATTCTTCTGTTCTTTAGCGCTGACAGGGGCAGCCGGAGCCGCTGCTTGAGGAACCACCGGGGCTGCCTCAGCCATCATCACCGGAGCCTCCACAGGGGTCGTCTCCACGATCGGAGTTTCAACCTGGATGTCCAAAGCCGACTTCATCGCTGGTGCTTTCACTGCAGATTCCACCGCGTTGGTCACCGGGAACAGTTGGATGTTCAACTGGTAAACTCTTTCGCCCTTGTCCTTCATGCGTGCGATTGAGTTGTCCTTGTGCAGGGCTTTTCTCATCTGGCGCAGTTTGAATTTGATCTCTTCAAATTCGGACTTGGTCAAAGAAAGAGTCAACGTACCGAACTCACGCTCGGTCGGCTGATCCTGGTACAGGGATTCAAGGCCCAGGTACATCAGTTGGGATTGCAGCTTGCGAACCAAAGCCACCGGGATTTCTTCCGGGGATTCAGTCAGGCTGCGGGCTTTTTTCAGTTCACCGGTCACTTCGTCACGACGAAGATCGCCGGAAGTGATCAAAGTGGTCAGCGCATTGTCGATTTCATCTTCAGAAGCCTTGCCACGCAGAAGCTTTTTCAGCGTCGCTGTATCGAAAGACACACCGTCTTGATCGATCATGGCGTAAATGATCCACGCCACCCAGTTCGGAACTTTTTCCCAGGTCTTGCGATCGATTTCGCCGGATTTCAGTTTCCCCGCCACACGGTGTTCGCTCAATTTCTTGAGGTACATGTTGCGTTCAGCCGGATCCATCGCTTGCGTGAATTGAACCAACAAACGGAATTCTTCCGTCTGATCTTTCATAAAGCCCAGGGCTTTACCGAACTTGCCGATCATGTCGTCGGAAAGATTTCTTTTTCCTTCGATGATCATTTTCAAGTAATTCGGGGATTTGATATTCGCAGCGGCAGAAAACACGGCATACGTGTATGCACGCAAAGAGCCTTTGGAAGCCTTACGTTTAAACAGATAGAAGTCCGCCAAGAACTGGCGATAGTTCATGTAATCAGATAATACGGGCGGAACTAGCGAACCCATTGAAATTTCTTTGCCTTTGCTAAACTCTGGCTGGCGGTTTTGCATAGAAATGGTTCTCCTTTGCACTCAAACTAGTTCACCTGATTTGAATCCTCAAAACAAGCGGATTTGGCGCAAAGATCCTTAACTTATTGCAAGGCATAAAAAAAGGGACCCCTGATGGAGCCCCAATGCTAGAGTCTAAGTTTTAAAACGTTCAGTGATTAGCGACGGGACAACTTCAAAGTCACCCCGCGAACATCCAAGTCCCCGCGAGTGTAAAGCACGATGCTGGAAGCGCTCTGACCGATCACAGCATTTTGCGGGTACACAGTCTGGCGACGACCGTAACGATCCACTTGGATGGTTTGACCCTGGTTGAAGCCGTTGATCAAAAGATCCATCAGCGCCACATTATAGACAGCATTCGCATCGATTTCGATCGCCTGGATTCTGTAACCACGGTAGCGGTTCATATCCAGGTACATGCCCAGATCCAAACGGTCATTCCCGTACAAACGACGGTTCACATACAACGGCACGTCGATTGTGCGCTCAGGACGACCTGGAGGATTGTATGAATCCTGCTCACGCAAGTTTACAGTGACGGATTCAAGCTGGGCATTGCCACGGATTTCTAGTTGTAAAGTGCGGATGTCTTCACCCAAAACCGCACGATACTGCGGGCGAAGCAAAACAGAACCTTGAGGAGAATAAACACTTTCCTCGCGACGGCCATCGGTCAGCAAAATGACTTCCGTGTTGTAACCGCTGCTGCGGAATTCCGCTTCCACGGACTCAACAACATAACCACGATAGTTTTCACCGATCCCCGCCAACTGGCGAAGGTGCAAGGTTTCGTTGTTCACACGACGGTTCAAATAGATGACTTTACGTTCCTGACGGCCATAACCACCGCCATTACCGAAGTCATCCCCCGGATAACCCGGAGCTGGTCCAAAATCACCGCCCGGTCCGAAATCACCTGGGAAGCCAGGGCCGACATCTGGAATGGGAGCTGGGCCCGGACGAGAACCACCCGGCACGATATAGGCTTCAGCAGCAGCGGCGAATAAAGTAATAGCGGCAAACGAAATTAAAAGGCTGTTTTTTAGAGTCATTATGTCCCCCAAGTGGTTAGAAAGTTCCCCCACCGACCCTTAAAGCAACCTGCGTACCAACCCTTTGGAGGCCAAAATGACCCTGAAAAACGAAAAAAGGGCCACTGACCTTGGAGTATCAGTGACCCTCAACACATTAACCACCCTCGAAAGGGTTCTTTTAGGGACTATTTCAAGTTGTCATCAGTAAGATCAACGATAGGTTTGATCTTACGCATGAACGTGATCGCGAACTGATCTTGAGCATAAGTGGCGCGTTTTCTCATTTTCAAAGCCAAACGAACCTGACCCAAACCGTTGTTGGCGACAAGGCGAGCCTCACCGATCCAGTTAGCATAAGTCAGTTTGGTGTTGTTCAAAGAGATCAAATCCAAAGTGTCTTCCTGATCTTTCGCGATACGGGAAAGAGGAATGTTCACACCCGTACCCGCCTCAGGAGCCAGCAACGGACCGGCGAAAGCCAACAACTCGCTGTTGCCACCTTTCATCATAACTGTGAAACCGGAACGGCCGTTTACAACTTCGAAAGAGGACATTTTCACAGACTTCACTTTATCTTGAGTGTTTTCATTCAAGTAAGTGTTTCTCATGAACTCACGCAGAACCAGATACTCTGGGTTGTCAGAGTAGTTGCCTGGAAGTTTGAAGAACAAGTCAGCAGAAGAATTTCTGAACACGATATTGATGATCGCAGAAGTGGGGCTGGAGCCGATTTTCAAGCGAGCAAAAGTCGTTTCGCAACCGCCATCCAGGTCCACACATTTCACAGTGCCTTCCAAAGCGCGAGCGCCTGTGGAACGTTCGCCGTTACCAGCGCGCACCGATCTTACAGGTGTTGCTGCACCTTCGCCGGAAGAACCTGCGACGTTGTATACCTTAACGTCATTGCCCTCTTTGATTTTCAAAGTGATGATCACATCACCAGACAAACCATCCACAGACATTTTCGCAGACTGAACAGAAGCCGCCGCTTCGTTGTTCAAACGACGAGTTTCATAGCCCACTTTTTCGTTACGAGCTCTTAGATAGTTCAAAAGCTCATCGGTGGAAGAAGAAGTATAAACCAGACCGTCCTCAGTCACGCCACCAGTCATACGTTTTGTCAGGTTGTCACGATTAAGACTGTTGGGATCTTTCTCGTTATAGTCACCAGGAATCACATTCGTGCCTGGAGCCGGAGCGGGACGAGTGCCCACCACTGGCGGCGGAGTCGTTGGAACCGGAGCCGGCGGAGGTGTCGGATTGGAAGTCTGAGGCGCCTCGGGAGTTTTTGGTGGAGGAGGAGGCGTCGGAGTTGTCGGCTGTTTACCAGGAAGTGGTTGAGGTTTGCCGGCATTAGGATCTGCAGGATCAGGAAGACCGCCACCCAATTTATCGTTGGTGTCGCTTGTCTTATTAGAGTCAGTTTGAGTCGCCTCTTTTTTAGGCTCACTGAATACGTCTTTTTTCTTACCACACGCAGTAAGAGACAAAGAAGCCAGCAAAGCGGCCGTAATGATTGTATGCTTGTGAAGCATTGGTAACATGAGAAACCTCCAAGTATTCTTTCTATAAACCAATTCAGAAAGGACCTTTAGCAAGGCTCGGGCCAGATTTCGTCACCCCTCATCAGGCCTTGTATTTCAATACAGATAGGTTTTAGACTGGCTTTTAGAAGGAATTACATGCCTGTACAACAATTCGGCGAGCTTCTGAGCGACCCTAAAAAACTGATTCGACATATTCTTAAAGTCACCTTGATCGCCCTGGCCCTGGCTGGTTTGGCCTTGGTCTTCGTGGATCAACAAGCTTCTTTGTATTTTGCTGAACAAGAAGTCAAAGGCCTGATCCGCGCCCCGGCCCGCATCCTGACGGACATCGCTTTGTCCGAGTACTATTTCGTGGGTTCTTTGCTGGTGTGGATCTTCTGCAAATGGATCGGCCCGCGTCTCAGCTTCCTGCAAACACATCTGGACCGCGTGGACTACTATCGCCGCTGGGCTCTGAATTTCTTTGTGGCTTTGCTCGTGGCTGGCGTGATCACGCACATTATTAAGTTCACAGTGGGCCGTCAGCGTCCACACAAGACACCGGATTTCGATCCCTACGTCTTTGATCATTTTACGACTCACTGGCACTGGCATTCGTTTTCTTCCGGCCATTCGCAGGTGATCTTCACGGTGGCAACCATGCTGAGTGTGGCGTTTCCGCGCTTTAAATGGTTCTGGATTCCGTTTGCGATGCTGATTTGTCTGACCCGTGTGGTGGTGCATGACCACTTTGTCAGCGATATTATCTTTGGTGCCTGTGTGGGTTATGTCGGCACTTTGCTGGCCCTGCAACTGATGCGCAAAAAAACCAGCAACGGCATTTACTAGCTAAGTCTCGGAAAGGAATTCCACCAGATACTGGGATTCCTTCATCGTTTTGACGATGTCCTTATAGTTTTCAACGTACTTTTCGACCAAGCCCCAGAAGTGACTGGAATGGTTCATGTGCTGCAAATGGGCCAGCTCATGCACGATCACATAGTCGATGATTTCCTGGGTAAACACAATCAGACGCCAATTCAAGTTGATCACCTTACGCGAAGAGCAACTGCCCCAGCGGGTCTTTTGTTCGCGGAATTTGACTTGTGACGGATGCAGGTTCATTTCTCCGGCCCAGAACTTCACGCGTTCACTTAAGAAATCCACGGCTTCGCGTTTATAGAAGTGGCGGATTTCTTTGAGGGCGGTCGGATGCTCTTCAATCAGGGAACTGGCACTCCAGTCGTTTCTTGGAATGTGAAGCAGCAGGTGTTCGTCCGTCACCGACACAAAGGTCTTTTTGTGAAGGGTGATGACCACTTTCAGTTTTCGTTCTTTGCCTTTGAAAGGGAAGTTTTCATAGGCTTTGATCTTTTTATCCGGAAACTTTTCGGCGATTTCCTGGAACTTTTCAAAGTTCTTTTCAATCCAGTCTTTTTTCGTCATCAGAAAATCAACGATGACCTTCTGAGGCGTGCTTTTCGCCGCAACCACTTTGATGGGTTTATTAGGATAAAGATAAATGGAAACCGAGCGACGAAAGTTCCGTCGATGCACCTCTACAGGCCATTTTGCGAAGAGAAAAGTTTCTTTGCCGCTCATCAGTCAGAGAATGACTTAAGCCTTAAAAACTGGCAAGATCTGATAATGGATAAAAGCTCTTCTTTTTACAGTCTGGACCCCGAAAAAGTGCTGCTGGCAGCCGAACACGCGGGCTTTTATCCTACCGGCGAATTCACGCAGCTGAATTCCTATGAAAACCGCGTTTTTGATATCAAGCTGGAACAGCCTTGTACGCCGGACGCTCAAAGCAACAACGTCATCGCCAAGTTCTATCGCCCCCAGCGCTGGAGCAAAGAAGCCATCCTGGAAGAGCATGAATTTCTTCTTTCATTGAAAGCTGAAGGCATCCCCGCAGTAGCGCCCCTTTTACAAGGTCATGATTCGACTTTGCAGGAAGTCGACGGCATGTACGTCGCCTTTTTCCCGAAAGTTCTGGGCCGTATGCCGCAAGAATTTTTATCCGGAGAACTGCATAAGGTCGGCCGCCTGATGGCGCAGGTTCATAACGTCGGCGCCAGAAAGCCTGCTCCGCACCGTCCGGTGCTGGATACAAGCTACTATGGCGGCTGGGAAACTTTGGACCATTTGCAGGACTGGATCACCCCGGAACTGCGCGATCGCTACAACATCGCGGCGGAAGATATTCTGTATGCGATCGATGACAGCTTCGACACGTCTGAATTTATTCGCATCCACGGCGACTGCCACAAGGGGAATCTGCTGAACAACGGCAAAGAGTTCTTCCTGGTGGATTTCGATGATTTCGTCAACGGCCCGGTCATTCAGGATTTCTGGATGCTGCTATCCGGGGACGAAGACAGTCTGGATGACGAGCGCATGCAGATCATTCAAGGCTATGAAGAACTGCGCGAATTCCCGGATCATCAGTGGTCATGGATTCCGATGCTGCGAGGGCTTCGCATCATCATGTACGCTGGCTGGATCGCCAAACGCTGGACCGATCCAAGCTTCCCAAGACTGTTCCCCGAGTACAATAAATACACTTATTGGGCCGAGGAAGTTGAAGCCTTGGAAAAGATCGCCTGGAAAATCGGATAAGCTACTGCCTCAGCGTCGACTTCCTAATCGCCAACGTTGAAGTTCATATTCATTTGCGGGCCGGAATTTTGTGATTTCGAATTGTCGGCCTTGCTATTATTTAAGGATTTTAACTTCACATCACTCAGACAGGTTTCATATCCGGCTTCACCTTCCTTGATGGTGCGCCCGGTGATGTCTATACAACTGGAAGAAAAAGTAACCTTGGATTTGGCTTTTTTTGATAGCTCAGCAGGCATCCCTTCCATTTCCATGGTTCCAAAACCTTCGGGCACGGGAACCTTGGTGGTCGTTTCTTCAGAATAGCCTGAACAACTAAACGCCAACATAAAGATAATGACCATGAAATTCCTCATAACTAACCCCCACTTTGCGGGTATTCCAACCAAGAATTCCTCTGAAATCAATAGGAATTCCATCTCATAAAAAAAGCCCTATCTTATTCAGGATAGGGCCTCTTTCATTTGCTCATTGCGCCGACAATCAACGACGGCGCAAAGCTGGATTGATGGAATTTGAAGGCAGGATTTCGCTGGCCTGACGACCATGCAGGGCCTGACCGCCTTTTTTCAGGCTCTTTCTTGGCAGACGCATTTTCGGCTGCTGAGTCATGGCTCTTGAGAACTGCTCCTCTGATTTGGGTGCAAAGCTCAACTCATCTATAGTGGCCTCGCGACGTTGTTTGCCGTTTGTTGATGCCGGTCTTTTTCTAACGCCACTGGCTTTGATGATTTTGGATGTTCCCGCTTTTTTCATGCGGATTGATGGTTTGGACTTCATCTTCGCACTCATCGTGCGTTTGGCTTTCGCTGAACGAGTTAGTGAAGAAGACTTGGCTTTTTTGGCTGAAGCCGATTTAGGGGCACTGATTCGTTTACTTGCCGTCTTTCTGGTTGGTTTAGCGGAAACAGCTTTTCTGACGGGTTTTGCAGAAATGGCGGCTTTAGCTGACTTGCCACGACCTGCGGCGGATTTTTTGGATCTTTTCAGTTGCGAGCGGAATTTTCTAAGACAGGCATTCAGCTCATTCATGCGATAACGAATCAATCGCGCACTGCCGATCTTTTCGTCCGGTCCTCTCCACGCGTGCTGAAGGCTTTCTTTATCGCTCAGGCGCACGCGATAGCTTTGAATCAGCTTTTGGCAGCGTTCGATGTGTTCATTTAATCTTGTCGGCGAAAGATGATGAAGGGTTTCCGGGAAACTGTCTTTCACAAGTTGGTATTCTGCCCGTGGAAAATTGCGGCGAGCAGTCTGTAGTTCGTCTCTCATAACTGGCTCCTCGGTTAGAGTGATGTTGCTGACTCTAGTTTAGAGAACTCTTCCCGGGTGGCCTTTAAAATCATGTCCTTGCTGTTATAAAACAAGAGCCGCACAAAGCGGCTCTTGAAATTGAAAGTCAGGCTCTTACTGGCCCAAAGTAACGGTATTCAACTCGATCGTTTTTGTTCCTTTGTCCCCTGTGTGCATGACTTTCACCACGCCAAATGGAACATCCCCCATCCACATTGTCATGGTTCCATCATCGTCATCATCATGCTTGCCAAGGCCTACAAAGTCCTCGTCAGACTTCGTAAACTTACAAGTGCTGAAGGTGCCCGCTGGAACGGTCACGTCCTCAAGCATTCCTCCCCTTGCCACGCAATTTGTCTGGACAGTGGTCCACTTTTCCGGAGTCCACATTTTTTTAGCGTACTTCGTTTCCATTTTTTCCCACTTGCCCATTTTGTACCAGGATTTCACCAGCCACTTCATTGTGGTTGGATCCTGCTCAAGAACTTCTTTAGAACCCAACACCTCTGTAGAAGTGCCATCAGTACCAACTACCGTGCCCTTCCATTCCACTTTATCCCCCACCATCGGATACGCCACCGCGTAGTTCGCCGCCAGGAATACTAAGCCCGCAATAATATTTTTTACTTTCATAAAGACCTCCTCGTCTTGGTTTGGTTTGAATTTGGAAGCCTAGGTTGAACTGAAGAAAAAGTTCGGTCGTCCTTTTTCTGGGATAGCTGCAACCTTACACCCACCAAGACCCACAAGGCACAAGATGAAGACAATCTGCTTGTGATTGATCAGTAAAAAAACGACAAAAGCCAGGTTGTGACGCCTGGCTTTTGTTAATTGAATGATATCTATTTCAACTATTTATGGTTGATGAACCAGTTGGTGATCAGCTCGGGAGCTTCTTCCAGCCATTCGTGACGAGCCCAAGGGCTGACGAACATTTCGGTTTCAACACCCTGATTTTTCAGAGTCTCGTGATACGGATACATCGTGCGCACTGGAACCACCGGATCCAATCGGCCGTGCAGGAAGATTGTTGGTGGATGATTTTCCGGCACCTGCGCCGGAACAAAACACATCGGTCCACCGCAATCAGCATAAGATGCCGAGTGAACGGCCAAGGCTTTAAACACCCCCGGGAAGGCCACCGCCATACGGCTGGAATGATATCCACCGCTGGAGATCCCTGTGGCATACAGACGATCCATGTTCAACTTCCCGAATTCCCCATTCCCCATGGCTACTAATAGCTCTTCCACGAAATAGAAGTCTTCAGAAGTGTCATAATCAATGCCCACGATATTCGTCATCCATGCCACACCTTCAATCGCCGGCGGAGCAATCACCGCAAAGCCGGAATCAAGCAGTGTCTGGATCAGACGGATTTCGTTATAACCCCCAGCAATCATCAGACTGCTGCGGGAAAACTCCACCGGGAAAAGACTGCCCTGATACAGAATGACCGTGGGCCATCCCGCTTTCGGCGTTTTTCCCTTGGGCAGGGAGTATTTCACATGACGAGTCAGGTGCGGACCGGACACCAGCTTTTCCAAGTAAGGGCAGGTCATACGATCCACAAGTCCCGTGACTTCACAGTTCGACGCCTTCTTAGCCGCTTGAGCCGACAGACTCATCGCCACAACACCAAAGACACCTGCTAAAAGTTTTTTCATCCGGGACTCCTTTGTCCAAACTAAAACCCGAGGCCACTATAAAGGCATCGGCCTTAGTTTGTCCCCTGAATCAGTTGACGGTTTTCCAAGTCTTTTGTCAAAAAGACCCTTTAAACCGCGACTCGGAAGCCCCGAAATACCACTTTGTCGTGGGATAATCCGGTCAGCAAACTAGTGGCACGACCACTTTGTGCCTTTTCCGGCCAGTTCTGCGCCTTGAACCTGCAAAGTCTTCAAAGTCATTGGGAAAAAGGACTGCAAAGCCTGTGGCGTTTTTTGTTCCAAGATCATCAGGAACTCAAGGCCATTGCTGTTGGCAACATTCAAAACCAGCTGTTGATTGTTGTAGTTGTTCACGCTGCCGGTCTTTCCTGGCTCGTCGCTGGAACCTTCCTTCGTGTATTGAACCTCGCTGCCACAATTACGGCTTGGGCATTTCCCGGCAATCCACGTTGAAAGATCGTAAGCCACTTTTCCTTGATCATCGAAAGTTACAAACAACTGCTGCAGGTTGCTGCCAGTGGCCGGGTCCGCTTCTTTCGTGCAGGTGATCTGCTTCGGGAAGTAACACTGATAGCTGCTGGCGCGATCCAGGAAACAATCTGCCTGCGCCGCTGTCGTGGAAAGAATCAAACCTGAAAGAACCATCAAAGACTTTAATTTCATGACAACCTCCTACGTTGTTGGAGGCGAAATTATTTTCAAACAAAGTATTTGTATAATTCATATATTTCATTTTACTATGATTTTAAATGAGTTTACTGAGCCCTTCCCTTGAAGCTTTCTGGGCCGTCGTCCAAAAGGGCACGGTCCTGGAAGCTGCTAAAATGGTAAATCTCACCCAGACAGGGGTGACCCAACGAATCCGGAGCTTGGAAAAGCAACTGGGTGTGACGCTGTTCACCCGCTCCCGTAAAGGCATGCGTCTGACCCAGGAAGGGGAATCCCTTCTGCGCTATGTCCAGGTGGCCCGCGATCTCGAAGGGGACACCCTGTCTAAAATTTCCGGCAAAAAAGAATCCAGCTTCTTTGAAGTCTGTATCAGTGGAACTTCCACGCTGATGCGTTCGCGGATCATCCCTAAAGCCAGCTTGGTGATGAAAAAGAATCCGAAGCTGCGTGTGCGCTTTGATATCACCGACACCGACAGTGTTTTAGGAAAACTAAAAACCGGCTTTGCCCAGATTGGGGCTTTGCCCGCAAATCAAGTGGGGCTGGAACTGGATTCCAAAACGCTCGCGCCGGAACGATATGTTCTGGTGGGAACTTCGGCGTGGAAGAAAAGAACGCTCGATGATATTTTAGCCAACGAGCCCATCATTGATTTTGATCCTCAAGATACGGTGACACTGGATCTGTTAAAGAAGTACAAACTTGCCGGAAAAGCGCAGAAATTGCGTAACTATGCCAACAACATCGATGCGCTGACCTACATG
The DNA here is from genome assembly GCF_000196175.1 of Bdellovibrio bacteriovorus HD100. Taxonomy (NCBI): domain Bacteria; kingdom Pseudomonadati; phylum Bdellovibrionota; class Bdellovibrionia; order Bdellovibrionales; family Pseudobdellovibrionaceae; genus Bdellovibrio; species Bdellovibrio bacteriovorus. Next base: position 3,592,681 of record NC_005363.1, read on the forward strand.
CTGCAACAGGGACTGGGGTATTCCACTCTGACCGAAGAATTCGCGCGGCCTTATATAAAAGATGGCAGTCTTTGTCTTCTTGCGAGTGATTTGCATCTGGATTATTCCGTGGCGCTTGCATGGTATCCACGCACAGAAATGCCGCCGTATTTCAAACAACTTGTCGAATCTCTGACAAAGAAAACGTAATTCCGCATTTAAGTTCCAACTTGGAACTGACTCTGCTCAATGATTTCAAAAAATTTAGTTTACTTTTTCAGCATCTTCGCGGATATTTGAAATCACTCTATTGAAAGGAGGCCATCAATGAAATTGATGAACATTAATAAATCCAATCACCACGGATCCGCAGTCATCGGGATGGCCTCTGATATCCAATCATAGGTACTCAGATTCAATCCCACGACAATTGAACTGCCATTCTAAGAATTAAAACGCTTTGCTGCGTCTGATTCTCAGATCTTAACCCAAAACAATTTTTTTCAGTCCTACAGGCGCCTTCGCATGGGGCGATTCGTCTGATGGTCTGAAATTTCAACTCTTGCATCCGCACGGTCAAAACGGCCTTTTGCCACCGCGCTTTGCAAGCATCATTAATCCTGAGGAGGAAGCTATGAACGCTCTAATGCGTAAAAAGAAAGAATGGGAATTCCAAAACGAACGATACTTTATGAGTCTCGTCGAAACCTCAGCTGATGTTTCTGTTGAAAGCGTGAAAAAGGCCGGTCAAGTAACAAGCTTCCTTCTGTACCTCGCGTACAAATCCACAAGGATGATGCTTGCATTGGCGTCTTGGACGATCAATGGACCGAAACTAGTGCGCTATTCAAATCCTGAAAAGTCTTTCGAGACTTTGGAGACAGAAATCATGCTGTTGGAAACCCGCTTACAAAACCCTTTCAGTCTGCAAAGGTAATCGGTGGAAGGGGGCTTAAATCCCCTTCTTTCCCAATTCGTAAGTTTTTTGCAGGAAGGCCTCAATCTGTGGGGCCTTTCTGTTTTTCACTTCATCAAACTGTGTGACCTTCACCGGTTTCACGCCACAGAATTCCAAAACAGTGGTTTTCATCATATGAATCGCCGGATTCCAGTTCACAAATTTGTTCCACCACCACGGTGCATCCGTCGTGATGATCAGCCTGCCGGTGCGGCCTTTTAATAGACGATCCCAGAACGGATTGTTCTTGTGGTATTTAAAAGCAAAACCCGGCAGTAGCACCCGATCCAGAAAGCCTTTTAACAAAGCCGGCACTGTTCCCCACCAGATGGGATAAACGATCGCGATGTGCTCAGACCACAGGATGTCTTTTTGAATTTGCACAAGATCTGGCTCTAGCTCCTGAATCTGCAAATAGCCCTTATGCAGGATCGGATCAAACTGCAAACGCGACAGATGCACAAGCTTCACGTCAAAGCCTGATTCCTTTGCGCCATCAAAATATTTCTGTGCTAAAGATCCACAAAGGGCAGCCTCATTGGGGTGGCCATTCAGGATCAAAATCTTTTTCATGCAACACCTCCGATATACAAAGCCACAATGAATGCGATCTGAACCAACCCTCGCTGCAAAACCGACAAAGGCTTGGCTCCCCGGAAACGGATGTCATGCTTGGCGGCGTAATAGTTGGCCGGGAACACCAGAATCAGAAATACGATCAGAGCTTTGGCAGCAAAACGGCGTGTGACAGGATCTGCCAGATCAATAGCCCCCAGAATTTCCAGCGCTCCGGTCACATAGACCAAAAGCATTTTTGCCGGAAACACGGCCGGAATCATTTTCACAAACTCATGGCGAAGCGGCGTAAAGTGGCTAACCCCGGCAAAGAAAAAGACCTGAATCATGATCCACAATGGGACCTCATTCCAGGTGGCCAGCAGCCCGCCGGCTTTGGCCGCCAGTGCTAACAGGGAAAAAACGACCAACATTCGATAAAAGGCATTGAGCTTCTTCATGTTTACAATGTTAACATTAATGTGACCATTGTAAACATAGAAAGTGCGTGCTAGTCTTTATTTCATGGCTAAGACATATCATCATGGTGACCTTAAAACGGCCGCCATTAAAAAGACCGTTGAAATCATTCAAAAAAAAGGCGAAGCCGATTTTACCTTGCGTGAGATCGCCCAAAGCCTCAAAGTGAGCCACACCGCTGTTTACCGCCATTTTAAATCCAAGCAGGATCTGCTGTCCCATATCGCCGAAGAAGGTTTTCATAATCTGAATCAGGCCTTCAGCACTGAAATCGCCAAAGCGCGCAGTCCCCGTCAGAAGCTTTCCGCCTTGGGGCGCGCTTACATTGAGTTTGCCCTTTCCCATAGCGGCCACTATCGCAGCATGTTTCACCAGGAACTTCGCTGCGCCAAAGATCAGCGTCCCGAGCTGGAAGAAGTCGGCCTGCGTTCGTTCTCTATTTTGGTGGAATGCCTGCAAGAGGGAATGAAATCCCAGGTCTTCAGAAAGACCGACGCCCTGATCGCCGCTCGCTCCGTCTGGTCTGGCATTCATGGGTTTTCTGTATTGATGATCGATGGGCAGTTTCAAAGCCTGCAAAGCAGAACCTCGGTGGCCGAGGCGATCGAACAGCACCTGGCATTCCTGGAGCGTTCACTGCTAAAATAGAAAAAGGGTCTTTCGACCCTTTTATCAGACTATTTTACCGTGTCGTCACTGTCACCCAAGTCATCATCCCCGTCATCGTCCCGCCCCACATTGGACTCGGACTCAAGACCCTTGGTAAAGCAGGTGTAAATATCCGAAGCTGAGGCATCAATCAGCGGGCATGGATTAACAGCAGCAAAACGATTCTGCTCATCAATCACTGTGTCACTGGAAATGCCGGACAAATCGATTTTCTTAAACAGATTCGCAATCTGAATGCTCATCAGAATACTGGAGTTCTCGGACAACGAGACACCGTTGGAGCCACCCAGCTCATACTCATAACCCTCGCGACTGGAGATCGAGAAGGCATGTCCATTGACCGTACCATTCCAGTAGATACTTTTATTGAGCATCTGCGCCGGAGCCGCCGCTGGAAGCGTGTCCGTATTATGAAGCTGCATTTTTATCCGACGCAGAGTTGAGGTGCCAATTCGAGCCTGCCCAAAGGATTCTGGCTGCGAAGTCAAAAGATCGACAACGAAAGGTCCTTCGAAACTGATCTCGTCCCCGTCCACTTCATCCTGACCGGCGACCTCTGTGGCTTTAAATTCCACTTCCTTCACGGCAATCCACGCGTGGCTGAGTGTGACCACAAGCCCCCCGGAATCCTGAAGAGCCGGTGGAGGCAAGGCCATCGCCGGCTTCAGCAAAAACTCCAGCCAAGGTAGACGGAATCGTGACGACTGCGCTGTCAGCGTCGCTGGCGCGGAAGACGCCGTCAGCTTAAAGCTGACCAAAGGATTCCCCGTACTGGTGCCACCCTTGCTGCTTTGCTGACAGGAGGTCAGCATAAGGGCGGCGCCTGTGATGGCAGTTAAAACTAATTTCATATCTTTATTCTCCCACACTTCCGTCTTTTACAGAGGAATTTTGCGTCAACGGGAAGGCCGTCAACTCAATGTGATATACTTCCATACCCTTTTGAACTGTGGAATTTTCCACACGCTCCAGGTCATTCAAGGCCTTTTTTAGAATTCCCTGCACCAGTTCGAACTGATCACGGGTGATCGCCGTCGTGTGCCCCAAAAGAAGTCGGTCCGCCCGGGGGACCTCTTCGATAGACACCTTGGCCCAGTCGAGCATCTGGCGATGAAACTCCCCTAACGAGATCTTAAAGACCCCTTCGTGACAGTCCAGCTGCTTTTGCACGACGAGATATTTTCCATCGGCATTCTTTTCAATAAATTTGAACTGGACCAGGAAAGCCAAGGCCTCCTCAATTTCCTTCTGGGAAATCCGGCCCCGCAGTCTGTCCTGAATCCAGGCCGGGTCTTCTTTAAAATCCGCTGTGTTCACCAGCTCTCTGATCGCGACATAGTACCAGCGACTCAAATACTGATGCACTTCCAGTTCCAACTGATGTGATTCCCGATAGTCTTTCAGCCTTTGCAGCTCGGTCAGAGCCTTCACACGGTCCTTTGGATCTTCAGATTCTGCAATCACCTGAAGAAGCTCCAGGTATCTGGCCTCTTTGGGTGTCAACATCAGATGGGGCAGCAGCTTTACAAAGGATCTCTTGCTGAGCTTTCTCTTGCGGGAAAAACACATAGGCAGGTAGCCGGAGGCCATCCCGGCCTCCTTTGCCACCTGACGAAGACTGAATCCTTTTTCTCGAACCTTGAGATAGTCTATCCAGTCTATCAAAAATTCCAGGTAGTCATGATATTCCTGTATCAAAGGTTTCTTAACTACCGTCGCCATAACAATTCCTTGCTGAATTAGTCTTCCACTTCATCTTCATGCTCTTCGATCTCGCAGTCACCATCATCGTCTTTTCCGAGCTTGCCGGCGGCTTCAAGACCTTTGCGGAAGCATGTGTACAAATCCTGCGCTGAAGAGTCGATGAGCGGACAAAGATTCACACCCGCGACTCTGTTGCTCGAAGTGATATTCACGTTGGAGGTCACCCCCGACAGATCTATCATTTTGAACAAATCAGCCAGCTTGATCGCCATCAGAACATTCGACGATTCGCCAAGATTGATACCACCCGCACCGCTGATCTTAAATTCGGTGCCGTCATCCGCCGAATAAGTCAGCTGGTTGCCCGCCACAGTCGCTTCAAAATAGATGCTGTTTCCGGCCAGCCCCATGGGTGCCTCTGCCGGCAGAACGGCGTCTTTCTCTAACTTCATTTTGATGCGGCGATAGACTCCCGCCGGAACCTCTGCAACCCCAAACGATGTCGGTGCGGCAGAAAGAAGATCCACAACAAAAGGCCCGCTGAACTCGATGCTGTCTTCAGCCCCGTCGTCCTCAGCGGAACTGACTTGTTCTGTCATCTCGAGCTCCACCTCTTTCACCACCACCCAGGCCTTGGACAGGGTCACATTCGCTCCTGACGCATCCGTCATCGCTGGAGCTGGTAACGCCATGGCCGCTGGCATAAACAGATTAAGCCATGGATGCTCAATCTTGTACTTGGCAATGGTCGATGCCTGCGAAGACCCTGTCATGGTCAGAGCCGTGGAAACCGTCCCGGACGAAGCCGTCTGCTGGGAACAGCCCACCATACTCAATGCGGCAAATCCTGCTATCACTGTCTTTACTGTCTTTACTGTCTTGCTATTCATAGTCCCTCCCTGTTAAAGAATCCGACATCCTGTCTGTGATGAATCTTCGGGTTGAATCGGTATCGAACTGCAATCTGAAATCAGGATACTTTACTTATCGCCATTCTCCACAAAAAGTTCACAAGTGTGATCATTTTAATTTTCGTGTTCAGTATTTATCTAGTTAAATTGTATACTTATGATCAATAAAATAGCGTCTCATCGCGGGATCAATTGATTTTGTGATCATCTCACCCCGAGACCCGAGGCCCTCAACCAGCCCCGACTTTGCCTTTTGATGCCCTGTTTTTCTTTGTCATCGCGGCAGGGGCATTCTATATTTTCAGGGCTTCTATAATCCAATCACAAAGGACACCGACTTATGAAAAAAATCAAAGTTGCCAATCCCGTCGTTGAACTCGACGGCGATGAAATGACAAGAATCATCTGGAAATTCATCAAACAACAATTGATCCTTCCATACCTTGATATCGACATTAAGTACTATGACCTGGGCATGGAGCATCGTGATGCTACCAACGACCAAGTAACTGTTGACGCTGCGGAAGCGATCAAAAAGTACAACGTGGGTATCAAATGCGCGACGATCACTCCTGACGAAGCTCGCGTAAAAGAATTCAACCTGAAACAAATGTGGAAGTCCCCGAACGGCACTATCCGTAACATTTTGGATGGTACTGTATTCCGTGAACCCATCATCTGCAAAAACGTTCCACGTCTGGTTCCTAACTGGACAGCTCCCATCTGCATCGGTCGTCACGCTTTCGGCGACCAGTACCGTGCAACTGATTTCGTAACCAAAGGCAAAGGCAAGCTGACTGTGACTTTCCAGCCTGAGAACGGTGGAGAAACGATCACTCACGAAGTTTACAACTTCAAAGGCGATGGCGTTGCTTTGACTATGTACAACACTGACGAATCCATCACCGGTTTCGCACGTTCTTGCTTCAACCAGGCGTTGACCAAGAAATGGCCGTTGTACCTTTCCACTAAAAATACCATCCTGAAAAAATACGATGGTCGCTTCAAAGACATCTTCGAAGAGATCTATCAAAAAGAATTCAAAGCGAAGTTCGATGCTGCTGGCATCACTTACGAGCACCGCCTGATCGACGACATGGTTGCTTCCGCTTTGAAATGGAATGGTAACTTCGTATGGGCATGTAAGAACTACGACGGCGACGTTCAGTCCGATACAGTAGCTCAAGGCTTCGGTTCTTTGGGTCTGATGACTTCCGTATTGGTCACTCCAGACGGTAAGACTATGGAATCTGAAGCAGCTCACGGCACAGTGACTCGTCACTACCGTCAGCACCAGCAAGGCAAACCAACTTCCACGAACCCAATCGCTTCCATCTTTGCATGGACTCGCGGTCTTGAGCACCGTGGTAACCTGGATAACAACCAGGAGCTTGTGAAGTTCGCTCAGACTTTGGAAAAAGTCTGCGTTGAGACTGTTGAAGCTGGCTTCATGACCAAAGACCTTGCCGTTTGCATCTATGGCGACAAAGTTCCAGCTGACAAGTACATGAACACGGAGCCGTTCCTGGCGAAGTTGGATGAGAACTTGAAAAAAGCTCTTTCCATGTAATTGATTTGTCCTAAATGACAAAATGAAAGAGGAGCCCCGCAAGGCTCCTCTTTTTTTATTTCTGCAGCGTCAGTCGGCGCACTTGTTTTTGCACGCTTTCATCCACTGCCATCGGAGTCACCTCAAGATAGGCCTCTACGACTTTATCCTGAAGAACCATCAGGCGTTTCATGTTGCCGGTGTATTCAATTTCCCCGGCCGTGACTTCTTCGGCTGAAGGCATGCGGGTTTCATAAACGCCGTTTTTATCCTGCCAGGACAGAATCACATATTGCTCTTTCACGTTGCCAGCAGCGTCCTTCACATCCTTCACCTGCAGTTTTCCGTGGAAATCCAGACCCAGAGTGAATTCCAGCGCCTTGATATTCTTTGCGGCCAGAGCTGTCGCATAGTGAGTGCGAAGGCCTTCAACTGGAATGCGCTGGCGGATCACGAACTTCAACAGGTTTTTGCTGAACATGCTGTTGCGGCGAATCGCACACAGAAGTCCTTGTGTCGGATCATCGTGCTTGCTGCAATCCGTTTTCCCCGTGAGCTTCCCCCACCTGTCTGCAAGGCCTGGCAACAGAGGCTCCCCGACCATCAAAGCTTCCTGGGCGATGGCGGAATTCACCAGCGCCAGTGCGTTTTTCAGCCAGTATTGAGAGCGATTCCAGCTGATGTTATAGCGTTCTTTCAGAACTGATGGATCTCCTTTTAAGGCCAACCAATCAGCCTTGTCATAGGAAAGAATCGGATGCAGAACCAGCAGACTTTCCACGTAGCGCTCAAGGCCTTCGGTGGAAATCAGATTCTTCAGATCATAATTGCCGGCATCAAATGCCGGCCTCTCGGAGCGATTGGCATAACCCACCTTGCGCACCAAAGCTTCAACATTCGCCGCCGGCAGATGCAGACCCGTGGAATAAACCGGATATCTGATGATGTCCTGATCTTTCAACGCCTCCCACAGCGGGGCATACATATCCTCATAGAAGTTCGCAAGTTCATCCGCTTTCTGATTGGCCACCAGCTGAATTGGATTTTCCAAAGCTTCTGCTCTTCCAAAGGCGCGGGTCATGCTTTTCTGGCAGGTTTCAAAGGTGGATTCACCCGCGGAACGAACGAACTCCACCAGCGAGCCTTTGTTCTTCAGTGCATTTTTTAGAAGCTCTTTGGTGACATCACCCGTGGCAACACTTCCCAGACGATAGGACTTTGTCGTGTCACCATTGAGGCTGACGCCGAACTGAACCATCTTTTCACAGGCAGCGATTTCGGTATGCAGAAGAATTCTTTGCGATTCAATTTGCTGAACAACCAGGGACTTGATCGAACGCAGTTCTGCCATCTGCTGAACGTGGTAGGACTCGACCATCACCGCAAGATCGCGGATCATGACCATGGTTTCCATCTGCATTTCAAGCATCTGCTTTTGCATGCGCTTGATTTCAGCCAAATCACGTTTAATCTCTTTCATGTCCGCGGCCATTTGCGCGTCAAGGCCACCACCGCCCAAAGCTGCGCCCAACAAGGCCGGACCGGGACCGCCAGCCATCATACTCATGGCACTGATCAATCCGCCGGAAGAATAAGCCTTCATCACCGCCTGTCCAATGTTGATTGCCGATGTCACCGTGCGAGCTGTGTCGATGGCTTTTCGAATGCCCGGATCCAGATTAACCCCCAGAGTGACTGCGATCTTTTCAGTCGCATTCAAAATATTATCCAGGCGTCCCGCCGCAGAAGCGGCACTGCTGACGAAGATCTCTACATTTTTATTGATGGATTGCGGCTCACTCAAAGGCCCATTCCCAGAACCTGTTTGCAGGTTTCCGGTCAAAGCATCATTCATCAGACGCAGGGTTTCGACCCGGGTTGCCGGACGGAACTCAAGATCCCAACGGCCTTTTTTAATGTCATTACCAAGACCCTCCAGCGCCCCACGCGCGGCCTGCAAGTCTTGGTTCATTTGTTTGCGGTTGTCGTGAATGACCTGGACCAAAGAAGCCGCTTCACGCACTTTCGCGGCGACTTCGATCACCTCGCGCGCTTTGCGGATGAAATCCTGCACGCTTGGGTTTTTGACCAACTGATCCACAACGGCACCGGCAACCAACCCGATCACCACTAATTTGGTGTTGTCATCATCGTGAAAGTTATAAGCCGACAGGATCTTGTCGTAGTTCTTCAGAATCTCAACAGTCTTTTCGATGGCTTCCGCCCGAGGGGATCTTGCCGCTTGTGCCAGCTTCTTCTGATCTTCAGGACTGAGCTGCTGAATGTAGTGCGGCGCCAGTTCCTGCGCCACTTTCTGGGCACGGTCAGAGTAAGTCTTTAACAAGCTTTGCATCGCTTCGTTCTGGCGCTGAATCTGCAAAGTCAGATTAAAATCATCATGAATACCCTTGGCACTGAAAGACATCTGATTGTAACGATAGTTCACTGTGTAGCTCAGAACCGCCGGATCATTTTTGAAGCCCAGAGTCTGCAGCATGTAAATGCTCTTGGCCATCTGGCGGTCTTTTTCAAAAGCCGTAAGAACATTTGAGTCTGCAGGATAAGAGCGCAGATAAGATTCGCGCTGGGCTGAATTTAGATAAGGCACCAACAAACGCGCCAGCGCCGGGTTGGGCTGGGCTCCGGCCGCCATCTGCTCCCAGAATGGGAAAAACGCCGCCGAACTTTCCGACTTGCCTTTCTCGTCTTGATTGTCACCCTGAGTACGGATGATCTCCCGCACGGTTTCTTTCTGTGGCGCACAGGCTGATAGAATCATCATCGCACTTACCGTTGTGGAAATTAGTTTTCTATTCATTGCACACCTCCGACATTTTGTTCGCGAGTCACACAGGAAGTTCCGCTGTCCAACAAGGTCACACACAACTCACCCAAAGCGCCCACTGCGCCGGGCTTGCCTTGAGCACCCACGGGGCCTTCTTGACCATTGGCACCAGCTTTTGCCTTTTTGCACATACGAGCGGGAGCTCCGGCATCACCACCGGCTCCGCCTGGCTGACCTTTGCCTCCAGGGCCACCAACTCCAGGCAATCCAGGAAAGAACAAAGCTTGATATCTGAAGAGTTTGGCTTTCTTCACGGTTAGATAAAGCGAGCCGGAGGAACCTCCCGGGAAGCCATCAAAGCCAGTGCCGCCCTGAACACCGTTCGTACCCGTCGCACCATCCGTCGGCTGGGAGATACAGATCGGACGATCGCCCCCTTCACGGCGGGGACCGACAGCAATAAAGTCAAATTCACCTGGGCGACCCGCAGCCGCTTTCGCTGGAGGAACCTGAGTTGCATCCACGCCTTTTTCACCCTGAGCTCCGGGATGACCGTGCATTTGAAACACAAAAGTGCCGTTTGCAAATCCGGCATTCACAATCAGTCGACCGCCCCCTTTGCCAGGAGCCTTGTAAGTCACAGAGTGTTCAAGTTCTTGTTCATCAAAAGTCTTGATACGCGCCACAAGGTCGCTGTGAATTTCTTCGGCATCAATTTGCAGATCACGCCCTTCAGTTATTAAAGAACCTTCAGATCCGAAGGACAGCTTGCCCAACATCAGTCGGTTTGAATCAAACTGATAGTCTGAGATTCTGACTTGTTCCTTGATTTCAAGATCTTTCAGCAAGCGCACTTCATGCACCAGCTGCCCGCGATTTGTTTGAATAACGTATTTATAATGCCAAGGACGAAGATTTGATTTCTGATTCGTCGGGCGATCGATCACATCCGCCCCCTGAACAGGAACATCCACTGAATAACCCGTATGCATATCCAGTCTTTTAACGGAATCAATACCAAAGCTGCTGTTGTCTTTGACGATCTTCACCAGCAATGCTGTCCCGCCAGTTTCACGCTCTGCCGTCACCGAAACACTGACGTCAGGATCCGCATCCGACTTTGGATCCGGTATCTGCGGAGTTTCACCCTGAACTGTGCCTTGGGGGGCTTTTTGAGAGTCCGACCCTGGCTGGCAGCCCGCCAGAAACAGAACCATGGGAACGATCAAGAAATAATGTGGCTTCATGAATATCTCCTTTTCTTCGCAAAAGGGAGATATCAAGTCCCGGGCCAGCCTCGAAAACCCGTCAGATCAAATTAAAACGCCGAAGACTTGCCTCGGCGTCCGGTCCGTCCCTGAATTTGGACGGACAATCTGGAATGCAGGATTCAAATTAGTTGCAGCTTTTGCCCCAGGTGTTGGCGGTTCTGTCACCCACACCGATATGCAAAGAGGCGCTGCCATAGTGACCAATCGCACGCAGGCGCTTGGCTTTGCGCATTTTACAAAGTTCACGGAAGGCACGGTCGGCTTCACTGTTGCTGGAAAAACGAACGTCGATGGAAGTTCCATACGGGTGACGGCCGGCAGCCCCGCCCACGTTTTTGTTGTAGGGTTCAGGTCTCCACCAGTTGTAGATCTGGCTGATCTTGATCCCTTTGGCGGAAAGATCCTGAAGGATGCGAACGCCCTCGATAGGGTACTTCCAGGTGCCTTCAACCGGGTGAATCAGATTGTGCGCCTGAGATGAACCATAGGTGCACTTGAAAGTGTTGGAGCTGCGCGGGTTCGGACGAACAAGCTCATCACACCAGGAGGATCCGTTTGTTTCTTTGGAGCACTTCTGCAGAAACTCTTCTTTTTTGGACAGACCCAGGTTCACTTGTTTCTTTTGTGATGTTGAAGCTTTCACACAACCCAGCGCCTGAATATCTTCACTGATGGCTTCACTAATGTCGTTGTGAATGTGATCGGCAATATCGTGACTGTCTTCGGCCGTGGTGTCTGTTGGGTCGGTGATATTCTGGGAATCATTTTGTTCTGAAGAAGTGCTGGAATAGTTCTGGAAGTCTTCCGATCCCCCCTGGCATCCGATAAGAGGCAAGCCCAGAGCGACGATCATGGCGATAGCGTGATTCTTAATTTTCATCTGATCTCCTTCATTGCGTTTTCGCAAGGAAGTGTCAGCCTACAATGCTTACATATTTTTCATAGACAGGACCCCCACCTTCTGGAGGAAGGGGCAGTAAAAAGCGAGGGAGTTTTAGGTCACGAATGCGGATTCAGAGAATACTCTAAAAGCAGATTTGTCTTTTAGCACTGGACCCACCATTCCAAGACCAAAAGAAGTATAAATGATCAAACACCAAGGAGTTTTCATGAAGCACCTGCTGCTGTCCGTTTTGCTATTCTCTTCTACGAGCTTCGCCTTTGCGCAGGATCTGCCTGTTGTAGACCAGGTGGACATCCCCCGCTATATGGGAAAGTGGCACGAGATCGCCTCGATCCCCCAGTCTTTTCAAAAACAGTGTGTCAGCAACACCACGGCCGAATATGAATTACTGACCGACACCAACGAAGTGAAAGTTTTGAATTCATGTCAGACTGAAAAAGGTGATCGCAGCCAGTCCGAGGGCCGCGCGAAAGTGACCGACCCCACGACGAACGCAAAACTGAAAGTCACCTTCGTGAAAATTGGAGATCGCTGGATTTATATTTTCGGAGGGAAGTACTGGATCATTCGTCTGGATGAAAACTATCAATTCGCTATCGTGGGCCACCCTAGCCGCGACTATGGCTGGATTTTGTCCCGCACTCCGGATCTGCCGGCGGCGACTTTGAAGGACCTGACAAGCTTCCTTCAGGAAAAAGGCTATGATCCGTGCAAGTTCCTAACAACCCCGCAGGACGGCGGCCTTACCGAGAAAAAGCCTCTGTGCCAACTGTAGGCAGCACACTTTCAAGCTCGCGAATCAGGTTCTGATTGGCGAGCTCCCACTCGGGTTCTTCTTCCGACTCCAGATCCTGCGCCAACACTCTTAAGATGCAGAATAAAATCCAGTCAGACATTTCCTGGGATTGATCAGCATTTTGCGGCCACAGGTGCTTCCCCACGAACGCTCTGGCCGGAGAAAGTTTCACGTGGTCCTCGGACAACAGATGTTCCCACTTGGGATCCGGCTGCGAAGAGAAATCCCGCAGACGGATGTAGTTGTACTGAAAGTCATCCAGCCCGTCGTGATACAAAGCCTTCACCATCGCCTGGCGATCCTGAAAATGATAAACCGCCAGCACATCGGCAAAGAATTCGGCATAAGCAGCCATGCGGGAACTGATCAAGCGAAACTGCGGTGAATACACCAGATTCGTCGAATCCCCAACAAACGAAACGTCGCTGGCACCCTTTAAGATCGCAAGCTTTCGCGCCGAAAGCTGATCCAGCTTGGAAAAAAGATCAGCAAACTCAGGACCGGCGGTCGTTCGCAGGTGTTCATGAAAAATCGCATGCCCGTATTCGTGAGCCGCGCTGGTGTACAAGTTTGAAAGATGAGTCTCATACTTGCGCCCGTACTTGCCATAAAACACCATACGATAGGGCACCTGCACAATGTGACCGTTGTCAAAACTGGCATTGTCGGAAGGACCGCCAATCACAAGATTCACAGCCGCAGAGGAATTAAAGGTCACCGCCATTTGATTGAAGATGTCTGACAGAGATTTCGCCAGCGCGCAGTCTTCGTGTTCAAGAAACACCACTTCACGCACAACCCCGGTGACACCGTCACAGGATACCGAAGTGACGGCCTGAGCCGGCAAAGAGGATAAAAGCAGAGAAATAAAAAAGCCCAACATGCCCCGAAATATAGACACGTTGAGCTTGATTCGAAATAGGTGTGGAAAGAATTACCCTATTTTACCTTAACTTTAATCTTGGCGTTGGTTTTGGAGCGGCAAGTGGATTCCATCGCAACGGTGGAGCACTCCATTTTTCCGCAGCTCAGGGTCAAGACACGGTTTTCTTTATTCAGATCTTTGATTTCGGCTTTCCAGTCGGCGCAGGCTTTTTTCCAGTTCACACGGGCTTCTTTCAGAAGTGGAGCTGCATCGCCTTCGACTTCGTCTTCGCTTTGGATGACTTCGTATTCGTTTTGGGTTTTAGAGCCTTTTTTGATTTCGATGGTGGTGTCACCATCAGCCGGGATGTCTTTCACGCCGACGGATTGAGCAAAAGCAAAGGAGCTGATCAGGGACAGGGAAAGGATCAATTTCATCATAGGTTTCACCTCGGTAAGTTGAATAATCCTCGCGCAAGGATTGAGGAACAGCAAGCAACGACCCACCCCAACAATTCCCAGTTAACCCTCCCCTCACTCCCACCCCTCTCCCGGGGGCAAGGGGCAAAGCCCCAAAAGGGGGGAAAGGGGCCAAGCCCCAAAAAAGCGGCGCCGAAGGCCAGCCAGAAAAACCGCGGCGCCCGCAGGGCCAGCCAACAATCCCCCAAAGCACCACCGCCCAGTTACCCCATTCCCCCGTATTTTCGCTAACTTCGGGTATTTCAGTTAGTTTGGGAGGGGAACCCCCGAAGGAGGGCCTCTGGCGGGGCCACGATGGCCCGAACCGGGGCCCCGCCCCGGCGCCAGCAGAGCCCGGACGGCGTGCCCGATTAACGGGGTTCCCAAACTAACTGAAATGCGCGGCGAGTTATCGAATGTAATCCCCCCACCAATGGGATACATCCAGCGGTGGCCGGGTCCCATACAATAGCTCTCTTGACGAATCCCGCTAGGTCCGGAAGGAAGCAACGGCACTCGAGGGACTATGTGATATGGGGTGCTCGGCCACTTTTTTTTCCTGTTTCATGATCTTGAGGGGTGGATTTTGTCTTATCAGGTGATTGCACGCAAATGGCGTCCCCAATCATTTACCGACGTTGTCGGGCAAAATCATATTACCCAAACACTTTCCAATGCTCTTAAAAACGGTCGCTTGCCTCACGCCCTGCTTTTCACAGGTCCGCGTGGTACAGGAAAAACTTCTTCTGCCCGTATCCTTGCCAAAGCTCTTCGCTGTCCGAATGCCCAGAACTTTGTTCCGTGCAATGACTGCTATTCGTGCAACGAGATCGCGGGCGGTTCCAGCATTGACGTGATCGAGATCGATGGAGCTTCCAACAACGGTGTGGATGCGATCCGTGAACTTCGCGACACTGTGGCTTTCATGCCTTCCAGTGGAAAATACAAAATCTATATCATCGACGAAGTGCACATGCTTTCCACCAGCGCCTTCAACGCCCTGTTGAAGACATTGGAAGAGCCGCCGGCTCACGTGGTGTTCATCATGGCCACCACCGAAGTGCACAAGATCCCGCAGACGATTCTGTCCCGCTGTCAGCGTTTTGATTTCCGCCGTATCTCCACCCGCTCTATCACCGAACGCCTGAAACTGATCTGTGATCGCGAAGGCGTGACGGCGGATGATGAGGCTTTGTGGGTGGTGGCTCGTCAAGGTGACGGATCCATGCGTGACTCGCAAAGTTTGCTGGATCAGGTGATCACTTTTGCCAACGGTCCTTTAACCCGCGCCAGTGTGGTTGAAATCCTGGGTCTGACGGACCGGGCTTTGCTTTTTGAAACTTTGAACGCCCTGATTGATCGCAACTCTCAGGCGGTTTTGAAAGTGATTGAGAAAATCGCTGCGGCCGGTTTTGAGCCGCACTTGTATTCTCAGGATCTTTTGGAAATGATCCGCAACCTGCTTCTGATCAAAGTATCTGAAGCCCAAGCCAGTCAGATTCTGGAAATGCCGGACTCTGAACTGCAGGCTTTGAGCGAAATGGCTCAGCGTCTGCCGGAAGAAGACATTCACATGCTCTTCGACATGGCTTTGAAGGGGGGCTCGGACATTCCGCGCGCCCAGGACCCTCGCATTGTACTTGAAGTGACTTTGCTGCGCATGGCTTCTGCTCCCAAACTTGTGGATCTGAAGACTTTGTTGCAAGGCGGAGCTATCCCCTCTCACAGCGCAGGTGGGGCCAGGCCCTACGTTCCGCCGGTAAGCCTTCCCGTAAAAGGACATGATCGCATCGAAGAATCCCAGAAGGTTCTGGATGGACCGACCGGTCTTGAGGCGATGAAGGCAGCACTGAACAAAGCTTCTTCCGCGGCCTCTTCCCTGAAATCAAATCCCGCACCAGCGGCAAAGCCTGCGGCGACCGCACCGGCCGCTCCGGTTCCGGCAGCTCAACCAACTCCGGTTGTTGAAAGCAAACCGAAAATTGCCTCTGGTTCCACCTCTAAAGAGCGCTGGGTGAACTTTGTTGAACTGCTTCGTCAGGACGACGCTTTGTTTGCAGCGAAAGTGGAAAATTTACTGTTTGTTAAGGAAGAGGGAAAGCTGATCAGCCTTGGCGTTCCTGTGAAATTGGCCTTTCTGAAAGACCAAATGGCTGACGCCCAAGTGCGCAAAAAACTACAGGGATTTATTGATTCGTACTGGGGTGCTGGGTATTCTTTTGAAGTATTGATGAGTCGTGATCAGGTCGGCGAATCCGCCCAAGCCATCCAGCAGAAAAAAGTGCAGATGGCCGAAGAGGATCTGCGCAACAAGATCATTGAAAACCCGATGGTTAAAGCCGCTCAAACCGTGTTCAAGGGACAGATCAAGTCCATCGTTGAACTGAACAAGCGCGGCCACTAAAAAAGGAGATTTTATGAAGGGTATGCCCGGCGGAATGGCCCAGCTGATGAAGCAAGCCAACCAAATGCAGATGAAAATGAAGAAAGCCCAGGAAGAACTTGCAAAAGTTGAGTACGAAGCAACTTCCGGTGGCGGCGCTGTAAAAGTAAAAGTGAACGGCGACCACTTGATCACGGCATTGACCATCGACCCTGAAGTTTTGAAAGCTGGCGATGTTGAGATGCTTCAGGACATGATCCTGTCTGCAACCAACGAAGCAGTTAAAACAGCCCGTGATACTTCCGCTAAAGAAATGGAAAAAATCACTGGCGGCCTAAATATCCCAGGAATGTTCTAAGGCTGGCCTGCGGCCACAGTGCTGAGGGCGCCACGGGCGTCCGAAGCTGGAGTAGTAAGTGTTACATATTTCTGCCCTTGAAAAATTAGTCCACGAGTTGAGCCGTCTGCCTGGTATCGGGCCGAAGACTGCTCAGCGTCTGGCTTATTACATTCTGCGCACCGGGAACGAATACCCGGAGCGTTTGAGTGAGGCGCTTTTGCGCGTCAAGGCTGAAGTTCACGACTGCCCAACCTGCTTCAACTACACCGACACGGATATCTGCCGCTATTGTGAGGATTCTCACCGTTCGGATGAATCCATCTGTGTGGTTGAAGAACCCTCCGACATCATGAGAATTGAATCTTCGGGCGCATTCCGTGGCCGCTACCATGTTTTGCATGGGGCGATTTCCCCACTGGAAGGCATCGGTCCCAAAGAATTGAAAATCAAAGAGCTGATCGACCGTGTTGAAGACGGTTTGAGCGGCACAGGTCCTGCGATCAAGGAAATCATCCTTGCATTGGATGCAGACCTTGAGGGCGACACCACCATTTTGTACCTGGCAAAGCAGCTGCAGGGCAAAGGCTTGAAACTTTCTCGCATTGCCCATGGAGTTCCTATTGGCAGCGACATCGATTTCGTAGATGATAGAACGATGGGTCGCGCCCTGCAAAACCGCGTGGAGCTGTAATGTCCTTTATTAACTACAATGCCAAAGAAATTCACTGCAAAGTCGTGTACTACGGCCCCTCCCTGGGCGGTAAAACCACGAACATCCAGTGGGTTTACCAAAAAACAGCGGAGGACCAAAAATCCAAGCTGGTGGCATTGAATACGGACATCGAGCGCACCCTGTTCTTTGACTTCCTGCCATTGAACGTCGGCGACATCCGTGGTTTTAAAACCCGCTTCCACCTGTACACCGTTCCAGGTCAGGTTGTTTACGATGCTTCCCGCAAGCTGATCCTGAAAGGATTGGATGGTGTGATATTCGTGGCGGACTCCCAAATTGAACGTATGGATGAAAACTTAGAGTCCCTGCGCAATCTGGAAAGAAATCTGGAACAACAAGGCTACGACATCCGGGAAATCCCGCTGATCATGCAGTACAACAAGCGTGATTTGCCGAACGTGGCGTCCCTGGCAGAGCTTAGAAGTGCTCTGAACCCTTATAACGCCCCTGAAATCGAGGGCTGCGCTTCTGAAGGCCGTGGCGTCTTTGAATCGCTTAAAACCGTTTCCAAATCCATTATCAACGTTCTAAAAGGCGGAACGACTCTGTAAAACTTGGCCGTCATGGCTGGGCTTTTGTGGGGTTGCATTTCGTTCTCTTCGTGCTATATGAGGCCCATCTGTATTCATTTGGGTTACAATAGGCCCGAGGTAGATATGTCTTATGATATTGCTGCTGATATTCAGCGCCTGAAAAAAGAAAAAAACGCCGTCATTCTGGCTCACTATTATGAAGATGGTGATATCCAGGATATCGCCGACTATGTCGGTGACAGCTTCTATCTGGCGAAGATGGGCCAACAGGTACAGCAAGACACCATCCTGCTGGCCGGTGTTGTGTTCATGGCTGAAAGCGTGAAGATCCTAAATCCCACCAAAACAGTTTTGGTTCCGGACATGGAAGCCAGCTGTTCTCTTGTCAAAGGCGCGCCTTACGATCAGTACCTGGCGTGGCGCCGCCAGCACCCGGACGGGATTGCGGTGACCTACATTAATTCCAGCGCGGAAGTGAAATCCATTTCTGATGTGATCATCACTTCTTCCAATGCTCAGCAGATCGTTGAATCCATTCCGAAAGACCGCAAGATCTTGTTCGGACCGGATCAGCACCTGGGTCGCTGGTTGATGAAAAAACTAAATCGTGAATTTGTCCTGTGGCCAGGGGCGTGCGAAGTGCACGTGCTGTTCAATGCCCGCAAACTTCACGAACTGATCGCCCAACACCCGGATGCGGTGGTGATTGCGCACCCTGAGTGCGATGAATCCGTGTTGCAGTATGCTTCTGTGGCAGGCTCCACTTCCCGTTTGCTGGAAGAGGTTCAGAAAAACCCGGCGAAGAAATTCATCGTGGCCACTGAAACTGGTATTTTCCACCAGATGCAAAAACTTCGTCCGGACGTGACGCTGATTCAAGCGCCGGTTCTGGATGCCGGTTGTTCTTGCAACAACTGCCCGTACATGAAGATGAACAACATGGAAAAGATCAAACACGCTTTGGAAACATTCCAGCCGCAAGTGGGCCTGGATGAGGCATTGCGCCTGAAAGCCAAGGTGTCTTTGGATCGCATGATGGACATCACCAGCGGCAAACCTGTCAGCTGGCCTGCGGAATTCACGGTTTAATTCTTTTATGGACTCTTTGGTTGTATCTGAAAAACTGACAGAGTCCGCGCGAAAGCTTCTTCAGTCTCCGGGTTTGCAAATTCATGCCCGCCCGGAATGGGGAAGCCACAATCCCGCACATCGCGACCTGATCCGTGCGGAAATTCAAAAACTGCTTCCTGAAAACTGGCACTCTTCCACTTCCCACACGGAAGGCTTGGGTGTCATCATTCTTTCGGCTTCGCCAATTGGTGTGGATGTCGAAGTCACCGAGCGTGTGACTGACAAAACCGTGGCCCGCGTGTCGTCACAAGAAGAACTGGCGGCGGCCCCGAGTGCGGCGGCCTTGTGGTGTGCGAAAGAGGCGTGTTTTAAGGCGCTTCGTTCGTATGATCAGCCGTCGGTGATCTCTAAAATTTCTATAGGGGCGTGGGAAAATATAGATTCTCATACTGAGACATTCTGTCTTTTAAACCCTGAAGCGTTTAATTCCTCCTCTGAAAACAGGGGTGTCGTGATGAAAATTTCCACCTGGAGTTTGGCCTTTTTTATTTTTCCCTCTTAACTTTGGTCGAGTCCTGCCGAAGAGTTTATTAACCGACGCTAATGCAGTTTGTTTTTAAGGTAGGTGAAAAATGGGAAGTTCAAAATACAACCGCAGAGTGGCTCCAAGGACCGAAGTCTCTCCCATTCATATTTCGTATCTCACTTCACTGGATGACTTTGCAAAAATCGCAAAGAACAGTGAGATTGTCGAAGCCTCTTCCACCGGACTTTTGCTTCTGGTGAAGCGCGAGGATCTGATTCCATCAGCCCTGCGCAAGACGCTGACGCTGGATTGCCTGATTGGCGACCGGGTGTTCATGCATCTGGAAGAAATGAATCTTGAAATCTCTGGCGTGATTACACGCACGCAGCTTCTGGGCAAGAAAGGCTTCTATGTGGCTGTGGACTACAGCGACGAGGCTCCGGAATACTGGCGTGAGTGCCTGATGGATCTCTTGCCCCGTCCGGGCGAGCTTGATTAAAACACCACGAAAACCACCAGTCGCGGGGTCGAAAGATCCCGCGACTCTTTTTTGCAATCTTTTCAGCCAAATGCCATTTGATTGGCCGGTCCCTTAAACGCCCTTTAAGATCCCGCCCATGAAACTTTGGCTGTTCACCCTGACATTCCTGGCAGTGCTGGTTCCGTCCCACGTGGCGGTTCAGCGCGTGTTGTGCCCGGCTCTTTTGCCGGTCAATGCCAGCGCCTCTGTCATCGAAGGACTTTCCGAAGATCAGCTGAACCAGCTGCTGGCGCTTTTCCAAAAGTCTTATCCCGATATCGATTTTCAATCCAGTTGGTACAACGACACCATCAATGCCCAGGCTTTGCGTTTTGACGAGTCAAAACTGATCATCGTCTATGGCGGTTTGGTGCGTGAATCCACCACCACGCCTGACAGCTTGGCGTTGATGATCTGCCATGAGGTCGGTCACCACAAAGGGGGTGCGCCTTATTTCAGAGATGCCGATGGCCGGGACACCTGGGCTTCGGCTGAAGGCGCTGCGGATTATTATTCCATTCGTGGCTGCTTCACGCGCATTGCTTCGATGATGAAGACCCCGGCAGCGCGCCTGTCGGAACGCGATGAAGCCTTGCTGGAACAAACCTGTGCTAATTCCGCAAAGCCCACCGTGTGCCGTCGCGCCTTGCAGTCCGGCGCCCTGATGGCGAAATTGCAGTGGAATGTCTTTCCCAACAATCAGCCCGTTCCCGCTCTGGATGCCGAAGACAGCAATGTTCCGGCGACCACCTTGCTGGGATATCCAAGCCCGCAATGCCGCTTGGATACTTTCCGCGCCAGCGCTTTGCTGCAAGAACGCCCGTCTTGCTGGTACCGCCCTCTTTAAGGCATCAGGTGTCTTATATTTTGACAGCTCCGTTTCTTCAGATCGAAGCAGGATTATTTTAAACAGGTACAGGCCTTGCTTTAGAGAAGAACTCGAATCAACCAAGGAGTCTGTTCCATGAAGATCGCCGCCACGTCCCTGCTGTTTTGCTCTTTGCTTCTAAGTGCCCTTTCCGCCTCGGCGGGCATGACCAGCGGGACCATCGGGGTGAGTCTGACCATCGTGGAGGCCGGCCGTCTTTCCTCAGACGTCACCAGCGAACCTTCCCAGCTTCGTGATATCAAAGCCCTCAGCATTCTGACGGAAGCCAAAGATGGCGCGGTGGTGGATGTGTACATCAATCGCCAACTGATCACTTCCGTGCGCTCACAAAAAGGTGTCGTGAACTTTGAGCTGAATTGGACATCCGAAGACAAAATGAATCTGGAACTGAGATCCGGCGGCAAGGTGCTTGAGCCGTTGCAGACTGCCTATATCACTCCAAGCACGACGATGATTCCGAAGATGTCGTCCCAAGCGTATCAGCGCCAGGTGCAGGTCACCAATGACGATGGAACTCAAAGCACCAAGACGATTGAAGTGAAGACCGTGGTGGTTGAATACTAAGTGGTTATTGGAAATTAGAAATTGGATTTAGGAATGAAATAAAAAACCCCGCTATGTTGGCGGGGTTTTTCTTTTTATAGATCTGAGAATGGTGGCAATCCGATTTCTGAAACCAGCACTACTGAATAGTGTGGAGGCAGGAACCAGCTCAGGGCTTCGGCGATGCCCTGGTGCTCTTTGGTTGGGGGATTACCCAACGCTTCCAAAGAGAAAGCCAGATCGTAGTGTTTGCGGTCCTGGCTCATCACCAGAATGCGTGGGCGCAGAACACCCTGATCGCGGAAGAATTCTTTCAGAATATTGCGAACGTACTGAGGCAGATAGTGTGGTGCCGGTGGACCTGCGTGCAGACCCTGACCTTTTTCCATTTCCACGGTGCCTACCGGAGACTGAGCAGCCTCTTGATAGAAACGGCCGGTTTCTTTGAAGCTCCAAAGCATGCCGTAAGTGAAAACATAGTCAGGATAAGACTTCATCGGATTCACAACCAAGCCCACACCTTTGGTGGCGGCCCATTGCATGATTTTGTTTGCGGGCTCTGTTGCTTCCGCACCGGTCTCCACCAGCAGATAAGGCCAGCCGTCCGGTCCTTGTTGAGGGACTTCGTGGATCAGCTTGACGTTGCCTTGAGTGACCGCCATGAAAAAGTCGATCTCCCACTGATGGTCACGTTGTTCATCGGGGGTGTTTACGATTTCAATCAGGTTCATAGTCACTCCTAAAATACAAAAAGGCCGGGGAAACCCAGCCTTTTTATGCCCCTTTCGGGGCGAGGTCAACAAGCCACCAGAGCGTGTCGTGAGAGATCGGGCTTATTAAAGCCCCGCTCTTAATATTCCTCTACGATAACGATTGTTTTGTAACCCTTTTCGTAACGAACTTTGCCGTTCTGGTCGTACTTAGGCTGACCAGTGCGAGTATCCAGCACTGGAACAATGCCACGGTCCGCTGCAGTCACAGCACGATGGATGGTTTGAATCTGGTTTTTATGAACGCGAACACAACCAGAGGAAGCGCGTTTACCCAGCATCGCTTCGCCCGCCGCTTCACCACCGGAAAGATCCGGTGGCACCTGGTGAACTGCCAAACCGCGGGTTTCATTGAAGAACATCGCAAATGGCATGTGGAACTTGGATTCGCCAGAACGGTAGTTGTAACCGTGAACACGTTTGATGGTGTAGAAACCACGAGTCGTGTGTCTCCAGTGAGAGGACGTCGCCCCTTTGAAGATCTTGTTTACAACGCCACGAACTGCGCTGATGTATTCAAGGTCTTCACGGCCCGTGGAAACATATGTGGAAAGCATCAACTGACGGTTCGTGTACAGGCGCAAAGTCTGAGCCTGGGAACCGGAAGCCGCTTTATTGATCACAATCACGTTTGTGTACTGGTTCAGGTAAGTTTCGCCGCGCAGGTAAGCCTGCTCATTGAACAGACGACCACGAGGAGCTTCGTAAGAGTCCTCTACCATCATACGGCGCTCAAGTTCAGAGCGGGATTGAGCAAATACATTAAAGGATGCCAAAGTCGCAACCAGCAAAACACCAAAGACAGTCAGCAGACGATTCATGATCACTCCTCTTAGAAAATAATTCCGCCCCACGGACAAAATTCGTCGTTTCAAGATGGAGAGCTATCTAGCAGAAAGATTACACAGCCCGTACAAAAATTGTGCATTGTGTAACAATTGTGTATTCAAGAATTTTGTTCAAGCAAAGGAGTGCTAAATAAATGACGGCAGATTTTGGGCATAAAAAAACCACCTTGGCGGTGGTTGATTTAAACTTCTTGGAAGAAGTTTGGTAGGGAGTACAGGATTCGAACCTGCGACATCCACCTTGTAAGGGTGGCGCTCTACCAACTGAGCTAACTCCCTATTGGTATCGAGAGGACCATTTCTAGCAACGGTCCGTCCCTTAATCAATATCTTTTTTTAATAATCCCTATTTTTTTAGGGTCTTCAAGTCGTCCATGCAGGTTTTCTGGGTCAAAGTCGCTGAAATCTTCATAATTTGCATATGAATCAGCTCCTCAGTCCCACGCTGCTCCAGCGCCCCGAAGGAAAGAAGCATCACAGCCTCCGTCGGCAGGTTTCCGCGCAACGGTGGAAGTGGAGAATCTTTCTGATCAAAGGCTGTCAGCTGAACACGGAAGGTCGTTCCGGCCTTGCTGGTCATCTGAGAAAGAACCTTTTTGTTTCTTTCAATACCCACACCCGTCGCAATCACACGGCAGGTTTCACCATCAAACTGCTTCACCTGAAGCTGACGTGTCCCAGTGGATTTCTGACGAACCACTTTCAGTGCGAAGTAGGAAGTGAAGTCACCCTGTTGGGCTTTCCAAAGACCCTGGATATCCTGCCATGGGAATGGCTGCGCCAGGTGCATTGGCCATGGGACCCAGCGGTCATCGCTGGCTGGCATAATGTGCTCTTCATCCTTTGCAAACGCGGTTGCAGAGAACGTCAGTCCCGATAGAGTCACCAAAGTTGCGATCAAAATTTTGCTCAACATGAATCCCCCTTAGTGCTCGAAATGAACTCGAGCCGCTTTATTCATGTAATATCCGTTTTTGGCTCTAAAGATATATTTAGGTTTTTCGTAATCCGGTTCAATCAGTTTACGCAGACGTTTGATGGTCACGTAAATCTTATTGTCGTGGATGGCAGGATCATAAGGCTGCTTCCAAACATTCTCAACCAGGAATTCTTTGGAATAAATCTGACCCTGGTTCTGAACGAACAGACGCAGAAGATCCAATAATATGAACTGGTTTTTAAAATCAATGCGACCCAGCTTCTTTTCGATCACAGAGTGGTTTGCCTCATCAAAGATAAGGTCGAAGTTGCTCTGGGTTTCGCCACCGATTTTTTCCGCCAGGTTTTTCACCATGCGCGCCAGACGTTTGTGGTTTTCAGTGTCCACAGATCTTTGCGCCAAAGTGATGTAAGTGCGGGCCATGTCCTTGTCGCCGATTTCAAAGTAAGTGTCCGCCAGAGCGCCCATCAGATAGTTGGACATAACCACGTTGCGGGTTTCACGAACGATATCATAGGCCTTCCACAGAACCTCGATCGCTTCGTCGTACTTTTTCATCTGTTTCAGGATGTCGGCGTTCAGGAACAGAGAGGACGCCTGCAGATCCGGCATCTGATAAACCTGGAAGAAGACCTGAAGATTGTAGATCTCTTTCAAAGCATCAGAATAGCGAGCGGAAGACGGATGCGAGTACACCATCGCAAGACCGAAGATGGCGTGACAGATGTCTTCCTTGTTGTCAGAAGCAAGTGCGATAGCCAGAGCCTTTTGGAGATAGTCCATGGCTGTGTCGATTTGACCTTTGTAAGACGCACACACCGCGAGCGTGTAGTACGTTTTGGAATTCAGTTCGAAGCCCTCTTTCAGAACCAAATCCTGGAGTTTTTCTTTTGTCAGATTTACTTCTTCAAATTGCTCACGCTCTGCAAAGATACGCAGAAGCAAATTGATGCACTTCAAGTATTGAGAGAAATTCTTCTCGGCAAAGAAAGCTTTGGTCGCTTCCTGAAGATTGTCCACGGCAGGCGTGAACTCTCCCCGGTCGTAATAAAGCTTGCCGAGCTCGAAAGCACGATCAGTAGGGCTCATAAGGTCTTAAAACTCCAAAACAAAAAACAAATTACTCGCGAGGGACAGGTTTTTACAGATTGTCAGGAATACGTCAATGTAAGACGCGGACAGTTGCTCATTATTTGAGCATAGTGAGAATTGATTTCAGGAATGTAATGCGCCCGTAATAAAGCAGGCTGAATTATCGCGGTGTGCGAGACAAAGAAATCGCTAGGAGAGCGCTTTTCAGCGCTTCTGGAACTTCTTCCACTCCTGTTCGGGCATCAGACTGACACTTTCAGTATTCGGATCAAAAACAATGCGCACGTGACCTTTATCGATCTGCTTTTGCACCTGCTGCATCTTCGTTTCGTAAGAGATTTCACTGACGCCGTAGTCGGTGCCCTCGCGCTGAATGAAGTTGTCGATCACTCCCCTTAGGGCCTGCTCAGACAAGACTTCCTTGGGGATTTCAATAGGGGCGGCGTTTTCCGGGTTGTTCTCGTTCATAACACTTCCTTTATCACAGCCCGCCCAAAGACGGGCAACGAAAATGAGTAGCCCTTTCAGGCGAAAGGCTTAAGGCGAGTTTTGACTGCTAACATAAGGAATTTTCCGAAGTTCGTCAAAAATCAGTGAAAATAACCAAAGCCCCCCAAACGAAGGATTCTGAATGAAGAACCTGCCACGGATTATTTTGTGTTTGAGTCTGACGACTGCTCTTTCTGCGTGTTCAGGGGGCTTTAGCGGAAAGAAGTCAGGACAGGATGATCAGGCTTCAGAAAACCCTCCACAGTCAAGCCCGACGCAGCCGCCAAGTCAGTCTCCAGGTCAGGGACAAACGCCAACACCAAGCCCAGAGCCGGTTCCAGCACCTGCGCCGGAAGAACCGGCTCCGACTCCAGAACCATCGCCAGCTCCAACTCCGGAAGAGCCTACTCCTGCGCCCGCGCCAGCACCGGAACCTGCGCCTGCACCAGCGCCGCAGCCAGCCCCAGAACCCGCTCCTGTTCCGGCTCCTACGCCGGATCCAACGCCTGCTCCAGTTCCAACTCCAACTCCGGAGCCTTCGCCAGCCCCTGCGCCGGAACCAAGCCCTGCGCCCGCTCCGCAACCGACTCCGGATCCTGCTCCTGCGCCGACCCCGGCTCCAGAACCAGCACCAGAGCCAACTCCAGCTCCGACTCCGACTCCGGTGCCTGTGCCAGAACCTGCGCCCGTTCCTGAACCTGTGCCGACGCCAGTCAGTGGTTGTCCAGAGAACTATGAACTTGTCGCGGCTAACAGCACAGTGAAAACCGAGGCGTTCTGTATTGCGAAATTTGAAATGAAAAAAGTGGGCGGAAAAGCTGTTTCGACGGCCGCGAACAAACCTTGGCTAGCGACGAAAGCCGCGGCCATCGACGCGTGTGCCGCTCTGGGGGCGGGTTACCGCCTGCCAACAAATTCCGAATGGAATGCGGCAGCCCTGGAAATTTACTACAACCAGGAAAACTGGATCGACAAAAACAAGAAGGACACTTTGTACACCGGATACTATTCCGGCTGGAGTGAGCCCGTGGAAGTCAAAGACCCCACCAACCCTTACGACAGCACCGGCAAAACCAGCGGCAGCGAGCGCCGAACCTTCGTTCTTGCCAGTGGCAAAGTGATCTGGGACTTTGGCGGTAACGCCTGGGAATGGGTTAGCGACACCATCTATGGCAATTCGTACAACCCGGATCTTTCAAGTTTCTATGGACGCCAGTATCACAACAATAATTGGGATGTGAAACCGGGCTCCAAAGCGCTGTTTGATTTCACCGGCCTTGCAGACGCCGGCAAGAAAGACACCTCCATGGGGAACCTGTTCGGAGGCAGCTCTGGCAAAGTGATCCGTGGGGGCGCGCTTTGCATGCACTCCAAAGGCACGACGGGAATTTTCACAGCCAATATCGGGGACATCACCGCCGATGAAATGCAGGCCCCAGCCTCGTGGAATCTGAAGATCAACAACATCGGCTTTAGATGTGTGACGAAGCCCCAGTAAGAGGGCGTCTAAGGGATAGACACCTGTTGGCCCGGTGACGGCCTCAGCAGTTCGTGGAAACTCAGGGAGGGAGACAGAGACATCTGACTCCCTTTTATTTTGGCACCCACCTTGCCCTAGGTAATAGGGATAAGGAGTTCGCCATGAGATGGAAAGCTTTTACCGCCTTTGCTGCCACCAGTTTAATTACAGCCTGGGCCCACGCCAAGGCCCCCACCACCAAAGCTGAATTCTGCGAAATGGCCCACAAGCCGGCCACGATGCGAGCCCTTCTGGCTGATACCGACAACCAACTTTCTTTCACCAATCGTGGTGGCCTGGGTGATGCCGGCGTGTGCTGGTGGCATTCCATGTTCACCCGTAACGCCAACTATCTGGCCATCTATCGCCCCGATGAACCGCGCCCCAATCGCAATGAAGCCCGCCAGATCATCATGGATATTGCCGCCAACCGCGGCGTGGTCGAAATTCCGGGCTTTAAAAATCTGTCCGAGTTTTCATACGCCCATAGCAGCGAAATCCAGCAGTCCCTGGAAGGGGGGCAGATCGTCGATGGCGGATTGCTGTTTGGCTGGGTTCGTGGAGTGACGGGAAATCATGAGATTCCCGCAGATGAATTAAAAACCCGCATGGACCAACTGTATATGGAAGTCAGCAAAGGGATCATCCCTTACCAGATGCTGCAGATTGAAGGCATCACAGCCCACGCCTGGCTGGTGGTAAACATGAAAAAAACCGCGAACGGCTACATCCTGACGGTCCACGACAGCAATTACAGAGGCACCTACAATGTTGTGTACACTGACGGCATGACTCAGCTTTCAGATTATCAGGCCGTCCCCTACACCAGCCGCAACATGATGGACTATGCTTCCTATGAAACAGCACTCAAGAACTTCTGCAAACGCGGCTTCACCGCCAAAGACCTGCGCGAATCCCGCAGCAAGAGATAAAAACAAAAAGGCCGGTATTTCTACCGGCCTTTCCAATTCGACCTAAATCAAATTTTTAATCTCTACTTCACTCTTAGTGGTGGTGTACCGACTGACCCGTGTACTGAGCTTTGATTCCGAACTCGCGCTCCTTTTGAATCTTGAACAATTCTTTTGGAGACTTAATGTCCAGAGCATTGATCAGAACCTGATCCACATGGTCCACCAGGATCACTTTCAGATCTTTCATTACATCCTTAGGGATGTCCTTAAGATCCTTTTCGTTCTCCTTAGGGCAGATGATCAGCTTGATGCCACCGCGGTGAGCAGCAAGGATCTTCTCTTTCAGACCACCGATGGCCATCACACGTCCACGCAATGAAACTTCACCCGTCATCGCCACTGTGCGCTTCACAGGGACTTTCATGATCGCTGACACGATGGAAGTCGTCAGTGCGATACCTGCAGAAGGACCGTCCTTAGGAACTGCCCCCTCTGGCAAGTGGATGTGCACATCTATATTCGAGAAATATTCTTTGTCCAAACCGAACAAAGGACCTCTGGATCGAACATAGCTCATCGCCGCCGCACAGGATTCTTTCATCACATCACCCAGCTGACCGGTCACAGTGAACTTGCCTTTACCAGGCACCACGCTCACCTCGACAGCCAGAAGGTCACCGCCCACTTCCGTCCAAGCCATACCGTTCGTCAGACCGATTTCGTTTTCAGTCTCGATCATACCGAACTTGTACTTGTGCGGACCCAGAAGCTCGACCAGTTTCTGCGGAGTAACCACATAACCTTCGTTCTTCTTCGTGGAGGTCTTCGCTGTTTTCGCGCCTTTTTTGGCAGCCACAGCTTTTTTATCTGTTTTAGCTTCGGCTTTGAAGTTTTCCAAAGTTTCGTTCATCACGATATCTTTAGCGACCTTACGAGCCACGTTTGCAAACTGTCTTTCCAGGTTACGAACGCCCGCTTCACGAGTGTAATAGCGGATCACATCGCGGATGGTGTCATCCTTGATGGTGACTTTGTAGTCTTTCAAGCCGTGGTTTTCCAACTGCTTAGGAACCAGGTAGTTCTTCGCAATGTGGAACTTCTCCTGCTCGATATAACCTTCAAGGTTGATGATCTCCATACGATCCAAAAGAGGTCTTGGAATCGTGTGCAAGGAGTTCGCTGTCGCGATAAACATCACTTTGGACAGGTCATATTCAAGCTCCAGGTAGTGATCCTGGAAGTTGTTGTTCTGCTCAGGGTCCAAAACCTCAAGCATCGCAGCCGCCGGGTCACCTCTGAAGTCATTGGCCATTTTGTCGATTTCATCCAGAAGAACCAGTGGATTACCTTTGTCCACTTTACGAAGCGCCTGCAGGATTTTACCTGGCATCGCACCAACGTAGGTTTTTCTGTGACCGCGAATTTCTGCTTCGTCACGCACGCCACCCAAAGAGATACGTGCAAATGGACGATTCAAAGATTCCGCGATGGATCTTGCCAGGGAAGTTTTACCCACCCCCGGAGGACCCGCCAGACACAAGATAGGCCCTTTCATATCTTTGGAGATGGACAAGACTGCCAGGTACTCCAGGATACGGTCTTTGACTTTTTCCAGACCCCAGTGATCGTCATCAAGAATGCGCTGGGCATTTTTGATGTCATGTTTTTCTTCTGTGTAGTCAGCCCAAGGCAAAGACAGAACCCAGTCGATATAGTTGCGAACAACTGTCGCTTCCGCAGACATAGGTGACATCATTTTGAGCTTTTTAATCTCTTTCATGACCTTGTCTTTAGCTTCCTGGCTCATTTTTTTGTTCTTGGTCTTGATCTCAAGATCCTGAAGCTCTGCCTGGTAGTCGTCTTTTTCACCAAGCTCCTTCTGGATGGCCTGCATCTGTTCATTCAGATAGTACTCTTTCTGAGAGCGCTCCATCTGCTTTTTCACGCGCGTGCGGATCTTCTTTTCCACTTCAAGGATTTCGATCTCGCCCGTCATCAGGTTCAGAAGGTGTTCCAGACGCTTGGAAGGATCGATGATCTCCAAAACGGTCTGTTTGTCTTCCAGCTTCAGATTCAGCTGAGCCACGATGATATCTGCAAGCTCCCCTGGGTTTTCGATGGTGGATACACGCATCAAAATCTCTGGTGGAATGCGCTTGTTCAGCTTCACGTAGGTCTCGAACGTTCCTTTTACGGAGCGAACCAAAGCCTGAGCTTCAACGATGTTGGTAGGATCTTCATCCAGGGCTTCAACCGCCACCGTGAAGAAATTATCGTTGTTTACGAAATTCTTAATCTTTACACGGCGTTTACCTTCCACCAGAACTTTAACAGTTCCATCCGGCAGGCGAAGCAATTGGATGATCGTTCCAACTGTTCCGATTGCAAAGATATCTTTGGGTTCGGGATTGTTGGTTTTGGCGTCCTTTTGAGCGGCCAAAACGATGTCGGTTTGTTTGCTCATCGCCTCTTCAAGAGCGTTGATGCTCTTTTCACGACCGACAAACAAAGGCATCATCATATGCGGAAAAATGATGAGGTCTCTTAGGGGCAAAAGTGGTAGTTGTTGTACTTTTCCCTCGCTCATAATCCTATCCCTCCCTGTGGGTTAACGAGCAGGCTCGTTCCTAATTAGAACCGAACCAAATCTGCTTAGGTTAAAAAATCCATCTCAACCATGAGCAAATTCTTATACTCAGTCTAACTATGTGTATGATTGCTGGGAAGTAAATATATTGCAGGGAAAAAGACTTCTGGTCCTAGAAGCGAGTCCAATTTGCCCTAATTTTAGGCATCATAATCAGCCCTAATGCTAACCGAAAATAATTCTAATAAACGTCGGAAATTGAGAATCTTTCCTAATTGTAATTCCAGGTCCTAACATTTTTATGCCCTTTTAGCCCATTTTGTTCGATAAGTGCTATGTGACACCCAGAGACAGCAAAAGATGGTTCCGCACCAACTCGCTATCACTCAAGCTGCTTATAGCGACTTGGGCTGTTAGCTCGTTTGCGACACTGATTCTTACCGCATTCCAACTCATCATGGACTATCAAAGAGATTTTGATAAGTTGCAGAACAACTTTACCATCATCAAGAACTCTTACCTTGATTCCATGGCCGAACATCTGTGGTCATATGACACTCGACTTCTTGAGATTCAGCTCGATGGTCTGGGCCGTTTGCAGGGTGTCAGCTATTTGCGCCTGGTCGCTGACAACAAGACCATCTACGAAACCGGAAAATCTGATCCCACCGAAGAAAGCCACAAACGCTTCGATATCTATCACAAAAACACCAATGAGATTCTGGGTGCACTGGATGTCGAACTCGACATCAAAAGCCTGCGCGAAAAGTACTTCCAGGAAGCGATTTGGATCTTTATTCGCCAGGCGGCCAAAACCGCGGTCGTGGTGTTCTTCCTTTACTTCATCTTCAACCGCATTCTGGTGGTTCATATCCAGCACATCGCCCGGTATCTGGCGGAAAACCGGGGCCGCGATGCCAAGGATCTTGAACTGAAGCGCCGGGCCCACAAGGGCCAGGATGAACTGGATGTTCTGGTGGAATCCATCAATCAGTTCCGTTCAGAATTGCTGGAAGCCAACCAAAAGCTGGAAAGCCTGAATCAGGCCCTGGAACAAAAGGTCGCCGAACGCACGCGCCAGTTGACCACCAAAAACGAAAGCCTGGAAAAGGCAATGATGCAGATCAAACGCATGCAGGCGACCCTGGTGGCCCAGGAACGTCTGGCCTCTTTGGGAAGCCTGACTGCCAGCGTGGCGCATGAAATCCGCAATCCACTGAACTTCGTTCTGAATTTCAGTGAGCTTTTGACGGACTCTGAGAATCTGGAAGAGATCAAAGAGATCAGTCGAGTGATTCTGAAACACAGTCAGCGCATCGATCAGATCGTGCGTTCCATGCAGATCCTTTCGGGTTACGACAGCGACGTGCTGGAAGTCGCTGACATCAATGAAATTGTGAAAAAGTCCTATCAGGACACGGTTTCAACCCGTTCTTTGGGTTCAAGCTACGTGCCGCCGAAAGTGACCTACCGTCTGGGCGAATCGGTCAAAGCACCGGTTTACACCACATCCCTGCTGCGAGCCCTATCCAACATCGTGGACAATGCGATCCATGCTTTGGAAAAGAAAGTGCGAGCAAATAAGAACTTTGAACCAGAACTTATTTTGTCCACAGCAGTGCGCGGGGACATGGTGGAGATCACCATCCGCGACAATGGTGTGGGCATCCCGACGATTCTGGGAGAGAAAATCTTTGATCCGTTCCTGACGACAAAATCTGCGGGTGAAGGAGCTGGACTCGGCCTGACTGTTGCTTTTAATATTGCCCAGAAACACGGTGGCACATTAAAATACAACAGCGAGTTCGGGCAATGGACAGAGTTTTCGATGTCCCTGCCCCTTACACACGAAAGACCGAATTCATGATCCACATTGTGATAGTCGATGATGAAGCAGACACGCATCTGCTTTATAAATTGAAGTTCAAAAAGCTGTTTGCGCACTGGGGAGATCTTAATCTGACCTCTTTCCTGAATGCGACGGACTGCCTGGACTTTCTAAACACCCCGGAAGGGGCCCAGGTCGACCTGATTCTTTCAGATATCAACATGCCCGGCATGGACGGGTTTGAACTGCTTCAAGCGGTAAAGGGCCTGCATATCAAGGTGCCCTTCTATATGGTCAGCGCCTATGAATCCTCGGAATTCCGCAACAAGGCCGAATCCCTGGGGGCCACCCGTTTCTTAAGCAAACCTGTGGATTTCAGCCGCCTGGGCGATGCTGTCCGTGAAGACCTGAAACTTTCAGACTCAGCGGTTTAAAAGCATCCAATCCTTCACATCATCCTGAAAAAAGCCCGATTCGCGGTAGGCGCGGTGAAGAATCCCCTCCTGATCCAGGAAATGACGTCCCTTTTCAAGGGCCTGATGCAACTCGATACCTCCAGGATATTTTTTGGAAGTCATCCAGTGGCGCGTGCCCTTCAGGTTCACCTTGTAGTTTCGGACCGGCACATAAATCTCTTTCCCCACTGTGAAGGTCTTGTCGGGGGTGTTTCTAAATGGTGCCAGAGTAAAATCCACCCGTCCTGAAGAAACCATCTTCGTCATCATCTCCCAGTGGCCGACTTCAAAAACCTTTCCCACGTTCAGGTTGTGAAGTGCTTTTACGTCCGGCCCCCAGTCGGGATTGGTGACAGCGGAAAAATTCGGGAAATGTTCAGGGAATTTGGCATTCAGAAGCTTCTGATGCCCGGGACGGGTGTAAATCCCCACCACGAATTCTCCATCACGAATCAGTGGTTCGGTCTTCAGCACTTCGGAATCAGGCACACTTTCCGCCCAGGCTGAATTTGCCAGGGCCGCCACCTTGCCCTTTCGCAGCTGCTCAAGAAGGCGCCCCGTGGAGGGAAGCCCCACCAGTTGCACCTGCCCCGCAAACTTTCCATGTCGCAAAGCCTGCATGAATAAAACAACTTCAACGACATCACGCCGTGAATGCTTGCCATCAAATTTAGTGATTTTCACCGGATCACGTTCCTGCAGGAATAATTTGTAATCCCGCAGCACATCTTCAATCAGACCCACCCGCACAACCTCAGCCGCACTCGCAGGCTGAGCCACCAAGAAAGCGTGCAGGAATAAAAAAAGAAACGATCCGAGTGCCATCAGTTGATTAGACAATGAGGCCTTCGGATCGTCAAAACAGTTACTTAATCTTGTGTATTTCTTGAAAAGCTCCCCGACTAGGCGGAGCTTTTCTTTTTCGCTTCTTCTTCCTCAGCACGAATTTCTTCGTCCGTTTTGTACACGAGCATCGGTTGTGCGCCTTCGTTGATCACGTTTTCATCGATCACAACTTCCTTCACATTGTTTTTGGAAGGAATGTCGTACATCACATCCAGCATCGCTGTTTCCAGAACTCCACGCAAGCCGCGGGCACCGGTTTTACGTTTCAAAGCCATCTGGGCCACAGCACGCAGGGCTTTTTCCGTAAACTTCAGTTCCACACCCTCAAAGCTGAAGAGCTTCTGGTACTGCTTCGTGATCGCATTCTTCGGACGAACCAGGATGTCGAGCAAAGCTTCTTCATCCAATGGCGCCAGAACCGCAATCGCCGGCAAACGACCGATGAACTCTGGGATCAGACCGAATTTGGAAAGATCGTCCGGCTCCACTTTGGAAAGCAGATTCGCGCTCTTTTCAACTTCCTCGGAAGTGCGGATGTCCGCAGCGATACCCATGGTTTTGTTCGTCGTTCTTTGTTCGATGATCTTATCCAGACCCACGAACGCACCACCCACGATGAAGAGGATGTTCGTCGTATCAACCTGGATGAATTCCTGCTGAGGATGTTTACGACCGCCCTTCGGAGGCAGGTTCGCCACAGTACCCTCAAGGATTTTCAACAATGCCTGCTGCACACCCTCACCGCTCACGTCACGCGTGATGGACGGGTTTTCAGACTTACGGGAGATCTTGTCGATCTCATCCACGTAGATCACGCCTTTTTGCGCTTTTTCCACGTCATAGTCTGAAGCCTGAAGCAGGTTCAATACAACGTTCTCAACGTCTTCACCGACATAACCGGCTTCCGTCAAAGTCGTCGCATCGGCCATCGCAAATGGCACATTCAGAACCTTGGCAATTGTCTGAGCCAACAAAGTCTTACCGGAACCTGTCGGACCGATCAAAAGGATGTTGGATTTTTGCATTTCAACGTCAGCGGATTTTTTACCGCCGGACATCGCATTCACACGCTTGTAGTGATTGTGGACCGCAACTGCCAAAGTTTTCTTGGCTTGCGTCTGACCGATCACATAGTCATCAAGGTAAGTTTTGATGTCGGAAGGCTTGGGAACTTTGAACGTGCCCTTGACTGCCGTCTCGCGCTCTTTTTCCTCGTCAATGATGTCATTGCAAAGATCGATACACTCATCGCAGATGTACACGCCAGGGCCGGCGATCAATTTTTTGACCTCTTTTTGGCCCTTGCCACAGAAACTGCATCTCAAAGCACCGTTGGTATCTTTAGTTGTCATCGGCTCTTATCCTTTTTTTGCCTTACGGGATTCAACCACATGATCAAGCAAACCGAACTCTTTCGCCTGATAAGGATCCATGAAGTTATCGCGTTCCATGGCCGCTCTCAAGGTGTCATAGTCTCTGCCAGTGTGTGTCTCGTAGATGCGAGTCAATTTCTCTTTTGTTTTCACAAGTTCTTTGGCGTGGATTTCAATGTCCGTCACCTGACCGGATAGACCCCCGCCGGACAAAAGCGGCTGGTGAATCATGATACGGGTGTTCGGCAGGCTGTAACGCATGCCCTTCGTACCCGCGGTCAGCAGCAACGAACCCATGCTCGCAGCCATACCCATGCAATAGGTCGCCACGTCGCACTTTACGAACTGCATAAAGTCGTAGATCGCCAGGCCTGCAGACACGCTGCCCCCTGGGGAGTTGATGTACAAATGAATCGGCTTTTCAGGATTGTCCACTTCAAGGAACAACATCTGGGCAATAATAGAGTTCGCCACCTCATCAGTAACGGCAGTACCAAGAATGATAATGCGGTCTTTTAGTAGTCGGGAGTAAATATCGTAAGATCTTTCACCCTTTGAGGTCTGCTCGATGACGTAAGGTATGAGGGCCACTGCTGTCTCCTGTGGTTGTGATTGAGGTGTCATACTGTGCTACCTATCGGAATACTATGGCAGGACTTTATCAAAAAGCCTTTGACCCCTAAAACTGCTGTGCTACATCTATTAACGCACAACAAAACCGAATAATATTAAGGGGTTTTTATGGCTTTCAACTTACTTAACAAAGACATCGACACATTGACCTGCCCGGCTTTGGTCGTGTTTTCCAAGTCTTCTTCTCAAAAAGACAAGCTCGCAAAAGTGACTCATTCTGAAATTCACAAAGCTTTGCTGCCATCTTTGGAAGAAAAAACAATCTCCGGCAAACATCAAGAGACTGTTGTTTTCCGTGAATTCAGCTTCAAAGGTTTCCGCCATGTCATCGTGGTGGGTCTTGGTAAAGAAAACGAAATCACTCACGAATCTGTTCGTCAGTCCATGGCTTCCGCTTACGAGGCGATCAAAGCTTTGAACGTGACTGAAGCCGCTGTTCACTTCGACGGCATCACGGCTGGTAAAAAAGACGCTGCGGATTTCGCAAAAGCGACCGCAGAAGGTCTGATTCTGACTTCATACGTTTTCAACGAATTGATGTCTGGCAAAAAAGAAACCAAAGAGATCAACGTTCACGTTGTTTCCAAAATGGGTAACGACAAAGCTGTGAAAGCTGCTTTCAACGAAGGCGCGATCCTGGGTTCTGTTGTGAACTTCTCCCGCCGTCTGGGCGATTTGCCAGGCAACCTGATGACTCCAACCATCCTTGCAGACTCTGCAGTTGAAGGTGCCAAAGGCATCGCCAACCTGAAAGTGACTGTTTGGGATAAAGCGCGCATCAAAAAAGAAAAAATGGGCGGCCTTCTGGGCGTTTCCAACGGTTCTGATCAAGAGCCTCGTTTCATCATCATGGAATACAAAGGCGCAGCCGCTTCCAAAAAGCCAGTGTGCTTCGTGGGTAAAGGTCTGACTTTTGACTGCGGTGGTATCTCCATTAAGCCAGGCGCTGGCATGGAAGAGATGAAATACGACATGTGCGGTGGCGCGAACGTTATCGGCACCCTGCTGGCGATCGCAAAATTGAAATTGAAAGTGAACGCCGTGGGCCTTGTGGCTTCCACTGAAAATCTGATCAATGGTTCTGCGACAAAACCAGGTGATGTTCACACAGCTCGCAATGGTAAAACATTCGAAGTGAACAACACAGATGCTGAAGGTCGTTTGATCCTGGCGGACGCTCTTTCTTACGCAACTGAATTGCAACCACAAATGATCGTGGATGCAGCGACTTTGACAGGTGCGATGGTTATCGCTTTGGGTAACACTCACACGGGTTACTTCACTCGCAACTCTGCTTTGAAAACGAAAGTTGAAAAAGCCGCTGCTGAATCCGGCGAATGGGTTTGGAACATGCCTTTGACAGACTTCCACGTGAAAGACATGAAGGGCACTTACGCGGACCTTTCCAACATCTCTTCCGGCAAGGGCGCAGGTTCTGCAACAGCAGCCGCCTTCCTGGAGCAGTTCGTGGGCGAAGGCATCCCTTGGGCGCACTTCGATATCGCGGGTACCGGCTGGGCTGTAGGCAACCGTTTGCCTTATTGCCCTAAAAAAGGTGCTTCCGGCGCAATGATCCGTACCTTCGTTGAAATCGCGAAGCAGTACACATAGTTTTTCAGTCACAATCTGAGAGCTTTCATCCCCTCCAGCCCTGGCTGCGAGGGGATTTTTTTTGTCACCACTGACTGATCCGGCGACATCCCCTCCCCTTGGCAAATTCCTGAAACTTGCCCCAGATCCCCTAAAATGGGCTCCTGTGGCCCCGTACCCGGCTTTTTTGGTAATGCCTGACTGGCAAGGGCTTTGCTCTTTAGGGGCTATCAACCAAAAAGGATAGATTATGAAAAAACCGGTACTTTCCCTGATGGCTCTTTTGGCGTTTTCTTCGACCTCTGTGGCCGATGTGAACTCTTACCTGCGCGAGCTGCAGGAAACTGAAAAAATGATCAAAACCACGGTGGCGATTCAGTACACCTGCGATAAAAACTTTGGCTTTGTGACCTTTGCCAAAGACAAGTTCACCATGAACTTTGGCAATATGATCCATATGAAAAAAGGGTCCTATTCCGGCAAGCTGATTTCGTCAGGCCGCACTGACAAACAGACCTTCACAAAACAAGAGATGAACGCCCTGGAGTTCATGCCGGAATACCTGAAAGGGGTCCGCTCCAATTCCAACGACGGCCTGGAAGATGTGATCATCACCATGGAAAAAGAAATTTCTTCTGCTGTGGATCGCAGTAATGCCGTGATCGCCAGCAAGGAACTGACAGAAGAAGTGAAAATGAAAGGTCGTCTGACCCATATCGATCACCGCACCGGCACAGTGGAAGCCGAAGACTGCGATCTGGTGATTCATAAATGTGAAGGTGTGATGTGCGCAACCCGCGTGGTTCTGGTGCACTATAACAAAGCCAAAGCGTTCAAACCCATCACGATGGATGGAATTGAACACTCGGCTGTTTCAGGAAAATAAATCTGAACTCCGAGTCCGTCGGAGTACTTACCAGCTAAAGACGACCGGGTGGCCCAGAGTTTTGGCCACCTCGTCGCTTTCCACGACCAGCGCCTCTGAAGCGCTTTCATTGACAAGTTTCACAGATTTCAAAAGCCACGTGCGTGGCCATTCTTCAGGAAGATTTGCAAAACGCACGGTCACTTTAGGGCCTTCATTGAACTGGAATTCTCCATCGCCCGGATGCTCGCCCAGAATCTTTTGCACTGGAACATACAAGGCATTGATACGGGACATGTCTGAAGAGACATCACAACGCCCCTCCACTTCCATCTGAGGTTTGTCGCCCCCGACAGAAACACCTTCCGCTTCAAAACTCAAAAAGACCTTTTGGAATTCCTGACAGGCCAGCTTCTTGCTGCCGCCCTCATCAACGAAGACAAAGTGCCCCAGCCCGATTCCGGCGCCTTGGGTGTTCTTTCTGATTTCCAAACCTGCCAGCAGTCGGTGACGGACAGCCTCTTGCAGCTGTTCTCCGCGCAAATGAGAGAAGTCGAAATTGTTTCTGACCGCTGCGGGATCGCGGGTGATTTGATATTCATCTGTGTTGGATTTTAAGAAAGCAAAGCCTGCCACAAAACACACTGTGAACAGACCGACCACTCCGTAGAATTTTCTCATATTTGCGATCCCTCTTTTGTTTAGAATAACACGGGACTTTTTCGACATATCCTACTTTGTGGTGTGCTGGCCGTAAGTCGCAGAACTTTGCCTACCTAGGTCGAGGTGAAATTCCCGTAATACTGCCTGAAATATTTTCCATTGTTCCGGCGCCGGAACGCCCGCCATCCCCCTAAAAAGCGGTAATTACCAAACTGATATTACCTCAACTTTATTGAGGTTTTTTTCCCCTTTTAGTCTCTGAGAAAGCATGCAATAAACCCAATCCTTATGAATAAGACGTCCGAATTTCTATTAAACGAGTATCAAAGACGACGCTCTTCAGCGCCTCAATTGACCAATGCCCAATTTGCGAAAATCCTGGGTATTCCGTCCAGCCGCCTCAGCGACTACATCAATGGCCGCCGGATCATGACCATGTCCGTGGGAAAACAGGTTATCAAAGGCCTGGGCATGGGCGAGAACGACTTCATTCATCTGAAGAACCTGATCGAATTCGACAAACGCAAAGTCAAAACTCTGCTGCCAGAAGTACAGCTCAAAGAAGACGAATTCGGCGTCATCTGCGACTGGTACCACTTTGCGATTCTGGCTCTGGTGCCGGTCAAAACATTCCAGCCCAACGCCAACTGGATTGCCGACCGCCTGAACATCCCGGTGGAAGTCGCCCAGGCAGCCATCGAGCGCCTGTGCCGCCTTGGTCTTTTGCAGATCGAGGACGGAAAATTCATCGTCACACACAAACAACTGGAGACCAGCCACAACATTCCGTCTGAATCCCTGCGCCGCTCTCACAAGCAGTCTCTGGTACAGGTTCTGGACAACATGGATCGCGTTCCTCTGGATCTGCGTGATGTGACTTCCATCACATTCCCAATGAACCGCAAGAAAATCCCCGAAGCAAAACGTCTGATCAGAAACTTCCGTCGCAAAATGGCCACCCTGATGACCCAGGGACCTAAAACGGACGTTTACAATCTGAACGTGCAATTGTTCCCGGTAACGAAGGTGCAAAAATGAGATTCTGCCAACTTGTCATCACCTCCCTGCTTTCTCTGATTGCGGTGTCCGCTCACGCCAACAACTGGTATGACCGCGGTAACGCCGGCTTTGCCCTGTTCTGCGCTGGCCAAGCACCGATCGTTCTGGATCTTTAC
The DNA here is from genome assembly GCF_000196175.1 of Bdellovibrio bacteriovorus HD100. NCBI lineage: Bacteria > Pseudomonadati > Bdellovibrionota > Bdellovibrionia > Bdellovibrionales > Pseudobdellovibrionaceae > Bdellovibrio > Bdellovibrio bacteriovorus. Next base: position 3,632,690 of record NC_005363.1, read on the forward strand.
GAAGTCTCCACGCGTGAACTGGGCGTCGTGAAGTTCTCAAAGGCTGACACTGCTGTGGATAAAGCCGTGGATCTTGCCTCTCGTCTGAATTCTGTGGATCCTGCCCGCGCCCGTCAGTACAAAGACAGCGCCTTGGACTTCATGGCTTCTGCGCAGTTTGTGACGGATCTGGGTATTCGCAAGACTCCGGATCTGGGACTTGTGACTGTGCCGGCGGAATGCACCCTTGAGCAGGTTGTCTTCCAAAGAAACCCGTCCATTCTGAATAAAGCCCGCTATGTGGTGAATGCCAACCTGTGGAACCAGCTGGATGCCGACAACCAGGCGGCCTTGATTCTTCATGAAGCCATCTATCGCGAAGTCATCAACAGCACTGCCAATGAGCTGTTCTCTGAACGTGTGCGCATCTTCAACGGCATTATTCATTCACATCAAGTGCTGAGCCTGCTGAAAACAGACTATTTGAAACTGCTGCAGGAACTGCACCTGACCACTTACGAGGAAAATGGCCTGAAGATCTCTTTGGGTTACACCACGCCGGAAGGTTTCTGGGTGGACTCTGAAGTGTTCATGGATGGCATGGGCCGCATTCTTTCGGCCTCTCTGGCAGCCAACCAGTACTTCGGTTACGGCGGCATGGAGTACGCCTGCATCGGCAGCACGGTGGCTGAAATGGGTCGTGTGACTCTTGATGACGGCAACATCCGCACACTGCGCGTGAACCCTGACTTTGCCCGCGACGGCGCCTGCAACCTGCCAATGCTGATCGTACCGGATAGCAATGGTTTTGCGATCTTTGGCAACATGTGGTTCTTTGGTCGCGAGCAGAATTTGATCCGTGTGGATGGAACGCTGAACAAGAAAGCTCAGCTGGCCTACAAAGGCATGACGTACGAACTTGTGCCGGATCTTTTCAAAACGGGCGTGTACAACACCACCTTCACATTTGACTCAAAAATGAATCTGATCGAAGTCGGCTTGGGTGGAACCCCTTGCCTGAATGAGACTGAAGACAAGGTTCAGTTTGTCCAAAACCTGGCAAACGGCGAAGGCACCGTGGCTCTCTCGGATACAGGAAAGCCGGAGCAGATTCCGGTTTGCCGCTAAGACAAAAGAAAAAGGCCCGCTCTTTTCAGAGGGGCCTTTTTTGTTTTTAGAATATTTAATTACTGCTTACCGCAACCCACCGGCGTATAGCCCTTAAAGACCGCACCCATCTCCTGAGCCTCCATGGCAATCGCCAACAGACCCAATTTGGCAGTCCAGCCGTAAACGTTTTCCTGTGGGCAGCCCGGCGTATTGATCGCCAGATCCGACACACACAAACGCTTATAAACCGCTCCCGGACTGTTCAAACTTTCAGTGGAGCTTTTCTCGGCATGCGTGCGCAGGAAGCCCCCGACAAGCTCGCAGCCCACCATATAAATCACCGGCTCGGCGCTGGCACCGTCGGCTTCCACGATGGAAGGAATGCCTTCCTGGATGATGACTTCTTCCACATCACGGCCCCCTTTGGCCGCTTTCATTTTCTTGCGGGATTTGTAGGACCAGGCTTTCACTTCCTCACCGGATCCCACACGGATCACTGCCAAACCATAAGTGCCGGCGTTGTTTTTCACAAACACGAACGGCTCCTGGCTGATACCGCGTTTTTTATACTCTTCTCTCAGGCGCGCCAGCATCTGGTCGACTTTTTCAGCCAAAGCATTTCGGCTGTTTTCATCCCCGATATCGAAGTGCTCAAACAGCTCGGTTTCAACTCTAAGCAGGAAAGGGTCAATCTGGGCCACTTCCGCAAATTCGCTGGCCAGTTGGTTGTAGTACTTGAAGTATGTGCTTTTCTTGCGCTGATACCAGCCAAGCTCTCGGGGCGGGTTCATTGGGAAATCAATCATGGTCGGGGCCCATTCTTCATAGGCTTCCGAAAAGTCATTGTTGCTGATGATCAGATCCGGAGTGAAGCTTTTCAGAAGCTCCCCCCCTTTCAAAGCAGAATGCACAACCACTTCATTGCCCGCAGAGCTGGTCAGATTCAAAGGCTCTGGCAATTCACGGGGGATCGCCACTTTCACCACGCGGCCCGTGGCTTCGATCAGCTTGCGGATGGTGTGAACGTTCTCCCAATAGAAGGCGTTGTTGGTGTGCTCTTCGGTCACCAGCATGATGTTCTTGATGTTGGCGCCATAATGCTTGGTGATGTACTTGTCCACCAAGGCCGGCGCGGATTCCTTGTCCGTCGGGCAGATATTGTTAAAGCCTGCCGGAAAAATGTTGGCATCGACGTTGGAAATCTTATAACCCGAATCACGAATGTCATAGCTGGAATAAATCGGATAAGACATGTTTGCGGTCTTGGAGGCAAACCAAGCGCAGATCTCGTTCATGTTGGCGAGAGTTTGTTTGTGCAGAATCAGTTTCGCCATAGTATCTCCTTAAGGCCAAAAACAACAGAAATTACAGATTAGGATCTTCCGAGGGAACCACTTTGGGAGGAAGAGGTATAGTGGCTTTCTCTTCATCAGGCAAGAGCGAGTCGGCTTTGACTCGACCGGACCTGCGCAGGCTGTTCAGTCGCTGGGATTCCTCGGTCAGCCCCATGACTTCGTCGTTCGTATATACAATATTCTCGGTTTTCTTTCTCACGTCAGCCAGGAAGGCGAAGAATTCTGTTTCGTGAGAATTCATTTTCTGCCCGCCAAGGGGTTTGTATAATTCGGCCTGATCCATCAAACCCAAAAGTTCGGCACCCAAAGCAGACTGCAAACGGCGCTGTTCACGCTGGGAATCCACCACGGTGAACAGATCCCGATAAGTTTCCTGCAAGCGGGTTTTTGCACGCGTGGACCAGTTGGCGTCATTCAGCCGCACGGCTCTGAAAAGGTAAATCTGCACCAGCTTCTGCCCGCGCACGAAGGCCTGAAAGTTCTGCACGCCCAGTTGATTGGTCGAAACTCCACCCATTTGCACATAGGTTTTTGCCAGCCACTCTTTGGGAAGTTCCGGCCCTTTTTCAGCTTGAACCTTTTCAATTCCGCGTTCTGCTTCATTCAAATAAGCGACAGCTTCGTCTTCGCGATCCTGACGGCCATAGACGATGGCCAAGCGTGCGGGAATCTCGGCTGCTGCGGTTTCAAGGGGCAAATACTGACCCAGCTTTTTTGCATCCAATAAAGATGAAACTGTGCGCAGGTCATCACCTTGCGCCTCGTAGGCAAATGACATGCGATACAGGGCCTGGGCGGCAATCTGGGGTTGATAGTTGCGGGTCTTGACAGCGACATCACGGTAAAGCTCCAAGGCCTCTTGCCAGCGCTCAAGGCCGGCCAAAGACTGTGCCTCCCCCAGACGGGCTGCCTGCACGAAAGTGGACTGCGGGTGCAGACCCTGGAATTCTTTATAAAGAATCAAAGACTGCTCGAAGCTTCCACTGTTTAAAACTTTTTCTGCATTGGAGATCTGAGAAATCTCGGTGGCGCGCACCGCTTGATTTTCATCTGGCTGACTTCTTTGCCCCAGCAATGAACAACCTGAAAGCAAAACCAGGGCGGCCGACAGAATCAGTCTCATGCTTTCTTTTCTCCTTCGACAATCAGGGCGCTGAGTTCTTCAAGTCCTCCCAAATCGGAAATATCTTTCACCAGATCGGGGATGCGGAAGACCCGGGCCTGACTCTTCATGCCCGACTCAAACTGCTGATACAGTTGATCCCTCTGATTGTAGTAGGACCTCATCTGAGAATACAACTTCACAAGGTCTTCATGGCCTTTTCCAAGGTCCTGAGCCGAACGGAGGTCCAGCCAGTACGGGAAGACACGGTTTAAAACCACCGTGCCCAGATGATAACCGCCTTTTTTAATCTCACGGGAGAAGTATTCAGCCTCTTTCAGTTTGGCCTGATCAAAAGCCGTCACCAGACAAAATTGTGTCGTCGGTGACACCAGCATACGATGCACATCAATGGTGCGGGCCTGCAGCTTCCCCTGCCACTGCTCGATGTTGACAAAGAAATCACCCAGTTCCCGAATAAAATTCGAGCCGGTCAGGGATTCCAGAATTTTTAACACCTGACGGGTTCCGGTCTGCAACAAGTGACCGAAGAAGCCGCCTTTTTTTCCCTCAGGATCACGGAACCACTTCGCCACGCCCTCATTGAAAAGGGCGGAAAGCTTTTGCGGGGCATTCAGGAAATCAATCGCATGCTTCGTCGGCGGAGTGTCCAGAACGATCAGATCAAACTGGCCGGATTCGTAACAGGAATAGAGTTTTTCCAGCGCCGTGAATTCCTGCGAGCCACTGAGGTTTGTGGAAAGCTGCTTGTACAGACTGTTGTTGAAGATCTTCTGGGCTGACTCCGTTTTCTTCGCCGCACGGGCCACAAAATCATCAAAGGTTTTTTTGTGATCAATCACAGAAGCATAAAGTTCACCCTTGAAATTCTGTCCTGGCACTTTTGTGATGTCCTTGGTGCCTTCAATTCCCAGAGTTTGTGCCAGGCGTTTCGCCGGATCGATGGTCAGCACCAACACGCGTTTGCCTTCCTTGGCCGCCAGCACGGCCAACGAAGCCGCAATCGTGGTTTTACCCACGCCGCCACTTCCGACACAGACCAGAACTTTGGTGTCCTTAAACAGGCTCATTTCAACACCTCCGTCGTTTTTTCCACCAGAGCCCAGGCACTGGATTCGAAATACAAAGGCACGCGGATGACCTGCGGGCTCAGCTCCTGGGCCTGCGCCCACATCTGATTCTGTCGCCGGATGTGGCCGTCCAGATACTCGGCAAATTTCGACAGATCCGAATTTTCAGCCTGCACTTCCTGCAAAGTTTTTTCCGACACCGGGGCCTCAATCATCTTGTTCATGATAAGCTCGGCGGTGACACCGAATTCATTTTTCAGTCGCGCGACCAGCTCAGAGGCTTCTTTCAGCGGAAGTTCTTCCGGCAAAGTGACCACATGGTATTTACAGATTTCAGGATTACGAATGTGGGCGTCGATGCTGCGGCTTTGTTCACCCATTGGCCCGAACTGCACAGCCTCGGCCATGCCCTTTGGGGCTTCAAGCAAAGCAATGAAGTGACCCGTGGCGAAGGCATCCACCACGATGCAATCAAACGGCAGAGGTGGGCCGTGCTTGCGGGGACCACTGGTGACCTTTCCCAGGATCGCAAGTTCCGGCAGTGCCGGGGCCACGTTGATAAAGGCTTTCATCACTGCATTTTCAAAGAAGAGCTTCGCCAGGCTCTCCACTTTGATGAAATGGCGGGCGTATTCCTGCAAACAGGCCTCGCCGGTCCAAAGAGCAACAGAAAGCAGAGGCCTGATTGTAACTGGTTGGAACCCAACTTGGGGTAAACCAAAGAAATCCTTAAAGAAACTCTGATCTCCAAGCTCTACAAGGAGGGTGTTTTTACCCTCTTGGCTCTTTTTAAGCGCTAGGGCCGCGGCTAAAACCGACTTTCCCACGCCCCCTTTTCCGGTCACAAAGTGAATCTCTTGCTTCATAGGTTCTAAGAGTGTGGCTGACCTCTGATTTATAGGCATTACGCATAGCATTACGGTTGCCTAAAGTCGGCCCGTCTTTTAGTATCCACCAGTTTATAACGCGTTGGCGTAATCTAGGAGAAATAGACATGAAATCGAATGTAGAAAAGGTCTCTAACCTTTCCAGAAAATTGAACATCGAAGTTCCTGCAGCGGCTGTTCAAACGGCTTTCCAAAAAATCTTCAATGGCATCCAAAAAGAAGTGACCATCAAAGGCTTCCGTAAAGGGAAAGCTCCTTTGGCGACAGTAAAAAGCCTTTACGGTGACCGTGTAAAACAAGACGTGGTTCAGGATCTGATCCAGAAGCACTACGCTGAAGCACTGAACGAGCACAAACTTGAGCCGATCAGCTATCCAGAATTCGAATTCGCTGATCCAACAGAGAACAAAGACTTCTCTTTCTCTGCAGCATTCGATGTTCGTCCAGAGATCACTCTGAAAAAATACGAAGGCCTGGAAGTTGAAAAAGAAAAAGCTGAATTCGACCCTAAGAAGATCGACCAGGTTCTTGAAAACATCCGCGCTTCCCGCGCAACTTTCGAAGTTGTTGCTGAAGACCGCGCTGTAAAAATGGGCGATATCGCTGTTATCAACTTTGAAGGCTTCATGGGCGGCGCGCCTCTTGAAAACGGTTCCGGCACAGATCACCACCTTGAACTGGGCGCGAAACAATTCATCGAAGGTTTCGAAGACGGTATCGTAGGAATGAAAAAAGGCGAGACTAAAACTCTTTCTTTGAAATTCCCGGATCCATACCACTCTGCAGAGCTTGCTGGTAAACCAGTAGAGTTCAAAGTGACTCTGAACCAGATCAAAGCCAAAGTTTTGCCTGAATTGACAAACGAATTCCTGGCGACTCTGGGCGGTCCTTCTGATCTTGAGACTTTGAAAAAATCCATCCAGGAAGACCTTGAGCAAACTGAAACCAAACGCATCGAAGACGCTTTCAAAAACCGTCTTTTGAAAACTTTGGTTAAAGAAAACCCGGTTGAAGTTCCTCCATCTTTGATGAAAGAACAAAAAGCGTCTTTGGTTGAAGACTTCAAAAAACGCATGTCTGAACAAGGCATGGGTCCAGATGACTTCGCGTCTTACGTTGAAAAATGGGATGGCGACTTCGAAAAGACGGCTGCTGAAATGATTCAGTCTTCTTTCCTGGTTGATGCTATTGCCAAAAAACATGACTTGTTCTGCAAAAAAGAAGACCTGGATGCGAAATTTGCTGAGTACGCTCAACAAACTGGCATCGAAGAATCCCGCATCAAGGAATTCTACGGTCGTCCAGAGCAGGCTTCCCGCCTGACTTACATGCTGACTGAAGAGAAAGTGATCGCTTTCCTGAACAAGTCCGTGAAAGTAAAAGAAGTTCCAGCGGGTTCTTTGAAAGAAGAAAACCACTAGTCTTCTGAATTTCCGTTCCGAAGTTTTAATCTTCCAAAGCCCGTCAGGCTGATGCTTGACGGGCTTTTTTTATGCCCGAAGGTGGCAAACACTTTAGTCCAGCCCGGCTTTGTCCGATGAATCTGGAAGTATGCACGTACTGGCAGCTGGCTGTATCATTCTGGGACTGCTCTTCAGTTCCTCCGTTTTTGCAACTTCGACGACATCTTTGATCGACGAAGCCAAATCCCTTGCGGGGACTGATCCTCGCAAAGCCCTGCATTTGCTTTCACTGATTGAAAACTCGGCTGCGAAAAACGAACCCCTGCTGCTGGCCGAAAAGGATCTGCTGAAATGCGAGATCCTGGTCGACAATGACGATCCCAAAGAAGCATTAAAATCCACCAGCCCTTATCTGGGTCACGCTTCTTTGCCACCTGATGTGCTGATGAATCTGGAGCTTTGTCATTTTTCGGCGCTGGAGGCCTCGGGCCAGGCGACCAAGGCGATGGAAGGCCTGACCTATCTGCTGGAAAAAAGCCGCCAGCTGCACCTGCCCGCCCAACAAGGCAAGGCACACCTGAACATGGGTCAGCTGCTGTCTTATCAGAATCAGTTTTCGGAAAGCCTGAAGCATCTGTTGCAGGCCAAAGAGATCTTCAAAAAGCTGCAGGACTCAAACGAAGAGCGTATCACTTTGAACTCGATCGCCGTGCTTTACGGGCGCATGGGGGAACACGAGCGCGCTCTGGAATACTTTGGCGAAGTTCTGCAGAAAAACCGCGACCTGAAGAAAACCCGCAACGTCGCCGTCGTTCTTTACAACATGGGCCGCCGCTATGAAGACCTGAACCAGTTTGAAAAATCACGCGAGCATTTCGCAGAATCCCTGAAGATTCACCGCGAACTTGGCAACACCAAGTCCATCGCCGTTGTCGAGCGCGCTCTGGGAGGCCTTTACAACAGCATGAACCAGCCGCTGAAGGCGCTGGAGCATCTGAAGACTGCCGTGACCACTTTGGAAGGCATGAACCTGCCTAAATCTCTGGGGCAGTTGTATTTTGAGCTGGGTCGAACCTACGCTAAGCTGGGCGACAACAAGCAGGCTTTGTTGAATTTAAAAAAAGCCCATGGCCTGAACAGCAATCCAAACTCAGTGCAGTTGGCGGCGGATATTTTCTCGGAAGAAAGCCGCATCTATCAAGGCTCGGGTCAGTGGAAGCAGGCCTATACGGCCTTAGAAGGTTTTAAGAAGTATTCAGACCAGATGCACCTGATTCGCGCCGATGAACAATTGCGCCAGTTGAATTTCAAGTTTGATCTGAGCAAAAAAGAAGAGGCCAACAGGATTTTGAAGGCCCAAAACCAGTCCCAGGAAAGACAGCTGAAGGATGCTCATCGCATCCAACGTCTGCAACTGATGTCTCTTAGTCTGGTGGTGCTGCTGCTCAGTGTGACGGCGATCTTCACAATCCGTCAGGTGCGCACCGCCCGTCGCATGCGCGAACTGGCGATGACGGACGAGCTGACCCGCATCCCGAATCGTCGTCATGTGCTGGAATACGCCCAGCAAAGCATTAGCACCTGCCAGCGTCAGGGCAAGTCGATGTCCGTGGTTATCTTTGATATTGATCACTTTAAACGCATCAACGACACCTTTGGACATGCTGTGGGTGATGAGGTGATCAAACGTGTTGCGGAGATTGGCAAAATGGCCTTGCGCAAAGGCGATATGATTGGTCGAATTGGCGGAGAAGAATTCCTGCTGATCCTGCCCTTCACTGAACCACTGCCAGCAAAGGAAGTGGCTGAACGCCTCCGCCGCGAGATCTCGCTTTATGACTTCACCGATTTAGCTCCGAACTTAACTGTGACCGTCAGTGCGGGCGTATCCTGCTACACCGCCACCGACAAACAAGGCCACATCGACAGCCTGATTCAGCAGGCCGATGAAGCTCTGTATTCCGTCAAGCAGAACGGCCGCAATGGCGTAAGCTTGCGGTTGGTGTCGTAAACACACTAGTCCTACTCATCTTCAGACACCGCTCTCCATCTACGATATCCGTGCCACCCCGAAAGAGATTGCCGCAGTTGATTTGTACTTTGACTATTTAAGGGCCTGCAGCCTGACCATTCCGGCCTATTAACATCTATTCGCAGCGATTCACACGGATCAGTCGTTCAACGCCCTCATCGCTGACAAAAACCAGAATGCGATTGGCATTAGTAACTTGAATTTCCAAATAACGCAGACTGGAGTCTTCAGCAACTTCTTTTCCAAACAACTGCGCGGCCTTATCAGCATCTCCAATGAAGCACACTGAGTCTGAAACAAATAGATCATAAGCAGTGGGGCAAGCGTGTTTTTCTCCGTCCCAATGGCATTGAATCTCAGCCGCCATTGCAGAACTTGAAGCAAACACCATCGCAGCAATAATCAAAGCGCTTTTCATAAAATCCCTTTCCCGGAAGTCGTTTGCAGGTCCTTTACCACAACCTCCTAAAAGCTGACAAAGGCCCGGACAGCCCTGAAATAAGTACAGGCCCACCACCCCCGAGCTGCAACCCAGCCCTAGCAGGGGTGGCCCGGGAATTGATAGTGCACTCTTGGATAGCTACAGGAGTGCCTATGGGTTTTAACCTCGATAACGACAAGTCAAAGTCTGAAAATCAGATGAGTCTTTTTGACTATCAGCTGCCGAACGCTGACTTTGCCCCAGCAAAGAAGTCTGGTGCCGATAACACGGCCCTGGATTTTGATGCCTTCCTACTGGCGCACCGTGAACCCGAACAAAGCAAAACCTCTCGATTCCTGACGATCTCTGCGACTATTCACGCGGCGGCAATCCTGATTGTAGCAATGATCACCGTGCCCTTGGTGGAACAGGTTAAGACCGAAACCATCACGATCGAGATCGAAGACGTGCCCCAGCGCCTGATCACTCCGCGCGGAGCGAAAGTGCCACCAACTCAAGGAGGCACACCGGTGGCGGCGGATACTCCTGTCGTGGAAAAACTGGAAGACGCTGGCAGCCCGGGTGATGTGGTTGTCGCCAAACCCAAAGCGGAAGCCAAAGCCAAAAATGTAGACAAAGCTCCGAAAGCTTTGCCTGTGAAAGCCACCAAGTCTGCTGCAAAACCTTCCGTGGCAGCCGCCAAGGGCGGTCGCAGCGTGGCCCCGAAAACAGCTTTCAAAGCTGTTCCTATGACGATTGATGATATTGAAGCTCCGGAACTGGATGAAGGCCAACTGGCAAAACACGCCGTCGCTTCGAGCATGAACGAGGACTTCAACGAAGACTTTGAAAACGTGGACCGCGCCCAAGGTGCGGCTTTGGAAAACGAAAAGAAGTCGATGGAGGCTCTGGCGGCCGCATTGGCTTCTGAACAAGACGAAACCCTGGCTGCTTTGGATGAAGAAAACAAAGCTGAAGCTGACCAGCTGGCAGCCCAGCAAGCAGACCTGCGCCAAAGAAACTCCAAGGCGATTGCTTCTGCACTGGCCAATGAACGTGCTGCCGCGATGGCGGCGGCCGCTCGTGAAGCGGCCGAGCGTGAAGCTCGCAGCAAAAAAGCCGGCCTTGGTGGCGAAGGCAATGGCCGAGGCATGGGTAAAGGTGCCGGCGCCGGAAACAGTGGTTCTCCAGGTCAGGGCACACAATTGGCTGGAACTCCCACCGGCGTTCGCAGCCTGGATCAGCTTCGTCAAATGCCAGGCAACCCGCGCCCGCAGTATTCTCGCGAAGAACGTCGTCGCGGTGATCAAGGGGCTGTCGCCTTTTACGCCTACATCACTAAAGAGGGTTACCCTCAACAGTTTAAAATGATGAAGTCGACTGGCTTCCGTAATCTGGATGCGAAAACCCTGGCCGCGCTGAAAAAATGGCGCTTCTATCCAGGTCAGGAAGGCTGGGTGGAGCTGCCATTCCGCTGGGACCTTAAAGGCGGGGCCGTGGAAGATGGCGGGATGTTGCGACGCAGCGTGGGCCGAAGATAAGAACAGACCAAAAAACAAAAGGGCTCCACACGGGGCCCTTTTTTCGTTTCAGCCCCTTTTCGGAGCGTTTTAGGCATAAAAAAAGCCCTTGGACGTCTCCAGGGGCTTTGAGCTAAGTGCTTTAATTCAAAAGACAATTAGTCTTTGAAAAGAGTCTTTGCAGACTTTGTAGTGCCCTTAGTGCGGTTTGCAGCTTTACGCTTTTTGCCGCTAGTCGCTTTTTTTCTTTCGCGAATATATTCAGTCTTTTTTGTTTTTGAAGCCATTTTATCCCCTAGGTTTTTAACGGAATGAGTTAGTTATCAAAACGGAATCCCCAAGTCAACTGAATGCCTGTAGTCCCCAGACTCCTTGGGATTTCCTTCATAGGCATAGTTCAAAGCGAATCTAGGGCCATTAAAGCCCAATCCAGCCGTCAGAAGCTCCCTATTGTCGTTGGTGTCGTTATAGTACCCCAGGCGGCTGACCAAAAATTTATTCACATAGGTTTCCAGCCCCCCCATGACTTCGGATTCGGTGGTGGCATCCACACGAACTCGAACCATTCGGTTGTGGATAAAATTGAATCCCGCCCCAGCCGAGGTTTTGCGACGAAGGTCTTCCGGGGCGTCTGTGTTCTCTCCGAACAGATTGTAACCGACCAGTGCCAACCCGATGTGCGGACGAGGTGTGTAGATAAATCCGATATCCGCATTGGTCTGCCGATACGAGGTGGTCGGCAGCTTTTGCTCACGATAGTGACCGGTGATACCCATCGCCCACTTTTCTGTCGCGAACTCTGCCAGCGTCAAAGTCATATCACTTTCTTCAAGCTTCCCCAAAGAAAGCTCCGACGTCTTTTTCACAAACGCAAAAGCCGCCGGCATCGCACTGTCCTTTGTGTTATCGCTCAAACTGACGGCGAACTGATTTTCTGCGAATGAAGAAAAGAAATGACGGCCTTTTAAGTGCACCATAGTACCCGGATTCATGAAGGACACATCGCCAGGCTCCACCGTCGCACGTCCAGTTCGGCCCGTGGCTGCGGAAGCAGAGGAATTATAAACTTGGGCATGAGCCGCGTTCACGCTAAGATAAAAGCAGAAAAAGACAGAAAGTTTTTTTAACAAGCTCAAAGGATGGGGCATCATGAATCTTCACCTCGTAACACTAGTGAGTGCATTTCTTCTGGCATTCACATCCTATCAATCGGCCCAGGCCGGAGCCAGCACATTTACCGCAAAACCAGTTCGCCTTGGCGACAATCTGATTTCAATTCTGCGCCAGCATGGCTTTTCTCAGAGTGAACGTGAAACAGTTGTAGGCTCAAACAGCAAGCTTCGCAACCTCTTCCTCACTCTCGACACACGCTATCTGGTTCGCCAATTGAAGGGTGAAACTGAGCTTCGCATGTTTGACTCACAAACCTCGGACGCCTTCCGCATCATCAAAAAAGCCGGCAAGGTGCAGGCGTTTGCTTATGATCCGCAATACAAAATCAGCCACACCCGCGTGGAAGGCAAAGTGTATGGATCCCTGCTGGGTAGCATTCTGGCTAAAATCAACAGCAACTGGGTGGCGACTCGTTTTATGGATGCCTATGCCTTTGATATCGCTCCCCGCGCGGTCAGCCGTGGCGCTGATTTCTGGCTGGTGGTGGAAAGAAAGTTCGAACAAGGTCAGTTCGTAAAATACGGAGAGGTTCTGCAGACTTCACTGGATATCAGCGGCAGACCAGTTCAGAAGAAGTTTGTCCGTAACAACAAAGGCGGAGGTGTGTTCTTTGCCGCCGGCGACCTGCTTGAAAACAAACCGTTCTATGCGCCCGTGGACTATCTGAAAATCGCCAGCCGTTTTAAACCCAACCGCGTTCACCCGATCACCAAACGCCTGCAACCGCACCTGGGGATCGACTTTGAGCTTCCGGTGGGTGAGCCGGTTTATGCTCCCCGCAAGGGCACGGTGGTTCGCTATGGGCGCAATCACGCGGCTGGAAATTACATCATCCTGCTGCACTCCAATGGGATGGAGACTGCTTACAATCACCTTCATCGCATTGATAAAAGAATCCGCCAGGGCTTGAGAGTTTCTGCCGGGGAAAGAATCGGTGAAGTGGGTTGCACAGGTTACTGCACCCGACCGCATCTGCATTTCGCGGTAAAGAAAAAGGGCCGAATGGTCGACCCTATCAAGTACATCAAATCTTATCCATCACACATGGAAGCGATGCTGGAAGCGCGCGTAGCTGCAAACTAGTCACGCGTGCAAACGGTCACCCAATGCATACAACGGCTGTTGGGAACCGTGGTTGAATAGCTTCCGTTTTCGCGGAAGCATTCTTTCGTCAGGTCATATTCGGTCACCGGAGCACCGTTAATGGATTCTTCCTTGTAACAGGAAACCCCGCCCTTCGGAACCACACACTTCAAGGCCACATTCACGTCCCACTGATCCGCACGCAGATGACGGCGCATCACTGCCAATTCAGAACGGTAAGTGGCGTTGCCCGAGATGTCGCTGTAAGACTGTGCCGGACAAAGCGAAGAGGCATCCTGGGTTCTGATCACCGCATAACGACGACCACAGTTCCAGCTCTTCACAGAGCCATTTGCTGACTGGAGGTCATACTCGGAAATACTGGAAAGAATATTATTCGGATTGTTCACCGCCGCGCCACTCACTGGAGCTGGCGTAAACACCAAGGAATACCCTTTACCATACGCCGTCTTCACAGGCGTTGTGGCTGCCGGAGAACGAACCTCATACAGCTCGCCATTGTTTGGCATGAAGGTCAGACTCAAAATAGCCGCCGTCATGAAAGTGCTGCGGTATTCATTTGCCAGTGATTCACTGGAATTGAAGTTCATCTGAGCTTCCATCACACGGGACTCAGGCGAAAACGGGAAATAGTTCGCCGTCGTGTTTTTCTGAGCGAAAGAATCCATCACCAGGGAGTCCGTCAAAGGCGCCACCAGAGGGATCACGTCCGTCCACAAAGTCAGTTTGTTCGTGGCCGTGTAAACATCCGTCAGACTGTTCTTCACACGAATGGCCATCGTCGCCACGGCACCGTTGTTGGCCGGAGAGTCAGCAAGATATTCCTTGTACTGATTTTCAGTCAGCTCGGTTGCTGGATAGACGGGATTGAAGTTCGTGTCGGCATAATCAAAGAATTCATTCGTCAGTTTGATACCACCGGTACTGTAGGCACCGGCCTTGATAGAGAAGAAAGCGGGATTGTTGCGCAGATGAGTGTCCGCGCAAGAGTTGTAGGTGATCGTGTCAAACCCTGCATCGAAGGCAAATGGAATGGCGGACACCTTGGCTCCGGTTGTGGAACCGTATTTCGCCGAAAGTTCAGCATCTGTCAGGCCGGCATCCAGAGTGCTGTCCAGGTCAGAATCAAATCCGGCCTTTCCGCAGTTCTGGAACGACACAATCAGCACGAAGGAGGCAAAGATGCCGCCCACTGCACGCCAGGTCGCCTTTTTAAAACGCACTTTCATGGAATACTCCCCTGTACCTAGACTAACATATCTCTTTTCGGCATATTGGCGAAAAACAGCAGTCTTTTTCATATTGAGACAGGCCTCGTTAAGGCTTGTCTTAGAATGAAACGTTTGAGATTTTATAGGCTATGCCAAGAGTTAAAAAAGCCATTATCCCCGCTGCCGGCCTCGGAACCCGTTTCCTGCCTGCCACCAAGACTGTCCCGAAAGAAATGCTGACCATCGTGGACGCTCCAATCATTCTGTATGTGGTGGAAGAAGCCGTGAAAGCCGGGATCGAGGACATCATCCTGATCGCCGGACGTGGCAAACATGCCATCGAGGACTTCTTTGACACTTCTTACGAGTTAGAAGACAAACTGGCCAAAGACGGCAAAGAAAAACTGCTGGAGCGTGTGACCCGCATCCGTGATTCCGCGAACATCATCAGCATCCGCCAAAAACAAGCCATGGGCTTGGGCCACGCTGTGCTGTGCGGGCTTCCGATTGTGGGTAAAGAGCCGTTTGCGGTTCTTCTGGGGGATGAAATCACCATGGGCTTCCACGGGGAACCGAACGTGACTTCCCAGCTGGTCAGCTCTTTTGAGGAAACCGGGACTTCCACCATTTCGGTGATGAAGGTCGAAGACAAAGACGTCTCCAAGTACGGCATTGCCGAAATCGAGGAAAAATCCACGGGCTTCTTCAAAGTGACTTCTTTGGTGGAAAAACCCAAAGCCAGTGAAACCAACAGCCGCTGGGCTCTTCCGGGTCGTTATGTTTTTGACAATGCGATCATGGATATTCTGCAAAATGCAAAACCAACCCTGAATGGTGAAATCCAACTGACTGACAGCATGAAGGTGCTTTGTGCCCAGCACGGTCTGAACGCCATGACATTCACCGCTCAACGTTTTGATGCCGGCGACAAGCTGGGTTACCTGCAGGCCAATATCGAGCTGGCCCTGCAAAGTCCGGAGCTGAATCAGGAATTGAAGTCCTACATCCTCAGCCTGGCCGAAAAACTGAAGTAAGGAGTTCCCGATGAAGAAAATAATTTTCTCCGCCGCCCTTTCCACTTTGCTGCTGCCCGCTTTGGCGACGGCGTACATTCTTCCGACTCGCACGATCCTGCAGAAAACCAGCGAGAACGCTGGCTCTGGCATCTACGCCATTGAACAGGAAGTGCAGTTTTCCAATGGCGAAGAAACAACCCTGGTAAAAGAAACCTGGCTGGTCGACAGCGACCGCACCCTGCGCCTCACGGTGACTGGCGGCAAGGACCTGCAAAGCTCTTTCCGTCTGCAGTTTGTCTATAACGGCGGACAAAAATGGAGCATGACCGGCGGCAACCGCAAAAGCGAAAAGCTGCCGGAAGAGTTTTTGGAAAAATTCCTGAACATGCGCAATCCAGAGATCTTCGCCAACACCCTGGCGCATTTCAAAATTGTTCCTGCAGGTGCTTTTAATAAAAAACCACTTCCAAAAAACGCCGCTGATATCAAACACGACCCGGAAAGCTGGGTGCGATTTTCCCGCACCGGTGGGGTCGTAAACTACGCTTTGGGTGTGGCAACTCCGGTGGATCAGGAGGCAGGCTCTGCCGGCATCTGGATCCAGCAGGATGAATTCGTGGTGCGCAAGCTGCGCCTGCCAAGTCAGGTCGAGATGAGCGCGAACAACTATAACAACTTCGCCCGAAACCTTTCTTATCCGCGCTCCCGCACCATTCGCTGGGGCAACAACACTGTGACCATCCGTCTGATCAGCGCTTCAGCTCGCCCACAAACAGCCGTGGCCCTGTTCCAACCTTCTTCTTTGGATACGAACCTGAAATGGGATGGCATCAACTCTTTGGCAACGAAAGACGTTATCACGGAGTTCTACACGAGGTTTAGATGAGTTCGACGCAACTTTGGAAAGTTGCGGCCGACGCTCCTCTTCCTGAGGCATTAACTTACAGTTCAGACCTGCCCCTGCAAAGAGGCCAGCTGGTCACTGTGCCCTTGGGCCGCGGTGGACGAAAAGTCCATGGTCTGATTCTGGGGCCGACCCAGGAAGTTCCCGACTTTGAAGTCAAGGCTGTGGATAGCATTGTGGAAGAATACGCCCCCCTGCCAGAGCCCTATGTGAAATGGCTGGAATGGCTGGCGCAGTATTATCTGCATCCCGTGGGTCAGGTTGTGCAATCGGCTTTTCCGCCACTGCGAAAAACAGAAAAGCAGCGCGCTTCCAAAAGGCCGCCGGTCATTCCACAACTGGAAGCAGACTCGGCTCTAAACCTAACAGACGAACAGCAAACGTGCTTTGAAAGCATTGCGAAGTTTTCCAGCTTTTCGACCCACTTGCTGTTTGGCGTGACGGGCTCTGGTAAAACTGAAGTGTACCTGCGTCTTTTGGACAAGGTTCTTTCCGAAGGCAAACGCGGCATCGTGCTGGTGCCCGAAATTTCCCTGACACCCCAGTTGATTCAGCGTTTTGCGCGTCGATTCGGCGACAAGATCGCGGCTTTGCATTCGCAACTGACAGATCGCGAACGCACCAACCAATGGTGGGACATTGTCGAGGGACGAAAATCCATTCTGATTGGCGCTCGTTCCGCCTTGTTCTGTCCGATCGACAATCTGGGTCTGATCATCGTCGACGAAGAGCACGAGCCCAGCTTCAAGCAGGATGAAAAATTAAAATACAACGGCCGCGATGCCGCCGTCATGCTGGGTAAACAGATGAACTGCCCAGTGGTGCTGGGATCCGCAACACCAAGCCTTGAAACCTGGAAAAATGCGGTCGAAGGAAAGTATCACCTGCACCGCCTAACCCGCCGCGTGGCCAATCGTGCTTTGCCGGATATTGAAGTCATTGATTTAAGAAAATTGAAATCCGATGACGAGGAAAAACAAAAGGCCATCACCAAGTACTCACATTTGCCTTTTTGGCTAAGCCCTGACCTGTACGAACGCATGCATCAGGTGTTGGACCGTGGGGATCAGGCGGCACTATTCCTGAATCGTCGTGGGATCGCCCAGATGGTGGTGTGTCCCGCCTGTGGTCACACCCGTGAATGTCCGAACTGTGATATTTCACTGACCCTGCATGCGCACTCGCATCTGATTTGTCATTACTGCGACTATCACGAAAATTTCAAAACCAAATGTCCGGACTGCAAAGAGGGACAACTGGAAGCCATCGGTCTTGGCACCGAACTTTTGGAAACGGATTTGACCCGCCTGTTCCCGGGCAAAAAGATCGCCCGCGCAGACCGCGATGAAATTCAGAGCCGGGCCGATCTGGAAGACCTGATCGCCAATATGGAATCCGGGGATATCGACATTCTGGTCGGCACCCAGATGATCGCCAAAGGTTTGGATTTCCCGAAGCTGAAACTGGTGGGATTGGTGCTGGCGGATGTGGGCTTCAATCTGCCTGATTTCCGCGCCACCGAAAGAAGTTTCCAACTGATCACACAGATGAGCGGCCGCAGCGGCCGGCACGTCAAAGACGGCGAAAGCCCGGGGCTTGTGATCATTCAAACCTTCAACACGGAACATGACAGCATCACGTTTGCAAAGAACCATGACTTTGAAGGCTTTGCCACGCATGAACTGGAAATCCGCTCCGCACTGAATTACCCACCCATGGGCCGTCTGGTCAGCTTCCGCATTCAAGGAACTAAACTGGGACAGGTTGAGGAAACCGCGAGACTATTGGCCAGAAGAGCGCAGGCGTTGAAAACTCAATTCCCGCAATATGGCTCGATTGAAGTCTTGGGCCCGGCCGAGGCTCCGCTGTCGAAACTGCGAGGCCAATTCCGATATCATCTTCTAATTAAAACTACGCAGCCTGCAGCTGCCAATCCCTTTTCAAGACAGCTCTTGGGCGACCAGGATTGGGTTCCTTCAGGGGTTAAAATATTAATCGATATTGATCCAATGAGTTTGCTTTAGTCGCAGGCCTTACCTAAAATAAAAGGTTAAGGACCAATGAAATGATTCAATGCCCGCGATGTGGAATACAAGTGACCGAATTGCACCCGGTGGATCCGGAGCTTATCAGTAAGCTTCAGGCCGCTGGTGAAGGCAATTTGCCTCCACAGGTTTGTGCAGGATGCATTTCGGATCTGAAGCGCACGGTCGCCACCAGCAGTGGTGGCGTGTTGATGCAACAAGAACGCGCGCGCGAGCAGCACCGTCTGCAACTTTGGAAAAGCCGCGTGATGCTGATCAAAAAAGCGCGCATGTGCATGAGTCAGAAGCTTTATTCTGAAGCCGCCATTTCCTACGAAAAATATCTGAAGATTCTGGACATCGTCTTTGACATCAAAAAAGGTGAAAAGCTGAAACCCGAAGCTTTCAAAGAAAGTGCACGCACCACCGAGCTGACCGTCGTGGCTTCGGTGTACTGGGATCTGCTGCGCATCTACGACACCCATGAAAAGTATCAGGATCGCATGATGAATGCTGCCAAACAGCTTTCCATGTTCATTCAGTTCACACCGATTTATCCGGACATCATCCGCAAGGCTGAATCCTTCCAGAAAACCGCGAAGAACCCGCAAATCGTAAAACAGTTCCTGAAGATGTCCGACAAAGAACGCCCTCGCTGCTTTATCGCAACTTCGGCCTTTGAAAACCCGGCCGCCTTTGAGGTGATGCAGCTTCGCGCCTTCCGCGACACTCAACTGCGAACACACATCTGGGGCAGAAAGTTTATCGCTGTTTACTACAGGTACTCCCCTCACATTGCATGCTTACTCGATAAGCACTCCTGGCTGAAACCCTCAGTCAGAGCCGCTCTCCGCGTTTTGATTAAATGCGTTAGCAGATAATTCGTCCGTTTGAGGCTTGCAAAGCGGCTTCCTTATGAGGGAAGGTATTTGCATGGCTCATATCTACGATTACGCAATTATTGGCAGCGGACTTACCGGACTTAGCATCGCAGCGGCACTTAGCCGCGAAACAAAAAACATCGCCCTGATCGAAGCGGCGGATCTTCCTTTTGGTTCCAACAAAAAGGTCAACTTCCCGACCGGCCCGATGAACAACGGTCTGCGCTTTGTTCCGGACTCTGTGCTTTCTGAAAAAGCCCTGCGCTTTTTGGGAAGCCTGATTGGCGTGAATGTGGCGCCGGAAGCTTCGGAAGAAGCTCCCGTGACCTACGAAAGCGGAAACTTCAAGACCTTCCTGGGTTTTGGTGAAAACCCGCCGGCGTTCTATGAAGAGTTCAGCTACTTCACTTCCAGTAAACGCCTGGATCTGGCGGTAGAGCCTTATCAGTGGACCCAGATGCTGTTTGAAAAATTCACCGGCACTTTCATGCCGCGTTCTTATGTGACCAAGTTCCACCAGGAAGGCGAGCGCGTGACTCACGTCACAGTGAACGGCTCCAAAACTGTGCACGCTCAGAACTTCATCTTTGCCGGCTCTGTGAAAGATCTGGCTTTGCTTCTTCCGGAAGACGCGATTTCCGTTCGCGCCCGCACGAAGCTTGCTAAAAACACTTACTGGACTTCTTTGTGTCTGGATATCTGCCACGCCAAACCGGTGACGGACTCTACGGCGATGCACGTTTTGAACGGCACCACTCAGGATGAAATCGGTCCATGCGTGGGCAAGTTCCACGCACCGGTTGAAGTCGAAGGGGTCCCATTGCAGGCATCCCAGTGGATGACTTTCATCGAGCAGGAAGTGACCGAAGACAGCGAAGTTGTGGGTACGGCTTTGAAGAAAATCAAACGCCAGATCAAACGCGCTTATCCGGAAGCTTTGGACAACGTGAAGCTGGAAAGAATCTTCGTGACTCCGATCATCGCGGGCAATGGCGACATCAAACTGAGCGCCAATCTGACCATGCCGGAACTTGAAAATCTGTGGATTGCTTCCGCAACAGTGCACGAGCAGAAGAATCTGGTCGGCGCACTTTTGCAGGCTGAAATGGTTGTGGCTTCTTTGGGCTTCAAAGTTGAAGCGGCCGAGACGTCTGCTGTTTCCGATGAATCTGAATCCATGACAGAGGCTGCTCTTTAAGCCTCTTCCAACGGCAGGGTGAAGTGGAACGTGGTTCCCTCACCCAGCTTGCTTTCCACCTTGATATCCCCGCCCATCATCTCGACCAGGTTTTTACAAATCATCAGACCCAAACCAGAGCCGCCATATGTGCGGGAAATCGAGACGTCCTCTTGTGAGAAGCTGCGGAATAGTTTAGACATATTTTCCAGACGAATGCCCCTGCCGGTGTCTGACACTTTCCACACATAGTGGCCCGAACCAGGTTGTCTTTGCAGACTAATACAGACGCGGCCCTTGTCCGTGAACTTTACCGCATTGCCAACAAGGTTCATCAGAATCTGGCGCAGGCGGTGAGAATCCCCCAGCGCAAACGCGGGAATGGATTCATCGATGTCAACCTCCAGCTGCAGATTCTTTTCCTGGCACTTGGCCTCGAAGATCTTAAAGATGTCCGTGTGCAGCTCTTTGACATCAAACTTGTGGCGATCAATCTGCAAAAGGCCGTTTTCTATTTTTGAAATATCCAGAACATCATTGATGATATGCAAAAGCGAATCCGAGCAGCGCTGAATCGTCTGGACATAGTCCGTCTGGTCCTTATCCAGCCTGGTGTCGCGAAGAATATCGGAAAAGCCGATGATGCTGTTTAAGGGAGTGCGGATTTCATGGCTCATGTTGCTCAGGAATGTGGATTTGATTGAGGATAACTGCAAAGCCTCTTCGCGGGCCTGCACCAGTTGATATTTGGAGTAGGCCATTTCATGCAGTTCCCCGCGAATGCGCTCAATACCAATGATAAGGATGATGTCTTCAATTAAGATCCAGGCTGCGTGCTCCAGCCACCGCCACTGGTTGCTTTCGGCCACCCCATAAAGCGAGATCGGCAGCAGACACCCCCGCAGAATGTGATCTGTGATCACGATAAAGGACGCCACCCCCAAAAGCCCGACATCCTTATAGAAAGCCAGGGCCGCCAGTGAAACAAAGACATGGAAGTGCGTTTCGATCCGTCCCCCCGACAAATGGATGAACAGGATCGAGAAACACATCTGCGAGACGGCCACCACATAGCGGGTCCACTTTTCGCCTGGAAAAACATAGACACAATAGACCGCAGGCAGACTGAAAAGCCCCCCGAAAATCAGCCCCACAAAGGCGTTTTCCACCGCCCCGGAAAAGCTTCCCAGCCACGTCGTGGGGGTCAGCAAAATGCCCATGACGATAGCCGCAACCCATTGAATTAAAAGAAGTATTGAGAAACCGCGATCCACGCGAATGTGGATGTCCCTGGATTGCTCCAGGAATATTCGCTGCACCTGTCGTTGTGCTTCCGGATCGTTCCGACCGCCCCTTGATTGGTTCATTTCCCACCGCTTACGTTCTAGATTTATTGGGAGACTACCCCTTCATTATCGCAATTTACCCGGGGCGTCTAAACAACTTTTAATAAACTCGGCGTTTTGTAACGAAAGCGTCTCAGAAAAGAGCTCCAAAGACTGCTTGCGGTCAATGGCGCCCTGTGATATCCCGAGAGTCCAACAATAAGCACTCACAGGCATCAACTGGTCCCCCAAGTACTGAAAAAGGGGGTCTTCCGGCGAAACAAAAAAAGCTGGCTCTACCTGCGAGGACGATTAACCAGAAAGGAAGTACTACCATGGCACAAGTGACCATGAAAGAAATGCTAGACGCTGGAGTCCACTTCGGACATCAAACACAGCGTTGGAACCCAAAGATGAAACCTTATGTATACACAGCTCGCGGCGGTATTCACATTATCGACCTGCAAAAGACTGTTGTACGCGCAAACAAAGCTGCTGAGTTCGTAAAAGAAATCGCTGCTAACGGTGGTCGTTTGATCTTCGTTGGTACTAAAAAACAAGCGATCGAACCAATCCAAGAAGCTGCAGCAAAATGCGGTCAGTACTATGTTACTAAGCGTTGGTTGGGTGGCATGATGACGAACTTCGAAACGATCAAATCTTCTATCGATCGTCTTCGCAAAATCGACACCATGAAAGAAAAAGGTGAATTCAACTACCTGACTAAGAAAGAGCGCGCGAAGCTTGAAAAAGAATACCTTCGCCTGACTGATTTCCTTGCTGGTATCCGCGACATGAAGGAAATGCCTTCCGCAATGTTCGTAGTTGATTTGCCAAAAGAGCACATCGCAGTTGCTGAAGCAAAACGCTTGGGCATCCCGGTTGTAGCTATCGCTGATACAAACTCTGACCCAGAGTCTGTTGATTTCGCGATCCCAGGCAATGACGATGCTATCCGCTCCATCAAGTTGTTCTCCAACTTGGTAGCTGATGCTTACCTTGAAGGCGCTAAAGAGTGGGAAGGCAAACTTCGCACTATGACTGACAAGCAATCTGACGTTGCTAAAGAAGCAAAAGCAGATGGCAAGGAAGAAGCTCCTAAAAGACGTGGTGCTGGCGCGAAAGCTGGAGCTAAAGAAGCTCCTAAGAAATCCGCTGGTCCTGCAGTTGTTAAAGCCACTAAATCTCGCAAACTTGTTGCTGCTGGTACAGCAGAAGAAGTTGAGATCCAAGCTGAGCTTGAACAAGGTCAGTCTACTGACGAATCCGCAGAGTAATCTGCAGGTCGTTCAAAAAAGGGTGGCCTAGCCACCCTTTTCTTTGTCCTGAATCTAAAAACTTAATTTATATTGTCATCGGCGGCCCGCCCGCGATGCAAAAAACTAAGGAGTCTTCCTAATGTCTATTTCCGCTACTCTTGTTAAAGAGCTAAGAGAAAAAACTAACGCAGGTATGATGGATTGCAAAAAGGCGCTTGAGGCGACTTCTGGCGATTTCAATGCTGCTGTTGAATGGTTGCGCGTAAAAGGTCTTGGCGCTGCCGCTAAGAAAGCTGACCGTATTGCTGCTGAAGGCGCTGTCTTCGCAGAACTTCACGGCAACACTGGCGTTGTTATTGAAATCAACTCTGAGACTGACTTCGTTGCTCGTAACGATGGTTTCAAAGCTTTGGCTGCAAACGTGGTTTCCCACTTGGCTAAAACAAACCTTGAAGGTGATGTATTGGCTCAGGCATACGCTGCTGATTCTTCCAAAAAACTGGGTGATTTGTTCACTGAAGCAACTGCTACTATCGGTGAAAAAATCGTTCTTCGTCGCCAGGAAAAATACACTGCAACTGCAACTTCCCTTGTGCACACTTACCTGCACGGTGAAGGCAAAATCGGTGTTATGATCGAAGTTGGCGCTTCCAAGCCAGAAGCTGTTTCCAACCCTGCATTGAAAACTTTCGCTCAAGACGTTGCATTGCACATCGCTGCGATGAACCCAATGGCGATCTCTTCTGAACAGATCCCTGCGGATGTTGTTTCTAAAGAGAAAGAAATCCTGACTGCAAAAAATCTTGAGTCCGGCAAAAAACCAGAAATGATCGAAAAAATCGTTGAAGGTCAAATCCGCAAGTTCCTTGCTGAAAACTGCCTTCTTGATCAACCATTCGTTAAGAACCCGGACATGAAAGTGTCTGACCTGGCGAAATCTGTTGGTAAAGAAATCGGTGCAGACGTAACTGTTAAACGTTTCGTTCGCTTCGAACTGGGCGCTGGTATCGAAAAGAAAACCAACGACTTCGCAGCTGAAGTTGCTGCTCAGATGAAAGGACACTAGTTTGAAAGAGCCTGTTTATAAGCGTATATTGCTGAAACTAAGTGGTGAAGCCCTGGCTGGAAAGCAAGGGACTGGTATCAACACTGCAACGATCACTCAGATCGCGCAGGACGTGGCAGCGGCTTACAAGGCGGGCGTTCAAATTGGCCTGGTAATCGGTGGTGGCAATATCTATCGTGGTGTTGCCGCCTCTGCTGAGGGCATGGATCGCGCAAGTGCTGACTATATGGGAATGCTTGCGACCTGTATCAATGCCCTGGCTCTTCAGGACGCTTTGGAAAAACAAGGCGTTCCTACCCGTGTTCAGACCGCCATCGAAATGGCTGAAATTGCTGAACCGTACATCCGTCGCAGAGCGATTCGTCACCTTGAAAAGAATCGTCTGGTGATTTTCGGTGCTGGCACCGGAAATCCTTTCTTCACTACAGACACTGCTGCTTCCCTTCGTGCCATGGAGATCAACGCCCAGGTGATCATGAAGGCAACCAAAGTGGACGGTATCTACGACAAAGACCCTGCTAAACACGCTGACGCGAAGAAATTCGACAAGATCAGCTACATCGACGTGCTCAACCGCGGACTTCAGGTGATGGATTCCACGGCGATCAGCATGTGCATGGACAATAAACTTCCTATTATCACCTTTGACCTCACTGTACCGGGCAACATCCTGAAAGCCGTTCAGGGTGAGACCATCGGAACGCTGGTACATTAATAAGGAGACAGCTATGGCTATCGCAGACGTTAAAAAGAATGCACAAGCAAAAATGGAAAAGACTCTGAACTCTTTGTCTGAAGAACTTAAAAAAGTTCGTACAGGCCGTGCTCAGGTTTCCATGCTGGACGGTATCCGTGTGAACTACTACGGAACTCCATCCCCGCTATCCCAGGTGGCTTCTATCTCCACTCCGGATGCAAAATCCTTCCTGATTGCACCTTGGGAAGTCGCTATCCTTAAAGACATCGAACAAGCCATCATCAAGTCTGAACTGGGCATGGCCCCAATGAATGACGGTAAAGTGATCCGCTTGAAAGTTCCTGACCTGACTGAAGAGCGCCGTAAAGACCTGGCGAAACAAGTTAAGAAAATCGCTGAAGAAGCACGCGTAGCTGTTCGTATGGCTCGTCGTGATGCCAACGATGAAGTCAAAAAACTTCAAAAAGACAAAGCTGTCAGCGAAGACGAAGGCAAAAAAGCCGAAGCGGACATCCAGAAAGTAACTGACGATTTCATCAAGAAAGTTGATCAGGTTGCTGAAGAAAAAGAAAAAGCGATCCTGACCATCTAATCAGGGACTTTCAAAAGATCATGGGAATGCCAAAACATATTGCCATCATTATGGACGGGAACGGTCGTTGGGCTCAGCTCAAACGCCGTCCTCGCACGTTCGGGCATATCAAAGGCACCCGTGTCGCAAAAAAGATCATCACGGCGTGTTCACGCCGTGGGATCAAAAACCTGACCCTGTACGCTTTCAGCACGGAAAACTGGTTCCGCCCTCAAGAGGAAGTAAGCCTTTTGATGCTGATCCTGAGCCGTTACCTGAAACGCGAAACCGAAAATCTGGTCAAAGAAAACATCCGCTTCTCGGTGATCGGCGATCTGTCCCGCCTTCCTCTAGATGTTGCCAATGCCATCGAAAAATCCATCGAAGCCACATCTCAATGCACAGGCCTGAATCTGGTCTTTGCCTTGAGCTATGGTTCTCGCCAGGAAATCACCCAGGCCGTGCGTGATATCGCGGAAAAAGTCGCCGCCGGGGAAATCTCCCCTGCGGAAATCGACGAATCCGTGATCAACTCCGCCCTGAGCACTTTCCCGACGCCGGATCCGGATCTGATCATCCGCACCAGCGGCGAGCAGCGACTTTCGAACTTCCTTCTGTGGCAGGCTGCGTACTCTGAATTCTATTTTACAGAAGTACTGTGGCCCAACTTCACCGAGTCTCACCTCGACGAAGCCCTTCAGGCTTTTGCGATGAGACAACGCCGTTATGGCAAGGTCTCATCCAATGACAACAACCATGAAAAGCTTCCTAACTAGAGCGGTTTCGGCCCTTATTGCCCTTGCGATCATCATCGGACTTTATGTCTCGTTGGGGGTTCTGGGACTGAAAATCGCCGTGGGTCTGATTGTTGTCATCGGCAACTGGGAACTGATCGGCATTTTGTTCCACAATGAAAAATCCAAAGTCATAAAAACTCTTTTCCGACTGATGACCTATGCCGTGTTCGCAGCGTCGATCACTTCTTTGAGCATGGGTTCCATCATCTATGCTTTGGCGACCATCGTGATGATCATCACAGTTCTTTTGTCTTCTCACAAAGAAGGCAATCTGGAATACATGGCCTCAGCTCAGGCAAAATCTGCGCTGGGTCTGTTCTATATGGGTCTTTTGCCTTCCTTTGCTTTCCGTTTATTGGATCAGGCGTATGGACTTTACTGGTTCATCTTCCTGCTGGCGGTAGTATTTGCTGGCGACACTCTGGCGTATGTTTTTGGCGTCTTGTTTGGCAAAAACAAAGTCATGCCTTCTGTATCCCCTAAAAAATCCTGGCAGGGTTCTATCGGGGGCATCATCGGCTCTGTGGCGGCAGGTCTGATCTGCTGGTTGTTCCTGTTTCCGGAAAACAGCGTGGGTGTCTTCCTGCTTCTGGGTGGCATCTCTGGGTTTGTGGGCCAGTTCGGAGACTTCTTCGAATCTTTGCTAAAACGTGTGGCGGATGTGAAGGATTCGGGCAAAATCATGCCAGGTCATGGTGGTGTCTTGGATCGAGTCGATGGGGTCCTATTCGCAAGTCCTGTTGTTTTGGGCGGAGTTTTGATTCTATCTCATCTTTTGTCCTAAGAGAAACGTCGAGCCCCCCAGGAAAAATCCCTTAATTTTCTACCCCTTAATCCTTGGCTCACTCTAGAATGGACCAATGGATATTTTCTCATTCTTACAATCTGGTTTGTCTGCAATTGTTCCATTTGTCATCCTGCTGGGGATCCTGATCTTCGTTCATGAGCTGGGACACTTCCTTGTCGCCCGCTGGTGCGGAGTGCGTGTTGAAGTCTTCAGTCTGGGCTTTGGAAAAAAGCTGCTGACCTATAAAAAAGGTGACACCACTTATGCGCTTTCATTGATCCCGCTGGGTGGATACGTGAAAATGTTCGGCGAACAAAACGGCGAAGGCATTTCGGAAGAGGACAAGAAAGTCTCTTTCACCCATAAAAACGTATGGCAGCGTATCGCCATCGTTCTGGCCGGTCCGTTGATGAACTTCTTCTTTGCGATCCTGGTGTTCTTCACCGTGGCCCTGATTGGTGAAGATGCCAAGATCCCGGTTCTGGGTGATGTGGCGAAAGACTCCCCGGCTTACACGGCGGGCTTCCGCTCGGGGGATCAGATTGTTTCCATCAACCAAAAGCCGATCACCACCTGGGAAGATGTCCAGCGCACCCTTTCCTTAAAAGAAAGTCATGACCTGCACATCGATGTCGATGTGAAACGTGAAGGCACGGGTGAATCCCTGACGGTTTCCACCACCGCCAAGCCGGAACCAAATCCAAATGTTCTTTCCAGCTATGAATACATGGCCAATGTGGAAGGGATCTCTCCTTATTCTGCGGGCACAACGATCGGGGTTTTGGAAAAATCTCCGCTGCATGCTTTGGGTCTGCGCACCGGTGACACCATCACCAGTATCAATGGCGTAAAGGTTTCTTACTGGAGATCCTTGGAAGACACTTTGGCAAAATTCAGCGCCAAAGAGCCTTTGACGTTGGAAGTGATGGGCATGCGCGAAGGCGACAAGGCCGACAAAACCATCACCGTGACTATGGCGCCGATTGAATCCATCAAGGCGTTTTCACTGGCTTCTTTGGGTCTTGAAAGTTCCGAATTGTATCTGTCCCGCGTGATTGAAGGCTCCCCGGCTCAGGCCGCAGGTCTTCGTGCCGGGGACCGTCTGGTGACTATCAACAAGATCACTTTGTCCAAGTGGGAAGATGTCCTGAACAACATCAAGTCCTTCGATGGCAAAAATCCGGTGGCGTTGTCGGTTCTGCGTGAAGGCAAAACGATCGAACTTGAAATCACTCCGAAGATGACCACACAGATGACCGCTTCCGGTGCCGAGGAAAAACGTTATACCATCGGTATTTCGCCAATTCCGAACATCGCTATGCCGGAACTGATGACCCTTCGTTCTTCCAACCCGGTGGATGCTTTGATCCGCGGCACAGAAAAAACGTGGGAAGTCTCGGTCATGACAGTCATGAGCTTTGTTCGTTTGTTCCAGGCCAAGATCTCTCCGAAAAACATCGGTGGTGTGATCTCTATCGGTCAGGCGGCCAGCGAAACATTCAAGATCGGTATCACTCAGTTCCTGCAGATGATGGCTATTATCTCTGTGAATCTGTTCATCCTGAATTTGCTGCCGGTGCCGGTCCTTGACGGTGGTCACCTGGTGTTCTATGTGATTGAGCTGGTCAAAGGTGCTCCACTGAGCATGAAGAAAATGGAAATCGCCCAGCAAGTGGGTCTGGCGATTTTGATGAGTCTTATGATCTTTGCCCTGTTTAATGACTTCACCCGCTTGTTTGGTCTATGAAAATACTAGCTATGGAAACCAGCACCGCCGTCGGCGGTGTTGCCATCATCGTGGATGGGAAAATTGTCGCCGAGGAAACCACTTTGCGACAAAAAACCCATAGCGAAATCATCTCTCCTTTCACTGAACACTGCCTGCAAAAAGCCGGATTAAAACTTGAAGACATCGACGTCTTTGCCGTGGGCCAGGGCCCGGGCAGTTTCACCGGCATCCGTGTGGCCGCCAATGCGGGAAAGACTTTTTCCTACAGCTTCAACAAACCTCTAGTCACAATTGATTCTTTGGTTCTGTTGGCTGAACGCGCGCGCGGATCTGACAAACCGGTTCTGGCCATCATCAATGCCTATAAAAACATGGTGTACACCGGTCTTTTTGATATGTCCGGTGAGGAACCGAAGTATCTGAAAGGCCCGGCGGCCATTCCCGTTCGGGAACTTTCCCAGCACATCAGTCAGGACGTCCTGGTCGTTGGTGACGGGTGGGAGGCTTATCATGAGTACTTCCCCGAAGAACTTTCCAAGAAAATGCATCGCGATTCCACCCTGCCGGACTATCCGCTGGCGACCACTTTGGGTCTGATGGCGGAAGCCCGTGCAAAAAAAGGTCAAACTTTGGACTGGAAATCGTTTGTTCCTCTTTATATTCGCGCCTCTGAAGCCGAAGAGACAAAAAAAGGGATTCTTATCTCACCATTGAAATAGCAAGAGGATGCAACCATGGATAAGGCTGTATTGGAATTCAAACCGACCCACGCAAATAAAGACCATGACACCAAACTATGGGTTGTCGCTTCCGGTAAAGGTGGTGTGGGTAAAACGTTTGTATCCTCTTCCCTGGGCATGACTCTTTCCAAATTGGGCCACTCCGTCGTGATCGTGGATCTGGATCTTTCCGGTTCCAACATCCACACTGTTCTGGGTTTGAATCCTTCCCACATGAATATCCGTCACTACTTTGAAGGTGCTAAAACCCTGCAAGAGCTGGTGATCCCGACTCCGTATCCGCATCTTTCTTACGTTCAGGGCTTCTGGGATTCCTGGACACCGACTGATTTTTCCCACAACCAGATTCAAAGCCTGATCCCGCAGCTGAAAAATCTGCGTGCTGATTATGTGATCGTGGACCTGGGGGCTGGGGCTTTGGAAGCTCACCTGGAGCTGTTCAAAGTCGCTGATGAAAAGTTCCTGATCACGACTCCGGAACCAACCAGCATCGAAAAGACTTATCGTTTTATTGAATCCTTCATGTGCTATTCCCTGCGTGAAAATTCCACGCCGGATGCTTACGGCAACATGATTTCCACTTTGCGAAATCACCGCCAAAGAACTTTGAGCAAACCGTTTTCTTTCCGCTCTTATCTGAAAGAAGAAACCGGCATTCACTATGACTTCTTTGAAGCTCTTTCCTCAACACCAGTTCGTTTGTTGGTGAATACGTCCCGCAATCAGGCCAACGATGACTTGGGTCACTCGATGAAAAGTGTCTGTAACAAGTACTACGACCTTGGTATTGATTATATCGGTGCGATTGATTATGACAATGCGGTGTGGCAGTCCGTGCGTGTGAGAGAACACGTCCTTGTCGCACAACCCTTCACTCCCCTTGCAGGACAATTTTTGGCAACCTGCAAACAACTTATTGCTCCAGAGGAGCTTCGCGCCGTAGTATAATAGCTACGATGCAAGCGACGTCTAGATACAACTATTACGAAGTCCTGGAACTCACAGCCAACGCCCCTCAACATGAGGTGACGACGGCCTATGAGCGCGCTCGCTCGACTTATTCCGGGGACAATCCGGCGATCTACACTATTTTCTCTGAACAGGAAGCCCGTGAGCTTCTGGTTGTGATCGAAGAGGCCTATCAGGTTCTTGGTAACAAAATCCTTCGCAATATCTATGATCAAAGACTTTTGTCCGGCCGTTCTTCTTTGAACGATCTGACATATGAGTCCATCCTGGAAGCCAGCAAGCAGGTTTTCCCTGAAACCAAAGTTGAAAAACCAGCAGCGGCTTATCAGAAGGATGAATCCTTTGAAAAAGAAATCGCCGCCCGCACTGACTGGGATGGCGCTTTCCTTAAAAAGGTTCGTGAGTACAAAAAGATCACCACTCAACGCATGAGTGAGATCACCAAAATCAATTCCTACTATGTCACAGCCATTGAAAACATGGATCCGGGCAATCTGCCGGTTGTGGTTTTCGTTCGTGGTTATGTGGTGCAAATTGCCAAAGCTTTGGGTCTGGACGAAAAAAAGGTCGCCGACTCTTACATGACACACTTTAAAAACAAACTTGGAAAATAAGAACAACACGACTATTTCGGTCACTGCCACAGCAGAGATGAGTGGACTTCGCCTTGATAAAGCGATGGCGCTTATTCCTGAAATCGGCACCCGTTCTCGCGCAAGCCACCTGCTTGAAAGCAACTCGGTTCTGCTAAACGGGAAGCCCGCCAAAGCCTCTGTCGCCATCAAAGAAAACGACCTGATTGAAATTCAACTGCCAGAACCTGAACCGACCGAACTTCAGCCCTTTGATCTGAAGCTGGATGTGCTGTTTGAAGATGAAGATCTGATCGTCATCAACAAACCCGCCGGCCTTGTTGTTCACCCGGCGGCGGGACATGCGCATGACACTTTGGTGAATGCATTGATCCATCATACGGATGATCTTTCCATGAAATTTGGCGAAGAACGTCCCGGCATCGTGCACCGCCTGGATAAAGAAACCAGCGGCATCATCGTCATTGCCAAAAACGACAAAGCCCATGAATCTCTGACTTCACAGTTCAAAGAGCGCAGCACGCATAGAATTTACTATGCTGTGTGCCTGGGCACCGCCCGCACTCTGTCCGGCAGTGTTCGCAGTTTCCTGGCCCGCCACCCGGTGGATCGCAAACGTTATGCTTCTGTACTGGGGGATGACCGCAAGCCCCTGACTGATCCGAACGACGATCCGGGTCTGGGCAAATGGGCTGTGACTCACTTTGAAGTGCTGCAAAGAAAAAGCGGCATGAGCTATCTGAAACTAAAACTTGAAACCGGACGGACACACCAAATTCGTGTGCACATGTCTGAAAGCGGCCTGCCGATTGCCGGTGACACTTTGTATGGAGCCGATCGCAAGATCAAATCCATCGAAGCCCGCGCGACCCAGGAAGACCTTCGCACTTTACCAAGATTCCTGCTGCACGCAGCAGAACTGGGTTTCACCCATCCCCGCACCAAAGAGCGCATGTTCTTCACAAAGGACTGGCCTGAAGATGTTCTGGTGCTGATTAAAAAATGGGGTTTACTGTGAACCTGGAAAAAACCCCGCTTGGATATGAACTCAAAACCCCGCATATCACGGCTTTCTTCGGTGGGGCTGCGGCTCCGCTGGCGGACTTAAAATCCGCGTATCCTCAGTTTGATTTTGTCCGTCTAAAACAAATTCACAGCGATGCCGTCATTGAAAGCAAGGACAGTTCTTTGGACTATCAGGTGCTAGGGGACGCGCATTTTTCCCGCACCAAAAATCTGGCCCTGTGTGTGATCACCGCTGACTGTGTGCCGGTGCTTTTCTATCATCATGGCACTGGCTTAGTTTCCGGTGTTCACGCCGGCTGGCGCGGAGTTGCCAACAGAATTATCCCCAAGACCGTACAGAAACTTATTTCTGAAGGCGCTGTGGCTTCAGAGCTGGACGTGATCATCGGCCCACACATCCAGAAAAACAGTTTCGAAGTCGGAAACGACGTGCGCGATCAGATTCTTTCCAGCCTGGGACCTTTAAGCCCGGCGGAACGCGCTCAGTACTTCCAGAATCTGGAAGACGGAAAGTCTTTGATGGATTTGAATCTTGTCGTGCGCACCCAGCTTGAACAAGAGGGGATCGTCCTAGAGCGCTTGTTTGACCTGCATATTGATACGGTCACCAACAATGAATTTCATTCTTACCGCCGGGACAAAGAAAAGTCCGGGCGCCAGATCAGTTTCATCTGCCGAACCTCATGATACTGCCACAAGAATTTTACTTTGAAGACACGACCCTGGTGGCTCAGTCTCTTCTGGGAAAAGTTCTGAATATCCGCACTGACAGTGGAATCCAAAAAGCCCGCATCATCGAAACCGAAGCCTATCTAGGCATTGAAGACCCCGCCTGTCATACATTTGAAGACCGTCGCACCGAACGCACCAAATCCATGTATCTGGATGGCGGGCATTCTTATGTGTATATGATTTATGGAATGTATTTTTGCCTGAATTTTGTGACCCGCACCCATCAACACCCGGAAGCGGTTTTGATCCGTGCGGTGGAACCTTTGCCAGCACAGGAAAATCTGCGCAAGAAAGATTTAAAAACCAACGGTCCGGGCAAGCTTTGCAAGTACTACGGCATCACCCGAAAGCATGACGGTCTGAAGCTGTGGAAGAAAAGTTCTGATCTGTATGTGACGGACGAGGACTTCAAAGTTTCCAAAAAACAAATCATCCCCACGGCGCGTGTGGGTGTTGATTATGCCGGTGAAGCGGCAAAATGGCCTCTGCGTTTCTATCTGCGCGATCATCTGTTCGTTTCTAAAAAGTGATCAATTTACTGGACCGCTAAAATTTTTTGTTCATTCTGGACACACCAATGATGATAAGCTGGACTTATACGGAACAGGTTTAATTCAGCAGGTTTTAGGGAATGATTCAGAAGATCGAACATGGAGAAAGACTCAACGTCGTCACCCACGCCATCGGAGCGTTGCTGGCGCTGGTCGGGTGTGCTCTGCTTCTTGGGCTTGCAGCCACAAAACATGACACCTGGAAAATCTTCAGCTTCGGTGTGTATGCGGTTTGTACTGTCGGTCTTTACTGCATTTCAACCATCTATCATGGCACCCGTGGTGAAAGAAAAAAACTATATCGCCGCTTAGACTATATCGGCATCTATCTGAAAATCGCCGGCGGTTACACGCCGTATGCGCTGCTGGCTTTGCGCGGAACTTTGGGTTGGGTGATTCTGGGAATCGTCTGGTCTTTAGCGGTGGTGGGGATTTTCTGGGAACTTCTAAATCCGAAAAACCGTCTGCCTTCACTGCTTTTGTATTCCACCATGGCCGTGACGATCTTCCCGTTTATCAAATACCTGATGGATGCGATTCCGCCGATGGGTTTTGCGATGATCATCGCGGGCTTCATCAGCTATGGCATCGGCATGATCTTTTTCCTGAATGACGAACGCATCAAACACGGCCACGGCGTGTGGCACGTCTGCGTGATGGGCGGAACCGCCCTGCAATACCTTTGTCTTCTGATTTATTTCACTTAATCGCCTGGAATATCAGGCCCCTGAAACGAAAAAACCCGCTGATTCAGCGGGTTTAGTTGCTTTGAACTTTTGAAGAAAAATGGTGGCTTGAGACGGAATTGAACCGCCGACACAAGGATTTTCAGTCCTCTGCTCTACCAACTGAGCTACCAAGCCACTGGAACTTATGCGTTCAAAGAGACCAAAGGTTTATCCATTGGCCCCCTGCATGTCAACAGTTAAGCCTTATCAAAAGCAGTTTTAAGGTCGGCAATCAGGTCGTTCAGATCCTCTACACCTACAGAAAGGCGGATCAGGGTGTCGTCGATCCCCAAAGCCTTGCGGTTTTCAGGTGGAACGGAGGCGTGCGTCATAATCGCCGGATGCTCGATCAGGGACTCAACCCCTCCCAAACTCTCGGCCAATGAAAAGACATTCACGTTTTCCAGGAACTTACGAGCCGAATCCAGGCCCCCTTTGATGTAGAAAGTGATCATCCCACCGAAACCATGCATTTGTTCTTTCGCCAAAGCATGCTGAGGATGGCTTTCCAGACCCGGATAGATGACTTTGTCCACTTTTGGATGAGATTCCAAAAACTTCGCAATCGCCATGGCGTTTTCCTGATGGGCCTTCATACGAAGTGGCAAAGTTTTCAAACTTCTCAGGAACATGAAGGAATCAAACGCCCCTTGAGTCGCCCCGATACCGTTGCTCAGGAACGCCATTCTTTCTGCCAGATCCGCGCGGGATACAACGACCATACCGCCGACCGTATCACTGTGGCCGCCGATGTATTTTGTCGCAGAATGAACCACGATATCCGCACCCAGCTCCAAAGGTCTTTGGAAGTAGGGGCTCATGAACGTGTTATCAACCGCTACCAGAATGCCTTTGGCTTTGGCAATGGCTGCGATTTTTTTGATATCAACCAGTTTCAAAGTCGGATTGGTCGGAGTTTCCAACCATACCAGCTTGGTGTTTGGTTTTACGGCTTTTTCAAAGTTTTCAACCTTCGTCAGATCAACGAAAGAAAACTCCATGCCGTCGTGCTTAAGGATTTTGTCAAACAGACGGAAGGTGCCGCCGTACATGTCATCCATGGCAATCACATGATCGCCACCTTTTAGAAGATGCAATACAGTTGTCGTTGCCGCGCAACCGGAAGAAAACGCAAAACCATGTTTGCCACCCTCCAAACTTGCCATGCAGCTTTCGTAAGCGTGACGAGTGGGATTGTGCGTGCGGGAATATTCCCAGCCTTTGTGAACACCAGGAGATTCTTGTACGTAAGTCGAGGTCAGATAAACCGGCGTCATGATGGCGCCCGTGGAAGGATCCGGAGCTTGGCCGGCATGAATCGCACGAGTGGAAAAACCAAGGTTGTCGTTCATTTTTTTCATTTCATCACCTACTTATTCAGTTCTGCCAGAAAATCGGCGGCATTCACCACGCGATTAAAGACATTTTTCGCTTCTTCCGGTTTCAGAAGAGCATTTTCAATCATCCATGTATCATTGAAGGCCTTGCTCAGATACGCTCGTCCGCTGTCCGGGAAAACCACCACAATATTTGATGGCTTTTCGATCTTTTCCGCAGCTTTCATCGCACCCACCAGGGCCAAAGCACTGGAAGGCCCCACAAGAAGACCTTCTTCCGCCACCAGGCGACGGGTCATCGTAAAAGCTTCCGGGTCAGACACTCGTTCAAAGCCATCATAAATATTCAAGTGAACGTTGTCCGGCAGCATATCTTCGCCGACACCTTCCACTTTGTAAGAGCCCGGTGGATCCACGATCTTCTTATGATAATAAAGATCATACAGAATGCTTCCAATTGGATCTGCACAGATTGCTTTGATGTTTGGATTCATTTCTTTCAGGTATTTAGCAACCCCGGAAAGTGTGCCTCCAGTGCCAGCCCCGCCGACCACAACATCCACTTTTCCATCCATCTGCTTCCAGATTTCTGGACCCGTGGTTTGATAGTGACGCTGAGGGTTGTCAGGATTGTGATACTGGTTCGTTAGAAATGCTCCGGGAGTTTCTTTTGCAATTTTCTGAGACACTGAATAGTGACTCAGCGGATGCTCAGGGTCGACCATCGGAGTGATGACAACTTTGGCGCCATAGGCACGCAAAATAGCTCTTTTTTCTTCACTCATCTTTTCTGGCATCACGAAAATGCACTTATAACCCTTAACCGCCGCCGCCAAAGCCAGGCCGACACCGGTATTGCCGGAAGTGGCTTCGACAATAGTGCCACCCGCCTTCAGATCGCCGCGTTTTTCCGCCTCTTCAATCATCGCCACAGCGACGCGATCTTTGATGCTGCCACCTGGATTGAAATACTCGATTTTCGCAAAGAACTGGTGTTTTGAACCCTTGGTAACGTTTTTAAGGCGGACAATCGGTGTGTTTCCGATGGTCTCCAGAATGGAGTCGTAAATATGTGACATGAGGCTAACCTTCTAGATCTTTTCTTCTGTTGGAACGAAGATAGACCGTATTCATGGATTGAAGAACCGTATTGATTTGAGTCATAGGGTCCAAAGAATAAGGCATTCCCAGCTCGTTGGTCAGCTGCTTAACAAGCTGACGACTGGGTTGATCTTTCATCAACTCGTCCACCAGTTTTTCAAGTGCCACCTGCTTTTTATCAGCCTGAGCCATAGGAATCCTCCAACAGATGGCACTCTATCACCCCCCTCCCAAAGAGTGAAAAAAATTTTGAAGAAGAGGACCAAAAAGGAGCAGCAGAAACGCCGGAAACTGAAACAAAAGAAGCGGGATCAGCAATATAAACGGCAACCGCGCTATCTTTTCTGAAATTTCCTCCTGACAGGCCTGCACCAGTTCCGCTTCCAGCTGCACCAGCACATTAAAAACGGCCTCGCCCCGCAAACCGCGCTCCAGAACCTGCAGAAGGCTGCGGCGATACAGGGAGGGCACTACCTTCAACGCCTCTTTTGGATCCTGCCCTTGCTGCAATAGCGCCAACCACTGGGTCACAACGGGGACAAAGTCATCGTGCGAGGTCTTTACATAAGATAAAACACCCTGACGCACCGACTGCCCGCGCTCCACCGCACGTTTAACCTCCAATAAAAGCTTTAACGGAGGTGCTACACCGTCCATTTCATCCTCCGACCCACATAAAAAATGAAAACAAGGCCCGCGATGAACACCAAACCGGAGCCAAAAAGCAGATTTCGGTGCTTCTCAAATCCAAATTGCATAATTACAAAGACAAAAAGCGCGAGATAAAGAGCGGTGACAATTATCGCCTGCATCTTGATCTGCTGACTTGCTTGTCCGGACCTACGTCGAAAATCTTCGAGCATTTTGTAGTGCCGGCGAAGGGCCTTCACCTGCTCCACACAGCGGGTTTGCGACTGATCAATCGTGCGCATCTCTGACAGGAAATCCGCCAGCAGAGCGGATTTCACGGCGATGCCCGATTCCGTAAACTGCAGCGAATGTAACACTTCAAACATCTGCACACGCACCCAACCACTTTGTGATTCAACGGCCGAAAGGAACGAAGCACGGAAGGATTTTCCGGTTTGCAAACCCAGAATCATGCAATCAAGAAGCGGAATCAGCGCACTTCGCAGTCTCCGAATTAAGAAAAAACGCAAAATTGCCGGAAAAAACTTTAAAGTTATTAAAAGAATGCCGATGAAAAGCCAGAGCAAGGTGGGTGTCGAGGCTGCGACGGTGAGAAAGCAGATCACAACCAGGTTCATGATCGAAAAAGATCGAACCCAGTGTTGAGAGAATGCAAAATCCCGCGCCACCGATGAAAAGATTCGGTGAACGAGCGCATGTCCGAACAGCGAAATCGAAAAAACGATGAGCAAAGGGCACCTCCTTGAACCCGGTTGCTCGCAAAAAATATGCAAGGTAAATTTTTTGTTGACGTCGGTGGTCGAATTAGGAAAAACTTAAGTAAGTAAAGTTTTGTAAGTTAAGAAACAACAACAACGTTTGCATCCTAGGAGGAGCACATGGCAAAGAAAGCAGCTAAAAAAGCTACAAAAAAAGCAGTTAAAAAAACTACTAAAAAAGTAGCAAAAAAAGCTACAAAAAAAGTAGCTAAGAAAGCTACTAAAAAAGCTACTAAGAAAGCTGCGAAGTAGTCTTTCTTAGGAACTAGTTTTTAGTTCTTGAACCCCAGAGGCAACTCTGGGGTTTTTTTATGCCCAAAACCCGCCACCAGAGCGGTTTTCAAGCCGATCCAAATTTTCCAATTTCACACAAAATTCCAGATTAAAAATAGATCCAAAAAAACGCTCTTGCGAAAGCAAGGCGCCCCGCGATTCGCGAAGCGAGAGCCAGTATAAAAAAAAGACCAACCCAAAAAGCTTGAGGTTGGTCAAAAGGGTTCAGCCGCGAGGCGGAGGGTTTTTTACGAAACGGAGGCGTGCTCCAAGCACGTCGAAGAGAAGTAAAAGGCCCGACAACGAAGTGGATGGGCCCTTTTCACCAACCGATCAGAAGTAGTAGAGGGCGCCTACGGTACCCGTCGGAACTAGCATGCCGCGTTTAATTTCGGTCATGGCCATCAGTTCTGCATAAACTGAGACACCTCGGAAGTCGCCGGAAAGCTGATTATATTGCAGGCCAAACGATGCATTCACAAAATCTGTGCCAAATCGGCCGGTTTTTTTCTCTTCCGTGGTCAAAACACGGTCCAGAATTCCGGAATGATTAGCAGCCGACGTGCTGCCGCTGGAATTATACCAGCGGGAATAACCGGCCGTGAAATAAGGAGCCAGATAATCTCCCTCGAAAGCATGTTTCCACGCCAGTTGGAAAGAGTTGTAACCATGGCCCGTGCCGAATCCGGCAATGGCACCGTCGGCATCTTCCACGTTCAATTCCAAATTAAAACCCATGGCACCCAGGGCTCCGCCCACGGACATGCCGGCGCCAACTTTCAACTGCTGGCGCATGCTCAGTGTGGAGGAATAAGTGTTCATCAGTCGCTCATCGCGCATGCCTTGGGCATATTCAGTTTCGATAGAGCGTGCTTTGGTGTTGATGGTGTTGGAGTCGGCACCCAGAATCACCGTGGCTTGGGCTTGCAGGGCTGCAAAAAACACCACGGTGGACACCGCATGACGGATAGAAAGTTTCAACATAGAGGACCTCCCTGTGCTCGAGGAGATCTTAGAAAACGCGGGCTTTCACACCCTCTTGCTGGAAGAATTTCTTCAAAGCCGGACCATCCAGCGGTTCGAGCCTGAAAAGAAGCTTATGAACCAGTTCATAAGTCTCTTCCGCTTTCTTCGATCTCATTTTGTCTGTCAAATATGCCATGTCATCGCTGATTTTGACCGCATTATCAAGCAGTCTGGCCATTTCTTTATTCTTCGTGGTTTTATCCAGCAGAACCAGCGTTTTATTGAAGTTTGTCGTCAAAGAGTTCAGCTGTTGGATCATATTGGTGACCGAACCTTCATTTTTTTCCACAAGTTCGATGATTTTGCCGGCCAAACCGTAACCTTGAGAGATCAACTGATCCACACGCGGAGGATCTTCACCACGAACATAGTCGCCGGATGAAAATTCACCGGAATCCACAGACCCTGGAGAGATTTCCAGAAACTTTTCCCCAATCACGCCGGCAAGGTTGATGAAGAATTTGGAATCTTTCCGGACACTGGTCCAGGCTTTTTTGTCGACCGTGATCGTCAGACGAAGTTTTACTTCTTCACCGGAAGGCGCTTTGTATCCGGGATCAAAAGTGATCGCCTTTACTTTGCCCACTTTGATACCCATCACCCGCACCGGGGAGCCTTCTTCGATCCCGCCGGCATAGTTGTACATGACATTCAATTCTTTGGAATTGGAGAACGGGGAAATGAATCCCATGAAGTAGGCAAAGACCACAATCAGAACTACCGAGACCAGAGCCAACAGGCCCACTTTGGTTTCAACCTTCATACGTTCCCCTAGTAAAGATAACTAAAAGTATAGGACAAAATAAAATCAATCACAATAATTGCGATCGAAGACACGACCACCGTGTTTGTTGTCGCTCGACCCACGCCCTCGGCACCTTGCTGACAACGAAATCCAAAGTAACAAGCCACAAGAGGAATCACTCCCCCGAAGCATGCGCCTTTGATCATTGCAAAGATCAGGTCTTTAAAATCCACAAACCGCTGCATGGAGGTCAGGAACATCCCTGGCGTGTAACCCAAATAGAACTGACTGACCGCCATCGCAGAGAATATACAAGCCATATTGGCAACAACCGTGATCATCATGGCACCCAGAACGCAGGCCAAAAAACGCGGAACCACCAGATAATTAACCGGATCAATTCCCAGCATTTTCAGCGCATCGACTTGTTCAGTGATCTGCATGGAACCGACTTCCGAGGCATATCCCGCACCCACGCGCGAGCTCAAAAGCAACGCTGTGACGATCGCCCCCAGTTCCCGCAGAATCAAAACAGCGGCAAAACCCGGGACCATCGAGTCATTCTGAATGACCATCTTCATATGGAAAGAGGACTCTAGGATCGTGACAATCGCGGCAAAACACACACAAAAAACCACGATAAAAAGGCTTTTATTGCCCACAAAATGCAGCTGCTGGAAGAATTCCTTGCGACGAAAAGGCGGAGTGAACACCCCGGTCAGGGTTTCAGCGATCAATGTGATCATGGCCTAAACCCCCGCACCATCGTCAGAATAATGTCCCCGATAAAACTGGTCATCCAGTCCATCACCACAATACAAATCATGGTCGTCACGGCGGTGGCCACCACCGCGCGGCCCACACCTTTGGCTCCGCCGGTTGTGGCATAACCCTGATAAGTGCAGATTGTCGCCAGCACCACCGCAAAAGTCCCGCATTTCACAAGGCCGCTCAAGATTGATACCGGACTGACAATCAGCGGAACATGGCGCAGGTATTCTTCATAGTTCACACCGGCAAACAGTTCGCCCAACAGCATTCCACCAAAGACGGACATCATCAAACCCGCCGCCAGCAGGAAGAAACTTGAAACGATGATGCCCACAAATCGTGGAACGATGATTTCCTGAATCGGATCTGCCCCCAGGCAGCGGACGGCATCGATTTGTTCGGTGACCTTCATGGTCCCCAGTTCTGCGGAAGTGAACGCCCCGACTTTTCCGCTCAGCATGAAGGCGATCAAAAGCGGGCCTACTTCTCTGAAGGTCGCACTGGTGGCCAAAGCCCCCAGGTATCCCAAAGCACCGAATTCTTTTACCTGCATCGCAAACTGCACAGTCATGATCGCGCCCACAAAGAAACCCGCCATCGCGGTGGTCGGGAAACTGTCGACAGTGACCTTCCAGATCTGCTCAAAAATCTCATGAGTTTTGAGTTTCTTGAATATCATCGTGCGCAGGATTCTTTGCAGGAATAAAAGGGTGGCCCCCATCTGATCTAGGAGTGATGTGATCATGGTCATGCCTCTAAAACCTCCGCCAGGAAGTCTTTTACTAACGGCTGATCAGATTTTTTCAATTCATCAGGGGTGCCCAAAGCCACGATATTTCCCTTGTCCAGTACGACAATGCGATCGGCAATGGAAAGCGCGCAGTTCATATCGTGGCTGACGACCAAAGACGTCGTTTTCAATTCGCGGGAAAGATCCAATATCAACTGGTTCACCGCCGTGGTGGTGACAGGATCCAAACCTGTGGTGGGTTCATCAAACAGCAAAATGCGC
Source organism: Bdellovibrio bacteriovorus HD100 (assembly GCF_000196175.1). NCBI lineage: Bacteria > Pseudomonadati > Bdellovibrionota > Bdellovibrionia > Bdellovibrionales > Pseudobdellovibrionaceae > Bdellovibrio > Bdellovibrio bacteriovorus. Next base: position 3,674,324 of record NC_005363.1, read on the forward strand.
GGCTCTAAAGCCACAGTTCTGGCCAGGCTCACGCGCTTTTGCATGCCGTACGAAATCTGTCCGGGACGTTTTTGTTCCACCCCGTGCAAGTTCACCAGGCGCAGAGCTTTTGAAACCTTCGCCTGAATGACTTCTTCAGACAGTTGATAGTGACGGCGCAGCCCGAAGGCTACATTTTCGTAAATTGTCAGGGAATCAAAAAGGGCTGGATGCTGAAAGACCATGCCGCATTTTTTGCGAATCGGAAGATATTGTTCTTCGGAAAATTTAGAGACCTCTTCTTCGTCAATCCAGATTTCTCCTTCATCCGGAGTCAGAAGACCTACGATGTTTTTCAGAAGAACGGATTTTCCTGTCCCGGATGTCCCCAGAATAAAGATGATCTCGCCCTCGCGGATTTTTAGATTTAATCCGTTGAGTACTGTCCTTGTACCGAATCTTTTCACGAGGTTTTTGAACTCAATCACTGACTCATGGTAGAGGCGTGTTCACATACGGTCAATGCGAATAAAACTAGACGTTAGCTGTGGTGAGTGGACCCGCAAGCAATCCGCGAATGAATTGATGCACGCGTGGATCTGTGTGATTTTTGGTTTCATCAGGTGTTCCGGTGATCAACAGTTCCTGATCAACCACCATGCCGATTCGATCCGCCATTTGGAACGCACGATTCATGTCGTTGGTGATCGCCACAACGGTGGAGCCTTTTTCTTTTTTCAACGTCATGATCAGATCAATGATCTTGCGCGAAGTGATCGGATCAAGACCCGCCGTTGGGTCATCATAGAAAATGATCTCGGGATCCAGAGCTAATGCTCGAGCGATTCCCAGGCGTTTTTGCATCCCACCGCTGATTTCATCCGGATATAAATCACGGGCATGAGGGATGCCGACCGCATCCAAGAAATACTCTGCTTTTTTTGTTATTTCCCAGTCCGAAAGAGCCGTGGTTTCACGCAACGGAAAGCTGATATTTTGAACACAGGTCAGGGAATCAAAAAGCGCGTTTTTCTGAAACAGAATTCCGACTTTTTTAAGCAGCGGCAGGCGCTCTTTGCTGCTTAGCGTTGACCAGTCCTTTTGTTCAACAAATACTTTGCCATTACGAGGACTTACCAAGCCTGACATGGTCTTTAGCAAGGTCGTTTTACCCTGCCCGCTGGGACCGACAATCACGAATGATTCGCCCGCCTGAATTTCCAGATTGATGGACTTCAGCACAACAAGATCTTCAAAGGCCACGGTCACGTCTTTCAGACTGATGATGCTCATGCGGTCCAGATTCTCTCTCTGCAGGCTTCTGCGCCCAGCGGTAATTGTTGTCTCTAAATACGATTTGATATTGAATGGGTCATCGAACGCAAGTTTTTATTTTTTCTGCTTATTTTGAAAGTTTGCATGGGTACGACCGCGGGTCTTTAGCTCTGCAAACTGTGATGCCTTAGGTGGGAATTTAGGAGTAATTAAATGAATATTCATGAGTATCAGGCTAAAGAAGTCTTGAGAAAGTTCGGAGTGGCTACGCTGAAAGGCAAACTTGCTCACTCTCCTGAAGAAGCTGTTGCTGCGGCAAAAGAAATCGGCGGAAGCGTTTGGGTTGTAAAAGCCCAGATCCACGCTGGTGGTCGCGGTAAAGGTGGCGGTGTTAAAGTTGCCAAGTCTCTGGACGAGGTTTCTGAATTCACCAAGAAAATGATCGGCATGACTTTGGTGACTCACCAAACAGGCCCTGAAGGCAAAGTTGTTCAAAAAGTCTTCATCGAACAAGGCTGCAACATCGCAAAAGAATACTATGTTGCCTGCTTGATCGACCGTGCGACAGGCCGTGCGGCTATGATGGCATCTTCCGAAGGTGGTATGGACATCGAGGAAGTTGCTGAACACAATCCAGACGCGATCAAAAAAGTCGACATCGACCCAACTGTGGGCTTGATGCCGTTCCAGGCTCGCGAACTGGCTTTCCAAATTGGTATGGAACCAGCGATCGTGAACAAAGCGGTGAAATTCTTCGCCGGTCTTTACAACGCATTCGTTGCTACGGACTGCTCTATCGCGGAAATCAACCCATTGGTTGTGACTAAAGAAGGCGACGTTCTTTGCTTGGATGCGAAAATGAACTTCGACTCCAACTCTTTGTTCCGTCATCCAGACATCGTAGAGATGCGCGACCTGAACGAAGAAGAACCGTCTGAAATCGAAGCTTCCAAATTCGACCTGGCGTTCATCAAGCTTGATGGTAACATCGGCTGCCTTGTGAACGGTGCGGGTCTGGCGATGGCGACTTTGGACATCATCAAATTGCACGGTGCTGAGCCTGCAAACTTCCTGGATGTTGGCGGCGGCGCTAACAAAGAGAAAGTGACTGAAGCGTTCAAAATCATCCTGAAAGACAAAAACGTAAAAGGGATCCTGGTTAACATCTTCGGTGGTATCATGAAATGTGACATCATCGCGGAAGGTGTGATCGCGGCGTCCAAAGAATTGGGCCTGAAAGTTCCATTGGTTGTTCGCCTTGAAGGTACAAACGTGGAATTGGGTAAAAAGATGTTGAAAGAATCTGGTTTGAACATCACTCCAGCCGACAACCTGACTGATGCAGCTAAAAAGATCGTTGCTGCGATTAAAGGATAAGCGAACATGGCAATTCTTATTAACAAAAACACAAAAGTAATCTGCCAAGGTTTCACTGGTGCTCAAGGGACTTTCCACTCTGAGCAGGCATTGGCATACGGAACTAAAATGGTTGGTGGTGTGACTCCGGGTAAAGGGGGCACAACTCACATCGGTCTTCCGGTGTTCAACACTGTGAAAGAAGCCAAAGCAGCCACGGGTTGCAACGCTTCCGTGATCTTCGTTCCACCTCCATTCGCAGCGGATTCCATCATGGAAGCCGTTGATGCGGATCTGGATCTTGTAATCTGTATCACTGAAGGCATTCCAGTTTTGGACATGGTGAAAGTGAAAGAATACATGAAGGGTAAACGCACTCGCTTGGTAGGTCCTAACTGCCCGGGCGTTATCACTCCAGGTGAATGCAAAATCGGGATCATGCCTGGCCACATTCATAAACCAGGCCGTATCGGCGTTCTTTCCCGTTCCGGCACATTGACTTACGAAGCTGTGGGTCAGTTGACAGCACTGGGTATCGGCCAATCCACTTGTGTGGGTATCGGCGGTGACCCGGTGAATGGCACAAACTTCATCGACGTTTTGAAATTGTTCAATGAAGATCCAGACACTGACGGCGTTATCATGATCGGTGAAATCGGTGGTACAGCTGAAGAAGAAGCTGCTGAATACATCAAAGCTCACTTCAAAAAACCTGTGACTGCGTTCATCGCGGGTGCTGCGGCTCCTGCTGGTAAACGCATGGGTCACGCGGGTGCGATCATCAGTGGTGGCAAAGGCACAGCTGAAGCGAAGTTCAAAGCGCTTGAAGCTGCTGGTTGCAAAATCTCCCGTTCCCCAGCGGACATGGGTACGACTATGCAATCCATGCTGAAAAAGTAGTTCTAAGTTTTTAGACTCAACTTTGAAAAACCCACGGCAAAAATGTCGTGGGTTTTTTATTTCCAAAACTGACCATTTCCGATCCCTGTCAATTTTTAAGACAGTCCCCCGTCGTCAACAGCCACTGAATGGCTTCAGACCCCTGTTTTGCTGGAACGCCTCTTGTAACAAGCTATGCGTTGATCAATTTAGGAGAGTTTATGAAACGTTCTGGTTTGGCTGCTTTTATGGCCTTATTGTCGCTAACTCACAATGCGGCTCGCGCTGACATCATCGTCGATTTGCCATTCCCGGGCGAATTCGAAGGTGACGTTGTCACGGCACCGGCAACTCCTCCGGCCCCGCCGGCGGAAGACACGACTCAGACTCAACCCACAACAACGCCTGCAGCTCCCACAGCGCCCGTACAAACCGAATACAAGGGTGAACTTACCATCACCTCGATGTCGCGCAAATCCGGCGGCGCCACTTACAAGATCAAACTGCAGCGTTCAACCATCCTGAACCGTCTTGAGATGGTGATTGAAGCCCACAAACTGAAGATTCACTCTGCCTCCCTGATCACCGAAAGTGGCCAGGAAGTTTCCGTGCGCGAATTCAAGGACAGCCGTGTGCTTTCCACTTGGGAGTCACTGACGTCAGAAAATCTGAATCTGTCCGACCGTGTGGTTTCCATCGAACTGGTCGCTGAATCTTATGGTGGGGCGGCGAACGTCCGCCTGCGTGCCATCGGCGCCACCGAGGTTCCTCGTCTGACATTGCAACAGGTGATTGAACCCGTTGCTGCCACTCCGGCGACTCCTCCGGCTCCGACCAACCCGGCCCCGGTTCAAGCTCTGCCGTCTGTTCCAAACAGCCGTCCTGAGGCCATCGCCAAAGGCACAAAGATTGTGTATTCCGGCTCTTACGTCGGCACCATCACGCAGGTTTTGGGCGGCGGTAAAGTTCGCGCCACACTGGATGGTTACAGTGGAACCCACGATCTTGATATTCGGGACATCGGCACCCAAACAGCGTGTCTGGATGGCCTGTGCGGCGGATACAACATTTTGTATTCCGATAGCTATAGTGGCGTAATCAAAGAGGTATTCTCGAACAGGAAAGCACGCGTGGTGCTGGATGGTTATTCCGGTTTGCACATCGTGAGCTTGAGTGAAATTGCCAAATCCGTCGACTGCCATCAGAACTTCTGCATCAACCGTCAGGCGATCTATAGCAATTCCTACGATGCTACCATCAAAAAGCTCTTCACCAACGGCAAAGCTCAGGTCACCTTGGCCGGGTATTCCGGAATGCACATCGTAAGCCTGTCCGAACTTGCCAGTTCGATTCAGTGTTCGCGTGAACTTTGTGTCGGCGATTCTGTGATGTACAACAACACCACCAAGGCCAAGCTTCTAAAGGTATATTCCAACGGCAAGGTGCAGGTGACCATCGAAGGTTATTCCGGCACTCATATGATCAGTATCTCAGAGATTTCCCGCCCAACACGTTGTCTTGAAGGCGTCTGTGCCGGTGACTCCCTGATGTACGACCGCACGATGGAAGCCAAGGTCATTGAAGTCTATAACAACAGACAGGCCCTGGTCACAATTGAAGGCTATAACGGAACTCACACCGTCGCGATCAGTTCACTAAGCAAGAAAATCACCTGCGCCAGCGGCATCTGCGCGGGCGATCAAATGATGTATGATTTCACCATGAAGGCCAAGGTCATTAAGGTTTATAGCAATGGCCAGGCAATGGTGCGCATCGAAGGTTATAGCAGCACTCACACGGTCTCTTTAACCAGCCTGACAAAAGCTGTTTCCTGCTCCAAGGGTATTTGCGCCGGAGACCGAATTGTCTATGATCGCACCTACACGGGCAAAGTGATTTCCGTGTTTGGCAACGGCACCGCCCAAGTCACCTTGAACGGCTACTCAGGCACTCACAACGTCAGCGTGAACAGCCTGGTGAAAGTAAAATAAAATATTTCAAAAAGCCCACAGCAAAAAACACTGTGGGCTTTTTGTTTCCGGATCTTGGTAGGGTCTGCCTTTATTTCATCCATTTAAAACAGCATATGGACGATTCGTAACTCCCCAAAAATAGCGCCTCTTTGGAAACTGGGTTCAGTCACAAGGAGGAATGCCCGTGGCAGAAGATCTTCTTTTCATTGCCGATGACTTGGCAGAAAGATCCGCCAAAGGGCGCCTGCGCTCCAGACTTCTGCGCGACAATTCCGTTGAAATTGCAAGAAAATGGGGTCTGAAGATCGAGTATCTTTACGTTGTCGACCTCAAGATTCCGTTGTTTAAGAAACAACAGTTCAAAATTCTCAAAGAGAACTTCGATGCGATCAAAGGTTCAGTCGAAGAAAAGTACCGAAAAGAGAAAATCCCGGCAGAGATCAACATCCTTTATGGAATCCCCGCGGAAGAAATATTAAAAAGTGTGCGCCTGGCCAACGAAGCAAGACTCCTGCTGATCGGCACTCAAGGCAGAAAAGGCATAAAAAAGCTGCTCATGGGAAGTGTCGCGGAAGAAGTCCTGCGCAACACCTCCACCCCCGTTCTTGTGCTGGGCCCCAAGGCCCAGGAAAAGCGTAAGGTCCTGCAAATCAGTGAAAAAATGAAAGTGCTGTTTCTGACAGATTTCAGTGACAGCAGCGATGCCGCTGAGAGCTTTCTGATAAGTTTCTGCAGCAAATTCAAATGTCCCGTGCTGATTGCTCATAGTGTGGGGGAGCAAATTTCACGAATACGCCAAAGCCTTCTGGCTGCCGGTGACGTCCCGCTGGATATCGAAAGAATGTTCAATCAAATGACTGAGGATGCACAAAGGGATCTGCAGCGCAAAACACGGGACTTTCAAAAAAAAGGTCTGAAGGCCACATCCCACCTTTTTGTTAAAGAAGAGCGTCTGGAAGCTTCGCTTAAAAGTCTTTTGGCCAAGATGGATTTAGTTGTCATGGGGACGCGGGGGCGCAACAAAGTCCTGAGCTCTTTCGTCGGCAGCACAGCAAGGGATTTGATTCTTAATTCACCGGTTCCGGTGGTTGCCATCCGCAACGAGGAGGACTAATGAAAACAGGAGCTGCATTTATCACCGGCGCTGGATCCGGCATCGGACGCGCCACCGCGATGGCCTATGCCCAGGCGGGAATTCCCGTGGCCGTCGTCGACTTTTCAGAACAAGGCGCCAATGAAACGATAGCGCTGATTCGCAAAAATTCGGATGTCCCCGCTGATGCCTATGTCTGCGATGTTTCTATCGACGGCGATGTGAGCAGAACCTTCTTTGCCGCCGTCGAACGATTTGGTCACATCCGTTACGCCTTCAACAATGCCGGTGTGGAGGGGGACTCCAGTCTTTTGCAGGATGTGACTGATGAAAATTGGGACGGAGTTCTTAACGTCAATCTTCGCGGAGTTTGGCTATGCATGAAGTATCAGCTTTATCACATGGCCAAAGCCGGGGGTGGATCCATTGTAAACTGCTCCTCAATTGCCGGCCTTGTGGGCTTTGAGAATCTTGCCCCTTATGTCGCCAGCAAACACGGTGTGATAGGACTCACCAAGGCGGCCGCCCTGGAGTACGCCAAAAAGAACATCCGGGTGAATGCGGTCTGCCCGGGAGTTATCAAAACCCCGATGTTAGATCGTGCCATGAAACACCTTCATCAGGATCCGGAACAGTTTGCCAAGGCAGCACCTATTGGCAGAATGGGCACTCCGCAGGAAATCGCCGAAACCGTTCTGTGGCTGAACTCAGACAAAGCCTCCTTCGTTACCGGCCACTCTCTGATTGCTGATGGAGGATGGACAGCCCAATAGAATTCTCACTTTGAATGTCGGAGGAACAATGGAACGATACAGAGACCGAGACCATGCCAGCCATGTTCTGGCCCAGAATCTTTCACAATACAAAGACAGCAACCCCGTTGTGCTGGCGATTCCCCGCGGAGGCGTGCCCGTGGCCTTCGGAGTGGCCAGGGCCCTGCACTGTCCTTTGGATCTTATCATGGTTAAAAAAATCGGGGCTCCCCGCCAGCCGGAGCTGGCCGTCGGCGCCGTCAGTGAAGATGGAAAGCCCCTCTTCGATGAAGGGCTGATCAAAGCCCTCAGCCTGAGTTCGAGCTACTTGAAACAAGCCGCCAGTCAGAAGATCCGCGAGATCCACGAGCAGCTTCATAAATTTCGCGGCTCCAAACAAGCAGAGCCCATCCAAAACCGCACTGTCATTCTGGTCGATGACGGCATCGCCACCGGCTCGACACTGACGGCCGCCATTCAGTTTTTGCGCCTAAAAAACCCGCGCGAAATTGTTGTCGCCGCCCCCGTCGGAGCCTTGGAAACCGTTCAGCGAATTAAAGAGATCGCCGATGCGGTGATCTGCCCTCTCACCCCCACAGACTTTATGGCCGTGGGCATGTGGTATGAACAGTTCGAGCAGGTGCCTGACGAAGAGGTGATCCGCCTGATTGGAGAGGCCCGGTTTTCCAGCCAGAGTACCGCAGAACAAATCACCATTGTCGACGGCCCCAAAAAACTCACCGGAGATCTGACCAGAGTTAAAAACAGCAAGGGCCTGATTTTGTTCGCTCATGGCAGCGGCAGCAGTCGCCTTAGTCCCCGCAATAGGAAAGTGGCCACGGAACTGAACAAACGGGGTTTCAGCACCTTGCTTTTTGATCTTCTGACTGACAGTGAGGCCGAGGACCGTCGCAATGTTTTCAACATCGCACTGCTCGCTCGCCGTCTGTTGTGCGCCACGGACACCGTTGTTGAAGTCTATCAGGGAAAAACTCCCCCCTTGGGATATTTCGGCGCCAGCACCGGAGCCGGAGCCGCATTGACCGCCGCCGCTCAGTCGACACACCCAATTTCTGCCGTGGTCAGCCGCGGAGGCCGACCCGATCTGGCGGATGAGTTCCTTTCACAAGTGCTTGCGCCAACACTGCTCATTGTCGGCGGCAATGACACGCAGGTGATCGAACTCAATGCAATGGCAGAAAGAAAGATTGGTAAAGTCAAAATGGCAGTCGTCCCCGGCGCCACCCACTTGTTTGAAGAGCCCGGCGCCATGGAAAAAGTCATCGAGCTGGCCGCCAACTGGTTCAGCCAAAACCTTTCCGCTGCAAAAGCCCCACACCCTCAGGAGCCCCCAGTCCGGCCCGGAGGTTTATGAAAAGTCAGACACCTGTCATCTTCTGCAGGAATCTGAAGAAAGAATACCGGATGGGAGAAGTGACAATCGAGGCTCTGCGCGGAGTCGATCTGGAACTTTTCGCAGGTCATTTCGTCGTTTTGCTTGGCCCCTCTGGCAGCGGCAAGTCGACACTTCTGAATCTGCTGGGTGGGTTGGACAGGCCTTCTTCTGGCGAAATTCATTTCAGAGACCACACTTTATCAGAGGCCAGCCAGAAGGAACTCACCACCTACAGGCGGGATCACGTCGGCTTCGTGTTTCAGTTCTATAATCTGATCCCGAATCTTTCGGCCCGGGAAAATATTGATCTGGTCACCGATATATCAACGAATCCCATGAGCAGCGACGAAGCCCTGGATCTGGTGGGACTTTCAGCCCGAAAAGACTTTTTTCCCTCGCAACTTTCCGGCGGAGAACAACAGCGCGTCGCCATCGCCCGGGCCATAGCCAAAAGGCCGGAAGTCCTTCTGTGCGACGAACCCACCGGGGCGCTTGATTTGCAAACCGGAAAGCTGGTTCTGGAAGCCATCGCCAAAGTCCACCGCGAACTGGGCACTCTGGTTGTGGTCATCACCCACAACTCCACCATTGCCGGGATTGCTGATTGTGTCCTGCATTTAGGGGACGGAAAAATCCTGCGACAGGACTGGAACACTCACAAGGTGTCCATCAACGAGGTGACGTGGTGAAGTCTCTTTCGCGAAAGCTGCTTCGTGACATCAGTACTCTGCGCCTGCAGATCCTTTCGATGGCGCTGCTGGTTTCCTGTGGGGTGGCCATATTGGTGGCCTCGTGGAGTTCATATCTTTCCTTGGCACGGGCCCAGCAGGAATACTATCAGGATCATCAGTTTGCCGATGTCTTTACAGAATTGGTGCGCGCGCCACGGCACCTGGCAGATCAGATTCGCGATATTCCCGGTGTTCAGGTTGCAGAGGCCCGGGTGATCGAAGATGTGCTGATTGATCTGGCCCATCAGAATGAACCGGCCCTGGGGCACGTTGTTTCGTATTCACCCACACAGACCCTGAACAGGATCTATCTGCGCCAGGGAAGATTTCCCGAGCCCGGGGACCGGCTTGAAGTGCTGGTGCACGAAAGCTTCGCCAAGGCCCATGAACTGAAACCCGGTGATTCCTTCAGCCTCGTGATCAGGGGGCAGAAAAAAACCGTTCAGGTTTCCGGAATTGGACTGTCACCCGAGTTTGTCTATGCACTCAGTCCGATTTCCATGTTTCCCGATGATTTGCACTATGGAGTTTTATGGCTGCCTGAAAGGGACCTTGCACGCCTGAACAACATGACGGGGGCCTTCAACAGCCTGATTGTCAAAACAGCACCCCACGTTCCCATTGAAAGCATCAAACGCCGCATCGACTTTATTCTGTCGCCCTATGGCAGCCTGGGATCTTATGATCGCAGCCGCCAACTCAGCCATCTTTTCGTCGAAGACGAGATTCGCCAGCAAAAATCCATGTCCGCCATCATCCCCGCGATTTTCATTTCGGTGGCCGTTTTCATCCTTCATACCATCATCAGCCGTTTGATCGGCCTGCAAAGAATTCAGATTGCGACCCTGAAGTCTCTGGGTTACGGCTCAGGAGTCCTGGCTTTTCATTACTGGAAGCTTGTTTCCGTCATTCTTGTTCTGGGCCTTCTGCCGGCAATTGCTTTCGCCTACGGCATCGGCCAGTGGTATGCAGTTCTTTATGAGCGTTACTTTCGCTTTCCTCACATCGACTTTTCCCTGTCACAAGAGGCGCTGTTCTGGGGGCTTTTGGCGGCCCTGTTGCCGGGCTGGCTGGCCACTGCGAGTTCCCTGTCCAGAATATTCAAGCTGGATCCGGCCGAGGCCATGCGTCCTCCGGCCCCCGCCTCCTACAACAGAACCTTCATGGAAAAGTGGAAAATTGCCAGAACCATGCACATACAAACTAAAATGCTGGTCCGAAACATCCTTGCCCGCCCCTGGAGGTCGACCCTTTCCATCCTGAGCCTTTCCGCAGCGACAGCGATTCTTATCAACGGCAGCTTCTGGTCAGACATTATCGAGTTCGTGATTCAGCGCCAGTTTATTGAAATCAGCCGCGAGGATCTTGAAATTCGTTTTCTGCATCCACGCCGAATGGAGGTGCTGTCTGAAATTTCCAGGATTCCCGGAGTCTACATTGTCGAAGGCGCCCGCACCGTACCGGTCCGGCTGCACTTCAGGCAGCTCGACAAAAACACCGCCGTTCTGGCCTATGACGGCATCTCGACGTTGCGAAGAATACTGAACCGGGAAGGTGTCGTGATACAGCCCAGGGAAAATCAGGTGCTGCTCAGCCAGTACTACGCAAAGAAGTACGGACTGAAAACCGGCGACCGGCTGTTCCTGGAGGTCGCCGACAAAACCCGTCCGGGCTTTACTGTCACCGTCGGCGGTTTCGTCGAGGACATTGTCGGTTCCTCTATCTATGCGCGCCGGGAGGATCTTTCCCGCTGGCTTTCCGAGTTCCCCAGTATAAATACAGCTTATGTCAAAATTGATCCGGCTTTTGCAGAACAAATTTACATAAAACTAAAGCAGTTTCCCGAGGTCATCACCGTGGGTGTTAAACGCCTTGTCTTTGAAAGCTTCACGGCCACTTTGTCAGGAATGATCATGACCTTTACAGCCATCCTTTTGTTGTTCGCCGTCACGATCTCCGGAGCCGTTTTGTTCAACATGGTGCGAATCGATGTTTCGGAAAAATCCTGGGAGCTGGCCAGCCTTCGAATTCTGGGCTTTGAAATTTCTGCGGTCTTTCAGGTTCTCTTCTTTCAGATGGGCCTGCAGGTGCTGGTGTCGATATTTCCGGGCCTGCTACTGGGTTATGGCTTGTCATATCTAAGCACTAAGTGGATTCACACGGATGCCTTCATCTTCCCCTTGGTAGTTGACACAAGAACTTACGCTCTGGCGGTGGCTATTATGGTTTTATGCTATCTTATGACAGGATTATTTCTGTACTCCAAAGTCAAATCGCTCAACATGACGGAGGCCCTGAAAGCCCGGGAGTAACCGCATGAAAAAGAAAACTCAATACGTTGGAAAGTTCATCTACGTAACACTGGCCATTCTGACGGCGGTGGCACTGGGACTTCTTTTGCGCCCCTCTGCTGTGCCTGTGGAAATCGCCGTCGTGGAACAAGGGCCCTTCACCGAGCAGCTGAGGGTTGATGGCACCGTCCGGTCCCGGCACATCACCACCGTCACCGCCTTTGCCACCGGGGATCTGGAACGCCTGGAAATGAAGGCCGGAGAATCCGTTAAAAAAGGCCAGACACTGACCCATCTCAAATGGGACTTCAGAAAACCCGTGACCAGCCCGGTTGCCGGTGTCGTTGCCAAAGTTTATCGCGAATCCGCCGGGCCGATCCAGCGGGGTGAGCCCATCGTGGATATCATCGATCCCCGCGATATTGAAGTTGTCGCAAAAGTTCTCACCACAGATGCCGTCAAAGTGCAGCCCCAGTCTGTTGTGAAAATCTTCGGGCTGGGTGACGACTCAGAGCTTGAAGGCCGAGTCCTCCGCGTCAGTCAGGCGGGCTTCGTTGAAATCTCCGCCTTGGGAATAGAAGAGGAAAAGACCGAGATCTTCATCGAATTTCAGAAACCCCCGCCGGTGCAAATCGGACACAACTTTCATGTCGAGCTGCTGATTGAAGTTTCCCACACAGATCAGGCCCTGCAGGTTCCTCTTGGTGCCCTTTTAAAGAACAGAAACAACTGGGCGGTTTACACAGTTCAGGATCAGCGCGCGCATCTTCAGTCCGTGGAAATAGCCAAAAGAAACGACTCTCACGCCGTAGTTAGCAGCGGTCTTAAGGCGGGAGAGCAAGTGATTCTCTTCCCCGGGGACCAGGTTTTTGACAACAGCAAAGTGAAGATCAGAAGGAACTCGCACCCGGATCCTTAAGAATTTCTCTGCGATTAAGCACGGGCTATGGAAAATAGTCTCGTCCTCACTTAAATTCAGTACTGGATTTCACAGGAGATTTTATGGCCTCTGTTTCCATTCTTGTGGCTGATGACATCATGGCTCAGTCAAAAAAAGCCCGAAAGAGATCCGACGATCTTCGCAGCATCGCCACCCACTTTGCACGGCTGTTGAAGGCCGACCTTCACTTTCTCTACGTTGAAGATATTCCTGAGCGCCTGAGAAAAGGGGACAAGATCAAGAGCCTTGATCAGCGCAACCCCCAGATGACCGCCAAACTCAGAGCCGAGTTAGAGGCCCTCAATCCCGGCAGTGAACTGCATCTGGACCGGGGCAACCCGATTTTAAAAGCACTGGAATGGGAAAAAAAGCTGAATCCCGATTTGATCGTATTGGGAACCCGCGGTCACAAAGGTCTTTCGAAATTCTTTCTGGGAAGCGTGGCCGAAGAGCTTCTTCGTCGTTCACGCCGGCCCGTTCTGGTTTTGGGCCCCCATTATTCTTCGGCTGAATTTCCGGCAAATCCTCGTGCGGGATTGCGCATTCTGCTTTTGTCGGATCTGACCTCCGCCAGCAGCCGTGCGGAAGCCTACACCCGCAAGCTAGCACAAAAAACCAAGGCCCGCGTGACGCTGATGCATTCCGTGGGGGACCCGATCATGCGACTGCGCCAGATTTATGCCCAAAGCCGCATTCCCATGTACTCGCTGGAAAAAGAGGTTCAAGAGATCAAAGACTTTGCCCGGATCCAAATGAAAAAGAAAATGGAGCGCTTCAAAGAGGACGGACTGACCGTGCAGGCAAAGCTGATAGAGCATGACAGGGATCTTGCTGACGACATCCAGGATGAACTGACCGAAGGCTATGACCTGGTTGTCATGGGCACTCATGCTCACAATCGGCTGCTGACCGTGTTCCTGGGAAGCACCTCCAGAAAAACCTGTCTGCTGTCCTCTGTTCCCGTGATCATCCTGCCTTCTTCATCGTGAAGACTGATACGCCAGAAACCTATTTGTCGGCGGGGTAGTAAGGAATTTCGATCACGGCACGGGACCCGGCCGCCCCCATGATGGCTCCCACCACCTGGCGCAAAGACATGATCGTTGCGCCTTTTTGGCCGATCACACGACCAATGGCCTCTTTCGGGCAACGGACCACATACTGGGTGGTCTTTTCACCAATCACCACATCCACGCCAATTCCCGGCGTCTCAGGAGCCAGCATCTGCAGAGCAGACAGCAGAAACTCACGCGCCTTTTCCCGAATCTCCGTAATATTGTCGGCCAATGGCGCCGCCCCGGATTCAGCTTTGGCGGCTGGTGAGGAACGCACTACTTTAATCACTTTAACGGACTCGGAAGCCATAAAACTCCTGTTAACAGTTTCATGTTAACTTAGATTTTTGCTTTCACCAGATCCTGGACGCAGATAGTGCTCCCCTTCTAATAAAAGGAACACACCATTACAATTTTTCATTAGGCCCCCATTAAAAGCTTTGGAGGCCAGCTCTGCCCGTCAAACGACAGAATATTATTGTCTAGTAATCTTACGACAATGTAAGCATCGGGAATGACGAAGTTCTTTTTCCTTCTGACCCTGATCTCCGCGACTGCTTTTGCCCAATCCGAACCCGACTGGACAGCCGGAGTCCCGGTCCCCCCGGGAGGGAGATCCAACATTTATTCGTGGAACGATTTTGATTTCCAGGCCACTTTGAATAAGGGAAAAATCCACGCCCAAGTCTATCCCGTGACCGTCACCGGAATGCTGCCACCCTACGAACCCGTGCGCCGCCTGATTGAAGAAAAGAACAGCAATCCTTTGCGCAAATGGATTCAAAGCCTGATGAAAGGCCTCAGTGGCTTCCGAAGTTTTGAGGACGTTTTAAAAAATCTGGGCCTGCACAAGTACCCGCTTGAAAACGAACGCGGGGTTTATGCCGTTCCCTATCCGAATGAAATCCGCCCCGACACCCTGATGGGTTTTGGTTTGATTGAACGAAACGGCGCTGAAGGTTTCACGTTCAGCTGCGCGGCCTGCCATTCATCCAACCTGTTTGGCAAAACAGTCCTGGGCATGACCAACCGATTCCCGCGCGCGAATGAATTTTTCATCAAAGCCAAGAAAGTCATGCCCCTGATGGATCCGCACATCTTTCAGGCATACACGCGCGCCACCGATGCGGAAACCGCCTTGTTGGTGGAGTCCAAAGAACGTCTGAAATCCGTGGCACTGAAACAACCCATCGCCCTGGGCCTGGATACATCTTTGGCGCAGGTCAGTCTTTCCCTGAATCGCAGAGCCAAAGACGGATACGCCAACTACAGCGACAAAGCCGCAAGATCACCGCGGGCAGATGCCTATCTGGATAACAAGCCCGCCGATTCCAAACCCGCCGTGTGGTGGAACGTGAAATACAAAAACCGCTGGCTGTCGGACGGAAGCGTTCTGAGTGGCAACCCGATCTTCACCAATCTAATCTGGAATGAAATCGGGCGCGGAGCGGATTTGCACGAGTTAGAGCAGTGGCTGGCTGACAACGATCATATCATCAAAGAGCTGACCACGGCCGTCTTTGCGTCTGAAGCTCCGCACATCACCGATTTCTACCCGGCGGAAAAAATCGATCTGGGACGCGCCAAAGCCGGCGAGCAGATCTTTAAAAACACCTGCGCCAAGTGCCACGGCCACTATGAAAAAGCCTGGAACCTGCCGCAGGCCTTGGTGCTGTCCGCAGCCGAGCGCCTGAAAACCGTCGAAGTGCGCTACAAAGAAAAAACCCCGGTAGTGAATGTCGGCACCGACCCGTTCCGCCGTCAGGGCATGAAGTCTTTGGAGCAGCTGAATGATCTGGAGATCTCTAAAAAGAACGGGATCGTGATCAAAGCGCAGGAAGGTTATGTGCCGCCACCATTGGTGGGCATCTGGGCCAGATGGCCGTACATGCACAACAACTCGATCCCGAATCTGTGTGTGCTGCTGACTCCGGCAAAGAAGCGTCCGTCGATCTATTACTCCGGTGAAGCGTTGAACAAAGACACGGACTATGACTTTAGCTGCGGTGGCTACCCTATCGGTGACAAGACACCGAAGGCGTGGAAGACGCGCGAGCATCTTTACGACACCCGCAATCCGGGCATGGGCAACATGGGTCACGACGAAGGAATCTTCATCAAAGACGGAAAAGAAATTCTGTCTGCCGAAGACAAATACAATCTGATCCAATTCCTGCAGACACTTTAAAATTTTTTTCGTTGCGAGTGTTCCATCGCAACCATCAAACGCGGGCGCTTATTGGCGTCCGCTGTTCAATCCCTAAACACAAGCCAGCATCGTATTTACCATGAATTTCCGGCAAGTCCGTGAATTCCCGTCCTGAGACACCTTGGCACTGTTGCTGCAATACTCCCCAGCCAGTAACCAAAAACACATTAAACCCCTTTTAGGAGTATCCATGAAAAAGTCCGTTGTCGTTGCTTTGTTGTTGTCTGCCACTATGGCTCAAGCCACTGAGATCTCTCAGGTTTACTCTGCATCTGTGACCTCCACAGTGGACTCCATCCTGGCGATCCCTTTGATGACTACAGGTGGTGTTGTGGCGACGTCCGCTTCTATCTCTGGTCAGACTTTGAAACTTGTTGTTGAAGCTAAAGAAGATGCTGCAACGATGGTTGCTTCTGATGGCGCGATCCGTGGTGTGGCTTTGCAAAAAGCGTTGGAAGCGATCCGCGCTGAAAACCCAAAACTTCAGGCTTCTGATCTTGAACTTGCTGAAGGCATCCTGAAAATGTAATTCGCGCTTCATCTCCTCCTCTTCTCTGGAAAAGGGCTGCCGCGAGGTGGCCCTTTTTTATTTTCATATCAATCACTTAGGTCCCCATAGTCTGGCACTGAATTTGTATTAACTTTCAGAGCAGGGCTTGGATTTTCCAAAGTCCGGGCAGGTTTGTCTCATTTTGAAACAAGGAGAGACCGATGAATAAAGCAGGATTGATTGTCGCCGCGATGCTAATGGCTTCCAGCGCTCATGCTTCATTCAGTTACTCTCTGACCGAAGGACCCGCAGACAAACAATTCAGACAAAACGCTCAGATTCTGCTGAAACAGGCCGAACAACTGCTGCCGGTTTCCATTAAATCCAAATTCAAAAAACCTCTGGAAGTCCGCTTTGAGAGCCTCAAAGAAAACGGCGATCACGCTTTGGGAAAACTGTCCTGGGGCAAAGTGCGCATCGACCTTAAAGCCATTCCAGAAATTCGCCGCGGTGAAAGCAATGCCACGCGCACCAACCGCACTCACAAAACCTTCTATCGCGAGATTCTGGCAACCGTCGTGCATGAGACCATTCATGCTTATGACAAACTGAACGATCACGATGCGGATGAGGCCCGCATGATCCGTGTGTGCAAAGAGGAAAAAGAGGACCGCCAAAACACCCGCACCAGCCCCGAGTGCAAGCCTTACGAAAACATGTATCGCAGCTATTCACAAAATCCGTATTTCACAATGATTGCAGGGTTTGTTGACAGCGACGAGTCCTGGATGAAACACCGCAGTCCTGACATTTATGAGCTGACCAGCGCCTTTGAATCTTTCGCGGTGAATATGGAATATTTCCTGATGGACCCGGACTATGCATGCCGTCGTCCATCACTGTACCACCTGTTCCGCACCAAATTCAAACACACCCCTTTCCCGAACAGCGGCTGCCAGGTGCCACTCAACTATGTGATCCCGGACTTCAAGGGTAAAGACAGCCCGCTCCGCAGTATTGATCCGAGCCGCATCTATCAGGTGCACTATCTGCTGGCCGCAGAAGGTGAAGCAATGATGAGCGGATGGGGTCATTCCATGTTCCGTCTGGTGATGTGTGCTCCGGAAAGAAAAGTTGTCGGTCCCGACTGCCTGAAGGATCTGGATCAGCATATCGTGCTTTCTTACCGCGCTTTTGTGAACAGCATTCAGATCAACACCCTTAAAGGTCTGACCGGGGACTATCCTTCGCGTCTATTCCTGGTGCCCATGCATCAGGTGATTGATGAATACACCAAGACGGAGCTGCGTGATCTAAGAAGTGTCCCTATGAATTTGTCTCGCGATGAAATCCGCCAGTTCGTGACCCGCACGATTGAAACCCACTGGTCTTATGACGGCCGCTACTATTTCACCTCCAACAACTGCGCGGTGGAATCGTTGAACCTGATGAAGGGGTCTTTGTTCCGCCCGGAACTGATCTATCTGGAAACCAAAACCCCGATCGGTCTTGAAAAGGATCTGCTGCGCCTGAAGATCGCTGACAATCGCGTTTTTGCAAACCGCACCCAGGCCATCAACACAGGCTACCTGTTTGATTCCTACCGGGACCGCTATGAGATGAGCTTTAAAGTTCTGAAAGACACTATTGGTGTTAATCAAAAAGACTTCCGTGAACTGCTCAGCCTGACGGCCTCCCAGCGTGGCAGTCTGTATTCGCGCATCAACAAGCTGGAAGGCAAAACCCGTCGTAAAGCGGCGGCTGCGATTGTGCTGCTTGAAAACGGTGCCCACCGCTTCCTGACGGCCGCGATCAAAGCAGATCTGACCCAGCATGTGATCAAGGAAGAAAAACAGGCCGCCAAACGTGGCGAAACCACCCGTCAAAAAGAGATCGTGACCGCATTGACTGAAATCAGCGACATGTTCTCGCAGCCGGCTTCGTTCCTGAAAGGTGCGGAAGGTTACGGTCTGCCGACGGAGCAGGACTGGGAGCAGGTTCAGCGTCTTTCCTCGCACAAACAAAACCAGGGATCTGACATCTACGATGAAGTGCAGAAGAATGTGGAAAGCCTGATCAATTCGGCCCAAATGAAGGAAATTGAAGCCATTAAAAAGAACGTGGAATTTGCGCTTAGCTTTATGCGCTCCATTTAACATTTGCGACGGACAGATTTGACGATGAAGAACGCCAAGCTGATATTTACATTTGCAATGATGCTGACGTCCCTGGGGGCGCAGGCCAACACATTCAACGAAGAACGTGAAACCCACGCTCGTGGAATCATGGTGGCCGTCGACACGCGCGACCACCGGCAATGCCAGACCACGAAACGCAGTCTGGAAGACCTGGTCCCTCTGGAAGAGGATCTGTGTGCCGCTGATGAGCTCAATCCCCTCAGCGTCGTGGTCATCACCATACCCATAGACGAATGGGACTTTATGGCCGAGATCGACAACTCCCGCAATGCCGAAAAAAGCATCCGCGACACCAACGCCGGATTCGTTCGCGCCAGTCGCACCAATTTGCTTTTCATTCTGCCCAGTGCCAGAACCTCGAACAACATGATCCGCGTGGCCGTGCGCCGCCACCAAGCCACCGTGGCCCAGGTGCGTGTGTCGGACCTGTCCATGCTGCATGAAATGAATTTTGGCTCAGCCATCGTGCATTTTACCTTAAAAAATATCCCCCACCAGCTGACCGAAAAGGACCGCGAATCCGCTGAACGCATCGTCCGCCGCGTGCGCGTGCGCTCGAACGCCATTGCCGGTGCAGAACGCGAAAAAACAATTTTGGATTCATTGAACGTGGTCTCTACCATCAATTCATCACTCAACGAAGCGGCAAACACTCCGAATCGATTTGAGATGAACTTGTTCCTGCCGGATGCCTATTGCCGAAGGGAAAACAAATGCTCCAAGGGCGATGACGACCGCCTGATTCCGCTGGGACTGGGGTTTTCATTTAAAATCAGATTCTAAAGCAGATACGCCGGATCTTTGCGATAATGGGCGAAGGGATCATACTCGCCCACGTCCAGGCGTTTTTTCTTGTTATACTTTTGCCATCTTTCCACCATGGCAAAAGCATCATAGTCGATACCGCCGTTTAAAAGATGATCCTGCAGATTTGTCGCCACCGGCTTTTCTTTGGTGGCCCGGGTGAAGTTCAGCACCGGTTTGCCAAACTCGCGCTGCTTGCGAAAATTCAATGATGGTGAATCACTCAAGAATTCAAACTTTGCCTGGAAGATGGTGTTTTCTGAACTCCACTTGAGCTCCTGGAACTTTTCCGTCAAAGCCTTTCTAACGGCGCGCACGGCATGCACTTTCAAAATTGGATCCTCGGAAGACGCACGCAGTGATTTTTCCAGCAGATAGCCCTTTTCATCGACTTCAAACTGCAGCATCACGGTGCCGAAGTGATTGTACTGAGCAAGAATCGAATCAAACATCAGCTCGCTGTCAATGCGCCTAAAAACCTCGCGGTGATAATCCCAGTTGTCAGTGTCGGCAAAGACGTTGGCACTTTCCAGTGCATAGGTGGCGCGATCCCGAAAGTCTCTCGCAGGCCCGTCAGAGTTTTCAGTGACATCTTCACTGTCATTGAAGTCATAGGTTTTAAACAGGGACTTTGTTATCGTCCCGGGCTTCGCACCCATGGCTTGCGACGCCCCGGAAGGGATCCCTCTTTTCGGACCCGCGGAAGGCGCGTGGGATTTTTCGACAACTGCAAACTCCACCGGGATCGGGTCCGGACTGTGGGGCACTTCAATAACCGCAGGTTTTCCCAGCCACAGGGCTGACAAAGCAAGGGCATGAATCGTGACAGAAGTGAGGATCCATCTTGAGGAATGCATGGAAAAAACGCTATCCCAGGATTCAGTTCGAATATAGAAGAGCCTATAACCCCATGCGGCAATTTTCCATTGACAGCGCCTCTTCCGGCCTCTATTTAAGGGCCACTCAGGAGATCTAAGATGAAGAAATTATTGGTTTTTGCCTTGCTGGCCGCCAGTCCCGCATTCGCCGGCCGTGTTGATGAAATCCAGATCATGACCACCGAAGATGTCGAGTTCACCCTGAATCTTTGGCAGAACCGCGCAAGCTATCAGATCACCTACCAGAACTTCACCACCCCGTCCGAAGGCCACGATCTGGCTGTTCAGACAAAACTGGTTGTGAACATGCCGAACCAAGGAAACCAAGAGTGGACATGTGTCACTCAATTCGTTAAAACTCCTAGGTTCTTTGAGATTACTAAAACAGTTTGTCATTAATAAACAAGGAGACACCATGTCTATCGAACAAACATTCTCTATCATCAAACCAAATGCCATGAAGAAAAACGCTATCGGCGATATCGTGAGCATGTTTGAAGCTAACGGCCTGAAAATCGCTGCTGCGAAAATCACCGTTCTTACAACTGCAAAAGCTGAAGAGTTCTACGCTGAACACAAAGCACGCCCATTCTTCGGTGAGCTTGTGTCCTTCATGACTTCCGGTCCGGTTATGTTGATGTGTCTTCAGGGTGAAGGCGCAGTTTTGAAAAACCGCGAAATCATGGGTGCTACGGACCCTAAAAAAGCAAACCCAGGCACAGTTCGCGCGAAATTCGGCGACAACGTGGGTGAAAACGCAGTTCACGGTTCTGACTCTCCAGAGTCTGCAGCTCGTGAATTGGCTTTGTTCTTCGAAAAACACGAAATCTGCAACGTTTAATCGTTCACAGATTCAAATTTGAAATTAGCGATATAAAATGTCTGCGAAATCAAACCAAAGGGGAGCGAAAGCTCCCCTTCTTGGTTCCAAGATCAAACTGAATATTGAAAAACTCGCCATTGGCGGTGCTGGAGTCGCTCGACACGAGGGCATGGTTGTCTTCGTTCCTCAAGCAGCGCCCAATGAAGAAATCCTGGCGGAAATCACTCTGGTAAAAAAGAACTTCATGGAAGCCCGCGTGGTCGAAATTCTGACGGCCAGCCCCCATCGTCGTGAACCACCCTGCCCGGTGGCGCACACTTGCGGCGGCTGCAACTGGCAGCACATCACCGAGGAAGAACAGCGCCGTCAAAAACACACGCTGGTTCTGGAAACGATCAAAAAGTTCAACCGGGATCTGGAATTCAACTATCTTCCCATCCAACCAAGTCCGCGTGTGCTGCGCTATCGCAACCGCATTCAGCCGAAATTCAAAAACGGCCGCTTCGGTTTCTTTGCGCGCAATTCCCACCAGATCGTGGAAACGATGGACTGCCTGATCACGGAAGAAACTCTGACCGATAAATTTGCCGAGGTGAAGGCCTGGGCCGAAAAGAAAAATGCGAAAGATCTTCAGCGTCTTGAGATGTACATCGCCGAAGAAGGTGATGTGCGCTATGGCCTGATCACTGACGAAGATGACGGCATCGGTTTTTCTCAAGTGAATCGCTTTCAGAACGAGGACCTGCTGCGCACGGCTTTGGACTGGGCGGGCGACGGTCCGTACAAAAAAGTTTATGACCTGTATGCCGGTGCCGGGAACTTCACCTTCCCTCTGGCGGCAAAATACGCCGGCTCGGAAATCATTGGTGTGGAACTCAACCCGAAGCTCGTGGAGCGGGCTCGTTCCAAAATCACCGACAAGCGCATGACCTACTTCATGTCGGATGTGGAAACCTACATGCGCCGGGCCAGCATTGGAAAAGACGATCTGGTGGTCCTGGATCCTCCTCGGGCCGGAGCCAGCGAATACACCATGCAGACCCTCGCCGCCGCCCAGCCACGCAAGATCATCTACATCAGCTGCCACCCAGTGTCTTTGGCGCGGGATCTTAACTGGTTCTTTGCTCAGACGCAGAAACTAGGCATCAAGTACAAGCTCGACCGGGTGCAGACTTTCGAGATGTTCCCGCAGACGGATCATGTGGAAACTATTGCGGAACTCAGGGTTGACTCTTAGTCCTCTAATGATACCTTTTTAGCATGCGTAAATGGATTCTCGCTCTGTGCGCCCTGACGATGCTGGGTTGTGCCAGCCGGTCGGCACAGGAAAAACAAAAAGCCGAACTTCATCTTCGATTGGGTGTTGCCCATATCGAGACTGGTGCTTATCCCTATGCCTTGCAGGAGCTGCTGAAGGCGCAGGAACTGGATCCCAAAAATCCCGTCATTCAAAACAATCTGGGTCAGGTCTATTTCTTCCGCGATCGTCTGGATCTGGCCGAAAAACATCTGCGCCAGGCTTTGAGTCTTGAACCCCGCTATTCTGATGCACGCAACAACCTGGGCCGCGTGCTGATTGAAGCCGGTCGTTATGCCGATGCTGAAAAAGAAATCCAGCTGGTGCTGAATGATCTGACTTATGGAAATCCGGAAAAAGCCTACATCAATCTGGGCCTGGTTAAGTTCAATCAGAAAGAATATGCAGCCGCCCGCACCTCTTTTGGCAAGGTCATGGACTCTCAAACGGATGACTGCATCGCCAACACCTACTATGGCCGTACGTTCTTTGAAGAAAAGGACTATGGTCGGGCTGCCGAAGCCCTGGATCGCGCTATCGGATTCTGCCAGAAGAATCTGTATGATGAGCCTCACTACTACAGCGCGCTTTCCTACTATCGTCTGGGCGAGAAATCAAAATCCGTCGCCCGCTTTGAAGAGTTGATAAAATACTATCCCACCGGTAAGTATCGCGACAAAGCCAAGGGAATGCTCAGTTTGATTCGAAAGGGACATTAATGAAAAAGACCGGAGAACTTCTAAAAAAAGCCCGCGAGGAAAAAGGCCTCTCCCTGCACGAAATTGGTCTTTCTTTGAAAATCAGCAGCAAGGTTCTTAAAGCCATCGAAGAGGGTGATGAAACCCAATTGCCGGCAAAGACCTTTCTGCGCGGCTTTGTACAGAGCTATGCCAACTTCCTGCACCTGAACTCAGATCAGGTTCTTGAAGTCTTCTACGAGGAAATGGGTTCAACAAAACCCAAACCTTACATCCGCCAGACAGAAGAACCCAAAGCAGCGGGAACAACAACCGAATCAGAAACAAAACCGGCAGGTGCGGCAACTGAAGGCACTGCGGAAGCAGCAGCTCCGGCTCCGGAAGCCACTGTCACGCCGATTCGCAAAACCCCGCCGCCAACCAGTTCCAACCACGGCATGCAGTCCCTGAAAGAAAATAAGAACACCAAAACCTACATCATTCTGGGTCTGGGTGTTATTCTGGTGGGCCTGATTTTGTTCACGAAAAAAATGATCGACAAATATTCCAAGGAAGCCGAGGTTCCAAGTGCGGAAGTCGCGCAGACCATGGAAGGGGCCACTCCGGTTGTGGTCGACACCACCATTGATGGCGGCACTTTGACTGAAGTGGATCCCAATGCCACTCCGGGCCCGCTGGGCAACCTGACGACCGCTCCAACACCAGCAGCGACCGTGTCCTCCACTGCAACTCCCGCAGCGTCTCCGACTTCGGCAGTTTCAACGCCGGTGACTGCAGCAACTCCTGCGGCGTCTCCGACTGCAACTCCGAAACCGACGGCGACTCCCAGTCCTGCTCCGACCGCAACTCCGTCCCCGACACCAGTGGCGTCACCAAGTCCGACGCCCACTCCGACTCCAAAACCTGAGTCCGGCAAACCCGTGGAGCTGATCGTGGAGGCTTTGGATTCAGTCGAAATTGAATACTCCGCTCCGAACGGAAAACCGCAAAAGATCCGTCTGTCTGCTGAGCAGGTTCACACCTTCAAAAGCAAAAGCGGTCTGAAGATCAATTTCTCCAACGGTGGCGCTGTGAATCTGATTTTGAACGGAAAAGAAGTCGGCATTCCGGGTGACCTTGGCAAACCCATCCGCTTGAGCTACTAGTCTTGAAAGATCTATTCCGCATCTGGTGGATCAGCCTTCTGGTAAAACTTGTTCTGTCAGCACTCATCCCCTTGAGTGCTGATGAGGCCTACTACTGGGTGTGGGCCCAGCGCCCCCAGCTGAGCTACTTCGACCATCCCCCTCTGGTTTCCTGGCTTTTTTATCTTGGACACTTTCTTGAACCTTTCATGAACGCCGTGCGCTGGCCGGCGGTGATTCTGGGTCACGGGCTTTTGGCTGTGTGGTTCTATATCCTGAAGGACAAGATCGATTTTGATAAAATCAAAGTTTGGACCTATCTGGTGCTGTTCTCCCCGCTTCTGGGGTTTGGCTCTTTGATCGTAACTCCGGATCTGCCGGTGATGTTCTTTTGGTCATTGGCGATTTTACTGGCTCTGCAGGCTCTCGACAAAAAAGCTCTTTCCAGCTACATCTGGCTGGGAGTGGCGTTAGGCCTGGGGTTCTGTTCCAAGTATCACATCGTTCTTTTCGTGCCGTGTCTGCTGGTGTATCTGACGGCAGAGAAGCGCTGGAAGGATGTGCGCTGGAATGGGGTTTTGCTGACTCTTGTGTCCGGTCTGATCTTCTGCACACCGGTTCTGTTGTGGAATTATCAGAATGACTTTGCTTCGTTTGAATTCCAAATCAAACACGGCTTGGAAAAAAGCTCTTACAACCCGGAATGGACCCTTTCCTACATCCTTGGGCAAATCCTGATCGTGTTCCCCCTGATCTTCTGGGCTGCTTTGCGGGCAAAAGTTCCCAAGGACCTGCGCTGGTTGTTCTATTTCGGCTGGGGTCCATTGCTGTTCTTCCTGTTCACTTCCTTCCGCGCTTTGGTGGAAGCCAACTGGCCGATCATCGCTTATCCGGCGATCCTGGCATTGGCGCTATTCCATCCGAAGGTGCAAAAGTGGACAAAAGTTTACGTGATCTTCTGGGGCGCGATTGTCGCCGTGGTGCTGGCAACCTTGTTCACACCGTCCTTGCGCAAGCTCAGTGACAAAGTCGAAGAGCCTTATGTCTTCCAAGAACTGAGCAGCGTGGCCAAAGAAGTGAGTCCACTTTACGCCAGCAGCTATCAAATGGCGGCCTCACTTTGGTATTTCAGCAAAGTTCCGGTGTTTAAGCTCAAGGGAATCAGCCGTTATGACTTCTTTGACACACTCCCGGAAGCCGAGCCGCAGGGCAAAGTTTTTTATTTAGTGAAGCGCGAGAGAAATGGTTTACCAAAGTGGATTTCCGAACAACAATGGCAGATGAAAGAGATTCGAAAAATCTCTCCTGACTTTGTCCTGTTGGAATTCACAAGACCATGAAAGTAATTGCAACTCTTTCTTTTTTGCTGGTGACCTTCTTCTTGTACGGATTTTATCTGAATCAGTACGAACTGGCTGTGGTACCACCACAAATCACCTCACAACACTCCTCAAGAAATCTGTATGACTACAAAGGTGTGCTGAATGTGCACACCGATCTGTCCAGCGGTTCGGCGACTTCCAGCTTTGTCATCACTTCAGCAAAACTGGCCAATCTGGATTTTATCTTCTTCACCGATTACAACGTTTTTAATATCCCGACGACGTTTGAATCCTACCACGGAAATCTGCTGGTCTTTAACGCCGGCAAGTACAGCTATCTGGATTCCCGTTTGATTTACTATTCGCTGAATCAAGAAAGCATCGGGGCCAACCTGGGTGATGCCCAGGTGAAACTGTCGGATCTGTTGTCGCAGAAAACCGGCGCCAGCAAAGACACACTGACGATTTTGGCCCACCCTTACAAGGCGGGTTACTCCTGGTCTGGAGAGATTCCTTCAGGCCTTGATGGGTTTGAGCTGCTGAACATGAAAAGTCTGATCAACCGCGCCTGGGCTGAGTCCAAGATCTCCACCATCTGGAGCCTTTTGATTTACCCTTTCAATCCGCGCCTGGCCTTCGTTCGGCTTTACACTGAACCCACGGATGAAATCGCACTGTTAAACAAACTCAGCCAGCAGCGCAAAGTGGTTGTCTATGCCGGAACAGAAGCCTCGGCCCGCGCGATTCCTCTGGCAAATTACTTCATTCGCTTCCCCAGTTATAAACGCAGCTTTGAATTCATGAGCAATCACGTGCTGCTAAAGTCCGAATTGACCGGAAGCTTCAACAGTGACCGCACCAAGATCTTCAATGCCATTAAAAACGGAAGCTTCTATATCGCGCTGGATACTTTAGGGGATCCAAAAGGCTTCTCAGCCACTATCGAAGATGGCAATCACAGCCACATGATGGGCTCCGAGGTGAAGTTCAGTAAAAACATGAGCCTGAAAGTGATTCTTCCGGCAAAGCCCCAGGACTTTTTTGAAATCATGATCATCAAAGACGGTGAAGTGGTCGCAAGAAAGAACGATCCAGAGCCGGTCTTTGAAATCAAAGAGCCGGGAACTTATCGAGTGCAGGTGCGGGTCAGTCCGATGCTGCCCATCCCGGACGCGAAAAAATGGATCACGTGGATTTACACCAATCCATTCTATGTCCGCCCTTAATCATCTGAAAGTGGAATCTCGACGGTGAGCCCGTCCACTGGCTCGATCTGACAGGCCAGACGCTCAAATGGCTGAAACCCCCGGTCTTCGGCCATCTCCTGCTCCAGCTCGTTGCGCGGAGGCAGCTTCTCAAGGCCCTTCACCACCAAAACCCGGCACGTCCCACAGGTCGCATTTCCGCCACAGGTGTGATTCAGCGGCACCTTCGCCCGGATGGCCACAGCCAAAACAGAATGATCCTTTTGACTCACTGAGACATCAATATTTTCGGGCAAAAAGCTTATAATTTTTCCAGACTTGGATGACACAGTCAGGAACTCCTTCACGGGGACACTCTTTAGTTGAAACAGCCCCATCCATTTTGTATCAATGTTTTCATGAGATTCATAGCTTTTGACTTAGAGACCACTGGTACAGTTCCTGGAGTAGATCAAATCGTAGAAATCGGGGCCGTTCGTTTTATCGATGGCCAGCCCGAGGCGATCTTTGCCACTTTGATTGACCCACTTCGCCCTATCCCACCGGGAGCTTCGGCGGTGAACGGTATCTCTGATGATATGGTTAAAGGCAAACCCCTGATCGACACCATCCTGCCGGCCTTTGCAGAGTTCTGCGGTGAGGATGTGCTGGTGGCGCACAATGCGCCTTTTGACTCCCAGTTCCTGATTGCTGACATTAAAAAGCATGAAACCACAGCTCCTCGTGGAGTGATTCTGGACAGCTTGCCAATCGCGCGTAAGGTCTTCCCAGGTCTTCCGAACTACAAACTGGGAACTTTGGTTCAGCATTTGAAAATCCCGACTTCCAACTTCCACCGCGCTGAAGAAGATGCAACTTATCTGGGCCACATGTTCAGCCAGATGATGAAAAGAATCTCTATCGGCGGCCAGGCACCTCAGGTCGGAAATCTGATCGCCCTGACCGGCAAACCAGAACTGCGTTTCCCGCAGATCGTGCGCCAGCCAAAACAAATGGACTTCTTCGGAGGTCTTTAAAATCAGGCCCTTCGGGGCCTTTTTTGTTTCCTTAACCTTTAGGAGTCATACATGAATAAACTTATGATGCTGTCAGCGGCTTTGATGCTGACCTTGGCCTCCACCGGACAAGCGGCAACAAACTTTCCCGATCTTAAAACCTGCGAAGAGGCTGTTTTTTATGTGAAAAGCCTTGGTGACTGCAAAATCACAGAAGCTGAAAAGAACAAGTACACTCTGCCGGATCTTCCTGACAGCAAAATGCCCGAAGGCCTTGAGCAGGTTCTAAAAATGCTGGCCCTGGCGGAATGCGAAGGCGCCACTGCCGGAGCCCAGCGCGAATGCATCCAGCTTTGCAAAGATGTCTCTGTCTGTGCGAAATAGAAAAAGCCCCTGCAAAGGGGCTTTTTAGTTTCTAGATTTCCCGCGCCCGGTGAGCCACCGGATATCTTCGGCCACGACCGAACGAGTGCTGCGACACTTTCAGTATCGGCGGCGCCTGCCAGCGCTTGAATTCCGTGCGCATCAAAACAGGCAACAGCCATTTTTCGGTCGCTGATTTCGCCGGACCTGATTTTTCCACCAAATAAGTCACAGCCTTGTCCAAATCATCGTACTCAGGCAAAGAGTCCTGATCTTTTTGGTTCGGACGAAGTTCCGCCGATGGTGGACGATCAATGATCTCTTGAGGGATCACTTCACCTTGTTTGTTATAGTATCTGGCCAGAGCATAAACTTGCGCTTTGGTCAGATCACCCAATGGCGCCAAACCACCGCACATGTCCCCGTACAACGTGGAATAGCCCGAGGCATATTCACTCTTGTTCCCGGTCGTCAGCAGCATGCTGTTTTCCTTGTTGGACCAGGCCATCAAAGTCAGACCACGCAAACGCGCCTGCAGATTTTCATTCACGATACTGAAACCCTCCAGCCCCAGGCCCTTGTTCAAAGCCTTCAGCACAGATTCATACATCGGACCGATTTCGACAGTTTTGAAATCCACACCCATATTGGAAGCCAGATCTTTTGCCAAAGTCAGACTTTGTGGAGCATTGAACGGACCCGGCAACCCCACACCCACAACATTCGCAGGCCCCAGGGCATCCACCGCCAAAACGGCCACGACCGCAGAATCAATCCCGCCGCTTAAGCCCAGATGAACTTTCTTGATGCCGGTCTTTTCACAGAAATCACGGATTCCCAAAACCAGCGCCCGGCGAAGTTCTTCGATGGCTTCAAGTTTGGGATTCTTGTTCCAGACTTCCAGGGTGTTAAGGTCAATCACGTTGATGTCTTCACTGAACTGCTGGCAGGTCAGAAGTTTTTTGCCTTTTTTATCCAGCACGAAGCTGCCGCCATCAAAGATGATTTCATCCTGCGCACCCACCAGATTCACGTACATGATCGGAGCGTTGAAATACGCCGCCGTTTTTTGTGTGACGTATTCACGCTGCTTCATCTTACCCACAAAGTAAGGCGAAGCGCTCAGATTGATGACCATGTCGATTTTTTGTTTTTTCACTTTGGCCAGAGGGTTTTCCCGGTAAGGGGAATTTCCCTTGGCATCCGGCCAGGCCCAGATGTCTTCACAGATGGTCAGGAAGAACTTCTTCCCTTTCCATTTGAAATAGTTTTTTGAAACGTCCCCGGATTCAATGAAGCGCGCTTCATCAAACACGTCGCCGGTCGGCAGAAGCTGTTTGTGGAAGAAGCGCGGTTTCTCACCCTTGGCAATCAAAGCGGCACTGTTGAAATAAGGACGCCCTTTTTTGGCCGGGTTTCTGGTGATCAGGCCCATGATCACGCCGATATTTTTTGGAAGTTTTTTGATCAGGTCTTTGAATTCAGCTTCTTGTTTGGCGACGAGCTTTTCACGCTCCAGAAGATCAAACGGGTGATAACCAAACAGGGTGCATTCAGGGAAGACAACCAGATCACATTTTCTTTGAACGGCCTGGTTGACGAAATCGAGGATTTTTTCTTTGTTAAACTGAAAGTCAGCAAGAACTGGATTTATTTGGGCGACGGCGATTCTCATTCAATCGTTATACGCCCAGAAAAGCCATCTTGGTAGCCGTGCCAGTGATTAATTTCAACTTCTGGATACTTCCAGCAATAGTAACCATCCCCATTGTCAAAATCAGCCATCCACAGGCCCTTGGGCTCGCCGCCCAGCTTTTCGATTTTAACCTGCCAGCGGTCAATAACAGAGTTGATCTGTGTTTCAATAACCGCCACTGACGGGTGGCTTTTGTCGGAATAGGCATCGATGCGGTTCAGGTGCTGTTTCACCTCACGGCAGGCCTCTTCCGTCATACGATAAATGACGGGAAGCAAGCGGCGCGCTTCATCCAAGCTGAACGTTTTACTGCGATTGATCTCAATCACATTTTCCAAAGGAACTCCCCCATCACTGAACAGATAGGCTGTATCCTTTAAAGCATGTACTGTTTCAAGAAATTAACGACATGACAGACAACTTAAGAATTTCTATGAAGAATTTCTAAACGCGACGCAGACTATTTTTCAAAACTCTTCGACATTTGCAATGCCTGACCACCCAGGAACACAACCAGGGCCAGAATGATGGCGACGATGAACAGAATTCTTATAAAATTTCCAATGGTGAACGGTTCTTCCTCTTTTTCAAAGGTTTTGACCGGCGGCTTTTTCACCGCAAGCTTTTTCACCGGCGGAGTCAGGGATTCCCCGGTTACAATCGATGCTTTTCCTTCACCGTTTGCCTTTTTTTCCAGTTTTTTTCGTTCCATTTCGGTCAGTCCCGAAATCGCCACAGATCTGGTTTTGCCGGGACGAAGGCCATAGCTGCCGCCACTGCTGCCGCGGAAGAATCCGCCGCTGCCGCCGCCCTCCAAAGCGATTTCAACGACCTTTCCTTGCGCGCCCCCTCCGGATTCCACGCCCGAAGACGGACGACGCCCACGATTCATAAAACGACTGCCCCCGCGGGACTGGGATCCGGCATAGGTTCCTCCACTGGAGCCGCCACCACCACTGCCGCTGCTGCCATCACTGCCCGAGCCGCTGCCCGATCCGTCTTTGTTGGACCCCGAACCACTGCCGCTGGAACCCCCACTGCCACTTCCATTGGGCGGACGGCCGTTCGCCCACGTTCCAGCCTGGAATCGGGCATTACAACCTTCATCTTCCACGGCGGTGTCTTCGCTTCCGATCGAAGGAAGTTCACCCATTTCCAGCAAACATTGCACGTAAGAGCCCATGTAGTTTTTGATGAAGGCGTCCATGGGTTTGATAATTTGAGACGTCAGCCCGATCAGTAATGCGACAATGATCACGAGCATAAGGACATACTCGAGCGCGGCCTGACCTCGCTCGCTGGGTAGTCCAGATGTAAGTTGAGATTTCTTCACTCGTAAGAGCATTTAGGTCATAATACAGCATATGCCCAATGGACTGAATTTCAATCGACTCATATTTACTGTGTTCTTGGCTTTTGTCTCATTTCTGGACATCGTTCCTCCTCAAGCCTTAGCGGCAGAGCAGACCAAAGACGAGTTCTCTCTCTTTGAAGACGAGATGAAACCGGCAGCGACTCCGCCTGCTCCGGTCGTAAAACCCACCGCTCCCACCATCAGCAAGCCGACTGTGAATAAACCCACGGTGACGGCACCGAAAGTGGAAACTCCGAAAGTCGAAGCTCCTGCAGTCCCGGCCACTCCGGCCGCTCCGGAAAAGACCGCCGTGACGGTGCCGAAACCTGAAGCCGTTGCGGCCCCCGTGACAGCAGCTCCGGCTGAAGAAACCCCGGACCAAAAAATCGAACGCCTGAAGAAAGAAATCCGCGCCAGCCCCAAAAACGCACGCCTGATTGTGGATCTGGCGGAAGAACTTTACAAAAAAGAAGAGTACGAAAAGATCACCCTGCTTTTGTGGAAACACGTCGACAAAATCGACCGCCGCGGACTTTTGATCCTGGCCAGATCCCATGAAAAGCGCAAAGAGCCAACGGAAATGATCCGTTCGCTGAACGTGCTTCTGGGTAAGGACGAAAAAGACTTTGAGGCTTACAACCTGATGGGGAACGCCCACACCCTTCAGCGCAAAACCAAAGATGCGATGGAAGCCTACAAAAAGTCCATCGAACTCAATGCCAAGTATGAGCCGGCGTACGACGGACTGATCTCGCTTTACGAAAAGCGTGACACTCCGAACCTCTATGAACTGCGTATTCTGTTGCAGGACATGGTGCAAAACATCGGTCCACGCCCGCAGTACTTAAGAAAGCTTTGCGAGATCAACACCCGCGACGGCACTTACGAGCCCGCGGTGCAGTCCTGCAAGGAGGCCATTCAGAAAGACCCTAAAATCGCCGACGCTTACGTTTACCTGGGACTTTCCTACAAGGCCCTGGGGGAAGATGCCATCGCGGTAAAAACCCTTAAAAAGGCCGCTGGCGACTTCCCTAAATCAGAACTGGCGCAATACCATTATGGCGCCCTGCTAGAAGAGCAGAAAAACTATATCGAGGCGATGAAGGTGTTTAAATCCGGCACAGAGGCCGATGCCCAGGCGGGACGCTCGTGGCTGGGGCTTGCCACCACGTCGTTTGAGCTCCGCAAGTACGAAATTTCGCTGATGGCATACAAGAACGCCTGCAAATTTGACAAAAAAAATGCCGTGGCCTTTAGAAGAGCCACGACAGTTTTAAGAAACGCAAAAAATAACAAATGGACCGACCAGTTTGAACAGGCCTCGGAAAACTGTACGTTCTAGTTTTCAACCACGATCTCACCGATGAGATCGTATTCCATGTTGTCGGTGATATGAACTTTCACCATGTCGCCGACCTGAGCCTGACCGTCATTGATCAGAACCACACCGTCGATATCCGGAGCCTGACCCCAGAAACGGCCCTGCAACAGCAGGTCGGTTTCCTCTGAGAAGCCTTCCACGATCACCTGCAAAGTTTTACCGACAAAGTCGCTGTGCTTTTCACGGGAGATGTTCTGCTGAACTTCCATCAAAGCATCGTGACGGTATTGTTTTGTTTCCTCGTCGATCTGGTTTTCCATGCGACCGCCCGGAGTGTTTTCTTCCGGAGAGTATTTGAAGCAACCCACGCGGTCGAACTGCTGTTCAGCCACGAAATTCAGAAGCTCTTCGAACTGCTCCTGGGTTTCACCCGGGAAGCCCACGATGAACTGCGTGCGGATCACTGCTTCCGGCAGATGTTCACGGATGTTCATCAGTGCCGTTTCGATTTCGTCACGGGTCATTTTGCGGTTCATGGATTTCAGAACCTGATCGTTCACGTGCTGCAAAGGCATGTCGAAGTACTTCACGATCTTGGTGCTGTTTTTGATAACCTGAACCATCTCTTGTGTGATGCCATCTGGATACAGATACATCAAACGGATCCACTGCAGGCCTTCCACCTGATCCAGAGCTTTCAACAGCTCCACCGGGCTTTCTTTGCGAGTTGGATCTTTACGACGGATATCAAAACCATAATCTGTGAAATCGTGGCTGATGATGATCAGCTCTTTCACGCCGCCAGCAACCAGCAATTTTGCTTCGGCCACGATCGCATCGATGGAGCGGGACTGCAGGTTGCCACGGATCAAAGGGATCGCGCAGAACGCACAACGCTTCATGCAGCCTTCAGAGATTTTCAAATACGCACGGTGACCCGGCTGGGAGTTCACTCGCGGAGTCGCTTCTTCCTGCAGATAAGTTGGCAGGTTGAAGAAGGTCTTCTGTTTTTCACCTTCATCAGAGTTTTTCAGGATTTTCGCAATGTTCTGGAACTCACCAGAGCCCACGAATAAATCCGCTTCCGGCAAACCTTCCACCAGGTCGTCTTTATAACGCTGGGTCAGGCAACCCGCGACAACAACCTTTTTGATTTTGCCTTCCTGCTTCAGGTCACTCATGTCCAGAATGCGCTGAATGGATTCTTTTTTGGAGTCCTCGATGAAACCACAGGTGTTCACGATGACCGTGTCGGCCTGATCCGCCTCACCCACAACCTCATAGCCGTCTTTCATCAAAGTGCCGGCCATGATTTCGCTGTCGACAAGATTCTTCGGGCAACCCAGAGAGATAAAGTGAACTTTTTTGTTTTGAGCAGTCTCTTGTTTCATAGGTCGGTTACCTGTGCATCTTTTGGCGGTTGATATTTGAACAGTTTCTTATTTTCTTTTTTCAGGAACTTCACATCGGAAAACTTCATGGTGGTCAGGTTTCCGATATCATCCAAGTAGGAAATCGTCTGCAGCGTGTTGTCCTTGGGCTTCACTGTCAGCTTCAGGGACTTCACGGTCAGGCCGCCATTGAGCGGCTGCACTTCGATGTTGACCAGCTCCCCGTCTTTTTCCTCTTTCAGGATCTTGAAGTTTTTGTTCAGATCCTCACCCAGCAAAGAAGAAATCAGAATGTGGGACTTGGTCTTTTTGTCGACGACACCTTTTGCCACCTGCACGGCCCCGCCAAATTCTTTTGGTGGCACCTGCACGCTCCAGATGGTTTTACCATCGAACACCAGCAGCGTTTCTTCCGGCTTGGTGTTTTCCCAGCGGAACTTTCCGTTGGCCAGATAGATTTTGCCGTCGTACTTGGTTTCTTTGCCAAGCAGTTCAGACTTCACAGTCTTTTCCACATTCATTTCCACAAGCTTTGTGGTGCGGTATTTTTTCGCGACTTTCTGAAGAGCGCCGTTGCCTGTGACGGCCGCCATAGCACTCAGAGAAAACAGGAATGTCAGGACCAGGGAAAGAGTCGATCTAAGCATGCGGGTTTTGTAGCATATCCGTGGACGCTCCGCAAGAGAGGCCCCTCTCAGCCAAGACCCAAACTTCAAAGTGAGGGGGACTCCCGAGCGCCAGCCGGGCGGCGCGCGCTGTAGAGCCCGTTGTAAGGACGTCGTCGACAAAGATCCAGAGGATGTCTGTCGAGTTTTTGGACAGCTCTGTATTTTTTTCAACCAGTTCCATCGCGATCAAGGCCCGCTCCCCGCGGTCGGCCCGGCGCTGCTTCCCTGAAGTGGCTTTGCGCAAACAGGGAAAGTAGACTCCCCCCATGTGAGCTGCCAGCGCTCTGGCAAAAAGCGAGGCATGATCTTCAGCACCGGACTTCGACGGTGCGGGAACAAAGTGCAGTCTTCGTCCGGCGGGCAGGTCCGGCACATGCTGCTGCACCATCATCTGCGCAAAGTGCTGCCAGCCCTGTTTGTTGTGCCGGCCCTTTAAACTCAGGACCAGCGCTGACAGCAGATCACTTTCCCCGGGATTCCACGAATACAGCGCCCGCAGCCACTCCTGCCTGCGGCGGCGTTGATGGGGATAGTGGTTCAACACTTCATGACAGGGAACACACATCCCCGCCCTCTCCACCTCCAATGATCCGCAGTGCAGACAGGCGGACAGTCGCTCTTTAAGCATTTTCAACAAGGAATTCATTCTTTCGCGTCACTGCAAATTCTTTGACAGTCCCTGACAGCAGGCCTAGAACCGAAAGAGTGAGGGGTTTATGAGGGCACTTTTCGTTTCATTGATGATTCTGTCTGCTTCCGCCACGGCCGTGGCCGGTCTTTCTTCCATCCGCCATTCCGGTGAATCTTTTGAGGCGGCTCGCCAGCGCAGCACTCCGGTGTGGGAACTCTTTGGTCGCGGCAGCTATCCTGATCGCATGAAAAAACCCATGAAAGAGCTGAACATTCAGGACATCCCGGATGTGGGTTCTTACGCGGATCTGGAACGGGAATTCAAATACGTGCGTGACACCCGCTTTATTGCCGATGCCGAACCTTTTGCCCGCCGCCTGACCTGGATGTATCCGGACGATGGCTGTTATGCCCGTGCGGAACTGGCCGCTACCGAGCTGGTGGAACACCAGTTCACCACACCTAAAAAGATTTTTGTTTTCGGGAACCTGTACGCTCCGACCCAGAACGCCCCGGGTGGCTCTGTTTCCTGGTGGTATCACGTGGCCGTAACCTACCGAGTAGGTAACGAAGTTTACGTCTTTGACCCGGCTATCAATCCGGAAAAACCGGTGACTTTGGTTGAATGGAACAAGGCCGTGGGTGGCGAAAAAAGCCAGGTGCAGTACACCATCTGCTCTCACAAAACATTTGATCCGGGCTCAGACTGCCTGAATCCACGCGCTCTGTCTGAACAAGAAGCCATCTCGGAACAAAAGAATTTCCTGAGCCTTGAATGGAACCGTCTGTTGGATCTGGATCGCGATCCGGAGAAAGAACTGGGTAACGAGCCACCTTGGCTCTAGATATTGTGATACGGGATTTTTTTGATGATCGTAAAGGCCCGGTAGATTTGCTCTAAGCTCATTGCCTGGGCCATCAGATGATTCATCACCATCGGCGACAAAGCCACCTTCAGGTCCGCACGCTTGCGGACCTCTTCATTGACTCCGAAAGCACCGCCAATAATGAAAATCGCGCGCTTCTTGGAGCTTCCCAGAATGTTTTCCACTTTTTTTGAAAATTGAATCGAATCCAGCACCGAACCGCGCTCGTCAAAGAGCACGACATAGTCATCACTGTTGATATTTTTGAGGATCAATTCGGATTCTTCGTTGCGCTTGAAGTCCGCATCTTCACGCGCGGACTTTTTCGCTTTTAAGGATTGGATATCAAAGGGAATGAAGAAGGAGATCTTCTTCTTGTACAACTCGCTGACCTCGTCCGCCCAGGGCTCTTTGGCCGTCGCGAGGTTGTACAAAATGAACTTCATGATTACTGATCACCCTTGCCAACATAAGGATCTTTCAATCCCATGTCTTTGCCTTCTCTCCACAGGTTTTCCAGATTGTATTCCTGGCGAACGAAGTCGTAGAAGACGTGGATGATCAAAGAACCGTAGTCGACCAGAACCCAGCGGCCCTCGTCCACACCCTCGATGCTTTGCGGGTGCACGTTGTATTCCTCTTTCACGGCCATCACGATGTTTTCTGCCATCGCCGCCGCATGACGGGTGGAAGTACCGGAAGCGATCAGAGTGTATTCACTGGGTGCCGACATCTGAGTCAGGTCGAAACCACGAACGTTGATGCCTTTTTTCGCAAACAGAACATTGGCGCAGAATTCAGTGAACTTGGTATAGTCACCGATACGGTCGCCCAGATTGCGGTAAAGTTTGTTTTCCTTGATATAGGATTCAACAGACAACGGCAGGTATTTTTCCACCGGTTTGCCGGAACGAAGCCATTTACGAACTTCGCTGGAGGAAACTTCCACATCACGCAAAGTGATGAACTGGATGTTGCGGCCGGTGTTCAGCTCAATAAAGTTGAAATCAAATTCCGCCACCAAAGGCTTCAGGAATCCCGGCATCTCTTCCAAGGATTCCGGCATGTCGTAACCCGGGCGGGTTGTGACAATCAGATTCGCCTCAGTCAGGATCTTTTGATAGTCCTTCCACTGAGCCAGCTCCTCAAACTTGTCAGCACCCACGACCAGATACAGGTCGTTGGCATCGTAGGATTTGCGCAGATTCATCACGGTATCAATCGTGTAGCTCATGCCACCGCGTTTGATTTCCTGATCGTCCACGAAGTAAGTTTCACCGTACTGGGCAAATGCCAGACGAGTCAGCTCCACACGCTGTTCAGGCGTTGGACCTTCCACCGGGGTTTTCAGAGGATTCTGAGCCGCAGGAATGATGTGAACTTTGCCCAAGCCGGCTTTTTTCGCCACGGTTTGAATGGCGTTGATGTGACCCATGTGTGGAGGGTTGAAACTGCCTCCGAAAATACCTATTTTCATTATTCTTCTTCCTCTTTCAAGATCTGACGAGCCAGTTCCTGAACAAATTCTTTGATGTTTTTGCCAGTCACCGCAGAAATCGCAAACGGCTCACTGCCGCTGGCTTCTTTGAACTGCTTTTTCAGCTTCGTCAGCTGAGATTCACTCAAGGTGTCGATTTTGTTCAAAACAACCAACTGCGGACGCGTGGATAGAGGGAAGAAACCCTCTTTGTCCTGGTTGTTTTCATCGTACATCTTAAGTTCGTTATTAATATCCGTATAATCCTCTAAAGGATCACGACCTGACATTCCGGATGCATCAACCAGATGGATGAACAGACGTGTCCGCTCAATGTGTTTCAAGAACTGAATGCCCAGACCCACACCCGCGTGTGCGCCTTTCACCAGTCCCGGAATATCCGCAACCACGAACGAGGAATAATCCCCGGCCTTCACAACTCCCAGATTCGGAGTCAGGGTTGTAAACGGATAATCCGCAATTTTTGGTCGTGCTGCAGAGATGCGCGAGATCAAAGTGGACTTACCCGCGTTCGGGAATCCAACGATACCCACATCCGCAATCAGTTTTAGTTCCAGACGAACTTCAATTTCCTGACCTTCTTCGCCGGGTTGCGCGTGCTCAGGAGCCTGATTCACACTGTTTTTGAAAAATTCATTTCCTTTTCCGCCACGACCGCCTTTAAGCAGGGTGTGTTCGGAAATTCCGGTCATATCGATGATGATTTCACCATCCATGTTACGGAATACAGTGCCCTGAGGAACAATAAGGATCAGGTCTTCGCCATCCATGCCGGACTTCTGACGACCCTCACCCATCCTTCCGGATTGAGCGGCGTATCTTTTATTTTGTCTAATATCTACAAGAGAATTGATATGACGTGAGGTGCGGATGATAACATCACCGCCCTTACCACCGTTGCCCCCGTCTGGGCCGCCACGGGCTTGCATAGACTCGCGGCGAAAACTGACACAACCCGGGCCGCCACGTCCCGAAGCTAAAGAGATACTGACTTCATCGATGAATTTCATAACTGACTGTCTATACAACAAAAAAGGAGCCATGGGATGGCTCCTTTTCCATTTGTGAAAAAATGTATCGGTTTATCTTAAGACTGATTAAACAGCTTTAGGATAAACGCTAACTTTGAAACGCTCTTTGGAGAAACGCTCAAATTTAACAAGACCTTCAACTACAGAATAGATAGTGTAGTCGCGACCCATTTTTACGTTGTTACCCAAGTGGAACTTAGTGCCACGTTGACGAACGATGATAGTTCCTGGAAGAACTTTCTCGCCACCAAATCTTTTTACACCCAGTCGTTTACTCTGTGAATCACGACCGTTCTTTGTACTACCACCGGCCTTCTTACTTGCCATGACGAACCTCTCTTACGAAATAAAATTAATTAAGCTTTCTTAGAAGTTTTTTTAGCTGCTTTTTTCTTCGCGCCAGTTTTAGTCGCTTTTTTCACAGTCTTTTTAACTGCTTTTTTCGCAACTTTTTTCTTCGCTACTTTTTTAGCTGCTTTTTTAACAACTTCTGCAGGACCTTTGTTCGCTGCGCGCTCTTTACGAGCTGCCACGCGAGCTTGTGCTTTTTCAGCACGAACTGCTTTCACGTCAACAACAGTTGCTGCTTCATCAGATTTAGCAGTTTTTCCATCGAAGGAAATTGCTTTCACAAATAGTTCGGTGAACTCTTGTTTGTGAGTTGCGAACTTTCTGTAACCTTGACGACGCTTCTTTTTGAAGACGATCTCTTTTCTTGTCTTAGCTTGTTTAGTAACAACAACAGTTACTTTCGCACCTTTAACAAGAGGTTGACCAACAGCAGTGGACTCACCACCAACCATCAAAACTTCGTTGATTTCAAACTCTGCACCAAGTGCTTGTTCAAGTTTATCAACCTGAACTACGTCACCAGCTTGAACTTTATATTGTTTCCCGCCAGTACGAATAATCGCGTACATGTAATACCTCCAGCTACCCGAATTAAGCCAATGGTAAATGCCACTTTGCACTAGGCTTTGTCAACCTAATACATGCTATTTTTTTCAGCTTTTTACGAGAGAAAGAGAGGTTAGCTTTAACCCCCCTCAAATGCAAATATTTTTGGAAAAAGTTAGCGAGGTCTAGGTGCCAAATAAAAGCCCATATTTTCAGCACCTTAGCTTAACTCAGGGCTTCAGAAGTTCCCGTTTCCAGGCATCCCCAAGCTGCAGGTTCTTACTATTCACCACCGCTTCAATCAGCTTTTTATGATCTTGATAATTTTTCTGGGCGGACTTGCTGGCAGGATTTCGGGCAGCAATAACGCGCAACTCATCTTTTTCGCGGTTGAGGGCATCAAAGATGTTCTGGGCTTTGACGTCCGACCGGCTGGTGGCCTGCTCTGTTTTGATGAAGTATTCCGCAGCCTTATCGTATCTTTCGGCGGAGGCATTCATCTTCGCCCCCACCCAATAATCCCGCGAAGATTTGGCCGCTTTTGCATCATTCATAAAGACTTCATAAGAGTCAGACGCCTTGCGGTAACTATTTGTAGATTCAGAGATATTGCCAGACACACGAAGCTTGTCAGCTTCCAAGCGGGCCTTGTTGGCAAAGTCCCGGGCCGCTTTGGTATCTGACAGGCTTCCGGCCAATCCCTGACGCATTAATAGATCACGCTCTTCAGCTTTGAAACCGGCGTTCTTCAATATATTAGCTTTGTCGCTGAGATCCGTCTTCGAATAGGTTCCGTAACCCCGGCCGGTCCCCTTGCCCACTTCATGGGCCGAGATCAGCGCCTTTTTTTCTGCTTCACTTAAAGATCGACCCAGGGATTTTTCCGCCGCGGTCACGCGCTCTATATTAGACAGCTTGGCGGCCTTTTCCAATTCCGCCGCCGAAGCCACAGTTCGGGAGGCGGTGGACGCCTTCCCGGCATCGGCTCCCACGCCGGCCAGTTTCATGATGTTCTTGGCTTTGGCCGCTTTGAGCGCCACCCCCGCAGGTCCGCCGGCCAACGTCGCAACCTCGGCCACAGCTTCACAGACAATCGCAGCGGCTTGCTGGGAGTTGTAACACTCAATCTGCACGCCCATCTCTTTAAGTTTGGCTTTAGCCATCCCCACCAAATCAATATTTGATGGCGTCACTTGCTTCTGACTCCACTGAACATATTCCCGTTCATCAGCGGAAAGGTTTTTATCACCCTTCATCATGACAAGGCGAAGGGTTGCATTGCCCTTGTCCATACCCTGCATTTTAATGATGCGTTTTACGGTCGCACAGTTGGCGCGCTTTAAAACCGAGGCTTCAGGCATCTGCACCTGCAAAAGTTTCGGCACCGTGCTGTTGTATTGTTTGAAAAGATTTTCTTTACCCTTGGGGTCGGCTTCACAGGCTTTATTGGCAGCCGCCTCGGCTTCCATATCCAGAGCGACTTTCGCCGCTCCTTCACCGATCGCCGTCCCGATGGCAACAAAAGAGTCCTTCACAAAGTTCCAGCCACCCACCGCACAACCCGAGGTGTAACCCCAGGTGCTTTCCGCCGCGCGCGAGAGCGAACTTTGATCATGGCACTTCAGCGCTTTTTCCTCTGGTTTTTCCCCATTGGCGCGCATCTTCGCAAAAAGATCCTGACACTCTTTGGATTTCAAAGTCTCCAGGCAAGTGTTGCGGGAAACATCCGCCAGGGCTTTCACCTTATAAGGATTGCCACCACAGAAAAGCGGCTCCGCTTGAGCGACAAAAGAAAATAGAATGCCAAAAAGAAAAATCAAAAGATGTTTCATGCAGAATCTATCGGAACACCAGACCCCCGGCTCAACAGCCCAAGGTCCAGCAATCCCAAAATGATTCCACAATTCATCTATACGAAGAAGATTTCGTACTGCTCGAGATGGTAATTTGGTTCGATTTTAAACGCGACAGAACGGCCCAGTTTCTTTTCGATGCCTTCCAGGCTTTCACCTTCGACTTCGTAGATCCAGTCGACCACTTCACTGTGGCAGTGAATGACCACGTTGGTTTTTTTATTGATCAGCATGTCGGCATCACGCTCAAGTTCACGGAAGATTTCATTGGCCACCGTGGATTTGCGTTTGATGTAGCCTTTGCCCTCACAGTAAGAGCACGGTTCACACAACGTCTTGATCAGACTTGGACGGATGCGTTTACGGGTCATTTCCACCAAGCCCAGCTGGGACATGGAAACGATGTTGGTGCGGGCACGGTCGCGCGCCAGCTCTTCAGCCAAGGCCTCCAGAACCTTTTCACGATGGGATTCTTTTTCCATATCGATAAAGTCGATGATGATGATCCCGCCGCAATTACGCACCCGCAGCTGGTGCGCAGTCTCGCGAACCGCTTCCAGATTGGTTTTTAAGATCGTGTCTTCCAGATCTTTTTTACCGACAAACTTCCCGGTGTTCACGTCAATGACCACCAGGGCTTCGGCTTCATCAATCACGATGTAACCACCGGATTTCAGCCAGATCTTACGCTCCATCGAGCGGGAAATTTCAATATCGATGTCATACAGGTCAAACAGGGGCTTTTTCTCTTCATAAAGCACGATGTTTTGTTTGTACTTCGGCATGAACTGGGACACGAATTTCACGACTTTTTTGTGAATCTCGACGTCATCCACCCATACGCTGGTGACATCCTCACTCATCAAGTCACGAAGGGCCCGAAGTTCAACATCCAGCTCCGTGTGCAAGGTGCCTGGAGTTTTTTTCTTTTCGTAGTTTTTAAAGATCTCTTTGCTCAAACGATCCAGATACTCGATGTCGGCTTTCAACATCTCTTCCGAAGCACCGTCCCCGGCAGTTCGGACAATCACACCACCGGAAGGATTGATTTTTTGAACCAGCTTTCTTAAGCGCTCACGCTCCCCTTCGTCTTCGATACGACGGGAAATTCCCAGGTGGCGCACGGTGGGCAGGAACACCACGAAACGGCCTGGCAATGACAAGTGCGTCGTCAGACGCGCGCCCTTGGTGCCCAGCGGATCTTTGGAAACCTGAACCAGAATGCTCTGGCCTTCTTTCACCAGATCCTGAATCGGTGTTTTACTGGCGTGGGACAGAGGTTTGTCGTCATCCCCTTCATCCAGCGGCTCTTCGCGATCCACGGCTGAAAGGAAGTTGTCATCGACGTCTTCACGGATATCACCAACATACAGGAACGCCGCTTTTTCCAGACCAATATCCACAAACGCCGCTTGCATTCCAGGAAGCACACGAATCACCGTGCCGCGATGAATGGACCCGACCAAAGTGGGGGACGTTTTTCGTTCAATTTTCAAATCAGTCAGGATCCCGCCGTCAACATAGGCTACACGTGTCTCTTGAGGTCGAACGTTAATCAGAATTTCTGCGGACACAGGCGACTCCTTGGCGAATATAACCCCTCTTGAACGGGGCTGGTCTTAGTTCAATAGTCCAGAAACAAGACCGATAGCAATTAATATTTAATATTGAAACATATCTGACCGAAAAGATCACTGAATTAGAGACCTTAGGAGACGACGATGGCAACAATTGATGAATTGTTCAAACTCATGGTGGAACAAGGTGCCTCCGACTTGCATATCACAAGCGGAGCCGCCCCTTATTTGCGCCTGCATGGAAACATGGTTCCATTGAACTATCGCGAGCTCACAAATCAGGACGTGCAGGGACTGCTTTTTGAAATTCTCTCTGAAAAGCAGAAGAAAGCTTTCGTTGAAAAGTGGGAACTGGATTTCGCCTACACTTTGTCAGGTGTCGGACGTTTCCGTTGCAATATCTTTATGCAGCGTAAAGGCCTTGGCGCCGTTATGCGTATCATCCCGGAAAAAATCAAAACAGCACAGGAACTGGGACTGCCTCCGGCAGTGATGGACATGATCGATTGTGATCGTGGTCTGATTCTGGTTACCGGTCCGACGGGTTCTGGTAAATCCACAACTCTGGCGGCGATGATTCACCAAATTAACATGACCCGCGAAGCCCATATCATCACGGTGGAAGACCCGATCGAGTTCGTTCACCCGAACTTGAAGTCTCTGGTCAATCAGCGTGAAGTGGGAAGCCACACCAAAAGTTTTGCCAACGCCCTGAAAGCGGCCTTGCGTGAAGACCCGGATATTTTGCTGGTGGGTGAGCTTCGTGACTTGGAAACGATTTCTTTGGCCCTGACTGCCGCAGAAACAGGTCATATCGTTTTCGGAACCCTGCACACCAACAGTGCGGCGAAAACCATCGATCGTATCATTGACGTATTCCCTGCCGGTCAACAGCAGCAGATCCGAACGATGCTGGCTGAATCCCTGCGCGGAGTTGTCGCCCAGACGCTGTTCTCCCGCGCGGACGGACAAGGTCGTGTGGCGGCTTACGAGATCATGAGAAACACCAAAGCCATCTCGAACTTGGTTCGTGAAGGTAAGGTCCACCAGATCCCATCTGCCATGCAGACCGGTGCCACTCAAGGGATGGTTCTGTTTGAAAAGTACATTGAAGATCTGGTTCGTAAGGGTAAAGTTTCCGCAGCCGACGCCAAGACCTTCCTGGGTCAGGCCGGTGGTGGTGACACCAGCGTGCAGACCGGAATGGGTGGCGCACCTGCTGGCGGTCCGCGCACCAAAGTGGGCTAAACTAGAAAGTAAACGAATACTGAATCATGGGAGGGGCCTTGGCGACGAAAGTTTCCGAGGCCCTTCGGTTTTTAAAGTCCATTCCCAAATTCTGGGAATACTCATACTGGGGCGCCGCTGGGTGCGAAGAGTCATAAATAACATACCCCACCCCGCCTAGCAGTCCCACCAGCGCACCCGTTGTGATATTGCCCGTGTGCTCTTGAGGTTCACCGTAAAAAGACAGTGTGCTTAATCCCAGAATCGCCCCGCCCAGAGTGGAAAACAGGACGGCGGCGACATTGCGTTTCACACTGCGGTTGGCCTGGGCCATCGAGGTGGAGGACATGAAAAGGAACAAAGATATGAGTAAAACTGAGGTCCACTTCTGTGGTGTCATGATTGCCTCCTGCAATGATCTGAGATAACTTTTTAATTTAAACATTCTTGAGGTGCCCCGTGCAACTAAGTCGTTACATTGACCATACTCTTTTAAAGCCTGAAGCCCAAACCGCCCAGATTGAAAAGCTGTGCGCGGAAGCCAAAGAGCACAACTTC
Organism: Bdellovibrio bacteriovorus HD100; assembly: GCF_000196175.1. Classification (NCBI taxonomy): domain Bacteria; kingdom Pseudomonadati; phylum Bdellovibrionota; class Bdellovibrionia; order Bdellovibrionales; family Pseudobdellovibrionaceae; genus Bdellovibrio; species Bdellovibrio bacteriovorus. The sequence continues at coordinate 3,719,017 of NC_005363.1, forward strand.
TTCTCTGTCTGCGTGAACACGTCCTATGTAAAGACCTGCGCGGAACTTTTAAAAGACTCTTCCGTGAAAGTCTGCTGCGTGGTGGGTTTCCCGCTGGGCGCCATGGACACCACCAGCAAAGCCTTTGAAACCAAAACCGCCATCGCCAACGGGGCGCAGGAAATCGACATGGTCATTCAGATTGGTGCACTGAAAGACCGTCGTCTGGACTATGTTCGCGACGATATCAAAGCCGTGGTTCAGGCAGCCAACGGTCACACCGTCAAAGTCATCATCGAAACTTCTTTGCTGAATCAGGAAGACAAAACCCTGGCGTGCAAAGCGGCTTTGGAAGCCGGTGCGCATTTCGTAAAAACCTCCACCGGCTTTGGTGGCGGCGGCGCCACGGTGGATGATGTGAAACTGATGAAGTCCGTTGTGGGCTCATCCATGGAAGTCAAAGCTTCCGGCGGCATCAAAGATGCCCAACAAGCAAAATCAATGATCGACGCTGGAGCCACCCGTCTTGGCACAAGCTCAGGGATCACAATTATTCAAGGCGGCTCTGTACAAGGTGGTTACTAATGGCTTTTCTTCCTGCTGAAATTATTAAAATCAAACGCAATGGCGGCGAACTAAAATACGAAGAAATCAGCGAATTCATCCTGGGCTATGCGCGCGGGCAGATTCCTGATTACCAGATGTCGGCATTGCTGATGGCGATCTTCTTCCGTGGCATGAACACCGAAGAAACTCTGTCTTTGACCAAAGCCATGCTTCACTCCGGCGAAGTTGTGGATTTTTCTTCCGTGAAGGAATTCAAAGTGGATAAACACTCCACCGGTGGTGTGGGTGATAAAACCAGCCTGATTCTGGGTCCGATCGTGGCCGCTGCAGGTATTCCCGTGCCGATGATTTCAGGCCGTGGCCTGGGCCACACTGGTGGGACTCTGGACAAACTGGAATCCATTCCAGGATTCAACACGCAGAAGTCCTTGCCTGAATTTATCGAGCTGGTTCACAAACACAAAATCTGCTTCATCGGCCAGACCAAAGAAATCTGTCCGGCTGATAAAAAGATCTATGCCCTTCGTGATGTGACAGCGACGGTGGAAAGCCTGCCGCTGATCTGCGCTTCAATCATGTCCAAAAAAATGGCGGAAGGGATCGATGGCCTGGTGCTGGATGTGAAGTTCGGATCCGGTGCCTTCATGAAAACCCCGGTGCTGGCGGAAGAACTGGCGGTGAACCTGATGGCGATTGCCAAAGGTTACGGCAAGAAAGTCACAGCATTGCTGACGAATATGGATCAGCCGCTGGGTCGTTATGCCGGGAACTCGGTGGAAGTCGAAGAATGCGTGGCCATCATGAAGAATGAAAAGTTCATGGGCCCTGCGGGGTACGATCTTTACGAAGACACACGCGAGCTGAGCCTGCGTCTTTCTGCACACATGCTGCTTTTGGCGGGTGTGGGGAAAAACGAAGAGGAATCCTACAAAATTGCTGAAGACATTCTTGTTTCTGGCAAGGCGATGGCCAAGTTTGAAGAACTTTGCTCCATCCACGGTGGGAACTTGAAGGCCCTGCCAAAACCGAAGCATTCCATCGAGGTGAAATCTGACAAAGCCGGCTGGGTGGGTGGTTTCCACACCGAAAGCATTGGTGTTGCGGGCATCTTGATCAAGGCCGGTCGTGCACAAACCACAGACATCATTGCCCCTACTGCGGGCATCGAATTCCATGTGAAAGTGGGCGATGAAGTGAATGTCGGCGACACGGTCTTTACATTGCATGGCGACGACAAAGATCTGTTGCAATCTGCTCTGCCGATGCTTCGTTCAGCAATGACAATTTCCTTGCAAAAGACATCAAAGCCTAGTTTGATACTCAAAACTTTGAGCTAATGCTCGAGAAATTAAGGGAGAGTAAATTGGTACTCAATAAGCTACAAGAATCCATGACCTACATCCGCACCAAGACTTCGGCAAAACCGAAAATCGGTGTTGTATTGGGATCGGGCCTTGGCGCTTTTGTGAAAGAAGTGGAAGTTGAAACGACCATTCCTTACAAAGACATTCCTCACTTCTCCCCTCCGACTGTCGAAGGACATTCCGGAAATCTGATCTTCGGTAAAATCAACGGCCAATCCATCGCGATCCTTCAGGGTCGCAACCACTACTACGAAGGCCACAGCATGGAAAGTGTTGTGTTCCCGACTCGTACTTTGGCGATGCTGGGTGTGGAAACTTTGATTCTGACCAACTCTGCCGGTGGTTTCGGTGAAAACATGCAGGCCGGTGACTTCATGGTCATCGAAGATCACATCAACCTGATGGGCACGAATCCTTTGATGGGTCCGAACATCAAGGAACTGGGTCCTCGTTTCCCGGACATGACGGAAGCTTACGACAAGCGCCTGATCCAGATCATGGAAGATGTCTTGATGAAACAAGGTACACGCTATCACAAAGGTGTGTACTGCGGTGTGAGCGGTCCTACTTATGAAACTCCGTCTGAAGTTCGTTACTTGAAACTGATTGGCGGTAAAGCGGTCGGCATGAGCACGGTTCCTGAAACCATCGCAGCCAACCACCTGGGTCTGCGTGTTGCGGCTCTTTCTTGCATCACCAATTTGGCGGCAGGGATTTCCTCTCAGAAGCTTTCCCACAACGAAGTGACAGAGACAGCCAAGCAGGTAGAGATGCAATTCTCCTCGTTTTTGCGCGAGTTTATCGCTCATATCTAATGGGTTGGACCTGACAAAAGGGTCCAGTCCAGTTTCTGAAATTTAGCCTCAAAATAAGACATATAATAGCCGAAGAGCTAACCGGTCGGGCCTTTGTAGTGCGTCCCATTGATGGGACCCGTTGGGCTCGCACAGGGAGTGAACATGGATGTTCAAAAAATTCTCTCGGCGGTCGCTTGCGTCTTTGTATTTGCAGCTTGTAGCCAGAAATCCGCTGAAACAGTCTTTCCAGAAAATGGCGCGCTTGATTCCAGCGCCTGTCGTGGTCAGGCTCTTGAAAACAAATTCATCGTGCAATGGGAAGACGGCAGTTTCACAACTGAAACCGCGGCCAATGCCGAAGAATTCAAAGAAAAATTCATCAAACCTCAATTGGAGAATATCAAACACGTTGATTACGATCGCGTGATCCAACTGCAAAGATCCAGCGAAGTGTCGGCGACAGCCTTCACCGACAGCTGGGGCCAGCAGCGCATTGGCGCCCCGGCGGTGTGGAGCCAGGGTGTTTACGGTCAGGGCGTGAAAGTCGCCGTGGTGGATGCTTACGTGGATGTGTCCCATCCCCAGCTGCTTCCGCGCATTGCCGTGAACACGGGTGAAATCCCAAACAACGGAATTGATGACGATAAAAATGGCATTGTGGATGACTATTATGGTGCCGCCTTTGTTTCCCAACCAGGCAACAATCAGACTCCAAGCTCGCACGGATCACACGTGGCGGGGGTCATTGCTGCCGACTCACGCTATGGCTCAATTGAAGGTGTGGCACCTCAGGCGCAGATCATTCCCGCGCAGTTCATTGCCAATGATGGCGGTGGATCTTTGGGGGATGCCGTTCTTGCCATGCAGTACTCTGCCAGTCGTGGTGCCAAGATCATCAACGCCAGCTGGGGTGGAGCTCCGTGTGTGGCCTCTTTGCGAAACGCTTTTGTAGAGCTTGAGAAAAAGGGCATTCTGGTTGTCGTCGCTGCCGGTAATGATGGGCGCGATGTGGATGTATATCCGGAATTCCCCGCGTCCTTCAATATGGCCAATCAGATCACAGTGGCGGCTGCTTCGGTTTCTGACTTCATGACCTCTTGGTCCAACAGTGGTTTTTCTCTGGTGCACGTGGCGGCTCCGGGGGAAAGAATTCTTTCCACCGTGCCGGGCGGATCCACCGCTTACATGGAAGGAACCAGCATGGCAGCACCGTTCGTCAGTGGTGCCGCAGCCCTGGTTTGGAGTGCCAAACCGACGGCCACGGCAGTGCAAGTTAAAGAGGCAATTTTGAAGTCTGTGGACGTGTCTTCCGGACACGAGTTTAAAGTAAATACTCGAGGGCGCATCAATGTCGAAAAGGCGCTTCAGTACATTCAGCAGTTAGTTCCGTAATTTCAAACACATAGATCAATTCACGCGGGGCATAAAAAGTATGCTCTGCGTCTCTAGTTTTAAGATGATTCTTTGAACTGAAGTGCTAGATTGGTTCCTTGTTTTTTGAGGATGGTTCCTCACAAGAAAAGGAATTTTATGAGCACAGAAGTTTCATCTGGCATTCAAGCACGATTGGCAGATCTTGAGAAAAGAAACGAAGCCGCAATGGCCGGTGGTGGCGCAGCTCGTTTGGCGAAACACAAACAAGGTGGTCGTCTGACTGCACGCGAGCGCGTGGATGTTTTGCTGGATCCAGGCAGCTTTGTTGAAATGGATCGTTTTGTTTCTCACCGTTGCACAAACTTCGGCATGGATAAAAACGTGGTTCCTGGTGATGGTGTCATCACGGGTTACGGTCGTATCAACGGCAAACTGGTTTATTTGTCTTCCCAGGATTTCACCGTGATCGGTGGATCCATGTCCCGCACTCAAGCCAACAAGATCTGCAAAGTGATGGATCTGGCGATGAAAAACGGGGCTCCCTTCATCTCTATCAATGACTCTGGTGGCGCGCGTATCCAGGAAGGTATCGAATCCCTGGGTGGTTACGCGGACATCTTCACTCGCAACACCATGGCTTCTGGCTTGATCCCGCAGATCACCGCTATCATGGGCCCGTGCGCGGGTGGTGCGGTTTACTCCCCGTCTATCACTGACTTTGTCTTCATGGTGAAAAACACCTCTTACATGTTCGTGACCGGTCCTGATGTTATCAAGACTGTGACTCACGAAGATGTGACCAAGGAAGAACTGGGTGGAGCGACCACTCACTCTGCAAAATCCGGCGTGGCTCACTTTGCTGCTGAAGATGACAAGCACTGCTTGCTTCTGATCCGCGAGATGATGAACTTCCTTCCGTCCAACAATCTTGACGATGCTCCGGTTCTTCCAACCAACGACCGTCCGGACCGCCTGACAGAAGCCCTGAACAATCTGATTCCGGAAAATCCAAAGAAACCTTACGACATGATCTCTGTTATCACAGAGTGCGTGGATGAGGGTTACTTCCTGGAAGTGCACAAACACTTCGCTCAGAATCTGATCGTGGGCTTTGCACGCTTCAACGGCCGTCCTGTGGGTATCGTGGCGAATCAGCCCAACATCCTTGCTGGCTGCTTGAACATCGAAGCGTCCCGCAAAGGTGCTCGTTTCATCCGCTTCTGTGACGCTTTCAACATCCCGGTTGTTTCCTTCGTGGACGTACCAGGCTTCCTGCCGGGTAAAGACCAGGAATGGAACGGCATCATCACTCACGGTGCGAAGCTTCTTTATGCCTATGCTGAGGCAACGGTGCCTAAAATCACAGTGATCACCCGTAAAGCTTACGGCGGTGCTTACATCGTTATGGGCTCGAAACTTCTTCGCTCTGACGTGAACCTGGCTTACCCGTCTGCAGAAATCGCGGTTATGGGTGCTGACGGTGCAGTAAGCATCATCTTCCGTGAAGAGATCAACAAAGCCAAAGACCCTGTAGCCGAGCGTGCGCGCCTGACGGCAGAGTACGAAGCCAAGTTCAGCAATCCTTACGTGTCTGCAGAACTGGGCTACACGGATGAGGTTATTGAACCTGCGATGACTCGTAAACGCATCATCGACTCTTTGGAAATGCTGAAACATAAACGTGATATCACTCCGGCTAAAAAGCACGGAAACATCCCTCTGTAGGAGCGAACATGGCATTGTTTAAAAAAATCCTGATCGCCAACCGCGGGGAAATCGCCATCCGTATCACTCGCGCCTGCCGCGAGCTGGGTATCGGCTCTGTGGCGGTGTTTTCCGATGCGGACCGCGACAGCTTGCACGTATTCCTGGCGGATGAGGCTTACCACATTGGCCCGTCCCCATCGCGAGAAAGTTACCTGAACTATAACAAGATCATCGAAGTCTGCAAAAAAGCCGGCGTGGACGCTGTTCACCCGGGTTACGGCTTCCTGTCTGAAAACACCACTTTTGCGCAAGCTTTGAAAGATGCAGGCATCACCTTCATCGGTCCAACGGTTGCGAATATTGAAGCCATGGGGGATAAACTTTCCGCCAAGGCTTTGATGAAAAAAGCCGGTGTTCCGACGGTTCCAGGCTCTGACGGCGGGGTTGAATCCGTTGAAGAAGCCCAGAAGATCGCAGAACAAATCGGTCTGCCTATCATCATCAAGGCTTCTGCCGGCGGTGGTGGTAAAGGGATGCGTGTAGTTCGTCAGATGGACGAACTGGAAAGCGCTTTCCGTGCGTGCCGTTCTGAAGGCCAGAACTATTTCGCGGATCCGACTGTTTACATCGAAAAATTCATCAACGATCCGAAACACATCGAGATCCAGGTGTTTGGCGACACTCATAACAACCACGTTCACCTGTTTGAACGTGAGTGCTCTGTGCAGCGCCGTCACCAGAAGATCATCGAGGAATGTCCGTCCCCTTCTGTGCCTCACGAAGTGCGCCTGCGCATGGGTGAAGCCGCTGTTCGCGCAGCAAAACAGATCAACTATGTGGGCGCGGGAACGATTGAGTTCATCTTTGATAACGCCACCAAGGAATTCTACTTCATGGAGATGAACACTCGTCTTCAGGTGGAACATCCGATCACGGAAATCGTGACTGGTTATGACCTGGTGAAAGAGCAGATCTATGTGGCTGCGGGCAAACCTTTGAGCTTCAAACAAGAAGACATCAAACAAAAAGGCCACGCCATCGAAGCCCGTATCTGTGCGGAAGACCCGATCACGTATAAACCGCACCCTGGTGTGATCCGCGCCTGCCGTCACCCGCAAGGTCCGTTTATGCGTGTGGATTCCTACGCTTACCCGGGCTACGAAGTGCCTATCTTCTACGATCCAATGATCGCCAAAGTGATCACTTGGGGTGAGACGCGCGAAGAGGCCATCGACAGAATGCAACGTGCCCTGAGTGAGTTCGTGCTGACCGGTATTAAAACCAATATCGTTCTGCATAAAACCATCCTGGATCACCCGAAATTCCGTGATGGCTCTTACACGACTCAGTTTATTGAAAAGAACTTCGAAGTTATCGAACCAAATCTTTTCAAAGAAGTTGAAGACCCAGTATTCCTGATCGCGGCGGCAATCACTGCTTACAACGATCGTAAATCCAAAGACGTTCGCCAGCTGAACCTGACTTCCAACTGGAAGCGTATCAGCCGCAAACTTCAATTGAGGACGTAACCATGTACTTTGAGGCAGAACTTAAAGGTAAAAAATTTAAAGTGGATGTGACCGAGCACCGCACGACCTGGAAGGTTTCCTTGCAGGAAGAGGGCAAAGACTGGATCCACTATGACATCTCCAAAAACGACTACAAACAGGCCGAGCAGTACATCAGCTTCCTGTTTGGCGGTAAGTCCTATCTGATCGACGTGATCGGACAGGACACCGAGTACACGGTCTTTACGCGTAACTCTTTCCGCACCATCAAAGTCTTCAATGATGAAATGCTTCTGCATGAATCCCTGAAGAAAGGGGGCGGTTTCGGTGGCGATCAGGAACTGAAATCCGGTATGCCTGGTAAAATCATCGAAATCTTCGCCAAAGAAGGTGAGATCGTGAAGGCCAACAAGCCATTGCTGATCATGGAAGCGATGAAGATGGAAAACGAAATGCGTGCATCCCGCGATGTAAAAATCAAAGAGATCCGCGTGAAACAGGGCGATTCAGTGGAATCCGGCGCTGTTTTGATCAAGTTCGAAGAACCGTAGTCTTCACGCGACATCTAGGAAAAACTAAAAGGGGCTCTTTGGAGCCCCTTTTTTATTTTGTCTTACTTGGTGCCTTTGGCGTCTTTCTGGTTCGATTTGGCTTTCGCCGGAGCGTTCCCGATTATGCCGCCTGTGCCCATGATACCACCAGTGCCACCCATCATACCGCCGGAATAGGCGCCCATTATGCCCCCCATACCCATGCCGTAGTAGCCGCCCATCATGCCCATGCCACATCAGCCATAGAGGCACACATGGCGATCGCACCACCGATATTGAAGGCGCTGCTTTGAGCTGCTTGTTTGGTTTTAGCATTAGAAGGAGTCACCCCACCGTAAGAATCCGCGTACATGCCGAAAGCACCGGCGACCATGGATTTACCCTCTTTGGCCAGTTCAGCGTTGCGCTGATCAAACGCGCTTTGAGCCATGCCAATCAGGTTTCCACACTGGGCCGCGTTCTGCGAACCCATTTTTGAAATCATCGGCTTCATACGATCACAGAAAGCTTTGTCATAAGTAACTTTGCCTTCAACCTTGGAATTTTCATCCTGCATCTGCATATAAACACTTTGTGCGACATCACAGGAATCCCCGTCGTAAGTGAACGTGGACTCAGTTCCTTTGATTAACGGATAGTTGCCTTTGGCGTGTTTGCCCCATTCTGATTTCAGATAGGCATCACGGTTTTGAATCTGAGTTTTCAGATTCATATCCTTATTCACCGCCACCACGCGACCTTGAGCATCGCGACGAATCGCCACTGTTTTTCGGTCCGTTTCAAAAACCGGCTTGCCATCTTTGAAGCCCGTCATCACTTTCGCTTTATAAACGATCGTTTCAACTCCGTCTTTGGTTTCGCGGGAAACGACTTTTCCGGAATCCAAAACATTGGTTTTACCATCGGTGCCGATAGTGAATGCAGCACCATCCGGCTCCGTGCCGAAACCCAGATCCATCGTTGCCATGTTGATTTGATTGATACACGCAAATTGTTTGGAAGCTTTTTCATAGTCCGCCATATTGGCGGCTGCAGACAAAGAAAGACCCATCAGGGGCAAGAAGATCAAAGACTTCACAGTTCCTCCATGAACGTAAGAATGCTTTTGCACACTTATTAAGCGTACTCATAAGATTCTCACCTTTCACATTAAATGCCGCAAACCCCGACTGTGGTCGGGAAGCAAACTGTGGCTACTCGCGCTCGTTCACAGCGTAAGCGTCTTCTCGTTTCTTTTCAAAGATGCCGACGATCAGGACTGCGGCCTCAAATAGAACCCACATCGGCGCCAACATCATCACCATGCTCAGCAGGTCCGGCGGAGTGATGATCGCCGCAATTGTTGCAATTGTCATAATCGCATAGCGGCGGTTCTTGCGCAGGAAGGACTGGGACACAATGCCCATCATTCCCAGAACCACGATCACCAACGGCAATTCAAAGGCCACACCAAACATCAGACACATCTGGGTGAAGAAACCCATGTACTGGTCGATGGAAATCATGGGTTTATCGACCTCACCACCATAGGTCATCAAAAACTGGAAGGCCATCGGAAGCGCGATCCAGTAAGAAAATGCCGCCCCCAACACAAACAAACCCGTGCCCGAGAAAATAAAACCCATGGTGTATTTGCGCTCTTTGGCGTAAAGGCCCGGAGCAATGAACTTCCACACCTGATAAAGCCAGAAAGGGCAAGACAGCAAGATCCCACATACGAAAGAAAGCTTCAGATGGGCAATGAATTTATCCAACGGGCCGGTATAGATCAGACCGCCACCAGGAAGGTACGGGCGGATCGGCTCACGCACGAAATCGAAAATCTTTTCACTGAAGCCGTAGCAGATGCCCGTTGCGATCAGCAGAATCCAAACACAATTGATCAGACATTTACGAAGATCTGACAGGTGCTCATACAAAGATTGGGCTTTGGAATCGAGTTCTTCGCGTCTCATGAAGGCTTCTGTTCTTCTGATTTTTCGTCAGTGGTGGCTTGCGGGAACTCCAGCTGCTCTTCAACGATCGGCGCGGCCTCAGTGGAAGCAGCCAGCGGCGCTTGCTCTGCTTCGTTCTGATGGGCTTGTTGTTGAGGATTGCGGATGGTGTCCATGTTCAACCTGTCGAGCTTGTCTAATTTATCCAGGCGCATCTGTTGCTTGAGTTCATCACCCATGGAATCGGTGCTTCTTTTCAACTCGTTGAGAAAGCGCCCCAGAGTCCTTGCCAGTTCCGGAAGTTCTTTGGGCCCGATCACAATCAGGGCAAGAACCGCAAGGAAGATAATTTCAGACATACCTAAGCCAAACATGGCGCCAGAATAGAGGAATCAGCTCTGCTTGCCAAGCTTTACTTGATCCTGAGGAAGGGTCAAAACTCCCATTTCCTCAAGCTTTTCACGAGCCAACTCAGATCCCGTTCTCATATAGCGCTCATACAGTCTCAGAATGCTTTCATCGCTTTTGATAAATGAATGGTGGCTGATGTACGTCAGCACATCCACAAACTCCAGGAAGCGGTCCGAGAACACCGTGTACACTCGAGCCATGGTGTCTTCCCGGGTGCAATGGGCCAGGGAGGCATAGGCCGCTCCGCCAATCTCCGCATAGTAATCCACATCGATAATTTTGCGTGACAGTGAGTCCCCAAAAAAGCCGCTGATATACAGAGTCCGGTCGCCGAGCTTTCTCAGCATTTCTGCTTTCACAAAGCTTTCGGCGTTCTGGGCTGTCAGATACATTTCGGCCAGTGTCTGGGGATTTCGGGCGCCGCTTTCGCTGGCGTAGGCTGGATCGTGCAGATTCCGCGCATCCAGATAGTGCTGTAATAAGTTCACAAGATAGGCCTCAACCATCGGAAAGGTCTGAACCTTTCGCTGGGACAGACCTTTCTGAACCAGCTCCTGGAAGTAGCCCTCTGGGCTCACAAAAAGCTCAACTGTCGGTGTCGAATGCTTTTCCCGCATACTGCTAGTTTAACAAATCCTGAATGGTTTTCGGTTAGTAGTTTTTTGCAAAGCTGGTCAAAAGTCTCACAATGAGACATCCCGCCGGTGTCCTCTTTGCATTTCAACCTGGCAAGCCCGTTTGAAGGAGCTATAAGCAGAATGAAACTAAGATGGATGACTATCACTTTGGCAGTGCTCAGCGCTTTTGCGCCAGGGTCCCTGTGGGCCTTTGGGGAAAAGTGTGGGCCGGTCTTTGCCTCGGAGTATGCAAAGCTAGGTCAGATTGAAGTCAAACCTTCCGGGCAAAAGGGGCCTCCGGCAAATGACTATGCCCGCACGGTGGATAAAATCCATAGCCTGATGGGAGATCTTGCGATTCCGCACGAAGTGCAGATCCAGATCGACAGCGCCTTTATCTTTTCAACTTTCAATGCCGAAAGCTACCAGATCAGTGTGGGTGTGCGCCCGGACAAGATGGGCAAAAAGCATCCGGCCATCAATCAAAACACCCTGATGCACGAATACGCGCATGCGGTTTTTGAAAAAAACATGACCCTGAGATCCCCCGGTTACAAGACATTGCGTGAAGAACAGATCTCCCTGCACACCCGGGAGGACAGCCTGCATGCCACAAACGATGCTTTGATGGCCGAACAGGCAAAGGCCACCGATCCGGCAGTCCGACAGGAACTGGACAAAAAAATCTATGAGATCATCAAAGAGATCGACGCCGTTGCTGAACGCCGCAAGGAGCTTTCGGCCCACTGGAGTCTGCGCAGCGCCGTGCATGAGCTGTTTGCTGATTCCCTGTCCATGGTGGTCACGAAAGACCCGAAATCCATGTCTTCAGTTTTAAAAAGTGCCGGTGAAAACTATCGCCCCCACTCTTCCACCGTTTTGCAGTTTCGCGACTTTACTGAGGGCCGTCACCACCTGTCGCGCCAGCGCTGGAAGAAAGAATATCCGTTCTATTCCCAGTTCGGTGGGGATCTGTACTATGCCTTCTTACCCGCACGCTGGGAGCTGTGGCAGATTGTGAAAACCCGCATCGGCGGTGACAACTACCAACGCACAGTGATTCCAAAGGTGTTTGCGATTTTAGAAAAACATTTAAGCTTAGAACTGAACAAGGGACCTGAAGAACTCAAGCCCCGCGGGTTTAAGGATCTGGAAGCCCTCAATCAAAGAATCATTGAGGACTTCCGTCGCGAACTTTAGGATTTCACATCCGTCGGACCCACCAGACTGACGATGGCCGGCTGGGCAAAGATTTTTTGCGCCAGCTTCTGCACATCTTCCGGGCTCACTGCAAAGTACTTGTCGGCCACATCCAGGCTTTCTCGGTAATCCAGGCCGTAGATATCATCGAACAAGATCGCATTGCCAATAGTGCTTTTTCTTTGCAGCTCGATATCGTGTCGGCCGATCAGATATCTCTGCGCGCGCACCAGTTCTTCCGGTGAAATTTTAGTGCTCGCCAGTTTGTTGAATTCCGCTTTCAGCATCTGAATGGCCTTTTCGGACTTTTCTGGCGAACAACCAATATATCCACCGAAATATCCACGCTCAATCCCTTCCATGTGCATCGGCGACACGGAATAAGCCAAAGAGTTTTTGTCGCGAAGCTCGATGAACAGTCTTCCACCCTGGCCACTCAGAATGGACTGAATGATCTCCATCGTGTAGCGCTCAGGGCTTGAAAGTGTCAGCCCCTGATAGCCCACGATGATGTGGCTTTGTTCTTTTTTAAGTTCGCGGAACAGGTGTTTGGATTCGGTGATTTTAGGTGCGGCGAAATGATTTTTCACGCGCTCCCCTTTGGGAAGCTCTTTGGTGATTTCATTCAGCGTCTTCACCCATTTCTTGGTGTCCACATCGCCCACCACCGAGAATGTCACGTTCTTCGCCATGGCGATCTTTTTATAATAACCAAGCAAGTCTGCGGACGTGATGGCATTGACCGTGGTTTCACTGCCCACCAGATCGCGTGCATACGGGTGACCTTTAAAGATCTCCTGCATGAAGGCCAAAATACAAAGCTGGGCTGGATTGTCATTGCGGGCCTTGATCTGATTTTTCAGAACAACCTTTTCGCGCTCCAGAATGATTTCCGGGAACTGGGGCTCCAGCAGGGAATCGGCATAGATCTCCAGCATCTTGTCTTCAAACGGCGACAGATAGTCCATCGAAAGACCCGCCGAGTTTCTGCCGCCAAAGGCACCAATCCCCGCTGCCAGCTCATCCACACGCAGATTGATGTCATCTTCAGTAAAGTTTTTCGATCCCGACATCCAGTTTCTGGCAAAAAGTTCCGTCAGACCGTTTTGGCCCTCTGGTTCGACACGCGCCCCGCCCAGGAACGCGGCTTTCATCGCCACATACGGCGTATCGCTTTGTTCCCGGATCAACAGGGTCGCGCCGGAATCAAGAACAATGCGCTCCGTGGTTGGAACACCCTTGGCTGCGCCGGCATTGATATTGAACTTCTTGGCAGCAAAGCGCGGTGCTTTTTGTTTTACGGCTTTTGCTTCACGCAGGGCTTTCCTTAAGTCTTTGGCAAAGGCTTTCAGGATACGGTCCGCGTTTTTCTTATCCATGTTTGTCATCATGGACAGACCAAAGCTGTCTGCCTTCAGATATTTTTTGGCGATCTTCTGAATGTCTTCCGGTTTCAGCGCATAGACCTGCTTCATGTACTTTTTGTAGTAGTCATGATCGCCGTAATAGAATTCATTGCTTCCGGCTTTTCTCGCAATGTTATCCACAGTCTCCATGGAATACACTTCGTGGCTGGCAAAATTGGTGATCGCTTTTTGCATTTCCGCCACCGTGGGAGGTTCGGTCACAATCCGAACCAGTTCCGGTATCAGTGCACTGAGCGCTTTGGTCAGATTTTCCTTTTCAAGGCCCAAGGACACGGCAAACAGACCGTCATCCTGCATGGAATACGCAAAAGACCCCACCGAGTTTGTCAGTGGCTCCTTGATACGCAAGGTCTGCATCAGGCGGCAGGAATCCCCCTGACCCAGAATGGCTGACATCACCTCCAGGGCCGCGATGTCCTTGTGTTTCACGCTGGGGATTCTCCAGGTCAGATAAGCGGTGGTCTGCTCAAACTTCGCCTGCTCCACCTTGATGCGGATGGTTTTTTGCGCCGGCTCTTTTTTGCGCGCCACTTTACGCAGTTTGTACGGAGCAAAGCCGCCAAACATCTGCTGCACGCGGTTCTTCATTTCTTTCGAATCAAAGTCGCCGGACACCACCAAGAACATATTTGATGGCACATAACGCGACTGATAGAACTCACGGATTTTTTTGGCAGAAACCTTTTTAACGACCTTGTCATAACCAATCACCGGAATGCCGTAAGGGCTCTTTTGGAAGACGTTGGTGAAAAGCAGCTGACTGGCACGGCGGCCCGGGCTGTCCTGCCCGCGTTTGATCTCTTCCAGAACGACTTCGCGTTCATTGTCGATTTCCTGTGGATCAAAAGTGGGATAGCCCATCATTTCACTGATCACATCCAGGGCGACATCCGAGAATTGTTTGGAAATGGTCACATAAAACACGGTTTGGTCAAAAGAGGTGTAGGCATTCAGCTCCCCGCCGGAGCCTTCCACGGTGGCCGCGATCTCGCCCACCTTGTACTTGCGGGTCCCTTTAAACACCAAATGCTCGATAAAGTGAGAGATCCCCTCTTCGGTCTTTTTTTCATCTGCCGAGCCTGTTTTCACCCACATTTGCACTGAGACCACCGGAGACTTGTGGCTTTCCAGTAAAAGGACTTTCAGACCGTTTTTTAGTTGAAATTTCTTAGACATACTCTACATAACTCCCATGGCATTTGGCGTCTATATCCACATTCCCTACTGTATCCAGCGCTGCACTTACTGCGATTTTGCCACCTATGAGCAAAGCAAGATTCTGCCGCCGGATCAGTACGTCGAACTCCTGTTTAAGGAAATTCGCCAGAAGCACCGCTATTACACTCCCCAAAGTCTGGACACCATTTACTTTGGTGGAGGCACACCGAGCCTCATCCCTGCAAATCTCATTGTAGCGATTATCAAAGAGCTGGGTAGATATGGATTTACAACTAGACCTGACACGGAAATCACGATTGAGATCAATCCGGCGACTGTCAGCAAAGAAAAATTGAAGACCTATCTGGATAACGGCATCAACCGTTTCAGTGTGGGCGCTCAAACCTTTGATGACCGCCTGTTGAAAATGGTTCATCGCGAACATTCAGCAAAACAAACCCTGGAAACTCTCGACCTTCTTCGGGCCCACGGAGTGAATTTCAGCTTTGATATTCTGTTTGCACTGCCTTCGCAAACCGTGGAAGGCCTGCGCCGGGATGTGGAAATCGCCGTTGAACAGGGGGCCAAACATATCAGCCCTTATTGTCTGACAGTTCCTGATGGCCATCCTTTGTCAAAAGGCCGCCCGATTGACGACGAACAAGTCGAGATGTTTGACATCATCGCCGATGAGCTGACCCGCAAAGGCTTTCAACAGTACGAAGTATCGAACTTTGCCCTGCCGGGCTTTGAGTCCCGTCATAACATGCTTTATTGGGTCGACGAACCTTATTGGAGCCTGGGCCTCAGCTCGCATTCCTATTCCAAAGAATCCGCCTGGGGCACACGTTACTGGAATATTAACTCCATCAATGAATACCAGAAACAGATTCTGGCATTTGACGGGCAGGAATTTGATTCCCCGGTGCGCCATCTGCCATCGAATCAGGTGGAAGTTCTGCAAATGCATCAGGCTCTTACAGACTTTTGTCATACTTCGATGCGTCTGATGCGCGGACTCAATGTCGAGCAGCTGCAAGCCAAATTCCCGCAGAATGTCAGTGAAAAGGTCCTGCAAATCATGAAAAATCTGGAGCAAAAATCCTGGATTCGCTTTGACAACGGGCATTGGTCACTGACGCGTGAGGGCCTTGTGCTGAGCAACCGTGTTTTCCAGGAACTGACTTTCCTTCAAGAAGATCTCTAAGGGGCTAGGAGTTTTTCTTCCGCCCCCCTGACATTGACATTGCTTCGTGAATACACAATCTTAAGTATTGCGAAAGGAAGTCTCATGTCAGAAGAAAACAACTCTCAAAACTCCAATCCTCCCAATCCAGAAAATGGCGAAATCGCTTCTGAGATCCAGAAACTTCAGGAACAAGCTGAAAAGTTCAAAAACGACTATCTTTACTTGCGCGCTGAGTTTGAAAACTACAAACGCAACGCGATCAAGGAGCGTTCCGAGTTGATGAAGTACGGCGGCGAGCGCCTGGTGCGTGATCTGCTGGAAGTGGTGGATAATTTCGACCGCGCCTTGAGCGTGAACGTGAGTGCTGAGAACTTCAACACCTTCAAACAAGGTGTGGATATGACCGCTCAGGAGCTCAAATCCCTGCTTCAGCGTCACAATGTCATCGAGATCCCGGCGCACGGGGCTCCGTTTGACCCGTCCGTGCACGAAGCGCTGAGCAGCGAGGCCACCGACCAGATGGCTCCGGGCCATATCGTGCGTGTGTTTAAAAAGCCTTACAAACTTCATGATAAAGTGATCAGACCTGGCCAAGTGGTTGTAGCCAAGAAGCCAGAGTAAGGAAGCCCTGCTTGTCTAAAAAAGATTTTTACTCCCTTTTGAATGTTTCCCGCTCTGCCACTGCTGATGAGATCAAAAAATCTTATCGCAAGCTGGCTATGCAGTATCACCCGGATAAAAATCCTGGCGATAAAAAGGCCGAGGAAAAATTCAAGGAAATCACCGAGGCCTACGAAGTCTTGAGTGATACCAAAAAACGCGAGATGTATGACCAGTTCGGTCACGCCGGAGCCCAGGGCTTTGGCGGAGCTGGCGGCCCGTTCGGCGGTGCTGGTGGATTCGGTGGCTTTGGGGGCGCCGGAGCTGGCGGTGCTGGAGCCGGAGCCGGTGGTGATCCGTTCCAGGACATCTTCGGTGATGTCTTTGGTGAGATCTTTGGCAATGCCCGTGGCGGCCCGGGGGCTGGTGGAGCGCGCGCGCGCCGTCCTTCCAAAGGCACGGACCTGCGCTATACGCTGAATATCTCTTTTGAAGAATCCGCCTTGGGCAGCGAAAAAGTCATCAGCTTCATGCGCCAGCGCGGCGGCCGTGAAGAGCCTGCAAAACTGTCTGTGAATGTTCCTGCCGGCGTGAAAGAAGGCCAGCGCCTGAAACTGGCGGGCGAAGGGGATGCTTCCGGGGGCGCTGCCGCCGGAGACCTGTATGTGATTATCAACATTCAGGAGCACCCGCTGTTCAAACGAAACGAAAACGATGTGACATTGGATCTTCCGATTGTCTACACCGACGCGATTTTGGGAACCAACATCGAGGTTCCGACCCTGACCGGAAAAGCCATGATCCGTATTCCTCCGGGAACACACTCAGGTCAGACGTTCCGACTGAAGGGCAAAGGCTTCCCGAAACTGGGTGGCTTCGGATCCGGCGACATGCTTGTGCGCGTTCTGGTGGACACGCCGAGCAGTCTTAGCAACAAACAAAAAGAACTGGTGGAAGAGCTCGCCAAATCCACGGACACAAGTCCTCTGGTAAAGGCCTTCCAGGATAAAGTCGCACAATTGATGAGGACGCGTAAATGAAACCCTACTTTTCACTCTTGCTGACGGCCGGTCTTCTGGCTTCCTGTACGACAGTGGCCACAAAGCGCGCTCCGATGAAGCCTGCGGCCACCACCGCCACCACCGGAAAAAAACCAAAAGCCGTGGGCGGTCTGACCACCGGCAAACCTCCTGAGCAGATTGAAAGCGAAACCTTGAGTGTTCCCGCCGCACCGTCAGCGGATGTATTGGGACAGCTAAAATCCCTGGTGAATCAGGCTGTGCAAGCGCCCAGCAAGGCCGATCAGGAATCTTACCGTCTGAAGGCCATCGACATTGTTGAAAACAAACTGAACGAAGATCAGCTGGAAGACGTTGCCGATGAATCAGATTTCGGTTTCCTGCGCGGACATGCGATGTTCCGTCTGGGTGAAATCTCTTTGGACAAAAAAGACACGTCCGATGCGAAGATGTATTTTAATTCAGTGACTGAATTTGTTCCAGGCAGCGATCTGGCCTTGAGAGCCCAGGAGATCATCCTGCAGCTGGATTCCGCCAAAAACGTGAAGTCCCAGACAGTAGGCGTGGTGCTGCCACTGAGTGGCCGTAACGCCCCTGTGGGCCAGCGTGCGCTGCGCGGCCTTGAAATGGGCTTGGGCCTTCATATCCCCGGCTCGGGCTTTCAGCTGGCGGTGATGGACAGTGAAGGCAATCCTGATTCCGCCCGCCGCGGAGTCGAGCGTCTGGTGAAAGAAGACAACGTTATCGCCATTGTGGGAAGCTTGCTTTCCAAGACCGCTCCGGCTGTGGCTGCGAAATCAGATGAACTGGGTGTGCCGACCATCGCCCTGTCCCAGCGCTCCGGTTTGACCGAAGTGGGCCCGACGGTGTTCAGAAACTCTCTGACCAGCGGTATGCAGGTGCGCGCTTTGGTTCGCACGGCGATGGAAGACATGGGCATGAAAAAGTTCGCGGTGCTTTACCCGAACGATCCTTACGGCATTGAATTCACCAATATCTTCTGGGATGAAGTGCTGGCCCGCGGTGGTGAGATCACAGCGGTTCAGACCTATTCTGTGAAAGAGACCGACTTCCGTCTGGTGGTGCAGCGTCTGGTGGGAACTTACTTCGGCGAGGCCCGTCAGGATGAATTCAATCTGCGTTTGAAAGAGCTTCAGTCTTCTGGAAAAAAACACTCTGTTCGCCAGAGCAATCTTGAAAACGTGCTGCCGCCGATCACGGACTTTGATGCGATCTTCATCCCCGACTCGGCCCGTGCGATGGGACAGATCTCTGCGATGCTGTCTTATAATGATGTGCGCGGCGTGAAGCTTTTGGGCACCAATCTTTGGAACACCAAAGACATCGCCAAACGCGCCGGGAATTTTGCGCAGAATCTGATCTTCGTCGACAGCATGACTCCAGCGAATCAGGATCGTTCGCGTTTTGTGAACGAATACCGCAGCCTGTACAATGAACCGCCGTCTTTGATTGAAATCCAAGCTTATGATGCTGGTCTGATCCTGCGTCAGCTGATTGCCGCCGGAGCCAGCTCCCGCGAGGAATTGGTGCAGAAACTGGGGCAGCTAAATAAGTTCCCAGGATCGCTAGGAAACCTCAGTATTAATGCTGAGCGCGAAATCGAGCGCCCGGTGACCGCTCTAACTATTGAAAAAGGCGAAGTAATTCCCCTTAAAGTCCGCAAATAGCATCTATAAGTTAATTTAATGACGATTTTTTAACCCCCTTCTTGCGGTGCCCTGTCTTAGGAACACCAGCGACCAAGAGAGTCGCAAATCTTTAGAAGGGGGTTGTTATGACAAGTCGTATTTCTGAAAACTTAGTGATGGAGTGCAGAAGAAAACTTCTTACCGCGAAACAGGATGTTTTGAATCGTTTCAGAACAGCCCAGCGCGAACTGGTCCATGCGGAGCGTGGCGGTG
This sequence comes from Bdellovibrio bacteriovorus HD100, assembly GCF_000196175.1. NCBI lineage: Bacteria > Pseudomonadati > Bdellovibrionota > Bdellovibrionia > Bdellovibrionales > Pseudobdellovibrionaceae > Bdellovibrio > Bdellovibrio bacteriovorus. The sequence continues at coordinate 3,738,341 of NC_005363.1, forward strand.
ACGAAGCAGATCAATCTGTCGCCCACATCGAGGAACATTCTTTTTTGATATCCCAGGCCCGCATGAGAAATCAACTGGTCGAGATCGAGATGGCCCTGGCCCGCATCGAGCAAGGTACCTTCGGTATCTGCGAAGAGACCGAGGAAGTTATCGAATCTGAAAGGTTGCTGGCCATCCCTTGGACACGTCTGTCCATCGAAGGTGCCGAGATGCGAGAAGCGGTAAGTCGTAAGTTTGCGCGATAAATAATCACGCTGTGCATTTTTAGTGACAGATAATCATTCCCCCGTAATATGCGATCAATTTTCGGCCAAGGATCATCATATCGGGGGGTGAGATGAACGCAACCGAACTCACAGAGTTGACAGAAACTGAACTGCAAAATCTAAAAGAATCTTTGCTCTTCCAAAAGAGCACGATCCTCAATAAATCACATGAATTTAAAGAGGAGCAATCCAGCATGGCTGCGGTTGCAGATGAGGCGGAAGCCGCTTCTCAGGATATCTCTAACAATATCTCCATTCATTTGCACGAACGTGATCGTACTGCTTTGTACGCGATCGAAAGAGCATTGGGGAAGATCGCTGACGGGACCTACGGCCAGTGCGAATCCTGCTCTGAAATTATCAATGCCCGCCGTCTGCAAGTACGACCTTTCACAGCCCTTTGTATTGACTGCATGGAAGAACAAGAAAGCCAGACGGGCCTGTTCCAATAACATTCCTATTTAAACTCATTGGATGAGGTCCGCTGACATGGATGTCAGTCCAATTTTTTAAATTAATCAACGATTGCGGTTTAGAAAAAACTGTCTCACACCGAGAAGTCTCATACCAGAAACATAAATTCCCGCATCACGCGGAGGAGCGGTATGAGTTTTGACGATAAAGTCCTAGAAATCCCACAGACCCTTCCCATGCTACCTGTGAGAGACATCGTAGTATTCCCCTACATGATCATTCCTTTGTTCGTAGGCAGAGACGCTTCGATCCGCTCAGTTGAAGAAGCTTTGGCAAAAAATCGCCTGATCTTCCTGGCTTCCCAGAAAGACATCACTGAAGAAAATCCATCTCCGGACAACATCTACACTGTTGGTACAGTGGCGATGATCATGAGAATGAGAAAACTTTCCGACGGTCGTGTGAAAATCCTTATCCAAGGTGTCGCAAAAGGCCGCGTGAAAAATTTCACCAAAACCTCCCCTTCCTTTGAAGTGGCTGTTGAAAAGATCGAAGAAACACCGGTTCAAAAAACCGTTGTTGAAAACGAAGCTTTGATCAGAACCGCGAAAGAACACATCGAGCGCATCATCGCCCTGGGTCGCCCTCTTTCTCCGGACATCCTGCTGGTATTGGATGATGTTTCTGATCCAGGTCGCATTGCTGACCTTATCGCTTCCAACCTGGGCATCAAAGTTCAGGACGCACAGAAGGTTCTGGAAACTTCTGATGCGACAGAAAGACTGAAACTGGTTAACGAGATTCTGGCTGCAGAACTTGAAGTGATGCAGACTCAATCCAAAAATCGCACTGGCGCCAAGGACGACATGTCCAAGTCCCAGCGTGAATACTTCCTGCGTGAGCAGATGAAGGCTATAAAGAATGAGCTTGGAGAAGGCGACTCCAAATCAGAAGAAATGGATGAGTTGCGTGAAAAGCTGGTGAACGCCGGCATGCCGACTCATGTGGAAGCAGAAGCCCTGAAACAACTGGGCCGTCTGGAGCGTATGCACCCGGATGCATCTGAAGCCACAATGGTTCGTACATACCTTGACTGGATGGCGGATCTTCCTTGGAGCAAAAAATCTGAAGATCATATTGACCTTAAACGTTCCAAAGAAATTCTGGATGAAGATCACTATGAACTGGAAAAAGCCAAAGACCGTATCATGGAATTCCTGGCGGTTCGCAAGCTGAAACCAAACCTGAAAGGACCAATCCTGTGCTTCGGCGGTCCTCCAGGCGTGGGTAAAACGTCCTTGGGTAAATCCATCGCTCGTGCGATGGGCCGTGAATACTTCCGTATCGCTCTGGGCGGCGTGAAGGATGAAGCGGAAATCCGTGGTCACCGCCGCACTTATGTGGGCGCGATGCCGGGTAAAATCATCCAGGCTCTTCGTCAGGCAAAAACAAGCAATCCAGTGATCGTACTGGATGAAATTGACAAGCTGGGTTCTGACTTCCGTGGTGACCCTTCTGCAGCGATGCTGGAAGTGCTGGATCCGGAACAAAACGCCACTTTCCGTGACAACTATCTGAATGTCGACTTCGACCTTTCAAATGTGTTGTTCATCGCAACAGCCAACGTGTTGGAAAATATCCCACCAGCTTTGCGTGACCGTATGGAAATCCTGAACATTCCGGGTTACACCGAGAATGACAAACTGTTGATCACGAAAAAGCATCTGATCAAGAGACAGATCGAAGCCAACGGTATTACAGAAGAGAATATCAAGTTCACCGATGAAGGTATCAAATACCTGATCGCAGGCTACACTCGCGAAGCGGGTCTTCGTAACCTGGAGCGTGAAGTCGGTTCCGTCTGCCGTAAAGTGGCTAAGATGGTGGTCATGGAAGAGACAAACTTTGTGGAAGTAAATGCCACAACAGTTCCGGAGCTTCTGGGTCCTCCAAGATTCCAGCGCGACGACAAAATCGCCGACTCTCAAGTGGGCGTGGTTCAAGGTCTTGCCTGGACACAAGCTGGTGGTGAAGTTCTCACTATCGAAGCTTTGAAAATGAAAGGTAAAGGACATCTAGCATTGACGGGCCAGCTTGGCGACGTGATGAAAGAGTCCGCTCACGCAGCAATGTCTTACGCTCGTGCTCACCAGGAAGAACTGGGCATCCCAGAAGACTTCTTTGAAAAGTACGATGTGCATGTGCACTTGCCAGCCGGTGCGATCCCGAAAGACGGTCCATCTGCAGGTATCACTCTCACGACCGCTCTTGTGAGTTTGATGACAGGCACTCCGGTTCGTCACGATATCGCCATGACTGGTGAAGTGACCTTGCAAGGACGAGTACTGCCAGTCGGTGGTATCCGTGAAAAGTGTCTTGCCGCTTTGAACCTGGGTATTACAAACATCATCATCCCGATGGCTTGCCAAAAGGATCTTGCTGATATCCCTAAGGTGTTCAAGGACAAGATCAACTTCATCCTTGCAGAGAATCTGGATGAGGTCTTCGCAGTCGCCTTCGACAAGTCGGCTAAAGGTCAGGAAAAAAAGCCTGCCGCGAAGAAAGATCCGAAAAAGACCAAATCGCTTGCGGCCTAATCCGCAAGCTACACATCGCCCCTCCCAAAATGTGATGTTACAACAGAAGGCCGGTAAACCCGGCCTTCTGTCTATTCAGAATTCCTATCGTGTATGCGTCTCACTAAAAAACACTTTTTCTCACTCCAAGACCAGAAACACCTGCAGTAACTTGTGCTAAACAACCAACAGACTTAACCTGTTATTAATGATATTCAACCGCCTGGGTCAAAGCACCCTCCTGTTCGTGACTGTATTGTGTGCTATTGGGACCATCTTCGTCCTGAACTCTGCTGATATCCACAAGCGCAATTACGACTTTAAAACCAAAGATTACGATCAGGTGCTTTTAAACGAAGTCACAACGTCGGCGTTTGCAGTGATGGAAGCCGCGCTGCAAAGACGGATGTGGGAACCCCCTCCAGACAACGCCTGTCTGAAATCTGAAGATTTCAATGTTGAGGGTGAACTTGCGGGCGGAATGACATGGAAAGTTTCGGCGAAGTACAATTTCACGACCAAAAACTATGAACTGATCTCGGAAGGTCAGTACCGTGATCTGAAGGCGTTCTACATAAAACGCATCAAGATTCTGGACGTGTCGGATTATCTGCTGTTCTCAAACTCTCCGAACACCATGACTTTGCGCCGTCTTTACAATGAAAAATTCCCGACGGCCTTGATTGCGCGCGATCGCCGCATTTACATCAAAGGACCCCTGCAGTTCGGCGGTAACATCCACCGTCCCAACAGTCATATGAACTGGAGTGGTTCACCCGCCGGCTGGCCGGGCGAATGGGGCACGATCATTCAAGGGGACCGCATTCAGTTTGGCGGTGGCATGCACTACATCCAGTACAGCATCCCCAAACCAAATCCGGCCGGCAATAATATCGAATCCCTGCTGGCCCCGTATTCAAGTGATCTGGGCACACCGAGCACTCACCACTCTCAGTTTGGGGCCGCTCAGACGGTGGTCACCCGCGACTACAACAAAGCCCAGACTTTGAAACAACAGGTGATGGACGCCACCGCGGGGCCGCTCAGCAAAGCCTCTGTGGCCAGCGAAGTTTACCCGATTGCTCTGTTTGGCGGCACACCTCCCCTGCAGTCCTGGTCAGCGACTGATTCCGGGGCTTATTTTAACAACCCCGATCGCTACAGCATCTTTAACTATACCTGGGGTGGCGCCAATGGCTTTGGCATTCGCATCGATGCCACCTGCATCTCGCGCTCTGACTCTGGCACGACAAAAAAAATCTGCTCCCACTCTGAACACTTCCCTCGTGGATTTGCAAAGTGGCGCCAGGATGCGGGCCTTGAAGGAACCCTTTTCACCGCGGATGCCGAAGAAATTCCGGCCCCCAGTTTAAACTGGGACAATATGGAAGCTTTGGAAGAGGACGCGCGGTCCTGTGGTGCGGTGATCAGTGCACCCACCAGTCCTTACCAGGATTGTGAAATCTGGGACCTCGAGTTCCAGAAAAAGTATGCCGCCAACAACGGATCCAACGTTTGCGGACAGGTTTCCACCATCGACATGAACTCTTTGACACTGAATAATTTCAATCCCGGTCAGCTGACTGATGCCTCCCTGAAAGAGCGTCTGCTTCGTCGGGTTGTCTATACAAAAGTTCCCACTGAAATTCGCCAGACATCAGCACAGGGACTGATGCTGGGATCCCTTTCTGCAAATGCCGCCCGGAAAAACTTCTCTTTGTGGGTGGTCTCTGAAGACACCCTGGCTTTGCGAGGCTATCAACTGGACAACACCTCCCCACTGGACTCCGACCCGGGCAGACTTCGCGAGGTCGTTTTTAATGCGGATGCCAGCAATGCCGGGAAGGAACCACTTCCCATGGTTTTGCTGTCGCCGGAACGAGTGCACCTGCTCAGTCCCCATTATGTTCCCGCCACTTACAGCTATCTTCAGGGATACTGGCCGGTCGTCAGCGGACAGATCCGCCCGGTATTGCACAACTATACGGACTATGTTCGCCAGGAAAACGACGGCTTCCGCTATGGCTATCGCACCTTCCGCATGGAAAACATCAGTCTGATCACCAACGCCAACATCGACACCTCCAATCCCTTTGTCATGCGTGGTCTTTGGAGCGGACCTGATTCCACCGACAGTCAGTTCCCGTCAAACATGTGCATGGTCTCTATGGCGGGCCATACCCTGACCCCTTACGGCGGGAACAATCTGCTTACGACAGCAAATGTGCCACCCTATCATTCAGCTCCGAACTCACCGATTCCGCCTTTAAGTTCACGCTACTATAACGGTGTGACAGATCATTTCCCAAGATCGTATTATCCCGCCGTGTTCTGGGTTCAGCGCGCCGCTGGCATGTCCGCCCGTGAAGAATCTGATTTAATTTACACAGGCATTCGCATGTACACTTCGTTTGATGACTTCGTGCCGACGGGCAAACGAAATCTGAATGTACCCTTGCACACTTTGACTGACACTCGTTACAACCAGGGCACACAATTTTCCCTGCAGCACAAGAACCTGCAGTGGACCAGCCCTTCTTACTACAACAGCATTCCGGCGGGGACACCTTGTGTCTTAAACAGCCTCACTCACCGGGAAGCGGCTTACTCCAGCCAGCCGGACTACCATGCAACCCAACCGTCCGTGAACAACGGACGCTATATCTTTGTTCACGCCGATCCACCTGTGGATTATCGCAACCTGGGCTCTATCATCGGGATTGACCAGCCTATTCTGGAGACCCGACAATAGATGAACATGAAACTTCTGAACAACTCCGGTATGACTCTTGTTGAAGTGCTTGTGGCCATCGGCATATCTTTGATCAGCTTGACTGTGCTGCTGCAGCTGACTCTTTCCAATCGCACGCATAAATCCGAAGTGGACCGCTCCATCATCCTCAAAGAGATCCTGACCAACAACGCCATCGAACTTAAAGGCCGTGCGGTGACTGACATCCCACTGCCTGGCAACTGCATCGTGCGCACTTACAGCTATCAGACAGAATTTCAAAGTGAAGTGACTCAAGCTGGCAATCCGCCTCTGTGTGGATTGGCCGATCCGTCCCGTGAAACCATCCAGGTCGTGTGGGAGGTGGAGCCCGCCACCAGCATTGATGCGGATTTCAGCTCACCGTCTTTGAAGCTTCCTAAATATTCCAATACGCTAAAAAAGGTGACCCTGCATGTGCGCGGGTATTCCAGCGGAGCCGGAGCGCGCCTGATTCACAATCAGGTGACTCTGTTCAAACGATGAAGAAAAACTCGGGCTTCTCTGTCATGGAACTTCTGCTGGCCGTGAGTATTTCCACGATCGTGATCGGAATTGTGACGTATCTGATTCACAATTTCTTTTCTGAACAGCGCAATCTGGAAGTATGGTCCGGCGGGCAACTTGAAATGTCGATGGCTTTAAAGAATGCCGAAGGCGACATCCGTAACGTCATTCGTTTTGACCCGGTTGAAAATCTGACTTCGGCTTCCAGTGTTGCCTATTTCGGACTGACGTCCCTGACGGCGGGGCTTGAGCCGTCCGTGTGCCTGAACGACGCCACGGGTTCTGTCATTCGCTACACCACCCTGGACCGAAAGCAGCGCTCCGAACGCGTTCTGCGCGCCTGGTCTGAACTGGCTGATGTTAATAAAACCGGCTCGTCCCATGAACTGCGCCTGACAGCGGACTCCACCGACAGCTCCATGTTCGGCAGTTCAAAGTCTCCCCGCGAAATTGTCCTGGTGGATGCGGATCGCCGCTACATCCGCAGATACAAAGTGGCCTCCCACACCATGCGCTTAAATGCCACACTGGATCCCTATGACGACCAACCCCGCGTCGACTCCTTCGGAAACCCCATTAAGTTCAACTATGTCAGCGTGATTCTGAAATCCCCGCCGACCGCGAATGGCAGCACCATCACTCCGAAAACATCGGTTTTTATCACGGGAACAGAAGTGTATTCCTCCAACACCTACTATCTGTGTTTGCGAAAAAGTGATCGCAGCCTGATCAAGTTTGATGAAAACAGCCGCCAGGAAACGGTGCTGCTACAGAATCCCCATGCGGATTTCACCATCAATTCTTTCAAAATCGGTTACCTGGCAACCAAGTCGGGACTGCGTGTGGAGCCCGCCAACTTTATTCCTGATATGCTCAATGCCTCCAACAACGTGTGCTTTAATACTGTGCTCTTTGATCTGAAGCTCGACGCCTCCGACAGCTATTTGAAGCGGAATCAAACCCAGACCGTCGGGGATATTAAGTCCACCATCAGTCGACAACGCACTGTCTTTTCTCAGAACCTAAATTTGAAGCGTCCTTTGAGTTGCCAATAGACACAGTCGCAAGTTTGTTTAATTGAATTAAGTCCTGGAAACCTTCACGGGATCTAGGACCAAGCAGTCTGTTTATTCAGTCCACCTAAGCGCATGATCTCTTTAGAGGTTAATTATGCGCACACTCGATCTGGCCATAGTGTCTCCCCATCAGAAGTTTTGTGGACGGGCGATGGATATCGCGGCTTCTTTTCAGTTTGAATCCCACGTCTTTCGAAGTGATGAAGATTTTTTTACAGAAGCTGAGAGCTTCAAGGGTATCACCTCAGTTTTGTTAGACTGCAGCTTTCTTGAAAAGCCCAACGAGGTCGCCGGTCTTGTGCAAGTGGCGCGGCAGGGCGCGCCGGACAGCTATATTCTTGTGGTCATCAGTTCAAAACTTCCGCCGGAAGATGCACGCATCGCCAAGTCCTCCGGGGCCTCTTTGGTGATGATGGAGACCGAGTACTTCTCTTCCTGTAAAACCGAGTTTGCTTTAAGCCAGGTGATTCGCTCCGCATTCATTCCCATTAAAACTCTGGATCTGATTGAGGGCACCCAGCTGCCATTTGCTCTTTTTCACCTGCTCCCGATGAACCGCCGCTTTCTGAAGGTTCTCAAACCCGAAGCCAGACTCAGCAAAGACTTCCTTGAAAAGTATGCGGCAGCCGGGGATTTGTTTATTCCCCGCAAGGATCTCAGTGCATGGCTGGAATATTCCAACAGCTACCGCGCCGATGACGAAGCCGGGTTGCTGCGCCAATGCCGGGCGAAGTTTCTGCAGCTTAATCAGAGCTTTCTGGATCTGACTCTTCTTATCAGCGATCAAAGTTCGGGGGCCTCTTTTGCCGCCGGCAGAGAAGTCTATGAGTTGTGCCGCAAGTTCGCCTATGAACTGCACGGCTCTTTGATTAACACCCCGGACCCCTGGAAGGTTGTTGCCAGCTCCGCCGTCGGGGACTTTGGCTCGGTGGAAAGATCACCCGCCATCGCCGCCTATGCCGGCATACTCAGTTCCCAAAACCAGATCGGTCTGGCCGAAGAGGTCATGATCGGCGCCCTTTTGGCGGACATCGGGTATCTTGAGTTCAGCCCCTCAACAGCCCGCAAAGTTCGCAACAACGCCATGGGTGAACTCGACGCCGAAGAACAGATGGAATACCAGAAACATCCCATCTACAGCCTGAACAACTGTCTGTCCCGCCGGCTTCCCTTAACCGAAGCCATCAAGGACATGATTTTAATGAGCCACGAAAGGTCTGACCAAAAAGGTTTTCCACACCGACCCCGCGCCGACAAACTGACCGAGGAATCCATGTTGGTGCGACTGTGCTGGGACCTGGACTGCCGAACCCAGGTGCGCATGGGCGAAAAAAGGCCTGATATTGATGAAATTAAAAAGTCCCTGGGATCAGCACTTTCGGCAGACAGCGGGAATTTTTCCGTGGGCTTTGCCTGCAAAATTGCCAAGATTCTGAACTCCCCCGCTCCGGGGAGTCTGACGGCTTAAAACAAAAAGGGCTGATTTCTCAGCCCTTCTTACTATTGTTTAAAACCTTTTAGACGGTCATTTTCGGATTCAAGAACACGAACAAGAGTTTTCAGGTCCGTCACTTCTTCCTTCAGGTGGAGGATTTGCTCCTCTTTTTCATGAAGGATCTGGGTGTAGGCCTTCTTGAGCTCATTGAGCAGCTTGTTGGCCGCTGTCAGGATGGGCTCATCGTTTTTCACCTTTACCACTTTGTCGGCAAGGTCTGCGGTCTTTGTTTCGTCCTTTGAAGTGGCCATTTCATAACCTTTCATCATTCCTTGATGAGCACCCACCAAAGCCAGGTCGCTTTCTTGGGAGGGGCGATGTACTCTTTGATGGGTACCCATCGGTTCGTCCATGATGAAGTACTTGCCGTCTTCAAAGCGGAACTTAATGTCGTCGGCTTTGATTCGTCGGCGGAGGGTACTCACACTAATTTTGTACTTAGTAGAGTAGTCCGTTAGCGGTAACCAAGAACCGTAGCTCTCAACGTTCATTAAATCCTCTTATACTTTCTGCCTCGGTGGCGCCGAAGCTTCAGTAGCTAGCCTTTTAGGAAGGTGGTATCCCTACTCAGCTTGCGTAGTCAACATTATCACAGGACTTCAGTCTGTCAAATTTTGTGTGAACACTTACTCAAATTCAACTAAATTCAGGACCTTGATCTGGTTAATCATTGCCTATTCACTAGACCAAAGTCTGACTACGCAACCCTAAGTCATGGATTTCTGGTGGAATAAAAGAATTCTTTGCGCCTTTTGACCAAAGACCCGATAATTTAAATTAGCTATATGCGTATCAGAGATAAAAAGAAAGTGGCCCTGGTTTTAAGTGGTGGAGGCATCAAAGCCGCCGCCTTCCACATCGGGGTTTGCTTGGCCCTTCAAGAAAAGGGATTCAAATTTGCCGGCGGCACCAAAGAGATGGTGCGTCAGAACTTCGGGTCCGATGACCCGATGACGATCCGTCTTTATGTCGGATCCAGCGCCGGGGCGTTTGTCGCTTCGGTTCTTGCCGCTGGTTATCCAGTGGAATCTTTGATCAACGCTTTCCAGGTTGGTTCGGGGTCAGACCCCACCTTTGATAAATCCGACCTTCGTTATCTGAAGCCGATTTCTTATCGCAGCCTGTTTAACTTAAACTCTTCCGGCCTGATGAAATTCATCCCACGTTCGATCATGGAAAAAGCCCTGGTCACCGGGGGCCTCGAATCCATTTTGAAAAACGGTTTGAAACTAAACGGTCTGTTTTCAACCAAAGGGATCGAGAACTATCTGCGCAAAGAAGTTCTGGTCGACAACGACTTTGCCCGTTTGGGGGTTGAGCTCTTCATTATCGGAACTCAGCTGAACCACACCCGTAAGGCCATCTTCGGGAATTTCCCGGAATCATTCAAAACCGACACCACCAAGTACATCAACTATGCGACCATCAGTGATGCGGTGGCTTGTTCGACGGCTTTGCCTCCGGTGTTTTCTCCGTACGGAATCAAACGCCCGGACGGTAAAGAGATCTTCTATTATGATGGCGAGATTCGCGACACGCTTTCCACCCACGTGGCGGCGGACTATGGAGCTGATCTGGTGATTTCCTCATATTCCATTCAGCCTTATCACTACACCAAAGAGATGGGCTCACTTCATGACTATGGTATTCCCCTGATCGCCAATCAGGCGCTTTACCAGGTGGTGCAGCAGAAGATCACCCGTCATATCCAGTATAAAAACGACATCCGCGGTATCTACAATGCGGTCGATGGTTATTTCAAGCAGCAGAACTTGCCGGGCGAACACCGGGACAAGATCCTTGAAATCATTAGGAATCGTGTGAACTATCGTCCGGAAGTGGATTACATCTATGTGGCTCCGCGCCCGCAGAACTATGAGATGTTCTTTGTTGATCACTTCAGTTTGAATCCGGAAATCCTGGCGCGCATCGTGCGCATCGGTTTCAAATCCGGGATCAATGCCCTTCGCCAGCACGACATTTAGTTCCGGCTGGCCTCTTTCCATTCCGCCAAGATCTTGGATCCTTCTCCGGAAAGGTCCTTTTTTGCGTAAGCCTTCTGGTCATAGTAGTCACTGACCTTGCTTAAGATGGCTTTTTTGGAGGGATGCTCTTTCCCCAAACGCTCCAGATACTGCAATGGTGTTTCAGCCTCTTCCGGAAGGATTTCCTGTTTTTTGCCCCAGTTTAAAACCGCGTGATACAGAACTTGTTCTTCGTTCAGTAAACCTTTGTTTCTGAAAAGACTGCGGAAAATCAAAACACACAGTATCCCCACGAAGATTAAACCCACCACCAGCTGCAACTTCAGATCGACCAAACTTTGCCAGAAGTTTTTCTGAGACGTGCGATCGAAGTCCACCAGGAAGTAGGTCCATCGATAGTTCAGATCATCCATCAAAAAGCCCGCACGGTCCCACAACGTGATTCCATCACCCGCCTTCGGGCGCCATTGGATATCCCGGGCGAACACCTTCTGATCTTCTTCCGACAGATTGAAGAACTCTTCGGCTCCGATGACCAAACGTAAAGGTGCCACCCATTGGGTTGGATCCACCCGCTGCCAGCGGCCATCGTTGAAAATTTCAACCCAGGCATGGGCATCGCGCTGACTGACCCGCCAGAATTCCCCCATCGGATTGTATCTGCCCCCCTGATACCCCACGATCACCCGGGCCGGAATCCCCAAAGCCCTGGCCAGGGTCGCGTAACTGCCGGCGAAGTGTTCACAAAAGCCGCGTTTTCGATAGAACAAAAACGATTCCAGTTCGTTCGCTCCACCATAAGCACCAGGATTCAAAGTATAGGTAAAGTCATTTCCCTGATAGAAAGCCTGCAAAGCTTCAATCCTTGCCGCCGGTGTGGGGTGCTTTTCTTTGGTGGTGTTCACCCAGTCGGCCACCTGCCCGCGCAGTTCCGGAATTTTCAGATACTCTTCATCCGGGGTCTGACGATCAAGGAAGCTTTCATTCCAGCGCCCGCGATACACGGTCGTGGTCATCAAAGGCCGGGCACTGCGAAACACCGAGGCGTTAAGTGAAAACGAATTTCCGATCTCCAACTGCACCTGTTCGGTGCCCTCAAGCACGAACAAGAAGGTGTTCGCATGGGGTTCCAGGGCGACTTCATAGTGTTTGTCGGTGGGTTTATCAACTTCGGCTTCGCTTCGTGGTTTGATCCCGAGCATTCCCGGTCGCCAGCTTAAGCCCCGGGAATTCATCAGCACCGATCCACGCCAGTAAAGTTCCTGACTGGATTTTATCGGCAGATCAGAAAGCTTCGCACGAAACACCATATTGGCCACGCCGGCAAGTTCCGCCACGCGCCCGGGATTTAATTCTTCACTAAAACCAATCTGCCCGGTGGCTTCCCCACGCGACATCGCCCACGGAAGCACGAATCTGGGAAACGCAAAGAACAACACCACCGCACCCGGAACCGAAAGCGCAAAGACCTTTAATAGAATCTTTCCACGCTGAGGAAGTTCTGGTGACAACAATGAATACCACAAACCCGCAAACGCCAGACCCGAAGGAACGATCCAATAGATATCCAGACTGAACAAAGCTTTGATGGAAATCAGAACAAAACCCAAAAGCACCAGGAAACGATGATCCCGTTCGTTTTCATAATCCATCACGCGCAAGGCGGAAAGACCCAGCAAAAATGTATACGAAGGATCCTGACCAATCAGGGTCCGGTACTGCACCAGAATCTGCGCTAGCAACAAAACACTTAATCCCCCCGTCACTTTGCGCGAAAGATTTATCCAGTGAAGTTTTTCAACTCCCCACTTCCAGATCAAAAGACCCAGTGAAAACAACGCCACCCACGGGGACACTTCCAGCCCCACCATCACCATCGCGGTGATAAATGAAAATGCCAGGGAGGTTTGTGTGAAGAACTGCCTTTTCATGACAAGACCTCGGTCTGCGCGAGCGCCAGCAATGTCAGACACTCTTCACGGTGATGCGGGCCTTTGTTTTTTTTGATCTCTTGCGCACCGACGCTCAATGAATACTGAAAACCCTGTCGTTCAGCTTCATCCACCCACAGACACAGCTGACTGATGCGGGATTCTTTGTCAGAAAGATTCTCGGTCTGTTCCCAGTTGAAATGCAAAGCGGGTTTTTCAGGCTCTTCATAGTTTTTCACCAGCAGATCCTGCCTTCGGGCACTGGCGCGCCAGTCGATACGACTGAGTGAATCCGCACTTTGAAAATTGCGATGATCCCGAAACAGTCCCGTGGCCTGCTGCCCTTCACCAGCCATGGCGTCCGTCGGAAATTGTTTTTCCCCTGATCTTGCCGGATACACCAACACCGAATCTTGAGAGGTCATGTATTTCCACGCCCGCAAAAGTCCAAACGGGAAAGTGCTTTGCAAAGTGATGCGCGGAAGTTTCACCCAGCCCCTAGTGGCAGGACGATAAGGAATCTGCAAGTCCCCATGAGACAAGGGTTTGATGGACGTTTTGCGGATCGTGTTTTTGTCTTTCCCCAGAATGGCTTCCACATCCCAAGCCGGAGTCACGGAAGGGTTTTCCAAAGAAATCCGCAGCAGTCCTTCTTCACCGGAAAACAGCTCTTCGTTTTCAAGTCCCTCAACCTGAACGACGTCCATGTTCTTGTTGGTCAGAAGAATCCCGGTGAATGCGACCGAGATCAGAAAGAACACGAAAATATAAATCAGATTGTTCGCATATCCCACAGCCAGAAAAAACAACGTCAGGGCCATGACCCCAAACGCCAATCCGAATCGGGATGGCATAATGTAAGTTCTTTTCTTTTTCTTAAACAGGGACTGGAGTCGCTTTTTGAAGGGCATGGGCCCACTCACGACCTCGTTTGATGCCATGATTTCCTCCCAGTCGGTGTCCTAGCACGGGGACCAGAACCTGTTGAACATCATCGGGACGAACATAGTCACGTCCCTCCAAGAACGCCCACGCTTTCGCAGCCCGCACCAAAGCCATGCCGGCACGAGTGGAAAGGGGTGCTCCTTCAAAGCCTGCCCGGCGGGAACGCTCCAAAATTTCAGCAATGTATCCAGCCACCACTGGCGACACGGTCACGGATTGCACAACGCTAAGTGCATTTTCAATTTCACCGTAGGTGAAGAGGGCCGAAATCTTCTGCAGTCGTCCGCGCGGATCCTCCCCTTGCAGCAGACGCACCTCGGTTTCTTTCGATGCGTGATGAAGTTCCAAACTCATCAAGAAACGATCCAGCTGACTTTCTGGCAGCGGGAAGGTTCCGGTCTGTTGATGGGGATTTTGGGTCGCGATCACATAGAAAGGTTTTGGCAAGGGCCATGTGGTTCCATCCACAGACACTTCGCCTTCCTCCATCGCCTGCAGCAGTGCACTTTGTGTGCGCGGGCTGGCGCGATTTAATTCATCGGCCATCACCATCTGGGAAAACAAAGGACCTGGGTGAAATACAAATTTCTGTTCTTGCGGATGAAACACCTGACCGCCGATGGCATCGGCAGGCAGCAGATCAATGGTGAATTGAATGCGACGAGTTTTTAAGCCGGTCAGTTTTCCCAGCACTTGCACCAGAGTGGTTTTACCCACACCCGGAAGATCTTCGATCAGCAGATGTCCACCGGCCAGCAGGCATGTCATGGCCAGACGGATTTCCACATTCTTATCCAGGACAACTTTCGAGGCTTCAGAAATCAGATCGTGAAACTTGGTGTTCATAGACTGATAGGATAAGGTCCGCCGCTTCAGTGACCAACCCTTTTTTGGAAAATAAAAAAGCCCCGGGTTCACCGAGGCTTTAGTTATGTCTTATTCTCAGATCCAGCCCTGTTCACAAGGCGAAAGTCCTACAACAGACTTTTTTCGACAGCAGAGAAGATGGGACCAGATACAAAGCCCATCAAAACAATGGCAAGAGCCATAACCACTGCCGTCACTGTGGTTGCATTCAAAGAATGACCCGCGATTTCCGCGTTTCCTTCTTTCATGTACATCACAACGATTGGGCGCAGGTAGTAGTAAACACCGATCACAGAGTTCAACATACCCCAGATAGCCAGCCACAGAAGACCTTCACCGATAGCCGCGTTGAACATGTAGAACTTACCGAAGAAGCCCAGTGTTGGTGGGATACCCGCCAAAGAAAGCAGGAACACCGTCAAACACAGCGCCAGCATCGGACGTTGTTTCGCAAAACCAGCCAGATCATCGATGTTCACGATGTGGTTTTCAGATTTTTCCAGCATCGCCGCAATCGCGAACGCACCGATTGTCATCAAACCGTAAGCCAGCAGATAGAAGATCACACCCGAAGCACCAAACGCACCGTTGTCGCTGACACCCGCCGTGATCAAACCCACCATCAGGTAACCGGAGTGAGCCACAGAAGAATAAGCGATCATGCGTTTGAAGTTGTTCTGCATGATAGCTGCGGCATTACCCACGATCATGGTGATAACAGCCATCCACTGAAGGATATCAAACAGCTGATCAGAACCCGTCAAAGACTTGGTTGCGATGATTCTCAAGAACGCCGCAAAGGACACTGTTTTCACCGCAGTGGCCATGAAGGCTGTGTGCGGAGTCGGAGCCCCCTGGTAAACGTCCGGAGTCCAAGCGTGGAATGGAGCAATCGAAACCTTGAAGCAGAAGCCCAGGATTACGAAAGTCACACCAAACAGGAACAAACGGCTGGTCTGAACAAGTTCAGCAGCGTTGTCCATGAAGCTCAGGATGTTGGTGCCACCGGTAGAACCGAAGATGAAAGCCACACCGTACAGGAAGATGGCTGACGCAAAAGAACCCAGGATGAAGTATTTCAAAGCCGCTTCTTTGGAAAGTTTTTCCTCGTGGCTCATTGCGATCATCAGGTACAGCGCCAAAGACATCATTTCCAGACCGATGAAGACCATCAACAGATCCACCGCGGAAACCAGGATCAACATCCCCACAGCACTGCTCATCGCCAGGAAGATCAGTTCAGAGAACTGCTTGCCGGTTGTCGAAGGATTTTCGTACATCATGACCATCGCGGCACCCGCACCAGCCAGGGCAATGATACCCATCCACTGGGTCACACCGTCGAAGATCAGACCGTTGTTGAACGCAGTTTTGTCAGAGCCACCAAAGACCACCAGCAAAACAACCGCTGCCACGATACCCATCAAAGCCTGACCCAAAGTGATCAGAGCGTGTTGTTCGCGGTTGCCACGAAGAACTTTCATCGTGATTGGCAAAAGACTTGCCAGGAACAACGCGATCATCGGAGAGATCAAAAGCACGTCGCTAAGACCAATATTGATATTCATTAGTTACCTCCTTGCGCGTGCATAACTTCAGAGGCGCCCGGCTGAACAATCGTCAGATTATAATTGCTTCTGTTGTTCACCAAATGATCGATGCTGGCTTTAGAGAAGTTCAGGAAATGATTCGGGAACAGACCCATCCAGAACACCATGATCACCAATGGAACCAGAACTGTGATTTCACGCGCATTCAGGTCATGCAGCGGATGATGCTCGTCTTTAACCAGCTCACCCTGCTCGCCGAAGAACACACGTTTAAACATCCACAACATGTACACCGCACCCAGAACCACACCGGACACTGCGAAGTAAGCAAAGACCGGATGAGCCTGGTAGGTGCCCAGAAGGATGAAGAACTCGCCCACAAAACCGTTGGTCATTGGAACCGCGATCGAGGACAAAGTAATGATAAAGAAGAAGATCGTGAAGATTGGCAACACACCCGCCAAGCCGCCGTATTTGGAGATTTCACGAGAATGCGTTCTTTCGTAGATCATACCAATCAGGATGAACAGCGCCCCGGTTGAGATACCGTGATTCAGCATCTGATACAGACCACCACCCATGCCATAAGCGTTGAACGCAAACAGACCCAGAAGGATATAACCCATGTGGGATACGGAAGAGTACGCCACTAGTTTCTTTACATCTGGCTGAACCATCGCCACCAAAGCACCATAGATGATGCCCACAGTACCGATTAGCATGAACAACCAAGCCCAGTATTCAGAAGCCTCTGGGAACAAAGGAATCACCCAGCGCATGAAACCGTAAGTACCCATTTTCAGCATCACACCCGCCAGGATCACAGAACCTGGAGTCGGAGCTTCAACGTGGGCATCCGGCAACCAAGTATGAACCGGGAATGCCGGAACCTTGATCGCAAAAGCCAATGCAAAGGCAAAGAAAAGAAGTGTTTGCAAACTGAAGAACGTGCCGCCCACAAACGGAATCTGCAACTGATAGAAATCAAGCAAGCTTGCGCTCATCTGCCCAGTCGCTTCCTGAGTCAGGTACATCATATAGATGATCGCCACCAGCATCAGTACAGAACCCGCCATCGTGTAGATGAAGAATTTCACTGTTGCGTAGATACGGCGAGCGCCACCCCAGATACCGACCATGAAGTACATCGGAACCAGAGAAAGCTCCCAGAACACATAGAAGAAGACTGCATCCATTGCCAGGAAAGTGCCCAGCATTGCCGTTTGCAGGATGAACATACAAACGTGGAAGCCTTTGACTCGCTCAGTGATGGATGTCCAGCTTGCCAGGATAATGATCGGGGTCAGGAACGTGGTCAGCAGAACCAGCCACAAAGAGATCCCGTCGATACCCATGAAGTACTGGATGCCGAAGCGTTCAATCCACATGAACTTTTCCACCATCTGCAAGCCCGTCGCGGAAGCGTCGAAGTTTTTAAACAGGGAAAGACTCACGATGAATTCAATCACGGAAAGACCCAAAGCCAGATGGCGAACGGTGTTCGCCTTAGGCCAGATCGCAACTAACAGCGCGAATAGAAGAGGTAGGAAAACAATGCTACTCAGGATCATACATTACCTCATGATCACAAATGAAAGGGCCACAACCACACCGATGCCGATGTACATCGCGTATTGTTGCATATTTCCGGTCTGAATCGAGCGGGCGAAGGAACCCATGCCGCGCACAAGATCTCCAGCCCAGAAAGTCATCTTGTCGATGAAATTCACGTCGATGTAGTACCAGGTGTTTTTACTCAAAGTAACCAGCGGATTGATGATGAAACCAAAGTAGGCTTCGTCCACGAAGTACTTGTTGTAAACCATGTTGTAAACCGGCTTGATGCTTTCAGCGATCTTCTTCGGAGTCTCTGGAGACTTCACATAGAACTGATAAGCCACGATTGCAGATACAGTCGCCAGACCCACAGAACAGCCCATCAGAACCCATTCCGTTGTGTGATCAATCGCTGTCCAGCCCGGGATCGGAGAAATCAACGGGTGCAACCAGTGCTCCCAGAAGTTCGGCATGTGACCCAGGTGCTCACCGATAACATGAGGAACACCAATCCAGCCCGCGATCACAGAAAGGATCGCCAGGATGATCAGTGGAATTGTCATGATCGCAGAAGATTCGTGCGGATGAACATCAGCAGAAACTCGGCTCTTGCCCCAGAAGGTCAGCGCCATCAAACGAGTCATATAGAACGCCGTCAAAGTCGCACCCAACACACCCGCCGCCCAAAGGATCGGAGAACCCATTGGAGAGTGGAATGCGTAAGCCAGGATTTCATCCTTAGAGAAGAAACCGGAGAACAGCGGAGTTCCGATGATCGCCAGCCAGCCCATCAGGAAAGTGATGTGTGTGATTGGCATGTACTTTTTAAGACCACCCATTTTGCGGATGTCTTGTTCTTCGTGCATTCCGTGAATCACAGAACCAGAACCCAGGAACATCAGGGCTTTGAAGAACGCGTGAGTCATCAAGTGGAACATCGCTGCCCCGAACGCACCCACACCGGCTGCCAGGAACATGTAGCCCAACTGAGACACCGTAGAGTAAGCCAGAACTTTTTTGATGTCGTTTTGAGTGATACCGATAGTCGCTGCAAACACCGCGGTCGCCGCACCGATGATCGCAATAACCATCATCGTGTTAGGAGCCATAATAAACAGTGGATTCAGACGAACGATCATGTACACACCGGCAGTCACCATTGTCGCCGCGTGGATCAGGGCGGAAACCGGTGTTGGACCGGCCATCGCGTCTGGAAGCCAAACGTACAAAGGAATCTGTGCGGATTTACCAGTCGCCCCGATGAACAGGAACATCGTACCCAGAGTCAAAGCCCCCAACCAGGAGGATTCAGCCACAGTCGGTGCCAATGCATTCAGTTCAGAGAAGTTCAAAGTGCCGAAGGTGATGAACAAAACGAACATACCCAGCAAGAAGGCCGCGTCACCAATACGGTTGGTGATGAAGGCTTTCATACCTGCCGCCGCTTTTTCTTTGTCCGTGAACCAGAAACCGATCAGCAAGTAAGAGCAAAGGCCCACGCCTTCCCAACCCACGAACATCACCAGCAAGCTGTCACCCAGAACCAACAACAACATGTTGAAGATGAACAGATTCAGGTAAGCGAAGTATTTCGCCACACCTTTATCGTGGTGCATGTAACCGATAGAGAACAAGTGGATCAAAGTACCAACACCGGTGATCACCAGGATCATGATGGCGCTGATTTGATCGACGACGAAACCGGCGTTGACCTTGAACTTATCAATCGCCATCCACTCAAAGAAGCTCACCGCAATACGGCGGGCTTCAGCCGGCATGGAAACCAGGTCCACAACCAGAAGGATTGCGGAAATAAAGGAGATCGCCACCGCAACCGTTGCGATGGAGCCAGCCACATTTCCAGAGTGTTTTTTATATCTGGCACCGTTGATCAGGAAACCAATGAATGGAGCCAGAATCAGGATTGCCATTAATAGAGAATGATTCACAGCTTATCCCCTATCCTTTCAAGTGCTCAAAGAAGCGAATATTCACTTCGTTGAATCGTTTAAAGATGGATACTGCCAGCGCCAGACCCACTGCCGCTTCCGCAGCCGCGATAGTCATAACGAAGAACACCATGATGTGACCATCCAACAGGCCCAGGTATTTACTGAAAGCCACGAAAGTCAGATTCACAGAGTTCAGCATCAACTCGATGGACATCAAAAGAACGATCACGTTACGGCGAAGAAGAACGCCCGCCATACCCATAACAAACAAAAGTGCAGCCAGAACCAAGTAATGAGTCAGGCCGATATTATTGATGAACTCAGTGTTCATGTGTTCCACCTTTACTGCGTGCCAAAGCAACGGCACCCACTGCAATTACCAGAAGAAGAACGCCCAAAGCCTCAAATCCGAAGATGTATTTGGTGAACAAGATCTGTCCCAAAGCTTTGGTTGATTCCATGCCTGTACCCACCAGCACCGGATTATCAGTGGTTTTTTCACCCATCAGATTCACCGACATGGCGATGGCACCCACTACCAAGCCTGCAAACAGGCCGACAGAGGCGATCTTAACCACACCCGTGAACTTGCCACGAGTGAAGGCCTGAACGTCTTTTTTCAAGTCGAAGAGCATGATCACCATCGTGAACAAAACCATGACCGCACCGGCGTAGACAATCAGCTGAACGCCCGCGATGAAGTAGGCATTCAGAGTCACGAACAATGCGGAGATTCCCACCATGGTCATCGCCAGGCACAAAGCGGAGTAGATCGGATTGGACATCAAAATGACACTAAGGCCGGAGGCCAGAGTGACAAACGCTAAAAACCAGAAAAGAAATGCATCTGCTGTCATTTTAACTCCTTACAAAGATGCGATGTAGATCACAAAGGCTGTGATAATGGTGTTTGCCAAAGCCCAAGGAAGCATCGTCTTCCAACCCAGATCCATCAGCTGATCGTAACGGAAACGAGGCAAAGTCCAACGTACCCAGATGAAGACCCACATGAAGAAACCAAACTTGATGTTGAACACCAGGAAATGGATCAACGCCACCAGGGCACTTGCCTTGCCGGCTGTGGAAGCAACACCCGCCGCCCATTCATTCAGCTCAGCCACAGACACGTAAGGGATCGTGTAACCGCCGAAGAAGAACAGCACCATCAGACCGGAAGCGATCATCATGTGACCGTATTCCCCGATGAAGAACATGTTGAATTTGAAACCGCCGTACTCAGTGTGGAAACCACCTACCAGCTCGGACTCACCTTCCGCCAAGTCAAATGGCAGACGGTTGGATTCCGCAAACGCGGCCGAGAAGAACAACAAAGCGCCCACTGGTTGATAGAAAATACCCCAGTTAGGAAGCCAGTTTGCGGTGATCGTGTGACCCAGGAAAGAGAACGCCAAAGGACCCTGCTGAGCCAGTGTCATTTCCGTCAGGTTGAACGTGCCATAAAGCATGATCACACCCACGATGGAAAGACCCAAAGCCAGTTCGTAAGAGATCGTTTGAGCGGAAGCACGAAGCGCACCCATCAAGGTGTACTTGTTGCCGGAACCCCAGCCCGCCATCAGCAATGTGTAAGCAGCCAATGAGCTGACGCCCAGGATGAACACAATGCCCACGCCGATATCATAACCCTGAACCAGGAAAGTGTAAGGACCCCAAGTGGAGCCGAACATTTCAAAGGTGCCTACCTGAATCGGAGAAGAAAGCGGAATCGCAGAGAAAGCCACTGCCCCCGGAATCAACGCGAAAATCGGAGCCGCATAGTACAGGAACGGCTTCGCAGTTTGCGGCATGAAGTTTTCCTTGTTCAGGAACTTCACCGCATCGGCAAGAAGCTGCACCAGACCCAGAGGACCCACGCGGTTCGGACCCAGACGATCCTGAATGAATGCGGAGCCACGGCGCTCAAGCCAAACCAAAATAGGCACTGCTTGAACCATCATCAGGAAGATGACGACCAGTTTTAAACCGTTGACGGTTATCTCGAAAATATCTTTACCCATTCCCATCGCTTAGTCCCATTCCAAAGCTTTAGATTTAACTTCCCAGAACAGCCCGAAGATGAAGATCGCGATGAAGATCATCATGGAAACGAAGACAAATGTGCCTTCGCCTGTCGCGATGAACTCACGGAATGAAATCGCCCAAGGGTACATGAAGATAATCTCGATATCGAAAAGGATGAACAGGATCGCTGTTAGATAGTACTTAACAGAAATCTTTGTTTCCTTTTTCTCAATACCAGGAATACCGCACTCGTAAGGCTCGTACTTCACAGGGTTGTATACCGGTTTTGTCCCAGTAATGTTGGCAGCAAGCCAAACTAAAAAGGCTCCAAAAAGAGCAATGAAAATGACGATGAATATGACTCCACCGAGTGGCACTAGTCCCTCCAAAGTTGTCGTTATTATTTGGATTTCAATTAGTTATATATGTGTCGTCAGTGAAAACCAAGAAATATGAATGGAAACAAGGCGATAAGCGTGGCAAGATGAGCCCACCAAATGAAAGCCGAAAGCACTCACACAAGACTCGAATCCATCCTGGAGAGAGCCTTTGAAACAACTCGCGGAAAGATTCAAGTCACCGGGGCGGCGTCTCCGCTGGCGCTTGCTTACTTTTTGTCGCAGACTTACTCTAAAAAAATCAACGGCTTGCCGCATCTTGTTGTGGTTGGTAGTCATCGCGAAGCAGTGACTTTGCAAGCCTTGCTGGAGTTCTTCGACCCGAGTCGTCAAAGCCATATTCTGCCTGCTTTCGATGTTTCACCTTACTCGGGTCTTTATCCCAACACCCAAGTCGTCGCCGACCGGGTTCGTTTCCTGGCAAAAGCTCAGTCGGCCAAAGCCGGAGAAATCTTCATATCCTCAGTTGACGCACTGATGCAGAAAACCCTTCCGGTGAAAATCCTGAAGGATCACTCCAAAACAGTTCGCGCCGGGGATGAGCTTCCCGAGAACCTTTCGGACTATTTCTCGTCCTTGGGTTACACCGCGGCTCCGATGGTTGAAGACAAGGGTCAGTTCGCGGTTCGTGGTGGTATCGTGGACATCTATCCACCAACCGAAAATCAGCCCGTGCGCATGGATCTGTTCGGGGATCAGGTGGAAAGCCTTCGTCATTTCAGTGTGGCGGACCAAAGAAGCTCGGACGAGATCCAATCCTTTGTTCTGACTCCGGCCCGCGAAGTTCTTTATCGCGATGAAACGCACGAGCGCCTTTTGCAACGGGTGCGCGCTTCGCTTGAGGGCCGCAAGGTGGATAAGGCGGAGGCCGAAGAAACCCTGCGATCCTTGGTGTTAAAAAATGCCTTTCCGGGCATTGAATTCCTGCTTCCCTATTTCTACGGCGAACTGGCCACGCCAGCCGATCATTTCCCGGGCGCTTTAAATCTGTGGTTCCTGGATCCGGTGGAGATCTCTCGCTGTGCTGATGAAATGTGGGCGGAACTCAAAGCCGATCACCGCACCAGCGACGCTCACGTGATTCGTCCGGAGCTTGAAGACATCTACGTGAACTTTGAAGCTTTGGCCTATCCGCTCAACTCTCGCCAGGTGTATTTCTCTTCCTTGGAATACTTTGACGAAGAAAACTCGGATGATTCCCGCGTTGAATATCGTACGGCAATGACTCAGGATTTTACAAACCTGGCTTTAGCCAACGCGGTCGGCACCGAGCAGTGGTTGCAGGCCGCAACCAACAAACTTCATCGCTGGCGTGATGAGGGTTATCGCATCTTTGTCAGCACCAAGAATCAGTCTCATATCGACCGCTTGTCTTTGGTGTTTGAAAAACTGGAACTTAAAGCCGTTCGCACGAGCAGCGATGAATACCGCTGGGATTCGTGGCTGCAGGAACAGGATCGTGAACAAAACATCGTTCACATCGTGCCGAGATACCTTGCCGAAAGCCTGCGTCTGGAGGAAGAAAAGATCATCTTCCTGCGCGACGAGGACTTTTACGGCAAAAAACAGCGGGCTAAAGAATCCAGCGGCGCGCAGGATTTCCAAAAGCAGGCCAAGCGTCTGTCTTTCGGTGATTTGAAGCCCGGGGATCTGGTGGTTCACACCAAACACGGGATCGGCCAGTATGAAGGCCTGAAAATCATGAATATCAGCGGCGTCGAATCTGAATACATTCAGGTCGGCTACAAGGATAAAGACAAACTTTATCTGCCCGTGTACCGCGTGGGTCAGCTGCAAAAGTTCTCCGGCGCCGGAACCAGCATCCTGGATAAATTGGGCGGTACTGCCTGGGAGAAAACCAAAGCCAAGGTGAAGTCCCATGTGCGCGACATCGCCGCGGATCTGCTGACTTTATATGCCAAACGCGCAGAAATGCACCGCCCGGCTTTTGTGATCAAAGAAGACGAAGTGCTGATGTTTGAAAACGGTTTTCCGTATGAGGAAACCGACGATCAACTTCGCGCCATCAATGACATCCGCAAAGATCTTAAGTCCACGAAGCCCATGGATCGGCTTGTGTGCGGCGATGTGGGCTTCGGTAAAACGGAAGTTGCCATGCGCGCGGCGTTCTTTGCCATTCAAGCCCGCAAACAAGTGGCGGTGCTGGCACCGACCACTGTTTTGACCTTCCAGCACTTTGAAACCTTCAAAAAACGTTTCGAAGGCTGGCCGGTGGATATTCGCGTGCTGAATCGTTTTGTGACTCCGGCTGAAGTGAAAAAGACTTTGCAGGATTTGAAAGACGGCAAAGTCGATCTGATCGTGGGCACGCACAAACTGCTGGGTTCCTCGATTGCTTATAAGGACCTGGGACTTTTGATTATCGACGAAGAACAAAAATTCGGCGTCACTCATAAAGAGAAAATCAAAAAGATCAAAACCAGCGTCGACACCCTGACGTTGTCAGCGACACCGATTCCGCGCACGCTGAATATGGCTTTGGTGGGCATTCGCGATCTGAGTTTGATCAACACGGCTCCCGTGGATCGTCTGCCCACTCGAACGTTTGTAACGAAGTTTGATCCGGAAACCATTCGCAAAGCCATCACTGCGGAAATTTCTCGCGGTGGTCAGGTGTACTTCATCCACAACCGCATTGAATCCATCTATGGCCTGGTCGATGAAATTCGTCAGATTGTGCCGGAAGCAAGGATTCGTGTGGCCCACGGACAGATGGAAGAGCACGAACTTGAAAAAGCAATGCTGGCCTTCTTCCATCACGAAATTGACGTGCTGGTGTGTACGGCGATTGTGGAATCCGGAATGGACGTGCCACGTGCGAACACCATGTTTATTGATACGGCGCACTTGTTTGGCCTGTCCCAGCTTTATCAACTGCGCGGACGCGTGGGCCGGTCCAAAACACGGGCTTACTGTTATTTGATGATGCCAAGAAATCACAAGCTCGATAAAGAGCAGCAAGAGCGTCTGAAAATCATTCAGGAAAACACCGCCCTTGGCAGCGGCATCAAGATTGCCCAGTACGATCTGGAACTTCGTGGTTCCGGAAATATTTTGGGCGAGGAACAATCCGGTCACGTCAACTCGGTTGGATATGAAATGTACATGGATCTTCTGAATGAGGCTTTGGCGGAAGCCAAGGGTGAGTCCGTTGAAGACATGGATCTGGATCCGGAACTGAATTTGAAAATTCCGGCGCTCATTCCGGATGCTTACATCAAAGACATCCGCATTCGTCTGGGTTACTACAAAGCCTTGGCGGATATCACGTCCAACGAGGATCTGGATCGCATCGAAGAAGAACTGCGTGACCAGTTCGGACCGATCCCGGAACAAACCGTGAATTTGATGGGCCTTATGCTGATTCGTCGCCAGTGCAAAGAACTGGGTGTTCGTGATATCAGTGCCGGACTCAAATCCATCTCTTTGATCTTCACCGAAAAGACCAAACTGAGCCCAGAAAAGGTGATTCAGCTGGCAATCCGTGAAAGCAAAAAGTATTCACTGACCCCGGACAACCGCTTGAACATCAAAATGAGCACCATCACCTGGTCCGCGGTTCACGAAGAAATCGATGCTCTGTTAAGACTTATCTAGAATTCCAAACGAAGACCGCCGCCAAACAGGAAGTCTGTGGTGGTGTCTGGATCATCGGGGGCTTCGGTTTTGGCGTACTGGGTCGCATAGACATCAATAAAGGTATTCTCAAGTCCCCAGCTGAATGTGCTCTGCTTCGCCGTTTCGTAATCGATCCAATCCAGTTGAATCAACAATCCCACGGTGTAGTTATAACCCATTTGGGTTGTGGCCGAGAATGAATCCGTCGCACTTTTTTCGGAGAAACCCATCTGCCAGACATTGATGCCCACATAAGGTGCCATGTAGGGTTCATTCATCAGCATGTCGGCTGTGAATTTGAAACCTATGCCGTACTTGGTGATTTCAAGACTGCGATCATTATTGCCGTCGACTTTCCCGACGCCATAGAAAGCACCCGCCGCCCAAGAGCCCAGCATGAAGTTGTATTTGTAGTCCACGCCCAGCTGAATCAGGTTCACCGTATCAGAACCAAAAACAGCCTTATAAGACTGTCCGTCCAAAGTGGAAATGAAGTTTTTAAACTCTATCGCCTCGTAGTCAAAAGATACATACGTGCCGTGATTTTCACGTCGGACTTTGTAGTCAGCCAGATTGTCCTGACGAATCTGCACTTCCACCAGAGGAAGGTTTTCCAAGGCCGGGCTTGGCGTCGGCTCGGCATATCTTTGAACCGGAGCCTCAATCACAGCGGGCTCCTCAGGAGCTGGCGCAACCTCTTCCGTTTCTGCGGTGGAGGTTTCTTCAGATGTTGTTGTGGATTCTTCCGCGAAGGGGTCAGACTCTTCGTCCATGTCGGTGGTTTCTACAGGTGTTAGATCGTCAAAGTCAGCCGGGGCTTGTTGCTGCTGTTGAATCTCAACATCGTCGGCGGCTTCGACCTCTTGCTCGATATCTTGAGCATAGGCCGAAAAGCCCACCATCAAGGTCAGCAGAATACATACTTTTGATTTAAGACTTTGGTGCAATTTCATGCTGTCTCTCAAATCTCGTCTGGCCTCGTATTGGCCAAGTGATAGTCTGATCTTATGAACAAGTATATCAGGGGAATCCTTAGGAATTTTAGTTTTTGTCTGCTGATTCTTGTTTTTCCCAACCTTGTACTAGCTTCTGGTCCTTCGGCTAATAAGCTGTCAAAAGTCATCGATTCCAAAATCAAACAAATGAGCCCCGAAGAGAAAGTCGGACAACTTTTCATCGTTGGCTTTCCCCATAAAGACGTCGCTCCGGATCTGGAATCCTTTATCGCGAAATACAAACCCGGATCCTTCCTGCTCTTTAAGCGCAACATGATTTCAGCCCCGCAGATTCGTGAACTGAATCTGGCTCTTTATAAATCCAGCTACAAACATTCCAAACTTCCACCACTGATTGCCATCGATCAGGAAGGGGGATCGGTTTCCCGCTTACCGATCACGCCAGCGCCGCCGAATGCTTTGGCTTTGGGGCAAACCCAGTCCCCGCTTTTGGCGGAGGAAATGGGTTATCAGACAGGACTGTTCCTGCGCGAAGTGGGCTTTAACATGAATCTGGCGCCCGTGCTGGATGTGGTGGATCCCTATTCAACTAGCTTCATTGGTGTTAGATCCTTTGGTTCTGATCCGGAACTGGTGCGCGACATTGGGGTCGCGTATTCGAAAGGGCTTCTGAAAGCGCGGGTCATTCCCACGGCGAAACATTTTCCCGGCACCGGCAGTCTGAACCAGGATCCGCATCTGACGATCGTGAAAAACAGTGCGTCCTTGGAAGAAATGAAAAAGCGCGATCTGATTCCATTTACAGGTTATTCGAAGATCGGCGCCAATATCGCGGTGATGATGTCCCATCTGATTTACCCGGGTCTTGATGAAGATCTGGAACCCGCCAGTTTCTCCACCAAGATTTCCAAAACTCTTTTGCGTGACGAACTGAAGTATCAGGGCCTTGTTATGACCGATGATCTGCAGATGCAAGGATCCAAGCAAGTGCTGCGCCCTGAGGCCGCGGCCCTGCGCGCCCTGCAATCCGGGTCAGACATTGTGATGCTGACATGGTCTTTTGCGGATCAAGGGAAGGCTTTTGACTATGTCTTAGCGGCGCTGAAATCCGGGGAGCTTCCTTCGGCCCATGTGGATGAAAAACTGCGCCGGATTTTGCGCGTAAAGGCCTTTGCGAATGTCTATCGCCGCGACCCCAAGCTTCCGTCCATGTTGAGTGGCAACAGCCTCACCTCTCCTCAATATGCCGAGGTGGAAGATGAAGTCCTGTCCCAGAATTTAAAAACCAGCCTGATCCCACGACAGCTACCATCAGTAAGATCCGCCCGCAAGCCGGCGTCGGTTGAAACCGTCTGTGCGGCCTCACCGTCTCAGGATTTCCTGCTGTCCTTCGTGGGTGCTGAAAAGAAAAAGATTCCGGTTCTGAAGCTTGAAAACAGCTCCCAGGGTAAGGATCTGTCAGCTTTGCTGAAGAAAAAACAGTGCACCGCTTTGTTTGTGGGAGTCACCGGTCCCCGCACGGCCCGTCAGGTGCGCGGTCTTTCCCCACAGGAACGTCAAAAGCTGATTGTTGTGAACTTGGGGGCTCCTCGCCTGTTTCCGAAATCGCGCGGCTACCGCCAGGTGATTCAGCTTTACTTCAATCACAAGGATGCAGGAAGAAAGATCGCCCAGTACCGGGATGAGATCTTAAAAAGTTCTCAAGGCTCGTTTGCTCTGAAAGATTAGAACTGCAGAAATGATATTCTGAAAAAAGAAACGGAGGCTTGTGGCCTCCGTTTTAGCTTCTTACTTCTTAGCTGGCTGTTGTTCAGCCGCTTCGATTTTCGCTCTCGCATGAGCCCAGTCGCGCTGGAACTCTGCCCAGTCTTCGTCTGTGATCAATTCGTTCATGATCTTCTTTTCAGAAAGAGCCAAGAACTCTTTTGTCGCCTGAAGATCAATCTCTTCAGGAAGGTCAGCGATATTGGCAAGAATATTCACGCCCTCAGGAGAAACCTGGCAGTAACCCCAGCTGATAACAGCCAAGTCCTGCTTTTCTTTCCCTTTGAGTTTCCATTTCATCACGCCTGTTTCCAGAGTGGTGATCAATGGAGCGTGACCAGGAAGAATGTTCAACTCTCCCTTGAATGCTGGAACAGTCACCTCGTCGACCTCTTGGCCAACAAGAATGCGCTTTTCCGGTGTCACGATTGTTAGTTTCATATTCACCCCTTAGGAAGAGGCAGGCACTAGGCCTGCAGCTTCTTAGCTTTCTCGATAGCGTCTTCGATAGTACCAACAAGGTAGAACGCCTGCTCTGGAAGAGCATCGTGTTTACCATCAAGGATCTCGCGGAAACCTTTAACAGTGTCTTTGATATCCACGTACTTACCTGGCAAGCCAGTGAACTGCTCAGCAACGAAGAACGGCTGAGACAAGAAACGCTGGATCTTACGAGAACGGGAAACAACCAATTTATCAGATTCAGACAACTCGTCCATACCTAGGATCGCGATGATGTCTTGAAGCTCACGGTTACGCTGCAACAACGCCTGAACGTCACGAGCGCACTTGTAGTGTTCTTCGCCGATAACAGTTGGATCCAAAAGACGTGAAGTGGACGTCAATGGGTGAACCGCAGGGAAGATCGCCATAGCCGCGATATCACGATCCAAGTTTGTCGTAGCATCCAAGTGAGTGAACGTGGTTGCTGGAGCTGGATCCGTGTAGTCATCCGCTGGTACGTAAACCGCTTGAACGGAAGTGATGGAACCTTTTTTAGTGGAAGTGATACGCTCTTGAAGAGTACCCATCTCAGTCGCAAGAGTTGGCTGGTAACCAACCGCAGAAGGGATACGACCCAACAATGCAGAAACTTCGGCACCCGCTTGAGTGAAGCGGAAGATGTTGTCGACGAAGAACAATACGTCTTGGTTTTCAACGTCACGGAAGTACTCAGCAACAGTCAAACCAGTCAAAGCAACACGCGCACGAGCTCCAGGAGGTTCGTTCATCTGACCGAACACCAGGGAAGTCTTGGCCAAAACGCCAGACTGCTTCATCTCTTGCCACAAGTCATTACCTTCACGAGTACGCTCACCAACGCCCGCGAATACGGAGAAACCACCGTGCTCTGTAGCGATGTTACGGATAAGTTCCTGGATAAGTACTGTTTTACCTACGCCGGCACCACCGAACAGACCGATCTTACCACCCTTAGCGTATGGAGCCAGCAAGTCTACGACTTTGATACCAGTCATCAACATTGCAGCAGCAGTTGCTTGGTCTTCGAATTTAGGAGCCGTTCTGTGGATGCCCCATTGTTCTTTTGCGTTTACTGGACCCATTTCGTCGATTGGTTCACCAACTACGTTGATGATACGGCCCAAAGCTTCACGGCCTACTGGCGCTGTGATTTGAGTGCCCAACGCTTTAACTTTTTCACCACGAACCAAACCTTCAGTTTGGTCCATAGAGATAGTTCTTACAACACCGTCACCCAAGTGCTGAGCAACTTCAAGAACAAGGTTGAATTCAACGTCAGAGATAAATTTATTTGATACACGCAGAGCGGAGTTGATCGCAGGAAGTTCCCCGCCTTCAAATTCCACGTCTACTACGGGACCCATTACCTGTTTTACTTTACCGAATGCCATTATTCAGCTCCCTATCCTTTAAGCGCTTCAGCGCCAGATACGATTTCAATCAATTCTGTAGTAATTTTTTCTTGTCTCAATTTGTTGTATGTCAGAGTGAGCTTGTTGATCATCTCTTTGGCGTTGTTTGTCGCGTTTTCCATCGCGCTCATACGAGCACCATGTTCACCCGCAACAGACTCGGACATACATCTGTAAACTTGAAGTTCGAAGTGTTTCTCAAGCAATTCTTTGATGATTTGCTCAGGAGCCGGTTCGAAGATCATGTCGACAGCAAAGTTGGATGCTGTGTCAGCTTCTTTTTTGAAAGTCGTCATTCCAAGATCAATTGGAAGAAGAGTTTCAGCAGTCACCACCTGAGAGATTGCAGACTTGAACTCATTGTGAACGATACGAACTTCGTCGTATGAACCTTCGAGGTAGTCATTCATCACACGGTTAGCAACTTTGGAAGCCAGCTCATAGGAGATGTCTTTATCAAGCTTGGTGATGTAATCCACCGCTTTGATACCACGTCTTGCGAAGTAGTCATGACCACGACGACCCACGAACAGGAAGTCGATTTTCTCCAGGGAGGCCTTGTTACTGTTGTAATAAGCTTCAGCGAATTTGTTGATATTGCTGTTGAAAGCGCCGCAAAGACCGCGATCAGAAGTGATAACAACAAGCAAAACATTCTTTACTTGTTCTTTCTTCTCCATCAACGGATGCGACACTTTGTTGGTCACAGCGATATCCGCAATCACCTGACGCAAAGCCAGAGCATAAGGACGCATATTAACGATGTTATTCTGCGCCTTTCTCAACTTTGCAGCAGACACGAGCTTCATCGCTTTCGTGATCTGCTGGGTGTTTTTAGTGGACTCAATCTGAGCCCGGATATCCTTCAAGCTTGCCATTTAAGCACCAAATTACTTGTTAGAAGGTTGGAAGATTGCTTTGAACTCTTCAAGAGCCGCCAACAATGCTTTTTTAGTATCGTCAGCAATCGCTTTCTTCTCAGAGATCGTTTTGATGATGTCAGAGTGCTTGTTTTTCAAGAACTCAATCATCTCTTTTTCGTATCTCTTAACGTCTGTCTCTGGGTATTGGTCAACGAACGCGTTACCAGCAGCGAAGATCATGATGATTTGCTCTTCAACTTTTACCGGAGAGTATTGAGGCTGTTTCAACACTTCGATCAGACGACGACCACGAGCAAGCTGTTGCTGAGACGCTTTATCCAGGTCGGATGCAAACGCAGCAAATGCTTCCATGGAACGGAACTGAGCAAGCTCAAGTTTCAGGGAACCTGCAACTTGTTTCATCGCCTTAATCTGAGCCGCACCACCCACGCGAGAAACGGATTTACCTACAGAGATCGCTGGACGCACACCTTTGTAGAATAGATCGGATTCAAGGAAGATCTGACCATCAGTGATGGAGATCACGTTGGTAGGGATGTAAGCAGAGATATCGCCCGCTTGAGTCTCGATGATTGGCAATGCAGTCAAAGAACCGCCGCCTTTATCAGCAGACAATTTGGAAGCACGTTCCAACAAACGGCTGTGGCAATAGAATACGTCACCTGGGTAAGCTTCACGGCCCGGAGGACGACGAAGAAGCAAAGACAACTGACGGTAAGCTTGAGCTTGTTTCGTCAAGTCATCGTAAACGATAAGAGCATGTCTGCCAGTATCGCGGAAGTATTCAGCCATAGCTGTACCGGAGTAAGCAGCCAGGTATTGAAGTGGAGCTGGGTCAGAAGCGTTGGCCGCGATTACAGTCGTGTACTCAAGAGCACCCGCTGCACGCAGTTTTTCAACTACCAAGGCAACTGTGGATTGTTTTTGACCGATAGCTACGTAGAAGCACTGAACATTCAGACCTTTTTGGTTGATGATAGTGTCAACTGCGATAGTTGTTTTACCAGTTTGACGGTCACCGATGATCAACTCACGCTGACCACGGCCGATTGGTACAAGGGCGTCGATCGCCTTGATACCAGTTTGAAGAGGCTCTTCAACCGGGTGACGGTAAACGATACCAGGAGCTTTGGTTTCAACGATACGGGAGTGAGGCGTGTTGATAGCGCCACGACCGTCGATCGGGTTACCAAGGGCGTCTACAACGCGACCAAGAAGAGCTTCACCTACAGGTACGGAAACGATTTTTTTCGTTCTTTTAACTACGTCGCCTTCTTTAATGTGACGGTCTTCACCGAACAATACGGCACCAACGTAACCTTCTTCAAGGTTCAGAACCATTCCGAATACTTCACCTGGGAACTCTACCAGCTCACCAGCCATTGCGTTTTCAAGACCATAGATACGAGCAACCCCGTCCCCTACGGAAAGAACGCTACCTGTTTCACTTACTTCAATCTTTTTGTTGTATTGATTGATTTGCTCTTTGAGAACGCGACTGATCTCGTCAGCACGGATTTGTGTTTCCATTGTTAGTTGGCTCTCCTGTTTAGTTCTTCATTTAATTTTTTAAGATGAGTGTCGATGCTGTCATCGAATGTCCAGCCGCCTACAGTGGCAACGATGCCACCAAGCAGTTTAGGATCCTGTTCGTACGTCAGAACGATTTTCTTATTCAAAACTTTAGTGATTTTTTGCTCGATGTCTTTTTGAGCATCTGCCGCGAGAGGCTGGGCAGAACGAACCACTCCGCGAGTCACGCCCTCTTCCAAATCAAGAAGATCGCGGTATGCGAAGGAAATTTGCTCAAGAACACCGAAACGGTTTTTTTCAGCCAGCAGAACAAGTGTGTTCACCACTTCTTCAGACACACCTTTGCCGGACAAAGATGCTTTTACAGC
Organism: Bdellovibrio bacteriovorus HD100; assembly: GCF_000196175.1. Classification (NCBI taxonomy): domain Bacteria; kingdom Pseudomonadati; phylum Bdellovibrionota; class Bdellovibrionia; order Bdellovibrionales; family Pseudobdellovibrionaceae; genus Bdellovibrio; species Bdellovibrio bacteriovorus. Next base: position 3,771,691 of record NC_005363.1, read on the forward strand.
TGCGATCTTCTGATCAGAACCGATCATTGGATTTTCGAAATAGTTTTTTACAGAGACATCGCCCGCGAAGGATTTCACCAATGCCTGCAGTTCTGCGTGCACTTGAGTGTGGATGCCTTTTTGTTTTGCGACAGCCAGAAGGGCTTTTGCGTATCTTTTGGAAATCTCGCTGACTCTCATCGGCTTACACTCCAACGTTGTTGATGAAATCTTTTTGCAATTTTTGTTGATCGGAAGAACCAAGATCCTTCGTCAAAACGATGCGAGCGGCTTCAACAGAATCCTGCAGAAGCTGGGTGCGAAGCTCTTTTTGAGCGCGCTGAACTTCAAGACGTGCTGTCAGTTCGGCATCATTTTTAATACGCTTGGTAACGTCATTGGCCTCTTCAAGGATTTGTTTCTTAAGATCTTCTGCGTGAGTCTGTGCTTTGCGCAGGTTCTCTTCTCGAGTCTGATCCAGATTGGCCAGTTTGTTTTTGATATCAACGAATTCTTTTTCAGCTTGCTCGCGCGCGAACGCGGATTTCTGAGCTGCTTCCAGATAAGCCGCTTTACGACCTGCAAAGAAGGATACGATTGCATCTTTAGTGAAATAGATGATCGCCGCAAACAGGATCGTCAGGTTGATCGCCTGGAACATGATTGTGGAAGTTGGGATGTGTCCGTCGCCGTGACCGCCGCCTGCTGCGAATACTGCTGCCGGAGCCAGAAGTACCAATAGATTCAAAATCAATTTCATATGCACTACTCTCTTATTTACCAAGAAGCTTGCTGGTGATTGCCATTGCTACAGAGTTTGTCTGGGACTTCAACTCGCCCGCCGCAGTCGCAACCGCTCTGGTGATTTGTGTTCTGTTGTCCTGAACAAGTTTGTCAGCCTCTGTGCGTGCTTTGGATACTGCAGATTCGTAATCTTTGGTCGCCTGAGATTTGGCCGCATCGATGATGGACTTCATCTGACTGTTCAGATCACGGGTTTTAACCTCGTACTCTGTCTGCAACTCTACGGATTTATTTTGATATTCAAGAGCAAGATCTTCACCGCCCTTGGTTCTTCTTTCTCTTTCTTCCAATGCATGAGCATAAGGACCGAAAACGACTTTGCTTAAAAAGATCAAAGCGATTGCGAAGAACACAAACTGAATGCCGGCCGTGGTATTGATACCTAGTTGTGCAAAAATGTCCATTTTGTTGAAATCCCTACTGATTTTTTGACCTTCGGAATTAGCATTGGCGGCCTGAACAGGTCAAGGCGTATTTCTAGATGATAATGTTCGCTGCCTAAGACTTAGGCATGTAGGACGCACCCTCGAAAACGACCCCTTCGTCGATACGCAGACTTGGGGATGTTACGGTGCCTTTGAAGATGGCCGGAGGGTGCATTATAACCCTGCGACGGGCAAAGAGATTTCCCTCAACCCGGCCGGAAATAACGATAGTATCGGCTTCGATCTGGGCCGTGACAGAGGCCCCTTCGTTGATAACGATGGTGTCCTTAGTAAAGATTTCCCCCTTAAAGTCGCCACCAATCTGAACCGTCCCCTCGAAGCTGAGCTTTCCTTCGAAATGGGTCCCCTGGTCAAGGATTGCCGTCACATGACCAGTCAAAAGATCTTCTTGGAGTGCGGGGGAAAGGTTTACTGCCATCCTTCTTTAAGCCTATCTACCATATTGGTCAGTTCATCATCGGAATAGAAGTGAATGGTGATTTTACCTTTTGAATTGGCGTAATCAATGTTCACTTTCGTACCCAGCATTTTCTGAAGCTCATCGCTCAAACCAGAAATCAAACGCTGGGTTACATTAGAATCAAAAGTTGGCGCCTCTTCAACTTCCTCGTGACCTTTCACGACGGCTTGCACCATTTTTTCAAGCTTACGAACCGCGATTTTTTCGTTCACCACTTTTTTCGCAAATTCGATCTGTTTCTTCGGATCCTGCAAAGACAGAAGAACTTTTGCGTGACCCACGGAAAGTTCATTTCCAGAGATCATCTCTTTCACAGAGTCAGGCAAAGACAACAAACGAACGGCGTTGGCCACCGTCGCACGATCACGGCCGACTTTTTCAGCCACCTGCTGCTGGGACAATTTGAACTCAGAAATCAGACGGGAATAACCTTCAGCTTCCTCGATCGGATTCAGATCTTCACGCTGAATGTTCTCAACAATCGCCAGTTCCAGCGCTTGTTTGTCGTCGTAATTCTTAAGGATAACTGGAACTTCATGCAATCCCGCCAGTTGGGATGCACGCCAGCGGCGTTCACCGGCCACGATTTCCAGTTTCCCGGAAGCCGTACGACGAGCCACGATGGGCTGAAGAATACCGTTCTCTTTAATAGACTGAGCAAGTTCCTGAAGCGGCTCTTTCTCAAATGTTCTACGAGGCTGGTATTGACCAGGTGAAAGCTTGTCAATTCCCACTTTCCAGATTTTGCTCTCAGGATCTACGGGAGGGGCGACGGGTGTCGCTACTTGAGGAGCAGCCGCTGGAGCGGGAGTTGAAGCTACAGTATTATTAATAGATGGGGCAGCAGCAGCAGCCTTGGGAGCCGCCGGAGTTTGCTCCGGAGCCGGGCCACCGAGCAGGGAGCCCAGGCCGCGGCCCAGACCTTTTTTCTTGTTTGAGGATTCTACAGCAATATCAGACATTTAAATTCCCCTTCTTATGCCATTTGTTCTGTCTGTGGAGCCATTTCCGGCGTCACTTTCACTTCAGAGCGTGCTATCACTTCGCGTGCAAGCTCCAGGTATCTGACGGCGCCGATGGATTTGCTGTCGTACTCGAAGATGGATTGTCCATGGCTTGGTGCCTCACTGAGGCGTACATTTCTTGGTATGATGGCGTTGAATACTTTTTCGCCAAAGTGGTTCTTAATCTCGGTCACAACTTGGTGACTCAGATTATTCCGGATATCAAACATCGTCAGAACGATGCCTTCGATATGCAGTTGAGGATTCAAGTTCTTTTTGATTAGTCCCGCGGTATTCAACAGCTGACTAAGCCCTTCAAGTGCATAGTACTCACACTGAAGAGGAACCAGGAAACTGTCCGCCGCATTCAAGGAGTTCAAAGTCAAAAGACCCAATGATGGAGGGCAATCGATGATCACGAAGTCATACTGGTCAGCGACTGTCGCAATGGCTTGTTTCAGGCGGTATTCACGCTGCGGCATATCAACCAATTCAATCTCCGCGCCCACCAGATCAGGATTAGCCGTGGATACTTGAAGGTTTGGGTTGGATGTCTTTTGAGTAGCCTCGGTCAGAGTTTTTTCGCCGATAAGCACATGGTAGCTATTCGCATCCTGGCTTTCGTATCTTTTGATACCCAAACCACTGGAGGCATTACCTTGAGGGTCCATGTCGATCAAAAGAACTCTTTTTCCAAGAGACGCCAAGGCGGAAGAGAGGTTCACAGACGTCGTTGTCTTACCAACACCACCCTTTTGATTCGCTATGCAGATTGTTTTTGCCATTTTTCCTCCTTGAGGTAAAAAAGTCCTCCTTTTTGCGTGAACATTCAAGAATAAAGACTAGTTTTTCGCGCCACACCTTATGTTTTTCGCTGTTTTTGCCGATGTTCCACGTGGAACAAGTGTTTTTATGAGATTAATCACCCTGTGCATCCTCAGTTTATGCCTCTTAGCCTGTAATAAGCCCGATCCAAACCCGGAGCTGAAGGATCCTATATTCACCGACTATCAGTCACAACTTGGCGCCACGGCCGCCGCCCTTGAGTCGGAAAAAAAAGGACTCGAGGGTTTCGAGAAAGAACTGGCCGAAGTTGTTCCGCAAACAGGTCAAATCAAGTACGCCCAAAAGCGTGTGCGAGAATCAAAAGAAAAGATCATCCGCCTGGAGCAGGAAAAGCAGTACCTCGAACTTAAAATCGAGGCCCGTCGGAAAGAATCCAAGCGCTCATACAACAAAGCTTTTAAAAAGGGTGAGCCTTGGCCCGACCCACAGGAGTGGGCGTCCTATCAGACCCAGCAGCGCTTCAGAAACGCAAAGAAAAGCTGGGATGTGAAAGAAAGAATGAAAGAAGTCGGCCTTGGGGAAGAAAAAACCCCCGAACCAGCGGCCGGGGGTCATTAATTCGATTATTGTTGATGTTCCACGTGGAACATCACGCGATTTTGTCTGTTTTCACCACAGAAAACTTAATAGCCCCGATAGGAAGCTTGTATTCTCCCACAAGTGACGGCGCCCATACGGAACAAAGCTGAGTTGGGATGTCTCCCACCTCAATCCCCCACTCTTCACTTTTCAGGTGATAAAAAACCCCACCTTTAGGGACTACTTTACGGGTCATCATAATAGACTTGGAAATATTCGCCAGCCCTCGGGCCATCACATACTTCATAGACCCATCCGGGAAAGACTCGATGGTTCTGTTCTCAACGGTGACATTCGAAAGTTTTAGAACACCCGCGACGTGGTTCAAGAATTCACACTTCTTCTGATCAAACTCAACCAGCACCACTTGCACTTTCGGATACAGCAGGGCAAAGATCATCCCTGGGAAGCCGTTGCCAGACCCCAGGTCATAGATTTTATCCAGGCTTGGATTGGATTTCATGATGGCCTGAGAGGCCATGATAGAATCAGCAAAATGCAAAGCATCGGCCACAAAAACTGTTTTGGCCGAAATAAGATTCAGTGTGCGATTAAACTTTAAAAGCTCTTCGTGATAGGTCTTAAGTCGAGTTCTAAGATCTGGACTTAGATCAGGGAACCACTCATCAATGCGCCAGTATACTATCGGTGCTGCCTGCTCCTGATTGTCCTTCAAGCCCCATCTCCTTGATCTTTTTATGACCTTTTAGATGGATCATTATAGCCTGAATAGCGGATGGATTGACACCACTTATGCGTTGAGCTTGACCTAAGGTACGGGGCTTGACGCGCAGCAGCTTATCCTTCTCTTCATTGGAAAGACCGCGGATTTCAGCATACGCCAAGTCGTCTGGAAGGAGCATTTCTTCCAGTCTTTTTGACTGAACAATGAGGTCCATCTGACGTTTCACGTAACCTGAGTACTTCACTTCAATTTCCACCGGCTCAACCACATTTGGATCCGGATCCAGCTCAAAATTCAGCAGTTCCAGGTGTGAACTCGTAAGTTCAGGACGACGCAGCAACTCCTCGAAAGTTAAAGACTTCGACATAGCTGGAGTCGGAATTGTCGCCAGAATCGCTTGAATGTCTTTGGTCGGATAAAGCACGGTGTTCTTCAATCGATCGTGCAAAACCTGACGACGCTCCCGCAGATTCGTCAAAAGCTCGAAAGACTCTGCAGAAACAAGACCCAGTTTGCGACCCAGGTCACTCAACCTGTCAATAGTATTATCTTCTCGCAAAACCAAACGGTGTTCTGCGCGCGAGGTGAACATGCGATACGGTTCGCGCGTGCCCTTCGTCACAAGATCGTCGATCATCACACCCATATAGGCTTGATCGCGGCCCAAAATGAACTCCTCACGACCCAAAATACTGTGAGCCGCATTGATTCCGGCAATCAGACCTTGAGCGGCTGCTTCTTCATAACCGGAAGTTCCGTTGATCTGTCCGGCCAGGAACAACTGACGAATGGTTCTGGTTTCCAGGCGATGCCAGATCTGAGTCGGCTCAATATAGTCGTACTCAACGGCATAGCCGTAGCGTGCAACTTTCACATTCTCAAGACCCGGGATGGTTTTTAAGAAACGATCCTGAACGTCTTCCGGAAGGCTGGTGGAAATACCCTGCAGATAAATCAAATCCGTGGAAAGACCTTCCGGTTCCAGGAATGTCTGGTGGCTGGTTCTTTCCGCAAAGCGGGTGATCTTGTCTTCAATCGACGGGCAATAACGAGGGCCCACACCTTCAATAATCCCGCAGTACATAGGGGATTTATCCAGATTCCCACGGATGATGTCGTGAGTTTCTTCGGTGGTGCGGGTCAGGTAACAAAGCACCTGGGGAAGTTTCAACTTATCCGAGGATCTGAAACTGAAAGGATAAACCTTTTCATCCCCGGCTTGCGGGATGGTTTTAGACCAGTCGATAGAGTCTTTCAGCAAACGCGCCGGAGTTCCGGTTTTTAGGCGTTTCACCTCAAAACCGAATTGCGCCAACTGATCAGACAAACCGATGGAAGGCTGATCCCCCACCCGGCCGCCGGCCTCCTGGCGAAGACCGATATGCATAACCCCGTTCATGAATGTGCCGGTGGTGATGATGGTCGCTTTTCCGAAAATCTCGGAGCCGTCTTGCAACACCACACCCACACACAGATCCTTTTCCAGGATCAGGCGTTTTACTTCGCCTTGAAGAACCTCAAGGTTTGGCTGGTTGTATAAAGCCTCTTTCTGGAATTGAGAATACAAGTGCTTGTCGTTCTGAACACGGGTGCCGCGAACCGCGGGACCTTTAGAGGCGTTCAAGCGTTTGTACTGGATGCAGGTTTCATCAGCTGCAACACCCATCTGACCGCCCAACACATCGATCTCTCGAACCATGTGTCCCTTGGCAAGTCCCCCGATGGACGGGTTGCAACTCATGTAACCGATACGATCCGTGTTGGTAGTCACCATCAAGGTGTTCAGACCCAAACGTGCGGAAGACAGACACGCCTCAATACCCGCGTGGCCGGCACCGACAACAATCACATCATACTTTTTGTTAGCCATAATTATTTCCCGATACAAAACTCTTTAAAGACGCGGTCCATGATCTGATCATCAAACCGTTTCCCCAAAGTTTCGTGAATCGCAATGAGAGCTTCTTTAAACTCAAGAGCCAAAAACTCAGCCCCCAACCCTTGCGCCACGACTGATTGTGAACGTTGGGTGTTTTCAAGGGCGCGGGTCAGATTCTCGAAATGACGGGCGTTGGAAATCAGCACTGTGTTTTCCACCTGCAAATCGGCGAACTCTTTCACCAGGTCCTTAAGCACCTCGGAACGCACCTTTTTATCAAGAGCGCTGACAAAGAACACCCTTCTTGTGAAGAAAGCCGCGGGGTCGGCGAGTTTTTGGAAAAATTTACTGTTTTTCAGTGTTTTTTCGACAGTTTCCAGGGGTTTAGACCCCCCTATTTTGTCGGTTTTATTGGCCAGAATATAGGTTTTTGCCGGATCCAAAGACTCCAAAATCTGCAGCTCTTCAGCCCCCAGGCCCTTTTCGATGTCGTAAACAAAGAACACCACATCGGATTCATTCTGGGCTTCATAACTTTTCTGGATACCAATTCTCTCCACCAAATCCGTGGCTTCATCACGAAGACCGGCGGTGTCGACGAAAGTGAACTTCACGCCTTCAAAAGTCGTATCCCCGTGAATCACATCACGGGTGGTCCCCGGGATGTCGGTCACGATGGCCCGTTCATCTTCCAGGAACAAGTTCAACAAACTTGATTTACCCACATTCGGAAGGCCCGTCAGAACAATGCGGAAACCATCTTTCAGCAGACGGCCCACTTTGAAAGTGGCCACCAGCTCTTTCAGACCCGCTTCGATTTTTTTCAGACGGACCTGAATGACGTTTTCTTCGATGACTTCAATGCCCTCAGTGGAAAAATCAATGCTGGCTTCGGCGTGCGCCAAAATCCAGGTCATATCATCTTCAATCTCTTCAAGCTTGTGGGAAAGGGTCCCTTTAAGCTGGCGCAAAGCCAGTTTCGCGGCCTGCTGACTTTGGGACTCAATCAAAGAAAGAACGGATTCCGCCTGAACCAGATCCAGCTTCCCGTTCATGAACGCACGGAAAGTGAATTCCCCACGATCGGCCGGACGAGCCCCCAGATTGACTAATTGATTTAGAATAGTTTGGCAGATCAGCGGACTTCCGTGGCAGGAGATTTCAATAACCTCTTCACCCGTAAAAGAGCGGCCTTCTTTAAAGTAGGTTGCCAGAACCTCATCAATCTCATCACCCGTCTGGGAATTTTTCAGATTCCCAAAATAGACTTTATGAGACTCAGGATGTGCCGGCAAAAACTGGCAGATTTTGGAGACGATATTCAAAGTCTGGGGCCCACTGACTCTGATAACAGAGATACCGCCCACTCCATGAGGAGTGGAGATCGCACAGATTGTATCTTTATCACGATCTCCGCGGATCATAGGCCCCACTTAAAGCTCACTAGTCGTGAGCAGCTTCTTCCGCACCAGCAGCATTGTTAGAGCCGCCTTTAGCCGGATAGATTTTGATTTTTTTGTACAGACCATCACCCAAAGAACGGCTTTTTACGCGCGGATCTTTTGCCAGGTACTGGTGAACAACTTTGCGATCTTTCGGCGGCAGAGCTCTGTAATAAACAGATTTCCCCTGCTCGATGCAGATTGCTTTCAGGTTTTCCGCACGCTCGATCAGAGCATTTGCGGATTCATCACGGTATCCACCGCAGTCCACTGTGATATTTGTTTTATCTTCAGGGAAGTTGTGCTGGATCACGCGTTTTAAGAACAACTGGAATGCATCCAGCATTTGTCCTTTTTTGTCTTTCAGAATCTCTTCATCAGCGCCAGAGAACTGAACTGCCAATGTTACGGAGCCGTCTTCTTCTTTTTCAGTCACGATCTCGAAAGACAGTTCAAACTGAGCTTTCTCGATGATCCCTTCCAAAGTTTTTTCAACAAGGGCTTCCACTTCATTGTTAGCACCTTTGCTTTTCCCCCCGAAAAGCTTACTAAAAAAACCCATTATGCCTCCTATTTATAAATATAAAATAAATCTAAAATCATCACCCAAAGACTAAGCGGTGACCGCTTTGGTCTTTGGCTCTCTCATGATCAGCCATTGCTGGATGATACCAAACAGCGTACTGACAACCATATAAAGAGTCAGACCGGCCGGAAGTTGCAACATGAAGAGCGAGAACACCACTGGCAGGAACGCCATGATCTTCGCCTGAGTTGGATCCATCGTGCTTGGAGTGATCTTCTGCTGAATGTACATGAAGACCGCCATGGAAACCGGCAACACATAGAACTTGTCATGAGAGCTCAGGTCCGTGATCCACAGGATGAACGGAGAATTGTAAAGCTCGATGGAAGAACCAATCACGCGGTACAAAGCGAAGAACACCGGGATCTGAAGCAGCATCGGCAGACAGCCGCCCAGGGGATTGGCGCCGTTTTGTTTCATCACGGCCATCATTTCCTGGTTCAAACGCATTGGATCTTCTTTGTACTTCTCACGCAGACCCTGGATGATCGGCTGAACCTTTTGCATCGCCTTCATGGATTTGAAGGACATGATATTGAACGGCAATACGCACAAACGAACCAGCAAAGTCAGAATGATGATCGCAAAACCCCAGTTGCCAACAACAGAGTGAGCCGCTTTCATCACATAAAGAAGTGGACGGGCGATAAAGCCGAAGAAACCAAAATCAATCAGGCTTGCCATTTCTGGATCCACCGCTTTCAAAGCATCGATGGATTTAGGACCGGCATAGAACACCTCGGAGAAAGTCATTTCAGGCTTCACAGAGGCTGGCTTGTAAACCAGTTCAGCCATCGCGGTTTTAGCGTTGATCTGAGCATTCAGTTTCACTTCCGGCATAATCTCGGACTTGTCCAAAATAGCCGCTGCAAAGTACTGGGAACTTACTGACACAAGAGACGTCGCAGGGAAGTCCTTCACCACATCTTCGGTAGCGCCGCTGAAATTCACAGTGTCGTGTTTGCCACCGTTGTGAGTGACAAAGAAATCCTGATGTTCATAGGAAGGGAACAGGAAGGACGTGGAAGCGTGCGTGTGGATGGATTCCGGAATCAACAAAGAGAAGCCTTTTTTAAAGTCTTCTGTCGGGTTGGTTACGGAAATCGTGTTAGTGAAAGAGGACGTCTCAGAGTTGAACTTCAATTCACGTTTAATGACCGTTTCGCCAACTTGAGCGGTCCCCACGTAATGTCCAGGAGCCTGTTCCGCCACATCAAATGTCAGAGGTTTAGAGTCCCCTGCCCAGCGCATTTCAAACAGACCATCCGTATTGGAAACACCCAGCTTGATGTTGTTCTTTTCTTTATCCTGGTAGTTGTTGATGGTGTAACCCTTCAAACCCATACCGAAGCTGGTCATAACAAAGGAAACTTTGTCGTTTTCGAAATGGAATTCTTTCGCCGTTGTTGGCGTTTCCATGATTTCAGATTTTGTATCGACGGTGTTTGCTGTGGCAGCAGGAGTTTCAGAAGTGGTCGCAGCGGTCGCTGGTTTGCTGGATTGCTCGGTCTGAGTTTTTGGCTTGTTATAGTCAGGATATTTTTTACCGAGGTAAGTGTTCCACCCGTAGTAAACAATAGCTACGGCAGCCACGGCGATAAGTGTTTTGGGATCAAAGAATGACGGGTTGTTATTCTTTTGTTGCATTGATTACTCCCTTTGCAAGAGGAACCGGATCATAACCATAAGGTCCTCCCGGTCGGCACTTGCAAACCCTTTTGGTGATTAACCAAATGGCTTTGTGTGTATGATGAGTCTTAATGGCTTCGAGTGCATAGGCAGAACAACTTGGTTCGAATCGACAGGATCCACCTAAGTGAGTCGTCCCGATGGTTCGGTAAGCCCCAATGAAAACCCATAAGATGTACTTAAAGGTGTTTTCGTAGAGTTTCCAAACCACGGTCCATAGCTTTGACAAATTCCTCATGACTGAGACCTTTGTAAAAGTTTGCTTCCATAGGTTTAAAGATAAGATTGATGTCGGCTTCAAGGGTTTGTCCCGCCACAAGGAAGCTGCGGAAGTATTCTCTGGTCCAACGCTTGAGTTTATTGCGTACGACGGCCGATCCAGTCTTGCGACTAGCGGTCACGCCAAAACGCAACTGACCTACCTGGTTTTTCTGATAATTCAGAAGCAACCACTTTGTAGGCCAGTGTCTTTTACCCGATTGTTTTAGAGAGAGAAATTCAGAGCTTCTCTTAATTACTTGTGCGGAATTATTTTCCACCAGTAGAAACCGTCAGACGCTTTCTACCTTTAGCGCGACGACGATTTAGAACTTCTTGACCGGCTTTAGTAGCCATACGAGCGCGGAAACCGTGTGTGGTTTTACGACGTTTATTGGATGGTTGGTATGTACGTTTCATAACTATCTCCCCAGGGTTTTTTTACGACGCTAAATGACGTCAAAGACACCTATATATGTATTCCACAAAGTTGGTTCCAACTAGATACGTGGGGCATTAATAAAGCACATTGCGACATGAAGGTCAACTGTTGAAAACTTCAGCTCCCCTTGTTAAGAGGTCCCAGCGCTTGAGGGGAATCAC